>NZ_JAEDAK010000005.1 GCF_016093275.1 Inhella proteolytica
CGCAACTTCGGAGATGTGGCCGCTGCACAGCGGGCCTTCGATACCTGGCGTGCCATCTACAACTGCGAGCGGCCACATGAGGCGCTGGCCATGAGGCCACCCGTGGGCAGCTACCAGCCCAGCCCACTGCCCTACCGCGAAACCCCTGCCCCCTTCGAGTACCCCAGCACCGATGAAGTGGTGAAGGTGGGCTGGAATGGCTTCATCCATTTCAAGGGACGGCGCATCCGAACCTCCAAAGCACTGCACCGCCTTTCCATCGGGCTGCGAGCGTGCGTCGACACCGATGGCGTGCATGACGTGTACTTCTGCCACCAGAGGTTCATGCAGATCGACCTGCGCAATTTCGCGCCCGACACTTGAGTTCAAGGTGTTACCCATGTCCCGGCACACCTGTTACCCATGTCCTGACTCCGAACAGCGCAGCAAAGAAAGGCGGGTCGGGGTGCAGGGGTTGAAGACCCCTGCGGGCTCTCACAAGCGCCTCCAAGCACGCTTCAACGCCAAGGCCCTTGGCTTTCCCCTTAAGCGCTCAGAGCTGCTTCAGGTACAGATGCAGCGCCTGCGCGTCCACGTCGTTGAGTTCGCGCAGCGACTCGAACGGCATCACCTGGATGGCGCTGCCATCGGGCCGGCGGCCGCTCTTCAGCATCTGCTGGAAGCTGGCGGCGTCGGGGTAGCGGCTGATCACGCTCTGGGGGCCCGAGAGCGCGGCGGCGGCGGGCCAGTCCGGTGGGCCACCGGGAATGCGACCGCCCTTCAGTTCGGGGCCATGGCAGCCCGCGCACATCTGCGCCACGTAGGCACCGTGCTCCACGCTCACGCTGGCCGGCACGGGCTGCGAGGGTGGCGCGGGGCGGGCGGCGATCTTCTCGGCTGCGTCCTGGATCAGGCCCACCCCGTAGGCGCCCACCATCGGCGGCGGCAGCTTCGCCACCAGGCCCTCGCCGGCCACGGGCGGCAGCTGGCGCACATGGGCCACCAGGGCGGCCAGGTCTTCCTGCGTCCAGCGGGCGTAGTCCTCGCTGGGCATGATGAAGGCGGGGCGGCCGTTGGGCTTGACGCCGTGGCGCAGCAGGCGGGTCCAGTCCTGCGGCGTGTAGCGCGCCGCCACCGAGCCGGTGCCGGGGCTGATGTTGGGCGCCTTCACCAGCAGGCTGTCGCCGTCCTGGATGAAGACCTTGCCGCCGCCGTCCTTGCCATGGCAGTCGGCACAGCCGCGCGAGGCGTACAGGTAGGCGCCGCGCGCCAGGGCTTCGGCGCTGCTGGGCACGGCCCAGGGGGCGCTGCTGGGGGTGCTGATCTGGCGGTCCATCTTGCGATGGCCCATCCAGACGGCGCCGGCGCCGGCCGTGGCCAGCAGGGCGGCGGTGGCCAGGGCCCCGAGGGTGAGGCGGCGGATCCAGGGACGCATGGGGGCTCTCCTTTGTTCGATGGGCCGGCAGTCTCGCGCCCGCGTATCAATTTGTCATGGGCCGAACGGGCCAATGCGGGCGACCTCCAATGGCCCGCTGGCGGGCGGCCCACTGGCCCATACGGGCGATGTGCGCGGGCGGATGACTGGGAACACTGGCGTCCATTCCAAACCCACAACCCGACGCCGCCATGACCACCGCCCAACGCCTCGACCTGTACGCCCCCATCCACAAGGCCCTGCGCCTGTTCATGGCCGACACGCTGACGCGCCTGGGCCGCCTGGACGTGGACTGCGCCGCCGAGCGCAGCCAGGTGCTGGCCCAACTGCAGGAGCTGCTGCAGGAGTGCGAAAGCCATCTGCGCCACGAGAACGAGTTCGTGCACACCGCGCTGGAGGCGCGCCGCCCCGGCGCCAGCGCCCGCATCGGCGCCGAGCACGAGGGGCATGTGGACGCCATTGCCGGCCTGCAGGCGGAAGGCCAGGCCCTGGCCCAGCAACCCAGCGCCGCCGCCGCCCTGCATCTGTACCGCCGCCTGAGCCGCTTCGTGGCCGAGAACTTCGAGCACATGCTGGAAGAGGAAACCCGCCACAACGCCCTGCTCTGGGAGCTGTACAGCGACGCCGAGCTCGAAGCCCTGCACCAGCGCCTGCTGGCCTCCATCCCGGCCGACGAGATGCTGCGCACGCTGCGCTGGATGGTGCCGGCGCTGAGCCCGGCCGAGCGTGCCGGCCTGCTCGGCGGCATGCCCCCGCCGGTGCGCCAGGTGGTGCTGGAGCACGTGCAGCCGCATCTCGATGCCCACGGCTGGTCCAAGTTGTGCGCCGCCGTCGGCGCGCCTGCGGTCGTTCCCCTGCCGGCCCATGTCACACCGGTCAGTGCCTGAAAGGTTCTCCATGTCGTCGCTTCGTCTGCGTCCCTTGCTCGTGTCCTGGCTGCTCCAGGTGGTCGGTGCCTGCCTGCCGCTGCCGGCGGCCGGCGCACCGGCCCTCGCCAGCCTCTCCGCCCCCGCGGCCCCCGCCCCCTGGCCGCTGTGGTTCCACGGCATCCAGGCCATCCAGACCCATGAACACCTGGCCGCCTGGCTGGGCAGCGCCCAGGGCCTGCTGGACACCCCGGTGCGCCTGGTGCTGGTGGACGGCCATGGTGGTGCACCGCGGCTGGAGCTGCAGCGCGGGGGCCTGGGCCTGGGCGATGCGCTGCGCTACAGCGAGGCCAACCTGGGCAGCTACCGCCTGGGCCTGCAGCGCCTGGCCCTGCAGGCCGGCGAGCCCGACCCGCTGGACGCCGCCAACCGCCTGCTCAGCCTGGAACGCCGCCTGGCCGCACGCTGGGTGCAGCAGGACGGCGGCAAGCCGCTGGCCAGCCGCTCAGAGCTGCCCGCCGGCTTCAACTGGCCGGTCTTCCTGGCCGCCGCGCGCGTGCCGGCCGATGCTTCTCTGCACCTGGCCCAGCCGGCCAGCCTGGCCGGCCTTTCGCGCCTGCTGGCCGACGTACCCCTGGCCGACTGGAAGCTCTACCTGCGCCTGCACAGCGTGGCCCAGCTCAGCCAGGCGGCCGAGCGCCAGGGCCATACCGATGGCCAGCGCCTGACCCAGCAGGTGCATGCCGCGCTGGGCCGCTGGGACGAACGCATGCACGCCCTGCAGCAGCCTGGCCCCACCGTGGTCTCGCACCCCTCCAAACCCCGACTGCCGGCCCTGCGCCGCGGCATCTAAGGAGCCCCTGAATGAAAGCCGACACGCACTTCGATTCCCCCAGCGACCCTCAGAGCGACCTCGACCTGCTGGCCCGCATGCTGCTCATCCGCGCCTACGAGGAGCACCTGGCCGAGCTGGCCGCGCGCGGCCCCGCGCCCATGGTCTGCTCCTCGCAGGGCCAGGAAGCCTCGGCCGTGGGCCTGATGGCGGCGCTGCAGCCCGACGATGAAATCCTCACCGCCCACCGCAGCGCCGGCCACCTGCTGGCGCGCGGCGCCGACCCGGCGCGCCTGCTCGGCGAGCTGTATGGCAAGGCCACCGGCTACTGCGGGGGCAAGAGCGGCTCGCTGCACATCTCCGCCAAGGAGCTCGGCGTGGTGCTCACGTCCACCATCGTGGGCGGCCAGCTCAGCATGGCCACCGGCGTGGCGCTGGCACGCAAGATGGCGCGCCGCCCCGGCGTCGTGGCCTGCCTGTTCGGCGACGGTGCGGCCACCGAGGGCATCTTTCATGAATCGCTGAACCTCGCCGCCGTCTGGCAGCTGCCGCTGCTCTATGTGTGCGAGAACAACCAGTGGCAGGCCTTCGTGCCGCGCCGCGAGACCATGGTGGGCGAGCACATCGCCCCCTGGGCCGAGCGCTACGGCATCGCCCACCAGACGGTGGACGGCAATGACGTGCGTGCCGTGCGCGCCGCCGCCGAGGCCGCACGCGCCTACATCGAGGCCACCGGCCAGCCCTATCTGCTGGAGACCTGGACCTACCGCCAGCGCGGCCACTACTCGGGCGACAACGGCGCCCACATCGACCCCGCCGAGCGCGCCCACTGGCAGGCGCTGGACCCGATCACCCAGCTGGCCGACGCGTTGCAGATGCGCGGCGACCTGGACGCCGAGGGCCTGCAGATGCTGCGCCAGCTGGCCACCGAACAGATCCGCCTGGCGCACGAGGAAGCCAGCGCCGCCCCCGCGCCCGCCCCCGGCGCCTTGCTCACCGATGTCTACGCCTGAGGAGCCTTCCATGTCCCAACTTCTGACCCTGACCCAGAACGAGGCCATCACCCAGGCCCTGCACGAAGAGATGGCGCGTGACAGCCGCGTGCTGATGTTCGGCGAGGGCGTGGCCACCACCCGCCCCGACCTGCTGCAGGCCTTCGGCCCCGAGCGCGTCCGCAACACCCCGCTGGCCGAGGCCATCATTGCCGGCACGGCGGTGGGTGCTGCCGCCAGCGGCCTGCGCCCCGTCATCGACCTGCTCTACGCGCCCTTCCTGACCTACGCGATGGACGCGCTCGTCAACAGCGCCGGCAAGCTGCGCTACCTCTCCGGCGGGCAGTTCAACTTCCCGCTCGTGGTGCTGGCGCAGACCGGTGCGGGCTGGGGTGTGGGCGCCCAGCACAGCCATAACCTGGAGGCCTGGTTTGCCCATGTGCCGGGCCTGAAGATCGCTTTCCCCTCCAACCCTGCCGACGCCAAGGGCCTGCTCAAGGCCGCCATCCGCGACGACAACCCGGTGCTGATGTTCCTGGACATGCCGCTCGGCTACGTGCCCGGCGCCGTGCCCGCCGAACCCGAGCAGACCCTGGTGCCGTTGGGCCGCGCCAGCACCCTGCGCGTGGGCCGCGACATCACGCTGGTGAGCTACGGCAAGACCGTGGCCACCTGCCTGGACGCCGCCAAGCAGTTGGAGGCCGATGGCGTGAGCGCCGAGGTGATCGACCTGCGCAGCCTCAAGCCCCTGGACAGCCGCACGGTGCTGAACTCGGTGCGCAAGACCGGCCGCCTGGTGGTGGTGCACGAGGCCGGGCCGATGTGCGGCATTGGCGCCGAGGTCATCGCCCGCGTGGCCGAAGAGGGCTTCGAGCACCTGCGCGCCCCGGCCCGCCGCATCACCAGCCCGGATGTGCCCACGCCCGCCGCCCACAGCCTGGAAGCCGCCTTCGTGCCCAGCGCCGCCGCGGTGCGCAGCACCGCGCTGCGCCTGTGTGAGGGCGTGGCAGTGCTGTGATCGCGCGCCTGTCCGAACTGGGCCGCAGCGCCTGGCGCTGGCGTGGGGCGGAGCCTGCCCCGCTCAGCCAGTGCTTTCTGCGGCCGTACCGCGAGGTCGACTTCGAGGCCTTCGCGGCCTTGAATGCCGACCCGGTGGTGCGCCGCTTTGTGGGCGGCCCGCTGAGCGAGGCGCAGGCGCGCGAGCGCTTCGCCGCCTTGCGCGGCGCGCGCCTGCAAGCCTGGGCGGTGGAACGCGCCGACCGCTACGCCGGCCACGCCTGGCTGCTGGCGCCGGACGCGCAGGGCGAATGCGAGCTCGGTGTGCTGATCGCGACCGAGCATTGGCGCCAGGGCCTGGGCCTGGCGGTGGTGCAGGCCTTGCGGCAGCAGGCGCAGGGGTTGGGCTGGCGGGTGCGGGCGAGCGTGGATCTGGGGAACGTGGCTTGCATCGCCTTGCTGGAGCGGGCGGGGTTGCGGTTGCGCGAGCGGGAGGTGGGCGAGGACGGGCCGTACTGCGTTTATGCGGAGTGGGTGGGCTGATCTGCCTGTTTGAGAAGGGGCGCGACTCGTTGCAGCCCGCAGGGGCTTCACCCCTGCACCCGAGTTCCTTTTCTTTGCTTCGCCAAAGAAAAGGAACCAAGAGAAAGGCGACCCCGATGCGCAGCCCCGGCCGATGGCCGGGGTCCCCTGCGATGCTCGCTTGGCTGGGCCGGCCCAAAACTCGCTGCGTTCGCTTCGCTCACTCCGCTCAGACAGTTGGGCCGAGTCAGATGGGAACGCGTGCTGGTGCACGCGGCCCAGCCAAGCTGCGCTTCTCGGCAGCGCATAGGGGCAGCAGCCTCAACAGCCAACAGCCAACAGCCAACAGCCGGCCGCTTACCGCCGCGGCGACCGCGCCACCCCCGCCTGGCGCCAGTACCCGAACTCCTCCTCATGCACCTCCAGGTCCAGCTCCGCCACGCGGGCCTGCAGGCGCTCCTGCACATCGGCCACCGCGCGGTTGTAGACCGTCGGGCCAATCTCCTGCAGAAAGAAGTTCAGCAGCGACGCCGCGGCCAGATTGCCGATGCGTTCCTCGCGCTCCTCCTGGAAGTAGCGCTCGATCGAGCGCACCGCCTGGTCGCGCAGTTCTTTGGGCAGTTCGATGGGCATGGTGCGCATGATGCCGGCTGGGCCGGCTGCCCCGTGCGCGCGTGGGTTCAGCCGTTCACGGGTTCAGGTAGACCGGCCGGCCACTGAGCTTGGCCTGGATCCAGGCCTCCTGCCTGCCCTGCATGCGCGCGTTGAGGCTTTCGTACACGCGCCCGAACATCAGGCGTGCATCGAGCTGCCGTTCACCCAGGTGCTTCAGCAGCGCTTCGGCATAGGGGCTGTGCTCGCCCTCACCGTCGTAGCTGGGTTGGCCGGGGTCGGCCGCCAGCGCGATCAGGGTGCCCGGGCGTGCCTCCATCTCGGCCAGCCCTGCGGAAGACCGGCTGCCTTGAGCGCCCGGAAACGGGTTCTCCCGGCAGGCGTCCAGGATCAGGATGCGTGCCTGCTTGACGCCCGCCAGATGGTCCAGCACCTGCGCGACGGGGATGGTCTCTTCCTCCAGCTGCTCGTCGCTGAGCACCTGGGCATCGATGGGGACGAGAAAGTTCCGCCCCGCACTCTCCAGCCCATGCCCGGCGTAATAGATCAAGGCCAGCTCGGCCTCACTGGCCTGGGCCTGGAACTGGCTTAGCGCGGTCCGAAATGCCTGACGCTCCAGGTTCATGTGCTCATGCACAGCGGCAAACCCCATGCCGCGCAGCGCCTTGGCAATGGCCCGGGCATCGTTCCCGGGGTTGAACAGCAGGCCCGCATGGCGGTAGTGCGCATTGCCGATCACCAGGGCCACGCGCCGCCCGGTGCTGCCCACCGCCGGCTCGGCGCGCCCGGGCCGGAACGCGTACGGACGCACCAGGCGATCCTCGATCCAGGGCAGCTGGCGCCCCTTGGTGCTTTCGGCCACGCGCATCTGCACCTGCTTGAAGACGGCCTGGGCCTCCAGCCCCGGGCTGCGCAGGGCATCCGCGAGGGCGCTGGAAAAGGCGTTGTCGTCATGGGCCGGCACACCCGGGCGCCCGCGCGCCACCAGCATGGCATTGGTTGCGATCTCCCGTGTGCCTGCGGGGCCGGCGAGCAGCTCCGGCTCGGGCGCGTCCAGATGCGAGTCGATGACGACGAAGTTCGCCTGGTTGCGCAGGGCGTTCAAGGCATGGGTGACCCGGCGCAGCGGCAGGCCGACGCGCGGCAGGGCGGCCTGGATGCTGTGCAGATGGGCCGGACCGAGGCCCTCCTTGCGCAGGATCTCGCGCGCCTGCGGCAGCGTCTCGTTGGCCACCAGGTAGTTTCTTTTGGCGCGCGCATCGGCCCAGCAGTGGCCCGAAAAGTAGAGGAAGCCGACGGCCGCCGGGCCGGCGGCCTTCAGCGCATCGAGCCAGGATGCCGTCACCGCCTCCAGCTGCCGCAGCGAGAGATCCTGGTGCGCAAGCACCTTGAAGTTCAGCTCCTGCAGGGCCTGCCCCACCAGCTCGGCGTCCCGATGCGTGGCCTCCAGGGGCCCAAGTTCCTGCGCATAGGCCTGCAGGCTGAGGACCAGGGCCAGTCTGGGCTCCGCGGCGGCGGCCGCTGCGCTCAGCGGGGGCACGGCGGCCAACGCCAGCCATTGCCGACGCGAAAGCAGGGAATGGTTCATCGGCCCAGTGTGCAGCGCGCGTGCGCGCATCCACCACCGGGTCAAGTACCAGCCTGAAGTCGGCCTTCATGACCCGTCAGGTCATTGCCGCGCCGCGGCCCGGCCGCGAGCATGCGCGCCATGCGTCACCTCGTCCCCGCCGCCCTGCTGCTCGCCGGCCTGATCCACCTGCTGCCCCTGGCCGGCCTGCTCGGCCCCGAGGCCCTGCAGCGCCTCTACGGCCTGCCGGCCGAGGAGCCCAATCTGCAGATCCTGCTGCGCCATCGCGCGTTGCTGTTCGGGCTGCTCGGTGCCTTCCTGTGCGCGGCCGCCTTCCGCCCCGCCTGGCAGGGGCCGGCCCTGCTGATGGCCGGCCTGAGCATGGCCGGCTTCATCCTGTTGACCCTGGCCGTGGGCGGCGCCAACACGGCTTTGCAGCGTGTGCTCTGGATCGACGCCGGCGCGCTGGCCCTGCTGCTGTTGGCGCCGCTGCTGGGCCGGGTCAACCCGCAATGACGGACGGCAGGGGGGCCGCCAGCCCCTAGCCTGCGCGCCTTCTTCATCCGGGAGGCGCCATGCCCGAGCAACGCGTTCGAGAAGCCCAGGCCCTGACGGCTCTGCGCCTGACCCTGGCCCTGCTGATCTTCATCCACGGCGCCTACCGGGCCTGGAGCGGCGGCTATGCGCCCTTCGGTGCCTGGCTGGACAGCCAGGGCATCCCGCTCGGCGCGGCCGTGGCCATCGGCATCACCGCGCTGGAAGTGCTGGGCGCGCCGCTGCTGGCCTGGGGACGCTGGGCGGTGATGCCGCTGTGCCTGCTGTTCGCCCTGGTCTATGCGGTGGGCATCGCGATGGTGCATGCGCCCTTCGGCTGGTTCGTCGTCGGCGCCGGGCGCAATGGCGCCGAGTACTCGGTGCTGCTGATCGTCGGATTGCTGGCGACCGCGTGGGCCAGGCTGCCAGGGTTATCGGCTGGCCGGCAATGAGCATCCGCAACGAGGCAGTGATTGAATGAGGCTCGCCCACGGCAGCCATTGAGACCTGCCATCACCACAGCCATCCGAGAAGAGGGCCAACTTCGCCGGCTTCGCATTGCTCCGCCGAACGGGCTGGTGTCTGGCGGCAGGCTAAGGACGTGAAGACAGCAGGCTCAAGTGAACATGTCACCTCATGCGAAGCATCAACGCACTCACTGACTCATTGGCCATCCCGGCCCTCCATCTGGTCGCCGCAGGCGAGCCTTCGAAGTCCCATCTTGGTGGATCGCCGCGCTTGCCTGCGAGCTTGAGTTGGCCTGAGTGGAAGGGTCGGAAACTCGGGTTTCTGGCCCGCCTTTCCCTGCCTGAACTTCAACGCGTGCACCCGATCGACTGGCTGCCGTCTACCGGGGCGCTGCTCTTCTTTTACGACGTAGAGGAACAGCCCTGGGGTTTCGATCCCAAGGACCAGGGCAGTTGCGCAGTGCTGCATGTCGCTGATCTGCAGCAAGCGCTCGCACCCTCGGCGGATGACGGCGATGACGAGACCTTCCCGCGGATGAATGTTCAGTTTCGAAAGATCGCGGTCTTCCCTTCGACCGAGCGCCCGCAGGTCGAGGCACTCCAACTCGCTCGGGACGAGCACCATCAGTACTGGGACCAGCTGGACTCGCCCTATCAGGGCTTGCCGAAACATCAGGTGGCGGGTTTTCCAGCACCTGTGCAGGGCGACTGCATGGAGCTGGAATGCCAGCTGGTCAGCCATGGCTTGTATTGCGGAGACAGCACGGGCTACACCGATCCACGCGCCAAGCTTCTTGAAGACGGTGCAAAGGACTGGCGCCTGCTTCTTCAGCTCGACACCGATGACGACTCCGGCGTGATGTGGGGAGACTGCGGCACGCTCTTCTTTTGGGTTCGAGCCGACGAGGCCGCTGCCGGCAACTTCCAGAACCCCTGGCTCGTTCTGCAATGTTCCTGAAGCCACCGTCAGGACCTGCCGCGCACGGCCGCGCCGTGAGCGAGAACGCCAACAGCCTGCGGTTCAATGCGCCCCCGTTCCGCGCCCGCCGATTCGCCGATCCGCCGTGACCCCCTTTCAGATCCGCCCCGCCACCCTGGCCGACCTCGACCAGATCGCCCCCCTGTTCGACGCCTACCGCCAGTTCTACGAGCAGGTGCCCGATGCGGCCCTGGCGACGCGCTTCATCGCCGAGCGCCTGCAGCGCCAGGAGTCGGTGATCCTGCTGGCGGAGGACGCGCAAGGGCAGGGCTTGGGCTTCTGCCAGCTCTACCCCAGCTTCTGCTCGGTGGAGGCGGCGCCCATCTATGTGCTGTACGACCTGTTCGTGGGCCCCGCGGCGCGCGGCGGCGGCGTGGGCCGCGCCCTGCTGCTGGCGGCCGAGGCGCGCGCCGTGCAGGACGGCAAGCGCCGCATGGACCTGACGACAGCCAAGACCAACCAGGTCGCGCAGTCGCTCTACGAGTCGCTCGGCTGGGTGCGCGACGAGGTGTTTTGGGCTTACAACCGCCGCCTGGGCTGAGCCCCCACCCACCCCGCCGAGGAGACCGCGATGCCGAGCAAGAACACCATCTGCCTTTGGTACGACGGCGACGCTGAGGAGGCCGCGCGCTTCTATGCCGCGACCTTTCCCGACAGCGCCGTGGGCCGCATCCTGCGCGCGCCGGGCGACTACCCGGCCGGCCAGGCCGGCGACGTGCTGCTGGTCGAGTTCAGGTTGATGGGCATCCCCTGCATCGGCATGAACGGCGGGCCGGGCGTGCCGCATGGCATGGCCTTCTCGTTCCAGGTCTCCACCGCCGACCAGGCCGAGACCGACCGGCTCTGGCACGCCATCATTGACCACGGCGGTGCGCCCAGCGCCTGCGGCTGGTGCCAGGACCGCTGGGGCCTGTCCTGGCAGATCACGCCGCGCGCGCTGATGGACGCCCTGGCCGACCCCGACCCCGCGGTAGCCAAGCGCTGCTTCGAGGCCATGATGACGATGGGCAAGATCGACATCGCCGCCATCGAGGCCGCACGGCGCGGCTGACGGTCTCTCTCAGTCAGCGGCAGGCGCGCGCCTCCGCCAGGCGGCGCTGCAGATCGGCTTGCAGGCGCGCGTTGTCGCGGTTGGCGATCTTGCTGATCTCGATTTCCAGGTCGCGGATCTCGCGCGCGCTGGCGCAAGGCTTGGCGCGTTCGGTGGGCGGCAGGGCGCGTTCTTGCACCGCGGTGACCACGCCGTTCTGCGTGGTGACGGCGTACTGGCGGCCGTTGCGGCTGTAGAAGCGGTGCTCGTAGTGCCCCCCGACCTGCTGACCGGACTGCACCTCCTCGGCGCGGCCCAGCGCCAGGTCCAGCTCGGCCAGGCTCATGCTGACCAGGGGCTGGCCCGCCTCGATGGCTTTGCGCACCGCCACGCGGCGGTCCAGCTCGTCGAGCTGGGCCCGGCGGGCCTCGGTGCCGGGCGGGGGCGCGGCGCTGCGGGCCGGCAGCTTCAGCGCCGTCTCGGCCTCGCCGGAGGCACAGGGCGTTTGCTGGAAGCGCGTGGCGCCATCGGGCTGCCGGCATTGGTACTGGGCCTGGGCGCAGGCGCTGGCCAGCAGCAGCAGCGCAAGCAGGGTGGGGTGGCGCATGACGGCTCCCTGTTCGGTTCTGGTTGGGAAGCCGGCAACGCCGCGGGCCCGATTGGGATGACCGGGCAAAGCCCCATGCGAGCCAGGGGGTAAATGTTGAATTTTCAGTAATTCCTGAAAATTGCAGATACGCTGACGCCCATCAAACACTCGTGACGGGCAATGTGATGACTCCCTTGGTACGTGCCTTCGTGGGCCATTTCGGCGAGATGGGCAGCCGCTGGGGCATCAACCGCACGGTGGGGCAGATCTATGCGCTGATCTTCGTCAGCCCCGAGCCACTGAATGCCGACGACATCGCCGCGGCGCTGGAGTTCAGCCGCAGCAACGTCAGCATGGGCCTCAAAGAGTTGCAGGCCTGGCGCCTGGTGAAGCTGCGCCACCTGCCGGGCGACCGGCGCGAGTACTTCGAGGCCCCCAGCGACGCCTGGGAGGTCTTCCGCACCCTGGCCGAGGAACGCCGCCGGCGCGAGATCGAGCCCACGCTCTCGATGCTGCGCAACGCCCTGCTCGAAGAGCCCGCCAGCGAATCCGACCGCATCGCGCAGGAGCGCATGCGCGGCATGCACGACCTGATCGAGCTGATGACGACTTGGTTCGACGACGTGCAGCGCCTGGAGCCCGACACCCTGGCCAAGCTGATGAAGATGGGCGCCAAGGTGCAGAAGCTGCTCGAAGCGACGGGTGCCATCAAGGTGCGGGAGCGCAGTGATGCCTGATCCGACCGCGCTCCTGCTGGCGCGCGCCCAGTTCGCCGCCAACATCAGCTTCCACATCCTGTTCCCCACGCTGACCATCGCCCTGGCCTGGGTGCTGCTGTTCTTCCGCTGGCGCTGGCTGCGCACGCAAGACAGCGCCTGGCTGGCCGCCTACCGGCTCTGGACCAAGGTCTTCGCGCTCAGCTTCGCGCTCGGCGTGGTCAGCGGCATCACCATGAGCTTCCAGTTCGGCACCAACTGGCCGGGCTTCATGGAGAAGGTCGGCAACATCGCCGGGCCGCTCTTGGGCTACGAGGTGCTGACGGCCTTTTTCCTCGAAGCCAGCTTCCTGGGCGTGATGCTGTTCGGCCATGGCCGCGTATCGGAGCGCGTGCACCTGCTCGCCACCCTGCTGGTGGCCCTGGGCACCAGCTTCTCGGCCTTCTGGATCCTGAGCCTGAACAGCTGGATGCAGACGCCCACGGGCTTTCGCATTGAGGGCGGCGAGTTCTTCGTCGAGAGCTGGGCCGCGGTGGTCTTCAACCCGAGCTTTCCGTACCGGTTCACGCACATGCTGCTGGCCTCGGGGCTCACCGGCGCCTTCCTGCTCGCCGGCGTCTCGGCCTGGCAGCAGCTGCGCGGCCACGCGAACCCCAGCACCGCCAAGGTGCTGCGCACCGGGCTGACGCTGGGTGCGCTCTTGATCCCGCTGCAGATCTTCGTGGGCGATCTGCACGGCCTGAACACGCTCAAGCACCAGCCGGCCAAGATCGCCGCGATGGAGGGCGTGTGGGAAACCGAGCGTGGCGCGCCGATGCTGCTGTTTGCCTGGCCCGATGAGGCCGAGCGCCGCAACCGCTTCGAGATCGGCGTGCCCAAGCTGGCCAGCCTGATCCTCACGCATGAGGCCGAGGGCGAGATCAAAGGCCTGAACGAGTTCCCGAACGCGCACCCGCCGGTGGCACCGGTGTTCTGGGGCTTTCGCCTGATGGTGGGCACGGGCCTCCTGATGCTGGCGAGCAGCTGGCTCGGCGTGTTCCTGCTGCGCCGCGCCGGCTGGCGCCCGGAAGGGCTGCCGCGCGCGCTGCTGCACGGCCTGGCTTGGATGTCCGTCTCCGGCTGGCTCGCCACGCTGGCCGGCTGGTACGTCACCGAGATCGGCCGCCAGCCCTTCCTCGTGTACGGCCTGCTGCGCACCGCGGACCTGGCCTCCAGCACACCCAGCAGCCACATCGGCCTCACCCTCACGGCCTATCTGCTGATGTATGCCGGCCTGCTCTATGCCTACTTCCGGGTGATGCGCCACCTCGCGCGCACGCCGGTCGAAAAACTGCTGGGAGTGAACGCATGAACGCCGCGCACTGGCTGCCGCCAGTCTTCCTGGCCCTGATGGGCCTGGCCATGCTGGCCTATGTGGTGCTCGATGGCTACGACCTGGGTGTGGGCCTGCTGCTGCCGCGCGCCGGCAGCGAGGCCGACAAGGACCTGATGGTGGCCTCCATCGGCCCCTTTTGGGACGCCAACGAGACCTGGCTGGTGCTGGGCGTGGGGGTCTTGCTGATCGCTTTCCCCAAGGCCCATGGCCTGGTGCTCACGGCGCTGTACCTGCCGGTGGCCGTCATGCTGATCGGCCTCACGTTGCGCGGTGTCGCCTTCGACTTCCGCAGCAAGGCCGAGGCGCACCACAAGGGCTGGTGGAACGCCGCCTTCGTCGCCGGCTCGGGCCTGGCCGCCGCGGCCCAGGGTTGGATGCTCGGGCGCTACATCACCGGCTTTGCCGAAGGCGGGGCGGCGCAGGGCTTCGCGCTGCTCATCGGCCTGGCCCTGCCCGCCGCCTACGTGATGCTGGGCGCGAGCTGGCTGCTGATGAAGACCGAAGGGCCGCTGCAGCAGCGCGCACGCCTGTGGGCGCGCCAGGCCTGGTGGCCGGTGCTGCTGGGCATCGGGCTGATCTCCATCGCCACGCCCATCGTCAGCGCCACCGTGCGCGAGCGCTGGTTCGCGCTGCCCGAGTTCATCGCCCTGCTGCCGATCCCGCTGTGCACCCTGCTGGCACTGGGCGCGCAGCGCGCGGTGCTGAAGAGCGACCGCGTGCTGGGCCGCCTGTGCTGGCTGCCCTTCGCGCTCAGCGTGCTGCTCTTCGTGCTGGCCAGCCTGGGCCTGGCCTACAGCCTCTACCCCTATGTGGTGATGGACCGACTCACGCTCTGGCAAGCCGCCAGCCATGTCGATTCGCTGATCGTCATCGGCATCGGTTGCGCCATCACCGTGCCGGCCATCGTGGGCTACACGGTGTTCGCCTACCGGGTGTTCTGGGGCAAGGCGACCGAACTGCACTACGGCTGAGCCCCCCCTTCCCAAGGACCTGACCCATGAAGCTTCTCCACCCGACCTTCGGCCTGCTGCTCACCCTCGCCCTCGCCCCCTTGGCCCAGGCCGTCGAGCCGGCGCGCACCGAGGCGCGCCAGCGCGTCGGCGCGCACGAACTGTCCTGGGAATGCCGCGGCAGCGGCCCGCAAACCGTGGTGCTGGTGGCCGGCATGGGCCTGGACGTGCGCGCCACCTTCCGCAACACCTACCGCCACTTCCCCGTCGAGGGCGTGCGCCTGTGCCTGTACGACCGCGCCGGCGTGGGCCAGAGCAGCCCCCTGCCGGCGGCGCGCCCGCTGCAGGCCCTGAGCGATGAACTGGCCGGCCTGGCCCAGGCGCTGAACTGGGGGCCCATGGTGCTGGTGGCCCATTCCTTCGGCGGCCTGGTGGCGCGCTCCTTCGCGCTCGACCACCCCGAGCAGGTGCGCGGCATCGTGTTCGTGGACGCCGTGCATGAATCCTGGTGGTCGGGCCTGCAGCAGGCCCTCAGCCCGGCGGGCTGGCAGCTGATGCAGAACATCATTCGCTGGGAGCGCGACGTGCACGCGCACGAAGACTTCGCCGAGGCGGTGCAGAGCCTGCAGGCGCGCCGCCGCCCGCTGCCGCTGCCGATCACGGTGCTGAGCCGCGGCATCCCGCACACCCAGCTGCGCCAGGCGCGCTTCAGCTACGCCGACGTCGACGCCTACAACGCCAGCTGGGACGTGGCGCAGGCCCGGCTCGCGCAGGAGTCGAGTGACACGCGCCAGCGCCGCATGCACTACGCCTCGCACCTGTTCGACGAGCAGGACCCCTGGCTGGTGATCGAGGAGATCCAGACGCTGCTGCAGCGCCTGCCGGCGCGCGCGGACTGAGAAGGCGATAGGGCGAGAGGACGCGCCGCTCAGCGCGCGCGCCGCTGCTCCAGGCTCACCCGCTCCACGCGGCCCGCCGCATTGCGGTGCAGGTGCAGGCGCTGCAGGCCATCGGGGCTGACGATCAGCTCGGGGCTGACGAGCTGCCAGCGCTCCTCGGGCTGGAAGCCGACGGCCACGCTGACGCGCTGGCCGCGCACATGCAGGGAGAGCGAACGCCCGTCCTGCAGCTCGTACTCGCCTTCGGCGTCCCACAGCGCGCGCACGGCGGCGGCGGTGGCCGGCGGTGTGCCTTCCGCCACCGCCGCCTGGGCGGGTGCGTGGGCCAGATTCAGAACCAGGGCCACCACGGTCAGGGGCTGCGCCAGGGTCAAGGTCTTCATGGTGTGAACTCCTTTGTGTGCCCGGGGCCCGTCGCCCCGGCTATCCGGATAGCGCAAGCGGCGTGCCAGGCCGGGCTGCGTGCACGGGCCGCGTTTTGGCCCCGCTTCGGTGCCACAAGCCTGCCGTGCTGCCTTGAATTGGGCCGCTGCGCCCCGTCTCGGCGCGGGGCCTGGGGCGGGTCACCCGTTCGCGTCACACTGCAGCCCGCCCCCAACTGCATGCAACGCCCCATGTCCCTGGCGCTTCGGTTTCGCCCACTGGCTTTGCTGGCTCTGCTGGCCTGCGCCGGCAGCAGCGCGCCCTCGTGGGCGGAGCCCGGCAGCCGCACCGTCATCCCGCTGCACGGCCAGCTGCTCGTGTTCCAGCAGCCCGCCGGCTTTGTGTTGCTGGGCGAGCAGCAGCAGGGCGGGCTCTACCTGCGCGAGGCCCTGCCCGAGGGTGAGGACCGCGGCAACTGGACGCAGATGCTGACCGTGCTGGTGCACCGCGGCAGCCCCGACGGCCTGGAGGCCTCGCCCGGGGCGCTGGTGCGCGGCCTGGCGGCGGCCTACCAGCAGGCTTGCCCGCGCAGCTTCGCCACCCGCACCCTGGCCGACGCCGCCTTGCCCGAGGGCCACCCCCTGCATGCCGCCGTGCTGGGCTGCGGTGCGCTGGGCGAAGGGGCGCAGCGCCGCGGCGAGCAGGTGCTGGTGGTCAGCATCAAGCGCGCCGAGCTGTACTTCACGTTGCAGTGGACCGAGCGCGCGGCGGCGCTGGAGCAGGCACCGGTGCTGGCCATGGAGCAATGGGCCGCGCGCTTCCAACAGCTGGCGCCGCTGAAGGTCTGCGACCGCCTGCCGGGCGAGCGCGCGCCCTACGCCAGCTGCCGCTGATACAGCTCCTCACAAAGAACGACTTGACATGAAATGTCAAGCCGCTATCGTGCGCCGACATGTTATGTCTGGAGAACACGGTGAGCCTGGCAACCCCTTTGATGGATGTGCTGAAGGGCCTGGACGGGCTGCTGAGCGAGCAGCTTGGCGGCCTGGCTGTGCAGCTGCAGCCGATTCCCGGCGCGGTGACGGTGCTGCAGGTCAGCATCGAAGGGCGCGAGGAGCTGCCGATCTTCCTCACCGGCTCCGAGCACCAGATCCTCTGCATCTGCTACCTCTGGGACGAAGCCCAGGTGCGGCCCGAGCGCCGCACCGAGCTGCTGGAGACCCTGCTGGACCTGAACCCGTCGGTGCCGCTGTCGGACTTCGGCCGCGTCGGTGAGCGCTATGTGCTGATCGGCGCGCTGCGCCGCGAGGCCGCGGTGCAGGACGTGGCCAAGGAGCTGGCCGTGCTGAGTGACAACGCACTCGACGCGCTGGATGCGCTGGCCGAGTTCCTGATCGAGGAGTGACCATGCCCAACGCCATCCGCCACATGCTGACCAGCCTGCGCGCCAGCGTGCAGGAACTGGGCGAGACCCTGCTCGGCCCCGAGCTGGACGCGCAGCGCCTGCAGTCCGCCCAGGCCGATCTGCGCGACGCGCGCCAGCACCTGGAGACGCTGCTGACGCAGCAGCTGCGCCTGGGCCGCGAGCAGGAGCAGGGTGCGCAGGAAACGGCGCGCCTGGAAGATCTGGCCACCAAGGCCTTGGCCCAGGGGCGCGAGGACCTGGCCGAGGCGCTGGCCGACCGCATCCTGGCCCAGCAGGCCGATGCCCAGGCTCGCCTGCAGCAGCTGGAGCTGCTGGGCACCCAGGCCCAGCAGCTGCGCACGCAGATCCAGGCCGCCGAGGCGCGCCTGCGCGAGTTCGAGCGCGAGCTGCAGATGGCCGAGACGCGCGCCGCGGTGGCGCGCACCACCCGCACGGTGGCCGATCAGCTGGCCGACGGTGCGGCGCTGCGCCGCCTGCGCGAGCGCCGCCAGGCCGAGGCCGACCGCAGCGCCGCCGCCGCCCAGATGGCTGGCGAAGACGCGCTGGAGCGCCAGCTGGTGGAGGCCGGCCTGATGCCCGACCCCGCCACCGAGCCGCGCCGCCGCCTGCTCGAGCGCCTGCGCGCGCGCAGTCAGGACCTGCGCTGATGGCCATCCGCAAACCCGCCCGCTGGAAAAGCACGGACGAGGCCTTGAAAGCCGTGCAGGTCGCCTTTGATGTCGAGCTCAGCGTGATGGACGCGGTGCGCACCGCGGCCTTTCTGAACGAGGTCTCGCCCTCGGACCAGATCCGCCGCCTGCTGCAGCTGCCCACGGCCGAGCGCCCCAAGCGCCCGCGCCTGACCGTCACCCTCGGAAGCGAGGATTACGCGCTGCTGGCCGAGCGCTATGGTCTGGACCCGGAGGACCGCCTCGCCATCAAGGAGCAGGTGACGGCCGAGCTGATCACCTTTGCCGAACAACACCCGGCGCTGCCGCGCAAGGCCGCGCTGCGCCAGAAGGGGAAGAGCTGATGGGATTCATCGACGCTGCGCTGAGCTACCCGACGGGTTTGCTGAGCGCCCTGCTGGCCGTGGTGCTGGTGTACTGGCTGCTGGCCCTGGTGGGCCTGGCGGACTTTGAAACCGATGGCCTGGAATGGCAGGCCGATGTGGACGCCGGCGAACTCAGCGGCGCGGCCGCGCTGCTGGTGGGCCTGGGCCTGGGTGGCGTGCCCTTCTCCATCGCCGCCAGCCTGGTGGTGCTGCTGGCCTGGACCTTCTGCTGCCTGGCCGCCATGTGGGTGCTGCCCACCGAGCCGGGGCTGCTGATGCAGATCGGCGCCGGCACCGGCGTGCTGCTGCTTGCGCTGGCCTGGGGCGTGCTGCTCACCAGCCGGCTCATCCGCCCGCTGCGCCCGCTCTTCAAGACGCACCAGGCCCAGCTGAACGCCGACCTGGTGGGCCAGCCCTGCACGGTGCTCACCGGCAGCGTGGACGAAAAGCTCGGCCAGGCCGAGATCAAGCAGGCGGGCGCCAGCCTGAACGTGCGCGTGTGGGCTGCCAGCCCGAACGATTTCAAGCGGGGCTCCACCGCCCGCATCGCCGAATACGACGCGGCCCGCGGCCGCTATCGCATCGAACCCGTCTAAGAACCCCAATCACCCCCGGAGGAGAGCCATGGAGCCCCTGATCGTTGCTGTCGTCATCCTCGCCGTCCTGCTGCTCGGCATGGTGGCGCTGTTCGCCAAGTTCTATCTGAAGATCGACCAGGGCTATGCGCTGATCGTCAACACCCTGCGCGCCGAGCCCGAGGTCACCTTCACCGGGCGCATGGTCTACCCGATCATTCACCGCGCCGAGCTGATGGACATCTCGCTCAAGACCATCGAGATCGACCGCAGCGGGAACGAGGGCCTGATCTGCAAGGACAACATCCGCGCCGACATCAAGGTCAAGTTCTTCGTGCGCGTGAACAAGACGGCCGACGACGTGCTCAAGGTCGCGCAGGCGATCGGCTGCGCGCGCGCCAGCAGCCAGGAAACCCTGGAAGAGCTGTTCTCCGCCAAGTTCTCCGAGGCCCTGAAGACGGCCGGCAAGGCGCTCGACTTCGTCGACCTCTACCAGGCGCGCGACCGCTTCCGCGACGAGATCCTGCGCCAGATCGGTGACGACCTGAGCGGCTACGTGCTCGAAGACGCCGCCATCGACTACCTGGAGCAGACGCCCATCCAGAAGCTCGACAGCAACAACATCCTCGACGCCCAGGGCATCAAGAAGATCACCGAGCTCACCGCCGTGGAGCACGTGCGCACCAACGAGCTGCGCCGCAACGGCGAGATGCAGATCAAGAAGAAGGACGTCGAGACCCAGGAGACCATGCTGGAGCTGGAGCGCCAGGCCGCCGATGCCCAGGCCAAGCAGAGCCGCGAGATCGCCAGCGTGAAGGCGCGCGAGGAAGCCGAGACGCAGAAGATCCAGGCCGAGGAGCGCACCAAGGCCGAACTGGCCCGCCTGCAGGCCGAACAGCAGCTCGCCGTGCAGCAGGAGAACGTGCTGCGCGAGAAAGAGGTGGCCGAGAACAACCGCAAGCGTGCGGTGGCCATCGAAGAAGAGAAGGTCACCCGCGCCCGCGAGCTGGAGGTGGTGGACCGCGAGAAGGAAGTGACCCTGCAGCGCATCGACAAGGACCGCGCGGTGGAGGTGCAGAAGAAGGCGATTGCCGACGTGGTGCGCGAGCGCATCGTGGTGGAGCGCACCGTGGCCGAGCAGGAAGAGGCCATCAAGGAACTGCGCACCGTGGCCGAGGCCGAGCGCAACAAGAAGGCCACCGTGGTGATGGCCGAAGGCCAGGCCGAAGAGAAGCTGCTGCTGGAGGTGAAGGCCGCCGAAGCGCAGGAGCGCCGCGCCCGCCACAAGGCCGCCGAGGAACTGACGCTCGCCGATGCCAAGCTGAAGGTGGCCGAGCGCGAAGCCGAGGCCAAGAAGCGCGAGGCCGAGGGCCTGGAGGCCATCACCGCCGCGCCCGGCTTTGCCCAGGCCAAGGTGGCCAAGGTGGGTGCCGAGGCCAAGCTGGCGCAGATGGAGGCCGAGGCCGCGGGCAAGCAGAAGATCGGTCTGTCGGAAGTGCAGGTGCGCACCGCCGAGGCCGAGGCCACGCTCAAGGCCGGCCAGGCCGAGGCGCAGGTGGTGCAGGCCAAGATGACGGCCGAAGCCGAGGGCAAGGGCAAGCTCGGCCTGGCCGAGGCGCAAGCCGTGCAGGCCAAGCTGCTCGCCGAGGCCGAGGGCAAGGAAAAGCTCGGCCTCGCCGACGTGCATGTGCGCGCCGCCGAATCGGACGCGCTGATCAAGGTGGGCGAAGCCGAGGCCCGCAACATCGAGCTGCGCTTCCAGGCCGAGGCCAAGGGCCTGCGCGAGAAGTTCGACGCCATGAAGGCCATGAGCCCGGACACCCGCCAGCACGAAGAGTTCCGCATGGCGCTGGAGAAGCAGCACACCGAAACCATGAAGGGCATCGACGCCCAGACCTCGATCGCCCGCGAGCAGGCCGAGGTGCTGGGTGGCGCGCTCTCGAAGGCGAACATCGACATCGTCGGCGGCGAGGGCGACTATTTCGACCGCTTCGTGCGCGCGCTCTCCATCGGCAAGGGCATCGACGGCGTGATCCAGAACAGCCGCACCCTGCAGGTGGGCCTGAAGGACCACCTGACCGGCGAGCGCGATCTGGTGGGCGACTTGAAGGGCCTGGTGGGCGCGCTCGGCGGTGCGAGCGGCGAACTGCAGAACCTGACCGTGGCCAATCTGCTGGCCAAGGTGGCCAAGGATGGGACGGAGCCGCAGAAGGCCGCGCTGGCCACGCTGCTCAACGGCTTGAAGAACTGAGGACCGGCCATGTACACGCCCCTGATGAGCCCCTGCGCGCCGCAACAGACGCTGCAGCGCGGTGAGCTGGCGCCCGGCCTGCTGGCCTGGCTGTGCAAGGAATCCGGCGGCGCGCTGCTGGACCTGCAGGACTACCGCCGCTGGGCCGAGCAGGCCGTGGCCGTGCCGCTCACCGTCACGGCCGAGACCGCCTTGCACGACGGCCAGGGCGTGCGCCGCTGCCCCAACTGCACCCGCCTGATGCAGCGCCTGCGCTCGGGCACCGAGCAGGGCTTCCGCATCGACCGTTGCGCCGCCTGCCAGCTCGTCTGGCTGGACCGCGGCGAATGGGACGCCCTGGCCGCCGCCGGCCACGCGCTGCACCTGCAGGCCCTGCTCTCCGACGCCGGCCAGCGCCTGGCCCAGGAGGACGAGCTGCGCGAACGCCGCGAGGCCGAACTGGCCGAGCGGCTGGGGCTAGACACCCTGCGCGAGCTGCAGCGCATGCGCGTCTGGCTCGACGGCCGTTCCGACCGCGATGAACTCTTGAACCTCCTCCGCAATGGCTGGTAGGACGTGACCCACCCCCGAAGCGCCTTTGGCGCTTCCCCCTCAAGGGGGCGCCACTGGCGGCCCGGCAAAGCCGGTTCCGCGGTGGCCCCTTGATCAATCTGGCGCTGCTGCTGTTGTCGCATTGAGTTGCCACCGGAATTCCACATGACCACCATGCCCGATGCCGCCGACAGCGCCAGCTTCGAGCTGCTCAAAAAACGCCTCGCCACCCAAGGCGAGGCGCTGGCCGCGCAAACCTGCGCGCTGAACGACGCGCGCCTGCAGGCCTTCGGCCGCAGCGAGCTGGCCCTGCTGCTGCGCACCCGCGCCCGCACCGAGAACAACTGCCATGCGCGCGACCTCGTGCGCATTGGCGAGCAGCTGCTGTTCGGCTTCAACGTCTTCATCGGCCTGCGCAAGGAAACCTCGGTCGCCGATGTGTTCGCGCTCTATCGGCTGGGCGCGGGCGATGAGCTCGAAGCCCTGCCGCTGGCCGGCAGCTTCCTGGACGAAGCCCGCTTCACGCAGGACTTCCGCGAGCTCTACGCCTATTACAAGAACGCCACGCTGATCCAGCTGCGCGTCACCGCGGACAAGCTGCTCGCCGCCTTCCAGATCGGCCAGCAGCTGCACGACCTGCGCGTGTTCCGCTGGCAGATCGAGCGCGATGGCAGCCTGAAGTACATCGACAACCGCGGCGAGCGCGACATGCAGCTGCCGCCCACGCACGACTTCGAATGGACGCCCACCGCGCGCGAGCACCAGGTGGCCGGCCGCCACCCGCACGTCAACATCCTCGACACCGTGTTCGTCGAGACCACCGGCGGCGACCTCACCGTCAAGGTGGAGAACAACACCGAGAGCGGGCTGGGCATCTACAGCGAGCCGGTGGAAGACAGGAACCAGAGCCTGGCCGATGCCGAGATCGCCTACGCCCGGCTCGGCGCCTTGATCCTGCTGCGCATCAAGCCCTACCGCGAGACGGTCACGCGCTACCTGGTGTTCAACACGCGCACCCGCGCGGTCGAGCGCATCGACGCCATCGGCTCTTCCTGCGTGCAGCTGCCCGAGGACCACGGCATCCTCTTCCCCGGCGGCTGCTACCTGCAGAACGGCGAGACCAAGCGCTTCGACCTACCCGAGGCCATCACCGCCGGCCTGCGCTTCAAGCGCATGGTGCGCTCGCCCAATGGCGAGGACGTGCTGTTCGTCTTCTACGAACCGACAAGCGGGCATTACGCGCTCTTCACCTACAACCTCATCAACAAGGCCCTGGCCACGCCCCTGCTGGCCAACGGTTATGCACGCTTCCCCGATGGCCGCGTGCTCGTCTTCCTGACCGAAGGCGCCGAGCCCACGCGCGTGCACCCCATGCAGCTGTGGCAAACGCCCTTCTTCAGCGAAGAGCATGCGCTGGCGCAACCGAAGGCCGAGGGCTTCTTCGGCCGCATCGGCAACGCCGAGCTGGTGCGCGGCATTGCCGAGCTGAATGGCATCGCCCGCGCGCTGGCCGACCAGCCGCCCACCCGCACCGCCTACGAAGACCTGCTGCGCCAATGCGGCCGCGTCGTCGATGCCTATTTCTGGCTGGATGAGACGGAAGCCGGCGGCCTGCTGCAGGCGCTCAAGGCCATCCAGGACGGCGCCCGCGCCACCCTCACCGAATTCGAGAAGGTCGAGGCCATCCGCCAGGACACCGCCAAGGCCTTTGCCCAGGCCGAAGGCCAGCAGCGCGAACTGCTCACGGTCATCGCCAGCACCCTGTGGAAGCAGCCGGACGACTTCATCCAGGCGCTGGCGCGCCTGCGGGAACGCCGCGGCCAGCTGCAACTGCTGAAGGAGCTGCGCTACGCCGATCTGGCACGCGTGCAGGCCTGGGACGAGGCCCTGGCCACCGAACAGCAGCGCGTGGGCGAAAAGGCCCTCGCCTTCCTGGCCGGCGACAAGGCCTTCGACAGCCAGCGCGCGGCGCTCACCAACCTGGCCGCCGAACTGCCCCAGGCCAGCACCACCACGCAGATCGCCGCCCTGCTCGCCACCCTGGACGAACAGGCTGCCGGCCTGGACCTGCTGACCGAGCAGCTCGGCAGCCTGCCGGGCGGCGACGCGGTGACGCGCACCCAGATCCTCGACCGCATCTCGGCCCTCTACGCCGACATCAACCGCCTGCGCGCCGAAGCGCGCCAGCGCCGCAAAAGCATGGGCGCGGCCGAGGCCACGGCCGAGTTTGGCGCCCAGTTCAAGCTGTTCGGCCAGGCGGTGGACAACGCGGTGTCCTTTGCCGACACGCCCGAGGCCTGCGACGAGGCCCTGACCCGGCTGCTGGCCCAGCTGGAAGAGCTGGAAGGCCGCTTTGCCGAGCACGACGAGTTCCTGCTCGACATCACCACCAAGCGCGAGGCTGTGGTCGAGGCCTTTGCCGCGCGCCGCCAAACCCTGGTGGACGCGCGCCAGCGTCGCGCCCAGGCCATCACCGACGCGGCCGGTCGCATCCTCGACGGCCTGCCGCGCCGCCTGGCCAATCTGGCCGATCTGGCGGCCGTGCACAGCCTGTTCGCCGCCGACCCCCTGGTGGGCAAGCTGCGCAGCCTCATCAAGGACCTGCGCGACTTGGGCGCCGCCGTGGCCGCCGATGAGCTGGACACCCGCCTCAAGACCGCACGCGACAACGCCCTGCGCGTGGTGCGCGACCAGAAGGACCTGGCCAGCGACGGCGGCAAGGCGCTCAAGCTCGGCCGCCATGCCTTCAGCGTCAACCACCAGGCGCTGGAACTGACCCTGGTGCCGCGCAACGAAGCGCTGAGCTTCCACCTCACCGGCACCGACTATTTCGCCCCCGTGCAGGACGAGCGCCTGAACGCCCTGGCCCCCTACTGGCAGCAGGCCCTGGTGAGCGAAACCGCCGAGCTGAGCCGTGCCGAATACCTGGCCGGCTGCGTGCTGCAGGCCGCGCTGGCCGGTGAGGAAGGCGATGCCCTGCCGGAGCTCTTGGGGCACGCCCTCGCCGGCCCGGACGGCCACGCGGCCCTGCTCGAAGCCGTCCGCCGCTTCGCCGCCCCGCGCTACCAGGAGGGCTACCAGAAGGGCGTGCACGACGAAGACGCGGCGCGTCTGCTCGGCCCCCTGCTGGTGATGCAGGACAGCGCCGGCCTGCTCGCCTTCGAGCCCGCCGCCCGCGCCCTGGCCATGCGCTTCTGGGCCGGCGCGCTTGACGAGCCGGCCCAGGCCGCGCTGCAACGCCGCGCCCGCGCCGCCGCGCAGATGCGCGCCCTCTTCAAGGCCGCCGAGCCGCAAGCCCAGCTGGAAGCCGAGCTGGCCCCGCAGCTCGCCGCCTTCGCGCCCGACCAGGCCGAACACGCCCCCCGCGCCGCCGCCTACCTGGCGCGCCAGCTCGCTGCCGCACACCCCGCCTGGCCGCTGGCCAATGGCGCCGGCGAATTGGTGGACCAACTCTGGCGCGCGCTGGAGCGCAGCGGCCAGGCCGGCCCCTTGCGCCACGACCTGGAAGCCGCCAGCCCGACCGAGCGCTGGCAGCAGGCGCGGGCCTGGCTGCAGGCCTTCGCCCAGGCCCAGCACCCGCAGCTGCTGCAGTGGCTGGACGATGCCGCGAGCAGCCTGGCCATCCCCAAGCTGCCGCGCGAACGCCTGGGCGTGGAGCTGGAGCATGCGGTGAGCGGCCTGCTCAGCGAACACCCGCGCATTCAGCAAGGCCAGCTGCTGCTGAACCTGAACGAGTTCTGGCGCCGCTTTGCCCACCACCAAGCCGTGGTGCTGCCGGCCTTCCAGGCCTTGCAGGCGCGCCGGCTGGAACTCGTTCAACAGGAAAAGCAGCGCCTGCGCCTGGAGCAGTTCCAGGCCAAGCCGCTCTCCAGCTTCGTGCGCAACCGCCTGATCGACGAGGTCTACCTGCCCCTGGTGGGCGACAACCTGGCCAAGCAGCTCGGCACCGCCGGCGAAGGCGCCCGCACCGACCGCATGGGCCTGCTGCTGCTCATCTCGCCGCCCGGCTACGGCAAGACCACCTTGATGGAGTACCTGGCCGAACGCCTCGGCCTGATCTTCGTGCGCATCAACTGCCCGGCGCTCGGCCACGACATCACATCCGTCGACCCGAGTGCGGCCACGCACAGCGCCGCGCGCCAGGAGCTGGAAAAGCTCAACCTCGGCCTGGCCATGGGCAACAACGTGATGCTGTACCTGGACGACATCCAGCACACCCACCCCGAGTTCCTGCAGAAGTTCATCGCCCTGGCCGACGGCACGCGCCGCATGGAAGGCGTGTGGAACGGCCAGCCGCGCTCGTACGACCTGCGCGGCAAACGCTTCGCCATCGTCATGGCCGGCAACCCGTATACCGAGAGCGGCGAGGTCTTCAAGATCCCCGACATGCTGGCCAACCGGGCCGACATCTACAACCTTGGCGACGTGCTGTCAGGCCGCGAGCAGCTGTTCGCGCTCAGCTACATCGAGAACGCGCTCACCGCCAACCCGGCCCTGCAACCCCTGGCCAGCCGCGACCCCGCCGACGTGCACAAGTTGGTGCGCCTGGCGCAAGGCCAGGAGGTGCCCGCCACCGACTTCGCCCACCCCTACAGCGCGGCCGAACTGGACGAGCTGCGCGAGCTGATGCAGCGCCTCTTCAAGGCGCGCGACCTGCTGCTCAAGGTCAACCTCGCCTACATCGAGAGCGCCGCCCAGGCCGACGCCTACCGCAGCGAGCCGCCCTTCAAGCTGCAGGGCAGCTACCGCAATATGGGCAAGCTGACGGCCAAGATCACCGCCCTGATGCGCGACGAGGAGCTGGATGCGCTGCTGCGCGACCACTACCGCGGCGAGGCCCAAACGCTCACCAGCGGGGCCGAAGAAAACCTGCTCAAGCTCGCCCACCTGCTCGGCTCCCCCACCGACGAGGAGCGCACGCGCTGGGCTGCCATCTGCGAGGAATACGTCAAGCGCCGCAAGCTAGGCGGCGCCGGGCAGGACGGCCACACGCGCATCGCCGCGTCCTTGCTCGACGTGGCCGGCGCGGTCAAGGACCTGCACCTGAACCCGCCCATGACCGAGGGCATGAAGATGGCCGAGGCTCTGCTGCAGCTCTCCATCACCTACCGCAAGATCCTGATGCCCTTGGTCTCGGCGACCGAGAAGCGGCTGGAGCTGGATCAGTCGCTGCATGAGCAGGTGGAGCGGTTGGCGCGTGGGGTGGAGGGCGATCCTCTGGAGGATGGGGTCTGAGCCGATGGCAGAAGGCGCCCCCTGCGCTACAACGCGGAGCGTCATGCCCTCAACGAAAGGGCAGGCACCAGGGAGGAGCGAGAAGTGCCGGCTTCAAACATTGGACGGGTCATTGCCAAGGAGGCCCAGCAGCAGCAGCGGCGGCCTGCACCGCTGCTCAGTGCGGGCAGCGGGCCGAGCTGCAGCGGCGACTCGCGGCCCATGAAAGAGAGCCCACTCGAGTTGTGCCTTGGGAGGCGGTCCGCGTCGCACTGGGGCTTTCCACGACCGAGGCGGCTTCGCGATGAGCCAAGCGCTGCAGCCCCTGATCCAGAGCCGCATCCTGACCCTGCGCGGCCAGCGGGTCCTGCTCGACGCCGACCTTGCTCAGCTCTACGGCGTCGAAACCCGGGCACTTGTGCAAGCCGTCAAGAGAAACCTTGCGCGCTTTCCCGAGGACTTCATGTTCACCCTCAGCGCCGAGGAGTTTGCCGACTTGAGATCACAGACTGTGATCTCAAGTGCCGCTCTTCCCGCTGTGCGCCATGGCGGTCGGCGCACCCCGCCTCTCGCCTTCACGGAGCAAGACGTCGCCATGTTGTCCTCGGTGCTGAACAGCCCGCGCGCGATCGCGGTCAACATCGAGATCATGCGCACCTTCGTGCGCGTACGTGCCTTGGCGGCCACCCATGCCGACCTGGCCCAGCGCCTGAGTGAACTGGAGGACAAGACGGCTTCGCTGGCGCTGGACCACGAACTGCTGGGGCGCAATACCCGGGCGCAGTTGAAGCAGGTGTTCGATACCTTGCGGCAATTGATGACGCCCGTGGAGCCCCCTACGCCGCCCAAGCGGCCTATCGGGTTCGTGCAACCCGACGAGTCGAATCGGGGCAAGGCCAAGGGGCGGCTATGAGCGGGCGGCCGGGCCATGTGTCGGAACCCCTGCTGATTGAAGGCCTGCCCCCGGGTATCCGTGCCCCCGGTATGCGGCCTTTAGGACGCCTCTGGGACGCGCCTCGGGTTCTTGCATCTTTCATCGGTGAGTGCAAATTGAAAGACCCCGTCCCTGGTGCGCCCCGGGGGAATTAATTTGAGACAACAATGAAAGCGCTCAACGAAGTCGCTATTGATTGTCTGTCCGCGTACGTCGCGCGAACTCGAAATACACCAATACTATTGGCCTTCACAGAAACAGATACGGTAGAGAATCCGTCGGTTCCGATGGCAACGACTGACGGCGCTACTATGGCTCCGTGATCAATTGCTCCAAATGAATCCACAATATCCAGCATGACTTCGCCGCCAGGATTGGCCTTACGCACGTCGTCGAAATATACAGACCTCAGCCAAATTGGAACTGTTTCGCCTGCCCGAATCGTCCAAGACAAGTCTTGTCTCTGTGGCAATATGCAACACTTAGGAACTGTGCCAATTCCGACTAATACATATGTGCTATTGCGGTCTCGAATTGGCTGAATTCGATTAGCCTGCAATGCGCAGCAGCCAACGAGCAAAAATAGAACGCCCACCGACAGTGCATGCTTGGTTCGTTGCAGGCCGCTCATGTCCCTAGCATTGCCTCATGGTGAGTGGCGTTTATTTACGAATTCCCAGTGCCTCTGCCTCAAGGCGATTCAATTCAGCGTCGGTCAGACTTTGAATGCGGGCAAACCGCTCGCCTGAAAATGCAGGTAGAACCTTGCCCATTTCCGCAGCCGCTGGGCTAAATGTTTCGCAGAATGACGTTCGATTGTAGAGTGCCAAGAGTCGATCGTACTGCGCTGTATTAATTTCACCGAGAGCAAGCTTTTCTTCCAACTTCAGAAGCTTGGGCTGTTTGGCTTTTGCCTCGCAGGCCATGCGCGCATTAAAGGTGTCGATCTTTTGCTGAGTAATGCACGCTTCGCTGGCATTGCTCAAATCAGAGAACATTGATTTGGTAGCACTATTGCAGCTAACAGCAAGCACCATCGAGGCCGGAATCCGGTAATTGAAGCGCCCCGTATAGGAAACCGTGTCTTTGTACTCAATTGTTTGCTTGAAGTGTGCACTGCTGTATCCTGCATTCACACTAACACTCCAAGGCCATGTAGCGCTGGCTCCACCGCCGCCGGGATCGCCGGCGTCCGGATTCGGTTCAAATCGAAAGAATCCATCCCCTTCGACCGCTAGTTTGTTGACGGCCTCATATATTTTTTTGACCATATCAAACACTTGACGGCCATATTTTTCGTTGTCAAGCGACCCTTCCTTCATATCAAAAGTGCAGGCCTTGGATTTTTCCAATTCCTGCTGAACCTTTGAATAGTTGAGTGAGCCGACCTTGAACCAGCCAAGCGACGCAGAGGCGCTAAATTTCGAGCGAATTTGGGACCAAACCTGCGATAGGTCACATGATATCTTTGCGGTCCATGGGTCGCCGACAAATTCCGTCTCACCTACAAAATTTACGGCAAAAGTGGGATTGGGTTGAATGTCGAAATTGGAAGACTGTCGAGCTCCGACCACTTGTGCGAAAAGCGAATTCCCGGTGCCAATGGAGTAGGCAAAATCAGATGTGAAATTGATTATTGATGGAAACACGACCGTAACATCCTTCTTGCCAAGCGACAACGTCTCGCTATCAAGTACAGGAGTAACGGTAACGTTCTTCAGCGAAAGTGGAAGTAGTTTTGGGTTGGCTACCCCATATGCCTTTTTGATTTCTGCAGTGAGCTCTGTTCTTTGTTTTGCCGTTATGTCAATATTGGCCGAGCCAGAGACAATGGCGCCAACAATTGAGTAAATTGCACCTGATGAATCTTGTGCCCAATGAGTCGGGCCGATTCCCCAATACTGGGCCTTAAACGCCTTGAGATTTACACCGAGGGCAAGGTCAATGCGACCAGGCTGGTAGTGGAACTGATTCTTGTCAGTGTCGTCCTGATACGCAATTACGCCGGCAACTGCAGTGCCCTTGCTGAAAAGCGGAGCGGCTGCGGCATTGCCAGAGCCCAGAATGAACATAAAGGTGAAACACCCAATTGTTGCTGAATAAGAGCGCATGCAGTTCTCCGGTTTAGTAATTCAACTCAGTTGAGGCCTATGTTTTGCTCAGTGTGCTAGTCGACTCTCGGCAACTGTTCACCGGGAAGATGGGCAGCACCATAGGGTTTGCGCTAACTCCTCATTAATGAGGAGGACGAAGGGCCATCTGCTCGCTTCGGGGCGTTGCCTTTCGCGGCTTCGGGGAAAGGCCTTAAATCGAACCCCTTCGAACCAAAGGCCCCAGTGGGCCTCCGTGCCCCGATTAATGCTTGCCAGCCCGAACGCCGTAGCATGGTTCAAACACCAGGCTGGGAGCCCCGCTTGATCCACGACGACACCGGCCGCTCGGTCGCCCTCTACTGGGACTTCGAGAACCTGCACGCCGGCCTCTTGGAGGCCAAGCAGGGCGAGGGCGCTTACGCCAACCCCGACATCCGCTTCAGGCCGCAGGAGCCGCTGGTCGATGTGCAGGCGCTGGTCGATCTGGCCAGCGCCTTCGGCCCCATCGCCATCAACCGGGCGTTCGGCAACTGGCAGTACTTCAGCCGCTATCGCGATGCTTTGCTGCAAAACGCCATCGAGCTGATCCAGCTCTTCCCGCCGGGTGCGGCTACCAAGAATGGCGCCGACATCCGGCTGTGCCTGGACGCCACCGAGGACCTCGCCCGCTTCGCGCATATCGGCACCGTCATCGTCATTGGCGGCGACAGCGACTTCATGCCGCTCGCCCAGAAGATCAAGGCCGCCGGGCGCCGGCTGATTGGTGTGGGCACGCGGCCGAACACCAACAGGCACTGGGCCCGAAGCTGCCACGAGTTCAGGTACTACGAGAGCCTGGTGGGGGCAGAGGCGGCTGCGTCAGCGTCATCTTCTGATGCCGAGGGCGGCGGGGCCACAGGCAAGGCCCCATAGCCCAGCTTCTGAGGATGCCGGGGCAGGTCCCTCGCTTGAAGGGGTTCAAGTTGAAGGCCCTCTTGCCACGCTCCCGCCAGGTGGGTCACGCTGGATGGGGCTAACGGCAGACTCGCTTATCGTGATGTCCATGTTGGACCGCGAGCACCAGGCCCGTGCGGGCCAAGCGACTGGAGTGAGATGAGGGAATTTTTGTTCCGCAGCCTGGGGCCCTGGCTGCTGGCCGGCCTGAGTACCAGTGTGGCGGCTGACGCACCACGCTTTGAGTTCCACAACCACTTTCTGCTGAACCTGCACCACCGGCTCTACAGCGGCGCACGCAGGCCCGCGCAGCTGACCGAGGCCGAACGTCAGGCGTGGGAGCCGGCCTTGGCGCTGTACCGGCGCGAGTACCTGCAGCGCCACCCGCTGTTTGACGAGCAGATGGACGCCATCAAACAGAGCCTTCGACGCGCGCCGGATGCGGTTCGCACGCCGCAGGGCTTGGGCCTGCCCAAAGAGCTTGAGCAGGCCTTGGGCCTTGCCGCATCGCTCTATGCCGAGGAATCCTGGCCGCTGGACCGGGCGCGGAATGCGCGCTGGCAGGCGGGCCTGGAAGCGCTGCAGCGGCGCCATGGTGCCGCCATCGCGAGCGGGCTTGAATTCCAACTGGGGCAGGGATTTCCGGCCGAGCCGATCCGGGTGGATCTGGTGGTCCGCACCGGGACGTTCGAAGGGGCCTACACCACCCAGGCGCCCGCCCATGCCGTCATTGCGACCGGGCTACCCGCGCATGCAGGCCTGCACGCCTTGGAGGTGCTGTATCACGAGGCAACGCACACGGGGCCGGCGGATCGGGTGTTTGAGGCGGTCAATGCCGCTTTTCGGGATCAGGGCGGGCACGACGTGAAGAACCAATGGCACGGCGTGCAGTTCTTCATCGTGGGCGCGGTGGTGCGTGAGGCGTTGGCCCAGGCGGGGCTGCCAGGCTATGTGCCCTATGGGGAGCTGCAGGGCGTGTTTGCACGGGCCTGGCCGGGGCTGCCGCAGCGTCTGGAGTCCTTGTGGTTCCAGGGCCGCCAGCAGGGCCGCAGCGTGGAAGCGCTGGCGTCGGCTCTGGTGGCTTCGGTGCCGGCGGACTGAGCAGCGGCGCAGGCCGGGCTGAATGCCCGGCAAGGGCAGGTCATTGCCCTTCACCTCTCCCCGCCTATCGGCTCAGGGGTTTCGTCGGCTCTGCGCGGCCATCTCAAACGTCAGCCCCGCCCGCTCATGCAGCCGCCGCACCAGCGCCAGGCCCATGGCGCTGCCGGGGGTCCAGACGCCACCGGGCGTGGCGCTGCGGGGGATGTCCTCCACCAGGCACAGCGCGGCTTCGCTGATGAGCTTGCAGGTGGAGCCGTAGCCGGGGTCGCGGTCGCCTTTGACGATGGCCCGCAGCAGCTCGCCGGAGGCGCTCTTGCCGCTGAACCACACCTCGTAGTGGCCGGCCTCGCGGGCGGCCTTGTTGGGGCCGTCGCCCGGTTGCGTCAGCACGAAGCGGCGCAGCAGGGCGCGCGCGGGGCCGAAGCCCAGCACGCGGTTCTGCCAGCGGGTCATGCGGGCCAGCGCCTGGGCCTTCTTGGCGCCCTTGTCGGGCGTGCCGGGGCGGCCGGTGAGCATCTTTTCGCTGTACACGAAGTCCCGGCCCCAGGGGTGGCCGCGCAGGGCGTTGCTGCGGTGCACGTTCTTGGTGTTGATGGCGGCCATCACGAAGGGCCCGGCCCAGAGGTCCGCCCAATCGTCCAGGGCGGCGCCCTGGTCATCGGGCTGCGTGGGGCCCTTGAACCCGGGCGTCAGGGCAAAGGGGTCGCTCATCGTCTGGCCCAGCGCGGGTTCGCGGCGGATGGCCTCGAAGGTCTCCATCATGCTGGCCAGCGTGCCGCCTGAGGCCGCGCCCTTCATGCGCGCCATGCGGGCGCGCACCTCGCGCAAGGGGGCGCCCAAGCGCTCCTGCGCCTGGGCCTGCAGATAGACCACGCCGAGGTCGAAGGGGATGGAGTCGAAGCCGCACGAGAACACGATGCGCGCGCCGCTTTGCTGCGCCAGCGGCGTGAGCTTGTCGATCATCCGGGCCATCCACAGCGGCTCGCCGCAGAGGTCCACGTAGTCGGTGCCGGCCTCGGCGCAGGCGGTGACCAAGGGCTCGCCATGCAGCTGATACGGACCGACGGTGCTGATGACGACCCGCGTGCGCGCCACCAGGGCCCGCAGCGCGGCCGCATCGCCGGCATCGGCCTGGAGCAGGGGCAGGTCCTTGGGCAGGCCCAGCTCGTCGCGCACGGCGGCCAGCTTGGCGGCGTTGCGGCCCGCGATGGCCCAGCGGGTGGCGCCGCGGGCCTGCAGGTATTCGGCCACCAGGCGGCCGGTGAATCCGGTGGCGCCGAAGACGATCAGGTCGAAGTCGGGGTTCATGGGGTGTCCTGCTTGGCTGAGGGGCGGGTGGCGCGGGAGCCCGCCGCGTGGAAGGCGCCGCAGCGGTGGGCGGCTGAGGTTCAGCCTTGCGCCAGAGGCTTCAGTGGCAGATCTTGCCTTTTGCTTTCAATGGCAAGAGCGTCACGCGCGGGCTCTCGCTGCCACAGGCTTGGCCGGGCAGGTCATTGCCTATTTGGCGCCCGGCCTGGGGTGGGTGACTCCTGCGCTGCCGATCATTGCCCTTCAGCAAGCCATTGGGGGGGCATGGCCCTGCGATAGGCTCGCCTGCTCCGCCAGCGCCCCACCTCACCTCCCTTGGTAGCACCAATGTTCATGAAATTGCATGCGCCGCGATGCACGCCCCAGGCCGTCATCAAGCACTGGTGCGGGCTGCTGATCGGTATGGCCTTGATTCAGCCAGGCTTTGCCGCCACGGCTGGAGATGCGGGGACTGCCACGGCAAGACAGCGGGCGCGCAACGACAACACGATCGTGGCGGTGTCGCGCATCTTTGAGCTTCGCCGTATCGCGGCACCGCTGTGCAGCGCAGAGCCGCAATGGGATTGGGTCCAGCAACTCATCTTGGTGCGAAAGCCTGAACGCTGGGCGTTCTCCACGGACCGGGCTCTGGCTGAGATCCTGAATCGGCACTTCGAAGCCAAGCCAGGCGAGTTGATTGTGTTGGTGGACCAGCGAAGCGGTTCGTTCAAGCTGCCCGGTGGTCTGAAGGCGGGTGACCGCATCTTGGCCGCCGACGCGTCCGAAGCCGAACTCTTGATCCGTCGGCCCTTGGAAGGCGAGTTCCATGCCGACACCCAGGAACGTTTGCGTCGAGCCAATGAATGGGCTCGGAGCCAACCCTCACGAACCCTCCAGCTGATTCGTCAAGGCCAGACCCTGAAGCTCGACATTGAGCCGATTCCGATCTGCGCGATGCGCTTTGGCGTGGTGAACAGCGAGACCGCCTATGCGGCTGCTCGGTCTGATCTCATTCTGGTCACCCATCCTCTTCTGGAGCAACTGAGCGCAGACGAACTCACGATGGTGCTGGCCCACGAGGCGGCTCAGGTGCTGCTGGCCCTGACGGATCCCAACAAGCCAACCAACTGGAAATCAGGAGCTTGGCCCTTGTTGGGCGGCAACTCGCAATGGAATCGCGAGCTGGGACTCGGCGCGCCGACGCTGGAGAGCTTGATCGAGGCCGATCGTCTGACGGTGATGCTGCTGGAGCCCTTCGGGCTGGGGCCCCAGGAATACCTCGAGTTTCTGGCGCGGGTTCAAGCGGCGGAGCCAGGTGGCATGTTCCGTCCGACCTACGCCAACTTGCGGCCCGTGGCTGAACAGAGGCTGGAAGCCGTGCGATCGCTGCACGCGAATCGCCAGGCGGAAGGTCGCTGGACGCTGAAGCCGCAAGGCATTTCCGAAGCAGCGTTTCGGGCCTTCCTCGATCACCTGGGCAACGAACAGACCCGCATCAAGGCGCAGTCGAATCCTTGACGCGCGCCGATCGTGCCCCACGCCGCTCAGGATTGCCAGAAGCACGCAACCACCCTGCCGCTTCTGGGTCGGGTCTTACTCCCTGACTTCAATAGCAAGACTTCAATCCGGCCCTCGCGAGGGCCCCTTGGCGCCGGGCGCGTGAAACTCAGTCCCACCTCCCGCAACAAGCGCATCACCTGGGGGGTGATGATGTCCACCGCCGGGCCGTTGGCGCCGTGCGGCAGGATCACGTCGGCGTTGCGCTCGGTCGGTTCGATGAACTGCTTGTGCATCGGGCACACGGTTTCCAGGTACTGATTGACCACCTATGTGCTGCGGCCGCGCTCGGAAATGTCGTGCTGCAGGCGGCGGATGAAGCGCATGTCCGAGGCCGTGTCCACGTATAGCCGGCGTGCGGAGTTCACCCTTCCAAATAGGGCAGTCCGCTGCCCGCCAAGCCCACGAGGTCGATTTGCTGCGCGGTCATTGGAAGTTCACAGGCCATTCGAGCCAGTACCGCCTGACTGGTCTCCCCGCGATCCAGTTGACCGACGAACTCAGCCAGGGTCGCTTCCGATGGGGCTTGCCCGACCACGTTCTGGTAGACCGTCCGGACGAAATCAGCGTGTCCGTGCGATCCGGCGCGCTCGGCAAACAAGTCCGAAGCCACGGCCGCTGCGACCAACTCTCCAAAGGCCATGCCGCCATCGAGGTATCGCAAGCCAAGGCCAACCAGTGACGCATCGGTCAAGGTGGCTTTGCCAAACAGCGCACCGATCAGCCGGGCCACTTGACCGGCATGACCTTCCAAATCAAGTGCCAGCGCCGGACCCTGGCTGAACACCAAGCGCTCAACCTGCTGCAAGAGATCTCCCTGGCTTTCGGCGCCAGATCCTTCGACGACCACCTGCTGCGCCGAGATTTGCACTCGATGCTGCGCAAGGCTGTAGGAATACAGGGCTCGGTCTATTCCATTCCCGCCATCAATGACATCGGCGCCCGGCCCGCCCTCAATGCGGTCGGCGCCATCACCACCGAATAGCCAGTCGGCTTCGGCCCCACCCCGCAAGATGTCGGCGCCCGGGCCGCCCCTGACCAAGAGTCCCTGGAAGTTCAGACCTGGCAGGGGGCCTAGCGAGGCAAGCTGGGAACCTCCCCCAGGGTGATCATCAGGGCGGATTTCGGTGACGCTCAGTGTGTAGGTGCCCAAGCCCATGCTCTTGAGGTAATAACTTCCGCTCCGGCCTGGCTCAACCTCCAGCACGCCCGTAGGTGGCATCTCAAAACCCGTGGGGTGCAACTTGTCGTCCAACAGGTGCAGACTGTCGGCAACTCCGTCGCGGCCGCCTTTGTGTTCAATCTGGTACCGCTTGCCTGCTTCGAGATTCAGTCGAAATAGGTCAATATCACCCAGCGTCAATTCGTGCTGGAGTACCTGATTCAGATTGACTGGTGTTGAGCTGTTCGAAGTTTCTCCGTGATCATCCTGTTCAATCCGAATGCGCTGAATGGTGTAGCCGCGCGAGCTACGATCCACGGGATGGTCGTTGGCGCCAATGATTAGATGCTGAAGACCACTGGTACTTGGGGTAAAGCTAAAAATGTAGGCCTTGGGGTTGTCCGGATCTTGCTGGAACCAGCTGTCAATCGAGCCTTCGCTGAATCCTTCAAATGTGCCCCGGTCTTTGAGAAGCTGAAGCAAGGGGCGCGAGCCGCTACCCACTTCCACCCGGAATAAGGAACGCTCATATATTGTCGAGACCGAGAACCGGTACCAATCAGTATCGCCGGCGCCGTATAGAGTTGATTGTTCCAAGCGCCCAACCGGCATGAACAAGGCATTCTGCGGGCCGTTGTTCTGATCGCTTTCAGGATAGGGCGACCTCAGACGCGCCTCATAGTCCGATGGCAATGCAGAGCTGTTTGCCTCGGGGGCCGCTCGAAGCCAATAACTACCGGTTGTCGGAGGGATGAATAGCACTTCGCCAACGCCCCGGACAAATTCGATCCCTTGGGCATCATGGATGCTGACCTTGGATTCCGATGGCAAGCCCTTCTTCAGCACAGTAATGTTGATCGGGGTGCCGGCAACCAAATAGACCGGAACCCAATCCACATCCTGAGGATTGCTTAGATCGAGTGGTGCTATTGGGAACTGGGCTTGCAGTGATTGCACTAATCTGAGATCGCTCGGTGCAAGTGGGAAATTCGGGTAATCGTCTTCGGCAGCAAAGCTGTACTGAGTAAGGCCAAGACGATAGTTTGTTGCGGAATATTCTTGAGTGGCTGCCTTGCCTGACGGTGTTGCCCCAACGGTCACAAAGTAGGAGCTGCCCGACGGTGTGGAGAAATCAAAATCTATCAGGCCATCGCTATTGGACTGCCACTCATTGATAAGGGTCGCATCCCTCTCGTCAAAACCTCGGTAGAGTTTGACAACAATTCCCGACGCGGCGTTTGAAGCACCCGTCAGATCCAGCTGGAACTGATAACGCTGGCCAGAGTTCAAGTCCAGAGAGAAGCTGTCCACGTCGCCGCGTGTCTCCAGTTGGCCGGGAAGTGTTTGGCCCACCAGCAGCTTCTCGGTCCGAGTGACGCGATCGGAATGGTCATCGACCGGCAACGGTGCGGCCTCAATCTCGTACTGAACCGAATGGTTCAAGCCCGAGTGACCGGTCAGGACAAGCTGATACCAGCCCGTAGTTTCAGGCGAACCCACGAGCTCCGCGCCTTGAGAAACGGAGCTGGCAGTGGAAAAAAGGACCTTGCCTTCGCCGCTTTGAAGCTTGAGTTCGCTGCCAAAGCTCGAGGCTCCTGAAGGCGTCTTGACAGTGAAACGGTAGCGCTGGCCTGCCTGCAGAAAGACGCTGAAGGCGTCGGCGTCTCCATCGCCATCCATCTGGCCCTGAACGGTGCTCATGAGTTGTCCCTCCCCGAAAAGGCGGCGGATGCTACGTGAGGGGGGCCGAGTGCGATGCGCCATGCCCGCTGGGCGTGGGAAGCGCTGGTGTCAGGCCCATAGCTTGGGGCGGACTTCGGCGACTGTCCTGCCGAAGACTGACTTCCATAGGGGAATCTGTCCCCAGCCCTGAGCCGCCCCGATGTCAGAGCGTCAAGCGCGGCAGGCTCAGCCCTGCCCCATCTCCCGCAACAAACTCATCACCTTGGTGGTGATGATGTCCACCGCCGGGCCGTTGGCGCCGTGCGGCAGGATCACGTCGGCGTTGCGCTTGGTCGGTTCAATGAACTGCTTGTGCATCGGGCGCACGGTTTCCAGGTACTGATTCACCACCGATTCGGTGCTGCGGCCGCGCTCGGAAATGTCGCGCTGCAGCCGGCGGATGAAGCGCACGTCCGAGGCCGTGTCCACGTAGATCTTCAGCGACATCATGTTGCGCAGCTTGGTGTCGTACAGCGCGAACAGGCCCTCGACCACGATGATGGGCGCCGGCTTGACGGTGATGGTCTCGTGCGAGCGGTTGTCGGCCGCGAAGTCGTACACGGGCATCTCGATGGCCTCGCCCTTGCGCAGTGCGGCCAGATGCTGGGCCATCAGCGGCCAGTCGAAGGCATCCGGGTGGTCGTAGTTCTGCTTGCGCCGGTCTTCCGGCGGCATGTGGGATTGGTCGCGGTAGTAGTCGTCCTGCATCACCACCGCCACTTTCTCCGGCCCGATGGCGGCCAGCACCTGGCGAGTCACCGTGGACTTGCCGCTGCCGCTGCCCCCGGCGACACCGATGACGAAAGGTTTGTGGGGGTTCTTGGGCATGGGGGTCCGGCGCGGGGTGGGGGAAGCCGGCGAATTTTGCCGGCTGGCACACTGCCGCCGCCCTCCACCCGATCACGCCGTCATGAACCCAGCTGAAATCCCGTCGTCTGCTGTCCGCGGTATCGAGGCGCGGCAAGTGTTCCAGTGGCTGAGCTATGCGCAGTACCCCGCCCTGCTGGTGACGACGGTCTACATGGTTCAAGCCGTGATCGCGCTGACCGCCTTCCGCACCGCGGGCTGGGGGCCGGTGTTCGATCTGCTGAACCTGGTGCTGCTCTACGGCGGCGTGGCCATCGGCCTTTCGTCGTTGCAGGACCCGAGCAAGACGCAGAACAAGATCTCGCGACGCGTCTGGATGGATCCGGCCAAGGGCCGGGTGCTGCTCTGGGTCCTGGCCCTGGAGGCCTTCGTGCCGATCGCGCTGGGCCTGGTGGGGGCCTCGCTCGCCAAAGACACGGTGGTGAGCCAGCTGGCCTTGGGCCTGGTGGCCTTCGGCCTGGGCATGATCGGCCTGCTGAAGACGGCCATCGAGATGCGCGAGCACCATCGCCTGGATCGCGTGCCGGCAGCGCCCCCGGCCGCGGCCGGCGCTGGGTCCTGATCCGCAGCCGTGCCCCGCTGGGGGCGCAGGCGCTCCCAGACGGCGCTGCCCCGACAATGCGCGCCCGCCAAGTCTTGGCCCCCTTTCCCTTCAAGCAATCGACGTACGGCCATGGACCTGAAGCTCCCCATCCAAATCATTGACGAACTCAGCGACGGCGAGGTGCGCGCCACCGGCGAGCTGGACCTGGCCTGCGGCGAGATCCGCAACGTGCGCTACGAGGACTACGACGTGGCCACCCAGGGCGTGCCCGCTGCGCAAGAGGACTACGAGTTCACCGTGGGCATCCTGAGCAACGGCACGCGCGAGGTGGAGTTCCGCGTCGAGGCCGATGCCGTCAGTGGCCGCTACTCCATCACCGCCAGCGAGCTGCTGGAACTCAAGGGCCGCGCCGCCAAGCTGTTCACGCGCGCGCCGGGCTGAGGCGCCCCGCACGCTGGGTTCGAGGGCGTTCGGCGAAGGACACAAGTGGTGAGTTCGAAGCCCTGCAGCTACAGGTGCCTGAGCCCATCGAACGCGCAGCAGGCTGGGGCGAGCTCAAAGAACTTGAGTCTGACCCTCGCGCTGTGGGGGGCCTTGGCTTGGACCGCGAGTGCGTCCGCCCAAGGCCTGGAGCTGCAGGGCGCACACCATGACGAGGTGAGCACCATCCGGCAGCTTGGGCAAGGCCGGATTGAGCGTGTCAGTCCCACGCGCTTGCGGATCAGCCTGCCCCGCAAGGCATTGGTTTTCGACGACCGGCCGCCATACGACGAACCTTTGGCAGGCACCCGCTACCGATTCCTTGATCGGCGTGGAGGCTTCATCCTGCTCGGGTTGGAAGAGGATGAACATTCCCATGGGCTGCTGATCGATGAAGAGACGGCGGCCGTGACGCCAGGGGGTGAGCGCGTCCTCTTCGCCCCCGATGGCCGCGCCTACTTCGCGGTGGAGCAGCACAACGGCATGGACGCCGAGGTCTGGAAGGTCTACCACCGCGATGGCCGTGAAGCCTGGGCCGGTGCCAGCTACGTGCCCGACCCCCAGGAGCCCTTGCGCGCACGCTACTACCTGGATGGCGTCAGCTGGTCGGCAAAAGGCGAGTTGCAGGCGCGGGCGGCCTGCGCTCAGCAGCCGCTGGAGCGCTGGTCCGTCAAGCTGATTCGGAATGCTCAGGCCGAATGGACCTGGCGGCCGCTGCGGCCTTGTGGAACGAAGCGTTGAACCCGCTGGAACACCGGGCCGAGATTTCGCTGACGCGCTTCGTCAAGCTCAGCCTCTGAGCCTCACAGGCTCATGGCCTGGGCGCTACTTGAATTCTCCGCACTGCTGGGGCCACTCAGAGCTCCGCCGGCTGCGTCGGCGCAAACCCCGGGCCCGAGCCGGGCGCGGTCTCGTCGAACCCTGCCGGCACGGTCGGCGCAAAGCCGCGCGCGCGGGCCTCGTAGTCGGCGTCGTCGTCCAGCAGCTGCGCCGGGTCGGTGAAGGTCTCGGGTTGCGAGTCGGTGGGACCGGGCCAGAACACCTGCAAGGGTAGGCCGGCGGCCTGGCAGGCGCGCACCAGCGGGGCTTCCCATTCCATCGGGCCCTGCACCAGCAGGCGCAGCGCCTGGGTGCGCGGGGCCTGTTCCAGCAGCACGGCCACGAGCTCGGGTAGGGCGACGGACAGCAGCGGGTCGAACACGATCAGCGTGGCACGGCGCGGCTGGAACGCGCGCAGCAGGGCGCGGTGCTCGGAGCTGTAGTTGAGGTAACCGCAGTCCCAGGGGTCGTCGGCCTGGTGGCTGCGCCACCAGCACAGGTCGTTCAGCTTGACGCGCAGGCGCAGCCCCAGACCGGCTGCGCCACTGAGCGCTTGCAGCCGCGGCGCGCCGTCCAGGCTGCGGCAGGCGGCCTCCAGCGTGGCGGCATGGCGGGCTTCCGGGTCCAGCCAGAGGCCCACGGCCAGCGGCCGCTGCAAGGCCGTCGCTCCCCAAGGGCGCCACCAGGGGCGGTTGGCCGGGCCGGCGCCTTCCTGGCACCAGTGCTGCAGCGCGGCGAGCAGGGCGGGGTCGGCCTGGGTGGCGGCGCCTTGCCAAAGCGGCTGCGGCTGCACGCGCAGCAGGCGGCTGTCGAAGCGCCGGCTCAGCACCCAGGCGCTGCGCAGCAGCAGGGCCAGGACCGGCAGCAGCAGGAGCAGAGACAGGGTGGGCAGCGAGAAGGGCAAGTCCATGACGCAGGCGGCAGGCTGGGCGAGGGCTGCCAGCTTAGTTCTGCTTGCGCGTGGGCCAGGGGTTGGCAGCGCGCGCAGGGGCGGGAAGGCGGCATAAGGTCGCACGGCTGCGGGTCGGCCCTGGGCAGCGGAGCAGGCGGCTGCCGGCCAGCCCCCGATAGAGTCGCGCCCCGGCCCGCTTGACTCCAGAGTGGAATCCGGATGGGCCGCGGAATGGCCGAAGTAGCCGGAGTTGCGGGCCTCGCGGCGCCGCATCCCATCGAACGCATCGCGATCAGAGGGCGAGTGCACTTGCCCCATCAGGAAGGAGCCCCATGTCCCACCCATCCATGGCCAGGGTCGCTGCGGCCTCGCCACAGCCCGCAACGGTCTGGCAGATGCTGCCGTTCTGTCTGCGCCTGCCGTTGCGCTTCGGCCCCTTGGTGTTCCTGGGCAGTCTGGCCCTCGCCGCCGTTCTGGCCAGCCTGGTGCTGGGCGCCTTTGGGCTGGTGTTCAAGGGCATCCTGATCTTTCTGGGCCTGCGCTACGGCTTCAACATGCTGGAGCTGCTGTCGCGGGGGCGGTTCGAGGGGGAATCACCGAACTTCTCGGTCTGGGGCGGCAGCGACCGCCGCCCGGGCAAGTTGGCGCTGGTGCTGACGCTGTTCATCGTGCTCGGCGGCCTGCTGGGCAATCTGGTGCTCGATCGTCGTATCGCCAATGACACCAAGACGCAGGACGCGCTGGTGCGCATCTACGAGGCGCAGAACGCCGAGTCCCTGCAGGTCTTGCGCCGCGAGCACGAGGCACTGGCCGCGGCACGTGCGGCCGCGGTGGCTGAACGCGAGCGTCAACGCGCGCGGCAGCTGGCGGCCGCGCCGGCAGAGGGAGAAGACGGCGCCGAAGGCGAGTCGGCAGTGGAGCTGGGCCCTGCCGATCTGGAAAGCGAGTTCACGGCGCATGCCCTGCCCAGCCGGGAGGAGATGGTGCAGGCCGCCCGCCCCCAGACCTTTGCCGCGGCCTGGTTTTCGCTGCTACCGGCCTGGTACTGGCTGGTGGCCGCGCTCACGAGCCTGCTGCTGCCGGCGGCGGCGCTGGTCATCGCCACCGAGGATGCGTTCTTTCAAAGCCTGAACCCGCTGAACGTCGCCCGCTTCGTGGGCGCCATGGGGGCCGAGTACTTCACGCTCTGGGGCCTGTTCCTGTTGATTGCCGGCGTGCGCCACGCGGTGCTGGTGATGGGCACCGGCTGGCCGACAGCGGTGGCCTTTCCCATCGAGCTGACGCTGGCCACCTATCTGTTCTGGGTGCTGTGCGCGCTGATGGGCTATGCGCTGTACCGCCATCACGAGGCGCTGGGCCACGAAGTGGAGTTTGACTTCGAGACCCAGCAGCGCGCCGGTGGCGTGGAAGCCATTGCCCGCGCCGGCAGCACCGAACGCGCGCTGCGTGCCCAGCAGCCGACCGACCCCTTCGAACGCCGCGTGCACGAGCTGCTGGCCGACGGAAAGATCGACGCTGCGATTGATGTGGTGCGCGACGAAATGCGCTACGACCGCTTGGACGCGCCGCTGAACCTGCGCCTGCACGCGCTGCTGCAGCGCCAGGGGCAGCGCGAGGCCATCCTGGCCCATGGGCCGCAACTGCTGCGCGCCTTGGCGCGGGCGGAACGCGGCAAGGACCTGCTGGCGGCCCTGCAAGATTTGCGCAAGCTCGATCCGTCGGTCGAGCTGCCCGACGGGGTGGGCACGGCAGCCGCCGCCGAGGCCGCCCTCGCGAAGGGCGACGCAAGCAGCGCCACGCAGCTGCTCAAAGGCTTCGACAAGCGCTGGCCCCAGCACCCCGAAGCGCCGCGCGTCTACTTTCTGGGCGCTCGCCTGATGAGCGAGCACGGGCGCGACCACGACCGTGCCGCACGCCTGCTGCAAGGGCTGCTCGCGCGCTTCCCCGAGCACGCCGTGGTGGCCGAGGCGCAGCAGTACCTGCAGGTGCTGGAACGCATGCGCAAGCCCGGCGCGGCCTGAGGCCCACCAGGGCTCAGCCGGCCTTGCGCTCCACCACCGCCACCGCCGGCGTGCAGCGCAGCTGGGCCTCGGCCTGGCCGCGCCGCTTGGGCAGGAAGTGGCAGTGCCGCACGGGCTCGGGCAGTTGCAGCACGCGCCGTGTCTGGTCCTGGTACTGGCAGTGCACCCAGACCTGGCGGCCGGCCTGGTAGACGTAGGCCAACGGCCAGCTGTCGCGGCCCTGCGCATCGGGTTCGGGCACCAGCGAGGCCAGCTCTTCCGGTGGGCCGTCGAACACGGTCACCTGGCGCAGGGCGCTTGCAGGCTGGCTGGGGCAGACGGATACCCAGGGGCTTGGGTCGGCCCGCGCCAGCAGCGGTGCGGCCAGGGCCAACAGGGTGACCGCCCCGCTCCAAAGCGGGCTGAGGCTCGCCCTGACCCCAGAGGGCCGCCGGCCGTCGCGGGTCGGGGTGATGCAGGGGTCGGGGCGGGCCATGTCAGGCATGAAGTGAGGGTGCGAGTGCAGGTGCGGGCACTCTAGCCAGCCAGGGTCTGCCAGCTCACAACCACAGGCGCAGCAGCCCGAAGTCGTTGTTGCTGCTGCTCACCTCGCCGCCCAGGATGGCGCGCACCGTGGGCACGCGCTCGTCGCTCTGCAGCACCATGCCGCGGGCGTTGTCGGCGCGGGTGCCGGCGGCCACGGGGCGCAGGGCGATGCCGGCTTCGCCGAAGGAGGTGTCGAGCGCGCCGCTGGGCAGCAGGCGCACGGCCACGAAGTCGCCGGCGGAGCTGTTGTCGCGGTAGCTCCAGCCACCCAGCAGCAGCTTGCCGTCGGCCTGGCGCGCCACGGCGGTGGCGTTGTCCCAGTTGGCCGGGTTCACCGGCACGGTGACGAGGCCGCCCTGGCCGAAGCTGGCGTCGAGCGTGCCGGCGGGAGTGAGCTGGGCGGCGGCGAAGTCGTTATAGATGCCGCCGGCCAGCACCATCTGCCCGCCGGGCAGCAGCGCCACCGAGCGCGCCGCGCCGATGTTGCGGCCGAACAGGCCGACCACCTTGCCGCCGTTGCCGAAGCTGGCGTCCAGCGTGCCGTTGGGCAGGTAGCGCGCGGCCTGGAAGTCGCCCTCGCCGCCCACGGCCAGGATGCGCTGCTGGCCATCAATCACCGGCAGGGCCAGGGCGTAGACGAGGTCGCCGCCGCTGTTGGCCGTCATGGGCGTGACCACCTTGCCGCCGTTGCCGAAGCCGGCGTCGAGCGTGCCGTCGGCGTTCAGACGGATGAGCGCGAAATCCTGGCCGGTGGTGCTGGTGCTGGTGAGCGTGGTCCCGGCGGCGACGATCTTGCCGTCCGCCTGAATGGCGACGGCGTAGGCGCGGTCGGTGCCATTGCCGGTGCCGATGGGCAAGATGAAGCGGCCGCCGTCGGCAAAGCTCGGGTCGAGCGTGCCGTCAGGGCGGTAGCGCAGCACCAGGAAGTTGGCGTCGATGCCGGTGGCGTCCGTCCAGCCGGCGACGACGATCTTGCCGTCGGCCTGCACGGCCACCGCACGCGCGCTGTCGCCGCGCGCGCCGACCTGAGTGATGACCTTGCCGCCGTTGCCGAAGCTGGGGTCGAGGCCGCCGTCGCGCAGATGGCGGGTGAGGGCGACCACGGTGCCGGCGCTGATGGCGGTGGTGCCGGCGGTGAGGATCTTGCCGTCCGCCTGCACGGCCACGGCATGCGCGTAGTCCTCGCTGCTGGCCACTGGGGTGATCTGCGTGCCGCCGCCGAAGGAGGTGTCCACCGCGCCGGCCACGCCGCGCACGGTGAGGGTGAGCGGGGCGCTGGCTGCGGCCTCGAGCGCGCCTGCTGCCGGGCTCGTGCCGGCGGTGACCGGTCCGCCGAAGCTCGCGCGGGCCGTCAGCTGGATGGCCGTGGGCAGGGTGTGCGCGGCTGAGGCCTGCGCGACCAGGGTGAGCTCAACCTCGCTTGCGCCCGCCGCCACGGTGACCGGCGCCGCGCTGACGCCCTCCGGCAGGCCGGACAGCGACAGCTGCACCGGGCCGCTGAAGCCGTTCAGGCGTTCGACGTTGACGCGCAGCTTGGTGCTGCTGCCCTGCACCAGCTGCAGCTTGTCGACCGCGGGGGTGCTGCGGGCGCCGGCGGCATTGGGGCTGATGAAGTCGCTCACCGCGCCCACATGCACCGGGTTGTTGCCGAAGGCACCGCCCATCACGTAGACGCCATTGCGCACGTAGGGGCCGTCTTGGAGCACGACGCCCAGGTAGACGCCCGTGCTGGGGTAATGGCGGAAGGCGAAGGGCGATAACCAGTTGGTGGCAGCCGGCCCCGCGAAGTACTGCGGGAAGTTGGCGACGGCGAAGTCCATCAGCTGATTGGCAGCGGCCAGCGGGTCGTGGAGCACGAGGCTGGGCGGGGCTTCGGTGGCGCTGGCGGCCAGCGCTTGGCGGCGGGTGCCACCGGCGGTGGCCAGGGCGCTGGCGGCGGCCTGGGCGGTGGGCGCGGCGGCCGCCAGGCTGAGTTCGGCGTGCTCGTCGCCGCCGCCGCAGGCGCTCAGGGTGGCCGCCATGGTGGCGGCCAGCAGCGTGGTGGTGGCCCAGCGGCCCAGTCGGGAGTGCATTGCAAAGTCCTTGGTGACGATGCCTGGCACTCTAGGAATCCGGCGTGCCGCCGGCATCGGCCAAACGGGCCATTGCGGGGCTCAAGAAGGACCAGAGACCCCTGGGTGCGGGGGGCCTGGCGGGGCTGTCCATGTCGGAAGTGATGGGGTGGGCATGGACGCCCAGCCCGCAAGACCTCGAATTGGATGTTTTTTGGATCGCCCACCGGCGCACCGGCGCCCCGCTGAGGCGCCGCCTCGTGAATCATGGCCGCACCACTTCCAAGAGGGTCTCCCATGCAAGGAAAGTACTTCGTCGCCGGCCTCTGCCTGAGCGTGCTGGCCGCTTCGGCCGGCGCCCAGTCCAAGGGCCCCACCGAGGCGCAATGCCGCAGCCTGATCGACGGCATGCTGGACACCATGAAGGCCACGCCGCTCAAGACCGACAAGGAGAAGCAGGGCGCGCGCGAACTGATCGAGCGCGTGGAGAAGCTGGTGAAGGGCAACCGCGCGCGCGGCGTGCCGGAGTGCGAGACCTACGCGGCGATGGCCAAGATCATTGCCAATCAATGAAGGGGGCTGGCGCCCGGGTGGCGCTCGTGCAGTGTCAGATCCGCCGCCGCCTCAGCCCAGCGCTGAAGGCGTCCGCCCGTACTCCGCCCGGAACGCGCTGCTGAAATGGCTGTGTGACGAGAAGCCCAGGTCCAGGGCCAGTTCTGTCAGCCGGCCGCGCAGATCCGGCAGGCGGAACAGCGCCTCGCGCAGGCGCAGGCGGTTGAGCTGGCGGTGCAGGCTGCTGCCGGTGACGCGCCGGTACACGCGGCTGGCGTGGAAGGGCGAGGCGCCGCAGTCCTGCGCCAGGCGCTCCAGGCTCAAGGCCTCGCCGAAGCCTGTGGCCAGGCGTTCGTCCAGGGCGCGGGCCAGGCGCTGCCAGGCGGGGCTGGGGGGCGGGCCCGCGGGCCGCGCGGGGCCGGCGTCGCCCAGCACGCTCTCCACCAGCATCAGCGCCAGCTCGTCGCGGTCCAAGGTGTCAGTCGGGGCCTGGCGCAGCCGCCACTGCAGCAGCGCGCTGCGCGCCGAGGTGTGCACGGCACCCGGCCGGAACGAGGGGCCGAGTTCGTCCAGCAAGGCGTCGTCCAGCCCGATCGTGGTGGCGCGGCGCGGGCGCGCGGTGGGCGAGGCGTAGCCGTACACCTCGTGCGCGCCGTGCAGCAGCGCGGTGCCGGCGCGGGCCACCAGCTCCTGCCCGCGCAGGCGACGTAGATCCATGCCCGTGCTGGGCAGCTCGATCAAGGCCAGCGCCGGCTGCTCCTCCTGCCAGCCGCTTTGCTGCCCGGGGCAGTGCCACTCGCTGACGCGGGGCCGGGTGGGGTGGGCGGCGCGGTTGGGGGGCATGGAGGGCGAGCAGGAATTTGATAGCGCGGTGGGGCGGGGCTTTGAAGAATAGGCCTCATGAACTCCGAGCCGCCTGTCTGGACCCCCATCACCCCTGCAGCGCCGCGCCATCTCTTCATCCTGGGTAGTGCCCGCCAGGGTGGCAATGCCGAACGGCTGGCACGCCACGCGGCCGCGCACCTGCCCGCAGCCACCCCCGTGCAGTGGTTGTCGCTGCGTGAGCACCCCCTGCCGCCCTTCGAGGACCGCCGCCACGAACCCGGTGCGGTGTTCGCGCCGCCGCGCGGGCCCGAGGCCGAGCTGCTGGCGCACACCCTGGCGGCCGACCACCTGGTGTTCGTGGTGCCGGTCTACTGGTACAGCCTGCCGGCCGATGCCAAGCGCTACCTGGATTACTGGAGCGCCTGGCTACGCGTGCCGGGGGCGGAATTCCGTGCCCGCATGGCGGGCAAGACCCTGTCCGTCATCACCTGCCTGAGCGACGACGACCCGGCGCTGGCCGAGCCCCTGCTCCAGACTCTGCGCCTGGGCGCGAGCTACATGGGCATGCGCTTCCATGGCGCGCTGGTGGCCTACGGCAACCGCCCGGGCGATGCATTGGCGCGGCCCGCCCAGCTGGCGGCGGCGGCACGGCTTTTTCAGCCGCCCGAGTAGTGTGTCCAGGCACCGTGGCTTGTTGCGGGATTTGCGGGCGCAAAACCACCTTGCCGTATGCAACCGAGCTTGGCGTTCGCGACGATCGGAGCATTCGCGCCACGCCGAATCGCCAGGTCCCGCGGCGCGTACGCAGTCCGTTGCACTGGATCCAACTGGTCAGCGCGCTCACTTGGACAGCAGACTTGGAGTATTCAAAGGCGTCAGGGCGGCTGCGGACACCAGTCTCCCCAGAGGGCGTGGTGCTAAGGTGCCGCGGCGCCGTCTGATCGGCGCTTTCCTTTTTGCTTGAAGTCTTGATGCGATTCCTCTTCCCCTCCTCTCTCCTGACACTGGTCTTGGGCCTCAGCGCCTGCGGCGGCGGGAATTCCACTGATATCCCGGTTGCATCCGCATTCGTGACTCGCATGCATGCGGCGCAGGCTCGCTCCGAGGCGTCCACGGCGTCGCGCTCTTTGAGCTCCATCGGCGCCAAAGAGTTGTTCGACTGGGCCGAATACAAGTACCCCAACCTGTTCCCCAAGGGGTCGCAGAACTTCAGCCTGATCCATGAGGGCGTTGCCTACACCGTGCGCGCCTATCCCGGCGGTACCTATCTGGGCCTCACCGAAGACGGTCGTGTCTATGGCCTTGGGGCCTTCACCAACGGTGCCCTGCAGGGGTTCGGTCGGCTGTCCGACTACACGGCCCAGATCCAGGCCGACAACTGCACGCTCTACCCTGGCAGCTGCTATTCCAATGACCCACTCGGGCCGCTGAATGAGTGCTTCAGGCCGGCATCCCAGGCCCTGGCTTTGGGCAGCCACTACAGCCTTGTCTACAGCCATGCGGGCACCGGCAAGGACGGTGAGGCCACGGGCGAGATGAAGGTGGAGTCCCTGGTCGAGCAGAACGCGACCTTTGCGGGCCAGAGCGCGGTGCAGACGGCGATGAATACCGAGTTCACGATCACGCAGGGCGGCCAGACCAGCACCACCCGCTATCGCAGCAAGCACTACGCCCAGGCTGCAGCGAATGAGCTGATGCTGTTGCTGGGCGGGGAGACCGCCATCGAGAGCCGCTCCGCTCAAGGCCTTTACACGGTGAACGCGCGCCAGGTGTACCAGCCGGCCTACCTGAACAGCGAGGCCACGCTCAGCGTCGGCCAGTCACTCACTCGTCGCCTGGTCTCTGAATTGACCACCACGACGGTCATTTCAGGGATGCCCCTGCCGACCACCACGGACACCGAGACCGAGAACGAAACCCATGTGTATGAGGGTCGCGAGATGGTTACCGTGCAGGGGCGCCGCTATGACACCTGTCGCTACCGCCAGAGCGACCCCACCAGCCCCGGCGAAAGCACGTTGAGTTGGCTGCTGGTGGGCAAGGGCATCCCGGTGCGCACGGTGTCCACCGATGCGGACGGCACCGTGACGCAAGAGCTCAAGAGCGGCACGCTCAACGGGCAGGCGCTTTAGCCAGAGGGCGCCCCATGCCCTTCGGACCCGCTCAGGCGCCCAGCAGGTAGTCGATCGCGCGGCTGACGGTGACGGCCTGGGCCTCGTTGCACTGCGCCGGTGTGGTGCGCGGGCTGTCGGGGTAGACCTCGGTGGTGGTGTGCAGGCGCGCGGCCGTCATGCCGCCGCACAGGCCCAGCGGGCCCATGTCGTAGTGGATGACGCCGGGCTGCTGCACCGGCGTGCCGATGAGGCAACCCTGCGGGTCGGCTGCGGCGATGGGGGTGACGCGCGCCACCGCCTCGATCAGCGCGCGCTGAAAGTCCGGTTCGGGGCGGGCGCTGTCGGCCACCAGGTAGAAGCCGTCGGGCACCTCATGCCATTCAGAGGCCTTGCCATCGCGCGCCGCGCGGGCCGGGCCGAACTCGCTGTTGTCGCTGTCGGTGGTCTCGTGCAGGTCCACATGCAGGTCTACCTGCGGCGCCTGTGCGGCCACGCAGGCCCAGGCCAGGCGCGCTTCCAGCGCGGGGCTGTCGGGCCGGAACAGGCGGTTCGGGTCCAGCGCCAGCGGGTTCCAGCGGTTGATGGTCTCGTAGGCCCAGGGGCTGATGGCGGGCAGCATCAGCACATTGACATCCTTGGCGTAGCGCTCGAAATCGCGCCGCAGCCACAGCAGCGCACCCTGCACGCCGCTGGTCTCGTAGCCGTGCACGCCGCCGGTCACCAGCACCGTAGGCCGCCCGGCGCGCCAATCTCGGCTGCGCACCGCCATCAGCGGGTAGCGCCCAGCGCCCAGCGCCGTGTAGTCCAGCTCGCCGTACTGAACGCATTCAGCGCCTGCGGGGCCTTGCGCCTGCAGCGGCGCCAGCACCTCGTCGGCGTAGCTTCGCTGCACGGTCTGGCGCGCCAGCCAGGCGGCGCGTTCGGCGGCGCCCCAGGGCCGGCCGGGGGTGCCGATGGGATAGGGGGTGGTGGGATGCATGGAGGGTGCTGGAGCCTTGGGCGGGCCTGCATTCTTCCTGCGCACGCCGTCGGGTTGAAACAGCTGCTCACGCGGGCGGTCTGAAGCTCGATAAGGTCGCACCTTCGTATCAGGGAGAACACAGTGGGACGACAAGGCTTCAGGCTCGCGTGGGGCATGTGCCAGTTTGGCTTGGCCATGTCGGCAGCAGCAGCGGACTCAGGCGGCTAGGCGATGCGAGTGGCAATCCAAACGGACCACCTGGAGCCGCGGGCTGCGCAGCCCGCCGGCCCGCGATGTCACCCGTTGACCCGCTGGCTCGGTCTGGCAACCGGCCTGCTGCTCCCCGGCCAGGCCTGGGCGGACATGGGCAACATCGGCGACGGCTTCATTTACACCCTGGTCGCCATTGGTCTGCTGGGCCTGCTGGCCTGGACGCTCGTGCCTTGGCTCGTCTACCGCTCCCTAAGGGGCCGTGGCACCGCGCTGCGGGTGCTTGTGGCGGTGCTGGTGTGGACGATGCCGGCCTGGGCGCTGCTGGGCGCAGGGGCGTTCGCAGCCTTTGAGCAGCGGCCGCGCGCGCCTGAGGTCGTGGAGCGGTCGACCGCGCCGCAGACGCTGCTGGATCTTGAGTTCCCGGCGGGCAGCCGCCTGGAGTACGCCCATGACGGCTCGTATGGGCGGCGCCTGGTGGGGGCTTGGGCTCAGACGGAGCGGGACTTCAGTGGCCTGAAGATTCTCGGCTTGAGGCTGGCCAGCACGGCCAGCGAGAGCCGTTTGCAGGTTCAGCTGAGCCGAGCGCAACTCATCGACGGCTGGCTGTGCGGCACCGAGGAACAGGTTGGGCTGCAGTTCATCCAATCGAGCTATGGACTGAGCCACTGCATCCTGGCCGGACAGGCCGTGGGGGAGGTGCACTGGCCCGCAGGCACACGCGTCCGATTCGACGGCCAAGCCTGGGCCTTAGTGGCCTCCACAGTGACGGGCCTGGATGCGGCTCAGCGATGCGAGCGGCCCATCGTGATTGGCACGGGGCGCTACATCCAGGTGATGGCGCAAGTCGACCTGGAAGGGAGGCAGGTGACGGCAACCGCAGGCGTGCACTGCAAGTAGCGGCCGGGCGTTGAGGCCAGCTTGTGCGACCTCAGGGTCGTGGCGCGAGGCTGCCGCTGGCGTCCAGCCGCAAGGTGTGCGGCACCGCGCCGTTCTCCACCGGCTTGCGCGCCAGGAAGGCGCGGCTCTCGGGGGCCTGCTTGAGGTGCGCGTCGAGGAAGTGACGTACGTACAGCGCCACCATGCCGAAGGCCTGCCGCACCTCGGCCTGGCTGTACTCGTCGTAGGCGGTCGGCGGCGCCTCGCGCAGGCGCCGCGAGACGAAGTCCTCGTGCCGCATGGGGTAGACGATGAGCTGGGTGACGGGGCTGTGCCGGGCCTCGTTGAGCAGGCTGAAGCGGGTGTCGATGCCGCGGCGGTTGATCTCGGAAATCGTGTCCGGCGTGCGCGAGACATAGAGCCAAGGGGCGATCAGCCGTGTCACGTCGATCTGTCGCGTGAGCTCGGGCTCGCGGGTGCCGTCCAGGCTGACGAGGGCCTGCACCCGGGCCTCCTGCGTCGCCGCGAACAGCTGCGTCATGCCGCCCCAGCTCCAGCCCAGCAGGGCCAGGCGCCGCGCGTCGGCCTGTGGGTCCGATTCGGCCAGGCGGATCAAGGCGCGGATGTCCGCCACCTGGGGTTCGACGCCGGCCAGGCTTTCCTCTACGTCCTTGCCGTCGGCCCCCATGCCGATGCTGGACAGCACCACATAGCCGTGGCTGGCCAGGTCTTCGAGCAGCTCGGCGTTCTCGTCTGCCGGCCCGCCCACGCCGGGTGCGTAGACGATGACGGGAAATGCCGCGCCCGCGGGCGCTGCGTGCAGGGTGGCGCGCATCGGTGCCTCCAGCAGCGCCTGCGCCGTGGCGCTGCCCAGGCGCTGGCCGAGCCGGCTCGCCTGCTGGCCGCGCAGGGCCTGCAATTCGTCGGGAGAGCGATCCTGCCGCAGGGCGGTGAGGCGGGTGGCCAGGTAATCGGCATAGCGCAGCGTCGAGCCCGGCGCACCGGCCGGGTACCACTGCAAGACCTGCGCCGGCTGGCGACCCTGGGCCTGCTGGATGACACGAAAGCCGACCGGGTAAGGACCGGGCGGATGCGCGAGCAGCGGCTCCGCGCCGTGGGCGGCCAGGCTGGATAGGGCCAGGCAGAGAACGAGGTGGCGCATGGGGATCGAGGCTCAGACGGCCTGTGCCGAAGGGGGTGCCAGCACCAGGGCATGGTTCGCTGTCCAGGGCTTCAAGCTCCATTCGTCACGCAAGCCCCAGCCGCGCTGGGTGGCCTCACGCAGCCAGTGGTCACGGGTCTGGTACCGAACCCGGTCACCGGTGATGTAGCGATCGCTGAGGTAGCCGAGGTGGTAGATCGGTGTGCGGTTGCGCACCCACTCCTTCAACACCAGCCGTCCTTGAAGTGGTTCCACCAACTGGGCTGCGACGCTCCATAGAGCTTCGCGTGCCGCCTCGTCGGCATGGTGCATCACGTCGCACACCAGCACCAGGTCGGCTCGTGCTCTGAGATGCGAAAGCAACTGTGTGGCGTCGCCATGGATGAACTGCGCGCGCTCCGTTGAGCCCTGAAAGAGGCGGCCCACGCGCGGCGAAATGTCGATCCCGACATAGCGTGCCGCAGGAAGCCTGGGAAGGAGCGCGCAGGCCAAAGCGCCCTCGCCGCATCCGATCTCAACCACTTGCTGAGGACGACCCAGGGCCGCGATACGGTCCGCAAACGCTTCAATGTTGAAGAAGAAGCCGCGGTAGGCAGATGCCAGGGCTGGCTCAAAGGGGCCAGCCAGCCGGCGCACAAGGCGACCGATCATGGATGAGAGCGCTCCGGGGAAGTGCAGGACCCTGATGATGCGGCCCGGCTCCAGTGAAATTATCGAGGTCGGGGCACAACGCTCCGCATCTTGAGCACCGCCCCGCAGAACGCCATCAAGGGCTCCGACCGACTGGCTGGTGCGCTGGCGGCGTGCGTGACCAACTCCGCCGAGATGCTGCGCCATCGGCCTGCGGGAGTTCTGGGCGTGAGCGGGTCGAGGGCGTGAGCGCCTGCCACTCTTCAAGCCCAGTGCCGGGCCCAGATGCGGTCGTGGAAGCCCATCAGGTTCGGCTGGGCCTGCACATAGTCCTGCACCGGGCTCTGGAAGGGGTGGCGCGCGAGCGTGTGGATCCAGGCGAACAAGGTGGCGTCCACGCAGCTGGGCTGGTCGCCGAACAGATAGGGCTGATCGCCCAGCAGGGTGCTCAGCGCCTGCCAGCCCTGCAGGCCCTGGGCCACCACCTCGTCCGGACCGTGCCGCCCGATGCCCTGCTGCCAGGCCTGCTGACGCATGCGCTTGGCCAGGCCGCTGACGATCGGCGTGGCCAGGGCCTTGACGAGCGGGCGCTGCCAGTCCGGCACGGCGCGCAGCGCGTAGTCGATCAGCAGCGGCTTGTAGCGCTCGACATTCGCCGGCACGCACCAGCGCAGGTAGAGCCCGACCCAGTACAGGCGGTCTTCCAAAAGGGCCTGGACGGCCAGGCTTTGCGCCTGCTGGGCGGGGCTGAGGTGCTCGTCGCGCAGGGCGCGGGCATCATGGGCCTGCAGGTGCGCCACGATGGCAGTGGAATCCGGGATCAGGCGCCCGTCGATCTGCGCCACCGGCAGCTTGGCCTTGGGCATCACGCTGCGGTCGCCGGTGCGGCCCTCGTAGGGGATGCCGGACAGGCGCAGCCAGGTTTCGAGCTTGATGACGAAGGGGCTGATGTCGGGCGTGCCGTGGCCGGCGGGGTAGCCGAATTTGTAGACGATCAAGAGAGCTCCCGTTGGATGTGTTCTGGTGGACGCGCGTGCTGCGAGCCGGGGCGCAGTGTCCCGAATCGGGCGCCCTTCAATCCCTGCTCCCTGCACTTCATCGCAAGTCCAGGGCCCGTCCGGGCGTTTGCGCCGACGATGCCGGCTCGGCTTCCGACCCCTTTCCGCCATGCTGCTTGCCAAACCCCTCGCCACCCTGGCCCTGCTCGGGCTTGCCCTCCACGCCACGGCCGCCGAGCCCGACTGGCGCGAACAGGCGCGCATCGATCTGGATTTCGCGGCCCAGGCGATTGCCGAGCGGCATGCCGGAGCGGTGCTCGGGCATGCGCACATCCTGAACCAGCTGGAGCGCGGCCTGCGCCATGCGCGTGCCGACCTGCCCCGGGTGCACAGCGCCGCAGACCACCGTGCGCTGCTGCGCCGCTTCGTGGCCGGCTTTGGCGACCCGCATCTGGGCCTGCAGACGGTGGGCAAGCTCAAGGGCTGGAACGGCCTGCTGATCGACGCGGCCGAGGGCCGATTCGAGGTCGTGCACACCGAACCCGATGCCGACCTGCCGCCGGTGGGCAGCGAACTGCTGGACTGCGACGGCGTGTGGATCGGCAGCTACCTGAAGGCCCAGGTGGCGCCCGGCGTCACCGAGGGACTGGAGCAGCCCAGCGGCCTGAGCCAGCTGGCCCGCCGCGTGATGTTCGACAACGACCTCGGCTGGGCCCCCGGGCGCTGCCGCTTCCGCCTGGCCGACGGCCCGCTGCGTGAGTGGTCGCTGCCGGCGCGGCCCTTCAGCGCCAGCTGGCCCGAGGAGCGGCTGGATCGCGCGCTCGCGCAGACCGGCTTCACACCCCTGCCCATCGGGCTGACGCAGCCGGCGCCGGGTGTGCTGTGGGCCGCCATCGGCAGCCTGAACCTGGGCGACCCCAAGACCGCGCAGGCGCTGGACACGCTGATCGCGCAGCTGGCCGAGCAGGGCCCGAGGGCGCAGTGGGTGGTGTTCGACCTGCGCGGCAATGGCGGCGGCGCCTCCAGCCCCGGCGGCCGGGCGTTGAAGGCCTTGTATGGGGAGGCCTACGGCGGCCGCTTGGCTGAGCTGCCCTACAACGGCAAGCAGGTCGTGGTGCATCCGGACGCCGTGCAGATGCTGCGCGGGCTTGCCGCGCGCACGGACCTGCCCGCCGAGGTGCAGGGCCAGGTGCGCGAGGCCCTGCAGGCGCTGGAGGCCGCCCAGCAACGCGGCGAGCGCGTGGCCACGCTGAGCCCGGTGGCGCCGCCCGCTGCCCGTGACGCGCTGCGCGCCCAGCTGCGCCAGCGCCCCGGCGGCCCGCGCTTGGCGGCGCTGATCGACCGCGGCTGCTTCAGCTCCTGCATGGCCTTGCTGCAGATGCTGCAGGGCCCGGCAGACACCCTGGTGCTGGGCGAGGCCACGGTGGGCTACTCGCCCTACGGCGAGATTGCACCCCTGCCCCTACCCAGCGGCCAGGGCACGCTGCGCCTGCCCGCGGCCTACTTCGTGAGCGAGCAGGCGGCGCAGCAGCCCTTTGTGCCGCAGCGCCGCTACCCGGGCCGGATGCACGACGGCGCCGCCGTGCAGGCCTGGGTGCTGCAGCAGCTGCAGGCGGCGACTCAGCCGCGCTGACGGCGCGCGACGCCGGCCATCAGGCCCAGGCCCACCAGGGCCAACGCCAGGGCGGCGGGCTCGGGCACGGCGTTGGCGGCCTGCTGCAGGGTGACGCGCACGTTGTCCAGGCGGTAGAAGGACGGGTCGTTGCGGCCGCTGAAGGACAGCTTGGTGCTGTCGCTGTCCGCCACCAGGTCGGTGAAGGTGAAGTGCGTCCAGTTGTAGGCGAGATTGGCGGTGCTGAACACCAGGTCGCCGTCGAAGCTGGCCGTGAATGCCACGGCGCCGCTGGTGGCGGTGTTGTAGAGGTCGAACTCCAGCGTGTACATCTCACCGGCCACCGTGCTGAGGAACTGGCTGATGACGGCGGCCGAGCCGGTGGCACCGACGCGCCAGACGTAGCTGTGGTTGGAGGTCACCGTGTTGGCGATGATGTCGCTGAGGCTGGTGTTGCCCGACTTCGTCCAGCCGCTGAAGTTGCCGGTCTGGAAGTCGCCATTGGCCACCAGGTTGACGGGGTTGGCCTGCGCGGCGAACGCGGCAAGGGAGAAAAGGCTGGCGAGGGCAAGTTGACGCATGGAGTTTCCGCAACAAGAGGGGGCAAACAGGGGGTGAAGCGTGTCGGCAGCGGCATCCCGCCCGGCCTTGACGTTTGCTGACACTTTTCCATGCCCTGCGGGCCCGGCACCGGGCGGACACCCCCCGATCTGCAGGCGGGCGGGTGCGCGCGAATGCCAAGAAAGTCACGCAGCCCGCGCCCGGCTGCGTGAACCCGCTCAGCCCTCGCGCCGGCTGCCGCTGTCCTGCGCCTCGATGAAGGCCTTGCGAAAGGCCATCGGCTCGGCGATGCCGGTCAGCGGCGCGTGGGAGGTGCCGGTACCTGAGATGACGAGGGTGCCGAAGTCGAACAGGCGGCCCAGCACGCCCTGATCGACCTGGATGCTCTCGGCCTTGTTCAGATTGATCTCGATCGTCTGCCGGCTGATGAAGCCGTGCTTGACGATGATGCGCTTGGTCGTGACCGCCAGCTCGGTGGACTTGTAGCGGATGTAGGCCGCCACCAGGAACACCAGGCCCAGGCCAAACAGCGGCAGCGTGATGAGGCCCAGCGCAATCAGGTGCGCCAGCCCCCACAGGCTGAGGTGGCCTTCGTGCAGGATGGTTTCGCCCTTGACCAGCGCGCCCTCGACATAGCTCGACATCGGTGTTCCTTGGAGATGCAGACAGACAGCCCGCGCCGTGCCGACGCGGGGCCGCGCATTCTCACCACGCCGGCCGCGCAGCTTCGCACCGGCGCGCGGGTCTCGCTTTTGTTGCGTTCCCGGCAACAACGGGTTGCAGCCTGCCGTCTTTTTCTGCAACGCCGCGATCTCCAGAATTTCAACCACTCACCCAGGCCAGGGCCTTACGGCGGCCGGGTGTCCCAACAGTCGAAGTCAGGAGTTCCCATGTCCATCCCCCGCATCCTTGTTCTTGCCACCGCCCTGCTGGGCACCGGTGCCGCCATGGCGCAGAGCAGCAGCGAGGCGCAGGCGCTCAGCCGTGCCGAGGTGCTGGCCGATCTGGAGATCTACCAGCGCTCGGGCCTGGGCGCCATCGAGCAGGACGATCTGCAGATGTTCCGCGGCGAGCGCTACCGCGCCGCGCTGGCGCGCTACCGCGCGCTGCGTCAGTCGCCCGAGTTCGCGGTGCGCGTGCAGGCCATCGCCCAGCGGCGCGGCGAGACGCTGACCGCGACCGCGCCCTGATCGGGTCCTGTTCGGGCCCTGACCCGGGCGCTCGCACAATCGATCTCCCTGGGGCCTAGCGCCCCCGTACCGGAGCGAACGTGGACAAGTTCAGCGCAATGAGGGCCTTCGTGCGCGTGGTCGAGGCCGGCAGCTTCACCCGCGCCGCCGAGGCCCTGGGCGTGCCCAAGGCGCAGGTGACGCGGCAGGTGCAGGCCCTGGAGCAGGAGCTGCGCACCCTGCTGCTGAACCGCACCACGCGTCGCGTCACCGCCACCGCCGAGGGCGCCGCCTATTACGAGCGCGCGGTGAGCGTGCTGGACGATGTGGAGGAGCTGGAGTCCAGCCTCTCCCACGCCAAGGCCCACCCGCGCGGCCGCCTGCGCGTGGACGTGCCCTCGCCCGCCGCCACCCTGGTGCTGCTGCCGGCGCTGCACGAGTTCTGTGCCCAGTACCCCGACATCCAGATCGACCTGGGCATCAGCGACCGCGTGGTGGACTTGGTAGCCGAGCGGGTGGATTGCGCGATCCGCGGCGGCACCATCACCGACCCCTCGCTGATCGCGCGGCGCCTGGGCGAGATCCGCCGCGTGGCCTGCGCCTCGCCCGAGTACCTGCGGCGCCACGGCATGCCCCAGCACCCCTCCGATCTGGAGGACGAGACGCACCGGGTGATCAGCTACTTCGCGCATGGCAGCGAGCGGCTCACCTACGTGATGGAGCGCGGCAAGGAACGCGTGGAGGTGCACCCCAAGTCCGGCATCGCGGTGAACGACAGCTCGGCCATGCTGGCTGCCGGCCTGGCGGGGCTGGGCATCGCGCGCACCGGCGCCTTCATGGCCGCCCCCTATGTGGCGGCCGGCAGCCTGCAGATCGTGCTGCCCGAGTGGTCGGCCGGCGTTTCGCCGCTCTACCTCGTCTACCCGCCCAACCGCCATGTGCCTGCGCGCCTGCGCGTGTTCATCGACTGGGTCGTCAAGCTGTTCGACTGCGCGCTCAGCGGCCAGACGCGCGGGCCGGCCACCGGCCTGCCCAATGTGCACAAGGAGCTGGCGCTGTAGGGCGCCCTTCGCGCTTCCCCCGTTGTGCGCCCGGTGCCGCCTTGGGTACAACCGGGCGACGGGGAGACACAGAGCGGCGGCCTGAGCCGCGCGAGCGGAGCTTGGCATGCGTGTTTCCTGGTGGGGGTGCGGCGCCCTGTTGGCGGCGCTGATGGACCCGGCCGCCGGCCAGACCCTGCTGCGCGGCGGCACCCCCGAAGGCCTGCCCGGCTATGCGCTGGGGCCGCAGGGCGAGCTGCGCGTCGAGTCGCCACAGAAGGCCGCGCTGCTGCAATGCGTCGAGCAGGCCCTGAATGTGCGCATCGTCTGGTCCGCCTACCCCACGCGGCGCGTGCTGCAGATGGTGGCGGAGCAGCAGCTCGACCTGGCCTTCCCGATGGGCTTCAACGAGGAGCGCGCCGCCCGCCTGCTGCAAAGCGAACCCGGCTGGGACAACCCCGACGTCTGGGTCTCGCTCAAGCCCATCCAGGTGCAGGACAAACGCCTGCGCCTGGGGGCCCGTCTGGGCTCACCCCAGCACGACGACCACCAGGGCCAGGGCTACGCCCGCGTGGTGGGCGCCGTGACCTATGAGGAACTCGCCAAGCTGCTGCTGCGCGACATGGTGGATGCCGTCATCCTGCCGCGCTCGCTGTTCGAGGACATGAATGCCATCTGGCCCGCCGGCTACCAGCTGAGCGAGGGCAAGCCGCGGCGTTCCGGCTTCTACCTGGCGAAGTCCGACCCGCGCCAGCTGGCCGTGCCGCTGGACCAGGCCATCCGGCGCTGCCGGGGGGTGGGCAAGCCCGTCTGATGATGGGTCTGAAGCGGCGAAGGGGCGCGCTATCCTGAGCCCCGCTGCCCCTTCAGGCCCCGGTTTGGTTCCCAGGGAAGCAGCGCAGAGCGGAGGGGAGATGAGCGCGCGCGAGACCTTGCATCGCGAAGTCGGCCTGGCCTGGGTGGGCGCGGACGGGCAGCTGCTCTCGTTCAATGCCACGCTGCGCGGCTGGCTGGGCGAGGCCCGGCCCGAGCGCCTGGAGCAGCTGTTGCCCGTATTGACCCCCGCGCGCTGGGCGCGCTGGAAGGCCGAGGGCTTTGCCGACGTGCTGTCGCTGGAGCTCGGCGCGCCGGGCGGCGAACCCCTCGTGGTGCAGGTGCAGGCCGACCCGGCGCCCGACGGCCTGTGCATGCTCAGCCTGTTGGGCAGCCTGCCAGCAGCCGAGCGCCTGGCCATCGACGCGCTGCAGCGCGCCGTGCTGGGCGCGGTGGCCAGTGGCGAGCCCCTGCGCGCCGTGATGGACCTGCTGTGCCGCGAGGTGGAGGCGCTTGCGCCCGAGCTGATGTGCAGCGTGCTGGCGGTGGATGCCCAGGGCCATGTGCACCCCCTGGCCGGCCCCAGCCTGCCAGTGGCCTACACGCAGGCGCTGGAAGGCCTGCCGATCGGACCCGTGGCGGGCAGCTGCGGCACGGCCGCCTGGCGCCGCGAGCCGGTGGATGTGCGCTCGATCGCCACCGATCCGCTCTGGGCCCCCTACCGTGACTTGGCTTTGTCCTTCGGCCTGGCCGCCTGCTGGTCCACCCCGGTGCTGACGGATGTGGAGCGGCGCGTCGGCGCCACCTTCGCGTTGTACTACCGCGAGGAAGCGCCGGTGGCCGATTCCCACCGCCACCTGGTGCAGGCCTGCAGCCAGATGGTGCGCGTGGCCCTGCTGCACGACGAGCGCGAGCGCCGCATCCAGCAGCTGGCCTATGGCGACGACATCACCGGCCTGCCCAATCGCGCGCGCTTCACGCAGCGCGCCGAGGCCCTGCTGCAGGTTCAGGCCGCCGCGGGCACTGGCGGCGCGCTGCTGCTGATGGACCTGGACCGCTTCAAGGCCGTCAACGAGCTGCAGGGCCATGCGGTGGGCAACGAGGTGCTGCGCCGCATCGGCGCGCGGCTGGCGCAGGCCCTGCCGGGCCTGGACACCCTGGCGCGCCTGGGCGATGACGAGTTCGTCGTACTGCTGCCCGGCGCGGACCGCGCCGCCGCCGAGCGTGAGGCCCTGCGCCTGTGCGCGCTGGCGGCCGAGCCCCTGGTGCTGGAACGCGGCCAGCAGCTGCGCCTGGGCCTGAGCGTGGGCTTCAGCCTGTTCCCGCAGGATGGCCACACGCTTGACGCCCTGCTCAAGCACGCCGACATCGCACTCAACGCCGCCAAGCTCAGCGGGCGCAACACCGCGCGCGGCTTCAGCGCGGAGCAGGCGCAGGCCCTGCAGGAAAAGGCCTGGATGGAGGGCGAGCTGCGCGAGGCCCTGGCCCGCGGTGGCTTCGTGCTGCACTTCCAGCCGCAATGCAGCCTGCAGGATGGCCGCGTGCTCGGCGCCGAGGTGCTGCTGCGCTGGCCCCACCCGCAGCGCGGCCTGATCCCGCCGGACCGCTTCATCCCCGTGGCCGAGGAATGCGGCCTGATCGTGGCGCTTGACGCGTGGGTGCTGGACGCCGCCCTGCGGCAGCTGGCGCGCTGGCACGCCCAGGGCCTGGCCCTACCCAGCCTGGCGGTGAACCTCTCCCCGCCGCGTTTGCTGCATGGCGATCTGCAGGACCAGGTGCTGCGCCTGCTGGCGCAGACCGGCCTGCCGCCCTCGGCCCTGACGCTGGAGGTGACCGAGCGCCTGATGCTGGACGAGCGCCAGGACCGCCGCGCCGTGGAGCCGCTCAGCCAGCTGCGCGCGCTCGGCGTGGGCGTGTCCATCGACGACTTCGGCACCGGCTATTCCTGCCTCGGCTATCTGCGCCGCCTGCCCATCTCGGAGCTGAAGATCGACCGCAGCTTCGTCCACGAACTGGCCGAGCGCCCCGAAGACCGCGCCCTGGTGGCCGCGATGGTGACCATGGCGCGCGGTTGCCGGCTCCAACTGGTGGCTGAAGGCGTGGAAACCGAGGCCCAGGCCCAGGTGCTGCGCGAGCTGGGCTGCGACGCCTACCAGGGCTACGGCCTGGCCCGGCCGATGCCGGCGGCGGAGTTGGAGGCCTGGCTGCGCGGGCGCTTGTAGGGCAGCGGCTTCAGCGTGGCCGCTCGAACCCGCTCGCCACCCAGGCCTCGGCCGCGGCCTTGGTGAAGCGGAACTCGGCCGGTACGCGCTGCTCGGCCAGCTGCTTGCCGGCCGCGTCCTCGGCGCGCAGCAGCGCGTAGGGCTCGTCCTCCAGCGGCACGATCTCCAGGCTCACCTTCAGCCACTCGCCGTCCTGCGCCACGTAGAGCGATTTGTGCAGCTGCGCGCGCAGCTGCTGCTCGTGACGCTGGATCACCTCGCTGGCGGTCTTCACGAGGGTGTTGAAGGCGCTGCTGTCCAGCGGCTTGGGGTTCTTCTTGTCGCGCCCCATGGTCCAGGGGCCCACCAGCGCGGGCTCGGACTGGCCGTCCAGGTACATCGCCACGGCCCAGCCCTCGTCGTCCTCGTTCTTGATGACCTGGGCCGTCCAGCCCTTGTCGCGCCAGCGGCGCGGTTCCTGCACCAGCGCCGGTTCGTCGTGTTCGTTGTCCATGGGCCGGCATTGTCCGTGCCGCTGCCGGAGGCACAGCAATCGAGGCCCGCCGTGATCCGCTTCACGCCGCGCGGGGTGGCCCCGTATGGCGCCCACCGAAGGTGCTGGATAGCCTTGCGCCGCTCTTGCAACACCCCTCAGAAAAGCCACCATGCCCCATCGCCTGCTTGCCCGTTCCAGCGCCGACGACAGCCGCCACGCCCTGTCCATGAGCTTTGCGTTCTCCGAGACCCTGCCCTCGGTGAGTTGGGCACCGCCGCCCGCGGAGCTGCTGTACGACCAGACGCTGGCGCAGGAGCGCAGCGCGGCGCTGGAGCTGCCCGCCCTGGAAACGGCCTGGGCCGAGACCGAGCGCATGGGTCTTTGAGGCCGGCGCACGTCGCTACAAATTCAAGACAAATCCCCGACAGTCCGCGGATGCCTGGGAAGGGCACGCTTCATAGGATTCCGGCCAGTCCTCGGGATGCGGCTTGACTGCTCCACGAGGGAGGCTTGAACGGGGCGCCTAGACGCCCCTCTTGTGGAGCAACCCCTATGCAATTCCCCTTGCTTTCGCGCTGGGCCGCCGGCCTGGCGCTGGGCGGCAGTGCGGCCCTGCTGGCCGCCTGTGGCGGTGGTGGCGCGGCCGAAGCCGGCGCCCCCGCGGTCTCGCGGCCGCTGGCCATCAGCGGCACCGCCGCCGTGGGCACCGCACTGGGCAATGCCACCGTGCAGGCCAAATGCCTGGCCGGTACCGGCCAGACCCAGACGGCCGCCGACGGCAGCTACAGCCTGCAGCTCACCGGGGCCCAGCTGCCCTGCGTGCTGCGCGTGCGCAATGCCGCCGGCCTGCAACTGCACACCGTCACGCAGGACCAGGGCAACACCGCCGTGGCCAACATCACCCCGCTGACCGAGCTGCTGCTGACGCGCGCCGCGCAGCTGCCCGCCGCGCAGGTGTTCGACGGCTTCTCGCCCCAGCTGGCCGCCAGCCTCAAGCCCGATGCGCTGGCCGCCGCGCAGAGCCAGGTGGTGAGCCTGCTCAACGGCACGGTGGACGCGAGCGGCATTGCCAGCTTCGTGCGCAGCCCGCTGAAGGCGGCGCAGCCCGGCGCGGCCTCGAGCGACCCGCATGACCAGGTGCTGGACCGCCTGCAGGAGCGCCTGCCGGCCGACAAGTTCGCCGCCCTGAACCAGCTGCTGGCCACCAAGGGCCCGCTGCCCGACCCGCAGCCCTTCAAGCCCGAGCTGTACGTGCGCAGCAGCACCTTGAGCCTGAGCGTGGGTGAGTCCCTGCCCCTGGTGGCCGATCTGAACTACCCGCCCAATGTGCGCTACATCCGCCCGCCGCTGAGCTGGAGCGTGGTGGAAACCGACGGCGGCACGCTGCGCAATGAAGGCCAGGGCTGGACCTACACCGCGCCCAACCAGGCCGGCACCTACCACCTGAAGGTGCAGCGCGACGACTTCGCGCAGGTCAGCGCCACCATCACCGTGCAGGTCACGGCCTTCGAGCCGCGCCTGGCCATCGAGCCGAGCGATTCCGCCGTGGTGCTGATGCCCGGCCAGAAGCACTGGTTCCATGCCCGCTTCAATTACCAGCCCGGCTACGCCTACATCCGCCCGCCGGTGAGCTGGAAGGTGCTGGATGCCGACGGCGGCAGCATCACCCTGGACGGTGAGTACACCGCGCCGGCCAAGCCCGGGGTCTACACGCTGCGCGTGCAGCGCGACGACTTCCCGAACGTGAACCTGAGCTTCACGGTGCGCGTGGCGTCCTTCCAGAGCCTGAGCCACATCGCGCTGCCGCTGCAGCCCGCCGGCCTGAAGCCCGAGCAGACGGTGATCCGCAGCGAGGCCGCCTGGGCCGAGTGGAAGAAGTCGCGCCTGGTGCCGGCCGAGCCGCAGTCGGACGACGTCATCGACTTCGAGCGCCACATGGTGCTGGCCATCGTCTGGCCCGCGCTGAACCCCTGCGCCTCGGCGGATGTGCTGGACGTGGCGCCGGTGAACGGCAGCCTGCAGGTGACGGTGCAGACCCGCCCGGCCCCGCCCGGGGTGATGTGCGCGGCCTATGTGTGGAACCCGGTGTGGCTGCTGGTGGTGCCCAAGAGCGAACTGCCCCTGGTGGTGAAAGAGTTGGTGGAGGAGAAGTAGGCCCGCGGGCGGGCGGGGCTGGACCCCGCCCGCCACGTCGGCTGCATTCAAGTCTGGCCGCCGCGCGGCCAGCGCACCACCAAGCAAGCGCCCCCGAGGGCGCTTTTTTCAATCTGGATGGCCCCCCCATGCAGGGCCACGCCGCGTGCGGCGATCGCCAGGCCCAGGCCATGGCCCGGCAGGCTGCCGGTCTGCGGCAGACGGACGAAGGGTTCGAACACGCGCTGGCGCTCGGCCTCGGGGATGCCGGGGCCATCGTCTTCCACGCGCAGCTCCCACTGCCCGGCGGGCAGGGTGCGGGCGCTGAAGCGCACCTCGTGGCGGGCGTACTTCAGGGCGTTGCCGAGCAGATTGCCCACCACGCGCGCCACCAGGTGCGCGTCGCCGCACATGCGGCCGATGTCGGGTGCGATCTGCACCTGCAGCGCGCGTGCCGTGCCCTCCAGCTCCTGGGCACCCAGGCATTGGCGCAGCAGGTCCTCGATGTCAAAGGGCTCACGCTGCAGCTGGGTCTGTTCCAGCTTGCTGTAGCTCAGCAGCTCCGTCACCAAGGCCTGCAGGGCGGCGAGGTCGCGCTCCAGGGCGTCGATGCGCGCGCCGCGCGCGGCCGGGCTGTCGGTGTCGCGCAGCAGCTCCAGGTCGAAGCCCATGCGGGCGATGGGCGTGCGCAGCTCGTGCGAGACCGCGTGCAGCAGGTGCCGCCGTCCTTCGAGCAACGCGGCCAGGCGCTCGGCCATCTGGTTCATGCCCTGGGCCAGCGGCTGCAGACTGGTGCTGGCGGGGGTTTCGGCGCGCGCGCTCAAATGGCCCGCGCCCCAGGCCTCGGCCGTGCGGGAGAGCGCCAGCAGCCCACGCCAGTGCAGGCGCGACCACAGCGCCAGCGGCACCAGCAGGAAGAGCGCCACCACGCCCCAGCGCAGCGCCTCCTGGCGCAGCGCCTGCGCCACGTCGATCGGCAGGCCGCTGATGCGCAGCACCTCGCGCTCGCTGTCCACATAGCGCTCGCCCTGCAGGTCCACGCGGCGCAGCAGGCGGCGCCCAGCCACGTCCAGCACCACCGCACCCGCTTGCAGGCGCTCTTGCTGCGCGCGGCTCAGGCCCCGCAGGGCCTCGTCCAAGGGCAGCAGCTCGTAGCGCTGCGGCGAGACCTCGCGCACCTTGTTCAGGCGCTCCAGCCATTCATCGCGCGGGGCGGCGTCGATGTAGTGCTCCAGCACGAAGAGCTGCGCGGCTGCCTGGCGCCGCGCAATGTCCTCCAGCGGGTCGCCATACAGGCGGCTGAACAGGACGTACAGCACCGCGCTGGCGGCCAGCAGGGCCAGCAGCGTGAGGGGCAGGAGCCGCCAGAACAGGCGGTTCATCGGGGCTTCATTCCCAGGCCGACGGGCTCAGCAGATAGCCCTCGCCCCAGACCGTCTTGATCTTCTCGCCGCGCGCGTCGTCGAACTTGCGGCGCAGGCGCGAAACGCCGTTGTCGATCGAGCGGTCCAGCCCGTCGAACTCCAGCCCGCGCATGCGCAGCAGCAGGTCGTTGCGGCTCATCACCTGGCCGGCCGCCTCGCTCAGCGCCAGCAGCAGCTTGTACTCGGGCTGGTTCAGCGCCACAGCTTCCTCGCCCCAGTACACCGCATGGTTCTCGCGCGAGATGCGCAGCCGGCCGATCACCAAGTCGCTCGACGCGCCGGCCGGCACGGCCGCTCCCCCCCGCCGCGCCAGCGCGCGCAGCCGCGCCAGTAGCACGCGCGGCTGCACCGGCTTGTTGACGAAATCGTCCGCGCCCTGCTCCAGGCCGGAGACCTCGTCGAAGGCGTCCTCGCGCGCGGTCAGGATCAGGATGGGCACCGCGCTGCGCTCGCGGATCTGCCGGCACACCACAAGGCCGTCGACGCCGGGCAGGCTCAGGTCCAGCACCACCAGCTGCGGCTCGGTGGCTTGGAAATGCGCCAGCGCCAAGTCGCCGCGCGGCACCACGTCGACCTGGAACTCGTAGCCGCCCAGGTACTCGCTCACGAGGCTGGCCAGCCGCTCATCGTCTTCCACCAGCATCACGCGCCACATCGCTCGTCTCCTTCCCGAAATTCTAGGAAGGCCCCCTGCTGTGCCTGGGGGCCCGGACAAATTCATGACAATTCCAGGACGAACTCAGGCAGGCGCCTCGAGGGGCACTGGGGAGAATGGCCCGGCCTGCGCATGACGGCGTTGGGGGTGCCTGCGGCCCCCGCCCCGCGTGGTGGCCGCCCCCAGCCCATGAAGCCACTCCTCTCCGCTCTCACCCTGCTCAGCCTGTGCGGCGGGGCTGCCGCGCAGGCGCCCGTGTTTGAACCCATGCCCGAAGGCAGCCAGGACGTCTTCCTGGGCCTGGGCGCCGGCTACCGCCCGCGCTACGAGGGCGCGCACGAACAACGCCTGCGTGCCGAGGCCCTGGTGCAGGCGAGCTGGAGCAACGGTCTGTTCATCTCCGGCCTGCAGGCCGGCTGGCACCTGGGCGACTCACTCGCCCCCGCCTGGCCGCGCGCCGAATGGGGGCCGCTGCTGAACCTGCAGCCGCCGCGCGGCAGCGAAGGGCGCAGCTGGTTTGCCGATTCGCTGGGCCCCCTGAACACCACCGCCATCGACCCCGGCATCGCCGTGGGCCCGCGCGGCAACCGCCTGCTGGGCATGGACGATGTCGATGCCTGCGTGGAGCTGGGCGGCTTCTTCAATCTGCGGGCCGCGGCGTCCTGGCGCTTCACGCAAAGCCTGCTCGGTGGCACCGGCGCCTGCAGCGGCGGCCTGCGCTGGGGCGCCGACCTGCAGTGGCTGCTGCCCCTGCGCAGCCCCCAGCACAGCCTGACGGCCTCGGCCGGCCTGAGCTGGGCCAATGCCCGCTTCACGCAGCGCTACTTCGGCGTCACCGAGCCGGAATCCGCGCGCAGCCGCAACCCGGTCTACCGCCCCGGCGGCGGCCTGCAGGAACTGCGCGCGCAACTGCGCTGGAACTGGCTGCTGCAACCCGACTGGGTGCTGAGCACGGCCCTTGAGTACAAGCGCCTGCAGGGCCCCGCTGCACGCAGCCCCCTGGTGGAGCGCGCCGGCGCCACCAGCCTGTCCACCGCGCTGGTCTACCGGTTCTGAGCGTCGCCGCATGAAGTCCCTCCTGCGCACCCTGGCTCTTGCGGTGGTCTGCCTGGCAGCCCCCTTGCAGAGCCCTGCGCAGGGCGCGGAGGAGGGCGCCTGGTGGAGCTACCGCGAGGCCTACCGCGCGCTGGTGCGCTTCGACAAGCTGGGCACGCCCAAGCACCTCATCCAGCAACGCCTGCAGGTGCAGCCGCGCACACCCGGCACGGCCACCGAAGGCCTGCGCCTGAGCCTGCAGGGCGCGCGCACCGCGCTGGAGCTGCCGCTGGATGCCGCGCTGCACGCCCAGGTGCCGCTGCTCAAGTCCGCCTTCGACGACAACGCCGCGCTGCGCCTGAACCGCCCCGCCAGTGCCTTTGCCTTTCGCGTGCGCGTGTCCATCAGCCCCCGGCCCGACGGCCTGTACGCGCTGAGCGAACTGCGTGCCGCCTGCGCCCAGGTGCTGGCCGTGCAGCAACAGATCGAGCCCGGCCGCTTGGAGGGCAAGCGCTGCGTGGGCGTGAGCCTGGCCTTCGCGCGCGGCACCAACCCGGGCCTGAGCCTGCAGCCGGCCGATCCGTCCATCCCCCTGGCCGCCAGCCCCGGCCCGCTTTACCCGGGCGAGAGCGACCGCGAGCATGCGGTGGTGCCACTGCGCTGGGAGCGCCTGGCCGAAGGCACTCAGCTGCGCGTGGCCGCGCTGCCGCTGGTGGTGGTGGCGCTGATCGAGTAGCGCGCGCCTTGGGGCTCGCCGTGCGAACCGGTCGGCAAGCCAGGCGCTGAACCCCATGACCGGCGTGCTGCGAGCCTAGGCGCACGGGTGAAACAGCTGCTCACACCCCGGGGGGCCGAAGCTCGCTAAGGTGCCGCCTCCGTCAGCCGCCGCCCCTCCGGGGCCGGCTCCTGGATGAACCTCACCAGCCCAAGTGCGCGATGAAGCCCTCCCGACTCCTGCCCTCCCTGCCCCTGCTGGCAACCCTGCTGGCCGCCCCGGCCCTGGCCGAACCCGACAGCGCGACGGCGCATGCCGGCCCGCGGGTGCTGAATGAATGGTTTGCCCAGGGCAACCACCATTACGTGAGCTTCGCGCCGGTGGCGCCGGCCCTGCCCGTGCCCAATCTGCCCGCCGCGGTGGGCGGTCGCCTGCTGCTGCCCAAGGTGCTGCCCGCGCCGGCGGTGCTGATCCTGCACGGCTCCTCGGGCGTGGATTCGCGCACCGCCCGCTATGCAGACAGCCTGCGCCAGGCCGGCTTCGTCACGCTGGAGGCCGATGTCTGGCAGGCCATGGGCGTCAGCGCCAGCAACCGGCCCCGCACCGTGCACGAGACCATGCCCTCGGTCTGGGGCGCGCTGCGCTACCTGGCCGGCCGGCCCGAGGTGCGCGCCGACCGCATCGGCGTGCTGGGCTTCTCCTGGGGCGGGGTGCAGACGATGCTGGCCGCGCGCACGGCCCCGCAGGCCGGCGAACCGCGCTTCGCGGCCTTCCGCGCCATGTACCCGCTGTGCTGGGCCTACAACCGCGTGCCCGGCTACGAGCTGAACCAGGTGTACGGGCCGCTGCAGATCGGCGTCGGCGAGAAGGACGACTACGACGAGGGCAGCGCCGCCTGCCAGGCGCTGGCACTGCGGCTGGACGGCGCGGGCCAGCAGGTGCAGGTGCAGGCCTATGCCAATGCCTTCCACGGCTTCGAGCGCCTGGAGCCCGAGGTGGTGGTGAACGACCCCTACAGCCACTTCGGCCGAGGCGGCGCGGTCACGCTGAAGCCCAACCCGGGCCAGGGCGCGCGCGCCATCGGCGACGCGCTGAACTTCTTCGAGCGGCGCCTCGGGCGGCCCTGAGCCGCACGGCGGCGTACGCAAACCCTTGATTCACTGTCCTTTTCGAACGAGAAGGACAGTTCGGAGGGGGTCGGTCGAGAGCATGACTGCCGTCGCCATCGGGGCGGCCTTGTGACCCAACCGGAACCCTCCATGACTTGCATCACCCCGCGCGGCCACCGCCGCCATGCCCTGCAACTGGCCGCCCTGCTGGCCCTGCCGCTGGCCCAGGCCCAGGCCCAGGTGCCCGCCGTGCCCGAACACGCGCTGGCCGAAGCCAGCCTGCGCGCCGGCTGGAGCGGCCACGAGCTGAACCTGCAGATCGAGGCCGTCGAAGGCCCGGCCGCCGCTACCCAGCCCCGCCAGGGCGTGATCGTGCGGCGCTACCTTTCGGCCCAGCAGTGGAGCGCCACCGGCGTGGGCGGCCCGAACCACCAGACCAGCAGCGGCAGCTACCGCCTGCGCCCAGCCGGCCCGCAGACGGTGATCGAACAGAGCACGGACGCCAGCGGCCAGCTCTCGCAGCTGCGCTACCAGTTCGAGACCACGCACAGCGGGCGCTGGCTCTGGGACCTGCCCAATGGCCAGGCGCGCCTGAGCGGGCGCTTCACGCGCGTGGCCAGCAATGCCCCGGCCGATCAGCAGCTGGCCCCGGTCACCATTGCCGGCCTGCATGTGCCGCTGATCATCAAGAGCGCCAGCTCCACCCAGCTGCCGGCCGGCAGCTACCCTTCCGCCGGCCTGGTGCTGCAGAGCTACGCGGTGGACGGCACGCTGGTCTTCCAGGGCTTTGGCCCGGGCAATCTGAACTCCAAGGGCACCTACCGCTACCGCAAGGTCTCGGCCAACACCGCGGTCGAGGAAACCGTGCAGACCAGCGACTTCTTCACCCTGCCCTACACGATGGTGTACACCTTCCGCACGCCCAACTCGGGCAGCTGGTACCAGGACTTCGGCAACGGCCTGATCCGCTTCAACGGCACCTTCGACACCTTCCCTCGCTGACCGGCACGCGCCCATGACCGAAGCCCTCAAGGCTGTCACCCTGATCTCCGTCAGCCTGGGGGCCTGGACGGCGCTGAGCCTGCTGCTGGCGCGCCGGGGCGATGCGCGGCTGCGGCGCACGGTGGCGCTGTTCGTGGCGCTGCTGCTGCTGCCGCCGCTGCGCGTGTATCTCGATCTGGCGCAGCCCGGCTGGGCGGCGCCAGCGCTCTTGATCCTCAGCCATTCGCTCAGTTGGACTTTCGGCCCGCTGCTGTGGCGCTGTGCCGGCCTGGCGCTGCTGTGGCCGCCGGGGCGCTGGCAGCATCCGCTGCACTTCCTGCCCTTTGCGCTGGCGGCCCTGGGCGCACTGGCAGGTTGGGATTGGGCCGCCAGCCCCGCCCTCGTGTCCCTGGTGCTGTTGCAGGTGCTGGGCTACGCGGGCCTGACGCTGCGTGCCGCCTGGCAGGCGCGCGCCCACCTGCGGCGCCTGGCCCGCGGGCACCGCAACAGTGGGCTCTACTGGCTGATCTACCTGGCCGCCGGCTTGCTGCTGGCCAGTGGGGTGGACCTGGCCACCTGGCTGGCCCTGTTGGCCGGCCAGCTGCCCGCACAAGGCCTGCTGCTGGGCGTGGCCCTGGTGCTGGCCCTGTATGTGGATGCAGTGGCCCTGCTGGCCCTGCACCAGCCCGCCTGGCTGGACCCACCGGAGGCGCAGGAGGCCCCGGCCGAGCCGGCGCCCAAGCCGGCCCCCCCGCGCGCGGTGGAGCTCAGCCCCACGCTGGCGCAGGCGCTGCGCGAGCGCCTGCAGGCCCTGGTGCAGGCCGAGGCCCCGCACTGCGACCCCGAAATCTCGCTGCCGCGCCTGGCCGAGCGCATGGACATCACCCCGCACCAGCTCTCCGAGCTGCTCAATGTGCACATGGGCTGCACCTTCTACGAATTCCTCAACGACTGCCGCCACCGCGACGCCCTGCAACTGCTGGCGCAGCAGGCTGGCGGGCTGACCGTGGCGGACATCGCCTACCGCGCCGGTTTCAACAACCGCAACAGCTTCTACAAAGTGTTCAAGGAAAGGACCGGGCAGACCCCGGCCGAGTACCGCCGCCAGCAGGCGCGCCGCGCCTGAAACCCCTCAGGGCGGGCCCAGGCGGCGCAGCTCGCGCGGGCTCAGGCCCAGGCTGCCGCGCAGCGTGCGGCTCAGGTGGCTGGGGTTGGCGTAGCCGCAGCGCCGCGCCACCTCGGCCAGCGGCAGGCGGCCCTGACGCACCAGCTGCACCGCGCGCCGACGCCGCGCCGCGGCCAGCCACTCGTGCACCGAGCAGCCCATCGAGACGCGGAACATGCGCGCGAAATGGAACTCGGAGAGGTGCACCCGCGCCGCCAGCGCGGCCAGGCTCAGGGCCTCGTTGGGTGCGTCCAGATGGGCCTCCAGAAAGGCCAGCAGCTGGCGCCGCGCCGCCGCCGACAAGCCACCGCGCGGGCGCTGCGCACCCTGGCGCTGGGCCGGTGTGGCGGCTTCCAGCAGCAGGCGGTCCAGCGCCTGATGGGCCAGGGCCTCGGCCTGCAGGCGCGCTTCGGGCGCGGCCCAGTCCAGCGCGGCCACGGCCTGACCCCAGTGGCGCAGGGTCGCGTCCTGCGCGAACAGGCGCAGGCCCAAGCTGAGGGCGCGCGGCTCGGCATCCAGCAGGCGCACCACCCGCTCGGCCCAGGAGAGGCCGCTGCAGTACAGGTGCAGGAAGCGCTGGCCGCTGCCCACCTGCCAGCGCGATTCATGCTCGGCCGGCAACACGCAGTGGCAGCCCGGCGAGCCCTCGCCCGGCATGCCCAGCGCGCGCGTGCCCTGGCCCCCCTGCAGATAGACCGAGAGCGTGTGGTGCCCGGGCTGCACGTAGCGCGGGCTGTCATGGGCATTGCGCCACAGGGCCAGGGCCATGCCATCGCCCAGCTCCAGGCGGCGCTCCAGCTGCGCGCGCGAACGGCTCAGCACTTGATCGACACGGGCCGGGGCTTCCATGGGCCGGATGCTAGGGGCGGCCGCCTGGCCCGCGGCGGCCTGGGGCCAGCAAAGCGCAGGCCGGTGCAAGTTTGCGGGCCGCGGCGCCGCGATGCTGGCGCCATGACGGCCTTGCTCTATGTGCTGGTGGTGCTGATCTGGGGCACCACCTGGATCGCCCTGAAATGGCAGCTCGGCAGCGTGCCCATCGCGCTGTCCATCGCCTACCGCTTCGCGCTCGCGGCCCTGGTGCTGTTTGCCTGGCTGGCCTGGCGGCGCCAGCTGCGCCTGCCGCCGCGCGCCGCCCTGCCGCTGGTGGCGGCGCAGGGCCTGTGCCTGTTCTGCCTGAACTTCGTCTGCTTCCTGCAGGCCAGCCAGAGCCTGGCCAGCGGCCTGGTGGCAGTGGTGTTCTCCAGCGCCACGCTGTGGAACGCCCTGCTGGCGCGCCTGCTGCATGGGCGGCGCCTGGCGCCGCAGGTGCTGGGCGGCGGGCTGCTCGGCCTGGCCGGCCTGCTGCTGCTGTTCTGGCCGGAGATCGCGCGCGCCGAATGGGCCAGCCTGCAAGGCCTGGCCTGGGCGCTGGCCGGCACGCTGTGCTTCTCGGCCGGCAATCTGCTCTCGGCCGCGCTGCAGGCCCAGGGCCTGCGCCCGGCGCAGACGAACGCCTGGGGCATGCTGATGGGCTGCCTGGTGCTGCTGGCCTACGCGCTGTTCACCGGCCTGCCGCTGGTGTTCGAAAGCGGCTGGCGCTACGGCGCGGCCCTGCTCTACCTCGCCATTCCCGGTTCGGTGATCGGCTTCACCGCCTACCTGACCCTGGTCGGCCGCCTGGGCCCGGAGCGCGCCGCCTACTGCACGGTGCTGTTCCCGGTGGTGGCGCTGAACGTCTCCAGCTGGGTGGAGGGCTACCGCTGGACGGCGCCCGCCCTGCTGGGCCTGGGCCTGGTGATGCTGGGCAATGTGCTGGTGTTCCGGCGGCCGCGGCCCGCCGGCGCCTGAGCGCCTGCCGTCACTGGGGCCCTCGAGCCCGCCACCCATCGCGACGGCCTGGCGCGTGCGCGCGGCGGTGGCTATGTTCGCGCCTCCACAACATTCAGGAGGATAGAAACCATGACCGTTCGACCGCGCCGCCCCCTTGCCGCGATGCTGCTGGCCGCTGCCCTGCAACCGGCCCTGGCCGCCCCCGCCTGCGACAGCGCCGAGGGGCGTCAGGCCGCCGAACGCCTGCTGCAGCGCATCGATGCGAGCTGGCAGGCGCGTGACGCCGCCGGCATGGCGGCGCTCTACCACCCGCAGGGCCAGTTGCGCCTGCAGCCGGCCCTGGCCAGCGCCGCAGGCCGCGCCGAGGTGGAGCACTTCTTCACCGCGCTGTTCGGCAGCCTGGGCGCCGAGGACGACCATGTGCTGAGCCTGCGCCAGCTGGTGTCCGCCGGGCCCTATTGCGCGCTGGACGCGCAGGCGCTGGTGGGCGGTGCGAACCCCGCCACCGCCCAACGCTTCCACGGCTTCTATCTGGTGGATCCGCAGGGGCAGGACTGGCGCATCGTGGCCGTCAGCGCGGTGCGACTGGGCTGAGCCCGCGCAGGCTCTACAGGCCGCCGGGTCGCAGCAGCAGCAAGGTGCTGAGCGCCGCCGCGAGCTGGCGCCGTTCGGGGCTCAGCTCCGGCGCCAGCCACACCCGGCCCTGGCCCAAACCTTGCACGGCCACGGCGGCCAGCGCGCGGCCTTCGGACTCCAGCACATAGCCCAGTGCCAGACGCTGCGGGCCGCCGCCCGCGGGCTGGGCGCGGCCGAACAGGGCGCGCAGCTCGATGCGCTGGCCGTCCTCGCTCTCCGCCCAGCCGAGCTGCGGTGGCAGCGGGCCGACGAGCAGCGGCGCGTCGCCCAGCACGACGCGCCAGGCCGGCGCTGCGCCTTCCGGCTGCAGGGTGGCGGTGAAGGGGGTCTCGACCTCGCGCCCCTGTGTGCCGCGCAGGCGCGCACCGAACAGCTGCCAGGTCCATTCGCGCAGCTCGCGCTCCTGCGCCTGGAAGCCGGACACCGCCAGCGGCGCCACGCCCGGGGCCTGCAGCAGGAAGCGCAGGCTCTGGCGGGCCTGCTCGCGCCGGCTCTCGAAGCGGGTGTGCAGCACGCCGATGTCGAAGCGGCTGCAGCCCTGCGGGCAGGGGCGCCTCTGCAGCTCGGCGCGCGCGGCGCGGCTGCTGGTGTGGAAGTCGCCAAAGCGCAGCGGCTGGCGGTCCGGCAGCCAGCCCTGCCGGCCACTCACCTCCAGCGCCATGGCGCCGGCCAGCTCGGCCGGCAGCTCGGCCTGCAGGGGCACGCTGCTGCAGGCGCTCAGGCCCAGGGCAACAGGGCTGAAAAGGCCGAGCAGGGTGAGAAGGGTGTGGCGGCGGGTCAGGCGGGAAGGGGCGTTCGTCATCGGGCGGATTGTGGGCAGGCCCATGCGGCCCTCTGCCCCCTGGGATGGGTGCGCGCGCGGGCCGCAAAACTTTTGGCGGCGCCGGGCGCTGCGTGGCATCCGCCGCGGGCGGCCTCTGCCATCATCGGCCCGCCACCCCGCCCTGCAGGAGGAGCCCCGATGCGTCTGATGCCCGCGCTTGCCTTCGGCCTGGCCCTGTGCCTGGTTCTGAGCCGCCCCAGCCCCGCTGCCACTTGCACCGACACGGTCTTCGTGGACACGATCGCCGAAGCCGCCTGGGTCAATCTGGACGTCAGCCCGGCCCAGGGCACGCGCGGCGTGCGCGACGCGCTGCGCCAGGCGCAGAGCCAGCACCCCACGCAGCCGGTGCGCATCCGCCTGGCGCCGGGCAGCTATGCCGACAACCTGGGCAGCGAGATCTACGCCCAGCGCCTGCTGCGCAGCGCCAGCAGCCCGATCTGGTTGCAGGCCACCGACCCGCGCCCCAACGCCACGGTGCTGGGCCATGGCATCAACCTGCTGGGGGTCTCCTACCTCGCCATCGAGGGCCTGACCATCGGCCCCGAAACCGTGGGCGCCTGGAGTGGCAGCGCGCACGCCGACCCGCAGCCGCTGCAGACAGCCGCCGGCATCCACGTGGCCGGCGCGGCGCGCAACGGCCGCAGCAATGCCAACCAGGGCGGCGTGCTGAACACGGCGGTGTATGGTCAGTTCGAGCCCGCCCACCACATCCTGGTGCGGCGCGTGACGATCCAGAACCTGTTCGGCCGCGACGAGCGCGATGGCGAGACCAGCGAGGGCCAGAACATGGACGGCATGAAGTTCAACCAGGTCACCGACCTCTGGGTGCTGGACAGCAGCGTGCGCCAGACCACGCGGCACGGCATCGACAACGTCGGCGTGCACCGCGCCGCCTTCTGCCGCAACCTGGTGGCGCAGAGCGGCGGGGGGCTGGGCATCGAGGCCAAGGGCGGCTCGGTGGATGTGCTCTACGAGAGCAACACCTTCTACCGCGTGCGCCGGGTGGAGCTGGGCGGCGAGGACACCGACGCCACTTACTACATGAGCGCCGACGGGCGCTGGGATTACGAGGCCCTGCGCACCGTGGCGCGCAACAACCTGATCGTCGACGCGCGCGAGGCCGCGCTGGAGTTCAGCGGCTGCCAGGACTGCGTGGCGGTGGGCAACAGCATCGTCTTCACGGCCGCCTACCAGGCGCCCAGCGCGGGCGGCGAGGTGTTCGGCGGCGATGCCCTGCGCGCGCACGACAGCCGCGTGCTGGCCGCGCCGGACGGCGCCGGCAGCGACTGCCAGACCTGGGACGAGAGCGCGCAGGACTATGTGACGGTCGACCCCTGTTGGGGCGTGGGCGCCAATGCCCCGGCGCCCATCAACCGCGTGCTGCGCAACGCCAACCTCACGGTCGTCAACAACCTCTTCAGCGCCGAGGGCGGCAGCTTCGGCCGCGGCGGCGGCGCCGTCGTGCCCTGCCCGCTGAACGCGAGCGGAGGCACGGCCCCCATCAGCTTCAACGCCAACTACTGGTGGAACGGCGGCCAGGCGCTGCCGCTGGCGGCCTGCTCGCCGCTCAGCGAAGGCCCGGCCTCGCGCTTCCCCGGTGGCAGCGCGCCCATCGTGGGCGGCAGCGTGGAGGCCAGCAGCACCGCGCGTCTGAGCGCCAGCCTCCTCGACGCCCTGGCCCCGCGCGCCGGCAGCCCGCTGCTCGGCCTGGCCATCGCCCACCCCAGCCAGGCCGCTTACGACCGCCTGGGCGCACCGCGCGGCAACGCCGTGGGCGCGCTGGTGAACGTGGATGCCCGCGCCGACCGCGTGTTCAGCTTTGCCGAGCGCTTCTACCCGCAGTTCTTCCCCGGCTTCGTGCCCAGTTTCCTGCTCAGCGGCTACTACGTGCGCCACTACCCGGCGGCGCAGAACTACATCGGCGCGGCCAACGGCCGGCTCTACCTCTTGGGCCCGGCGCTCACCGGCGGCCAGGTGCTGGACTACGGCGCGCTGGACGACTGGATGGCCACCGTGCGCGCGGCCGGGCACTGAGTGCACACTCCGCCCCGTTTCCTGAGGGAGCTTCCATGGCCCGAGCACCCAAGCCCCTGCCCTTGCATGCGCAGGACCTGCCGGGCCTGACGCGCCTGCTGACCGAGGCCACGCTGGGCGTGACCGACATCGTCGAGGCCATGCACGCGCGCATCGCCTCAGCCCCGCTGCTGCCGGCGGGCGCCAGCGGCCGCACCGCCGGGCTGACGCGCCAGGTCTACGGCGCGGTGCGCGGCGTCACCCGCGGCGTGGGCCAGGGCCTGGACCTGCTGCTGGCCCGCTTGCCGGTCGCGCTCGGGCCCGAGCTGCAGCCGCCGCGCGAGGCCTGGCTGGCCGCGCTGAACGGCGTGCTGGGCGACCACCTGCAGCGCAGCGCCAACCCGCTGGCCATCCCCATGCGCCTGCGCGCCGGGGGCCAGAAGCAGCGCGGCCTGCCGGACGAACTGCCGCTGCAAGCGGGAACCGGCCTGCTGCTGCTGGTGCACGGCCTGTGCATGAACGATCTGCAGTGGCAGCAGGGCGAACAGGACCACGGCGCCCAGCTCGCCCAGGCCCTGGGCCTGCAGCCGCTCTATCTGCACTACAACACCGGCCTGCCGATCGCGGCCAATGCGCGTGAACTGGCCGGCCTGCTGGCGCAGCTGCACGCCCGCGCGCCGCAGCAGCGCCTGGTGCTGCTGGGCCACAGCATGGGTGGCTTGCTGCTGCGCAGCGCGCTGTACCAGGCCCAGGGCGCGGCCTGGACACGCGCCGTCAGCCATCTGCTCTGCCTGGGCAGCCCGCACCTGGGCGCGCCGCTGGAGCGCGCCGGGCGCGGCGTGGACCTGCTGCTCGGTGCCGCCCCCTACGCCGCGCCCCTGGCGCGCTTGGGCAAGGTGCGCAGCGCCGGCATCACCGACCTGCGCCATGGCCGCCTGCTCGACAGCGGCCCGGTGGAACGCGCCCCGCGCGCCACAGTGCCGCTGCCGCCCGGCGTGGCCTGCCACGCGCTGGCCGGCACCCTGGGCGCGCGCGCCGCCGCCAAGACCCGGCTGCTGGGCGACGGCCTGGTGCCGCTGAACAGCGCCCTGGGCCTGCACCGCAACCCGGCGCTGTGCCTGAACTTCCCAGCCGCGCACCAGCATGTGTTCGAGGGCCTCGGCCACATCGAGCTGCTGGGCAGCACGGCGGTGGGGCAGCGCCTGGTCGAGATCCTTCAGTCCAGCGCCACCAGCCGGTAGCCCTCGCGCGGGAAGTGCACGTGCAGGCGGCCCAGGCCGGGCTCGTCGCGCGCCAGCACCCAGCGCGTGGGCGTGGCGGCCACCAGCAGGCCCTCGCTCTGGTCCTGCGCGTAGTCGGCCGGGCCGATGGCGACCCGCTGTGGCGTGCTCAGGCGGCTGCCGGGCTCCAGGCGGCGCGGCTGGCTGGTGCGCGCCCACTCCAGCGCCAGCTCGCCCGTCATCGGCGTGCAGCGGCCGTGGCCGAAGGCGCGGATGCGCGCCATCCAGGCCAGTACCTGCGGGTGCCCGTCCAGCAGCGGCGCGCGCGCCAGGTCGTGCAGGAACCACAGGCCGTGAAAGGCCGAGAAATCGGCGTGCTGGGGTGCGCTGCCGAACAGGAAGTCCTGCCCGGCCAGGCGCTGCTCCAGCTCCTGCAGATGGGCGCGCACGCGCTGGCGTGGCTGGCGCAGCGGTGCCGCACCCAGGCTGGACTTGCGGCCAATCTGCACGCGGTCCCAGGCAAAGCGGGCCAGGTCGGGCAGGGACATCGAGTGCAGCACGCGCTGGCCCATGGCCAGGGTGTTGGCGCTCAGGGCGCAGGCCATGAAGAGCTCGCCGTCCGCGCGGGCGGCGAACGCCTGCGCCTCGGCGCTGCAGGCCTCCAGCGCCAGCAGCGGCCGGCGCGTGCGCCGCGCGATCTCGGCGGCGATGCAGCGCGTGTCGCAGAACACATCGGCGCCGATCTGCGCCACCGGCACCTTGCGGTAGCCGCCGGCCAGGCGCTGCAGCAGCGGCCGCGGCGGCATCTCGCGCACGCGCACCGAGTGCCAGGGGATGCCGGCCCAGGCCAGCATGGCGCGCATCTTTTCGGAGAAGGGCGAGAGCGGGTAGTGAAACAGGATCAGCGGCTTGACGGCCATGCCTTGCTCCTTCGCGAGGAGCCGTGCACCTTAGCGCCAATCCGCCCACCGGTTGTGCGGGCGCGTGGGTGCGTGGGTGCGATTCCTGCGGCGCGTGCGACATCCGCCTGCGTTTGGCCGATTCCTGCGCGCACGCCGGCGCCCTGCGCTGCCATAGTCCCAGCCCATGTTCGAGAGTCTTCAGCAGGCCAAGGCGCTGGTCATCGACGCCAACCACAACGCGCGCATGCTGATCGTGGCGCATCTGCGCGAGCTGGGGGTGGGCACGGTGCGCGTCGTCATGCGCAGCCGCGAGGCCCGGCTGGCGCTGGAGGCGGCCAGCTACGACATCGTGGTCTGCGACAACGACTTCGGCGAGGACGAGGAAAGCGGCCAGGCCCTGCTGGACGAACTGCGCCGCGAGCAGGTGCTGCCGCAGTCCACCGTCTTCATCATGGTGACGACGGACGCCAGCTACGCCGCCGTGGCCGGTGCGGCCGAGGCGGCGCTGGACGTCTACCTGCTCAAGCCCTACACGCTGGCGAGCTTTTCCGAGCGCCTGCAGCAGGCGCGCCACCGCAAGCAGGTGCTGCGCCCGATCTTCGAGGCCATGGCGGCCGAGGACTACGAGCGCGCCTGCACGCTGTGCCTGCAGCGCTTTGCACAGCGCGGCGAGTACTTCCTGTCGGCCGCGCGCATCGGTGCCGAGCTGCTGCTGCGCCAGAAGCGCAATGCCGAGGCGCGCGAGCTCTACGAGGCCATCATCGCGGCCCGCACCGTGCCCTGGGCCAAGCTCGGCGTGGCGCGCGCCGAGTACGCCGCCGGCCAGCTGCAGCAGGCGCGCCAGACCCTGGAGCTGCTGGTGGGCGAGATGCCCGACTACGCCGACGGCTGGGACGTGCTGGGCCGCGTGCACATGGACGAAGGCCATCTCGACGAGGCCCTGCGCACCTACCAGCAGGCGCTCGCGCTCACGCCCGGCTGCCTGCTGCGCGCCCAGCGCGCCGGCACGCTGGCCTTCTACGCCGGCCACCGCGCCGAGGCCACGCGCCTGCTGGAGGGGGCGGCCGCCAGCGGCCTGCGCTCGCGCCTGTTCGACTACTTCAGCCTGGTGCTGCTGGCCCTGATCCACTTCGACGAGGGCGAGACCAAGAAGCTGCGGCAGCTGCTCGAGACCTTCGACCACCTGCTGTTCCAGCATCCCGACTCGCCGCGCCTGACGCGCCAGCGCTGGGCCGTACAGGCCCTGCTGGCACTGCGCGAGAACCGGCTGGGCGAGGCCCAGGAGCAGGCGCAGCGCCTGGCGCGCGCGCTGGAGCAGCCCGATGCCGACCTGGAGGCCGGCTGCCTGGTGATCGCGCTGTGGCGGCGGGTGCAGGATGCCGGCGGCCCGCTGGGCGAGGCCGAGGCGGTGGTGCAGCGCCTGGCGCTGCGCTACTGCGTCAACAAGGCCAGCACCGAGGTGCTGGTGGCCATGGCCGAGGGCGACCGCACCGTGGCCGAGCTGCTGCGCGGCGCGCACGACCGCGTGTTCGAGATCGCCGAGCAGGCATTGACCCTGTCCCTGCGCGGCCGGCCCGAGCAGGCCGTGCACCTGCTGGCCGAGCAGGGCGAGACCACGCGCAATGCCAAGCTGATCGACATGGCGATGTCGGTGCTGCGCCGCCACGCCGCCAAGATCGGTCAGCGCCAGGCGCTGGAGGATCTGGTGCGCGATCTGCAGGCGCGCTGGGTGCTGCCCATCAGCGGCAGCCTGGCGCGCGCCAAGGCCGGCAAGGCCCTGGCCGTGCCGGCCACCACGCGGGGGCCGGCGGTGGAAAACACCATCGTCTGAACGCTCAGCGCCCGGCGCGCTCGCGCAGCGTGCGCAGCTCGGCCTGCAGCAGGCGCTCGCGCAGGTCCTGGCCCTGCAGGCTCAGCAGGGTGACGATGCCGTGGATCGTCAGGCCCAGGCCCCAGCCCCAGAGCGGGAAGATCTGCCAGTCGGCGCCGCCGCGCAGCAGGTTCAGCAGGTACAGGCCGCTGTTGACCAGCACGAACACCAGCAGGTGCGTCAGAAAGCCCATCTTCTGTTCGACGCGCTTCTTGGCCAGGCGGTGCAGGTCGTCGGTGTTCAGTTCGGGGTGCATGGCAGGGCTCCGTGTCGGGGTTTTGGGTGGCGAGGTGTGCATGGTGCAAACCCGCGGCCGCTCCGCCCAGGGCCCTGCGATGAACGAGCGCCCGCGCCGCTGAACGGTGGCGCGGCGGCGTGAACGGCAACCAAACGGGAACCAAACGGGAACCAAACGGGGCAACCATTCAGGCGCCGATTTCTGCAGGCCAGTCGGTCCGCAGCACGTTCTGTCCGGCCCCTGCCGGGCGGGCTGCGGGCTTGACTATGCTGCGCGACCTTTCAACCCCTAGAGGCCTTCATGTCCCTTGCATCTGCTGTCATCCGTCGCGCCCCTTTCCTGCTCAGCGCCCTGGCGCTGGCCACCGCACTGCCCGCCGCGGCGGCCTCGATCACGGTGGGCGACACCCCGCTGATCCCGCGCGCCGCCCTGTTCGGCAACCCCGTCAAGGCGGGGGCGCAGCTCAGCCCGAACGGCAAGTGGCTGTCGTGGATGGCGCCTGTCAACGGCGTGATGAACGTCTGGGTGGCCCCGGCCGCCAAGCCCGATGCGGCCAAGCCCGTCACCGACTCCAAGGACCGCCCGATTCCTGGCCATTTCTGGAGCGGCAACGGTGAGCAGATCCTGTTCGTGCAGGACAAGGCCGGCGACGAGAACTTCCGCCTCTACGGCGTGGACGTCAGCAGCGGCCAGCAGCGCGACTACACCCCCTTCGAGAAGGTGCGCGTGCGCATGCTGGGTGGCTCGCGCAAGCGTCTGGACGAGGTGCTGGTCGGCATCAACAACCGCGACCCGCGCTGGCATGACGTGCACCTGCTGAACCTCAAGACCGGCGAGCTCAAGCTGGTGATGAAGGCCGACGGCGTGGCCGGCTTCCAGGCCGATGACGACCTGAACCTGCGCCTGGCCGCCAAGCCCAATGCCGCCGGCGGCATGGACTTCTTCAAGGTGGAAGGCGACGCGCTGGCCGACAAGCCCCTGCTCAGCACCGGCCTGGAAGACAACGCCACCAGCCCGATCGACTTCACCGCCGATGGCAAGACCCTGTACTGGATGGACTCGCGCGACGGCGACACCACCGCGGTGTTCGCCGAAGACATGGCCAGTGGCCAGCGCAAGCTGATCGCGCGCGATGCCCGCGCCGACCTCGGCGACACCCTGCGCCACCCGGTGACGGGCGAGATCCAGGCCTATGCGGTGAACTACCTCACCAATGAATGGAAGTTCATCGACAAGAGCCTGAAGACTGACTTCGAATGGCTGCAGAAGCAGCTCGGCAAGGGCGAGGTCTATGTGGCCAGCCGCACGCGCGCCGATGACAAGTGGATCGTCGGCATCGACCCCGTCTCCAAGGTGGCCGCCACCTATCTGTACGACCGCAAGGCCAAGAAGCTCAGCGCGCTCTACGTGGCCCGCCCCGAACTGCAGAACGCCCCGCTGCAGCCCATGCACGCGGTCGAGATCAAGGCGCGCGACGGCCTGACCCTGCCCAGCTACCTGACCCTGCCGGCCGGCGCCGACACCAATGGCGACGGCAAGGCCGACAAGCCCACCCCGCTGGTGCTGCTGGTGCACGGCGGCCCCTGGGCGCGTGACGACTACGGCTACAACGGCACCCACCAGTGGCTGGCCAACCGCGGTTACGCGGTGCTGTCGGTGAACTTCCGCGCCTCCACCGGCTTTGGCAAGAAGTTCCTCAACGCCGGCAACAAGCAGTGGGGCCTGAGCATGCACGACGACCTGCTGGACGCCGTGGACTGGGCCGTCAAGCAGGGCGTGACGAGCAAGGACAAGGTCGCCATCATGGGCGGCAGCTATGGCGGCTATGCGGCCTTGGCCGGCGTGGCCTTCACACCCACCACCTTCGCCTGCGCGGTCGACATCGTCGGCCCCTCCAATCTGGAGACCCTGCTGGGCACCATTCCGCCCTACTGGGAAGCCGGCAAGAAGCAGATGTACAGCCGCATGGGCGACCCGACGACTGACGAGGGCAAGGCCATCCTGCGCGCCGCCTCGCCGCTCTACAAGGCCGACCAGATCGTGCGCCCGCTGCTGATCGGCCAGGGCGCCAACGACCCGCGCGTCAAGCAGGCCGAGAGCGACCAGATCGTCACGGCCATGAAGGCCAAGAACATCCCGGTCAGCTACGTGCTCTACCCGGATGAGGGCCACGGCTTCCGCAAGCCCAACAACCGCATCGGCTTCAACGCCATTGCCGAAGCCTTCCTGGGCAACTGCCTGGGCGGCCGCGTGGAGCCCCTGGGCGAGGCCGTGCGCCAGAGCACCGCGCAGATCGCGCAGGGTGCCGAGCATGTGCCGGGCCTGAAGGAGGCGGCGGCCAAGCCGTAAGCCGCGCAGCAGCGGAAGCGAAGGAGGCCCTGAGGGGCCTCCTTTGCAGGGCGCCGCCGTGGCCCTCTTCCTCAAAAAGCAGGACCCGCCGGCGCGAAACAATGCGCGCCGCCTTTCGGAGCCTCGCATGTCTACTGCCCCCATTGCCTATGCCGGCTTCTGGCGCCGTCTGGGTGCCGCCCTCGTCGACACCCTGCTGATCCTGCTGATCACCCAGCCCCTGGTGGTGGCGAGCTATGGCTGGGACTACTACGACTTCGACCATGAGGTCTTCATCGCCGGGCCGATGGACTTCCTGGTCTGCTGGCTCGCGCCGGCGGTGGCCACGGTGCTGTTCTGGCAACGCTTGCGCGCCACGCCGGGCAAGCTCTGGCTGCGCTGCCAGGTGGTGGATGCCCGTACCGGCCAGGCCCTCAGCACGCGCCAGGCCTGCATCCGCTATCTGGGCTATTTCCTCTCTACCCTGGCTCTGGGCCTGGGCTTCCTGTGGATCGCCTGGGACGCGCGCAAGCAGGGCTGGCACGACAAGCTGGCCGGCTCGGTGGTGATCCGACCCTAGCGAATGGGCGCCAGCAGGCCGTCCAGGCTGCGCTGGCGGAAGCGGTAGAGGCCATGGGCGTAGCCCCGGTACTGCGGGCTCTCCAGGCGGCTGATCGACAGCAGCAGGCGCGAGCGGCCGTCGACTTGCACGGCGGTCTGTTCACCCTGCAGCTGCACGCCGGCCAGGTCGAGCCGGCTGTCGTCGGCACGGATTGCCCACTCGCCGCTCAGCTGGCTGGCGGTGGCCGTCAGCACCGAGCGCAGGCTGTGCAGGGCCGCCCCCCGGGGGGCCTGGATGCGCACGCGTGCCAGGCTCACCAGGGAATCCTCGACCCGCAGCTCCTGCGCCTGCAGGTCTTCGAGCTGCACGCCGGTGCAGGCCTGGATCAGCACGCGCCGGTAGGCGCCGCGGTAGACCGTGCCGGTCTGGTGCTGGCAGTGCAGATCGGGCAGTGAGCCGGCCGCGGGCTCGGCAGGGGCGGCAGCCGGCCAGGGGGCCTCCAGGGCCTGCAGCAGCAGTTGCTGGAAGGCCTGCGGCTGGTCGGCCATGGGCACATGAGCGGCCTCGGGCAGGGTGTAAAGCCGCGCCTGTGGCAGGGTGGCCAGCAGGGCCTGGCCGGTGCGCAGCGGCGCCACGCGGTCGCGTTCGCCCCAGATCAGCGTGGTGGGGCGCGGCAGCTGGTGCGCGGCGGCGCTGAAGTCCTCTTCCATCAGCGCCAGCGCGGCGTTCGTGTTGGGCTGGTCCTGCAGCAGCAGGCGCCAGGCGCCGTCGTGGGCGCTCAGCCAGGCGGTCGGGTCGGCGCCCAGGCCGCTCAGTTCCACCAGGCTGTCGCCAAGGTCCTTGGCCTGGTGGGCCAAGCGGCGCAGCAGGCGCGGCGCACCGTCCAGCTCGCGCGGCAGCGTGGTCGGGGTCTTCAGGAAGCTGCTGCGCTCCAGGATGCCGGCGGCATCCACCAGCACCAGCTGAGTCACCTGCTCCGGGTGGCTGGCCGCGTAGCGCAGCGCCACCGCGCCCCCCATCGAATGGCCGACCACCGGGCCGGGCGCGAGGCCGAGCTCGGTATGCAGCCAGGCCAGCAGGCGCGCGAAGTTCGTCGGCGAGTAGCGACCCTGCCCAGGCTCGGAGTGGCCGAAGCCCGGCAGGTCCAGCGCGATGACGCGGTAGCGTGCCGCCAGCGGCTCGATCTGGCCCAGCCAGTCACGCAAGCCGTTCTGGCCCAGGCCATGCACCAGCATCAGGGGCTGCGCTTGCGGGTCGCCGGCCTCCAGCACCAGGATGCGGCTGCCGAACACCGGCTCGGCCAGGCGGCGAAAGCGCCAGTGCGCGGGGTACTGGCCGGCGTCGAAGCCCTGGGCCGCGCCGGGCAGGCTGAAGCGCAGCGGCGCCTCCTCGGCCTGCACGCCGAGCGCCAGCAGCAGGGGCAGCAGGCGCAGCAATCGAAGGAACATGAAGAGGCGTGGTGCCATCAAGGGGCGCGGAGTGTAGGCAGCACCGCGGCCAGAATGGCCCGATGCACTGCTGGCACGACGACACCCACGACCTGCGCACCCTGACCGCCCTGCGCGCCCTCTACCCCGAGCCCCAGCGCCCCGCCGCCGCGGCCACGCTGGACAAGGAGTGCGACCACATCCACCCGCTGTACCAGCGCTTCATCGAGGCCGCGCCCTGGTGCGTGCTGGCCACGCGCAATGCCGGCAGCGGTGCGCTGGATCTCTCGCCGCGTGGCGACGGCCGCGCGAATGGGGGAGCTGAGCGTCTGGTCGAGGTGGTGGACGCGGGCCGCACCCTGCTGCTGCCCGACCGGCGTGGCAACAACCGCATCGACAGCCTGCGCAACCTCGCCGCCGACTCCGCCATCGGCCTGCTCTTCCTGATCCCCGGCGTGGGCGAGGCCATCCGCGTGCAGGGCCGCGCCCGCATCAGCGCGCAGCCGCAGCTGTGTGAACGCTTTGCCGCCGGCGACAAGCTGCCGCGCAGCGTGCTGGTGATCGCCGTGCACAAGGTCTTCTTCCAATGCGCCCGTGCCGCGCAGCGCGGCGGGCTGTGGGACCCGGCTGCGCAGGTGGCGCGCAGCAGCCTGCCCTCCACAGGCAGCCTGATCGCCGCCTTCAGCGCCGGCTTCGACGCCGCGGGCTATGACGGCGCGCTACAGGAGCGCCAGCGCCAGACCCTCTACTGAGGGGCCGAGGCCCGACGCGACGCGCCTACGATGCGCCGCTTCACAGGGCCGGGGAGGAAGAACCGTGCAGACCGTCGTCATCGCCAAGGGCGAGCTGTGGTTGCACCGCGAGGGTGCGGCGCCACGCCAGATCACCAGCGCCTTTGCGCGCGAGGTGCAGGAGCGCGACGAGCGCAGCCGCCGCAACAGCAGCTGGAAGCATGCGCCGCGCGACAGCGAGCAGCAGAGCGGGGTGATCCCCGCCAACGCGCTCTGGGGCCGCCAGCAGGGCGCACCGCTGCCGCCGCCGCGCTTCCTCTACGCCTGCTTCGGGCCGGACGCCGACACCCTCTACTACCTGCTGCGCGTCGGCGAGTCCACCGGTCTGTTTCGCCTGCACCTGAGCGAAGACCGCGAAGTGCGCCTGTTCCACCGCAATGCGCTGGCCGTGCAGGGCCTGGCCTGGAACCCGGCCGACCGGCGCCTGATCCTTTCGGTGCGCCTGCACGACGGCACGGCGCAGCTGGAGGTCTACGACGAGGAGGGCACGCTCAAGGGCGCGATCACCGGCGGCGACAGCATCGACGCCGCGCCCGCCCTGGTGCCCGGCAGTGCGGCCAGCGTGGTCTACCAGAGCAGCGGCGTGGCCCGCCACCCCGAGCAGGGCCATCTGACCGCGGTGGCACACGCGACGCTCTGCCAGCTCGACTACCGCAGCGGCGCGCTCTGCATCCTGGTGGATGACGCCCGCTACGACCACATCGCGCCGCGCCAGGCGGCCGACGGCACGATCTACGCCATCCGCCGCCCGGTTGAGAAGCCCGTGCACGAGCGCGCCGGCCACGCGCTGATGGACATGCTGCTGATGCCGGTGCGCCTGCTCAAGGCGGTGTTCGGCTACCTGAACTTCTTCAGCATGATTTACGGCAAAGAGCCGCTGCGCAGCGCCGGCGGGCCGCGCAGCCCCGAGCTGGACCAGGACCTTGGCAAGCTCTGGCTGCACGGCCGCATGATCGAACTGCGCAAGGTGCGCGACGACCCGCAGTACGCCGGCAATTTGGTGCCGGCCAGCTGGGAACTGGTGCGTCTGCGCCCCGGCCACGCCACCGAGGTGCTGGCCCGCCATGTGGCCGGCTTTGACCTCGCGCCCGACGGCAGCCTGGTCTTCACCAATGGCTACCAGGTCAGCCGCTGGCAGGCCGGGCACAGCACGGTGCTGGCCAAGCACGAGCTGGTGGAAGGGCTGGCCGCCGGCCCGGCTTGACCCGACGCGGGCGGCGGCCCACAGTGGCTGCTCCCCCCTGATCGGGAGCGTGCATGCGCCGCCTGCTCTGTCTTGTCGCCTTGCTGGCCCAGTTCGCCGCGGCGGCCCCAGAACCCCATTACGCCGGCACCCTGGCCGGCAGCCCCAGCGGGCTGCTCACCGCCGTGGACGGCCCGCGCCTGAGCGCCGTGTTCCGCGCGCCGCGCCAGGCGGTGGTGGATGCGCAGGGCATGGTCTGGGTGGCCGACACCGGCAACCAGCTGATCCGGCGCATGGCCGCCGATGGCACGGTCAGCACGCTGGCCGGGCAGATGGGTGTGAGCGGCTTTGCCGACGGCGCGGGTGCCACCGCCCTGTTCAACGAACCCAGCGGCGTGCTGCCGGCGCCGCAGGGCGGGGTGTGGGTGCTGGACAGCAACAACGGCCGCATCCGCCATGTGGCGGCGGACGGCCGCGTCAGCACCCTGGCCGGCGGCGGTCAGGGCGCGAATGGATCGCGCCATGCCGATGGTCAGGGCACGGCCGCCGCCTTCAACGAACCGCGCGGTTTTGCCCAGGATGGCGCCGGCAACCTCTACGTGGCCGACTACCAGAACCAGGTGATCCGCAGAATCACGCCCAGCGGCCTGGTGACCACCCTTGCCGGCTCTCCCGGCCAGCAGGGCAGCGTGGACGGCACGGGCAGCGCGGCGCGCTTTTCCGACCCGCAGGCGGTCGCGCTGGACAGCGCCGGCAATCTCTACGTGGCCGACACCGGCCCCACCAAGGCGATCCGCAAGATCACGCCGGCCGGTGTGGTCAGCACCCTGCTCAGCGCCGGGCCCGGCACGCGCCTGAGCGAACCGCGCGGCCTGGCCCTGCTGGCCGACGGCAGCCTGCTGATTGCCGACGCGCAGGAACAGCAGCTTCTGCAGCGCAGCCCGGCCGGCACCGTCAGCGTGCTGGTGGGGCAGACCGGCAAGCCGGGCCTGGCCGATGGCAGCGGCACGGCCGCCAGCCTCTACACCCCGATGGGCCTGGGCGCCGGGCCGGGCGGCACGGTGCTGGTGGCGGACAGCGGCAACCACCTGATCCGCCAGCTGCAGGGTGCCCAGCTCAGCCTCTGGGCCGGCTTGCCCGGCCACAGCGCGGCGGTGGAGGGCGAACGCAACGCGGTGCGCTTCGAGGACCCCTTCGCCGTGGCCGTGGATGCGGCCGGCCAGGCTTATCTGGCGGACGCGGCCGATCACGCCATCCGCCGCGTGGACGAGGCGGGCCGCAGCAGCGTCTGGGCCGGCCGGCCCGGCAGCTATGGCTACACGGAGGGCGCGGCCATCGCGGCGCGCTTTCGCAAGCCCGCTGGCCTGGCCGCGGCGGCCGACGGCACGCTCTACGTGGCCGACAGCGGCAACCACGCAGTGCGCCGCATCGCGCCCGATGGCCAGGTCAGCACCCTGGCGGGAAACGGCGAGCGCGGCAGCCGCGACGGTGCGGGCAGCGCCGCGCAGTTCAACGAACCCATGGGCCTGGCGCTGGCACCCGATGGCACGCTCTACGTGGCCGACTTCGGCAACCACCTCGTGCGCCGCGTCACGGCGGCCGGGCTCGTCAGCACCGTGGCGGGCAGTGCCGGCCAGGGCGGCTTCGTGGATGGCGCCGCCACCACCACGGCGCGCCTGCGCTCGCCCGTGGATGTGGCGGTGGGGACGCAGGGCCAGGTCTATGTGCTGGACCGCAGCAACCACGCCGTGCGCGTGCTCGATGCCGGCCAGCTCAGCACCCTGGCGGGTAGCGGCAGCGCCGGCTTTGCCGACGGCAGCGGGCGCAGCGCGCGCTTCCAGTTCCCCACCGGGCTGGCGGCCGCACCCGATGGCGGCCTGTGGGTGGCCGACACTGACAACCAGCGCCTGCGCCATGTCACCCCGCAGGGTGTGGTGAGCAGCCCCCTGGGCCTGCAGGCCGGCCGCGCCGATGGCGTGGGCAGCGCCGCACGCTTCTTCAACCCCAAGGACGTGGCGGCCGGGGCCGACGGCCGCCTGCTGATCGTGGACCGCGGCAACCGCAGCCTGCGCTGGGCCCAGGCCCTGGCCACGGGCACGACGGCGATCGAATGCCTGCTCGACTGGGGCGAGCGCAGCTACCCGACGCTGCTGCAGCCGCCGGCCCTCTCGCAGGACTTGGCGCCCTACCGCTACCGCGCCTATGCCGGCGCGCTGTACGTCGGTGTGTCCGCCGCCGATCAACAGGTCTACCTGCTGCAGCAGGGCCAGCTGCAGGGGCTCGGTTCGCTCAGCGGCTTTCTGGCGCAGGCGGGCTGCCAGTAGGGGACCGGCCGCAAGGCCCCCGTGACCGGGGTGTCGTTGCAAGTGCTTGCACTTGCGTCGCCACGGCTTGTCAAGATCGCGCCCTTCGTCACCGCTGCCGAAAGGTCTGCCATGCCCACCTTGCTGCGCCAGGGTTCCCGCGGGTTTGATGTCGTGGTGCTGCAGGTGCAGCTCAATGCCAAGGGGGCGCAGCCGCGCTTGAAGGTGGACGGCGACTTCGGCCCGCGCACGCAGGCCGCGGTGCTGGCCTTCCAGCGCCAGAACCGCCTCTCGGCGGACGGCGTGGCCGGGCCCATCACCCAGGCCGCGCTGGCCCAGGGCTTGAACATTGCCAGCGCCAATCACAACCTCACCCACATTCCGCAGCCTACGCCCAGCACCTGCTGGGCCGCCAGCACGGCCATGCTGACGCGCAGCACGGTGCCGGCGGTGATCGCCCGCACGCCGCGCGACATGGTGTCGGCCGACGGCGGCTTGAACAACGGCTCCGCCACCGACCTCGGCGCCCCGCTGGGCGCGCGCTTCGCGGCCGCCCATGGCCTGCGCTGCAACCCGCCGATGAGCTGGAGCGTGGGCGCGCTGGTGAACACGCTCAAGCGCACGCCCCTGATCTTCAGCATGCTGTGGCGCGCGCAGGACTACGCGGCCGGCCGCGGTTCGCCCGGCCACTGGGTGGCCGTGAGCGCGATGGTGAGCGACAACCAGCCCACCGGCGAAGGCACGCACCTGCTGGTGCTGGACCCCTGGCCGCCGCACCGCGGCAAGATCAGCTGGGTCGAGTACCAGGCCTGGGTGATGGACGTGCCCACGCGCACCTACCGGGTGTTCGAGCGCTGAGTGGCAGCGATCATGCGCCGATGAGCTGGAACCCCGCCCCCCTGCTTGCCGCCCTGGACGACAGCCTGGCCGACAGCCGCCTTAGCGACGCTGAGCGGCGCGACCTGATTGCCGCGCTGCGCGAGGCCAATCCGCCCGAGGACGGCCTGCGCCAGCTGCGCAAGCAGGCCTTCGCGCTGGCGCGGCAACGCGTTGAAGCCGGCGAGGCCGCGGCCGACCTGCTGCCCTGGCTGGAGGGCGTGATGCGCGCCCTTGACCAGGCGCGCCTGCCCGCCGGCCTGTCACCCAGCCGCGCGCATTTCAGCCCGGGTGAGGACTGCCTGCGTGCCATCCTGGGCCGGCTGCGCGGTGCCAGCCGCAGCGTGGACCTGTGCGTGTTCACGATCTCCGACGACCGCATCACGACCGAGATCCTGGCCGCGCACGGGCGCGGCGTGCAGCTGCGCCTGATCACCGACAACGACAAGGCCTTCGACGCCGGCAGCGATGCGCGCCGCCTGATGGCGCACGGCGTGCCCACGCGGGTGGACCGCAGCCGCGCGCACATGCACCACAAGTTCGCCCTGTTCGACGCCAGCTGGCTGCTGAACGGCAGCTACAACTGGACGCGCAGCGCCAGCGAGCTGAACGAGGAGAACCTGGTGCTGAGCCAGGAGCCTGGCTTGCTCACCGCCTTCGGCGAGCGCTTCGAGGCGCTGTGGCAGCGCCTGGACGGGCCGGCCTGAGCGGCCGGCCCGTCGTAGGCAGGGCTCAGTAACGCGTGCTCAGGCTCAGCCCGCTGAACGCCTGGTAGGCGTGCAGGGTCAGGTAGTAGTAGCCCGGCTGTGCGATCGGGATCTGCAGCGTCTCGCTGTTGCTATTGCCCGCCGAGCGCAGCTGGTAGCTGCCCGGGCTGGCCCAGCCGCTGCCGCTGAAGTACAGGTCCGCGTCCCCGCTGCCGCCGTTGGTCTGGATGGTCAGCGTGGTGTTGGGCTTGTCCACCTGGATGAAGTAGTACAGCAGCCCGCCCTGCGCGGCACTCAGCCCGCTGCGCACGCAGCCATTGCCCATCGCATCGCTGCGGCTCGGGCAGGGGCTGGCGGTGATGCGCACGCTGCCGTCGGTGCGCGCACCCAGGCGGCCGTCGTCCCAGACTTCCAGCGTCACCGGGTAGTCGCCGGCCGCGCCGTAGGTCTTGCTCGGGTTGGGCAGCGTGGACTGGCTGCCGTCGTGGAAGGTCCAGCGCCAGGTGGTGACGCGGCCATCGGCGTCGGTCGAGGTGTCACGGAAGCTGGCGGACAGGCCATTCACCGTGCTCTCGAAGCGCGCCACCGGCGGCTGGTTGACGACCGGATTGGCGCAGTTCACACCGGTGGCGGAAACGCCCTGCAGCCAGCTGCGGAACTCGGCGTCGTAGCGGCTGCCGATGGTGGTCTTCAGCAGCGTGCGCGCGGCCGCCCATTCGCCCTTGCGGTAATGGCCCAGCAGCGTCGTCACGTCGGCGCGGTGGCGCTCCATCATGAAGCTGACCGCCAGGTAGCCCCATTGGTAGACGCGCGTGCTGCCACCGTTGTAGTCGGTGTCGAACAGCTGGTTCAGCGTGTAGCTGAGCTTGGGGGCCTCGGTGAAGGCGCGGTCGTAGCGCTGGTTCAGGTAGCAGTAGGAGACATGCTCGGCCAGGCCCTCGACCCACCACACCGTGGGCGTGGTCTGGCCGGCCGCGAAGTCGCCCAGCATGTTGAAGCGGCCGTCCAGGTAATGCGTGTACTCGTGGTTGAGGTTCCAGACCTGGAATTTGGGCAGCAGCCACTCGGCCTCGTAGGCGATGAAGCGCGCCTGGTTGCCCGGCGTGGCGGGGTTGCCCTCCAGGTACATGCCGCCATTGTTGGTGTCGATGCCGAACAGCGCGCCGGCGTAGGTCTCGTAGTCGGCACTGCTGTTGAAGACCACCAGCTCCAGCGCGCTGTTGAGGTCATTGGCCACCGGCTGCTTGTTGGTCTGCAGCTTGGCGTGGAAGTAGCTTTCCTGGTTCACCACCGAGGCGCAGGTGGCGTTGAGTTCGGCCGCGCTCATGGACTGCGTGCGCAGGGTCAGGGTGGGGCTGCAGACCTGGCGCTGCGGCAGCGCGGCGGCCTCGGCGCGGGCGCGCCAGTCGCACAGGCCGTAGTCGGTGCAGCGGCCGGGGTCGTGGTAGTCCACCATGTCGGCCAGGCCGATCCACACCGGGGCGGTGACGCCGCTGACGCTGCTGCGTTGCACCAGGGTCTGCACCATGGGGCGCACCACGGGCTTCAGCGTGCCGTACTGCAGGAAGCGCGCGAGCTCGCGCGCGGCGTTCGTCACCAGATAGCCCTCGGCGCCGCCGAGCTGGCCCCAGTTGCGGTTGGCGAAGTTGGAGAGTGCCTGCAGCACGCTGGTGTCGCTCTGCACCACGGCCTGGAAGTCGTCGTTCTGATGGCCGCGGAACAACACCGTGAAGGCGTTGTTGACGGCGTTCTTCATGCCCCAGTAGGCATTCCAGTCGGCGCCGTAGCCGTCCAGCAGCTGACGCACCACCCACAGGTAGCGGGCGTTCTCGGTGGCCGAGTCGATCAGGGTCACGGCCTCGGCCAGCACGCCGCCGTTGGCGTCATTCACCTGGCGGATCGCGGCATTGCCGAACAGCGCGTCCAGCGCGCCGCGCAGCGCCGTCTTCAGCCCGCTGCCATAGCTGCCCACCACCTCGGGGGCGTAGTACTGCACGTAGTAGCCGGCGCGCAGGTACAGCAGCAATTGCTGGATGGCGCCGTTGTTGTTGCCGGCGTAGCTCAGCGCCTGCAGGCGCAGGCCCTCGGCCGCGCTGCGCATCTGCGTTTCGTTGAAGGCCTTCTGCGCGTCTGCGCCGCTCAGGGTGAAGAGCTGGTTGATGCAATCGGTGCTGCTGGCGCGGATGGCCTCCACCAGCGCGCTGCCGCTGCGCGTGGTGTACAGGCTCGTGTCACAGGCCGCGGCGGCCGCACGTGCGGCGAGGCGGCGCTTGAGGGTCTGGCCGGCGTCGTCGCGCAGGTGTTCTCGCGTGCTGGGCAGCGGGGCGCGGTCCTTGGGGCTGACGGCCTGGTGGCTGTGCGGGCGCGGCAGGGTGTCGCTGGGGCGGGGGGCGGCATGGGCCAGGCTCAGGCAGCAAGCCAGGGCCAGGCCCAGCCCGGAAAGGGCAGGGGTACGCATCGGGGTGTCTCCATCGGTCTATGTGGGGGAACGCCCGGGTCCTTGCCCGGGCGCTGCCGCCCCACCGTCGCGAAGCGGAGGGGCCGCACACCAGCAGTCCTACGCACCGCGCCAGTGCATCTGCTGGAGCCGATATATTGGATCCAATATGCGATCTGACCTATCGGGCTTGCCCGGGGGTAGGCGGTAAGACTTTGCGAATGCGGGTGAGGATTGGTTGTTCAGCGTGGCAACGGCGACAAACGCGTCACACCTTGTTTCGCAGAGCGCTCAGCACCGGCCAGCACGCCGCCGCCGCGGCCAGGTGTTTGAGCGTGTGGCCGCTGACCCATTCCGCGCTGGCGGCAAAGATCGCCGCATCCAGGCCTTCGAACAGCTTGGCCAGGGCATAGCCCAGCAGCACCCAGGCCAGCCCCAAGCGCGGCGCGCCCACGGGCTGCGGCAGCAGGCACAGGCCCAGCAGCCACAGCACGCCGCCGTACTGCGCCACCGCCCAGGGCCAGACCGTGCCGCCCAGACCCGGCAGCGCGGCGGCCAGCAGCGCCAGCGGCAGGTAGACGGGCAGCAGCCAGCGCGCCGCGGCCTCGCCCAGGCGCGCCGTGCTGGCCAGGCCCAACAGGCCGGCAAAGGCCACGGCCATGCCCAGGCGGTCCAGCACCAGGCTGCCGGCGCTGGGCGCCAGGTGGAAGGCTGCCGAGCCCAGGCCGGTGAGCAGCAGGCCGGCGCAGAACACCCAGGCGGCGCGGCGGCCGATGCCCTGCAGCGGGTGGCGGCGCAGGCGCCCGGCGCCCAGCAGGGCCAGCAGTACGAAGGGCAGGTTGCTGAGCGTGTCGGCCGCAAAGGGCAGGCCGAGCCAGGCGCGCGTATCGGCATAGGGGTGGCCGTGCGCGGCGCTGCCGGTGTGGGCCGCCTGGCCCAGGGCCTGCAGGCCGGGCAGCTCGCCCAGGCCCAAAGCCAGCAGGTAGAGCAGCAACCAGGCTGCGAGGGCCAGCGGCCAGTGGCGGGCGGGGTGGGCTGGCGCGGGGCGCGTGTCGGCGATGGGCGTGTTCATGCCCGGCATGCTGCGCCGCAGGCACCCCGGCTGCCAAGCGCGCGCGAGCTCGGGTGCGCCTCAGCGGCCCGCCGGGCTCACGCCACGCTACCGCCCTGCCCCAGCCACCACAGCAGCGCGGCGCCCAGCGCAACGCCGGCCACGGTGAGCGCGATCTTCCAGGCCGACCAGGGCCGCTCGCCCGCCACCGTGCCGCTGTGGCCATTCACCACCACCTGCCAGACCTTGCCCTGGAAGCGGTAGCTGTAGATCCAGGCCGGCAGCAGGATGAGCCGGAAGCGGATCGCGTCGAACTGGCTGTGCAGGCTGTGGATGCGCTGCTCGTCGCCGCCGATCTCGCGCTCCACCGCGCTGCGGATGCGCGCCTCGAAGCGCGCCTGCGCCTGCGCGAAGGCGGGCTCCAGGCCCAGGGCGTAGGCCTCGGTCTGGAAGCCGGCCTGGTAGTCCGCATCGACCACGCGCAGCGCGGCCAGTTCCGGCATGGCCAGGGCCGGCGCGCCGGCCGCGGGCAGGCTGGCGCTGGCGGGGATGAGTTCGTCGTCGAACTGCAGGTCCAGTTCGCCCGCCACCGGGGTCCAGTCGGTCACCGTGCGGGTGACGGTCTCGCTCTGGCCCTGGGCGTTCTGGCGCGTCTCGCGCACCTGGCGGTGGGTGCCGCGCTCGCCGCGGTACTCGGAATGGCTGTGCGCGTCGATCGTCCAGGCCGGCAGGTAGACGCCGCGCCCGGCATCGGGCGAACGCACCAGGGCCTTCAGTGCATTCGGCGCGAACCAGCGGCTGCCCACCCAGCGTGCAAAGGCCTGGCGGGCGGCGCCGTCGTCCAGCTGAAAGGGCAGCAGCGCGTGCGGGCGGATCTGTCGCTGCGCATGGGCCTGCGTGGCCTGCAGTGGCGCGGCACAGAAGGCGCAGGGCATGGCCACCACCATGGGCGGGAACTCGCAGCGCGCCCCGCATTGCGGGCAGTCCACGGTCTGCGCGGCAATGGCCGGCTCCTGGCCGGCGCGCAGGGCCAGGTAGTGCGCGTAGTCCTGCTCGGCCAGGGCCTGGGCCAGCGCGGCGCCGCCGGGGTCGTCCAGCACCTGCTCGCCGCGGCAGGCGGCGCAGCGCAGGCGCTGGCTGCCGGGCTCGAAGCGCATCAGGCCGCCGCAGGCGGCGCAGAGCTGGGGGGCGGCCTCAGTCATCGCGCGGGGCGCGCAGGGTCAGCAGGGCGTCCTCGCGCAACTCGGCGCGCGCCACGATGCCGTTGTCGGCCTGCAGCAGGGTCTGCGTCCATTGGTCCTGGCGGCGCCGCAGCACGCGCACGGTATGCACGCGCGGTTCGGTCTGCAGGCCTTCGTACAGGGTCTGCAGCGGTTTGCAGGCCCAGGTGTTGCAGGTGTCCGAGCGCCACTCGCGCGGCAGCGCGCAGCCCTGGCGGGTCTGGTTGACGCAGGAGTTCACGCAGGCCTGCGCCGGGATGTGGCGCAGATAGAACTGCACGATCTGCTCGGGCTGCAGGCTGGGGTCCTGGAAGCGCAGACGCTGGATGCTGGCGGGGATCAGGTAGGCGTGCTCCTTGCCCGCGGTGCAGCAGCCGCCGCCGCAGGCGGTGCACAGGCGTTCGGGCAGGCGCGAGTCCAGCGCCGGAGCGCCCGCAGGCGCGGGTGGCGGGGCACTGGGAGGGGGCTCGACAAAGGCCTCGGCCACGACGGCGCGCAGATGCGCTTCGTAGGCCGCGCGCCGCCGCGCCGACACCGGCCGCGTGCGCCGCGGCCCGCTGGGCAGCACGGTCTCCAGCACGCCGGGGCCCGTGCCGCGCTGGGCGCGCAGGGCCGCAAAGGCGCGTTCGCTCTCGGCGCCTTCAGCGGCGGCGCGCGCCGCCACGGCCCGCGCTTCCTCGGCCCGTTCGCGTGCACGGGCGCGGCCCTGGCTCACCTGGTGCTGGAACAGGAACTCGCCCAATTGCGCGCGCTGCGCCAGCAGCAGCCGGCAGGAAGCGTCCGTGCAGCAGGGGGGCTGGCGGGCGTCCTGCCAGAGCGGCAGGATCTTGTCGCACACGGTGCAGTGCGTCGGTGTCAGCGGCCCCATGCAAACCTCCCAGCGTGGTGGAGCGCCGCACTATGCCCAAACATGGGCCCGCCCTCTCAGGGGTTCAGCAGCACCGCCAGGGCCGCAAAGGGCACCACCACGCCATCGGTGATGCTCAGGTAGCCCAGCTGTTGCGCCAGGTTGCCGGCCGGTGCCAGGAAGTGGAAGTCGTCGATATAGCCCTCGGCGCGCTCGTCCAGCAGCTCGCCGTTCGGCCACAGGAACACCAGGCCACGCGCCTGGGCGATGGGCTCCCAGTCCTCGAACTCCACGGTGCCGGCCGCCCCGCTGAGCGCGCCATCGGCGTAGAGCAGCTTCTTCGGCCCCACGAAGGGCAGGCCCGAGCCCTGCAGGCGCCCGCTCGTGACGGAGGGGTCGCCGAAGTAGAGCTTGTAGCGCGCGCCGCCCAGGTGCATGGGCACGGCGGCCTGCATGCTCTTGAAGAGCTTGGGGCAGCCAGCGGCCTCGTACTGCACCTGGAAGCGGCTGCCGTCCCACACCGCATAGCCGTGGTTGTGGCTGGCGGTGCTGCAGCCGCTGATGGCATCGACCGTGAAGACCATGAAGCTGCCGGCCTCGCCGCGCCAGCGCCAGTCGTCCTGCGTGGGCCAGGCCAGCTTCTGCTGGCGGGCGGCGCGCAGCTTGGCGTTGGCGAAGGCGCCGTCGCCCTCCACGCCGATCACCAGGGTGGCCGCGCAGGGGCCGCCGGCGGCGTAGTCGGCCGGGCTGCTGCATTGGGTGGCGGCGCCGCTGTGGAAATCGCGCCCGGCATAGCCGTCCACGCTGTCCACCCAGTAGATGCGCGTGCGGCCATCGGCGTCGTTCGATTCGAAGAACAGCCGTACCTTGGCGCCCAGCGTGCCCCCCAGGGGCACGCCCTGGCCGGTCATGATGCTCTGGATGGGGTTGCCGCTGCTGCCGGGCGAACGCACCCCACTGCTGGCGGCCAGGCTGGTGAAGCTCTGATAGCTGCCTGCCGCGCTGCTGGCCACCGCCAGCCCGCTGAAGCCGCGCGGGCCGTAATAGAACTGCACGGTGTTTGCGCTGACCCCGGCCTCGGGCCCGAAGCGCGTGGCCGAGAGCCGGGCATTGCCGTCACTCACTGGTTGCAGCAGGCCGGCCACCGTGTTGCCGCTGCCCTGCAGCTGCCAGAACTCGGTGGGCGTGCTCGCGCTGACGCTGGCGCTGCGCGAACGGCTGCAGGCCGCATCGGCACAGGCGCGCAGCGTCACCTGGTAGGCCGTGGCGGCCCTCAGTCCGCTCAGCAGGGCCTGGGTGGCCACGGCGCCGGCCTGGAAGCGCAGCACGCTGCCGCTGGCGTCGAGCGCCTCGATCTCGTACTGCGCCGGCAAGGCCCCAGGCGCCTGCCAGCTCAGCAGCAGCTGGGTGGAGCTGCCGAAGCGCTGGGCCCCGACGGTCTGCACACTCTGCTCGCTCAGCTGCAGGCCGCCGGGTGCGGCGGGGTACAGGCCCAGCTCGGCCACGCTGGCGGCCTCTACCTGGAAGCGCGCCAGGTCGGGGCTTTGCAGCGTGGCACGGAAGGCTCGCGTCTGGCCATCCCGCGTGAACTCCAGATAGGGCAGCTGCAGGCGGTAAGCGCCTGGCCCACCCTCCAGGCGCGCCGCGCTGCTGCCGCTGCCCTGCAAGGCCTGCTGCGCCACCGAGCCGGCCTCGACTTCGAAGACGGCCAGATCGCCGGACTGCAGGCGCGCCCTCCAGGCCGTGCGCGCGCTGCCGCTGCCCAGGTCCAGATAGGGCAGCTCCAGCGCGTAGCGGCCGCCCGTCAGGCTCAGCGTGGGGATGGGCTGGGCCAGCACCCAGGCCGGCAGCAGCAGGGCTGCAAGAAGGATTCGTTTCATCGCCGCGCCTTCCATGCTCCGACGGCCAGGCCGATGCCGATCAGGCCGAAGATCGAGATCACCAGCTTGGCCACCCAGGATGCGTCGCCGTCGCTCCACACCAGCGCCACCATGGGCAGGCACAGGCCGCACCAGAAGAAGGCGAACAGGCCTAGCGCCGCCGCGCCGCCGCCGCGTGTGTCCAACTTGCGCTGGATTTCAGGCTGCGCCGGCTGGCCGCGGCAAATGCGCAGGAAGGCCCAGCCCGCCCCCAGGCCCACGCCGGTGAACACCAGCGCGAAGGGCAGGCGGAAGAACAGCATCGGCCAGCGGATGTGCGGCTCCAGCACCGCGCGCGCCGGGTTGGTCGGGTCCACATAGGCCAGCACCTTCAGGTTCTGTGCCTGCGAGGTCTGCAGCCGGTCGGCCCAGCGCTGGTGCCAGTCACCGATGTTGTCGCTGCCGCTGGACTCATCCAGGCCGATGCGATCGCTCTCGTGCGCCTGGTCGTCGATCACATAGCGGTAGCGCGCTTCTACCCGGTAGGTGATGCTGCCCTTGCTGCCGTGGGACTCATGCAGCTGCGCATGCAGCACCTCGGCCGGCACGGCCTGCCAGCCCTGCACCGTCCAGGCCATGGCCAGGGTCTCGATCGTGGGCTTGATGCCGAAGAAGATGCCCACGAGACCGAAGGCGAGCATGAACACACCGCTGAACAAGAGGCCGGGCAGGCGCATGAGCCAAGTCTGCATGTGGGAGCTCTCCTTCGCTGCCAGTGTGCCGCGCGCCGCTCCGGCCAGCCGCCGCGACGGCCATCAGGCCCTCAACTGAGGGCTTCGCAGCGCGGATTGATGAGCAGCGTGCCGACTTGCACCTGGTGGTCGCCGGATCCATAGATGATGGGCCGCTTGATCTGGCAGAGCGGAACCTGCGCAGGTCGTTGCCCCACTTCCAGCGCTGCACTTTTCGGATCCCCCGGATGCACCTCGATGTGCTCGATGCCCGGCACCAGGAAAAGCTGCAGCATCCTGTCAGTCGCCGCCCTGTCGAGGTTCCACAAGGGGCTGCCCAGAGCCAGCGCGAGCTGATTGGCGTACTGCGTCAAGGGCACGTTGATCTGGTTGCGAGGTGCATCCGAGCAGCTGACCAGCAGCAGTACGGTCAGGCCCAGGGTCACGCGCAGAGGGCTTGGCTGCATGGAAGTCTCCCTGTTCACCGCTCGAGGTGGTGGCGTGCGTGCGATCTTAGGAAGGCGGCGGATGCTTGTCTTGCGCTCCCAGCCAGGCTAGCAGCTGCGGCCCGAACACGCGCCGCCGCGCGGTCTCGACCTGGCGTTGTTTGTAGGCCTCGTGGCTGGCTGCGCCCTGCTGGCTCTGCGCCAGGCTGGCGGCGTCCAGCAGCTGGATTTCGTAGGCGAAGAAGAAGCGGCAGCCGGCCTCGCTACCGGCGTCGGGCGGCAGCTGGATCATTTTGCGCACCGTCAGCTGCAGGCTGTGGAACTCGGCCGCGCTGTGCGGGTTGTCGCGCCGCTGCGGCTGCGGGGCCAGCGCGGCCAGCTCTTCATCCATGCGCTGCAGCAGGGCCTGCGGGTAGCCGGGGCTGCGTTCCAGCAGGGCGCGCCAGCGCGTGAAGACCTGCTTGGCGGCGTCCAGGTCCACCAGGGTGTTGCGCGTGCGGCTCACCTCCAGATTGCTGGCCGAGACCAGGTGGGCGCGGCGCAGCAGCTCCAGTGCGAGCAGGCATTCCACGCGCGTCTGCAGGGTCAGGCGCAGGCCCAGGTGGTCGTGGATGTCGGCGGCCACGTACTCGGGCTTTTGCAGCAGCTTCAGGAGGATGCTGTGGCGGCCCTTGTTGCGCTTGCGCTCCACATGCACGAGCGGCAGCTCCAGCAGGCCGTCGCGCAGATAGCTGCGGCCCTCGCGCTCGACCAGCACCTCGTCCAGGCCGGCGAAGACCTGCTGGCGGATGGTCTCGAAGTGGCGCAGCTTGAGGTTGTTGTCGATGTAGAAGAGGCCGTGCATCACCTTCAGCAGGGTGCAGGCCCAGAGCCGCTGCGGGTCGGGCCGGTGGCTGCTGTGCGAGGCCAGCAGCAGCAGTTGCAGCGGGTCTTCCGGCTGCGCCACCTCGGGGGGGATCAGGCTTTGCTGCGCCGCGCTGAGGAACTGGCTGCGCACGAAGCCCAGCGCTTCCTGCTGGATGGCACGCAGGTAGTCGGTGACGCCGGGCTGGTCGACGTCGTAGCCGTACTCGCGCGCGTACTGGCGCGCGTCGGCCAAGTTGCGCAGCGCCAAGCCCTGCAGATCGATGGGCGAAACGCCCTGCGCGATCGCGCTCAGGTAGGTCCAGTTCAGCGCGAAGCGCCGGCTGGTTTTGGCGAGGGGCCAGTCCATGCGGGCAGCTTAGCCCCGCAAGGCCATAAAGACACAAGGGCGCCTTGCGGCGCCCTTGTGCGGTATTGCGCGCTCCTTGCGGAGCGTGGGCCTTAGACGCGCGGACGCGCCTCGTTGACCTTCAGGGCGCGGCCGGCGACTTGCACGCCGTCCAGGCCGGCGATGGCCTGGCGAGCCTCTTCGGCATCACCCATCTCGACGAAGCCGAAGCCCTTCGAGCGGCCGGTGTCGCGGTCCATCATGACGCGGGCCGAAGCCACGCTGCCGAAGTGCGAGAACTGGTCGCGCAGCTCGGCGTCCAGCACGGTGTAGGGCAGATTGCCGACGTAAATCTTGGTGCTCATGGTGTTTCCAATCAAAGGGCTCAGCGCGGACGGTAGGCAGGACGGGAAGCGGCCGCGCCAGCGCGCGCTTCGATGTGCCGGAAGGTGATGCGGCCTTTGCTCAGGTCATAGGGCGACATTTCAAGGCTGACGTTGTCGCCAGCGAGGATGCGGATGCGGTGCTTGCGCATCTTGCCGGCGGTGTAGGCCACCAGCTGGTGACCGCTGTCCAGCGTCACGCGAAAGCGCGAGTCGGGCAGCACTTCGTCGACCTTGCCGCGCATCTCAATCAGTTCTTCTTTGGCCATGGGGGGACTCCGGTTGGGGCGCGCGTTATCGCGCCGGGGACACAACCCAGGCCCGCCCTTGTTCCGCGGCATAGCTGCACGCGCTCTCGAGGCTGGAGAACTGGGGAAGGAAACGGAACACGCGGTCGTGGCTGGCACGGCCGCGGCCGCTGCGGATCGACACCGAGGCGCGGTACACGCCCGGCTCCGTCATGCGCGCCAGCGGCGAGATCAGGTATTTGCCCAGCTCGAAGCTGGAAGGATTTTTTTGTTGTTGTACGACTTGATTCATGGAATGGGCGCGTGAGCGCCGACCGGCCCGGACCCTGCGTTGGGCCTTGGACCGTGACCCGGGGACAGTGCGCCGGGCAATGGAAAAACGGGGAGGGCGAACGCAGCGCCGCTGGATGTTGGCCGGGGAGCGGTCCGACCGGGAGGCTCGTCGCTTGGAGTAGTCGACGGCTGGAGCGGCCCCGTGAGCAGGGCGGCTGGCAGTTTGGGCGGCGGGCAGTTTGAGCGGCCGCGCGGTGTCAGACGACAGATGCCACGTGCGAGAGCAAGGCGTGGCAAGCGAAGCGATTCTAAGCGGGCTCCCCTACCTCAGGAAACAAAATTTCCTAGGTTGCTCCCCTAAAGAAAGCGGATTGCGTGACTTTGGCCCAACAGGAAAGCTCAGCGCAGCAGCTTCACCACGCGCAGCTGTCCACCCGGCCAGCGCTCCTGCCAGCGGCGCAGTTCCTTGAAGCCGGCCTGGCGGTAGAAGGCCAGCGCGGCGGCGTTGGCCTGTGCGGTTTGCACCGTGAGCCGGGCGTGGGCACCCAGGCTGGCCCTGAGCGCATGCAGCAGGCAGGTGGCCAGGCCCTGGCGCTGCCGGTCCGGCCGCACCACCAGGGCGCCGATGCGCGTCACGGCTTCATCGTCCTCGTCAGGGTAGAAGCCCAGCGCGGCCAGCAGTTCGCCCTGCTCGGCCGCGGCGATCCAGCACTCGCCGCTGCCCTGCAGCGCATGCACCGTGCGCAGCAGCGGCGGGTAGTCGGCCCCCAGGCCGAGCTGCTCGGCCTCCTGCCGGTAGGCGGCCTGCAGCAGCGCGTGCAGGCGGCGGGCCTGGTCGGCCTCGCTCGGGTCCAGGGGCAGGAATTCAGGAGCAGGAATGCGCATGCCCCGCATTGGACTCCCGGCCGGCGGCTTGACAGCGGCCCCTGGCCTGGGTCTCAATCCGGACCAGGGAGGCCGACCGACGCAGGAGCTGCGCATGCAGTTGCTCAAGCTGGTGGCCAGCCAGATCAAGGTGGGCGCGCCCCTGCCCTTCAATGTGCGGGACGAGCACGGCCATCTGCTGCTGGCCGCGGCCCAGGTCATCCGCAGCGAACGCCAGCTCGAAGCCCTGCTGGCGCGCGGCATCCATGCCGATGTCGAGGAGATCAAGGCTCTGGCCGCGGGCCGCAAGGTCGAGCCGCAGCCGCCCACCTTGTTTGCGCGCTGGGGGCGCTGCTACTGGGGCCTGGATGCGCTGGCGCGCGATCCGCTGGCGCCGGAGGACTTCCGCGCCGCCTGCAACGAGCTGGGGGACAACCTGCAGTCCCTGGTCGAGCAGCAGCCCGATGTGGCGCTCTACCTGATGCTGCGCCAGGAGTCCCACCACTTGCGCATGTACGGCCTGACCCACGCCGTCTACACCGCGGCCCTGGCCTGGTTGCTGGCGCGGCGCCTGCAGTGGGCTCCCGAGCAGCAGCGCACCCTGCTGATGGCGGCGCTGACGATGAACCTGTCCTGCCTCGAATTGCAGGGTCGCTTCGCCATCTACGGCCGCCTGACGGCCGAGCAGCGCGACGAGCTGCGCGCCCACCCCGATGCCGCGGTGGCCCGGCTGCGCGCCGCCGGCATCGAGGACGAGACCTGGCTGCGCGCCGTGGTCGAGCACCACGAACATGCCGACGGCCTGGGCTACCCGCGTGGCTTGCGCGAGGTCTGCGAGCCCGCCCAACTCCTGCGCCTGGCCGATGTGTTCCTGGCCAAGATCAGCCGGCGCGAATCCCGCCCCGCGCTGGACCTGCGCGAGGCCGAGCGCCAGGCCTATGCCGAGTACCCCAGCAGCCCGATGGTGGCGGCGCTGATCCGCGAGTTCGGGCCCCTGCCGCCCGGCGAGGTGGTGAGCCTGGCCAATGGCGAGCGCGGCGTCGTCATCCGCCGCGGCGCCACGCCGCAGACCCCGCTGGTGGCCACGCTGACCGACAAGCGCGGCATGCCCTGCCAGGCCTCACTCAAGCGCGACACCAGCCAGCCCGAGTTCGCCTTCAAGGCGCTGGAGCCTGATCGGCAACTGGTGGCCCGGCTGCCGCCCGAGCGGGTTTACGGCCTGCTGCACTGAGCCCGCCAAAATCCCGCCCCTGCTGAGCATTGAGGGGATTGGCCACCGTGCCGGATTGCCAGACTTGCGGCGCCTGCTGCGCCACCTACCGGGTGTCCTTCTACTGGGCCGAGGCCGACGACGCCCCCGGCGGCCAGGTGCCGGCCGCGCTGACGCAGGCCCTGCGCCCGCTGGAGCGCTGCATGCAGGGCACCGCCAGCCTGCCGCCGCGCTGCGTGGCCCTGCAGGGCGAGGTGGGCCGCTCCGTGGCCTGTGGCATCTATGCGCAGCGCCCTTCGCCCTGCCGCACCGTGCAGCCGGGTGATGCGCAATGCCGCAAGGCGCGCGCGCACTGGGGGCTGGAGCCGGCCGCCGCCTGAGCGGCGCGGCCGGCCCTGCGCTTCAGTCGCTCAGCGCATCACCACCACCTGCACGCGCCGGTTCAGGCTGCGGCCCTCGGCGCTGCGGTTGTCGGTCATTGGCGCGGTTTCGCCGTAGGAGATGGTGGCCATGCGGTGCAGCGGCACGCCAGCGCGCGCCAGGTGCTGTCGCACGGCCTCGGCGCGCTCCAGGCCCAGGCGCTGGTTGTAGGCGCTGCTGCCGCTGCTGTCGGTATGGCCTTGGATCTCCAGCACGACCGGCTGGTTGTCGGCCTTGAGCTGGGCCACCAGCTGATCGAGCTGCGTGCCCGCTTCGGGGCTCAGCTGGGCGTGGCCGAGCTTGAACTTGAAGCGGTCGTCGGTCAGCACCGTGCTCATCAGGAAGCCGGGCTGCTTGATCTTGCCGGCCGCCGCGGCGCGGGCCTGGGCCTCCAGCTCCAGCGCCTTGATGCGCTCGCCCTGGCCCATCAGCCGGCCGTCCAGCGCCTTCAGGCCGTCGTCCTGCGCCTGCGCACGCTGCTGCAGGCCCTGCACATCCGCACGCACCGGTGCCACGGCTTCGTTGACGTATTCCTTGGTTGCACAACCCGCCAGGGCCAGCGCACCCAGCGCCACCAGGATCCCGCTTGTTCTCATTCGTTGCTCCATCGGTTTGGACGTATTGGCCGGCCAGGCCGGCTGGCAAGGAACGCGGATTCTGGCCATCCGGCTGACAGGCCTTGTGAGCAAACGCAGCGCAGCCGTCCGCGCGGCCCGCGCCCTGTGCGTGGCAATGCGCAGCCTGTCGCGTCGCGCTGGGTCAGGCCGCCGGTGCCGACGATGCTGCGCGCCTTTGCAACCCAGGAACCCTGCATGCCGCACCGCCTCAAGCCCCTGCTCACCGCCTTGCTGACCGCCCTGCTGGGCAGCGCCCACGCCGCCGAGCCCGTGCTCGACCCGGCGCGCATCGACGCCGTGTTTGCCGAGTTCGGTGCGCAGAGCCCCGGCTGTGCGCTCGGCGTGTACCGCGCCGGCGAGATCCTCTACGCCAAGGGCTATGGCCTGGCCGATCTGAACCATGGCGTGCCCATCCGGCCCGACACCGTGTTCGACATCGGCTCCAGCTCCAAGCAGTTCACCGCCGTGGCCGTGCTGCTGCTGGTGCAGGACGGCAAGCTGGGCCTGGACGACGCCGTGCAGCAGCACCTGCCCGAGCTCGCCAAGGCCCTGCCCGAGCGCTTCACCGTGCGCCAAATCCTGCATCACACCGCCGGCCTGAACGACTACACCGAGCTGATGATGCTGGCCGGCCATGCGCTGGAAAACGTCACCGGCGATGCCGAGGCCTTGCTGGCGCTGCGCGCCGCACCCGCCCTGCAGTTCAAGCCCGGCAGCCGGCACAGCTACAGCAACAGCGGCTACTTCCTGGCCGCGCAGCTGGTCGAGCGCGTCAGCGGCCAAAAGCTCGACGCCCTGCTGCAGGCGCGCCTGTTCCAGCCGCTGGGCATGCAGGCCACCCATGTGCGCACCGACCACACGCAGATCGTGCCGAACCGCGCCACCGCCTACGGGCCCGGCGAGAAGGGCTTCGTCATCGAGATGTCGAACTGGAACCAGGCCGGCGACGGTGCGGTGCAGAGCACGGTGCAGGACCTGGCGCGCTGGGACGGCGAGCTGGCCAACCCCAAGGTGCTGAAGCCCGAGCTGATCGAGACCCTGCGCACCCCCGGGCGCCTGAACGACGGCACGCTGCTGGGCTACGGCATGGGCCTGATGATCGACAGCGACCGCGGCCTGCCGCGCACCCAGCATGGCGGCGCCTGGGCGGGCTACCGCGCCGTGACCGTGCAGTACCCGCAGCAGCGCCTGGGCCTGGCCGTTACCTGCAACCTGGGCAGCACCCGACCCGATGCCCTGGCGCAGCAGGTGGCCAACCTGCTGCTGGCCGAGCAGTTCACCGAGCCGGTCAGCCGCCCTTCCGGAGCGCCCCAGCCCTTCGATGGCAAGGCCTTCCACGGCCGCTACTTCGACCCGCAAAGCCGCAGCCTGCTGCGCATCCAGCCCGACCCGCGTGTGCCCGGTGGCACCGAGATGCGCCTGGGCGGGGGCGGGGCGCCGTTGCGATCCCTCGGTGAGCGCGAGCTGCAATCGGCCAGCGGCATCACGCGCCTGAGCTGGTCGGCCGATGGTCAGAGCGTCGAGCTGCAGCGCCGCAGCGACAAGGTCCGTCTGCTGCTCAAGCGCCTGCCCGCCTTCCAGCCCCAGCCGGCGCAGCTGCAGGCCCTGGCCGGCAGCTACGCGGCGGCCGGGCTGAACAGCCGCTGGGAGCTGCAGTTCAAGGATGGAGAGTTGCAGGCCCAGATGCCAGGCCAGGGCCCGGCGCCACTGGAGCTGGTGGCGAACGACCTGCTGCAGGGCCCCGGCTTCGTGCTGCTGCTGCAGCGCGATGCCAAGGGCCGTGTGCAGGGCCTTGAGTACAACAGCGAGCGCGTCAAAGGCCTGCGCTACGTGCGCGGTTAAGCCGCGTGCGCCGGCCCCTTGAGCTCGATCGTGTTGCCATCGGGGTCGGTGCAGTAGAGCGAGGGGCCGTCGCCCTCGGCCCCGAAGTTGTCCGTCACCGGCCCCAGCGGCTGCAGGCCGAAGCGTGCCAGGTGCGCGACCAGGGCCTCGGCGTCGAAGGGCTCGATGCGCAGGCACAGATGGTCGACGTTGCGGCCCTCGGCGCCCGGACCGGCGCCGCCGCGCTGGCCCAGCGGGCCGCTCACTGCCACCAGGTCCAGCATCGAGCTGCCGGCGCGCAGGTGCAGCAGGCCCAGGTCGTCGCGCCGGCGCGCCAGCTGGCAGCCGAGCACCTGCTCGTAGAAGTTCAGACTGCGCGCCAGATCGCTGACGCGCAGCACGAGGTGGTCGATGCGTTGAAGGGCGAAGGGGGGCATGGCGCAAGGCGGCGGGTGGCTGAGCCGCCAGCCTAGCGCGCCCGGGTCGGCCGGCATACTGCCCCGCCATGAGCATTCTCACCAGCCTGCAGCTCATCCTGTACGCCCTGGTGTGGGGCCTGGGCTGTGCCGTGCACAGGGAAGAACGCCCGGCCTTGCTGCATTGGCTGGGCTTTGCCCTGCTGGCGGCGCTGCAGGCGGCGCTGGTGGCCTGGCGCCCCGAGGGGCCGGTGTGGCTGACGCATACCGGCAGCAACGTGGCCACCGTGTTCAGCCTGGCCTTTGCCGGCCGTGGCGTGCTGGTGTTCCTGCGCCTACGCCCGCCCGATGCGCTCTGGTTCGGCCTGCCGCTGCTGGCGCTGGGCGTGCTGCTGTTCATCGGGCCGGCGGCCACGTCGGCGCGCGTGGGCGCGATGGCCTTCTTCAATGCGCTGCTGCTGGGCGCCGTGTTCATGCAGGCGCGCCCGGCCTTCCTGGCCGAGTTCGGCCGGCGCATGGCCTGGATCGCCACCCTGCCGGTGCTGGCCCAGCTGGCGCTGAACCTGTTCTTCGTCGGCTGGGGCCTGCTGCAGCTGCCGCTGGACATCACCGGCGCGCAGGCGGTGCCCACCGCCACCTGGGCGGTGGCCCTGGTCAGCGCGGGCACCTTCAACTTCCTGTTTATCTTCCTGGTGGCGCTGCGCCTGCTGAACCGCCTGCGCGAGCAGGCCAGCCGCGACGCACTGACCGGCGTGGCCAACCGCCGCGCCATGCAGGAGCGCCTGCACCTGGAGTGGGAGCGCGCGCGCCGCTACGGCAGGCCGCTGGTGGCCATCGCCGTGGACGTGGACCACTTCAAACGCATCAACGACCAGCATGGCCACGCCGTCGGCGACCGCGCGCTGCAGGCCGTGGCCCAGGCCCTGCAGGCGCAGGTGCGCGAGACCGACCAGCTCAGCCGCCTGGGTGGCGAGGAGTTCCTGGTGCTGATGCCGCAGGCGCAGGTGGCGCAGGAAGGGCAGCGCCTGGCCGAGCGCCTGCGTGCGGCCGTGGCGGCGCTGGAGCTCCGCGGCGCTGCCGGCGCACCCATCACGCTGACGGCGAGCTTCGGGCTCAGCGAATCGCAGCCCGATGACGCCGACCGCGAGGCCCTGCTGCGGCGCGCCGATCAGGCCCTGTATGCGGCCAAGCGGCGCGGCCGCAATGCGGCGGTGCGTTGGTCCGCCGAACTGGCGGGCGCGACGGACTGAGAGGCGGTCAGCGGCTCAGCCGAAGTGGCCGAGCGTGCCGATGTCGAAGTCGCGCAGATGCGGCAGCAGCACGCCGATCAGGTCGACGGCCTCGTCGGACGGCGGGCCGGGCACATGGTCGTCGTGGTCGAGCTGGCCGTCCTGGTTGCGGTCCAGCGAGGCCACGGCGGCCTGCATCTCGGCGAGGCTCATGCTGCCGTTGTGGTCGGTGTCCACCGCCGTCACGAGCTCCTGCATCGCGGCCTCCAGCTTGCCGCGGTGGCCCTTGGGGTCCAGCACGGCCAGCAGCTCGGTCAGCGTGATGCCGGCATCCCGGTTGCCGTCGAAGCGCGTGAACAGCGCGTCCACCACCTGCGTCACCGTGGGGGCCTGGCGCGCCGGGGGCAGCGGGGGCTCCGGTGGCAGCGGCAGCGGGCCCGGCAGGCGGCTTTGCATCAGCGCGGCCAGCACCGGGGCCAGGCCAGCGTCGGCGCGCAGGCCGGCCAGGTCCGCCGGGCTCAGCTGGCCATCGCGGTTCACATCCAGGCGCAGCAAGGCGGCATCCAGCTCGCTGCCCACCACGCGCGCATCGCGGTTGGTATCCATCAGGTCCACCAACTTCTGCACCACCGGGTTCAGGGCATCCGCATGTTGGCCGCTCGGGTCGGCCACTGCCACGATCTCGGCGCGCGTGATGGCGCCGTCATGGTTGCCGTCAAAGCCGTCCAGCAGCTCCTGACGGGCCTGGGCCAGCGTGGGCCAGGCCAGGGCATGGGGCAGCGGGAGGGGGGCGTCGGGCTGGGCCATGGGGGTCTCCGGGGCGGGGCGATTGGCGCGATTTTGCGCCGCGATGGGGGCCTAGCGGGCCACCCGATTCAGCAGGGTCCAGAAGGACACCGGGGTGAGCATCAGCGCGGCGTTGCCAGCTTCGTTCTTGACCGGCAGCGGCACCGGCCAGTCGGGGTTGGCGCTGGCACCCTGGCCGAGGGCGCCCTTGGCGCCATTGCCCCAGGCCAGCACGCTGCCGTCGCGCAACAGCGCGACCGAGCCGTCATAGCCGGCGGCCAGCGCGGCCACCGAGCCCAGGCTCAGCGTGCCACTCACGTCCACCACCGGGGCCGGCAGGTTGCGGCCGTTGCCGGCCAGGCGGTTGGCGCCATCGCCCAGCTGCCCGCTGGTGGCAAAGCCCCAGCTGTACACGCGGCCGCCCTGGTCCAGGGCCAGGCTGTGGTTGCCGCCGGCCGCCACCATGGCGACGTTGGCCAGGCTGGGGCCGCCGTCGGGCGCCTTCACCAGGCTGGCGAAGGTGGGCGAGGAGCTGTTCACGCCGCCGCCGAGCTGCCCCGAACTGCCCCGGCCCCAGGCCCAGGCGCGGCCGCTGCCGTCCAGCGCCAGGGCGTGCTGGTAGCCGGCCGAGAGCGCGACGATGTCGCTCACCGGCGTGCCGTTGGCGGCCGTCACCACCAGACCGGGCAGGTAGGGTGCCGTGCTGCCCGGCCGGCCGAGATTGCCCTCGCTGTTGCTGGAGTAACCCCAGGTGACGACGCGGCCGTCGGCCAGCAGGACGGCGTTCCAGCTCCAGCCCGCCGAGATCGCCACCGCGGGCCCGAAGCGGCCGTTGCCTTCCAGGCCGATGGGAATGCCGGGCACTTTGCGCGCGCTTGCGGAGTCGTCATGCCCGGCGTAGCCGCCCCAGCTGAAGACGGTGCCGTCGTCGCGCAGGGCGATGGCGTTGTTGGCGCCGATGGAGACCGACACGATGTGGTTCAGCGTGCCGCTGCCTGTGGGGCCCTGCACCTTGCCGGGCAAGGCCGCGTAGCTGGCGCTCGCGGGGGTCAGGCTGCGGCCCAGCTTGGAGCTGCCGTTGTCGCCCCAGGAATAGACCTCGCCGTCCTCACTCAGCGCCAGGGCCGCGCCCTCGCCGGCCGACACCGCCACGATGCCGCTCAGGCTGCCCGTGCCCTCCGGGTTCTTGACCGGCGTGGGCAGGCCCAGGGCCGGCAGCTCGCTGGGCGACTTGCCCTGCCCCAGCTCGCCATCGGCATTGCTGCCCCAGGCCAGCACGTGGCCGTCCACGGTCACCACCATCTGCACGGCGGTGGCGGCGCCCTGCTGCCCCAGCGGCTGCGCCACCGGGATCACCTTGACCATCACCTTGGCGCTGGTGCTGCCGTTGCTCACGGTGACCGGATGCAGGCCCAGGCGCTGACCGGTGAGCGTGGAGCAGTCTGCCGCCACCACCAGCGCCTGCGGCGCGTCGCTGCTGCAGCTCAGCGGGCCGGCCACCAGGGTGCCGGCGCCGTCGCGCAGCTCGAACTGCGCCGCCGCGCGCACGCGCCAGGGCGTCTTGCCGGTGCTGGGTGTGGTCATGCTCGCGCTGCCGCCGGGCACCGGGCTGTAGAACGCCGTGATCGGGCCGACTTCCAGGAGCGCGGGGCCGAAGCTGGTGCCGCTCACGAACACCTGGCCATTCGCCACGGCGAGGTAGTTGCCGCTCTCCGCGTAGTAGCGGTACAGATAGGGGCCGAAGGTCTGCGTGCTGGCGTGGCCGGGGAACCACGCCGGGAACATCTGCTCACCAAAATTCATCAGTTGGCGGGCGGCCTCGGCGGGCGGGACGCTGCTGTCGGCGGCCGCAGCTGCGCTGCGGATCAGGCTGCTGCTCTGGATGCGGGGCGAGGCCTCGGCGGGGGTCTCTTCACCGCCGCCGCAGGCGCTCAGGGCCAGGCTGGCGGCCAGGGCCAACCAGGCCCGGGCATGGGTCCGTTCGAACATCGTGGGGGCTCCCTCTTTTTGGCGTGCGGATGGCCTCCCCGCCGTGCCGGCTGGGGAGTGGCAGGGCGCGCATGCTAGGCAAGCCCTGGCGTCCGGCTGCGCTCAGGCCCCCTCCGTCTTGGGGGCGGGAGTGTGTCCAGTTGTGAGTAGGGTGAAGGCGCGGCCGCGCCGGCCTTCACTCGATCTGCGGCCCGCCCTTGGCGCGTGCGTCGTAGAAAGCGTCCATAGCCGCCTGCTGGGCCTGCCGCATGGACGACGGCAGCCAACGCAGATAGGCCTCGCGAAAGCCCGGCGCGGTGGACGCCTGGCGGATGGCGCGGTCGATCGCCGTGATGGCCTCATGCCCCCAGGGCGTGCGCGGGCAGACGATGTAGCCGGTCTCCCAGTCCCCCGCCTCCTTCAGCGGCAGCGCGCTCAGCTCGCTCTTCAACCGGCCGCTGCGGCGCAGATGCTCGACGACGAAGGCGTACTCCAGCGTGTAGTCGTAGCGGCCGGCTGCCACGAACTCCAGGGTCTGGCCCACGCGTGCGGTGGTCTCGCGCGGCAAGGGGTTGGGGCCCTGCACCGCGGCGTCGAGCGCGGCGCCGTAGCTGCGCGCGCTCTCCAGCCTCCCGCGCAGCTCCGGGCGGGTGCGCAGCTCGGTGATCGAGGCGCGGCCGTTGCTGCCCAGCACCGCCTCGGCCTGGGCCGTGCGCACCACCAGGCTCACCGGCGCCAAGCGCACCGCCGGCGTGAGGTAGGCCAGCTGCAGGCGCTCCGGGCTCTTGCGCAAGGGCCCGGCGCACAGGGTCTGGCCCTCGCCGATGAAATGCCAGAGCCGCGCCGAATTCACCAGCTGGGGGCGGTGTGTGAACTCCGGCAGGCGCTGCGCAATTTCCTGGAAGAGCCGGTCGAACTGGCCATCGCCCAGCTCTTCGATGCGCGAAGGCTTTTTCTCCGGAGCCAGCACAAAAGCCGGCGGCCAATCCACCACCGCCCAATGGATTTCCGGTTGCGCCTGGGCGCTGCCCAGGCTGGCCCCGGCGAGGGCGAACGCCAGCCAAGGCCGAAGCAGGGAGCGAGGAAAAGCGGGGTGACCTGAACGGCGCAAGGCGGGTCTCCAGCGGGGGGCTGGAAATGATGATGCCATCGGCCCAGGGATGGCGTCCGGCCGTCGCGGTGCAAAACCCAGCGAATCCGAAGGATCATCGGGGCGTCGGTTCTCTTGACATGTCCTCTCCGGACAGCGGACTGAGGGCCAGTCAAATCAGAGTCTTGGAAGCACTGGCACAGCCTATGCGTGTACTTGGCTGTCGTTCGGTCTGGACGTTTGCCCAAAGGAATCGCGATGAATGCTCTCAAATTGACCCTTGGCGCTCTGTCGCTTTGCGCCGCCACATGTGCAAGTGCCGCGCCGGCCCTGGTGAGCATGAGTGGTGGGGCGAATGCCACCTCCGGCTCCGACCAGCTCTACGGCTGGCGGTTCACCGTCAACAGTGCCATCACGGTGACCTCGCTAGGCGCCTATGACGACGACCGCGACGGGATGGCGATCCGGCACGACATCGGCATCTACCGCTACAGCGATCAAGCGCTGCTTGCCTCGCTCACACTGGGCGCGGGCACCGGCGGTGTGCTGGATGGCGACTTCCGGTACGAAGCGCTGCTGTCATCGGTGGGCTTGGCCGCGGGCGACTACGTCATCGTCATGACGATGCCGCAGGGCAATGCCGACCGGCAGCGGATCATGGTGGACTCCTTCAGCACGGCGCCCGAGATCACCTGGACGGATGGTGCCTTTGACGGCGGCAGCTCGCTGGCCTTCCCCTCGACTTTCGGCGCCTTCACGCCGGGCATGTTCGGGCCCAACTTCCTGTTTGAGAAGGATGGCAAGGTGCCTCTGCCGGCCACGCTTTCTCTGGCCCTGCTGGGCTTGGGCCTGCTTGCGCGGACGCGTCGGCAAGCGGCCTGAGCCGCGATTGATTCGCGCTTTGCGGGCGCCGCGCTACCGCGCGGCTCAGGGCTGGGCCAGCTCTCCCATGCTCCGCTCCGCCATCTCCCGCAGCGGATGCCCCTGCGGCGCCACTTTCAGCAGCCGCTCCCAGTGCACTCGCGCCTGCGCCTTGTCCCCGGCGCGCAGTGCGCGCGTGCCGGCCAGGGCCAGGGCCTTCACCGAATCCGGGTTGATCTGCAGCGCCCGCGCCAGCAACTCGGCGGGTTCGCCCTCCAGTGAGCCGCCCTGGCCGGTGGCGCGCACATCGGCGAAGTCGGCCAGCAGCTCGGCATTGGCGCCGTCCTGTTCCACCGCCTTGCGGTAGGCGGCCACGGCTTCGTCCATGCGGCCGAGCACGGCGTACGAGCGGCCCAGCATGGCCCAGCCGGCGGGGTCTTGCGGCTGCTGCTGCAGGCGGCTGGCCAGGCGCTGCACCATTTCCTCGGTGCGGTCGGGCGCCTGCACAGGGCTCAGGGCGGCGGGGTTGCCCTTCCAGGCGTAGCCGGCGGCGGCCAGCAGAAGGGCGGCGCCCAGGCAGGCGGCCAGCAATCGACCGGGCGCGCGCGGCGGTGGGGGCGTGAGCACCAGCTCGACGATGCGGCGCTCCAGTTCGGCCTGCTGATCGGCCGGGGCGCCGGCGGCGCGCAGGGCCAGGCCTTGCGCGCGCAGGGCTTCGAGTTCGGGGCGGTTCATCGCGGGTCCTCCCCGTCCTCGGGGTCGGGTTCGAAGGCGGCGGCGGGCTGCTGGGCGCGGCGGCGCAGGGTCCAGGCCAGGCCAGCCAGCGCCCCCAGGCCCAGCAGGGCCGGGCCGGCCCAGAGCAGCCAGGTGCTGGGCTTGACGGGCGGGTTGTAGAGCACGAAGTCGCCGTACTTGGCGGTCAAGTCCTCAATGACCTGGGCCTCGCTTTTGCCGGCGGCGAGCTGGTCGCGCACGCGGTTCTTCAGGTCCACGGCCAGCGGGGCGTGGGAGTCGGCAATCGTCTGGTTCTGGCACACCAGGCAGCGCAACTGCTGGGCCAGCGCATGGGTGCGGGCGTCGAGCTGCGCATCGGCGCGGGCGGTGCCGGCCAGCAACAGACACAGGAGCAGGAGGACTCTCATAGCTGCTTCAACAGGGGTTCGATGCGCTCGCGCATCAGCTCGGCGGTGAGCGGGCCGACATGCTTGAAGCGGATGCGGCCCTGGCGGTCGATGACGAAGGTCTCGGGCACACCGTAGACGCCGAACTCGATGCCGAGCTGGCCGCGCTCGTCGAAGCCGATGGCGTGGTACGGGTCGCCCAGGCGGCGCAGCCAGGTTTGCGCGGCCTCGCGCTGGTCCTTGTAGTTCAGGCCGATCAGCTGCACGCCGGGCTGGCGCTTGGCGAAGTCGACCAGCAGCGGGTGCTCCTGCTGGCAGGGCGTGCACCAGCTGGCCCACACGTTGAGCAGGCTCACGCGCCCTTGCAGATCGGCGCTCCTTAGTGCGGGCTTGCCCTCGTGCAGCGCGGCCAGCTCGAAGGCGGGCGCGGGCTTGTCGATCAAGGGCGAGGGGATCTCGCGCGGGTTGAGCTGCAGGCCACGCGCCAGCAGCAGGGCCAGCAGGCCGAAGGCGAGCAGGGGCAGCAGGGCCTTGAGCTTCATGGTGTGGCGCCTCCCAGCGGCCGCTCCGGAACGCGCTCGGGCGGTGGGACCGCGGCGGGGGCTTGCGCCACGCGGGCGCTCAGGCGGTAGCGGCGGTCGCGCCAGGCCAGCAGGCCGCCTGCGGCCATCAGCAGGCAGCCGCCCCAGATCCAGTCGATGAAGGGCTTGACGTAGACGCGCACGATCCAGGCATTGCTACCCGCCAGCGGTTCCCCGAGCGACACATACAAATCGCGCAGCAGCCCGGCGCGGATGGCGGCTTCGGTCATCGGCATCTCGGAGCTGCGGTAGACGCGCTTCTCGGGGCGCAGCTCGGCCACGAACTCGCCCGCGCGGCTGACGCGCATCAGGCCCTGCACGCCGCCGTAGTTCGGGCCTTCGATGCGCTGCAGCCGCTCCAGCTGGAACTGGAACCCTGCGACCTCCACCCCCTGGCCGGGCGCCAGCGCCACGTCGCGTTCCACCTGCAGGCTGTTGACGAGGGTGACGCCGACGATGAACACGCCCACGCCCGCGTGGGCCAACTGCATGGCCAGCACCGAGCGCGGCAGCGCCTGCCAGCGGACGCCGAAGCCCTGGCCGTTGCGGGGCCACAGGCGCTCGGTCAGATCGGCCGCGCAGCAGGCCAGCACCCAGCCCGCCAGCGCCAGGCCGAACCAGGCCGCGGCGCTGAGCCGCCCGCCGCCCACGGCCCAGCCGAAGGCGCCGGCGGCCAAGGCGGCCAGCAGCGCGGCACCGCGCAGGCGGCGTGCCAGCGCGGGCCCTTCGTCCTGCTTCCAGCGCAGCAGCGGGCCCACGCCCATCAGCACGATGACCGGCACCATCAGCGGCACAAACACCGATTCAAAGTAAGGCGGGCCGACCGAGATCTTCTGCCCGGCCAGTGCATCGAGCGCCAGCGGGTAGAGCGTGCCCAGCAGCACGGCGCCGCAGGTGGCCAGCAGCATCACGTTGTTGCCCAGCAAAGTGGTCTCACGGCTGAGCAGGCCGAAGCGTGCGCCCAGGCCCATGCGCGCCGCGCGCGCGGCAAAGAGGCTCAGCGAGCCGCCCACCACCACCACCAGGAAGCCGAGGATGAAGAGGCCGCGCTTGGGGTCGGTGGCAAAGGCATGCACTGAAGACAGCACGCCCGAGCGGACCAGGAAGGTGCCGAGCAGCGAGAGCGAGAAGGCCAGGATGGCGAGCAGCAGGGTCCAGCTGCGGAAGGCGCCGCGCTTTTCGGTGACGGCCAGCGAGTGCAGCAGCGCCGTGCCGGCCAGCCAGGGCATGAAGCTGGCGTTCTCCACCGGATCCCAGAACCACCAGCCGCCCCAGCCCAGTTCGTAGTACGCCCACCAGCTGCCCAGGGCGATGCCCACCGTCAGACTGGCCCAGGCGGCGGCCGTCCAGGGCCGGGCCCAGCGCAGCCAGCGCTGCAGGTCGTCCTCGGGCGCCAGCAGCGCGGCGATGGCAAAGGCAAAGGCCACCGCAAAGCCCACGTAACCCATGTAGAGCATGGGCGGGTGCAGCACCATGCCGGGGTCCTGCAGCAGGGGGTTGAGGTCGGCGCCCTCTTCGGGCATGGGCAGCAGGCGCTCGAAGGGGTTGGAGGTGCTGAGCATGAAGAGCAGGAAGCCGAAGGCCAGGGCGCCCATCACCCCCAGCACACGCGCCAGCAGTGCCGGCGGCAGGCTGCCGGCCTTGCGCTGCAGGGCCGTCATCCAGCCCACCAGCAGCAGGGCCCAGAGCAGCAGCGAGCCCTCATGCCCGCCCCACACGGCGGCCAGGCGGTAGGGCAGCGGCAGCTCGGAATTGCTGTGCTGCGCCACGTAGGCGACCGAGAAGTCGTGCTGCACGAAGGCCCAGCTCAGGCACAGATAGGCGAGCAGCACGGCCAGCGCCAGGCCACGGCTGAGTGGGGTGGCCAGCGCCATCCAGTCGGCACGGTCGCGCTGGGCGCCGAGCGGTGGCAGCACGGCCAGCAGGGCGGCCAGGCCCAGGCCGAACCAGAGGGCGAAATGGCCGAGCTCGGGGATCACTTGGGCGCTCCCATGCTGCGCTGCGCGCGTTCGCGGGCCTGCTCGGCCTGGTGCAGCGCATCGGCCGCCTCGGGCGGCATGTAGTTCTCGTCGTGCTTGGCCAGCACCTCGCGCGCGGTGAACTGGCCATCGGCCCCGAGCTGGCCTTGGGCGACGACGCCCTTGCCCTCCTTGAACAGGTCGGGCAGCACGCCTTCAAAGCGCACGGGGATCTGGTGCAGGTTGTCGGTGACCTTGAAGCTCACCTGCACGCCCTGACGTTGCACGCTGCCGGGCTCGACGAGGCCGCCGAGGCGGAAGCTTCTTCCTTTCGGGGCTTCATTCGCGGCGACCTGGGTGGGTGAGTAGAAGAACACCAGATTGCTTTGGAAGGCGTTCAGCACCAGGGCGGTGATGGCGGCGAGGGCCAGGGCGATCAGGCCGATCAGGGCGAGGCGGCGGTGGCGGGGTTTGATGGTGCTGCTCATTTGTCTTGCTTCCTCTTACTGCCGGCGAGCCCGTGGGGTCTTCAACCCCACACCCCGACCCGCATTTCTTTGCTGCGCCAAAGAAACGCGGGGCATCGAGCGGCGCTTGAATGCACGCACGCCGCCTAGGGCGGCGCGCGACTGCACGTCCGGTTCACATGGCTCCCACACCCCTCCTGGGACTGCGAAAACCTGCCCGCTAAGCTGGCCGGAGTACCGGCCGTCTAGACCACCGCAAACCATCACGGGCTCTCTGCGATGAACGGACCCCCAACGAGCAATCAGGCGGCCCGTTGCGCTGGTTGGGGGTCTGTTCTTCGGAGCGCGGAGGCCATGGTCCTCGCTGCCCGGGACGACCGGTACCCCGGGCGCCTTCGTCGTCCTGCCCATGGAAGTCAGAGAAGGGCTCGTGTCAGTGTGAGCCCAAGCACCGCCATCACAGTTCGCCCCTAGGGCGACTGTGTGGGTTGGCGCCTTTCTTTGCCCCGCGTTTCTTTGGCAAGACAAAGAAATGCGGGTCGGGGTTCGAGGGTGAAGCCCCGGATGGCTGCACCGAGATGAACAAGCGGCACTCATTCGCCCAGCTCCTCATCCCCCACCAAAGCCCGCCGATGCCGCGCCCGAGCCAACAAGGGTTCGACCACGAAGACAACCAGAGCCATTCCATACGAGCCCCACACATAGAGCCCATACCCACCCATCGCGAAGAACTCCGACACCGAACCCCAGTTCATGACGCACTCCCCCGCAGCGCAGCAACCCAGCCGGCCTCCCGCTCACGCTCCAACACGATTGCCCGTGCCCGCATGAACACCACCGCGAAGGCGTAGGCCCAGCAGGCCAGGGTGGTCAGCAGCATGGCCTGCAGCATGGTCTCGGCCATCTTGGGCGCGGCCGTCAGGCTGATGGTGGCGCCCTGGTGCAGGGTGTTCCACCAGCGCACCGAGAAGTAAATGATGGGCACGTTCACCGCGCCCACCAGGGCCAAGAGGGCGCCGGCCGGGTCGGCCCGCTGCGGGTCTTCGATGGCGTTGACGAGCGCGATGTAGCCCAGGAACAGGAAGAGCAGGATCAGCTCCGAGGTCAGGCGCGCGTCCCACACCCACCAGGTGCCCCAGGTCGGCTGGCCCCAGAGCGCGCCGGTGACCAGCGCCAGCAGCGTGAACAGCGCGCCGGTGGGCGCGATGGCGCGCGCCAGCATCGAGGCCATGCGCGCCTTGAAGGCCCAGCCGATCGCCGCCCAGAAGGCCATGGCCAGGTAGAGCAGCATCGACAGCCAGGCCGCGGGCACGTGGATGAAGATGATGCGGTAGGCCTCGCCCTGCGTGGCATCGGTGGGGGCGACGAAGAAGCCCATGTACAGCCCGGCCGCGCCCAGCAGCGCGGCCGCAAGCCACAGCCAGGGCAGCAGGGCGCCGGTGAGCGCATAGAAGCGCACCGGGGCGGCGAAGGTGTAGAAGCGACTCATAGGTTTACGCGACGGCAATGCGCAAGGCCGCGCCGGTGGCCGGCGGCGCGCCCAGCAGGGTGGCCAGCAGCAGCGCGCCGAGCAGCGAGTAATGGCCGCCCACGGGCAGGCCGGCTTCAAAAGCGCCCACGGCGCCACTGCCGAAGATCAGCGCCGGCATGGCCAGGGGCAGCACGATCAAAAGATTGAGCAAACCACCGGCGCGCAGGCCCAGGGTCAGCGCGGCGCCAAAGGCGCCGAGCAGGCTGAGCACCGGCGTGCCCAGCAGCAGGCCCAGCCACAGCAGGCCCAGGGGCGCGGCGGGCAGTCCGAACATCAGGCCCAGCAGGGGCGCGGCCAGCAGCAGGGGCAGGCCGTGCGTGAGCCAATGACCGGCGGCCTTGGCCAGGGCCAGCAGCCAGGCCGGCTGGCCGGCCAGCAGCAACTGGTCCAGGCTGCCGTCCTGCCAGTCGGCGCCCCACAGCAGGTTCAGCGAGAGCAGCGTGGCCAGCAGCGCGCCCACCCACAGCACGCCCGGGGCGATGTGGCGCAGGGTCGCCGGCTCCGGCCCGATGCCCAGCGGGAACAGGCTGGCGGCGACGACGAAGAACACCACCGGCAGCAGGGCTTCGAGCGGCCGGCGCAGCGCCAGGCGCAGCTCGCGCCGCAGGATCAGCCAGAAGAAGGCCCTCATGGCGCTGCTTCCAGCTGCACGTCGCGCGTGGCCAGGCCGGGCAGTTCCTGGTGGCTGGTGAAGAGCAGCGCGCTGCCCGCGGCCAGCAGGTCCTGCAGCAGGCCGCGCAGCGTGGCCAGGCCCTCCTGGTCCAACGCGTCGAAGGGTTCGTCCAGCAGCCACAGCGCTGCGGGTGCGGGCAGGGCCAGGCGGGCCAGGGCCGTGCGGCGGCGCTGGCCCTGGCTGAGCTGGCGGGCCGGCCGGCGCGCCAGGCCGCCCAGGCCCAGGGCCTGCAGCGCGGTCTTCAGCTCGGCGGCGCCGCAGGGCTGGCCTTGCAGCGCCGCGGCCAGGCGCAGGTTCTCGGCCACCGTCAGCTCGTCCTTCAGGCCGTTGGCATGGCCCAGGTAGCGCGGCGGGCGCGGGCAGTGGAAGCTGCCCGCAAAGGGTTGGCCCAGGCCGGCCAGGGTGCGCAGCAGGGTGGTCTTGCCGCTGCCATTGGCGCCGCGCAGCCACACCGCCTCGCCGGCCCGCAAGGCCAGGCCCAGCGGCGCAAACAGCGCGCGCTCGGCGCGTGCGCACACCAGGGCGTTGGTGCGCAGCAGCTCGGGGGTGGGGGTCTTGGTCTCCATGCTCGGGCCGCAGTGTGCGATGGCAGGCCCCGGGGCGTGATTGAACTGGGTCAACCCGGCCTGGGGATTGCCCTAGTTCGGCCCTCCGCAAAGCGGGCGGCTTTGACCTGGAACAAGACCACGGATGATGCCGCCCATGCTGAGCCCCGCCCTCGAATCCGACCTCACCCGTCTGGCCGGCCAGGCCCTGGTGCGACCGGCCGACACCCTGGCCGAGCTGCAGACCCTGGAAGCCGCCCTGCCCGCGGCCGAGCAGCAGGCCGCCGCCCTGGCCCTGGCGCGCGTGCGCGGCCTGGCCGAGGTCTGCCACGGCGAGCTGGCCGGGCTGGAGCGCCTGCTGGCCGCGCAGCGCGCCAGCACGGCCGCCCCGGCGCGCCTGCGCTTCGACCTGGCGCGCACCCTGGCCATCGCCTACGCCCACACCGGCTTGCACGACGACTCGCTCGAATGGGCGCGCCACGCGCTCGACCTGGCCCGCCAGGCCCAGGACCCGCAGGCCCAGGCCGAGGCCCTGCTCTCCTGCGGCGTGGCGATCTCGCGCGGCGGCGACGCCGAGCAGGGCCTGGCCCTGTACGCCCAGGCGCTCGAAGGCTTCGAGGCCCTGGGCCTGGCGCGCCTGCAGCTGGCGGTGCGCAACAACATGGGCATCAACCTCAAGAACCTGGGCCGGCCGGCCGAGGCCCTGGCCCAGTTCGAGCAGGCCCTGGCACTGGCCGAGGCCCATGGCCTGCACGATTCCGCCGCCCTGCTGCGCACCAATCTGGCCGAGCCCCTGGCCCAGCTGGGCCGCCTGAACGAGGCGCGCGCCGTGGGCGAGCAGGCCGCCGCGGAACACGCCGGCCGCAGCCACCCGGCCGGCGAGACCACCGCGCGCATCGGCCTGGGCCTGGTGCTGCTGGAATGCGGCGAGCAGGAGCGCGCCGCCGCGCAGTTCGAGCGCGCGCTGGCCCTGTGCACCCAGACCGGCGACCGCCTGACCCTGCAGCGCGCGCACTGGCAGCTCAGCCAGCTGCACAAGCGCGCCGGCCGTCACCAGGAAGCCCTGGCGCATCTGGAGGCCGCGCATGAGGCCGAGCGTGCCCAGTTCAACGAGGACTCCGACCGCCGCCGCCGCGCCCTGCAGGTGCAGGCCGAACTGCTGGCCGCGCAGACCGACGCCAACCAGCAGCGCCTGCGCCGCCTGGAGCTGGAGCGCGCCCACGCCGAACTGCGCAGCCTGCACGAGCGCCTGCAGGCCGCCGACCGCGAGAAGACCCGCCTGCTGGCCCGCCTGGCCGAGGAAAGCCGCACCGACGCCCTGACCGGCCTGGCCAACCGCCGCCAGTTCGACGAACGCCTGACGCTGGAGTGGCCGCGCAGCCCCGGCCTGCAGCTGGCCCTGATCGACGTCGACCACTTCAAGCAGGTCAACGACCGCTTCGGCCATGCCCTGGGCGACGCCGTGCTGCAGGCCCTGGCCCAGCCGCTGCGCGAGGCCCGCGCCGACCTCGCCCTGCGCCTGGGCGGCGAGGAGTTCGGCCTGCTCTTCCTGCACGGCGACCGCGAGCGCGCGCTGCAGGCCTGCGAAGCCCTGTGCGAACGCCTGCGCCGCCAGGACTGGGCCGCCCTGCACCCCGAGCTGCACATCACCGTGTCCATCGGCCTGGCCGGCCGCGCCGAGATGGCCGCCGCCCCCGACCTGCCCGCCGCGCTCTATGCGCGTGCCGACGCGCGCCTGTATGCGGCCAAGCGGGCGGGGCGGGATCGGGTGGTGGCGGATGACGGTCAGGGGAGCTTGGCGCCATGAGCCGTCGTGAATGCCCGCCGATCCCCGAAGTAGCGCTGATCCGTGCCTACTCCCCGGCCGAAGCGGCGCAATGGGCGCAGGACTGGTTGGCGGTGTATGGCAAGGATCGCCAAGGCATGAACACCAAGGACTTTCTCTGGCATGTGTTCAGTGGCGGCCGTTACCCCTCGCTTTCCGGAGCGGAGGCGATGTCAACGTACCGGCAGCAGACTGGGGTCGAGTTCGTCGTGCTGGCCAATGACCGCAAGCAGGCGCTGCTGCTGTCTCAGCCCCCGCAGGGGCCGCCCTGGTCGGACTGCTATGTCTTTCCGCCCAATCTGGCCTGGACGCTGGCGTTCACCCATGAGGCCGGTTGGCTGGGGCCCTACTTCGCTCGTCACCCGGACTTCGCGGCGCTGAACCATGCCAATCAGCTGAAGCTGCAGAAGCGCCTGGAGGCCGAGCGTGCACGAGCAAAGGGGTGGTGCTGATGCCTTCCCGCCTTACCGGAGGAAGCCAAGCCATGCTGCAAGGTGAATGCAATTGCGGCACCGTCCGCTTCGAGATCGACGGCGACCCGGGTGGCATTTACGTGTGCCACTGCTCGATCTGCCGGCGCGCCACCGGTGCCAACGGCATCGCCGTGCTGGTCGTGCCCAAGAAGCGCCTGCGCTGGCTGCAGGGCCAGGAGGCGATTGCGCAGTGGAGCAAGCCGGGGGCCGACTGGCATACCTGGTTCTGCCGCCACTGCGGCGCGCGCGTGCCGGGCGAGAACGATGCGAACACCCTGTTCGTGCCAGCCGGCACGATCAGCGTCGGCGGCGAGGGTCTGCGCGTGCGGCACCACCTGTTCGTCGGCTCCAAGGCGGGCTGGGAGGTGATCGGCGACGACGGCGCCGAGCGGCACCGGGAGGGCCTGCGCAGCCCGCCACCCGGTGCATCTGCGCCTGCTGGAACTTAGGCGAAGACCGACGGCAGCGCCGAGCCCGTTGCGTGCGGCGGCGCACTGTTCGGAGTGGGCAGGCTGGATGAGTGCTCGCCCGCCGAAGCCTGAGTGCACGCCAGCTCGGTGCTCCACGGCACCACGCGATCCCGCCCCGACCGCTTGGCTGCGTACAGCGCGCGGTCCGCGCGTTCCAGCAGGCCGGCCCACGCCGCATCGTCGTCGGGCATGGCGGCTGATTCCGCGCAGCCTGCCGAGAAGGTGTAGCGCTGCTCACTGCCATCCGCCATGCGCACGCGTTGCGCCCTGGCTTCGGTGGTCAAGCGCTCGGCAAGTTCCAGTGCCTGAGCCGAGCTGGCGCCCGGCAGCAGGATGCAGAACTCCTCGCCGCCGATTCGCGCCACCAGGTCCGTCAGTCGCAGTCCAGCCTGCAGCTGGCGCGCCGCATGCACAAGCACCCGGTCGCCGCCGCTGTGCAGATGCCGGTCGTTGATGCACTTGAAGTGATCCAGGTCCAGCAGGATGACGGCGATCCCGCTGCCGTCCGCGCTGCGTCGCAAGGTGCCGGCACGCTCCATCAGGGCGCGTCGCGTCAACAAGCCCGTCAGGCCGTCACGCTGCCACTGCGCGACTTGGCGCTGGGTGTCCGCCCGCAGGGCCCGGTCGACCAGTGCAAAGGTCAGTGCGGGCGGCAGGGTCATGGTCAGCAGCCCAAGCAGCAGTCCCGGTTTCAGTTGGATGGGCGCGCTCGTCCAGGTGTGCAGCGCCAACCCGAACAGAAGGGCTCCACCGGCAAGATGCCCCGTGATCCAGGCCAGCAGGCAGAGATTGGCTTCGGCACAGAGCTTCGGCAACAGCCTGGCCAAGGTGCCGGCGCACATCCAGGCCAGCACGGCGGTGCTCAGTAGCAGCAGGCTGGGCGGCATCAACGCACTCAGCCCTGTCGTTGCAGTCGACATAAACCTCCCTGAAGGTCAGGCGCTCTTGTGGCGCTCTTCTGGCGCGGGCTGCCTTAGCGGGCAGGACTCTGGGCCTGGCTGGGCATCAGCAAGTACTCGAACCGCACCCGATGGCCGGCCCGGGTCTGGAGTTCCGTGGCCTGCCAGGAGCCGGGCTTGAGCGACGTGATCTGGCCACCCAACTGTGCGGGGTCTGGCCGCCCTGGGTGCCGCGGCAGGGAAACGGCGCCCTGCTCGCCCACCACGACCCAGCCGGCCAGGTTGCCGTCGTGATCGGTCTGGATGCTGATGAGCTCGGCGTAGATGGGTTGGCCATCCAGGGTGTGGGTGGATTGCGCCACCTGGCTGAGCTTCGGTTTGAAGTCCGTCCAACTCTCCGCCCAGGTACCGCCGTCAACCTGCGAACGAGCCAGCACCCTTACCGCCCCCGCCGCAACCACCGTGGGGTCTCCCAGCGGCTGCACGGCCGCGCCATGGGTGGCGTACACCCCGAATGCGGGCAGGGCGGCCAGCAGGGCGGCGCTGACCAGCAGGACACGTGATCGTCGGTTCGTTCCCTGCTTGACCCAGCGCAGTCGCTCGATCAAGGGGTGAGCCGAGCGCCAGCCATGAGCGAGTGCGGAGGATGGGCTGAGGGCGTGGGCTTTCAGCAAGGCGTCCCAATAGGGTTGGCGGGCGCTGCGATCCAGTGCCGCCAGTGCGCTGGCGTCGCAAGCCAACTCCTGGTCGCGCTGGAAGCGGCGCAGGGCCCACCAGGCCAGCGGGTTGAACCAGTTCAGCACCAGCAGCAGGGTGGCCAACAGGTTCCACAGCGTGTCGCAGCGCTGCGCGTGCACGCGTTCGTGGGCCAGGATCAGCTGCTGCTCGGTCGCCGTGAAGCGCTGCTCGAAGTCCACCGGCAAGGCCAGACGTGGTCGCAGCAGGCCCACCACTGCGGGGCTGAAGCCAGCGGGCAGCGCCCAACGGCCGCGCTCACGGTCCCAGCTGAGCTCGCGTGCCCAGCGTCGATGCTGAAGCGCGAATGCGGCGCTCAGCAGCAGGACCCCAAAGCCATAGGCCGCGGCCAGGACGGGCTGCCAGCTCTTGCCGGAAGCCGCATCCGGCATGGTTTTGGGGGCGGCAGGGGCCGGAGCTCGCAGTTGCAGCGCAGACAGGGCCTGGCGCTTGGCCTGGTCCAGGGCCTGGACGGCGGCGGGCGGCGCGGCTGCCATCGAAACCGGGGGCGGCGGCAGTGCAGCCGCCAGCACGCACAGCGGCACCGCCCACCACACCCAGTACTGCGCTTGCGGCCCAGCAAGGGCGCGGGCCAGCGGGCGCAGCAGGGCCACCAAGGCGATCGCCAGGCAGAACAGCAGGGGCAAGGGGGTGCCGTGGAACACCAGGAGGCTAGGCATCGGGCTGATCCTTCAGCAAGGCCGCAAGCGCGCGGCGGTCCTCGGGGCTGAGCGGTCGCTGGTCCGCGAAGTGCGTTACCAGCGCAGAGAGCCGGCCGTTGAAGAAGCGATCCAGCAACGTCGTGCTCTGGGCGCGCAGCCAGTCCTCGCGCTGAAGCAGCGGCTGGTACAGAAAGCGGCGGCCGTCCTTCTCGGCGGCAATCGCCTGCTTGCCCAGCAGTCGGTTCAGCAAGGTCTTGACCGTGCCTGGCTGCCAGCCCTGGGCGGGCCCAAGAGCGGCGACGAGATCTTCCGAGGTGGCCGAGCCCCGCTCCCACAAGAACTCCATCACATGGAGCTCCGCTTCACTGATTCGCATGCTTGCGTTTATGGTTGTAAACGGCGTTCAGTCTACAAACGTAAACGTTCAGATCAAGCCCAATCTGCCTGGGGGATACCCGCGGGAGGATGGTTCTGCTGGCTCACCTGGATGGGCGCTGTGCGCCGGCTTCAGCGCCGGCCGTCGCGCAGCGGTCGCAGCAGATCCTTGAGGCCGTTGTGGTCGATGGTGTGCATCAGCGCCAGCAGCCGGCCCAGCTCGCCCTTGGGAAAGCCCTCGCGCGCGAACCAGGCCAGGTAGTTGCTGGGCAGATCGGCCAGCAGCAGGCCCTGGTGCTTGCCGAAAGGCATGGTCTGGGTAACGAGCTTGAGCAGGTCGTCGGGCGGGAGGGGCGAGGACATCGCGCGCAGTGTCGCCGTCGGGGTCGGGCTTGAAGTGCTTCAAGGCGCGCCGCGCGGTAGGGCGGCAAGCTTTGCGCCATGTCCGGTCCGCCCGCCGCCGCTGAACTGCCGCTGGTTTATTCCTGCTCGGGCTGCTCCAGCGCCGCCCAACTGGCCAACCACCTGGCCGTGCGCCTGGACCGCGAGGGCCTGGCCGAGATGTCCTGCATCGCCGGCCTGGGTGGCGACGTGAAGCCGCTGGTGCGGCTGGCGCAGCGCGCCGTGGAGAGCGGCCGCACGGTGCTGGCGATCGACGGCTGCGCACTCGAATGCGTGCGCCACAGCCTGACGCGCCTTGGGCTGGCACCCACGCTGCAACTGCGCCTGCACGAGCTGGGCGTGCGCAAGGTGCAGCATGGGGAGTTCGACCCCGCGCAGGCGGCCGAACTCCTGCGGCATTGCCGCAGCCTGATCAGTACCTGACCGTCGCCGTCACATACCACTGCCGCCCCAGCGGGCTGGCGTAGCGCGGGTCGAAGCCGGCCTGGTTGCCGCCGCCCGAGGTGCGGATGGACAGCGGTGGGTCGCGGTCGAGCAGGTTCTTGGCGCCCAGGGTCAGGCTCAGGTGCTTGTTCCAGTCCAGCCGGGTCTGCCAGTCCAGGGTGCTGAAGGCGGCGACGTCGCGCACCACGGTGGCGTAGTCGCCCAGCGTGCCGTCGGCATTCACCACCTTGATCGAGCCGTCTTCCGCGGTCTGCACGGCGTCGTGGTAACCCGAGCGCCAGTTCCACGCCAGGGTGTGGCTGAACAGGGCGTCCTGCTTCAGCGTGGCGGCCAGGCGCTGCACGATGCGGGCGGTGACGTTGTTGTAGCCGTCAAAGCGGCCCACGCTGCTTTCCACCTCGCCGCCGATCTCGACCTCGGAGCGCAGCATGTAGGTGCCGTTCCACTCGATCTTGAGCTTGCCGATGCCCAGGTCGCTGCTGCTGCTGAGCTCCCAGTCGATGCCGCTGTAGCGCGAACGGCCGAGGTTGAAGTTGGGCAGCAGGGTGGCCAGCTTGTTGGCGCCCAGGCCGGCGTCGAACACGGTGCGGAACAGGCCGTCGTAGCCGGCCGGGTTCTTGAAGGGGAAGGTCTCGGGCAGGGCGACGATCTGGTTCTTCATCTTGACCCACCAGGCGTCCATGCCGAAGCTCAGGTTGCGCGTTGGCTCCAGGCGGAAGCCGATGGTGCGGTTCTGGCTCTCCTCGGGCTTGAGGCCCAGCGCGCCGCTCAAGGGGTTGCCACCGGTCAGCAGGTCGTACTGGGTGGTACCGCGGCAATCCACCGCGCGCGGGTCGGGGGCCTTCACCGGGCAGGGGTACTTGCCGCTGGTGACACCGAAGTCCTGCAGCGGCTGGGTGATCTCGTCCAGGTTCGGGGCCTTGAAGCCGCTGCCCAGCGAGCCGCGCAGCAGCCACTCGCGCGTGGGCGCCACGCGCAGCGCCAGCTTGTAGGTGGACTTGCTGTTCGCATTGCCCTGGCTGCCCGGGGCGTCCAGCGTGCCGTCGCTTTTGAACAGGTAGCGGTTGCGGGCCTTGGCGTAGTCGTCCCAGCGCACGGCGGCGGTCAGGTCCACGCCCTTGTAGAGCGGCATCAGCAGCTCGCCGAAGGCGCCCCAGTTGTTGCGCGAGGCGCCCACCGGCAGCGCGCCGGGGGAGGAGCCGAACACGGTGTCGTTGGCGCCGCCGATCTTGTTGGGGCCCTGGTTGATGGGGCTGGGCAGGGAGTCGTACTGCTGGCGCGCGAGGTCCACGCCCACGCCGAGCTGGGCGCCGCCGGCCGGCAGGCTGAACAGCTCGCCCGAACCGCGCAGGCTCAGCACGTCCAGCGCCGTCTCGGTGCGGGTGGCGCGCTCGTGCAGCACGCAGGGGGCGAACAAGGCGGCGTTGCCACCGGCCGCGGCAAAGGGGTTGACCTTGCCGGCGCTCACCAGGCCGGCGTAGCAGTTGCGGCTCATGTAGCCGCCGTCGTAGTCGTTGTCCTGCTGGCTGGTGGAGTGCACCAGGCTGGCGCTGTAGTCGAAGTCGCGCCACTGCCCTTCGATGCCAAAGGCCAGGTGCTGGGCGCGCGTCTGGTACAGATTGGCGCGGCCGCCGGCATCGACGAAGCGGTTGTTGGTGGTGGCGCGGCTGACGTTGGCTGGGTCCACGCCCATCGTCGCCAGGTGCGGCAGCACGTACTCCTTGTAGAGCGGGTCGGCCAGCGAGAGCGCGATGCCCTGCGCCGCCGGCGCGTAGCGGGCGCGCTGGTCGAACTGCGACAGCACCACCTCACCGAACAGGGTGGTGTTCTTGTCCAGCTTGAATTGGCCGGCGCTGAAGAAGCTGTCGCGCGTCGAGTCCGGGATCAGCTGCACGGTGGCGGCGAAGTCGAAGTAGCAGGCCTTGTCGGGGCCCACCGTGGTCAGCGCGGTGTTGGGTGCGCACTGGCCGTTCTTCAGGTAGTTCGGTGAGAAGGTCACGGCGCTGTAGGGCTCGCCGTCCTTGACGATGGGGTTCTTCAAGCCGAGCGTGACGGAGGCCGGCGTGGTGTTCACCGCCAGCTGGTACAGCGCATAGCGCTGGCCGCCATGCGTGAACTCGCGGATGCCCGAGGCGCCGAAGGGGCGGTCGGCAGCGTTGAGTTCCTTCTGCTCGTCGTGCGCGTAGGTCATCAGCAGGCTGAAGCGGTCTTTGTCCAGGTCGCCGAAGCCCTTGGAGAGCGAGAAGCTGCTGCTGGCGCCGCCCTTCTGCTCGGGCTGGTTGTGGCTGAGGTTCAGCACCCAGTCCGTCTGCCCGCGGCGCAGGATGAAGTTGACGACGCCGGCCACGGCGTCCGAGCCGTACAGGGCCGAGGCGCCATCGGTCAGCACCTCCACGCGCTCCACCGCGGCGAGGGGAATGCTGGCCAGGTTCACTGCCGAGCCGGCGTTGTAGGCGGCCAGGCGGCGGCCGTTCAGCAGCACCAGGGTGTAGCGCGCGCCCAAGGAATGCAGCGAGGCGTTCTGCACCCCACCGCCGCTGCCGTTGACGGACTCGGCCGCCACCGTGAAGCCCTGCATCGAGGGCAGCGCCTGGATCAGGTCCTCGGCGCTCTTGGCGCCGCTGCGCTCGATGTCCAGGCGGCTGATCACCTGCACCGGCAGCGCGCCCTGGTCGGCCAGACGCTTGATGGACGAGCCGGTGACCTCGACGCGCTCCAGCAGCGTCTGGGGTTCTTGTTGGGCCTGGGCGCCGGTGGCGGCCAGCGCGGCGCACACCGCCAGGAACAGGCGGGACTTCTTCGCTTGCATGGGAACTCCGAAAAGGGGGAGGCGCGCGGCGGCCACGGCGGCAGCGGCGGGCAGGGGGGGAGGTGGAAAACGGGAACGGATCGGCCGCGGCCCGGGCCTTGTGGGCCGGGGTGCAACGGGGCGTGACTGTGCGGAGCGCGGGCGCTTCTGGCTTGAGGCGGCTCGGCGCGCGCGGGCCCGAAATCGGCACAGTGGCCGAATGGCGAAGTCAGCGGGTTTCTAAGCCGCGGCGAACTTGCGCCACAGGCCCTGCCGATCGCTCACCTGCAGGCGCTGGTAGAGCGAGCGGCTCAGGGTCTTGAGCGTGGACTCGGCCACGCCCAGCTGGCGCGCGATGGCCTCCACGCTCGCGCTGCCCAGCAGCGCCTGAGCCACCTGCAGCTCGCGCCGGCTTAAGGACGCCTCGCGCGCCAGCGTCAGCAGTTTCAGCTCGGGGTGGCTCAGGCGGTCCCACTCCACCGCCACCCAGGGGCGGGCGGTGCCCAGGGCACCGAGTGGGCGCAGGCGCAAGCGGTAGCGGCCGTCGCTCAAGCTGAGGTCGAACTCGGTGGCATCGGCCGTTGTCTCCAACCGCCCCAGCGCCTGCTGCAGCCGGGCCTGGAAATCTGCGCCCGCCGGGCTGGCCTCCAGCAAGGCCAGCAGGCGGCGGCCGCGGGCACAGGCCTGCAGCAGGCGGCCGTCGGCGTCCAGCACCATCAGCGCGGCACCGGGCTGCACCAGGGCCGGCGCGGGCGGGCCCGCCTCGCGTGCCAGCAGCCCGCCCAGCGCGCCCTGCAGGCGTTCGGCCTGGCGCAGGTCGGCTGGCGCGAAGCGCCCCTTGTGCGGGCCGCTGGCGCTGCGCACGCAGCTGACGATGGCGCGCAGCCCCGGCTGCCAGTAGGGCAAGCTCAGCACCGCACCCAGGCCCAGCGGGCGCACCACGGTGTCGTACACCTCGCGGCCGCGCAGCACCTGCTCGTCCAGGCCATAGACCTGGCGCGCCTGCAGGCGCTGCAGCGCAATGCGGCGGTGCACGGCCTGGGCGTGGCGGTTGTCGGCCACATAGGCCTCGATGGCCTCGGCATTCCAGCCCGGGTCGGCATAGAACTCGTTCATGCCGGCCTGCTCGTCGTACCAGTGCACCACCAGCGAATCCAGGCCGATGCAGCGGTCCAGATGCCGCTGCAGCTCCCGCATCAGGTCGGGCAGGGGCAGCTGCAACGCATCCAGGCGCTGGAACTCCAGGAAAGGGCGGGCGGCTTGGACCACGCGCCGATTATGGAAAGCCCTCGGCCCGGGCTCCTCCCCAGGGGGGAGGCAAGTGCGGCCCCGCTGGCTTAGCCTGTGGGCATGCCTACCCAATCCCACAAGCCGCCGCGCGGCACCGCCCTGCTGGCCTGCGTGCTGGTGTGCCTCGGTCTGAGCCTGCTGGGCCTGCCCGAAGCAGCCCGCGCCCAGAATCCCTACGACCCCGCCGTGCGCCAGGCCGCCCAGCGCCAGGCCCTGAGCGCACTGGCCGGCTTCGAAGGCGAATGGCGCGGCAGCGCCCGCACCCTGCTGCCCAACGGCCAATGGCTTGAGCTGACGCAGACCGAACGCTTCGGCCCCATGCTCGACGGCACCTTGCGCGTGGTGGAAGGCCGCGGCTACGACGCCGAGGGCAAGCTGCGCTTCAACGCCTTCGGCACCATTTCTTGGCGCCCGCAAACGCAGAGCTACGGCTTTTATTCCTACGCCATGGGCTTCGAGGGCGACCATCCCTTCGAGCTGAAGCCGGACGGTTTCGTGTGGAGCACGGCCGCCGGCCCGAACGCGCGCCTGCGCTACACCGCCACGCTGAAGGACGGGGTGTGGACGGAGATCGGCGAGCGCATCGCCGAGGGCCAGGAACCGCGCAAGGTCTACGAGATGACAGTTCGCCGCATCGGCCCCAGCAGCTGGCCGGCCGGGGGCGCGGTCGGGCCGCAATAAGCGCTCGGTCGAAGCGACAGCTTGAACTGCATCAAAGACCCGCGCCGGCAGAAACCCTAGGCTCGCGGTCCGCAATTTCCGGACCTGAGCCATGACTGCCTTTGCCTCCCTGGACCTGGCGCGCGCGCGCGCCGGTCTGCGCGCCCTCAGCCTGGCGGGGCGTCAGCTCCTGCCCATCGTGCAGGGCGGCATGGGGGTCGGCGTCTCGGCCCACCGCCTCGCCGGCGCCGTGGCCGCGCAGGGGGGCGTGGGCACCATTTCCTCGGTGGACCTGCGCCGCCACCACCCCGACCTGATGGCGCGCAGCGAGGGCCTGCCGGAGAACGAGACCAAGAAGGCCGTCATCCAGGCCGCCAACCAGGAAGCGCTGGCGCGCGAGATCCAGGCCGCGCGCGAGATCGCCAAGGGCGCCGGTCTGGTGGCCGTGAACGTGATGCGCGCGGTCAGCGACTACGCCGCCTCCATCAAGACCGCGCTGGAGAACGGCATCGACGCCGTGGTGGTGGGCGCCGGCCTGCCGCTGGACCTGCCCGGCCTGGCCAAGGAACACCCCAAGACCGCGCTCATTCCGATCCTGAGCGACGCCCGCGGCGTGGCCCTGGTGCTGAAGAAATGGGAGCGCCAGCAGCGCCTGCCCGACGCCATCGTCATCGAGCACCCCGGCCATGCCGCCGGCCACTTGGGCGCGGCCAAGATCGCCGACGTCAACGACGCCCGCTTCGAGTTCGAAACCGTGCTGCCAGCGGTGCGCCAGCTGCTGCGCGACGCCGGCGTCGAAGGCCAGGTGCCGCTGATCGCCGCCGGCGGCATCCGCCGCTGCGAGGACATCCAGCGCGTGCAGGCCCTGGGGGCCGACGCCGCCCAGCTCGGCACCGCCTTCGTCGCCACCGACGAGTGCGACGCCGACATCGAGTTCAAGCGCGTGCTGGCGGGTGCGCGCGAAGAAGACCTGGTCGAGATCACCAGCGTGGCCGGCCTGCCGGCGCGCGCCGTGCTCACGCCCTGGCTGAAGAAATACCTTGGCGCCGAAGCGCGGCTGCAGGCCGTGGCCCAGGTCAAGAGCCGCTGCACCCTGGCCTTTGATTGCCTGCAGCAATGCGGCCTGCGCGACGGCATGAAGGGCTGGGGCCAGTTCTGCATCGACCAACGCCTGGCCGCCGCGCTGCGCGGCGACACCCGCGGCGGCCTGTTCTTCCGCGGCCGCGGCGGCATGCCCTTTGGCGAGCACATCACCAGCGTGCGCCAGCTGATGGAACGCCTGCTCACCCCCGGCATCGCCCTGGGGACTGCCCCCGGAGTCTGAGCCCACCACCGTGGCCACCTTTCCCCTGCACATGCAGGCCCCGCCGCCCATGCCGCCCGCGCCTCCGCAGAGCGGCTGGCGCCTGGCGCGCCTGCTCAGCGCACCGCACCGCCTGGGCTTCTTCAGCGCCGCGGTGTGGCTGGCGCTCAGCGCGCTGTGGTGGGGCGCGGTGCTGCTGGCGCGCGCCTGCGGGCTGGAGCCGCCCTGGGCGGTGGCGCCAGCGCAGGCCCATGGCCTGCTGCTGGCCTTCAGCTTCATGCCGCTCTTCATCGTCGGCTTCTTGTTCACCGCCGGCCCGCGCTGGCTGGCCCAGCCCGAGGTGGACGCACGCGACCTGCTGCCCGGCGTGCTGGCGCTGCTGATGGGCTGGCTGCTGGTGCTGCCGGGCGTTCACTTCGGCGCGCCGCTGGCGGCGGCCGGTGTGGCCGTGGCGGCCGGCGGCTGGGCGCTGCTGCTGCGCCGCTACCTGCACATCCTGCGCGCCAGCCAGGTGGCCGACCGCCTGCATGCGCAGATCGTGGCTGGCGCCGCGGCCTACGGCCTGCTCGCCCTGGCCCTGGCTGCCTTCGCGCTCTGGCAGGGCCAGGCGGCGCTGCTGGGCGCGGCCATCCAGCTGGCCCTCTGGGGTTTCCTGGCGCCGGTGTTCACCGCCGTCTCGCACCGCATGCTGCCCTTCTTCACCCAGGCCGTGCTGCCGGCGCTGGAGGCCTGGCGGCCCGAGTGGCTGCTGGTGGCCATGCTGAGCGCCCTGGGTGCCACCGCACTGGCCGGCTTTGCGAGCGCGCTCTGGAGCCCGCTGCCGGCCCTGCTGCTGGCCGCCCTGGCGCTGGTGCAGGCCGCGGCCGCGGGCCTGCTGCTGTGGCTGGCGCTGCGCTGGGGCCTGCTGCACAGCCTGCGCGGCAAAGGCCTGCGCCTCTTGGCCATGCTGCATGGCGGCTTCGTCTGGCTCGGCCTGGCGTTTGCGCTCGGCGCGGCGTCGAACGCGCTGCAGGCCGCCGGCCAGGCCAGCCTGGGCCTGGCGCCGCTGCATGCGCTCACCATGGGTTATTTGGGCTGCACGCTCATCGCCATGATCACCCGCGTCAGCGCCGGCCACAGCGGCCGCCCGCTGGCCGTGGACGGCCCGGCCTGGGCGCTCTACCTGCTGCTGCAGGCGGCGGTGCTGGCGCGCGTGCTGGCGGCCCTGTGGCCCGCGCAGGCCACGCCGCTCACACTGGCGGCGATCGGCGGCTGGGCGCTGGCTTGTGTGAGCTGGGCCTTGCGCTACGGCAGCTGGCTCGGCCGCCCGCGGGCGGATGGAAGGCCGGGCTGATCAGAACGCATGCGGCGGCTGCCGCTGCTGCACGACCGGCGAGCGTGGGCGGTCCACGTCCAATCGCGCCGGGCCGAGTGAGAAGTCCGCGCCCTCGGCATTGCCCGAGAAGCGGTCGACGATGAGCTTCTTGCGGTCGAAGACCTTGAGACTCACGCCGCTGCCTTGGCCCACGGCGATGGCCACGTAGTAGGTGATGGCGCCCTTGCTGAAGTAGACGAGGTCCTGGCCCATGCGCGGGCCGGTGGGGCGGCTGAAGACCGCGAAGGGCCGGGTGGGGCTCGCGACCTCTTCCAGTTCCACCTGGCCCGCGGCGCCGTAGCGGTACACCAGCTTCTGGAACGGTTCTTCGGCCCGGTCCGCACACACCGAGAGGAACTTGCCGCTGCGGGCATTGACGTAGCCCTCCGCCGCGGCGCGCATCGGGCCCATCCAGGCATTCACCACGGCCACCTCATCGGCCAGGCAGTGGCTGGGCACGCTGGCTTGCGCGGCGGGGTGAAGCAGGGCGGGCAACAGCAGGCCCAGCCAGTTCGTCTGGAGGTTCATGGTTCGGAGGGTTGCTTGGACAGGGTGAGAGGCAGCGGCGCGCGGCCGAAAGGTCGGTATTGGAGGCGCCTTCCGCACCCCCCGGGGTACGGGCACCCATGCGCACCGCCTGGCCGCCTTGATGCGCGCCACGCCTCAGCGCAACTCCTTGCGCACCACCAGCTTCAAGCCGGACCACACCTCGGTGACGGCGCAGACCTTGATGTCCACGAAGCCCAGCGGCAGCGCCAGCTCGCGCACCGTGTCTTCGGTGATGTCGGTGGGCACCTTGGCGGACTTCTTGGGCCAGGACACCCAGACCATCGCACTCGGTTTGAGCTGCGCGCGCAAGGTGGTCAGCGCCTTCTGCAACTCGGCGCGCTGGGCGGTGAAGAGATGCACGATGTCGGTGTCCGGCGTCAGCCAGGGCTCGAACTGCACCGCCGCCGGCAAGGGTGCCAGCCACGCGGCGTAGCCCTCGGGTGCGCCGACCACATGCACGCGGCTGCCGTCCTTGATGCCGAGCTTCTTGGCCAGGGGGGTGCCTGAGTAGCCTGATGCCATGTGCGGGACTTCCTGTGCGAGTTCAAGTGGTGCGTCGGACCGTCAGCCTGGCTGAGCTGCCGCATTCAGCGCCCTTCCTGGGCGCTCGCGCTCATACCTGTCGACCAACTCGTATAGCCGCAGAAGTTCCTTGGTCTGCTCTTGCGCACCCTCAAGCAAATCGACGTGGTGACGAACAAGGTAGAGCTCGTTTTCACTGCGGATGGAGCCGCGCGCCCTGATCACGGCGAGGCGCTCAGCGTCTTTGTCAGCGAGTTCTGGAAACTGAACAACGACTGCGACCAATTTGGTGAGCTTGTCGGTTCGTGCCAAGGGGGGCTCCCGCAGCAGGTTGTAGAGGTAGACCGCTGACGATTCTTGCCTCGCAAGTGGTCGACCAGAAGAGCGGCCGCCGATGAAGGTCTGCCCCTCACTCAGTCAAACCGCCCGGCGCCCGAAGCTCAGCACCCGGGTGATCTGCCACCGGCCCTGCTCTTGATGCCACACGATGACGAACTCGGCCGCGCCCTCGCAGGCCCCGGACTTGAACTTGCAGAAGCGATGGACACCCGTGGCGATGGCCCCGTAGTCCTTGATCGGATAGACCCGCAGGCTGCCCGGCACGAGTTCGCGGCGGAAGTGGCCGCAGACGTGCTTCTGCGTGTTGGCGAGCATGGCGCTGCGGTTCCAGGTCACCCCACCGTTGTCGTGAAAGAACTCGACGGAATCGGAGAAGTACTGGGCGTGTCGGTCGAGCTGGCCCGGGGTCTCGGGTGCTTGCAGGGTGGGGGACGGTGGGTTCAGCGCGCAGGCCGTGGCGAGGCCGCAGAGGCTCAGGGCGGCAAGGGTGCGTGGGGTCTTCAAATCGGGCTACCGGTGGGTCGGTGTTGGCCAGGTGTCGCCAGTGCGGACCGGCTTCGCCGGATCCTGCGCAGGACGTAGGCGGGACGCAAACCCGGTGCGACAGACTGCAGGCCACGATCCATCGGCCGTGGCCTGCGCCCCAAGCGCATTTGGCGCTGAGGGCTGCCCAGGGCGCGCCGAGCCCTGGCCCTGCAGGCTCACCCGAACAGCAGCCCGCTGGTGGCCAGCGCGCCGCGGTTCTCTCCGCCCAGCAGCAGCACCCGCCCTGAGGGCAGGGCCGTGGCGCTCAACCATTCGCGCGGGCTGGGCAGCGGAGGGAGGGCGCGCACGCCGGGGCCAGCCTGCAGGGCGGCAGCCACGGCCTGACCCGATGGATCCACCCCGCCGAACAGCAGCAAGGCGCCCCCCGGGGTGATGGCCGACGCAGCCGCCAGGCTGGGCAGGGCAGGCGCCAGGGCTTCCACGCGCCAGGGCTCGCGGCGCAGCAGCAGCACGCCCGGGTTGGGTGCCTGGGGCGTGGCACCGGTCTCGCCGCCGGCCAGCAGCAGGTCCCCGCTGGGCAGCAGCTGGGCGGCGTGGCCGGCGCGGCCCAGCGCGGGGTCGCTGAAGAGCTGGCTGGTCTCGGTGGCGGGGTCCCACAGCTCGGCGCTGGCGGCCATGCCGGTGCCGGTAAAGCCGCCCACGAAGAGCACACGGCCGTCTCCCAGCAGGGTGGCGCTGTGGCCTTGGCGGGGCTGCTGCAGCGGCCGTGCGGCAAAACGCCATTGACCGGTTTGCGGGTCCCACAGCTCCAGCGTCGGGCTCACGCCGCCGAAGTAGCCCTCGGAGCTGCTGCCCCCGGCAACGAGAAGGCGCCCGTCGCGCAGGCGCGTGGCGGTATGCGCCAGCCGGCTGGGTGAGGCCAGCGCGGGCTGGCTGGTACCGCGGCCCAGGTCCACCCACTCGGCCGTGCGCGAGCCCGACAGCGAGCGCGCACCACCGTGCACAAAGAGGCGCTGTGCGTCCAGCGCCAGGACCTGCGACTGGGAGCGCCCGGTGCTCAGGCTCGCGCCCATACGCCATTGCTGCGCCTCGGTGTCGAACAGGTCCACCGAGGCCGAGAAGCTGGGCTGGCCGCGCGAGCCCCCCACCACGGCGACGGAGCGGGCGTCCAGGGCCACGGCGCTGTGCAGCGAGAGGGGGAAGGGCTGGGCCACCGGGCGGTAGTCGGGCGGTGCCGGGGCGGGCGGGTTGCCGGAACCACCCCCACCGCCGCCACAGGCGGCGAGCGTGGTGAGAGAGAGACCGCCGAAACCGGCAGACAGAAGGCGGCGGCGCGTCCAGATGGGAAGGGACATGGAAATCTCCGGGAAGGGCGGGAACGGACCTGGATCCGACAGGCACGAGTTCGCGCATGCTTGGCCTTACGGCGAGGGGAAGGTCAAGGTTGGGTGCCCGGCGGTTCAGGCATTCGGCTGCAGCTGCGCTGCACTCGGGCTGGCCGGTGATGCACCGTGTGCGCTCCGGGCCGGGGGTTCAGCGGCGTTCAAGCGGCGAGCGTGCTGCGCCCCCGCATGGGCGCGGTGGTGACGGTGGCGACGTGCTGGCCCTGAAAGAACGCGTCATCCCATTCGTTCTGCGAGACGCTGCGGAACCCGTCGCTGCCCGCCAGCCACGCTGGCCGCGCCTTGGGCCACGGCCTCCGCCATGGTTTCCCCATGGCCCCAGCTTGAGGAATTCAGCACCAGGACCTTGGTCATTGATGGGCTCCGCTTCTGAATGAAATTCAGTTTAGGAAGCGATGCCCCTGTCATCGAGGGCCGAACGGGAAATGCATCGTTCTCCCGCCGGCGGTTTGTGCGGCACCAGGAGGCGGGGCTGGGTCCAGTCCTCACGCCAGCTCCGGCCCCACCTGCCGCCGCCGCCCGGCCCCTTGCGGCCGGGGCTTGACTTGGCGCAAGCTCTCGGGTGCCGATGCGCCAAGCATCAGCGGAGCACCGCACCCACCATGCCCACCTCCTTCCGCCTTCGCCCTCGCACCCAGGCCCTGGTGGCCCGGTGGTTGGTCGGTATTTGGCTGTTCGCTATTGCCCAAAGCCTGGCGCATGCCTGCCTGCTGCAGGCGCGGGGCGCGGAGTTGGGTAGCGAGCCGGTGCGGCACGTGCACGCCCACGAGCATCCCCATGAGCACTCAGGCGCGCCGCAGCCCTCCGATGCCGGCGAGGTGCTGTGCCTGAAGACCTGCGATGACACCCAGGCCGGTGCCTGGAGCGCCGGCCTGAGCTGGCTGCCAGATCTCGGTGCCGCGCTGCCAGCCTCCTTCCGCCCATGGCAGCTCCCGCTGCCGGGCCCCGGACTGCAGCTGTTGGACGCTGTGGCACCGCCGGGCGATCCGCCCCTGTCGATCCGCTTCCTCAAGCTGAACCGGTAGGGCGCGGCACTTTGCAGCGTCCTGCGTCCGCGCACCCGCGCGCTCGCACCCCCCAGTTCACCGAGGAATTCACCATGCTCCGCACCCCTGCCATCGCGCTGGCCACCCTGGCCCTGGCGCTGTCCGCCGCCGCCCAAACCAAGCCCGAGGATCACGCCGCCCATCACCCCGCATCCGCCCCGTCCGCCGCCGCCCCCGCGCCCAAGGCATCGGCATCCGCCATGGGCGATCGCATGGCCAAGATGGACGAGCACATGAAGGCCATGCGCGCCCAGCACGACAAGATGATGGCCGCGCGCAGCCCCGAGGAACGTCAGGCCCTGATGGCCGAGCAGATGCGCCTGATGCGCGAGGGCATGGCCATGATGGAGGGCATGTCCGGCATGTCCGGCATGGGCGGCATGGGGGGTGGTATGGGCGCCGGCATGGGCCCCAAGATGGGCACCGCCAAGCCTGGCGACATGGCCAATCGCCAGGCCATGATGGAAAAGCGCATGGACATGATGCAGTCCATGATGAAGATGATGATGGAGCGCATGGACGCTGCGGCCACTCAGCCTGGCAAGTGAGGCGGCCATGAACACCCCCTCATCACCCCAGCCCCGCGACACGCCTCCCTGCTGGCGATCGCGCGCCGCCATCGGTCTGCTGGTGATGGGGGCCCTCGCCTGGACCCTCTGGGCCGCGCTTCTGGCCGCGTTAGCACCAGGCTTGACCTTGCCATCGGGTCAAGCCTGAGGCTCCACACAACCAGACTCTGATCGGACGGCCATGGACACGCGAAACCAGCCCGACCCGCATGCGCACCCTGCGCATCACGAGCACTCCATGGAGCATGACCACGCGCACGGCCACGCGCACCATCACGCCGCGCCTGCACTGCCGGTCCCTGCCGCACCCGGCACCGTCTACACCTGCCCCATGCACCCCGAGGTGCGCCAGGACCACCCGGGCAACTGCCCCAAATGCGGCATGACCCTGGAGCCCCTGCTGCCCAGCCTGGAAGAGGACGAGAACCCCGAGCTGAAGGACTTCAGCCGGCGCTTCTGGTGGAGCCTGCCCTTCACCGTCCTCGTCACCCTGCTGGCCATGGCCGGGCACCGCCTGAACTGGTTCAGCATGCCCACGCAGAGCTGGGTCGAGCTGCTCCTGACCCTGCCCATCGTGCTCTGGGCCGGCGCGCCCTTCTTCAGCCGTGGCTGGGACTCCGTGCGCCAGCGCAGCCCGAATATGTGGACGCTGATCGGCCTGGGCACCGGCGCCGCCTTTGTCTACAGCCTGGCCGCCACCGTGGTGCCGGCCTGGTTCCCGGCCGGCTTCCAGGCCATGGGCCGGGTGGCGGTGTACTTCGAGGCGGCGGCCGTCATCATTTCGCTCACCCTGCTGGGCCAGCTGCTGGAGCTGAAGGCGCGCTCGCAGACCTCGGCCGCCATCAAGTCCCTGCTCGGCCTGGCGCCGAAGACGGCGCGCCGCATCGAGCCCGACGGCAGCGAGGCCGATGTGCCGCTCAGCCATGTGCATGTGGGCGACCGCCTGCGCGTGCGCCCGGGCGAGAAGGTGCCGGTCGATGGCCTGGTGCTCGAAGGCCGCAGCGCGGTCGATGAATCCATGCTCACCGGCGAACCGCTGCCGGTCAGCAAGCAGCCGGGTGACAAGCTGATCGGCGCCACGCTGAACACCAACGGCGCGCTGGTCATGCAATCGGAAAAGGTCGGCTCGCAGACCCTGCTGGCGCAGATCGTGCAGATGGTGGCGCAGGCGCAGCGCTCGAAGGCGCCGATGCAGCGCCTGGCCGACCGCGTGGCCGGCGTGTTCGTGCTCGCCGTGGTGGGCATCGCGCTGCTCACCCTGCTGGCCTGGGGCCTGCTCGGGCCCGAGCCGCGCTGGGTCTATGGGCTCATCAACGCCGTGGCCGTGCTCATCATTGCCTGCCCCTGTGCGCTGGGGCTGGCCACGCCCATGTCCATCATGGTGGCCACCGGCCGCGGCGCCACCCAGGGCGTGCTGTTTCGCGACGCCGCCGCCATCGAACGCCTGCGCGAGGTCGACACCCTGATCGTCGACAAGACCGGCACCCTGACCGAGGGCAAGCCGAGCTTCGAGCGCGCGCTGGGCGTCGACGGCGTGGCGGCGGACGAGGTGCTGCGCCTGGCCGCCAGCCTGGATCAGGGCAGCGAGCACCCGTTGGCCGCCGCCATCGTGGTCGCGGCGCGCGCCCAGGGTCTGCCACTGGCCGCGGCCGAGGACTTCGAATCCAGCTCCGGCATCGGCGTGCACGGCCGCGTGGAGGGCCGCGCGCTGGCCCTGGGCAATACCGCGCTGATGGAACAGCAGGGCGTGGACGTGACGCCGCTGCGGCCCCAGGCTGAGGCCCTGCGTGCCGGCGGCGCCAGCGTCATGCACCTGGCAGCGGATGGGAATTTGCTCGGCCTGCTGGCCGTTTCCGATCCCGTCAAACCCAGCACCCCCGAGGCCCTGGCCGCACTGCAGGCCGCCGGTCTGCGCGTGGTGATGGCCACTGGCGACGGCTGGACCACCGCGCGCGCCGTGGCCGAGCGGCTCGGCATCACCGAGCTGCACGGCGAGGTCAAGCCGGCCGACAAGCTGGCCCTGGTGCAGCGCCTGCAGGCCGAAGGGCATGTGGTGGCGATGGCGGGCGACGGCATCAACGACGCCCCCGCGCTGGCGCAGGCCGATGTCGGCATCGCCATGGGCACCGGCACCGACGTGGCGATGAACAGCGCCGGCCTCACCCTGGTCAAGGGCGATCTGCGCGGCATCGCCATGGCGCGCCAGCTGTCGCAGGCCACCATCGCCAACATGCGCCAGAACCTCGGCTTCGCCTTCGTCTACAACGCCCTGGGCGTGCCCCTGGCGGCCGGCCTGCTCTACCCCTTCAGCGGCTGGCTGCTCTCGCCCATGGTCGCGGCCCTGGCCATGAGCCTGAGCTCGGTCTCGGTGATCGCCAACGCGCTGCGCCTGCGCAGCACCCGCCTGCTTTCTTGATGCACGGCAATCCCTGCCAGGGCCCCGAGCGGTAAAAACGCGCCGTGAAACTCCTGCGCCTTCTCGTGCTCCTGCTCGTCAGCCTGGCGGTGCCGGCGTACGGCTGGGCCGGGCTGCGCCCCACGGCGCCCTGCCCGATGGAGATGGCCCCGCAGGCGGCCATGCAGGCCGATGCGCATGAGGCGCATTGCCCACCCGACATGGACTGCTGCGGCGACCCGCTGGCCGCTCATTGCCAGCCCGGGCAGGACTGCCACCCCGCCAGCGTGCTGGCCCCGCAGAGCGACAGCGCCTGGCCGGCGCCCGCGCCGCAGCGCGGCGTCGTCGCCCTGGCCTGCCAGGGCCACGCCGGCCCGCAGTCCGCTCCGCCGCTGCGCCCCCCGCGCGCCGCCTGATCCGCTGCTGATCCGGCTCCGGCCACGCTGGCCGGCCTGCGCCCGCCCCGGCGGCGCGGCGCGACTCCCTCGGGGTCTCCATGAAATCCATTGCCATCCTGGCCGCGGCGCTGTGCTGCGCTGCACAGGCCGCCGCGCCGCTGAGCTTCCAGCAGGCGCTCGACCTTGCCGAGCGCGAGGCACCCACGCTGGCCCTCACCACCGCCCGCATCGAAGCCAGCCGCCAGGCCGCGCGCAGCGCCGGCGAACTGCCCGACCCCAAACTCAGCCTCGGCATCGAGAACCTGCCCATCGCCGGCCCCGAGCGCTACAGCCTGCGGCGCGAGGGCATGACCATGCAGCGCCTGGCCTGGATGCAGGAGCTGCCGAGCGGCGCCAAGCGCGCCGCCCGCGTGGCCGTGGCCGAGGCCCGGATCGAGCGCGCCGAAGCCGAACAGGCCCTGGCCCGCGTGCTGGCGCGGCGCGAGGCCGGCCTGGCCTGGATCCAGCGCCGCACGCTTGAAAACCAGCTCGCCCAGCTGCAGGCGCTGGAGCAGGAGAACCAGCTTTTCCAAAGCGCCGTGCAAGCCCAGTTGCAGGGCGGCAAGGGCATGGCGGCCGACGCCCTGATGCCGCGCCAGGAGGCCGCCATGCTGGCTGAGCGGCGCGACGAGCTGGAGGCCCGCCGCGCCCAGGCCGTGGCGCAGCTGCGCCGCTGGGTGGGGCCTGCCGCGGCCGAAGCGCTGGCGGGCGATCTGCCCGCCTGGCAGCCGCAGCCCGAAGCCCTGCACCAGCGCCTGCACCAGCACCCCGAGTTCCGCACCGTGGACGCGATGGCGAAAACGCTGGACGCTGAAGTGCGCGAGGCCAGCGCCATGAAGCAGCCCGACTGGGGCGTCGAGCTGGCCTACCAGCGCCGCGGCCCGGGCTTTGGCGACATGGTCTCGGTGATGTTCAGCGTGGACCTGCCGCTCTTTCCCAAGAGCCGCCAGGAGCCGCAGATTGCCGCCAAGCTGGCCGAGCGCCGCGCGGTGGACGCCGAGCGCGAAGCCATGCGCCGCGAGCACGAACAGATGCTGGCCGCCGACCTGGCCGAGTGGCAGCGCCTGCAGCGCGCCGTGGCGCGCGCCCGCGGCGAGCTGCTGAGCCTGGCGGAGCAGCGCATCGCCCTGACGCTGGCCGCTTACCGCAGCGGCCGCGCCAGCCTGACCGAGGTGGTGGCCGCCCGCCGCGAACGCGCCGAGCTGCTGCTCAAGGCGATCGCGATGGAGGGCGAGCGCGACGCCATGGCCGCGCGCCTGCAGCTGACCACCGCCCCGGAACCCACCGACGTCCAACCAGGAGCCCAACCATGAGCCCAACCATGAGCAAGCTGCCCTACGCCTTGGCCGCCGCCGCCGCGCTGCTGGGCGCCGGCGCCGCCGCCGGCTACCTGTGGGCCCAACGCAGTGCCGCGCCCCACGCCGCCGCCACGGCCGGCACCGCCCCGACCCCCGCCGCCCCCGAACGCAAGGTGCTGTACTGGTACGACCCGATGTCCCCCGCCACCCGCTTCGACAAGCCCGGCAAGTCGCCCTTCATGGACATGCAGCTGGTGCCCATGTACGCCGACGCCGACGAGGCCGCCGGCACGGTGCGCATCGATCCCGGCATCACGCAGAACCTGGGCCTGCGCCTGGCCACCGTCACCCGCACGCATGGGGCGCAGGAGATCCATGCCAGCGGCGTGCTCGGATTCAACGAACGCGAGCTGGCCGTGGTGCAGGCGCGCAGCGGCGGCTTCGTCGAGCGCGTGCCTGCGCTCGCCCCCGGCGATGTGCTGCCGGCCGGCGCCCTGCTGGCCGAGCTGCTGCTGCCCGAATGGGCCGCCGTGCAGCAGGAAGCGCTGGCGCTGCAGCGCCTGGGCCAAGCCGAGCTGCTGGCCGCAGCCCAGGAACGCATGCGCCTGGCCGGCATGCCCGAGGAGCTGATCCGCAGCGTGCTGGCCAGCGGCCAGGTGCAAAGCCGCGTCGCCATCCGCACGCCGCGCGCCGGCGTCATCCAGGAACTGGAGGTGCGTGCCGGCATGAACCTGATGGCGGGCGCCACGCTGGCGCGCATCCAGGGCCTGGGCACCGTCTGGCTGGAGGCGGGCGTGCCCGAGGCGCAATCCGCCGCGGTGCGCGTCGGCCAGGCCGCGCGCATCCAGCTGGCCAGCCGCCCGGGCGAGACCCTCGACGGCAAGGTGGCCGCGCTGCTGCCCGCGCTGAACGACGCCGCCCGCACCCTGCGCGTGCGCATCGAACTGCCCAACCCCGGCGGCGCGCTGCGCCCGGGCCTGTCGGCCCAGGTGCGCCTGCTCGGCGCCACGCAGGCAGCGGCGCTGGCCGTGCCCACCGAGGCCGTCATCCGCACCGGCCAGCGCGCGCTGGTGATGCTGGCCGAGGGCCAGGGCCGCTACCGCCCGGTGGAGGTGCTGCTGGGCGGCGAGCTGGGCTCGCTGACGCTCATCCAATCCGGCCTGGCCGAAGGCCAGCAGGTGGTGGCCAGCGGCCAGTTCCTGATCGACTCCGAGGCCAGCCTCAAGGGCATCCGGCCGCAGCCCACCGGGAGCCAGCCATGATCGCCGCGCTGATCCGCTGGTCCGTGGCCAACCGCTTCCTGGTGCTGCTGGCCACGCTGGGCCTCGCGGCCTGGGGCCTGTTCGCGGTGCGCCACACCGCCGTCGATGCCCTGCCCGATCTCTCCGACGTGCAGGTCATCATCCGCACCAGCTACCCCGGCCAGGCGCCGCAGATCGTCGAGAACCAGGTCACGTACCCGCTCTCCACCACCATGCTCTCGGTGCCCGGCGCCAAGGCGGTGCGCGGCTTCTCCTTCTTCGGCGACAGCTTCGTCTACGTGCTGTTCGAAGACGGCACCGATCTGTACTGGGCCCGTTCGCGCGTGCTCGAGTACCTGAACCAGGTGCAGGGCCGGCTGCCGGCCACGGCGCGCCCGGCCCTCGGGCCCGATGCCACCGGCGTCGGCTGGATCTACCAGTACAGCCTGGTGGACCGCAGCGGCCGCCACGACCTGGCGCAGCTGCGCTCGCTGCAGGACTGGTTCCTGAAGTACGAGCTCAAGGCCCTGCCGAACGTGGCCGAGGTGGCCACCGTGGGCGGCATGGTGCGCCAGGTGCAGGTGCTGCTGGATCCGCTGCGCCTGGCCAGCCAGGGCCTGACGCACGAGCAGGTGCTGATGGCCCTGCGCGCCGCCAACCAGGAGACCGGCGGCGCCGTGCTGGAACTGGCCGAGACCGAATTCATGGTGCGCGCCAGCGGTTACCTGCAGAGCCTGGACGACTTCCGCGCCATCCCGCTCAAGCGCGCCGGCCGCACCCCGGTGCGCCTGGGCGATGTGGCCACGGTGCAGATCGGCCCCGAGATGCGCCGCGGCATTGCCGAGCTGGACGGCCAGGGCGAGGTGGTGGGCGGCGTGGTGATCCTGCGCTCGGGCAAGAACGCGCGCGAGACCATCGCCGCCGTCAAGGCCCGGCTGAAGGAGCTGAAGACCAGCCTGCCGCAGGGCGTGGAGCTGGTGACCAGCTACGACCGCAGCCAGCTGATCGACCGCGCCATCCTCAACTTGCGCAACAAGCTGCTGGAGGAGTTCCTCGTCGTCGCCGCGGTCTGCGCGCTCTTCCTCTGGCATCTGCGCTCGTCCCTGGTGGCCATCGTCTCGCTGCCGCTCGGCATCCTGGTCGCCTTCATCCTGATGCGCCAGCAGGGCCTGAACGCCAACATCATGTCGCTCGGCGGCATCGCCATCGCCATCGGCGCCATGGTGGACGCGGCGGTGGTCATGATCGAGAACGCGCACAAGCGCATCGAGGCCTGGCAGCACGCTCACCCGGGCCAAGCGCTCAAGGGCGAGGAACACTGGCGCGTGATGACCGAGGCCGCCGTCGAGGTCGGCCCGGCCCTGTTCTTCTCGCTGCTCATCATCACGCTCTCCTTCATCCCGGTGTTCACGCTGGAAGCGCAGGAGGGCCGGCTGTTCGGCCCGCTGGCCTTCACCAAGACCTATGCGATGGCCGCGGCCGCCGGCCTGGCCGTCACCCTGATCCCGGTGCTGATGGGCCTGTGGATCCGCGGCCGCATCCCCGACGAACAGCGCAACCCGCTGAACCGGCTGCTGATCAAGGCCTACCGCCCGCTGCTCGAAGCCGTGCTGGCCTGGCCCAAGACCACCTTGCTGGTGGCCGCGCTGATCTTCCTGACGGCGCTCTGGCCCGCCAGCCGCCTGGGCGGCGAGTTCCTGCCGCCGCTGGATGAGGGCGATCTGCTCTACATGCCCACCGCCCTGCCTGGGCTCTCGGCCCAGAAGGCCGCCGAGCTGCTGCAGCAGAGCAACCGCCTGATCAAGACCGTGCCCGAGGTGGCCACGGTGACCGGCAAGGCCGGCCGCGCCGAGAGCGCCACCGACCCCGCGCCGCTGGAGATGTTCGAAACCACCGTGCGCCTGAAACCGCGCGAGCAATGGCGGCCCGGCATGACGCCCGAGAAGCTGGTGGAGGAGCTGGACCGCGCCGTCCGGCTGCCCGGCATCGCCAACATCTGGGTGCCGCCCATCCGCAACCGCATCGACATGCTGGCCACCGGCATCAAGAGCCCCATCGGCATCAAGGTCAGCGGCGCCAGCCTGGCCGAGATCGAGCGCGTCGCCCAGCAGATCGAGAAGGCCGCGCAGGGCGTGCCCGGCGTGGCCTCGGCCCTGGCCGAACGCCTGACCGGCGGCCGGTATGTCGATGTCGACATCGACCGCGAGGCCGCCGGTCGCTACGGCCTGAACATCGCCGATGTGCAATCGGTGGTGGCCACCTTGATCGGCGGCGAGACCGTGGGCGAAACCGTGGAGGGCCGCGCCCGCTACCCCATCAGCCTGCGCTACCCGCGCGAATGGCGCGACACCGTGCCGGCCCTGCAGGCCCTGCCCATCCTCACGCCCCTGGGCGAGCAGATCACCCTGGGCGCGGTGGCCACCGTGCGCGTCAGCGACGGCCCGCCCATGCTCAAGAGCGAGAACGCGCGCCCCTCGGGCTGGGTCTTCGTGGACGTGCGCGGCCGCGACCTCGCCTCCACCGTCGCCGACCTGCGCCAGGCCGTGGCCCGGCAGGTGCAGCCCGCGCCCGGCATCGCCTTCGCCTTCTCCGGCCAGTTCGAGTTCCTGGAGCGCGCCAGCGCGCGCCTGCAGATCGTCGTGCCCGCCACGCTGCTGATCATCTTTGTGCTGCTCCACCTCTGCTTCAAGAGCGCAGCGGAGGCGGCGCTGATCATGGCCACGCTGCCCTTTGCACTCACCGGCGGCATCTGGTTCCTGTACTGGCTGGGCTTCAACCAGTCCATCGCCACCGGCGTCGGCTTCATCGCCCTGGCCGGCGTGGCCGCCGAGTTCGGCGTGATCATGCTGATCTACCTGAAGCAGGCCTGGGCGGCCCGACTGGCCGCCGGGCGATGCACCGAGGCCGACCTGCTCGACGCCATCCGCGAAGGCGCCGTGCTGCGCGTCCGCCCCAAGCTCATGACCGTGGCCGTCATCCTGGCCGGCCTGCTGCCCATCCTCTGGGGCAGCGGCACGGGCAGCGAGGTGATGAGCCGGATTGCGGCGCCGATGGTGGGCGGGATGATCACGGCGCCTTTGTTGTCGTTGTTTGTGGTGCCGGTGGTGTATTTGTTGGTGGAGAGGCGGGGGGCGCGGGGGTGAGGGGCTTCAGGCTGTCAACGGACCTTCGCGGCAGGCTGAGTGGCCAGCATCTTTCGACTCGCCACCGAACTGCGTTGCTTCAAACTCGTTGTGCCCGCATCTAGCGGGCATGAGCGGAGATACACCAACCGCACATCCATTCACCGTCGTCGTAGATCCCCCCAGTCATGTCGGTTTGCTGATGGCACCACCCACAAACCGGAAGGTTAAGGCGAGCTCGCTCTGCGTCCATGAACCTTGTGAAGGGGTTGCGATGTCGCTGCTCCGACTGGCGGAACTCAGGCCGGTTCGAGGGCAACAGGCTAGGGTCCGGTGGCGAAGCAAACCGGCCGCAGTTGGAGCACCAATGGCCACCATGATGAGGAATCGTGCTGGCCTTCCTGCAATGCGGGCAAACGATTTGCCCAACGACACCTGTCGCAACGACAGGGGCTGGCGCAAGTTCATCAACGCTCTCAACTCTGCGACATTGCATACCGCTGCCGTTAAGGTGCTTCAGCAGCGGGTCAAAACCCTTGTCGCCGCTCAAGACAAAGCACTGTGTGTCAGGGGCAGTCTCGAAGGTACGTCCCAACTCGAAGGCGATATGGAAGTCCAGGGCATTCTTGCCCGCGCCAGAAATCTTCAGAAAGTCCACCCGACTAAACCTATGGGCCGTAGCCTGCTTCCTTGAAGCCTTGGGTGGGTTCTGGCTCGCCCCAACGAAGATGATTGCGCGGAAGCCCTCGTCGAGCCGCGACAGGTCAACCTTCTGCTTGTTTTCAAAGTCGACGAGTAGCAGCTTCTTGCTCATTGCGGTGCAACCCCTTCTTCAACCAGTTCAGCTTGCATCACGGGAATGGGCTCAAGGAACTTCCGCAATTCGTCTTGCTGATCCACAAGAAACGGTGCGTCCTTGACCTTAGTGTGAAGGTTCAGCAATCGCTTCTCGGCACGGATAAGAATGGTGTCGTAGAGCATCGGAACGATCTTCACTTCGTCGCCTTCGGTGCGGGGTTCGTTCTCACCCTGTTCAATTCGGTCGCCCAGCACGAAGCCATCAACGCGGGTTGTCTTCCGCAAGTAGCCTCTAGCGCGAAGCTCTTTGACGTACTTCCAGACTTGATCCTTCTCTCTGCTGCCGAGGGCAAGCCCCGTGGTCTTCAGGTCAATGATTACTAGGTGCTCAACACCGTCTTCGTCATGACTTTCCTCGTCGTAGGACGCGCGGGCATAGAACCCGACGCTGCTATCAGGAAGGGCTACGAAGTCAGGCCGTCTGAGGGAGCCCTTGCCGTCTTCATCCTTGAAGATTGTTTTGATAACGGTGGTCATGCCCTTGTTTGAGGTGAACTCAATCGAATCGAACTGGGCGCCGAACATCCATAGGCCGCGCTCAAAAAGCGGCTGCAGTTCATGCACCTCGTCAAGGCCCACCTGCTTCAGCTTGGTACGGAGTTCGCCAATAAGTTTGAGCCGATTCTGAATCTCGTCCAAGACCAGTTTGGCCATGCCGATGGTCCACTCAGCAAGGATGGCGTGAAGAGAGTCGTAGTCGTTGGCATCGCACCTGTGAAGAAGATCCAACAGCCCATACCGGGACTTCGCTTGCTCAAGCTTGGCGAGGATCGTGGACAACTGGACGATCTCGTTCTCTCCAAAGTTTGGGCACAGGTCGACAACTTCGTTGACGAAGCTTTCAACCCTGTCTTTGCTGACCGGCGAAAGGGTGTTCACCGTGTTGCCGATGCGTTCAATGACCGCGCCACGGCGTGACTCCCTCTCAGCCTTTCCGCCCTCAAAGATGATCTGGCGAATGCGATCTTGAACAACTTCGCGAGTCTTGAGCCATGCATCGTTTGGCTCCTTGAAGCCACTCCAATCGTCGAGTACGGCCCCCTGTCCATTCAGGAAGTCAGCTTGCACGATGAAGGTAAATCGCTTGGCCTCTGACGTGCGACCGTCAAGAATCCGCTCGTAGTCGCTCCGACTCCACTTGCACTGACCTACAGCGCGGTTTTGGACCCACCAAGCAATCCCGTGTTGCTTGGTCGTCTTGTCAGCCTTTTTCGTATCGATATGCAGGAGCTGGACCTTGCCGTAGCCCTCCACCTCCACTGTCTGCTGGGATAGCAGCGCGGGGATGTCCTTGAAGCCGATCTGCCTACGACCGATGTAGACCTTGAAAGCTGGGTTGGCCAAGAACCTGCTACCAATCAGCTCACGTGCCTTCTCTTCGGTGAAGAGGAGCGGTGGTATCGCTCCGGTACCTTCAATGGTCGTGCCGTGGCCGCTAACGCCCTCAGCTCTGAATGAGATTTCATCCAGGACCAGCGGATTTGTAGCGGTGCGCCGCACCTTGCAGACGAACTCTTGGCCGTCCTTTCGAGACGTGACGACGTACTCACTGGCAAAGCAGAAACTGGCGAATCGGCCCTTACCGTTCTTACCGAAGACCATTCGTGGGATGCCAACGACGTCAACCGGCGGATCCGACCTCTCGCCCTGTGCCGCGAGCCGGTTGTACGCGATGGTTCTCCAGATGTGCTGGAACTCTGCTCTTGTCATTCCCTTGCCGTTGTCTTCGATCTTGAACTGCCTTTGGTCTTTCAGGCTTGGCAAGGAGATCCGGACATCGGTGGCATAGGCGTCCCAGCAGTTGGCGACAAGCTCCACGATGGCAGTCGAGGGGTCGGTGACTATCGAGCCGGCATAACTCTCGAGGAAGCGTTCGTCGTACAAGAGCGATTGCTGTTCCATCCATGTCTCCCTTGAATGTGTTGGCAGGTGAAGCTGGGCAAGCGGCGATAGGCCGAGCCGGCTATTCCGATTAGGCATTGTTGAACGCTCTCGACGCTACAAAGCCGCCTTCTGCTTGAGCTCCCGCACCGCCTCCGCCAAGCGCCTCACCCCCACATCAATCCGCTCCAACTCCAGCAAGGCATAGCCCATCACCAGCCCCGCCGGCCGCTCCCGGCTCGCTGCCGGGCTGTGCGGATGGAAGTAAGGCCCCAGGGCGTACACGCGCACGCCGCGCGCCAGCGCGGCGGCCACCAGCGCAGCTTCTTGGCTGGCCCTCAGGCCAGGCAGCCACAGCACCAGATGCAGGCCGGCGGCGGCGCCCTGCAGTTCCGCCTGATCGCCCAGATGCCGCTGCAACGCCTCCACCAGCGCGCGCTGGCGGGCCTGCTGCAATCGGCGCAGGCGGCGCACATGGCGGCTGTAGCTGCCGTCTTCCAGCATGCGCGCCAGCGTGCGCTGCGGGCCGGTGGCGGCATGGCGGTCGCTGAGCCGTTTGGCGGCGGCGAAGGGCTGCACCAGCGCGGGCGGCAGCACCAGGTAGCCCAGGCGCAGCTGGGGCGAGAGGGTCTTGGAAAAGGTGCCCACATGGATGACCCGGCCCTGCGTGTCGAGCGACTGCAGCGTGGCCTCGGGGCGCAGGGCGTAGCGGTACTCGCTGTCGTAGTCGTCTTCGATGACCCAGGCGCGGTGCTGGGCCGCCCAGTCCAGCAGCTGCAGGCGGCGCGCGATGGGCAGGAAGGCGCCGAGCGGGAACTGGTGCGTGGGCGTCACGTAGGCCAGGCGCGCCGGGCCCAGGGCGGCGAGCTGCGCGGTGCGCAGGCCCTGCGCGTCCACGTCCACGCACAGCAGGCGGGCGCCGTAGGCCTCGAAGGCGTGGTGGGCGATGCGGTAGCCGGGGTTCTCCACCGCCACCCGGTCGCCGGGGTTGACGAGCAGGCGCGCGCACAGGTCCAGCGCCTGCTGCGAGCCGCTGACGATCATCAGCTGCTCCAGCGCGCAGCGCAGGCCGCGGGTCTGGGCCAGATGCGCCTGCAGGGCCCGGCGCAGCGCCAGATTGCCGAGCGGGTCTTCGTACGCCAGGCGCGGGCTGCGCTGGCGCTCGACGGCGCGCAGGGCCTTGAGCCAGGCCGCGGTGGGGAAGTCTTGCCCCGAGAGGGCGCCGTAGCCGAAGTCGATCTCACCCGGCCGGGGCGGCACCGGCGCGGGGAACTGCAGGCCGGCCATGTGCTCGCCGATGGCCGAGAGCGGGCCGGCCAGGGCGGCCTGGCCAGCCAACAAGGCCGTGTCGGCGCTGGACCGAACCGGCGGCACCGCCGCCCCGGCCGCCACCCGGCTGGCGGCGCCGGCGCGGCTTTCGATGAAGCCATCGGCCGCCAGCTGCTCGTACACGCCGCTCACGGTGGCGCGCGACAGGCCGCGCTCGGCCGCCAGCGCGCGCGTAGAGGGCAGGGCCGAGCCGGCGGCAAAGCTGCCGTCGGCAATGCGGGCGCGAACCTCTTCATACAGCGCCCGGCTCCGGCCGGGCCGGCGTGCGCCGGCTATTGGCATGGCGGCATGGCCTTCAACTGGTCTGGTGATTCGGTGCGGAACTGGTCATTTTCAGCGGGCCGGCTTGGCGGCACAGTCCGGGCTGCGTCGGCGCCGGCCGGCTTTCCGTGCCCAAGCACTTGCTCACCCACTTCCCGCACCGCCATGTACCTGCCCCCGCAATTTGCCGAACCCCGTGTGGAAGAACTGGAGCGCATCGTGCGCGAGAACCCGCTGGGGATGTTGGTGACGCACGGCGCCGCGGGCCTGGATGCCGAGCACCTGCCCTTCTGGCTGGAAGAGGACGAGGGCGGCGCGCTGCGCTTGCTGGCCCATGTGGCGCGCGCCAACCCGGTGTGGCAGACGGTGCGCGAGGGCGAGCCGGTGCTGGTGGTGTTCCGCGGCGTGCAGGGCTACATCTCACCCAACTGGTACCCGGGCAAGCAGGAGACGCACCGCCGCGTGCCGACCTGGAATTACGAGGTGGTGCACGCCCACGGCAGCCTGCAGGCGCGCGACGGCGACGAGAAGTTCCTGCGCGGCGCGCTGGCCCGCCTGACGCGCCAGCACGAGGCCAGCCAGCCCACGCCCTGGAAGATGGGCGACGCGCCGCCCGACTTCCTGGCCGAGATCCTGCAGCACATCGTCGGCATCGAGGTGCGTGTCACGCGCCTGGAGGGCAAGCGCAAGCTGAGCCAGCACCACGCCACACCGGACCGCGAGGGCGCGATCCGGGGGCTGGAGGCCCAGGGGAATGCCGGCCTGGCGCAGGCGATGCGGGCGACTGGCCCGGCCCTGGCGGGGGCGGACTGAGCAGGCCGCTGTGGCGCCGCTCAGGCCCGGGCCGGGTGGCGCCGCAGCACCAGGGCCGCGGCCACGGCGCTGAGGGCTGCGCCGGCGTAGAAGGTGGCGGCGGAACCGAACCCATCCCAGAGCAGCCCGGCCAGCGCGCTGGCCAGCAGCAGGGCCACACCGCTCACCAGATTGAAGAAGCCGAAGGCGGTGCCGCGCAACGCGGCCGGGGCCTCGGCCGCCACCATGGCGGCCAGCAGGCCCTGGGTCATGCCCATGTGCACGCCCCAGAGCGTCACGCCCGCCAGCACGCCGGCCCAATGCCCGGCCGTGGCCAGCACCAGGTCTGCCACCACCAGCACCAGCAGGCCGGCCGCCAGCAGCTGGTGATGGCTCATGCGGTCTGACAGTCGGCCGAAGGGATAGGCCGTGGCCGCGTACACGAGGTTCATGGCCACCATCACCAGCGGCACCAGGGCCAGGGCGATGCCGCTTTGCTCGGCGCGCAGCACCAGAAAGGCCTCGCTGAAGCGCGCCAGCGTGAACACCGCGCCCAGGGCCACCACCCACCAGTAGCCGCGGCCCAACTGGCGCAGGCGTTCGCGGCGGATGGGGTTGCTGCGCTGCTCGGCCGCCGGGCCCGCGGGCTCGCGGATGCCGAACAGCAGCAGGCCCACCGCCAGCAGCCCCGGAATGACGGCGACCCAGAACACGGCCCGGAAGTCGTTCGCCCACAGCAGCATCAGCCCCACCGCCAGCAGCGGGCCGAGGAAGGCGCCCACCGTGTCGAGCGACTGGCGCAGCCCGAAGGCCGCGCCGCGCAGCTCGGGCGGGGCCAGGTCGGCCACCAGGGCGTCGCGCGGGGCGCCACGCACGCCCTTGCCCAGCCGGTCCAGCAGGCGGGCCGTGAGCACCCAGCCCGTGGTGGGGGCCAGCGCAAACAAGGGCTTGGTGAGCGCCCCCAGCGCGTAGCCGAACAGGGCCAGGCCCTTGCGCCGGCCCAGGTAGTCGCTCAGCGCGCCGGAGAACACCTTGACGACCAGCGCGGTGGCCTCGGCCAGGCCTTCGATGAGGCCGAGCACCAGCGCGCTGGCACCCAGCGTGCCCACCAGGAACAGGGGCAGCAGGCTGTGCACCATCTCCGAGGAGATGTCCATCAGCAGGCTGACGAAACCCAGCACCCACACGGCGGCGGGGATGCGGCCTGGGGCGGCCGAAGGGTTGGGGGGAAGGGGCATTGATGCAGCGTAGCGGCGGGCTTGAATCGGGTGCCGATGTTTCACATGGCCGAGCTGGAAATTCAAGTTGTGCTGCGCCGTCATTCAACTTGTTGTTCTGCTCAGAATGAATGCAAGTTGTTGTCTATAAAGGAATTGAAAGCCGAAAATTGAAGATAGTATTTCGACTCGATTCCAGATGCTGCTTGCCCATGCCGCAGTTCCTGCACCATGATTTGCAGCTGCTGAACCCTCGGTTCGACTCGCCCCTGCTGGATGTGTTGACCGATCTGGAGCATCTGCGCAGGCTGGAAATCCGAGGCAGCACGCCGGCGCCGGTGTTCTTGCAGCTCAAGCAGGTATTCCATCTGCTGGAGAGCCTGGCCTCTGCGCGCATCGAGGGCAACCACACCACGCTGGCCGACTATGTGGAAACCCGCGTGACGCCCGCAAGCACCTCCAGCGATGCCCTGCGCGAAATCGACAACATCGAGCTGGCGATGCGCCAGGTGGAAGACGCCATCGAGCCCGGCTCGACCTTGAGTGAGCACCTGCTGCGGGGCCTGCATGTCACCACCGTGCAGGGCCTGGAGCGCGAGGGTGACCGCACGCCCGGCAGCTACCGCAGCGGGCCGGTGCGCATTGCCCAGGCGCAGCACCTGCCCCCTGATGCGGTGCAGGTGCCGGGCTATATGGCCGAGCTGGTGGCCTTCATCAACCAGGCGGACCCACCCAAGTACGACCTGATGAAGGTGGCCCTGGCGCATCACCGCTTCGCCTGGGTGCACCCCTTCAGCAATGGCAATGGGCGGGTGGTGCGCCTGCTGACCTACGCCATGCTGATCAAGTACGGCCTCCAGGTGAGTGCGGCCGGCCGCCTGCTGAACCCCGCGGCGGTGCTCTGCGCCGACCGCAACCGCTACTACGCCATGCTGGCTGGCGCCGATAGCGGCAAGCCGGAAGCCCTGGAGCAGTGGTGCACCTATGTGCTGGGTGGGGTTCGCGACGAGCTGGAAAAGGTCAACCGGCTGGCCGATTACACCCATCTGCAAAACACGGTGCTGCTGCCCACCGTGGCCCATGCGCGCGAACGCCGCCTCATCACTCCGCAAGAAGTGGCGGTGCTGCAGACCACGATTCGCGCCGGCCTGGTGAAGGCCGGCGACCTGGAGGCGGCCCTGCCCGGCTTGAGCGCCAGCCAGCGGACCTATCAGATTCGCAAGCTGGTGGAGCGCGGCATGCTGCAACCCGTCCGGCCCGGCGCGCGCCAGTACACGCTGGGCTTCACGCACAACATGCTGCTGCGGGGGGTGGTGAGGGCATTGACGGACCAGGGCTTTGTGCCGCCCGCGCTGGCGGGGCTGCCTGGGCCCTAGGGACGTGCTGCGCAAGACCTGTGCAGCGCGGTCTTCACAGACTTAGAGCCCGAGGCGCGCGCCCCGCCTATCCTCCGGCCCCCTCTCCAACCCGCTCCCGGCCGTGGCCCTGACTCTGTTCTCCGACCCTCCCGAAACCCTGGTGGCCGAACTGCTGGCCGGCGTGCGCGCCCACAACGCCGCTCACCTCGGCGCAGAGACTTCGCGCCCGCTGGCGGTCGAGGTCCGCGATGCGCAGGGCCGTCTGCTGGGAGGACTGTCCGGCCGCACGATCTACCGCCAGTTCCTGATCGACCTGCTCTGGGTTGCCGAGGACGCGCGCGGCCAGGGTCTGGGCCGCCAGCTGATGGCGGCGGCGGAGGCCGAGGCACGCCAGCGCGGCTGCGTGGCCGCACAGCTCGACACCCTGGACTTCCAGGCCCCGCACTTCTACGCCAAGCTGGGCTTCGAGACCGTCGGCCGGGTGAGCGGCATTCCCGCCAACCCCGAGCGGTTCTTCCTGCTGAAGCGCTACGCCTGAGCCATGGACGAGGACTACAACGCCGAGTCCGTCGCCACCTTCAACCGGCACGCGGCGCGCTACGCCGAGAAGTACTTCGACCTGCCGCAGTACCTGCCGCATTACGAGCGCCTGGCCGACGCGCTGCCACCCGGCGGTGGGCGTTGCCTGGACCTGGCCTGCGGGCCGGGCAATGTGGCGGCGCACTTGCGGCAGCGCCATCCGCAGGCCGAGATCTGGGGTGTGGACGGCGCGCCGAACATGCTGGCGCAGGCCCAGGCGCGCGTGCCCGGCCTGCACACCCTGCGCGCGGACTGCCGCGACCTGTCCGCGCTGGCTCCACCTTTCGACGGCGCGGCCTTCTTCTTCGGCCTGAGCTATTTCGACGACGCCGACGCGCAGCGCGTGCTGGCCGGCCTGCACCGCCTGCTACGGCCCCAAGCCCCGCTGCTGCTGGCCACGCTGACCGGCGACCCTGCCGCCAGCGGCTTCACGAACACCAGCAGCGGCGACCGCGTGTGCACGATCTATCGCCGCCCCGCTGACGTGAGCGCCCGGTTGGCCGAGGCCGGCTTCGCGGTGGAGGAATTGAGCGAGATGCCCAGCCCGCCGAATGCCTCGGTGGAGACCCTGGATATCGTGCTGTTCGCGCGGCGTCTGTAGAAGCGAGGAAGACGGCCCAAACATCCTCAGCGCCGAAGAATTGGCGTCGTTCGATGGGCTCTGCCAAAGCCTGACGCCCTCGCGTCCGTTCACGCTGATGCGCCTGTGCGGCCGCCCACAATCCGCCCATGCGCGCCGCCCTCACCACCGCCCTGGCCCTGCTGCTCCTGCCCGCGGCCGCCCTGGCCAGCAGCCCGCAGCAGACCATCGAAGCCTTCTACCGATGGCGCATGGCCAGCGCCATGACGGGTGCGCCGCGCGGCGATGAGCTGAAGCAGCTGCGCCCCTGGCTGGGCCGCGAGCTGCTCTGCCTGCTGCAGGCTGCGGGCGAGCTGCGCGACCGCGCCGCCGCCGCGCAGCCGGACGAGAAGCCGCCGTTCGTCGAGGGTGATCTGTTCTCCTCGGTCTTCGAGGGCCCGCAGCGCCTGCGCCTGGGTGCGGTGACACAGCGGGCCGGCCAGGCCGCGGTGGAGCTGCGCTTCGAGGCCGACACCGGCGCGCAGCCGCCGGTGTTCCGCTGGAGCGACCGCGCGCTGTTGCGGCGCGAGCAGGGGCGCTGGGTGGTGGTGGACATCGAGTACCGCGCGCGCGTCGAGTTCGGCAACCACGGGGCGCTGCGTGAATCGCTGCGCGCGGCGCTGGAGCCGGCCGACCCGGCGCTGAACTGGCCGGGCGAGGCGGCCACGCGCTGCGCACGCTGAACGCAGGTGCGGGGCTATCCTGCCCGCTCGACTCACTCAGAAGGACCTTGCCGTGCGATTCATTCATGCCTTGCTGCTGCTGGCCACGCTGCTCCTGGGCGGCTGCGCCTCCAACCCCATGCAGGTGGCGGCCAGCCAGACGATTGCGGCCCCCACCGACAAGACCGCGCAGGTCGTGTTCATGCGCTCCTCGTTCGTCGGCTCGGCGATCAATGCCTCGGTGTACGACGTCACCAACGACGAGCTGGTGTTCATCGGCATCATGGCCAACGGCACCAAGCTGAGCTACCAGACCGCCCCGGGCAAGCGGCGCTTCATGGTGGTGTCGGAGGCGGCCGATTTCATGGAGGCCGATCTGGCCGGCGGGCTGACCTACTACAGCATGGTGACCCCGCGCATGGGCGCCTGGAAGGCACGCTTCTCGCTGTGGCCTATCAAGAAGAGCGCGCCCGCCGAGTTCCACCAAGGCATGGCGGACTTCAAGAGCTGGCGCGAGGGCACGCAGCTGGTCGGCATGACGCCCGCGGCCCAGCAGTGGTTCCAGGCCAACCGTGCGGACATCGAGGCCAAGCGCAAGGAATACCTGGTGGTGTGGCAGCGCAAGAGCCCCAGCGAACTGCAGGAACGCACGCTCGGCCGCAACGATGGTCGACGCGATTGACATGCCGGGCTGCGCGGCCCCTGGCCTGAGCGCCTGAACGAGACCCGCCCATGCCCGACACCCCCGACGCCTACGCCCCGCGCGAGATCGCACTGAAGGTCGAGCAGCTGGGCGTGGCCAAGGCGCAGGCCGGTTCGCTGAGCCTGTTGGTGCTGGCCGTGCTGGGCGGGGCCTTCATCGCGCTGGGGGCCTTGTTCTATCTGGTGCTGAGCACGGGCTCGACGCTGGGCTTCGGGCCCACGCGGGCGCTCGGCGGCCTGGGCTTCAGTCTGGGCCTGATCCTGGTGGTGGTGGCCGGGGCGGAGCTCTTCACCGGCAACAACCTGCTGGCCATGGCCTGGGCCAGCCGGCGCGTGTCCACCCCGCTGCTGTTGCGCCATTGGCTGCTGGCCTATGCCGGCAATGTGCTGGGCGCGGCGGGCTGTGCGTGGCTGGCCTGGCTGGCGGGCCTGGATGCCCTGGCCCAGGGCCAGCTGGGCGAGACGGCGCTGCGCATCGCGCAGGGCAAGGCGACGCTCTCGCCCACCGAGGCACTGGCGCGCGGGGTGCTGTGCAACGCGCTGGTCTGCCTGGCGGTGTGGCTGGCCCTGGCCGGGCGCAGCGTGGCGGACAAGGTGCTGGCCATCGTCTTCCCGGTGACGGCCTTCGTGGCCATCGGCGCCGAGCACTGCATTGCCAACTGGTTCTTTCTCCCGTACGCCTGGGCGTTGGACGGGCAGGGCACGCTGGCCCTGCCCGCGCTGGCGGCCAATCTGGCCTGGGTGACCGTCGGCAATCTGCTTGGCGGCACCCTGCTGGTGGCGGGGGTGTACTGGCTGGCCTACCTCCGCCAACCTGCGGCTTGAACTGCTTCAAGGCGCCCGCGCGCCGGGGTCCGTAGCCTGCGCTCCTCGCATCTGGAGCCCGCGCATGAGCACCCTCGCCACCCCGACCATCGACGTCCGCCGCCTTGCCCCCGCGCAACGCCACCCGCTGATCTTTGCCGCCTTCGACGGCCTGTCGGTGGGCGAAGCCTTCGAGCTGGTGAACGACCACGACCCGGTGCCCCTGTTCATGCAGTTCGCGCGCCTGCGCGGCGGCCAGTTCGATTGGAGCTATCTGCAGTCCGGCCCCGAGCTCTGGCAGGTGCGCATTGCCCGCAGCCAGCCCGCGCCGGCCGGCGTGGCACCGCGCCCCGAAGGCGGTTGCGGTGGTGGTGGCGGCGGTTGCGGCTGCCGGGGCTGAGGGCGTTGCGGCGATGAGCGACGCCATGCCCGCACTGCGCAAGCCCCAGCTGGTCTGCCCGGCCGGCTCGCTGCGCGCCCTCACGCTGGCGCTGCAGGCCGGCGCCGACGCCGTCTACCTCGGCCTGAAGGACGCCACCAATGCGCGCAACTTCGCCGGCCTGAACTTCGACGAGGCCCAGGTTCAGGAGGGCGTGCGCCAGGCCCACGCGCAAGGCCGCGAGGTCTTGATGGCGCTCAATACCTACGCCGATGCGCGCGACGACAGCCCCTGGCGGCGCGCCGTGGACCGCGCCGCCCGCCTGGGCGCGGACGCGCTGATCGTGGCCGACAGTGCGGTGCTGGCGCATGCGCGCGACCACCACCCGAACCTGCGCCTGCACCTGTCCGTGCAGGCCTCGGCCACCAGCTACGAGGCGATCGAGTACTACCGCGAGCGCTACGGCATCCAGCGCGCCGTGCTGCCGCGCGTGCTCACGCTCAGCCAGGTGCAGCACCTGATCCGCCACACCACGGTGCCGGTGGAAGTGTTTGGCTTCGGCAGCCTGTGCGTGATGGTGGAAGGGCGCTGCGCGCTCTCCAGCTACGCCACCGGCCAGTCACCCAACACCGCGGGCGTGTGCTCACCGGCCAGCGCCGTGCGCTGGGTGGAGACCAAGCAGGGCGTGGAAGCGCGCCTGAACGGCGTGCTGATCGACCGCTACGGCGCCGAGGAACCGCGCGCCTACCCGACGCTGTGCAAGGGCCGCTTCGACCTGGACGGCACGCCGCACGACTACGCGCTGGAAGAACCCACCAGCCTGAACACCCTGGCCCTGCTGCCGCAGCTGATCGAGGCCGGCGTGGCCGCCATCAAGATCGAAGGCCGCCAGCGCAGCCCGGCCTATGTGGCCGCCGTCACGCAGGTCTGGCGCCAGGCCATCGACAGCGCCTGGGCCGCCGCACAGGGCCAGGGGCGCTACAGCGTGCAGCCGGCCTGGAGCGGCGAGCTGGCGCGCTGGGCGGAGGGGCAGCAGCACACCTTGGGGGCCTATGACAGGCCATGGAGCTGACGCGGCCCCGTCCGCTCAGGGCAGCGTGTAGCTGCTCAGCGCCTTCGGGAACTTCAGCAGCCACAGGCGGGTGCGGCGGTCCACTTCGTTGCCGCGCAGCACGCGCACACCCGCCGCGCCGCTGGTGCAGCCGCTGGCCAGCAGCACGCCATTGGCGTCCACCGTGCAGGCGGTGGGGTCGCCGTCGATGGGCTTGCCGCTGGCGTCCACTAGGCTGGTACGTAGGCCGAAGTCGTTGTCATTGATCAGGGCCAGGGTCTGGCCGTCCACCACGGCCAGGCCTTCGGCCTTCTCGGCGCGCCAGCCGGCCTGGTTCAGGTCCAGCAGCACGGTCTTCTTCAGCTTGACCACATTGGCCCAGCTCACCACGCTGGGCGTGAGCCCATCGATGCTGTTGCGCTCCAGCTCGGGGCCGATGGCGGCGATGTCGGTCGCGTTGGCGGGCAGTTCCACCAGCATCAGGACGTTGCGTACCGCGCCGCTGGCGTCGGCGCCCTGTTCGATGACGATGAAGCGGCCACCGCCCAGCGCCACCAGATCGCCCAGCTTGGCGCTGCCGGTGCGGTTGCGGTCCCACTTCCCGCCCTGGGCTGCGAGCGGGTAGCTGAGCGGGTAGGCGTAGAGCTTGGAGGTCTCGGTGGCGGGGTCGAACTCGATCCAGCGCGCGAACTGCGCGAAGTCGCGCACCTTGACCTTGTCGTCCTTCTTGCCGTCCTGGTCGAGGTCGCTGCTGTCGACGACCTCAATGGACTTGCCCGCCGCGTCCAGCGGGTCGATGGGGCTTTGCAGGAAGCCGTGCAGGCGACCGCTGGCGCTGTCTTGCGCCAGGCCTTCCATGCCGCGGTTGGCGCGGCGCAGCGCCAGCACGGCGGGCAGCTTGCCGGCGCCGCTGCCGGGCTCGTAGCGCTTCAGCACCACGCCGCTGGCGGCGTCGATCTTGACGATGAAGGGGCCGTACTCGTCGGACGTCCAGAAGGCCTTGGCGTTGGCGTCGAACACCAGGCTTTCGCTGTCCAGGCCCTTGGCGTCAAAGCCACCCTTGGTGGCGTCGAATCGCAGCTGGTCGTTGAGCGGGATCTCGGCGCTGCTGCCCACGGCATTGAAGGGCAGAGGCCGGCCGCTGAGGCGCGTGCTGGCGTCGGCTTTGAGCGGCAGCAGGCTGCTCAGGCGGGCGCCGCCGCTGCCCACGCTGATCACGCCGAGCGAGGGCGTGAAGCTGGGGGCCGGGAACATCTTGGTGACGCTGGTGCTGCCCGGTGCGTCGGGGCGCGGGGCGTTGGGGCTGTCGCCATTGGGGCCGCGGTCGGTGATGCCCCAGAACTCCAGGCTGCCGTCGGCGGCGCGGCCCTTGAAGGCCAGGCCCGAGCCCACGGCGGGGTAGAAGCCCTGCGGGAAGTCCTTGCGCGCGGCGGCGTTGCTGCCCTCGTAGGGCACGTACTGGCTGGCTTCGGCCTGCAGCTCGTACTTGGTGATCAGCACGGCGCCGCCGGCGCTTTCCTGGGCGCTCTGGCTGGTGCCGCTGCGGCCCAGCAGGCCGGCGAGTGAGGACTCGTAGTGCTCGACGGTGGCGGCGCGGCGCAGGCCGCCCAGGCTGCGCGCGGCGTAGCTCTGGCCGTAGACATCGATGAGTGCCGCCGGCAGCAGGGCCTTGAAGGCGGTGTCGAAGGCCTCGGGCGCCAGCGCGAAGTTCAGGCTCTTGCCGGCGAAAGCATCGGCCACCGGGCTGGGGATGCGGATGCCGTTGGCGGGTTCGTCGTCCTCGTCCAGGGTTTGCAGGAACACCAGGCGGTTGACGAGGCGGGCGTCGCTCAGCGTCTGCGTGCCGGCCAGCTCGCCGATGGTCAGGGTGTTCTGGCAGTCGCTGCTGCCCAACGGCACGCCGCCCACGCGGAAGCTGAGTTTGTCCCCCGGCTTGCAGAGGATGCCGCCGGCCGCCGTGGTGCGGCCGCTCAGGCCGGAGGGGCTGGCGCTGTACTGCACGCCTTCGACCACGCCGTCGATCAGGCGACTGGCCATGGGCGGGGTTTCGTCTTGGCTGTTGCAGGCGCTCAGCAGGGCGGGACCGAGCAGCAGCAGGGCGAGGGGCAAGGGGCGGTGCTTGGACATCGGGGCATGCGCCGGGTGCGGGCGCTCGGGTTGCATGAAGGGGCGGCCGCCCACAGGCAGCGCGAAGCCCGGCAGTCTCTTCACAGCGGATGACAGGCGCGTGACGCCTGCGCAGCGCCTTCAGTGCAGCGCGGCGCGCAGCTCCAGCACCAGGCAGGCGCCGCCCAGCGCACTGGCCTCGGCCCAGGCGCGCCCCTGCAGTCGCCGGGCCAGCCGGGCCACCAGGGCCAGGCCCATGCCGGTGCCGCCGGTCTCGCGTCCGCGGCTGTCGTCCAGCCGCGCCAGGGGCTCGAACACGCGCTCGCGCTCGGCCGCGGGGATGCCGGGGCCGTCGTCCTCCACGCGCAGCTGCACGGTGCCCTGGGCGCCCGGTGCGGCCTGGATGCGCACCTGGCTGCGGGCGTGGCGATCGGCGTTGGAGAGCAGGTTCAGCAGCGCATGGCGCAGCAGGGGCTCCTGGCCCAGCACCTGCAGCGCGGGTGGCAGCTCCAGCTGCGGCACGAAGCGACGCGGGTGTGCCGCCACCACGGCCTGCAGCAGCGGCGCCAGCGCCAAGGGCTGCAGGGCTTGGCTGGCATCGGCCAGGTCCAGGCGGCTGTAGCTCAGCAGCTCGTCCAGCAGGCGGCCCATCTCGTCCAGGTCCTGCCCCAGCTCCTGCTGCAGCGCCGCGGCCTTGGCTGGGGCGGCGCTGGGCTGCAAGGCCAGCGCAAAGCTGGCGCGCGCCAGCGGGGTGCGCAGTTCGTGGGCCACGGCGTGCAGCAGCTCGCGCTGCGCGCCCAGCAGCTGCTCGATGCGCGAGGCCTGCACTTCCAGGCACTGCGCCACCGGTTGCAAGCCGGGGTGGTGCAGCCGGCCCACGCGGGTACCCAGCGCGCCTTGGCCCAGGGCCTCGGCGGCCTGGCGCAGGCGGCGTGCGTCGCGCAGCAGCGGGCGCAGCTGCAGCAGGCCTACGCCCAGCAGCACCAGCAGGGCCAGGGCGCCGAACACCAGCAGATGGATGTCGGCCATCGAGGGCAGGGGCGGCAGGCGCAGGCACAGGGCTTGTTCGGTGTGCGGCAGGGCGTGCAGCACCTCGTCCGCGAAGGCGCGATACACCACCTCGCCGCGCGCCAGCACGGCGCGCTCCTCGGCCGTCAGGCTGGCCAGCGGCCGCAGCTCCAGCGGCAGGCCTTGCAGGCGCTGCTGCAGGGCGGTCACGCGGGTGCGCAGTTCGGCCTCGGGCAGGCCGGGGCGCAGCGCCAGCTGGTCGGCGAACAAACGCATCGCACCCTGGTAGCTGGCCTGGCCGTAGGCGTGTACGCGCTGCGGCGCCAGGTTGACGGTCAGCCAGTCGATGGCCAGCCATCCCAGCGGCAGGGCCAGCAGCAGGGGCAGACCCAGGCGCAGCAGCTGCGGTAGCCAGCGGAAGGATGCCCTCATGGGCTGGCCGGCTGCAGGCGGTAGCCGCGCCCCCATACGGTCTGGATGGCGTGGGCGCCCCAGGCCCCGAGCTTGCGGCGCAGGCGCGAGACCAGCACATCGGCGGAGCGGTCAAAGCCGTCGAACTCGAAGCCGCGCAGGGCCAGCAGGATGTCGTCGCGGCTCAGGGTCTCGCCGCCGCGGCGGCTCAGCAGATCGAGCAGCTCGTACTCGCTGCCGGTCAGCTCCAGCTCGCGGCCCTCCAGGCTGACGCGGCGGGCCATGCGGTCCAGGCGCAGCGGGCCGTGCGTCCACACCAGGCCCTCCCGAGGCTGCGGGCGGCGCAGCAGGGCGCGGATGCGCGCCAGCAGCAGGCGCGGCTGAACGGGCTTGATGACGTAGTCGTCGGCGCCCAGCTCCAGGCTCAGCACCTGGTCCAGCTCGTCACCGCGGGCGGTCAGCATCAGCACCGGCATGCGGTGCTGGGGGCGCAGCTGGCGGCACAGGGTCTGGCCGTCCACGCCGGGCAGCATGAGGTCCAGCACGATCAGGTCCACCGTCTGCCGGGCCAGGAAGGGCAGCACGGCGTCACCGCGGTGCAGCTGCTGCACCTGCAGGCCCTGTTCGCCCAGGTAGTCGGCGATCAGCGCGGCCAGGCGCAGGTCGTCCTCGACCAGCAGGATGCGGGGGGGCTTCGGCTCCATGGGCGCGATGCTAGGGGCGCGTGGCGACACGGGTATTGCAGGGCTTTCACAAACTGGGCCCCGCGTGCCATAGCGGGGCGGGCGGTGGCGGCCAGCATGGCCATCCCTTTGCTTGTCTTGCCTGCCATGTTGTTGCGAACCCTCCCCCGTGCCTGCGCTCCGCTGCTGGCGGCCTTCAGCCTGTGCGTGCTGAGCGCCTGCGGCTCCGGTGACGCCCCCGCTCCCCCGCCACCCCCGCCCACGCTGGAAGGCGTGTGGGAGTTCCCTGGTTACGGCAGCCTGCTGCAGGTGGCGCGCGAGGCAGGTGGCTGGCGCCTTACGCATTACGAAACCACACGCGCCGCCTGCCGCCTCGGCTTCGAGCCACAGCCAATGGGCAGCGCCGAGGCCGCCCAGCGCCTGCGCCTGAGCGCCGACGGCCAAGCCGTGGAATGGCTGGAGCCCGGCCAGACCCTGACCCCCGGCCGCCCGGGGCGCCGCATGGCCGCGCTGCCGGCCGCCTGCCAGGGCAGCCGCTGGCTGCGTGCCGGCGAACCCGGCTACCAAGCCGACGCGTTGCGCGAATTCGATTGGGTCTGGTCCAGCTTCGACGAGCTGTACCACGACTTCCGCCTCAGCGGCACCGATTGGGCCGCGCAGCGCCAGGCCCTGCGGGGCCGGCTGAACGCGCAGTCCAGCGAGGCGCAACTGTTCGAGGTGCTGGCCGAGCTGGTGGCGCCGCTGGGTGATGGGCATTCCGCGCTGTTCCTGGGCGAACAGGTGTTTGCCAAGACCCGCAAGCCCATGCTGCCCGAACGACTGGCCGCGCTGTTCCTGGAGAAAGAGGGCTTGAGCGAACCCTTGAGCCCGCCGCAGCAGGAGGCCCAGGCCACCTTCGTGGGCGAGGCGCAGCAGGCACTCATCGACCTGCCTTTTGCCGCTGCGCCGGGCGCGCCCCTCCAAAGCCGAGCCAACAGCCTGCTGCGCTGGCAGCGCCGCGCCGACGGCCTGGTGCTCGTGCAGTTGCTCGGGCTCTCCGGCCTGGCGGGTGACGCAGATGACCTGGCGCGCGAGACGCCGGTACTGCAGGCCTCGCTGGATGAACTGATGCGCGATGCCCAGGGCGCGCGCGGCATGATCCTGGACCTGCGCTTCAACGTGGGTGGCTACGACGAGCATGCCGTGCGCCTGGCCTCGCGCTTCAGCGCCGCCCCGCGCCATCTGGCCTACAGCAAGCAGGCGCGCTCGGGCGAGCAGCGCACCCCGTTGCACCCGGTCTATCTGGAGCCACAGGGCGCCCTGCGTTTCGACGGCCCGGTGGCGGTGCTGACCAGTAGCACCACCTTCAGCGCCGCCGAGGTGCTGGCCCTGGCCCTGCGCAGCCTGCCGCAGGTGCGCCTGATCGGCGAGCGCAGCGGCGGTGCGCTCTCCGACGTGCTGCCTCGCCACACCGGCGGCCAGCTGCTGTTCGGCCTCTCGAACGAGATCTACCTGAGCCCGCAGGGCGAATGGTTCGAGGCCCAGGGCGTGCCGGTGCACATCGACGTGCCGCTGCTGAGCCCCGCCGCGCTCGAAGCGCAGCGCGACGCCGGCCTGGAGCGCGCCGTGCAGTGGCTGCTGACGGGGCGCTGAAAAGCTGGCCTGCATCAAGGCCGGCGCGGGGTGGGCTGCCTAAGCTGACGCGTCCTCGGCTGGTCGCCCGCCCTCCCTGTCATGAGCCCTGCTACCCCGTTCAAACTCACCATCGGCCCCCTGCTGTACTGGTGGCCCCGCGCCACCCTGATGGACTTCTACGCCCAGATGGCCGATGGTCCGGCGCAGACCGTGGTGCTGGGTGAGCTGGTCTGCTCGCGGCGCAATGAATTCAAGCTGGACGACTGGCTGGACCTGGGGCGTGACCTGCGCCAAGCGGGCAAGGAGGTGGTGATCGCCACCCAGGCCCTGGTGATGAGCGAGGCCGAGCTGCGCACGCTGCGCCGCACCTGCGAGCAGGAGGAATTCGCCGTCGAGGCCGGTGACGCCGCCGCGCTGCGCGTGCTGGCGCGTGCCGCCGCGCAGGACCCCGGTCGCCCGGCCTTCTGGCTCGGCCCTCACCTGAACATCTACAGCCGCGCCGCGCTGGAAGAGCATGCGGCCCTGGGCGCCACGCAATGGGTGGCGCCGGTGGAGCTGGCGCTGGACGCGCTGGCCCTGATCAACCCGCCGCCCGAGCCGGTGCTGGGCATCGACGGCCCGATCCGCACCGAGGTGTTCGCCTTCGGCCGTTTGCCGCTGGCCTTCTCGGCGCGCTGCTTCACCGCCCGCCACCACCGCCTGCGCAAGGATGACTGCGAGTTCCGCTGCCGCGACGACGCCGATGGCCTGCTGCTCAAGACCACCGAGGGCCAGCCCTTCCTGGCGTTGAACGGCATCCAGACCCAGAGTGCGGCGCTGCAATGCCTGATTGGGCATGGCCCGCTTTGCGCCAAGGCGGGGGTGGGCTCGCTGCGCCTGTCGCCCTGCGGCCAGGGCTTCGCCCGCGTGGTGGAGCTGTTCGACGCCGTCTTCCACCAGGGCCTGGCGCCCGCCGCCGCCCTGGCCGAACTGCGTGAGCTGCCGCTGCCGGGCGGGCTGGTGGACGGCTTTGCGCGCCGCCAGCCGGGCCTGGAGCCGGTGCCGTTCCTGAACCGCGAGGCCCTGGTATGAGCGCCCCGACCGCCCACTGGCAGCTGCCGCCCCTGCCCGAAGCCTGGCGCGCCCGGGTGCGCGCCCTGCCGCCGCAGCCGCCGTCCTGGCTGGCCGCGCTGGCCCTGCAACGCCTGCTGCTGCCGCGCCTGGACGCCGAGCAGCGCCGCGCCCTGGGCGGCGCCGTGGTGGAGCTGGAGCTGCAGGAGCTGGGCCTGCGCGTGCGCCTGCGCCTGCAGGGCGAGCGCTTCGTGGCCGCCGGCGGTCAGGAACCCGCACGCCTGCGCCTGAGCGCGCGCACGGATGCGCTGTGGCGCCTGCTGCGCGGCCAGGACGACGCCGACCGCCTGTTCTTCGAGCGCGCGCTGCAGATGGAGGGCGACACCGAGTACGGCCTGGTGCTGAAGAACACCCTGGATGCGCTGGGGCCGCTGCTGCCGATGTAAGCGCATTTGACAAAGAGCAAGGCGCGCGCGTCAGCGCGGCGTCAGACTGCCAGCCCCTGCCAGCGGGAGCTCCGCCATGCCTGTCACCCTCCTCGATCTGCGCGAAGCGCCCCTGGCCGAGCGCCACCGTCCGGTCTTCAGCGCCTTTGACGGCCTGCGCGTGGGCGCCACGCTGGAGCTGCTGGACCGACGCGAGCTGGGCTCCTTGCAGGAGCTGATCGAGGCCACGCGCCCGAGCTGCTACCACTGGCAGGAGCGCCCGGCCGCCGCGGGCGAAAGCTGCGTGCGCATCACCAAGACCCCCATGCGCGGCGGCGGTGCCGGCTGCGCCGACTGCCCCTGCCAATGCGGCGGCGCGCTGCTGGACCGGGCGGCCTGCTGACTGCCGCCCAGACCCTGGTCTGACGCCGCCTAGCCCCAGCTGCCTCCCAGCGCGCGCACCAGGCCCAGCGTGGCCTGGACCTGCGCGGCCTCGACCTGCAGCGCGGCGCGCCGCTGGCGCAGCGCGCTGCGCTGGGCATCCAGGCGCTCCAGCGGCGCCACGATGCCGCCGCGTTCGCGCGCCGCGCTCAAGGCCGCGGCCCGTTCGGCCGCGCTGACGGCTTCGGCCAGCGCCAGCTGCTGCTGGCGCAGCCCGCTCAAGGTGGCGAGCTGGTCTTCGACGTCCTTGAAGGCCACCAGCACGGCCTGGCGGTGGGTGGCCAGCGCGGCCTCGGCCTGGGCGCGCGCGCCGTCCACACCGGCCTGGCGGGCGCCGCCATCGAACAGCGGCAGCGCGAACAGGGCACCCAGGCTCCAGCTGCGTGCCGCGCCCTTGAGCAGATCGCTCAGATCGGCGGAGGCCAGGCCGCCCTGGGCCGTCAGCGCCAGCTGCGGGAGCCAGGCGCGCTGTGCCACGCCCAGCCGGGCCTGCGCGGCCAGCAGCTGGGTTTGCGCTGCGGCCACATCGGGCCGGCGCGCCAGCAGGGTGCTGGGCAGGCCGGGCGGAATGGCCGGCAGCTGCGCGACGGCCGCGCTGCCTTCCAGCTTCAGGCTGGAGGCCGGCTGGCCGCTCAGCAGCGCGAGCAGGTTCTCCAGCAGCGCACGGCGTTGCGCCAGCTGCGCCGCCTCGGCATCGGTGCCGGCGGCTTCGCTGCGCAGGCGCGCCAGTTCCAGCTCGGCCGCCTCGCCCGCCAGCACGCGGCGCTCGGTCAGGCGCAAGGCGTCGCGGTAGCTGGCCGCGGTGTCGCGCACCAGCTGGTGTTCGCGCTCGGTGGCGCGCAGCTGGAAGTAGGCCTGGGCGATGTCGGCCTGCAGCAGCAGGCGCGTCGATTGCAGCAGTTGCGCCTGCGCCAGGGCATCGAGCCGGGCGGCGTCCGCTGCGCCGCGCAGGCGGCCACTGAGGTCGATCTCGTAGCCGAGCTGGGCCCCCAGGGCAAAGCCGCTGGCCGCCTGGCCCGCCGTGCCGGCGCGCTGGGCCGCCGCGTTCAATCCCAGGCTGGGCAGCTGCGCGGCGCGGGCCGAACCCAGCAGCGCCTGGGCCTGCGCCAGCCGTGCGGCGGCCTGGGCCAGCGTGGGGCTCTGGGCCTCGGCCTGCTGGATCAGCGCGTCAAGCTGGGCGTCAGCAAAGACCTGCCACCAGGCGCCGCGCGCCTGCGCGGCGGCAGCGGGGGCCGCGGTCGTCCAGCCCTCGGCCTTCCAGGCCGTCGGCGTCGCCACCGGGGTGTCGTTCAGGGGCGCGGTGCTGGCGCAGCCGGCCAGCACCAGGGCCGCCAGCAGGGCGGTCAATCTTGCGTTCATCGCATCACTCCTTGTCGGCCAGCGCGAGGGTCGGGACCGTGCCGGTGGCACCGGCGATCTGCCCGCCGTGGTGGCGCAGCGGCCGGTTGCCGGCCAGCTGGCGCAGCAGCACATAGAACACCGGGGTCAGGGCCAGGCCGAAGGCGGTCACGCCGATCATTCCGGCGAACACCGCCACGCCCATGGCACCGCGCATCTCGGCACCGGCGCCGGTGCTCAGCACCAGGGGCAGCACGCCCATGACGAAGGCGGCCGAGGTCATCAGGATCGGACGCAGGCGCAGCTTGCTGGCCTCGATGGCGGCCTGCAGCGGTGTGCGGCCCTGGAACTCCAGTTCGCGGGCGAACTCGACGATCAGGATCGCGTTCTTGGCCGAGAGCCCCACCAGCACGAACAGCCCGATCTGCGTGAAGACGTTGTTGTCGCCACCGCTGAGCCACACGCCCGTCATCGCGCTCAGCAGGCCCATGGGCACGATCAGCAAGATGGCGACCGGCAGCGTCAGGCTTTCGTACTGCGCGGCCAGCACCAGGAAGACCAGCAGGATGGCGAGCGGGAACACCCAGGCGGCGCTGTTGCCGGCCAGGATCTCCTGGTAGGTCAGCTCGGTCCACTCGAAGCCGATGCCGGGCGGCAGGGTCTCGGCGGCGATGCGCGTCACCGCGTCCTGGGCCTGGCCCGAGCTGAAGCCGGGCGCGGCGCCGCCATTGATGTCGGCACTCGGGAAGCCGTTGTAGCGCATCGCCCGCTCGGGCCCGAAGCTCGGCCTGACCTGCATCAGCGCGGCCAGCGGGATCATCTCGCCGGCCTGTGAGCGCACCTGCAGCTGGCCGATGTTCTCGGGCTTGGCACGGAACTCGGCATCCGCCTGCACGCGCACGCTGTAGGTGCGGCCGAAGCGGTTGAAGTCGTTCACGTACTGGCTGCCCAGGTAGATCTGCAGGGTGTCGAACACATCGGTCACCGGCACGCCGAGCTGGCGCGCCTTGACGCGATCGAGGTCGGCATACAGCTGCGGCACATTGACCTGGAAGCTGCTGAACAAGCCGCCGAGCTCGGGCGCGACCTGGGCCTTGGCCAGGAAGTCCTTGGTGGCCTTGTCCAGCGCGGCCGTGCCCAGGCCGGCCTTGTCCTCGATCTGCAGCTTGAAGCCGCCGGTGGTGCCCAGGCCCTGCACGGGCGGCGGCGGGAACATGGCGATGAAGGCATCGGGGATGGCGCCGAACTGCTGGTTCAGCGCACCCGCGACCGCAAAGCCGCTCTGCTGCTTGCCCTTGCGCTGCGCGAAGGGCTTGAGGCTGACGAAGACGATGCCGGAGTTGCTGCTGTTCGTGAAGCCGTTGATGGACAGACCCGGAAAGGCGATGGCGTTCTCGACATCGGGGTGTTTGAGCGCGATCTCGCCCATGCGGCGGATCACGTCCTCGGTGCGGTCCAGGGTGGCGCCATCGGGCAGCTGGGCGAAGCCGATCAGGTACTGCTTGTCCTGCATGGGCACGAAGCCGCCGGGCACGGCCTTGAACAGGCCCAGGGTCAGCAGCAGGCCCAGGCCATACAGCGCCAGCATCAGGCTCTTGCGGCCGATCATCTTGCCCACACCCTGGCCGTAGCCACGGCTGCCGCGCTCGAACACGCGGTTGAAGAGCGCGAAGCCGCGGCCGAAGACCTTGTCCATGCCGCGGGTGAGCGCATCCTTCGGCGCGCCATGCGGCTTGAGCAGCAGGGCCGAGAGTGCCGGGCTGAGCGTCAGCGAATTGAGCGCCGAGATCACCGTGCTGATCGCGATGGTGAGCGCGAACTGCTTGTAGAACTGACCGGTCAGGCCGCTGATGAAGGCCAGCGGCACGAACACGGCGATCAGCACCAGGGCGATGGCGATGATGGGGCCGCTGACCTCGCGCATCGCCTGGTAGGTGGCCTCGCGCGGCGTCAGCCCATTGGCGATGTTGCGCTCGACGTTCTCGACCACCACGATGGCGTCGTCGACCACGATGCCGATCGCCAGCACCAGGCCGAACAGGCTCAGCGCATTGATGCTGAAGCCGAAACCCTGCATCACCGCGAAGGTGCCGACGATGGACACCGGCACGGCCAGCAGCGGAATGATGGACGCGCGCCAGGTCTGCAGGAACACGATGACGACGATGACGACCAGCAGCACCGCTTCGAGCAGGGTCGTGACGACCGACTTGATCGAGGCGCGCACGAACTGCGTCGGGTCGTAGACGATCTCGTAGGCCACGCCCTCGGGCATGGTCTTGGCGATCTCGGCCATGGTGGCGCGCACGCCGTCGCTGATGGCCAGCGCGTTGCCGCCCGGCGCCTGGAAGATCGGCACCGCCACGGCGGGCTTGTTGTTCAGCAGCGAACGCAGCGCGTAGTCGGCCGCGCCCAGCTCCAGGCGGGCCACATCCTTCAGGCGCGTGACCTGGCCGTCGGCCCCGCTCTTGATGACGATGTCACCGAACTCTTCTTCCGTCTGCAGCCGGCCCTGGGCGTTGACGCTGAGCTGCAGATCCACGCCGGGCAGGCCGGGCGAGGCGCCGACCACACCGGCGGCGGCCTGCACGTTCTGCTCGCGCACGGCGCGCACCACATCCGAAGCGCTCAGGCCATGCTGGGCGACCTTCTGCGGGTCCAGCCAGACGCGCATCGAGTAGTCGCCCGAGCCGAACAGCTGCACCTGGCCGACGCCGGGAATGCGCGCCAGCCGGTCCTTGACCTGCAGCACCGCGTAATTGCGCAGATAGGTCATGTCGTAGCGCTCGTTCGGCGAGGTCAGGTGCACGACCATGGTCAGGTCGGGGCTGGACTTCACCGTCGTCACGCCCAGGCGCCGCACCTCCTCGGGCAGGCGCGCCTCGGCTTGGGCCACGCGGTTCTGCACCAGCTGCTGCGCCTTGTCGGGGTCGGTGCCAAGCTTGAAGGTGACGGTCAGGGTCATCAGGCCATCGGTGGTGGCCTGGCTGCCCATGTAGAGCATGTCCTCAACGCCGTTGAGGGCCTCTTCGAGCGGGGTCGCCACGGTCTCGGCAATCACCTTCGGGTTGGCGCCCGGGTAGGTGGCGCGTACCACCACCGAGGGCGGCACGACTTCGGGGTACTCGCTGATCGGCAGGGCCTGCATGGCGATCAGGCCGGCCAGGAAGATCAGCAGCGAGAGCACGCCGGCAAAGATCGGCCGGTCGATGAAGAATTTCGAGAAGTTCATGGTGGTTCAACCCTTGGTGGGGGCGGCCTGGGCCTCGGTCTTGCCGATCAGCTCGGGCTTGGCATCCATGGCGATGACGGTGGGGGCCACCGGGCTGCCCGGGCGCACGCGCTGCAGGCCACTGAGCACGATGCGTTCGCCGGCTTTGAGGCCGCTGATCACCTCGCGCAGGCCGTTCGCGGGCCCACCCAGCTGCACCTCGCGCCACTGCACCTTGTCGTCGGCGCCGACGACCCAGACGAAGCGTTTGTCCTGGTCCGTCAGCACCGCGCGCTCGTTGACCAGCAGGGCCGTGCGCTGTTGCGCCTGGCCGAGTTCCAGGCGGGCGAACTGGCCCGGGGTCAGGCGGCCGTCGGCGTTGTCGAACACGGCGCGCAGGCGCAGCGTGCCGCTCTTGGCGTCGACTTGGTTGTCCACCAGCTGCAGGCGGCCGGTGAGCGCCTCACCCGCGGCGCTGCGCATCTGCACCGGCACCTGCTCCGGGCGCTGCGCGCCGGCCAGGGCCTGCTGGACGGTGCGCTCGTCGGCGTCGAAGCTGGCGTAGATGGGGCTGACGCTGACCAGGCGGGCCAGCACCGGCGCGCCCGGGCCGGCGGCCACCTGGTTGCCCACCGTGACCTCCAGCTTGCCGATGCGCCCGGCCACCGGCGCGCGCAGCTGGGTGTAGTCCAGGTTCAGCTGCGCGGCGGCCAGCGCGGCCTGGGCGGCGGCCACCTGGGCCTGGGCATCGGCGCGGGCCAGCAGGCGGTCGTCCAGCTCGCGCTGGGCAATCGCGCGCTCGGTCCACAGGGTCTGGGCGCGCGCGGTCTCGCGCTCGGCATGGGCGGCGCGGGCGCGGCTGGCTTCCAGCTGGGCGCGCTGGCGCGCCACCTCCACCGCATAGGGCGCGGGGTCCAGCGAGACCAGCAGATCGCCTGCCTTCACCAGCGCGCCCTCGCGGAAGTGCACCTTGTGCACGGTGCCGGCCACGCGCGGCCGCAGCTCGACGCGCTCGACCGCCTCCAGCCGGCCGCTGAAGCCCTGCCAGGCCTGGAGGGTCTGTGCGCCCACCGTGGCCACCGCCACCGGCATGGCCTGCGGCGCAGCCTGGGCCATGGCCTGGGGCGCGGTGCCCGGATAGGCGGCCAGGAAGCCGCCCAGCAGCGTGGTGCCGAGCGCCAGCGACAGCGCCAGCGCAATGCGGCGCCGGCGCTGCGGGGCCGGCAGGGGGTTCAAGGGGAAGTTCAGCGGGGCGTTCATGGCGGGCTCCTGGAAACAGGCAAAGAGAGGCCCCTCGCCGCCGGGGGCATCGGCGCGATCTGCAAGAGGCGGGAACGGGGGGAACTAGTTCAGGCGGACGAAAGGAAGTCGCGCACGGCCTGGCTCACGGGAGTCCAGGCATCGACGCCGTCATCGGGGTCTTCTTGTTCATCGGGCGGGAAGCCGGCCCGTGCCAGCCAGCTGCCGCCCACGGGAATCAGCGCTTGCGCCACGCCGGCCGCCCGCAGGCGCTCGGCATAGCGTTGCGCGTCGTCGCGCAGCGGGTCGCGCGCGCCGCCGGTGATCAGAAGCGCCGGCGCCAGGCCCTGCAAGCGGCTGGTGCTCAGCGGCGTGGCGTAGGGGTGGGCGGCGTCGCAGGAGGGGCCCAGGTAGCCGCGCCAGCCGGCGGCCAGCGGGCATTGGCAATCGCCCAGATGCGCGTCGCGCGCGGCGGCGCTGGCCAGCATCGGGTCCAGCGTGGGCGAGACCAGGATCTGGGCGCCGAGCGGCAGGCCTTCGTCGCGGGCGCGCAGGGCCAGGGCCGCGGCCAGGGTGCCGCCGGACTCCACCCCGGCCACGCCCAGGCGCGCACCGCGTGGCCGCGCGGCGGCCAGTTGCTGCAGCTGGGCCCAGGCGGCGTCCAGCGCGGCCGGGAAGGGGTGAGCCGGCGCCAGCGGGTAGCGGCCCGGCTGCACCCGCGCGCCGGCCTCGGCCAGCGCCCGCGCCAGCGGCAGCGGGTCGCGGTCTTCGATGAAGCTGCTCGGCCCCAGGCTCAGCAGCAGCCAGGGCTTGCCGGCCAGCGGCAGGGCGGGCTTGAGCAGGGGGAACGGGGGCAGGTTCATGATGGGCTGAACGATAGATGGCGGGGTTGAATCAATAAAGACCGTATTCATGGCAGCTTTGTTCCAAAGCGGCCAACAATCCTGCCATCTAACCCCAGCTGACCCCCGCCATGGACCGCGTTCTTGCCATGCAGGCCTTCATCCGCGTCGTCGACACCGGCAGCTTCACCGCGGCCGCCGAGGCGCTGGGCATGCCGAAGGCGACGCTGACCCGCGGTGTGCAGGAACTGGAAGCCCATTTGCGCACCCAGCTGCTGAACCGCACGACGCGGCGCGTGGGCGTGACGCCGGACGGCGCGCTCTACTACGAGCGCGCCAGCCGCCTGCTGGCCGAGCTGGACGAGCTGGAAGGCAGCCTGAACCGCCAGGGCCGCACGCCGCACGGCAAGCTGCGCGTGGATCTGCCCGGCAGCATCGGCCGCAGCATGATCATTCCGGCCCTGCCGGATTTCTACGCCCGCTACCCCGACATCCAGCTGGAGCTGGGCGTCAGCGACCGGCCGGTGGACCTGCTGGCCGAGCGCGTGGACTGCGTGCTGCGCGGCGGCGAGATCAGCGACCCGACCCTGGTGGCGCGGCGCATCGGCGCGTTCGAGCTGCTCGTCTGCGCCACGCCGCGCTACCTGGAACGCCACGGCACGCCCACCCACCCGGCGCAGCTCAACGAGGCGCGCTTTCCGGTGGTGCAGTACTTCTCGGCCCGCACCGGCCAGGTCATCCCCGACACCCTGCGTCGCGGTGAGGAGGTGGTGGAGGTGCGAGGCCAGGCGCGTCTGGCCGTCAACGACGGCGACGCCTACATGGCCGCCGCGCTGGCCGACCTGGGGGTGATGGTGGGCGCCAGCGTGATGGTGGAACCGCTGCTGGCCAGCGGTCAGCTGGTGCGCCTGTTCCCCGACTGGGAGCTGGAGCGCATCCCGCTCTACATCGCCTTCCCGCCCAATCGCCACCTCAGCACGCGGCTGCGCGTGTTCGTGGACTGGGTGGTGGAGCTGATGGGACAGGTGGAGCGCATGCAGCGCTGAGGGGCAGGGGGTGGGCATGGCGGGCTTTGGCGGGCTCTTGCGGAGGACTTGGCCGCCAGTCTCAAGCTTGCCCCGAGGGCAAGCGCAAGCCCTAAGCGGGCTTGCACAGACCCCGCCCGAAGCGCTCGGCCAGCAGCAGCGCGTAACCGGCCAAGAGGTCGGCCGCCGTGAAGCGCCCGGCGCACAGGTCATCACAGGCGGCCAGCCGGGCTTCCAGCGGGCGGGGGCGGCAGGGCCCGCCGTTTAGCCTGCGCGGTCAGAAGGGCAGAAAGGGCCGGCCGAACGGACTCCACAGCAAGCCCAGCAGCAGGGCCAGCAGCAGCACCAGAGGCAGGCGCCACCCGGGGCTGGCGGGCGTGCGCCGGGGCGGCTGCGTGCTCCGGCCGGCGCCGGGTTCGCGCGCGCGGCGGCGGCGCAGGTCCGGGTCTTCTTGCCAGGGGTCGGAGGAGTGAGGGGTGGCCATGGAGGGTCCGCATGCGGGCCGAACGCCGCATGGGCCAGTCTGGTGCGGCGGTGCGCCCGGCGGTGTCGGACAAGGGCCCGTTCGCCGGTAGGAGGGCGCCTCTCGCTGCGGCACCCGGCGGTGATGGCGCGCTCGGCGAGACTGCCGCGATGAACACCGCACTCCGACTCGGCATCCTGGGCGCCGCCCGCATTGCCCACGAATTCGCCCGCGGCGTGGCCGCCTCGCCCGCCATCGAACTGGCCGCCATCGCCGCGCGCGACCCGGCGCGTGCGCGGGCCTTTGCCGCCGCCCATGGCGTGGCCAAGGTGGCGCCGGACTACGAAGCTCTGCTGGCAGACCCCGGCATCGAGGCCGTCTACATCCCGCTCAGCAACGACCTGCACCAGCCCTGGACCCTGCGCGCGCTGGCGGCGGGCAAGCATGTGCTGTGCGAAAAGCCGCTGACCCTGGGCGCCGCCCAGGTGCGCGAGCTGCAGGCGGCGGCGCGGCAGGCGGGCCGGGTACTGATGGAGGCCTTCCCCTACCGCTTCCAGCCGCAGACCCTGGAGCTGCTGCGCCGGGTGCGCGCCGGCGCGCTGGGGCCGCTGCGCCATGTCGCGGGCGAGTTCGGCGTGCCGCTCGATCTGCCCGGCAACTACCGCTACGACCGGGCCTGCGGGGGCGGCGCGCTTTGGGATCTGGGCGTCTACCCGCTGAGCCTGATGCGCGCCCTGGCCGGCCGCCAGCCGCTGCGCGTGCAGGCCCTGGCCCATGAACAGGGCGGCGTGGACCATGGCCTGGCCGCCAGCCTGCTCTGGGCCGACGGCCTGACCGCGACCCTGGCCTGTCGCTTCGATAGTTCGCCACACCGCCAGGTGCGCATCCATGGCGCGCGCGCCGGCCTGAGCTGCGGCTTTTACAACCATGTGAGCGCGGACAAGGCCTGGATCGAGGTGATCGACCAGGGCGACTACCTGGGCCGGCGCGAGAACGTGCCGCCCGGCGATGGCTTCCGGCTCGAAGCCGAGGCCTTTGCCGCGCGCGTGCGCGGCCTGCCGGCCGACCCGCTCTGGCCCACCGACGCCGAGACGCACGACACCATCGCCCTGGTGGAGGCCCTGCTGCGCAGCGTGCGCGAGGGCCGCGCAGTGGAGGTGGCGGCCTGCTGAGGGCTTGATCTCCTGCAAGGCGGGCCAGGCCCCGGCGGCCTAGGCTTGCCGCATGGACACCGAACGCGCGCTCGCCGCCCTGCGCACCGTCATCGACCCCGAGGTCGGCATCAACATCGTCGACCTCGGCCTGGTCTACGGCCTGGACTGGCGGCCCGAGGGCCTGCGCGTGCGCCTGAGCATGACCAGTGCCGCCTGCCCGATGGGCGAGTGGATCGCCGAGCAGGCGCTGGACGCGCTGGACGCCGCCTTTCCCGGCTTGCCGCCAGCCGAGGTGGACCTGGTGTGGGAGCCGCCCTGGGGCCCGGAGCGCATGAGCCCCGAGGCGCGGTCGCAGCTGCAATGGCCCACGAACTGAAGCTGCCCTTGCCCGCCACCCCGCGCCCCCCCGCGCGCGCGGCCCGTGCGGGTGTGGCCTGGCAGCGCCTGCCGCTGCTGGCGCTGGGCCTGATCGCCCTGGTGCTGGGCCTGAGCGGCGGCCTGGCCCGCCTGGGCCTGGGCGCGCCGGTGCCGGCCGCGGCCGGTGCGCATGGGCCGCTGATGCTGCTGGGCTTCTTTGGCGTGCTGATCGCCCTGGAGCGCGCGGTGGCCCTGGGCGCGCTGTGGGGCTATGCCGTGCCGCTGCTGGCGGGGGCCGGCAGCGCCGCGCTGCTGCTCGGCGGTCCGGCGCCGGCGCTGTTCGCGGCCTCGGCCGTCGGCATGCTGGTGCTCACCACCTGGTTGTGGGCGCGCCAGCCCGAGCCCCATGCCGCGCTGCTGGTGGCCGGCGCCGCCAGCCAGCTGCTCGGCAGCCTGGGCTGGGCGCTGGGCTTTGTCTTCGGCGCCACGCTGCCGGCCTGGCTGGGCTTTCTGGTGCTGACGATTGCCGCCGAGCGCCTGGAGCTTTCACGCCTGCGCCCGCGCGGGCCGGCCGCGCAGGCGGCTTTCTGGTGGCTGGCCAGCGCCTGCGCGCTGGGCTGCGCCGCGGCGCTGTTTGAGGCGCCCTGGGCACTGCCCCTGCTGGGCGCCAGCCTGCTCGGCTTGGCCGTCTGGCTGCTGCGCCATGACATCGCCCGCCACACCGTGCGCACGGCAGGCCTGACGCGTTACGTCGCCATCTGCCTGCTCTCGGGCTACGCCTGGCTGGCGCTGGCCGGCGCGCTGATCGCCCGCCATGGCCTGCCGGCCGGCACCTGGGTGTACGACGCCGCGCTGCACGCCCTGCTGCTGGGCTTCGTGTTCGCCATGGTGTTCGGCCATGCGCCCTTGATCGGCCCGGCGCTGCTGCGCATCCGCCTGCCCTTTCACCCCTCGCAATACCTTCCACTCGTGCTGCTGCACGCCAGCCTGGCCCTGCGCCTGGCCGGTGATGCGGCCGCAGAGCAGGCGCTGCGCCAGGCCGGGGCCTGGGGCAGCGTGGCGGCGATTGCGCTTTTCATCGCCCTGCTGATCTGGCGCGCGACGCGCCGCCCTTCCTGATGGACACGATCACTTCCCAGCTGCTGCAAGCCCTGAAGGCGCGCGGCGCCACCGAAATCTTCGGCATCCCGGGCGACTTCGCCCTGCCGCTGTTCCGCGAGATCGAACGCGACGGCCGGCTGCCGCTGCGCACGCTTTCGCACGAGCCTGGCGTGGGCTTCGCGGCCGATGGCGCGGCGCGTGCCCGTGGTGGCTTGGGCGTGGCCGCCGTCACCTACGGCGCGGGGGCCTTCAATCTCGTCAACACCGTGGCCGGCGCCTTTGCCGAGCGCGTGCCCCTGGTGGTGCTTTCGGGCGCGCCGGCCGCGCACGAGGCCGGCAGCGGCTTGCTGCTGCACCACCAGGTCAAGAGCCTGGATTCGCAGTGGCGCCTGTTCGAGGAAGTGACCGCGGCGCGGGCGCGCCTGGACGACCCCGAGCGCGCGCCGGCCGAGATCGCCCGCGTGCTCGACGTGGCGCTGCAGCAGTCGCGCCCGGTGTACCTGGAGATCCCGCGCGACTGCCCGGCCCTGCCCTGCGGCCCGGTGCCGGCCTTCCAGCCCAAGGCCTGGGACGCCGAGCGCGCCGCCGCCTGCGCCGACGAACTGCTGGCCCGCCTGCGCGCCGCCAAGGACCCGCTGCTGGTGGTGGGCGTGGAAGTGCGCCGCTTTGGCCTGGAAGCCCGCGTGGCCGAGCTGGCGCGCCGCCTGGCGCTGCCGGTCGTCACCACCTTCATGGGCCGTGGCCTGCTGGTGGGCCAGGGCGTGCCGCTGGCGGGAACGTATCTCGGCCTGGCGGGCGATCCGGACCTGAGTGCCCGCGTCGAGGGTTCGGACGCGCTGCTGCTGCTCGGTGCCATCGTCAGCGACACCAACTTCGCCGTTTCGGCCAAGCGCATCGACTTCCGCCACGCCATCCACGCCTACGACGACGCCGTGCACATGGGCCATGCCGTCTACCCCGGCCTGCCGCTGGCGGCGCTGGTGGAGGCGCTGCTGGCGCGCCTGGACCCGCAGGCACAAAAACCCGTGGCCCCGCCGCCCGCCCCGCCGCGCTACCCGCGCGACCTGGCCTGGGACGAGCAACCCGTGCAGCCGCAGGACGTGGCCGCGGCGCTGAACGACCTGATGGCCGAGCAAGGCCCCATGCCCCTGGCCAGCGATGTGGGCGACTGCCTGTTCACCGCCATGGAGGTCGGGCCCGCCAGCCTGATCGCGCCGGGCTACTACGCCACCATGGGCTATGGCGTGCCGGCCGGCCTGGGCCTGCAGGCGGCCACCGGCGAGCGCCCCATCATCCTGGTGGGCGACGGCGCCTTCCAGATGACCGGCTGGGAGCTCGGCAACGCGCGCCGCCTGGGGCTGGATCCGATCGTCATCGTCTTCAACAACGGCGGCTGGGAGATGCTGCGCACCTTCATGCCCGAGGGCGGCTTCCACGACCTCGGCCAATGGGACTTCGCCCACATGGCCGCCGGCATGGGCGGCGAGGGCCAGGTGGTGCGCACGCGCAGCGAGCTGGCCGCCGCCCTGGCGCATGCGGTGGCGCGGCGCGGCAGCTTCCAGCTGCTGGACGTGCGCCTGGCGCCGGGGCAGCTGTCGCCCACGCTGGCGCGCTTCGTGAAGGCGGTGAAAAGGCTGTCGATGCCTGTGGCGGCATCGGCGTAAACCCACGCCCCAGCGGCCCAAACTTTCGTTACCTTTTTCGGGTGGCCACTGCAGGCCCGACCCATGGAGGTAGCGAATGAGTTTTTGGAAACGCTGGGGCATTGCCAAGCGCTTGTTTGCCCTGAGTGGCGTGTTGGCGCTGGCCCTGCTGGCCGCCGCCTACTTTGTGACCCAGGCCGTGCAGGAAGTGAACGGCCTGGCCGGCCGCACGGGTGAGAGCCGCGTGCCGCAGCTGCAGCGGGTTGCGGCCCTGGAGCTGGCGGTGACGCGGGTGTCCCTGCAGCTGCGCCATGCCATGCTGGCGCGCACGGACCACGAGCGTGACACCGCGCTGGCCGATGTGGCCGAGAAGCGCAAGGCCATCGACGAGCTGGTGGAGGCCTACCGCACCGCCCTGTTCACCGAGGCCGGGCGCCAGCAATTCGCCGCCACGCCGCCGCTGCTGGCGGCGTTCTGGCAGCAGGGCGAGGGCACGCTGGCGCTGATCCGCGCCGGGCAGCGCGAGGCGGCGTTCGCGCACCTGGTGGAACACACCATCCCGGCCCGCAATGCGCTGCTGCGCGAGCTTGCCGCTGCGGTCGAGTTCCAGACCCGCATGCTCACCCAGGAGCTGGTGCGCATCCGCGTCGATGCGATCGCGATCTTCTGGACCGTGGTGGGCCTGGTGGCCCTGGCCGTGCTGGGCCTGGGCCTGTGCGTGTGGCAGGTGACAGCCGCACTGCGCCGCCGCATGCAGCTGGCCCGCCGCGTGACCGAGGCGGTGCGCGCGGGCGACCTGACGCAGACGGTGCGCGACCCCGAGCGCGACGAGTTCTCGCCCCTGCTGGCTGCGCTGGCCGACATGCAGGCCACGCTGGGCGGCACCGTCTCCACGGTGCGCGGCAATGCCGAATCCGTGGCCACCGCGAGCGCCCAGATCGCCCAGGGCAATGCGGACCTCAGCCAGCGCACCGAGGAACAGGCCAGCGCGCTGCAGCAAACTGCGGCCACCCTGGATGAGCTGGGCGCCACCGTGCGCCACAACGCCGAGAACGCGCGTGAGGCCAACCAGCTCGCGCACACCGCCTCCGCGGTGGCGCAGCAGGGCGGCGCGGTGGTGGGCCGGGTGGTGGACACCATGCAAGGCATCCAGGCCAGCAGCCGCAAGATCGCCGACATCATTGGCGTCATCGACGGCATCGCCTTCCAGACCAACATCCTGGCGCTGAACGCCGCGGTGGAAGCGGCGCGCGCCGGCGAGCAGGGCCGCGGCTTCGCGGTGGTGGCGGGCGAGGTGCGCAGCCTGGCGCAGCGCAGTGCCGAAGCGGCGCGCGAGATCAAGGCCCTGATCGGCGCCAGCGTGGAACGCGTGGAGCAGGGCAGCAGCCTGGTGGACCAGGCCGGCCAGACGATGAGCGAGATCGTGCAGTCCATCCAGCGCGTCAGCGCCATCGTGGCCGAGATCAGCACCGCCAGCGCGGAGCAGGCCAGCGGCATCGGCCAGGTCAGCCTGGCGGTGAACCAGATGGATCAGGTGACGCAGCAGAACGCCGCGCTGGTGGAGGAATCCGCCGCGGCGGCCGAGAGCCTGCGCAACCAGGCCGGCCAGCTGGTGCAGGCGGTGGCGGTGTTCCGCTTGTCTGCTACTTCGTGAACACGGGCGGCTGGGCGTAGAGCCGCTCCAGGTACTGCGCCTCGGTCAGAGCCGGGAAGAGCTCGACCAGGCGCACCCGCTCGGCCAGCACATGCAGGGCCAGGCCGCGGCTGCTGTGCAGCACGATGCGCGCGTTCTTGGCCATGCGGCTGGCCAGCATGTGGCTGTTCTCGGGCCGGCCCAGGGCCTGGCGCCAGGGCTCCATGGCCACCTGCAGGCCATTGGCGCGCGTGGGCGCCAGGGCCAGCAGCAGCAGGCGTTCGGCGTGCAGGTAGGCGGAGCCGCCCTGGGCGCCGTAGTCCAGGCGCTCCAAGCCCTGCAGCGAGCCATACGCCACGTTCGCATGCTGGGCCTCGGGCGGCCCCAGCACGGCCAGCAGCTCGGCCTGGCTGCTCTGCCCGGGCTTGAGGCCGCGCCACAGGTTGTCGGTCAGCACCATTCGGTTCTCCATGCTCGCGCGCGGTGCGCCCCTCAGGGCCCGCCCTCCAGCAGCTTCTTGGCAAAGGCGGCGCGCTCGGGGGACTTCTTCTTCAGCTCGTCGGGCGCGTACAGGTACATCATCACCGTCTCGGAGAGGTCCTCGGCGGCATTGGTCTGGGCGTAGTCGGTCGGGGCCTTGCTCGGGTCGGCCAGGTTGCTCAGGGTCGGGTCCCAGCCGGTGGCCTTGGCCCATTCCTGCATCAGCGGGTTGTCGGCCATGTTGTCGTAGGCGGTGCAGGTGCGCGGGTCGAAGCCGTTCGTCAGGCCATGTGTCAGCTCGTGCGCCAGCGTGCCCTTGAACTGCGTGGCCTTGTCCTTGAAATCGAGCGGGTTGCTGGCCACGTCGGTCAGGATCAAAGTGCCCTGGTCCTCGAACCATTCGCCGTAGGTGCTGGATTCGGCCTGGCAGCCGCTGTCGTCGCGGCTGATGGCCTTGGCCGTGCGGCCGATGTGCTTGATGGGGTGGTTGGCACAGGCCATCAGCCCGCCCATCTTGTCGAGCACCTCGTTGATCTGCCCCTTCTCCTCGTCGGTGAAGGCCTTGCTGAGGATCTCGTCCTTCACGGCCTGGGGGCAGCCCTTGTAGGCGTCCGAGCCGGTCAGGGCCTTGGCGCCGTCGTCGATCAGCTGCGGCAGCTTGGCAGCCTTGGCGCAGGTCTGGGCTGCCTTGCCCAGGGCCTCCTTGGCGCCGGGCGTCTGGCTGGGTTTGGCGGGGCGGGGGCTTCCGGAGATCGGCATGGGGCGCCTCGTGGTCAGGCTGCAGCGAGCAGGTCGCGCGTCTGCTGCAGGAATGCCAGGTAGCGGCGGTGCAGGCGGCGCAGCGCCGGCTCGGCGGCCTCGCCCACCGGGCCCTGCAGGGTTTGGGAGAGCCAGCCGAACTGCGGGTCCTGCAGCCAGCCCCGGCCAAAGCTCAGCATCAGCGCCGCCAGCAGGGGCCCGGCGGCGTGCCAGGCCGGGCCCCGCTGCTGCGCCCACTCGGCCGCCTGGGCCTGCGCGGCGCGCACCAGGGCCTCCAGCGCGGCCGGGCCCACCACCTTGGCCTTGGCCGGCCAGGCCGCCGCCAGCGCGCCCACCCATTCACCGGGCGGGCGCTGGGCCAGCGCCTGCAGGCGCTCGAACTCCCATTGCAGGCCGGCCTGGGCGGCCGCGGCCTCCAGCGCGTGGGTGGGGCCGGAGACGGCGTCGATGTAGGCCAGCAGGATCTCGTGCAGGCGGTCGGCACGCGCCAGTGCGCCCTCTTCGCGGTCGGCCAGCGTGGGCCCCAGCAGGGCCTGGTACTGCGGGTCGTTCTCAAAGGCGCTACCCAGCAGCAGCATCAGCTCCAGATAGAAGCGCACGGCGCCGCGGCAATCCAGGCCATGGGCGGCGGCGCGCTGCTGCGCCCGCTCCACCACGGCGGCCAGGGCGGGCGCACCCATCAGCTGGGTCAGCGCTGGGGCGAATTCGCGCGCATGGGCCTGCAGCTCCTGGCTGTATTGGGCCGCCAGGCCTTGCTCAAGACGCTGCAGTTGATCGGCTTGGAGGCGGAACACATCGAGCTCCCGAAGCGGGCGGAAGGGGGTGCGGCGATCATGCCAGCAGCACCCCCGCCGGCGCAGGGGGGATCACCGCCCCCCTTGCCTGGGCGGCCGGCTTGCGGGAATCTGCGGGGTGCCGGGTGCAGCCCGCTTGACGCGCTTCAAGGTTTCCGCAAATGCCCGCCGGGGCGGCTTGCGGACACTAGATGTGGTGGCTAGGCTGCCCGCCTCACACTATCTATAGCGTCATGAGCCAAAACATCTTGAGTGAACTGCAGACCCAGCCGATCAGCCGCGAGGTGCTGCTGGAGAAGTACGCCAAGGGCGACGAGCAGAGCATCGAAGCCGTGCAGACGCGCGTGGCCGCCGCCCTGGCGCAGGCCGAAGCGCCCGAGGCACGTTCGCGCTGGGCCGCGGCCTTCGAGCAGGCGCTGCGCGAGGGCTTCGTGCCGGCCGGGCGCATCCAGTCCGCCGCCGGCGCCGGCCTGGCCGCCACGCTGGTGAACTGCTTCGTGCAGCCGATCGGCGACAGCATCAGCACGCCCGAGGAGGGCTTCCCCGGCATCTACCAGGCCCTGGCCGAAGCCGCCGAGACCATGCGCCGCGGCGGCGGCGTGGGTTATGACTTCTCGCGCATCCGCCCGGCCGGCGCCTGGGTGGGTTCGACGCAAAGCTCGGCCAGCGGCCCGGTCAGCTACCTCAAGGTGTTCGACCGCAGCTGCGAGACGGTGGAAAGCGCCGGCGCACGCCGCGGCGCGCAGATGGGCGTGCTGCGCTGCGACCACCCCGACATCGAGGCCTTCATCCACGCCAAGGACGGCGGCGAACTGCGCAACTTCAACCTCTCGGTCGGCGTCACCGACGCCTTCATGCAGGCGGTGGTGGACGACGCCGAGGTGGAGCTCACGCACAAGGCCGAGCCCGGCAAGACCCTGAAGGAAGCCGGCGCCTACCGCCGCGAAGACGGCCAGTGGGTCTACCGCCGCCTGCGCGCCCGCCTGCTGTGGGATCAGATCATGCAGTCCACCTACGACCACGCCGAGCCCGGCGTGCTGTTCCTGGACAGCATCAACAAGGACAACAACCTCGGCTACTGCGAGACCATCACGGCGACGAACCCCTGCGCCGAAGAGCCCCTGCCCCCCTACGGCTGCTGCTGCCTGGGCTCGATCGACCTGACCCGCTTCGTCGTCGACCCCTTCAGCCCCAACGCCGCCTTCGACGAGAACCGCTTCAGCGCCGTGGTGGACGTGGCCGTGCGCATGCTCGACAACGTGCTCGACCTGACGCTCTGGCCGCTGCCGCAGCAGCGCGAGGAAGCCATGGCCAAGCGCCGCATCGGCCTGGGCTTCACCGGCCTGGGCGACGCCCTGGTGATGCTGGGCCTGCGCTATGACAGCCCGGCCGCCCGCACCCAGGCCGCGCGCATCGCCGAGGTCATGCGCGATGCCAGCTACCGCGCCTCCGCCAATCTGGCCGCCGAGCGTGGCGCCTTCCCGCTCTTCAATGCCGACCTGATGCTGGCCGGCGAGCGCTTTGCCAACCGCCTGCCCAAGGCCTTGAAGAAGCGCATCCGTGAAGTGGGCCTGCGCAACTCGCACCTGCTCGCCATCGCCCCCACCGGCACCATCAGCCTGGCCTTCTGCGACAACGCCAGCAACGGCATCGAGCCCGCCTTCAGCTGGACCTACCAGCGCAAGAAGCGCCAGGCCGATGGCTCGCACAAGGAATACGCGGTGGAGGACCACGCCTACCGCCTGTTCCGCCACCTGCACGGCGCCGACACGCCGCTGCCGCCGGCCTTCGTCAGCGCGCTGGAAATCAGCGCCGCCGACCACGCCGCCATGGTCGGCGCCGTGGCGCCCTACATCGACACGGCCATCAGCAAGACGGTGAACGTGCCGGCCGACTACCCCTTTGCCGACTTCCAGGATCTGTACCTGCAAGCCTGGAAGCTGGGCCTGAAGGGCCTGGCCACCTACCGGCCCAATGCGGTGCTGGGTTCGGTGCTGTCGACGACGCCCACGCCGCCGCCCGCGCCGCTGCAAGTCAGCGACCCGAATCAGCGCCTGGTGCTCAAGGCCAGCAGCCAGCCCGTGCTGGCCTCGCTGCGCTGGCCGGGCCGGCCCGATCTGCCCGCCGGCAACCCGGGCTGGACCTTCATGGTGCGGCACCCGCATGGCTCCTTCGCCCTCTTCATCGGCGAGTGGCCCGATGAGGCCGGCCGCAACCGCGTGTTCGAGGTCTGGGTCAACGGCGCCGAGCAGCCACGGGGCTTGGGCGCGCTGGCCAAGACCCTGAGCATGGACCTGCGCGCCGACGACGCCGGCTGGCTGCAGCTCAAGCTCGAGCAGCTCGCCACCGTGGCCGAGGAGCATGCCTTCGACATGCCCTTCCCCCCACATGGCCAGCCGCGCCGCTTCCCTGGCGTGGTGGCGGCGCTGGGCGCGCTGCTGCGCTGGCGCTGCGAGCAGCTCGGCTCGCTGCAGGAAGGCAAGCCCACCCCGGTGCTCGATGCCCTGTTCAGCCGCAGCGAACCGCAGACCGGCGCCGACGGCACCCTGGCCTGGGCGGTGGACGTGGTCAACCCCGCCACGCACGAGGACTTCACGCTCACGCTCAAGGAAGTCACCCTGCCCGGCCCGGACGGCCAGCTGCACACCCGGCCCTGCGCCATGGCCCTTTCGGGCCGCTACCCACGCGCACTCGACGGCCTGGCGCGCACGCTGAGCCTGGACATGCGCGTCGTCGACCCGGCCTGGATCGGCATGAAGCTGAGGAAGCTCCTGAACTACGCCGAGCCCCTGGGTGACTTCATGGCCTTCGAGCCTTCTTTGAAGGGCGAGCGCCGCCAGAAGACCTGGCCCAGTACCGTGGCCTACCTGGCCCGCCTGGTCATTCACCGCTACGCCATGCTGGGCGTGCTGGACGAGCAGGGCTATCCGCTGCGCGACATGGGCGTGCTGCAAGCCCCGGCCCCGCAGGGCGTGGTGAGCCCGGCCGGCAGCCTGCAGGTCCAACCCGGCCGGCCCTGCCCGGAATGCGGCAATGCCACCTTGATCCACAAGGACGGCTGCGACTTCTGCACCGCCTGCGGCTACGTGGGGCAGTGTGGCTGAACAGGGACCGAGCGCTGTCCTGAGGACAGCGCGACGCCCTGTGAAGCGCGAGCGCCTACGAGCGCGAGCGTGGGTGAGATGGGACCGAGGACCGTCCTGAGGACGGTCCGACGCCCATCGAACGACACCGGCCGTCTCGAGGCCGGTGGCTGGGGGCGCACCGAGGATGGCAGTCCTCGGTCCTGAGGACTTTCCGACCTCGGTTGAACGACAGGCCGCGTCCCGCGCGGCCTGGCTGGGCGGCTGCCAGAGCCTGGCCGGAGCCCCCCGTGCGCAAGGCACGGTCTGCATCGCTCTCGCCCCCGTCAATAGTTCACGAAACGCCGCCCTGCACCGCCGTCCGGCCGCTTGCCACCCTGCAGCCGTCCGTGCACCAATCGACGCCACCGATTGCAGAAGGGCAAACCCGTGCGAAAGCCGGGGTCGCAAAGCCTCCGGTCTACCGCCGGCCCACCCGGGCCGCGCCACGATAGCGGGGTTGCCAGTGCAAGGACCATCCGGCGCGGCGCGCCCGTGGGTCTGCACGGCCAGCGGGCCATCGGCCTGAGCGACCCCTGGGCTGACCTGCGGACGCTTGCCCCTGCACAGGATGCAGGGAGCTCCGTCTTGGTCTCGACCGCACACCCGTCCCGTCTGGCAAAGCCCATGGTGAGCGTAGGGTTGCTGCGCCACGCCGGGCCCAAGACCGCAATCATTCAGCCCTTGTCTCCCGCCGGCTCGGCGGACAAAAAGGCTTCCGGCCGGCGCGCGTTGCCGGTGAGAGAAGCCGCAGGGAGGGTGTGCATGGACCGGTCACATGGCTGAGGCGCCAGATTCCGAGAACCTGGACCTGTCGGCGCGGCGCCTGAGTGCCCGCCGTACCGACTCCTTGTTGGCCCTTGGGGAAGCCTTGCTGCATCCTGCGGATCCGCAGGCTGCCTCGCCGCAGCAAACCTTGGCGGCGATGGCCGAGTTGATGCATGCCGCCACGCATGATCAGCTGACTGGCCTGCCCACACGTGGCGTGCTGCTGAACCGCCTGACCGCTGCCTTGGCACAGCCACGTGACGGTCGGGGCCAGGTGGCGGTGCTCTTCATCGATGTCGACAACTTCAAGCTCGTCAACGACTCGCTGGGACACGAAGCCGGTGACCAGCTGCTGTGCGAAATGTGCCGGCGCATCAGCCGTTGCGTCGAAGCCGGCAGCACGGGTTGCGGCACCGTCAGCCGCTTTGGGGGCGACGAGCTGGTGGTGTTGCTCCCTGACACCGAAGTGGCCGCCGTCACCCAGCTCAGTCACTGCGTACTGGCGGCCATGGCCGAGCCCATGCGACTGGACGGGCGGGAAGTCGTCAGCACGGTCAGCATCGGAGTGGCCCTGTGCCGTCCCGGGTCGCAGCCGGCCGAGCAATTGCTGCGTGACGCCGACACCGCGCTCTACGCCGCCAAGAGCCGCGGACGCAACCGCATGGAGCGCTTCAATGAGGAGCTGCACGCGCGCGTGCTGCGGCGGCTGCGCATCGAATCGGACCTGCGCATCGCACTGCGTGAGGCGCAGCTGCATGTGCACTATCAACCCCAGGTCAGCCTGGTGACCGGGCGCGTGGTGGGCGTGGAGGCCTTAGCCCGTTGGCAGCATCCCGAGCTGGGTGCCATGTCCCCGGCCGAGTTCATACCCATTGCCGAAGAATGCCGCCTGGTCGACGAGTTGGGCTGGCAGGTGCTGCGCAGCGCCTGCCATCAGCTCGCGGCCTGGCGCGTCTTGGAGCCAACGCTGTCGATGACGGTCAACCTCTCGCCGCGTCAGCTGGACAACCCGGCTTTCGTGACTGAGCTGCAGCATCTGCTGGCGCAAACTGGCACCGAGCCCACGGCGCTCTGTCTGGAGTTGACCGAGAGCGCGCTCATGCGCCGCAACAGCGACGTCGTGGAGATCCTCACCCAGGTGCGCCAGCTTGGGGTGTATGTGGCAATGGACGACTTCGGCACCGAGCATTCCTCGCTCAGTCGCTTGCGTGAGCTTCCGGTCGAAGTGCTCAAGATCGACCGCGCTTTCATCGATGGTCTGCCGGACGAGACGGGGGATCTGGCCATCGTCTCCTCCATCTTGAGTCTGGCCTATGCCATGGGCAAGCATGTGATCGCCGAGGGTGTCGAGACGGTCGAGCAAGCGCTTGCCTTGTGTGACATGGGCTGCCCGGTGGCGCAGGGCTATCTGTTTGCACGTCCGTTGGCTGCGGGCGAGATCCCGGCCCTGCTTGGCCAGCCCCTTTGGCAAGCTCCCAGCGGCTGGAAGGCCCGCCTGCAACCCGCCGCTGGCAGCCGCACGCGGCGTGCCCACCGCGCCTTCATCGATGAATTCCTGTTTCACATCGGCGCCCCGATGGGCGGCCGGACCGGAGCCGCACGATGATGGTGCTCGTCGTCGGCATTGGCAATCTGCTCGTTGGCCTGGCCTACAGCGTCCTGGGCCTGCTGAGTGCCTGGGAGGCCTACAGCCAGTACCGCACGCGCGGCCTGTCACGCTTCGGGCTGGGTTTCTCGCTGATGGCGGCGAGCTGCGGGCCGCATCACCTGGTGCATGGTTGGTGCGTGCTCACGGGCGGCGGCGTCTCGCCGGCCTTGTTCGGGATCACTCTGCTGGGTCTGCCGGCGGGCCTGGTGTTCTGCGCGCTGCGCCTGGAGGCGATGCGGGGCGGCCTGGGCGACCGCATCCTCGTGGTCAACCCGGTGCATATGGCCGCCGTGGCAGCGGCCTGCCTCGGGGGAGTGGGCCTGCTGGCGGGCTGGTCCCTGCACAGCCCCGCGCCGGTGCTGCCAGAGGCGGAGATTTGCACCCCGCAGGGCCTGGTGCGCCTGGCCGATGGCGCCGCCAGCCCTGCGCTCGCCCCGTTGACCCTGTTCGCCAACCTGTTCGTGACGGTGGCCTATGGTTTGGTGGGCTGGTATTTGCTGGCAACCCAAGTTCGCCGCTACGTGCTGGAGCGCACCTGGTCGCTGTCCGGTCTGTCGCTGGGGCTGGTGTTTCCCACCTGCGCCGCGATGCATCTGATCGTCGCCCTGGCCAAGAACCACGACGCCGCGGCGCTGCCCTTTGATCTGCTCGGGGTGCCGGCCTCGATCTACTTCCTGTGGGTGGTTCGCCGCTTGCACAACGATTCCGTGATCGACTGGAACCGCCGTCCGCTGGTGGGCATCGCCACCGCGCCGGTCCGCGAGGCGCCTTGGAGCGAGCGCTCGACGGTGCCGCGTTGACCGCGACAGAGAGCCGGGGCGCCCCCCTGCCCCTGAGCGGGCATGATGACGCCATGCGTACCTCTGCCTCTCGTCTCGCCGCCTTGGCCACCCTGGTCGCCGTGGTGGCCGCCGCGGTGCTGTTCAACCCGTCGCCCGAGCGCCACCGCACTCAGATCAAGCAGGCCGTGGCCGAACGCAACCAGCTTGCGGCCATGCTGCGCCTGGGTGATGTGGCGGCCTTCGTGTCGAGCTACCACTCGCTGGGCGTGGCCTCGTACACCACGGTGAACGGCAGGCTGTTGTCCGTGGGGGCCCTGGGGGTGGTGGTGGTGCTGGACTCGGATCGCAGCCCCTGACCCGCGGCGCCGGGTGCGGACGACCCTGCGCTGAGGCCCCCGGTCCCTCCGGCGGCCGCTCTGGCCTCGTATCAAGCCTCGTGTCAGCTCGTCGGGCTAGCCTGCCCGTCCTCTTTGTGCCCCTCGACGGCTGACCATGCTCAACAACGTTCGCATCTCGCAGCGCTTTCTGACCGTGATGGCGCTGTTCTGGGTCGCCTTCCTGCTGATGGCGGGCGTGGCCCTTTGGGGCCTGTTCAGCACTTCTCGCCAGCTCAACGAAGTGGCCGGCGTGCGCATGCAGACGATCAACCGCATCAACGAGATCATCAAGGCCAACCAGGCCAACCGGCTGGAGGTGCTGCTGATGTTCCAGCACGCGCCTGAAAGCCCTTTGCTCAGCATCCACGGCCACGAACTCGCGCTGCACTTGGATACCTTTGACCAGCGTCGCAGCGCCAACCAGGCCCTGTGGCCGCTGGTGTACCAAGCCGTGCGCGAGGAACCCCAGGTCCGCCGGCTCGTCACCGAGCTGGAGGGCCTGCGCAAGGCCTGGGTGGAGCGGGTCGATGCCACGGTCAGCGCCGTGCGTGCGGGTGACTTCTCGCCCCCCACCATGGCCGCATTCTTGGCTGCCGGACGGCGCGAGGGGCAGGCCCTGTTCGACGGCCTGGAGAAGCTGCGCCAGCACCAGGAGGCGCTCGCGCAGGATCACGCACAAGCCGCCAGCACGCTGAGCCAGCGCATCCTGGTCGCCTTCATGGGCTTGGGCTTGCTGGTGGGTGTGCCCGCCACCTGGATGTTCCTGAGCCTGCTCAGGCGCATTCGCAACGGCTTTGCCAAGGCCGACGAGCTGGCCAGCGCGATCGCCGCTGGCGACCTTCGCCTGGAAATCGCAGCGGATGGGCGGGATGAGATCGGTCATCTGCTCGGCCAGATGCAGCACATGCGCGCCAAGCTGCTGGAGCTCATCCGTGAAGTGCGCCAGGCGGCCGATGGCGTGCAGGTGGCGGCCAGCGAGGTGGCCGACGGCAATATGGACCTCTCCAGCCGCACCGAGCAGACCGCCAGCAATCTGCAGCAGACCGCCAGCACCACCGATGAGCTGAGTGCCACCGTGCGTCAGAACGCCGACAACGCGGCGCAGGCCAACCAGCTCGCGCAAGGCGCTTCCGACGTGGCCGGGCGGGGCGGCCAGGTGGTGGGCGAGGTGGTGGCCACCATGCGCGGCATCCACGACAGCTCGCGCCGCATCGCCGACATCATTGGCGTTATCGACGGCATCGCCTTCCAGACCAACATCTTGGCCTTGAACGCCGCCGTGGAGGCCGCGCGCGCCGGTGAGGCGGGGCGAGGCTTTGCGGTGGTGGCCAGCGAGGTGCGCAGCCTGGCGCAGCGCAGCGCCGAGGCCGCGCGCGAGATCAAGACCCTGATCAGCGCCAGCGTGGAGCACGTGGAGCAGGGCACGCAGCTGGTGGACCGTGCCGGCGCCACCATGGGTGAAGTGGTGGCCGCCATCCAGCGCGTCACCGGCATCGTGGGCGAGATCAGCGTGGCCAGCGCCGAGCAGAGCGAGGGCGTGGGCTTGGTGGGTCAGTCCCTCAGCCAGATGGATCAGGCGACGCAGCAGAACGCCGCGCTGGTGGAGCAGAGCGCGGCGGCGGCGGCCAGCCTGCGCGATCAGGCCAACCAGCTGGTGCAGGCGGTGGCGGGGTTCCGGCTGCCCTGAACCGCTTGCACCTTCAGCGCCTCAGAGCTCATCCGGAAAGTAGAACCCCCCCGCCGGCACCAGCTCACGCGGCTGCAGGCTGCTCACGCTGAAGGGGCTCAGCTGGCCGCTCGCCTCCCAGGCCTCGGCACCGCCCACATGGTTCAGCGCGGTGAACTGCAGGGTCCAGCGGCCGTCCGCATGGGTTTGCAGTTCGGGCTCGCGCTGCAGCTTGCGCAGCGCGTCCAAGCCGTAGGTCGGCCCGGCCAGCCAGCTCTCCAGGATGAACTCGGGCTGGCGGTAGAACGCAGCGTCGGTGAGTTGCACGCGCGGGTCGCGCAGCCAGGCCACCAGGGTGCGGGCGAAGGCGGCCAGGCCCATGCGTTCCCAGGGCAGGCCGGGCTGGCTGCGCAGCAGCTCGCTGGCCAGGCCGAGCGCCTGCGGGCCGGCCAGGGCGGTGAAGCGCCCGTCCTGCTCGATCACGTGCAGCGAGCGGTTCTGTTGGTCGATCAGCCAGTAGAAGCCGCTCACGGGCCAGCCGCCGCCGTAGCTGCGCGTGACGTCGCGGCGCCACCAGCGCGTGTGCTCGGGGTGCAGGTAGGGCGCGGCGGCGTCGATCAGGCCCTGCGGCAAGTTGGGAGGCGTGCTCATGGGGTTCTCGTCAGGGGGCGCGTTCGCAGACGATGACGATGGCCTGCGGGTTGTACTTGGCGTCGAACTCTTCCTGCGACATCTCGCGCGTGCGGCCGCCGTAGGCGGGGTCGGGGTCGCGCACCTTGTAGGTGCGGTTGCCGTCCTCGTCGATGTCCACGCCCTCCAGCATCACGCGGTGGCCGGGGTCCTTGAAGCCGATCAGCGCGGGCTTGCCGTCCAGCGTGGCGGGCAGGTCCTCGGAGGCGATGTTGCGGTGTGTCTGGGTCTTGACGCCGTGCTTTTCCAGCAGTTGGGCGGCATAGGCCGGGTTGATCGGCGTGGTCTCGAAGTCGTGATCGGGCTTGCCCATCAGATCGCGCACTTCCTGCTGCAGATCCTCTTCGGGGATGTTCTCCCCGGTGAGCTCGTGGATCATGTTGCGGCTCGAGGCCACGACGCAGGAGTTGCTGTTCTGCTGCGTGAAGTGGCCCAGCAGCCAGCGCCGCACCTGGGCCAGCGCGCGATTGATCGAGAAGCCTTCGCTCTCGGCCGGGCAGGGGCTGACCGGGCTGCCCTCGCTGGCGGCGCTGAATTCCTCTTGGGCGGCCTGTGCGGCCAGGGCCAACTCATCCATGGCGCGCCTCCGGGGTTCTGGCCTGGGTCGGGGCCTGGGCCCGGGCCTTGGGTTCACGCAGGGCGGCGCCCAGCAGCACCTCGATGCGGTCCTGCTCGTTGCCCAGGGCGGGGTCGTCCAGGATCTGCATCAGCCGGCTCTTCAGCGCCGGGCTGCCCTGCACCGCCGCGCACAGCATCACGTCCACCAGCACCACCTGGTTGGCTTCCTTGTGGATGCCGCGTTCGGCCGCGCTGCGCAGCAACTGCCCCACCAGGGTTTCGAGCTGGTAGGGGTCGTACTGCGCGCACACCTGGGGCAGGTGGCGGCGCACATGGGTGAGCACGCGCGCCTGCAGGCCTTGCAGGCGTTGGGCGGCCAGGGTGCCGATCTGATCGGTGGAAATCTTCAGCATGCGCCGGGTTGGGAGGGAGCGCGATCAGCATAGCCGGCAAGCGGGCGCTGACTTCTGGCGCGTTCCCGGCTCCCCCCTAGGCTCGTGCCCATGAACCTTCTGCTCATCGGCGGTGGCCGCTTTGTCGGCCACCATCTGCTCGAAGCCGCGCTTGCCGCCGGCCATGCCGTCACCGTCTTCAGCCGCGGCCAGAGCCGCAGCGCCTGGCCCGCTGGCGTGGAAGTGCGCGTAGGTGACCGCCGGTCCGAGCTCAGCGCGCTGCGCCAAGGGCAATGGGACGCGGTGCTGGACTGCTGCGCCTACCTGCCCGGCGAGGTGACGCAGCTGGCCCAGGCCCTGGACGGCCGTGCCGCCCGCTATGTGCTCATATCCAGCGTCTCGGCCTACGCCAGCTTCGCGCAGCCGAACGACGAGGACAGCCCGCTGGGCAGCCTGGCCGCGGACGACCCCGACCTGCTCAGCGGCACGGTGAACGGCCGCAGCTACGGCCCGCTCAAGGCCATGGCGGAGGCGGCGGCGCTGCAGGCCTGGGGCGCGGACGCCTGCCTGCGCATCCGGCCCGGCCTGGTGATCGGCCCGCAGGACCCGACGCAGCGCTTCACCTACTGGCCGGTGCGCCTGGCGCGCGCACAGGCGGGCGAGCCGGTGCTGGCGCCGGGCCGGCCGGACACGCCGGTGCAGTGGATCGATGCGCGCGACCTGGCCGCCTTCACGCTGCAGGCCTTGATAGATGGCCGCCAGGGCGCGGTGAACGTGCACACGGGCGGCGACGAACTGCGCCTGGGCACGGTGCTGGACGAGATGGCCGCCGCGCTGCAGCGCCAGCCGCGTTGGGTCTGGGTGCCGGACGAGGCCTTGCAGGCGGCCGGCGTCACGCCCTGGAGCGAGCTGCCGCTGTGGCTGCCGGCGCAGGGCGAGTACGCGCACTTCATGCGCAACCGCAATGCCCGTGCACGGGCCTGGGGCCTGCGGACGCGCCCGGTGGCCGAGACGGCGCGCGACATCCTGGCCTGGTGGCAGGCCCTGCCGGCGGCGCAGCAGGTCTTCGACAAGGCCGGGCTGGCGCCGGCGCGTGAGCGGGAGCTGCTGGCCGCGTTGACCTGATCGGCTCAGGCGCCCGGGTACTCCAGCTGCAGCGCCACGAACTCCGCCGTGGCGGCGCCATGGCGGGCGCGGATGCGCGCCAGCGCGGCCTGCAGCACCGCCACCGGGGTCTGGTCCGCCGCCAGGTTCAGCGCTTGCAGGCCGGGCTCGGGGCCGCTGCGGTCGGGCAGGAAGACGAGGCCGCCGCGGCTGCGCACCGGGCCGGCCGCCAGGCCCAGCACCTCGCTGCACCAGGTGCGCGCGTGGGCGTCGGCCAGCAGGGCCAGGCCCAGTTCGTTCAGGCCGGGTTGCAGCGCCAGGCCGAGCTGCTCGCGGTCCCACAGGCGCAGCCAGTTGCCGGCGGCGGCGCCCAGGTGGCGGGCGCGCAGCTGGAAATCGGCGCTGCGGTGGCGGGCGCTCCAGTCCGGCAGGCCCAGGCGCGCCGCGAGCGGCTGCGCCACCGCCGGGCCGGCCATGGCCTGCACCAGCGCCAGCGAGACCGGCAGCGAGGCGGTGACGCCGGTGGTGGTGATGACGGGCCCATCGGCCAGGTAGCGGCGGTCGGCCACCCAGCGGGTGTCCGGGAACTTGCGGGCCAGCGCGTCGCGCGCGTACCAATGGCCCACCGCCTGGCGCCCCTGCAGCAGGCCGGCGCGCGCCAGCACCCAGACGCCGTCGCACACGCCCAGCACGGTGGCGCCCTTGGCGGCCTGGGCGCGCACCCAGGCCAGCAGGCTGGGGTCGTCGTCATGGTGCACGGCGGGCACCACCAGCAGGTCCGCGCCCTCGGGGTGGCGGGCATCGAACGCGGCGATGCTGGCCTGGGCCTGCAGCTGCAGCGCCGGGAACAGGCGGATCGGCCCGGCCTGCGTGCCCAGGGCCACGACATCGGCCACGCCGCTGGCCTGCAGCACGCCGTAGGGAATCACGTAGTCGGTCAGCTCGGTGTAGCGGTTCTCGCCCAGCACAGCCACCAGCGGCCGGCTGCGGCCGGCACGCGGCGGCGGCAGGCGCAGCGGAGCTTCGGCCGAAGAGGCCGCGGTGGCCGGCGGCAGGGTGGGGGCGCAGGCGCTGAACAGCGGGGCGCTCAGGCTGGCGAGCAGCTGGCGCCGGCGCAGGCCGGGGGGGGGTGTGGCAGGCATGGGTGGGCACGAAGAAGCCGGGGCGGGCAAATTCTGGGCAGCCCTCTGTGGTGCTGGCCGGACTTGCGACGTTCTGCGGCCGCCGGGGTGCGAACTGCGGTTGGCGCGGCGGCGGTTGGCGCCTCGCCAGCGCCGCTTCAGCCCCCGCGGCCCTCAGTTCGGCGCAGCGGCGTCCGGGGGCGGGCGGCAGGTGGTCAGAATCGCGCCCTTCTTCTCAACCGCGCTGTCGAACCTGCCATGGCCCGTCCCTCGCTCCGTCGCCTTTCCCTGGCCCTGCTGCCGCTGCTGCTGGGCGCCTGCGCGCTCAAGACGGTCGACATCACCGAGGACCAGTTCCTTCGCGGTCGCAAGAGCGACTGGGTCAGCGACCGCATCACGCGCAGCAATCTGGAGCTGGCGCTGCCCGATCTGCCCGGCCAGAGCCTGAAGGGCTGGCGCCTGAACCACCCGGCACCCAAGGCCACGCTGATCTACTTCTACGGCGGCGGCAACAACCTCTGGGACAACGCCCGCCTGATGCACGAGCTGGCGCAGAAGCTGGAAGTGGATGTGGTGAGCTTTGACGTGCGCGGCACCGGCGCCAGCGGCGGCCAGACCCGCTTCGAAACGATGCGCGCCGACGCGCTGCGCATCTACGACCAGCAGCGCAAGCCCGGCCAGCCCACGCTGGTGCTCGGCTACTCGCTGGGCAGCGTGGCGGCCGTGCACCTGGCCGCCAACCGCCCGGTGGAAGGCCTGATGGTGGCGGCCGGCATCTCCAGCTTCGAAGAAGCGCGCGGCCACTTCGACAAGCTGGTGCCCTGGTACGCCAAGCCCTTCGTCGAGCTGAAGTTCGACCCCGCCTTCCTGCAGCGCCCGCAGCCGGTGGACGAGATGCCCAAGGTGCAGGCGCCCACCCTGGTGATGCACGGCGAGGCCGACGAGACCCTGCCGGTGCAGTGCGGCGATTCGCTGGCCCAGGCCAGCAAGGCCGGCTGGAAGCGCTACCTGCGCATCCCGGCCAAGGGCCACGGCAACCTGCCGCTGGTGAGCGGCGAGGGCCTGGAGGCGCTGCGCGCGCTGGTGGCCGAAGCCGGCCAGCGCACCGCCACCGTGGCAGGGCGCTGATCCGCCCGCGCCCTATTCGAAGTCCACCCGCGCCTTCTCGACCGTGTAGCGGCCGCTGCCGTAGTAGCCGCGGGTGCTGGCGTCGCGCGTGAAGCGCAGGCGCAGCGTGGGGGCGCTGCTGGGGTACTGCGGGCCGCTGTCGTACACCGGGCGCGGGGCGCTGCCCAGGTTGTAGCTGGCGCTCTGGTCCACCAGGCGGGTCAGGCTCTTGGAGGTTTCCAGCGCGCCGAAGACATCGGCCGAGTCGTAGGCGCCGCTGTAGTAGCGCGTGCCGATGGCCGCGCGCGCGCTGGTGACGGTGCGGGTGCCGTAGTGGTAGCGGTCGCCGGCCGAGAGCAGGCTGACGCGCAGATTGCTGACCTTGTAGGTGCTGGCCGCCTGCACGGTGGCGGCCTGGCTGTCCACCACCACCAGCACGCCCGCGCCATACACCTGGGCGGTGCTGGCGGCCGGGTCCACCAGCACGCCGGTGTTCTCGTCCACGCCCAGGCCCTGGCGGATGTTCAGCGCGCGCATCGCCGCGGCCAGGCGGCCCAGGCGGCCGGAGCGGCGGTCGAAATGGGTGTCGCTCAGCAGCGCGGTGGGCAGAAGGCCCAGGCCCTTCATGGTGCCGCCGTTCTCGAAGAAGCGCAGCGCGCTGGTGCCCTCGCGGGCATCACCGAAGTTCAGGTAGTTCGGGATGGCGGTGGGGCTGGGCAGGTCGGCGCCGTAGTACAGATAGCCGTAGCTGATGCCCACGCCGTGCATGGTGGCGTTGAGCAAATGGTTGCCGGCCGAATCGCCCGCCACCACCAGGTTGCCGGCGCCGCCGTTCCAGCGCGCGCGCAGGGTGGCGGCCAGATCGCTGTCGCTGCCGTCGTCCTTGAGCCAGGTGCGGGCGTGCTTGGCCTGGTCGCCACCAGCGAAGAACACCACATCGGCCTGCTGCAGGATGGTCAGGTTGGCATTGCCCTCGGCCGTGCCGGCACGCGCATGCGTCGTGTAGTTGTCGATGTGGGCGGTGATGAACTTGGGCGAGAAGCCGTGCGTCTGGAAGAGGTTGTAGTAGCCGCGCTTGGCCAGGCTGCCGTCGCTGTTCAGCAGGTCGTTCTGGAAGGCGTCCGCGCCCACGGCATAGGAGGCCGCGGCCGAGGTGACGACGGCGATGCGCGGGCAGCGCGTGCTGGCCCAGTCGGTGCCGCAGTTGCGCGTGCTGGCCAGGTTCGGGGTGAAGGCGCTGTCGATGCCGGTGGCCTTGCGCAGGCCGTTGACGAACAGATCGGTGTTGGTGTCGCCGTAGGCGCCGCCCATCAGGTAGAGCTTGCCGGCAAAGGCGGGGCTGACGAGGCAGGCAGACACGAGCAGGGCAGTGAGACGGCGCATGCGGGCTCCGGAAGGGCTGGGGGTGCGGTCAGCGTAGGCAGGCCGCCCCGGTCTTCCCAGGGCCGGGCTTGCGCCAAAGCGGCATGGCCTTGCGGCTTTGGGCCGCCCTTGGGGCAGATCCTCAGCGGGTTCACCCGCGGTGGCGCGGGCTCAGGGCCCTGGGTGCGCGGCCTGATCGGCGCGCCGGTACTCGGTCGAGTCGCGCACCTCGGCCATCGCTGCCCACCACTGTGCCGGGCTCAGGCGGCTGGTGCGCGCCAGGTGGCGGCCCAGCACCAGGTAATAGGGGCGCTCCTGCAGCGCGGGCTCCAGGCGGCGCAGCAGCGGCGCCCATTCGGGCCGGCGCTGCAGCAGGCCCTCGGCCTCGCTGTTCTGCAGGGCCAGCGCCGCCACGCGGGCGCGCAGCAGCTTTTCCACATTGGCCTCCACCGCGCGCACGGCGTCGTCCACCGCATAGCCCTGCTCGCGCAACACGCCGGCGATCGAGTAGCCCAGCTGCGCGCCCACTGGCACGCGCTCGGGCAGGCCGCTGAGCTGCCGGCCGTCCCAGTGCAGCGTGGATTCGCGCAGGACATACCAGTAGTAGCGCTGCGTGCGCAGGGCCAGGCTGGGGTCGGGCTGGCCGTCGCGCATCGGGTACAGGCCGAAGTCCTCGCGCTCCGGCACATGGCTGATGGACAGCACCGCATCCAGCTGGCCGCTCTTCAGTTCCAACAGGCAGCGCTTGGCGGGCAGGAAGGCCGGTTCCATCTCGACCCCGGTGCGCAGCGCCAGCAGGTCCAAGAAGAGGAAGTCCAGGCCGCGGCGCAGCAGTTTGCCCTGCTCGTCGGCCAGGCGGTACGGAGGGTTGGCCACATCGCCCAGGCAGACGCGCAGGCGCTCGGCCCGGGCCGGCAGGCCCAGCGCGAGCAGCACGGTGAGGACGAGGGCGGTGAGGCGGCGCATGGTCGGGCGAGGCAGGCCAGTGTGCCCGCAGCCCGCGGCGCTGGGTTTGATGCCCGTCAGCGCGCCGGCGCGGCGGCGCGGCCCGTCACCAGCAGACCCAAGAGGGCCAGGCCGAGCGTCCAGGCCAGCACGGCGCCATAGGCCTGGGGGCCGGCCTGGCCACCGGCGAACAGCACCCCGGCCAGGGCCAGCGCCACGGTGGTGGCCAAGGCATCGGCCAGCTGCAGGGCCGAGGAATTGCGGCCCTGCTCGGCCGGGGCCGAGAGCGCCAGCGTCAGCACCGAGAGCATCGGCCAGGCCAGGCCGATGCCCAGACCGGCCAAGGCCCAGCCGGCCAGCACCCAATGCGGAGCGCCGCCGCCCAGCATCGGCCAGGTCAGCAGCAGCTGCCCGGCCAGCAGCAGGGCGAGGCCGGCCTGCAGGCCGCGCCGGCGGGCGGCCTCGTGGCGCAGGCGTGCCTGGATGGCGCTGCCCAGGCTCCAGCTCACCGCCGCGGCGCTCAGCGCCAGGCCGCCCTCCGAAAGGCTCCAGCCCGCCACCCGGTTCAGGTACAGGGGCACGAAGGCCTCGGTGCAGAAGAACGAGGCCGCCATCAGCCCGCGCAGGGCGATGACGGCCGGCAGGCCCGGCCGCGCTCCCAGGCTGCCGGCGGGCAGCAGGCGCGCCGCCGCCGGCGCCAGCGCCAGCAGGGCCAGCCAGGCCAGCGCGCCCAGCTGTTCGGCGCCATGCAGGGCCAGCGCCGCACCGGCGGCCAGGCCGGCCCAAAGCAGTGGTGCCCCGGCGCGCGCGCCCTCCGGCAGCGCAGGTAGGCGGCGCAGGGCCGGCAGCAGCAGCAAGGCGGTGGGCGGCAGCAGCGCGGCCACGCCCAGGAATACCGCGCGCCAGCCCCACAGCTCCACCAGGCGCGCCGCCAGCCAAGGGCCGAGCAGTCCGGGCAGCACCCAGGCGGCGGCCATCCAGGCGAACAGGCGCGGGTGCAGGGCGGCGGGCAGCAGGCGGCCCATGCCCACATAGAGCGCTACGCCCAGCATGCCCACGCCCAGGCCCTGCACGGCACGGCCCGCGCTGACCCACAGCATGCCCGGCGCCAGCCCGGCCACCAGCAGGCCGGCGCCGAACACCAGCAGGCCGTAGAGACTGGCGCGGTAGGGGCCTTGGCGGTCGCACACCGGCCCCGCCCACACCATGCCCAGCACCGAGAGCGCCAGCGTGCCGCCAAAGGCCAGCGCGTACTGACTCAGGCCATCCAGCGCCGCGGCAATGGCCGGCATGGCGGCGGCCACCGCCACTGCCTCGAAGGCCAGCATCGAGACCAGGGCCAGGGCGCCCAGAATGGCGGCGCGCTGGCCGGGATCAAGTGGGGTGGGAGCCGTGGGAGACATGCGGACCTGGAAGATAACAAGGCCCGCACTGTGCAACTTGAAGCGGGCTTCAAGTCAAGCGCTGCGGCTCACTCCAAGGTCTTGAGCGCGGCGCTGCCGGTGGCCGGGAAGTCGGTGAACACCCCGTCGATGCCCAGCTTCATGAAGTACGCCAACTCGGTCTTGCCATCCTTGAAGCCATGGGTGCCGGCGTCGTCGCGGAAGGTCCAGGTATGCACCAGCAGCCCGCGCGCATGCGCAGCCTCGATGACGCCGGTGCTGCCGTCGACGCGGCGGTCGTGCACGGTGCGCGTGCTGTCGCCGGTGCGCTCGACGCCGTCGTCCACGGTCTTGACGAGGTAGGGCTTCCAGGGACCGATGGCCTGCGCATAGGTCCTGACGAAATCCAGCCCGGCGGGGCTGAGCAGGTCGGCAAAGGTGCGCGCATCGCCCTTGACGACGAAGTCATAGGGTTGGCGGTAGGGGGCGACGAGGGACATCGAGCCATCCGCCTTGACGTCGTCGGCGTCGATCAACTGCACGCGGCGGATCTGCGTCTTGCCGGCCAGGTACTGCAGGTTCGCCACCTCGAAGGACTGGATGAACACCGGTGCACTGGCGGCATTGCCATAGGCCGCGTGCAAGGTGGCGAGCAGCTTGTCCTCGAACACATGGGCGCCGAACAGTTCGGCGTGGAAGGTCGAGTGCTTGATCTCGGGATAGATGCCGATCGTGCGGCCGGTCTTGGCGGACTGCGCCTTGGCCAGCGCGATCACCTCGTCCAGCGTCGGGATGCTGAACTGCCCGTCAAAGGCCTTGGAGCGCCCGGCGCGCGCCTGCACGGCGCGCAGGGTCTTGAGCTCGGCGAGCGTGAAGTCGCTGGCGAAGTAGGCGCTGGTCGACTCACCATCGACCAGCCGCATGCTCTTGCGCGCCGCGGGGAACTTGCTGGCCACGTCGGTCGTGCTGTCCAGCATCGGCTCGTGGCGCGCCAGCAGCACGCCGTCCTTGCTCAGCACCAGGTCGGGTTCGATGAAGTCGGCCCCCTGTTCGATGGCGAGCTGGTAGGCCTCCAGCGTGTGCTCGGGGCGCTCGCCGCTGGCACCGCGGTGGCCGATGACGAGCGGCGCCTTGCCGTCCAGGGTCTTGAAAGTCGGGGCATCGCTGCCGCCGCCGCAGGCCTGCAGCAGCAGCGGCAGGGCGAGCAGAAGAAGTTTGGTTCGCATGGGGGTCCCTGAGGTGGTGCGCAGCGCAACTGCTGCGCGCGCCGCGCACCCTAGGGCGATGCGGTGTCGGGCCTGTGACGGCTGGGTGACCCGGTGCCTCGCCGCTCAGGGCCCCTTGCGCTCCTGCTGCTTCCAGAGCTGGACCGCGTGGTCGACAAAGCTGTTCATCAGCTTGTTCTGGCGCAGCTTGAACATCGCGCGCGTGATGGCGCCGCGCAGCTCGGGCGTGTTGCAGTCCGAGCGGTGCGAGATCGTGATGTAGAGCTGCTCCTGGGCGATCGGCGTGGGCAGTAGGCGCAGGCCCTTGATGCCCAGGCGGGCAATGAAGGCCTCGGCCGGGCTGTCCTCGTAGACGAGGTAGTCGGCGCGCCCGCGTTCCAGCATCTGCAGCGCCTGGTCCAGGCTGCCGACCTTGCTGAGGCTGAGCGACTCGGCGGCGAAGCGGTCGAAGGTCTGGCCGAAGCTGTTGTTGATGACGGTCAGGCCCTTCTTAGGGATCAGGTCGTCCCAGCGCTGGAAGGGGAAGGTCTGGCCCTCGCGCTGGATGACCACGGAGCGCGTCTCGCGGAAGGGTAGGTGCGCGTAGTCCATGTACTCGGTGCGAGGCAGGGTGAAGAAGGCGCCGGCGATCAGGTCGATGCGGCCGGCGCGCATCTCCTCCTGCACGCGTGCCCAGTTGCCGATGTGGCGCAGCTCGATCGTCAGGCCGATCTCGTTGCCGAGCCACTCCATCAACTCGGCGTTGGCGCCAATCAGCCGGTTGTCGTTCTCGGGGTCGCGCCACAGATAGGGCGGGTACTGTGGGTTGCCGGAGGCCACCAGGCTGCGGCAGTTGCTGGCTTGCGCCTGCGCCGGGGCCATGCACAAGGCCAGGGCGGCCAGGCCGAGCAAGCGGATCAGCAGGTGGCGGAGCGCAGTGCGCATGGTCAAGCTCCCGCACGGACGCGATGGCTGACAGTAGCGCGCCGGCCAGACGATGGCAATCGCCACGCGCGGCTCAGGGCAGCAGCACCGCCTGCAAGTGGCCATCCTGCTCGCGCAGCCACACGCCCAGCGTGCCCAGCTGCCCTTGCGCCTGCTGTGCGCCCGTGCGGGCCGTGGCTTGCCAGTCCGGCCAGTTCAACCCGGCCGGCAGCTGCCACACGCCCTGCGGCCCGGCGGGCGCCGGGCCCAGCTTCAGGCCCTGTTGAATACCAATTTGCGCGGCCAGACCGGCCAGGCCCTCTGGGCCCAGGCGCCGGCGCAGGTAGTAGGCCTGGGGCGCATGGTCGGGGTCGGGCTGCCAGATGCGCAGCTCGGCCCCTTCCAGCAGCGCTGCCCCGGGTTCGCCCAGCAGGGCGCGCAGGCGATGCTTTTCCCAGAGTTGGTTCATAGGCTTCCAGCCCAGCACGCCGGCCACCAGCAGGCCCAGACCCGCCCAGGCGGCGCGGCGGCGCCCGGGTTTCAGTCGGCCTCCTTCAAGGCCACGTCCAGGGCGGCGATGCGGTCCGGCGTCGACTTCGGCTCGCCGCCCTGCCACTGGATCGTGCGATCCAGCTGGGTCTGGCTGAAGGCGGTCTGCTCGCTGTCGATGTCGAAGGCCTGGCCGGGCAGCGTGTAGTGGGCGAAGCGGGTCTTGAGCTCGCCCTGCAGGCTGCGCCCGCCGGTCGTGAAGTCCTTGGGGTCGAAGTCCCAGGTGTCGAAGAAGCTCATCTTGCCCTGGGCCGTCCACTCGCCATTGCGGCGCAGCAGCAGCTGGCCCTTGGCCAGCACGCTGAACTGACCCAATGTGCCGTTGGTGAGCGCGCCGGCCGGCACGCGCAGCTCGAAGTCCTGCTGGTGCTGGGGCAGGCGGTCGTCGTCGGCCAGCTTCGTCTGCCCGCCTTCCAGCAGCGTCATGAAGGCGCGCGAGCGCTGCAGATTGATGAGCGGGTTGCAGTCCATCATCTCCTGCAGGCTCAGCGTCAGGCCCGCGCCGCGCCCCCAGATGTACTGGCGCAGCAGCTTCTTGGGCAGGTAGTGGCTGAAGCCGGCGGCGAACACCTCGTAGGCCACCTGGTTGCGGATGCCGTCGGGCAGGGCGGCGATCCAGGCCAGCTTCTGGCCGATGTCGTCCCCCAGCGCCCGGATCTCCTCCACCGCCGCCTGCACGGCCAGTGCGCCCACGCGCTCAAGCTGGTTGCTCAGGCCCTGGCGCAGCTCACGCCGCACCCAGCTACGGGCAGCCTCCAGCGGGTCGGGAATGGGCAGGGAGAACGCGCCCGCCAAGGTGCCGGCGGCTTGCGCCAGCAGCGGGCCGGCACCACTGGGCCCGGGGATGCGGAAACCGGCCATGGCGTGCCTCCGTTCAGGGAATGCCCAGCAGCTTGTGGGTCTGGAGGCTCAGCCGCCACTGCGGGTGGGCCAGGCAGTAGTCGATCGCTGCGCGCGTGTGCTTGTTCTTCTGCAGGCCATCGAGCGGCTGCAGGAAGAAGTGCTCGAACTCCAGGCCGGCGAAGCGCTCCGGCGGTGCCAGCGGCTGGGGGTAGACGAGCTTGAGCTCGTGGCCTTTCGTCAGCACCACCGGCGCATCGGCCTTGGGGCTGACGCAGATCCAGTCCAGCCCGGCCGGCGCCGGTTGGGTGCCATTGGTTTCCACCGCCACCTCGAAGCCGTTCGCGTGCAAGGCCTCGATGGCGGGTTCGTCCAGCTGCAGCAGCGGCTCGCCGCCCGTGCACACCACATAGGGCTTGCCGCCCCCGGGCCAACGCGAGGCCACCCATTCCGCCAGCGCCTCGGGCGTGGCGAACTTGCCGCCACCCGCACCATCGGTGCCGACGAAATCGGTGTCGCAGAAATTGCAGACCGCCTGCGCGCGGTCCTGCTCGCGCCCGCTCCACAGATTGCAGCCGGCAAAGCGCAGGAACACCGCCGGCCGCCCGGCCTGCGCGCCCTCGCCCTGCAGCGTGTAGAAGCATTCCTTGACGGCGTAGCTCATCCCAACGCCCTCCAGCTCAGCGCCGCGCCATACAGGGCCAGCGCCAGCGCGATGCCCAGCTGCGGCACGCGGAACCAATAGGCCCGCGCGAGCAGGAAGTAGGCCGTCAGCGCCAGCAGGCCCAGGCCCATCAGGAACATCGAACCGAAGAACACGCCCGGCCAGGCCAGCGCCAGGTAGGCGAAGCAGGCGGCGAACAGCAGCACGCCCAGGCTGTGGCTGGCATGAAAGCCCAGGCCGGCGCGCCACATCGTCGTCTGCTTGCTGATCACGGGCGCGACCTGCTGCAGGCGCTCCAGCAGCTGGCGGTCACGCGGGTGGAAGGCCGGGCCGTGGAAGGTGAAGAACAGATGCGCGGCACCCAGCGCGCCGACGATCAGCGCGCTGGCGGCTACCAGCCAGGAAGCGGGGTGGATCAAGGATCAGAGCCTGTGAATGAATCCGGCGCGCCCGAGCGGGCGTTCCAGAAGGTGTCGGACAAGGCGCAAAGCGCAGCCATAGCTCGGGCTATGGCGAGCATTTGCAACGACGGCAGGCGCCTGCTGGGGCGCACGAGCGGGCGCGCAGGATTTGTTCACAGGCTCTCAGCTCTCTCGTTCTTCCACCGCCTCGCACAGCGCGGCCAGGCCGGCGTGCACGGTGGCCAGGCGCACCGCATGGCGGTCGCCTTGGAATTGTTCGCGCCAGACGCGCACCATTTCGCAGCCATGCGCCAGGGCCAGCCACACCGTGCCCACCGGCTTGCCCTCGCTGCCGCCCGTGGGGCCAGCGATGCCGGTCACGGCCAGGGCCCAATCCAGCGGTGCGTGGGCCAGCAGGCCGCGCGCCATGTGCGTGGCCACCGCCTCGCTCACCGAGCCGTTCAGGGTGATCAGCGCCGGCGGCACGCCCAGCAGCTCGGTCTTGCTCTGGTCGCTGTAGCTCACCACGCCGCGCTCGAACCACTGCGAGCTGCCGGACAGCGAGGTGCAGGCCGCGCCGATCAGGCCGCCGGTGCAGCTCTCGGCCACGCCCATGCGCTCCTTGCGGCGGATCAGCGCCACGGCGATGCGTTGGATCAGTTCGGTTTCGTCGGCAAACATGGCTACACCCCCAGCAATTGGACGGCCCGCACCCCCAGGGCCCACAGCAGCAGGGTACAGCCGGCGGCGACGAAGTCATCCAGCAAGATCCCCAAACCCTGGCGCCAACCGATCGGCTCTTCCCGGCGCGCCTTGAACAGCCCGTCCGCCCAGGCCACCGGGCCGGGCTTGGCGGCGTCAAAGAAGCGGAACAGGCCGAACAGCAGGGCCTGCTGCCACAGCGAGGCGGGCCAGACCAGCCACAGCACCAGCCAGAACGCCAGCACCTCGTCCCAGACGATCGCGCCCGGATCGGCCACCGCCATGTGCTGGGCGCAGCGCGTGCAGGCCCACACGCCCACCAGCGTGCCCGCCAGCACGATCCAGCCCCAGGGCTGCGGGCCGAAAAGGCGCTCGACGGCCACGAACACCGCCCAGGCCCACAGCGTGCCCACCGTACCGGGCGCCTTGGGCGCCAGGCCCGAGCCAAAGCCCAGCGCGATCCAGCGCGCCGGGTGGGCGGCCATGAAGCGGAAAGTCGGCCTCATTTGAAATGGTCGAAGGACTGCAGGCCGGGCTCGAAGGCCTGCCCGGCGGCATCGAGCACGCGCAGCCCCGGTTCGGCCTCGATGCGGCCCACCGGCGTGACGGTCACCCCGGCCGACTGGCCCGCCGCCCGCACGGCCGCATGGCGCGCGGCCGGGGCGGTGAAGACGAGCTCGTAGTCGTCGCCGCCCGCCAGCGTGCACAGGCGCTGCAGGGCCAGCGGCTGGGCGGCCAGCAAAGCGCTGCGCGGCAGGGCCTCGGCCTGCAGCGTGGCGCCCACGCCCGAGGCCGCCAGCACATGACCGAGGTCGCCCAGGAACCCGTCCGACACATCGATGGCCGCCGTGGCCAGGCCGCGCAGCGCCAGGCCCAGGGCCACGCGCGGCTGCGGACATTCCATTGCCTGCCGGGCCTGCGCGAAGCCTTCACCCGGCAGGCTCAGCGTGCCGCGGAAAGCTTCCAGCGCCAGGCGTGCGTCGCCCAGCTGGCCGCTGACCCAGATCTCGTCGCCCACCTGGGCGCCACTGCGCAACAGCGCCTGGCCAGTCGGCGCTTCGCCCATCACGGTGATGCAGATATTCAAAGGGCCGGCGGTGGTGTCGCCCCCCGCCAGCGCAATGCCATGCCGATCCGCCAATTCGAAGAGCCCATGGGCGAAGGTCTCGCACCAGGCGGCATCGGCGCGCGGCAGCGCCAGCGCCAGGAAAAAGGCGCGTGGCGTGGCGCCGCAGGCGGCCAGATCGCTGAGGTTCACCGCCAGCGCCTTGTGGCCCAGGTGCGCCGGGTTGACGGTGGGGAGGAAATGCCGGCCCTCCACCAGCATGTCGCTGGAAACCAGCCACTGCTGGCCGGGCGTGGGGGTCAGCACCGCGCAGTCGTCGCCAATGCCAACGGCCACGCCGGGCTGGGCGCCGGGGCGCTGGAAGAAGCGCCGGATCAAATCAAACTCACCAAGGGACATGCAGGCTCGGCATGACGGGCGGGGGCCGCCGGGGTGCGGGATCGTAGGCGCTGCGGCACACTCCCCAACCCCCCTCAGCTGTCCCGCCGCGCCATGCCGACTTCCGAAGAACAACGCGCCCAACTCCGCCAGGCCGCCCTGGAGTACCACGAGTTCCCGACCCCCGGCAAGCTGGCCATCATGGCCACCAAGGGCCTGGTGAACCAGCGCGATCTGGCCCTGGCCTATTCGCCCGGCGTGGCGGCGGCCTGCGAGGCCATCGTTGAAGACCCGAGCTCGATCTTTCGCTACACCGCGCGCGGCAATCTGGTCGCCGTCGTCACCAACGGCACCGCCGTGCTGGGCCTGGGCGACATCGGCCCCGAGGCCGCCAAGCCGGTGATGGAAGGCAAGGCGGTGCTGTTCAAGAAGTTCGCCGGCATCGACGTGTTCGACATCGAACTGCGCGAAAAAGACCCGAAGAAGCTGGTCGAGATCATTGCCGCGCTCGAGCCCACCTTCGGCGGCATCAATCTGGAAGACATCAAGGCGCCGGACTGCTTCGAGGTCGAACGCGCGCTGCGCGAGCGCATGAAGATTCCCGTCTTCCACGACGACCAGCATGGCACCGCCATCGTGGTGGGCGCGGCGCTGCTGAACGGCCTGAAGGTGCTGGGCAAGAAGCTGGACGAGATCAAGCTCGTCACCAGCGGCGCCGGCGCCGCGGCGCTGGCCTGCCTGAACCTGCTGGTAAAGCTCGGCGTGCCGCGCAAGAACATCTGGGTCACCGACCTGGCCGGCGTGGTCTACGAGGGCCGCACCGAGCTGATGGACCCGGACAAGATCCAGTTCGCCCAGAAGACCGAGGCGCGCAAGCTGGCCGAGGTGATCGGCGGCGCCGACGTGTTCCTGGGGCTTTCCGCCGGCGGCGTGCTCAAGCCCGAGATGGTGAAGGCCATGGCGGCGCGGCCGCTGATCCTGGCCTTGGCCAACCCGACGCCGGAGATCACCCCGGAAGAGGTGGCGGCCGTGCGCGACGACGCCATCATGGCCACCGGCCGCAGCGACTACCCGAACCAGGTCAACAACGTCCTCTGCTTCCCCTACATCTTCCGCGGTGCGCTGGACTGCGGCGCCACCACCATCACCGACGAGATGGAAGTGGCCGCGGTGCACGCGATTGCCGAGCTGGCCCAGGCCGAGCAGAGCGAGGTGGTGGCCGCGGCCTATGCCGGGGCGACGCTCTCCTTCGGCCCCGAGTACCTGATCCCCAAGCCCTTCGACCCGCGCCTGATGGAGCGCATCGCCCCGGCGGTGGCCCAGGCGGCGATGGACAGCGGTGTCGCGCAGCGGCCGATTGCCGATTTCGACGCCTACCGCGAGAAGCTGCAGAGCTTCGTCTACGCCAGCGGCACGACGATGAAGCCGATCTTCAACGTCGCCAAGCGCGCCAAGAACAAGCGCGTGGTGTTTGCCGAGGGCGAGGACGAGCGTGTGATGCGCGCGGTGCAAGTGGTGGTCGATGAGGGCTTGGCACATCCCATCCTGGTCGGCCGCCCCGCTGTGATCGCGCGCCGCTGCGAGCGCTTCGGCCTGCGCGTGCGCCCGGGCAAGGACTTCGAGGTCTGCAACATCGAGGACGACCCGCGCTACCGCGACTTCTGGCAGACCTACCACCAGCTGGGCGAACGCAAGGGCGTGACCGAGCAGCTGGCCAAGATCGAGATGCGCCGCCGCCTCACGCTGGTCAGCAGCATGCTGCTGCACAAGGGCCATGCCGACGGCATGCTCTGCGGCACCTGGGGCACGACGACCACGCACCTCAATTACATCGACCAGATCATCGGCAAGCGCCCGGGCGTCAAGACCTATGCCTGCATGAACGGGCTGATCCTGCCGAACCGGCAGATCATGCTGGTGGACACGCACGTCAACTACGACCCCACGGCCGAGCAGATTGCCGAGATCACCCTGCTGGCCGCCGAAGAAATGCGCCGCTTCGGCCTGCGTCCCAAGGCGGCGCTGCTGAGCCATTCGAACTTCGGCTCCAGCAACCAGCCCTCGGCGCTGAAGATGCGAGAGGCTCTGGGCCTGATCCAGGAGCGCGCGCCCTGGCTGGAGGTGGACGGCGAGATGCACGGCGACACCGCACTGGACGCTGCCTACCGCGCCAAGCTGATGCCGCGCAGCACGCTCAGCGGCGAGGCCAATCTGCTGGTGCTGCCGAACATTGATGCTGCCAACATCGCCTACAACCTGCTCAAAACGGCAGCCGGCGGTGGCATTGCGGTGGGTCCGGTGCTGCTGGGGGCGGCCAAGCCGGTGCACATCCTGACGCCCTCGGCCACGGTGCGGCGCATCGTCAATTTGACGGCCCTGACGGTGGCAGACGCCAACGCCGGCCGCTGAACCTGCCGTGCGGAAGTTTGTCGCGCTGCAGCAAATCAGCAGTGCTGCGCCCTATGCGAAAGCCATGCCAAGGGGGTTTATCCGGAGAGAAAGCGGGGCGCGCACTCAAATTCTTTGTAGCTCGCCCCGCGCCCCGCTTATTGCTGCAAGTCATTGATTTGCAAAGACAAGTTTGAATGTGGGCGCACGCTAACTAACGCCCTATGCCCACTTTCCCGGGGAACGGATGGCTTGAGCTTTCGGGCCAATTTCGCTACCATTTCGGCCTCGATTTCAGGGTAAACCCGTGGCTTTGATGGTAGAGAAGGCGGTGGCCGCTCTGCAGTGGCGCAAAGGCGTGAAGGTCGCTGGTGCGTTGCTGATAGGAGCTTGGCTGGCTGCCCAGCCAGTGCAGGCTCGCGACAGCAGCGCGTCCGACTTGGCGGTGGTGGCCCTGTCTGATCTGCCCAAGCAGGCGCAGAAGACGCATGAACTGGTGCTGGCCGGGGGGCCCTTCCCCTACGCCAAAGACGGCACCGTGTTCGGCAACCGCGAGCGCCAGCTGCCCAAAAAGCCGCGCGGGCATTACCGCGAATACACCGTCAAGACGCCCGGTTTGCGCCACCGAGGTGCGCGGCGTCTGGTGTGTGGCGGTATACCCCCGGAAAAGCCTGAAGTTTGCTATTACACCGAGGATCACTACAGCAGCTTCCGCCGTATCGTTCACTGAAACGGCCAACGCTGGCAGCGATCCCACCCCGTTCTTTGTTGATTTGTCGAGGACATGAGCATGTTGTTGCAGAGCATCCGCCCCAATGTGGTGCAGGCGATCCGCGCCTACCGCGTGGAGGACTTGCAGCAGGCTGCGGCCGAATCCGGCCAGCACTTCCTGTATGCGCATCTGGCCGATGCAGCGTCCAAGCAGGAGGTGATTGAGCGCATCGCCGCCGCCTTCCTGTTCCCCGAGCACTTCGGCAAGAACCTGGACGCCCTATATGACTGCATGACCGACCTGGTGCACAAGTCGGGTCCGCAGCCGGGCTTCGTGGTGGTGCTGGAGCACCTGCCCGACAACGCCAAGTTCGACCGCGAGTCGCGCGAGCAGTTGTTGGACGTGTTCCGCGAGGCCGCCGATTACTGGAGCGACCGCCGCGTGCAGTTCCGCTGCTTCTATTCCTGCCAATACCCGGCGCAGGAAGCGGGCATCTGGGAATCGCGCACGCTGGAAACCACGGCGCCGCTGGAAAAGCCCCTGCCCAAGAGCGCGGCCAACAAGGCCGGCGGCAACCCGAACTTCGGCCTGAACATGCCGCTGATGAGCTCGGCTTTCGACACCACCGCCTGGCTAAGCGCCGCTTAAACCGGCTTTTGCCAGAAGAAACAAGGCGCCCTGCGGGGCGCCTTTTTCATTGCAGGCTTTGCGCCAGGGTGACGAACTCGGCCACCGGCACCTCTTCGGCACGGCGCTGCAGATCGAAGGCGCCGGCAAAGCCGCGCGCTTCCAGCCAGCGCCCCAGGCTGTGGCGCAGCAGCTTGCGGCGCTGCGAGAACGCCACCGCCACCAGTTCCTCCAGCAGCGCCGGGTCGAGTGCGGCGGGCTGCGGCCAGGGCGTCATGCGCACGATCGCCGACATCACGCGCGGCGGCGGGTCGAAGGCCTCGGGCGGCACGTCGAACAGGGCCTCGATGTCGTAGCGCCACTGCAGCATCACCGACAGGCGCCCGTAGTCTTTGTGGCCCGGGCTGGCGGCCATGCGGTCCACCACTTCCTTTTGCAGCATGAAGTGCTGGTCCAGCACGCGGCCGGCAAAGGGCAGCAGGTGGAAGAGGATGGGCGAACTGATGTTGTAGGGCAGGTTGCCCACGATGCGCAGGCGCTCGGGCAACTGGGCGAAATCGACCTTGAGCACATCGCTCTCGATCACGTCGAGCTGCGGGTGCTGGCGCAGGCGCGCGGCGAGGTCGCGGTCCAGCTCGATGACGGTGAGCCGCCCCAGGCGTTCGACCAGGGGCTGGGTCATGGCCGCCAGGCCGGGGCCGATCTCGACCATGGCGTCGCCGGGCCGCGGGGCGATGGCGCGCACGATGGCGTCGATGACGCCGCTGTCGGTCAGGAAATGCTGGCCAAAGCGCTTGCGGGCCTGGTGCTGCATGCGGCGGGTCTCAGCTGCCGCTGTTGTCGCGCATCTCGATGAAGGCGCGGGCGCGCAGGTCCTTGACCCACTCCTTGTAGGCTTCCTCGAACTTGCGTTCACGCAGCTGGGCACGGGCCTGGTCGCGCAGCTGGCGCGGCTCGATTTCCTTGGTGCGGCGCTCCAGCACCTGGATCAGGTGGAAGCCGAAGCGCGACTGCAGCGGTTCGGACAGGCCGTTCAGGTCCAGGCGGTTCATCACCTCTTCGAACTCGGGCACGAACATGCCCGGTGCGGCCCAGCCCAGGTCGCCGCCCTGCGGCGCGCTGCCGTCCTCGGAGTACTGGCGCGCCAGCTCTTCGAACTTGACCTGGCCGCTTTCGATCAGGCGCTTCATCTCGCGCAGCCGCGTCACGGCCATTTCCGGCGGCACCTTTTCGGAGGCGCGGATCAGGATGTGGCGGGCGTGCGTTTCCGTGACCTGGTTGGCGGCGGCGCCAGCCTGGCGCTCCAGCAGCTTGAGCACGTGATAGCCGGCTTCCGAGACCAGCAGATTCGGCGTGATCTGGCCCGGGCTCAGGCTGGCGGCGGCCTGGCTGAACAGATCGGGCAGACGGTCGGCCGGGCGCAGGCCGATCTCGCCCCCTTTGGCGCGGTTGCCGTCCTCGCTGAGCTCGCGGGCCACCGCGGCGAAGTCCTCGCCGCCCTTGACACGGGCCAGGGCCCGCTCGGCGCGCTGGCGCAGGGCGCTGCGCTCGGTCTCGCTGGCGGTGCTGGGCACCGGAATCAGGATCTGCGCCACGTTGATCGGCGCCTTGGCCGCGGCGGCGGCTTCGCGTTCGGCGAGGTGCTTGTCGATCTCGCCGTCGGTGACGCGAATGCGGCCCACGACTTCGCGCTCACGCACACGCTCGGTCAGCATCTGGTCGCGCAGGTTCTCGCGGAAGCGCTTGAAGTCCACGCCGTCGGCCTTCAGGCGCTCCTTGAGCTGCTCCAGATTGAGGCGGTTCTGGGCCGCCACATTGCCGACCACGCGGTCCAGCTCAGCTTCGTCGACCCGGGCACCCGATTCGCGCGCATAGGTGACGAGCACGCGGTCCTCGATCAGCGCCTCAAGCGCCTGTTGGCGCGCAGTCTCGGCATCGGGAACGGGCTCGCCGCGCATGCGCGCCTCTTCGCGAGCGCGCTGAGTGCGCTGGGCGATCTCGCCCGCCGTCACGACGTCCTGGTTCACCACCACGGCGATGTGGTCGCCCGGCTGGCGGCGCGCGCGCGCAGCGGCGTCTTCGGCGGCGGCGGCGGCCTGGGTCGGGCCTGCCCGGGTGTCCAGCGGCGGCTTGGCATTGGCGGGTTGGGCCTGGGCGCTGGCGGCAAAGGCCAGCGACAGCGCGAGCACGAGGGCGCGCAAGCTAAACGGATTCATGGGTGAATTCAGGGGGCCTTGTCGCTGGCCAGGGGGCGGTAACCGGGCACATTGTCCCTCAGGACCTTCAGCGCATTGGAGCCGAAGCGGGACAGGCCGACGAGCTCCAGCTGCAGCAGGAATCGCGTGCTGGATTCAGCCAGGCCGGTGGAGAGCCGCTCCACGCCCATGCGCAGCACCCAGCAGCCGGCGTCGTACTCCACGCCGAGCAGGGAATCGGTGACACGGCTGTCCTTCAGGCTGTACTGCACACGGCCGGCGCTGTACCAGGCGCCCTGGCAGCTGCCGTTGCTCTTCAGGCTGCGGCCCCACAGCGGCCATTGCCAGGCCAGATCCATCTGCTCGTTCTGGCCGCGCGTCAGGCGGTAAGTCAGGCTGACGGTGCGGAAGGGCCCGGGCTGGTAGCGCGCCGCCAGCACGGTGCGCACGCTGCGCTGGCCGTCGGGGTCGTATTGCACGGCGGCATCTGCCCACCAGGGGCTGCTGAGGTGGGCGGCACCGGCCAGCAGCAGGTCGGAGAAGCGGCGGTTCACGCCGTCGGCCTCGGCGGTGATGCGCTGCGGGCGGAACTGGTAGCGCTGCACCAGGCCCAGGCGCAGGCGCTCGTCACCGTCGTTGGCGTCCACCCAGCGGCTCACCGCGCCGAAGGCGAGCTGGCGCGCGTCGGCCACGCGATCGATGCCGGTGAACTCGTTGACGCTGTAGATCGAGTCGACGTTGAAATCGCGTGGCGCCGAATCGAAGTTGGGCAGCTGGTCCTGCGCGCGGTAGGGCGTCTGCACATAGAGCAGGCGCGGCTCCAGGCTTTGCAGCACCGGGCGGCCGAGCAGTTTGCTGTCGCGCTCGAAGGCCAGGCCGGTGTCGATGGAGAAGCTCGGAATCGTGCGGCTGGCGCGGCGGCGGCCGTCGGCCAGGGCCTGGCTGACGCGGTACTCGGCGCTGTTCACGCGCAGCCGCGGCGTGAACCACCAGGCGGTGTCGCCCAGCGGCAGGCTCAGGTCGCCCAGCAGGTGCACGCGCTCGCCCCCGGCCAACTGACCGGCCTGTGCGGTACGCGGCAGCGTGAAGCGGTTGTACTCCAGCTCCAGCGAGCCTTCCAGGCGCGTGCGCTGGCGGGCCGGCAGCAGGCCGAGGTCGAACTCGCTGCCGCTGCGCAGGCGCAGGCCCAGCTGGGGCTCGCGCTGGTAGGGAGCGGTGATGCGGGTGGCGGTCTCGACGGTCTGCAGCACCTGCCAGGCCTGCATGCGCGCATAGCCCTGCCAGTTGGCGCCGGCAGTGGGCGTGCCCCAGTGGCCGCTGCGCTCGGCCAGCCATTCGCGCGCCAGCAGGCGCGGCGTCGGGCTGCTGATGCGGCGGCGCAGGTCCTTCCAGTAGTCGTCGTCGCTGACGGTTTCCATGGCCACGCGCGTGCGCAGCCCGGGCAGCAGCTCGCCGCGCGCGCGCAGCTGGGCCGACCAGCGTTCCTGCCCCAGCGCGCGGTCGTGCGGCAGCAGGCTGCCGGAGAGCTCGGCGCTCAGGTCCTCGCCCAGCCAGCGCAGCTCGCCGTCGGCGCCGAAGCCGCGCCGCGTCATCGCGAAGGGCGTGAGCGTGGCGTCGTAGTTCGGCGCGAGGTTGAAGTAGTAGGGTACGGCCAGCTCGATGCCGCTGCGGTTGTCCGCGCCCACATGCGGGGGCAGCCAGCCGGACTTGCGTTCATCACCCAGCGGAAAGGAGAAACCCGGCGCGGCCAGGATGGGCACGCCCAGGAAGCGCAGCACGGCGCCGCGCGCCACGCCCACGTTGTCCTTCAGGTTCAGTTCCAGGCGCTGGGTCTGCAGCTCCCAGTCGGGTTCGACGTTCTCTTCGCGCGGGCAGCTGGAGTAGCTGGCATCGGCGGCGCGCAGCTGCTTGTCGCCCAGGAAGTCGAGCCGGCTGGCCTTGCCGCTGCCGCCGGTCTGGGCGATGCGGTACTGCGGCTCCAGCAGCTCGCCGATGAAGGCCTCCAGCTGCAGGCGCAGGTGATGGCCGCGCGCCTGGTTGCCCAGGTGCTCCAGCTCCACCGGCCCGGGGCTGCTGACCTCGTCCTTGGCCTCTTCGTAAACCAGGCTGGGCGCGCGCAGCAGGGTGTCGGCGTGGCGCAGCTCCACCTCGCCCTGCGCCATCAGGCGCTGGCCGAGCAGGGCATCGATGCGCTGGGCGCGCAGCACCATCGCACCGCGGTTGCCATCGCGGGCGCTGAGGGTCTTGATGGTGCGCAGCTCGGGCGCTGTGGTCTGGGCGTGCAGCGGGCCGGCCAGCAGGGCCAGCAGCAGGGGGGTGAGCAGCGAGGGGGGCAGGGCGGAGGAACGCGGCACGGCGCAGACGCGGGCGGTGCCGCTTTGACTCGGATGGGGCTTTCTAGAATTCATTATCACCAGCGCCCGCCGGGCACTGTGCCTCCGCTGCTCCCCATGTCCTCTTCTTCCTGGTTCGCGCCCGAGCGCGAGGCCCATTGCCGCGCCTGGCTGGCCACCCTGCCCCTGGCCCTGCGCCCCGACACCCTGGAGCCCGCCGCGGCCGATGCCAGCGCGCGCCGCTACTGGCGCGTGCAGGGTGCGCAGGGCAGCTTCATCGTGATGGACGCCCCGCCCGCCCACAACCGGCTGGAGCCCTTTCTGGATGTGCAGCAGCGCCTGCTTGCTGCCGGCGGCCACGCGCCGGCCTGCCATGCGCAAGACCTGGCGCAGGGCTTCCTACTGCTGGAGGACCTGGGGCGCTCCACCTACCTGCCGCTGCTGCAGCAGGCCCAGGCCGCGGCGGCCGGGGACGCCGACGCCCTGATGCGCGCGGCCATCGCCACCCTGGTGCAGCTGCAGGCGAAGGTGGATGACAGCGGCCTGCCACCCTACGACGAGGCGCTGATCCGCCGCGAGCTGGAGCTCTTCCCCGAATGGTGCGTGCGTCAGGAGTTCGGCCAAACCTGGACCACCCAGCAGCAGAAGTACTGGGACGCGGTCTGCCAGGCCCTGGTGGGCGCCTTTGCCACGCAGCCGCAGGGCTTTGTGTACCGCGACTACATGCCGCGCAACCTGATGCAGCCCGCGCAAGCCGGCGGCGCGCCCGGCCTGCTGGACTTCCAGGACGCCCTGCAGGGCCCGGCCGGCTACGACATCGCCTCGCTGCTGCGCGACGCCTTCATCAGCTGGGACGAAGAGCAGGAGCTCGACTGGGCGGTGCGCTACTGGGAGCAGGCGCGCAAGGCTGGCATCCCCTGGGACGCCGACTTCGGCGAATGCTGGCGCGCCATCGAGTGGTGCGCGCTGCAGCGCCATCTGAAGATCCTGGGCCTGTTCTGCCGGCTCAAGATCCGCGACGGCAAGCCCGCCTATGCGCAAGATCTGCCGCGCTTCCTGGCCTACGCCACCAAGACGGCGGCGCGCTACCGCGAGCTCAAGCCCCTGCTGCCCCTGCTGGAAGCCTTGCGTCCGGGGCTGACGGCGACCGACTTCACACTGCGCTGATCACTCCGCATAAGCGAGCGGCAGCGCGGTGGTGAACTTGATCTCCTCCATCGCGAAGCTCGAGCTCACGTCGAACAGCTGCGTGCCGGCAATCAGGCGCTTGTAGACCTTGTCGTAGGCGGCGATGTCCGGCACCACCACGCGCAGCAGGTAGTCCACCTCGCCGCTCATCCGGTAGAACTCCACCACCTCGGGGATCAGCTCCACCGCGGCTTTGAACTGCTGGAACCAGGCCTCGGAGTGAGTGCTGGTGCGAATCGACACGAACACCGTCACCCCCACGTTCACCTGCTGCGGGTCCACCAGCATCACGCTGCGCCGGATCACGCCGCGCTCCTTCAGGCGCTGCACGCGCCGCCAGCAGGGCGTTTGCGACAGCCCCACCTGCTCGGCCAGCTCGGCCACCGGCAGCTCGGCGTTTTCCTGCAGCAGGGCCAGGATCTTGCGGTCTATGGAATCCAGTTTCGTCTTTGGCATCTTGATGGGAATCAAATTCCATTGATACGGGAAATCAAGCGAGAGTTTGCACTCGGCTTCTCCACCCCGGCGAACAGAATTCCGGCCCCATGGAGATCTACCTCGACGCCAACGCCACCACCCCCGTCCTGCCCCAGGCCCGCGCCGCCGCGCTGGCCGTCATGGCCGAGGCGTTCGGCAACCCCAGCAGCATCCATGGCGCCGGCCTGAAGGCGCGCGCCCTGCTGGATGGCGTGCGCGCCACCGCCCGCCGCGTGCTGCAGGCGCCGAGCGGCCAGCTGCTCTTCACCAGCGGCGCCACCGAAGGCATCCAGACCGCCGTGCTCTCGGCCCTGAACGCGCTGCGCGAGCGCCGCGCCGCCGGCGAAGCCATCCCCGCCCTGCTGCTCTACGGCGCCACCGAGCACAAGGCCGTGCCCGAGGCCCTGCGCCACTGGAATGCGCTGCTCGGCCTGAGCCTGGAGGTCCGCGCCATCCCGGTCGGCCCCTACGGCCGCCATGACCTCGCCTGGCTGCGCGCCCACGCGCCCCAGGCCGGCCTGGTCTGCACCATGGCGGCGAACAACGAGACCGGCGTCATCTCCGACCTCGACGGCATTGCCGCCGCGCTTGCCGGCAGCAGCGCGCTTTGGCTGGTGGACGGGGTGCAAGCCCTGGGCAAGCTGCCCCTGCGCCTGCTGGAGCGCGGCATCGACTACGCGCCCTTTTCCGGCCACAAGCTCTACGCCCCCAAGGGCGTGGGCCTGCTCTATGTGCGCGAAGGTGCGCCCTTCACGCCGCTGATGGCCGGCGGCGGCCAGGAAGGTTCGCTGCGCTCGGGCACCGAGAACATGGCCGGCATTGCCGCGCTGGGTGCCGTGCTGAGCGCCTTGGAGCAGGGCGGCGTGTTCGCCCCGGCGGCCGAGCTGCAGGCGCGGCGCGAACGCCTGGCCCAGGCCCTGCGCGCCGCCTTTCCGGGCCTGGTGCTCAACGCCCCGTTGGAACTCAGCCTGCCCACCACGCTGAACTTCTCCGTGCCCGGCTTCAGCGCCCGCCAACTGCTTGATCTGTTCGACGCCGCCGGCCTGCGCCTGAGCGGCGGTTCGGCCTGCGGCGCTGCGCGCGCACAGCCCAGCGATGTGCTGCAAGCCATGGGCCTGCCGGCTTGGCAGACCGCCGCGGCAGTGCGCCTGTCCTTTGGCGCGGCCGATGACGCCGCCCTGATCGACGCCGCCTGCTCCCGCCTGGCCGCCTGCGCCCAGGCGCTGCAGGCCTGTGGCGAGCTGCCCGGCGCCGCCACCCCCGGCCGCCTGCCTGCACTCACCCGCTTCGTGGTGGACGGCGCCTGCTGCTACGTGCTGGCTGACCCCGACAGCCGCCGCTGCGTCGTCGTCGACCCCCTGCCCGAGCTCACGCCGCGTCTGCTGACCTGGCTGCGCGCCCACCAAGCGCGCCTGCTCGCCGTGCTGGACACCCACAGCCATGGCGATCACGCCTCTTCCGCCGCCGAGTTGCGCCAGGCCCTGCCGGCCGAGCTGTTGCAGCCGGCCGATACCCTGGGCTGGCCGCAGAGCCTGCAGGCGCTGGAGCTCGGCGCCAGCTGGCTCACCCGCCTGCCCCTGCCCGGCCACACCGAGGATTCCACCGCCTACCTGCTGCATGGCCCCCAGGGCCTGCGCCTGGCCTGCGTGGGCGACACCGTGCTGCCCGGCGCCCTGGGCCGCAGCGATTTCGCCCAATCGGCCCCGGCGGCCTACGGCACCTCGCTGCGCACCCTGCTGCAGGCCGTGGGCCCGCACACCTTGCTGCTGCCCGGGCACGACTACGAACACCGCCTGGCCTGCACCCTGGCGGTGGAGCGCGCTGCCCAGCCCCTACTGGACGGCGTGCTGAGCGGCCAGCTGGACGACGCCGGCTTTGCCCGCGCCAAGGCCCAGCTGGAGCAGCACCTCGGCCCCACCGAGTACCAGACCCTGGCCTGCGGCGCCCGCGTGGACTGCGCGCAGGGCAGCGAGCCCGTGGAGCTGGTTGCGGCCGCGCTCCAACCCGGCGGCCTGCTGGTGGATGTGCGCGAACCCTATGAGCAGCGCTTGGGCACCGCGCCCGCGCCGGCCGGCGTGCCGATGCGCGCGCTGCCCTGGTCGGAACTGGCCGCCGAGCTGCCCGACTGGCTGGCCGAGCTGCCGCGCCAGACGCCGCTGTACTTCATCTGCCGCAGCGGCAACCGCAGTGCCCTGGCCGCCCGTGCGCTGCGCCGCCTGGGCTTCGGCCAGGCCTGGAGCGTGGCCGGCGGCCTGGCGCTGTGGCCTGCACGCGAGCCGCGCTGATGCCAGGGTCGGCGGCGCAGGTCTGCTGACGGGCTGACTCAGGAAATCCAGGGGCCGACAGCCGATCCGCCATTTCTGCAGTTCGTCGCTCTGGCGCTCCGGCGTGTCGCACCCGCCTGGGCCCGTTCGGGGGCCCCCGGCATAGTGTGTTACCTCACCAACACACCCTAGCGGGAGCGTCCTATGCTCAACAACTGGAACGACTCGGCGCCGATCTACCGGCAGCTGGCCCAGCAGCTGGCCGGCCATCTGCTCGACGGCGAGCCGGCCGAAGGGCAGCCGATGCCTTCGGTGCGCCAGCTGGCCCAGCAGTACCTGATCAACCCGCTGACCGTGAGCCGCGCGCTGCAGTCGCTGGTGGACGAGGGCTTTCTGGAGCCGCGCCGGGGTCTGGGCATGTATGTGACCGAGGGCGCGCGCCACCGCCTGATGCAGAGCGAGCGCGACAGCTTTCTGCGCGATGAGTGGCCGGTGCTGCGGGAGCGCCTGCGCCGCATGGGCCTGTCGGCCAAGGATCTGAACTGGGAGCACGCATGATGAGCAATCTGATCGAAGCCAAGGGCGTGACCCTGCGCTACGGGCGCAACAAGACGGCGGTGGACGATGTGTCCTTCACCCTGCCCAAGGGCCGGGTGGTGGGCCTGCTGGGCCACAACGGCGCCGGCAAAACCACGCTGATGAAGGCCCTGGTGGGCTTGAAGGCGACCGAGGGGGAGCTGACGGTGCTGGGCCGCAGCCCGGTGGCCGAGCGCAGCCAGCTGCTGACGGAGCTGAGCTACATCCCCGACGTGGCGGTGCTGCCGCGCTGGGCCCGGGCGCATGAGCTGATCACGCTGATGAGCGGCCTGCAGCCGAAGTTCAGCGCTGAGCGCGCGCGCCAGCTGCTGCGCCGGACCTCGGTGGGGCTGAACGACAAGGTGAAGAGCCTCTCCAAGGGCATGGTGGTGCAGCTGCATCTGGCGCTGATCGCCGCCATCGACGCCAAGCTGATGATCCTGGACGAGCCCACGCTGGGCCTGGACGTGATCAGCCGCAAGGGCTTTTACGAGATGCTGATCGACGAGTGGTGCGACGGTGAGCGCAGCGTGCTGATCAGCACCCACCAGGTGGAGGAGATCGAGGCCCTGCTGACCGACGTGCTGATGATGGACGAGGGCAAGCTGGTGCTGAACCTGAGCCTGGAGGCGATGGAGAGCCGCTTCGTGGCGCTCAGCCACGACCCGGAGGCCGCCGAGGAGGTGGCGCGCGCGCACCCGCTGCTGCGCTACCGCTCGATGGGCGGCAAGCCAGCCGCGCTGTTTGACGGCGCCCCGCCCCCGCACCTGGAAAGCATGGGCCAGCGCTTCCGGCCCAGCCTGGTGGATCTGTTTGTGGCGCTGACGCGCAAGCCCGAACTGGCGCCGCGCGCCTGAAGGAGAACACGATGTCTGTCGCAACGATGCGTTTCAAGACCCTGCTGCAACGCGAGTGGATGCAGCACCGCTGGGGCTGGCTGCTGGTGATGTTTGCGCCGCTGGTGATCACCCTGGTGACGCTGCCCTTCGGCGGCGTGCAACTGGGCCCGAACGAGGGCGTCAATGCCGAGATCAGTGCGGTGATGCTGGGCAAGGCCAGCAAGCTGACGGCGGCGGTCTGGGGCATCAGCACGATGGCGGTGCTGTCGCTCTCGCTGCTGGCCATGAGCTTCCAGGTGTCGGGCCTGGCGCGCCGCGACGTGCAGGACCGCTCGCTGGAGTTCTGGATGTCGCTGCCGGGTTCGCACAGCGAGCACCTGGGCGCGACGCTGCTGGCGCACTGCCTGCTGGTGCCGCTGGCCGCCTTGTTCGCCGGCGCGGTGTCGGGGCTGGTGATCGCCGCGGGCGTCACGGTCAAGCTGCTGGGCTTTGCCGGCCTGGCCGAGGTGCAGTGGGGCTCGGTGGTGCAGCTGCTGCTGCCCGGCCTGGTGCGCCTGGTGGCGGGCCTGCCGCTGTTCCTGCTGTGGCTGCTGCCCGCGCTGCTGCTGCTGATGGTGGCTTCGGCCTGGTTGAAGCGCTGGGGCGTGGCGGCCGTGGCCCTGGCGGGGGTGCTGCTGGCCAATCTGCCGGCCACGCGCTACCTCGTGCGCGCCTGGCTGGAAGGCCATGCCAAAGGCGCCAGCCAGGCCTTTTTCATCGGCAATCCCGGCCAGATACAAGCCGCCAGCGGTGGGGCGATGCAGGCCGACCACATGGACCTGGGCCAAATCTGGCATCTGGTCGGCGAGGATCTGCTGAACCAACTCGGCAATCTGGCCAGCGTGCAGTTCCTGTCGGGGGCGGTCATCACCGCGGCCTGCTTCGCGCTGCTGATCTACAAGCGCAAGCACATGACTTGAGCCTGCGCGGCGCCATGAAAAAACGCCCGGCTTGCCGGGCGTTTTTCTTTGGGAGCGACGGAGCTCAGGCGCTGGCCAGCGGGGCCGCGGGGGGCGTGCCCAGCTTGCCCATCATTTCCTTGCGGAAGCGGTTGAGCTCTTGCACGGAGGCGAAGCTGCGTTCCATCAGCAGGCTCATGTTGTGCAGGATGCGCTCGACGACCTTGTTCTCCCACACGGCGTCGAACTGGATCTGCTTGTCCAGCCAGGCTTCCAGCCAGGCCGGGTCGGGCAGGCGGCTCTGGATGGTGTCGCGCGGGAACAGCTTGGCGTTGACGTGCAGATTGGTGGGGTGCAGCGCCTGCGCGGTGCGGCGCGCGCTGGCCATCAGCACGCCCACCTTGGCGAAGGCGGCACGCGCTTCGTCGCCGAAGCGGCCCATGGCCTGCTTCATGTAGCGCAGGTAGGCGCCGCCGTGGCGGGCTTCGTCGCGCGCCAGGGTTTCGTAGATGGCCTTGATGACCGGCTCGGTATGCCACTCGGCCGCACGGCGGTACCAGTGGTTGAGGCGGATCTCGCCGCAGAAATGCAGCATCAGGGTTTCGAGCGCCGGGGCGGGGTCGAACTCGAAGCGCACCTCGTGCAACTCGGCTTCGGTGGGCACCAGATCGGGCCGGAAGCGGCGCAGGTACTCCATCAGCACCAGGGAATGCTTCTGCTCTTCGAAGAACCACACCGACATGAAGGCGGAGAAGTCGCTGTCGTCGCGGTTGTCACGCAGGAACATCTCGGTGGCCGGCAGTGCCGCCCACTCGGTGATGGCGTTCATCTTGATGGTCTGCGCCTGCTCGTCGCTGAGCTTGGCGGGGTCGAACGCGTCCCAGGGGATGTCGCGTTCCATGTTCCAGCGCACGGCTTCGAGCTGCTTGAAGAGTTCGGGGTAAAGCATGGGGGGCCTCAAATTAGAGGGCGCATTCTAGGGAGTGACCCTTACGCCTTTGTGGCAGGGCCTTCGTGGTTGCGCCAGGCTTGCACCGCGCGGCCGAGCTCGGGCAGTTCGGCCAGCACGCGCAGGCGCTGCAGGCGCTGGGCAAAGGGGCGGCGCAGGCCGGCGGCGCGCCCGCCGGCCCAGAGCTCGCAGGGTTCGGCCAAGCTGGCGTGCAGGGTCTGCAGGCCTTCTTCCACCAGGGCCGGGCTGGCGTAGCTGGAAAAGCTCAGCGCCAGCACGTCGGCTTCGTGGCGGGCGCAGGCCTGCGCCAGCTCGGGCAGCGGCGTCTGCAGGCCCAGCGAGCGGCATTCGCAGCCGGCGGCGGCGAGCAGGCAGTGCACCATCAGCAGGCCCAGGCCATGTTCCTCGCCGGGCAGGGTGGAAAGCAGCACGCGCGGGCGCGCGCCCAGGGCCGGGCCCAGCTGGGCCAGCGCACGGCGCAGCTGTTGCTGCACCACCTCGGAGAACAGGTGCTCTTCATGGATCTGCACCCGGCCGTCGGCCCAGAGCTGGCCGACGCGCTCGATCAGCGGGGCCAGCAGCTCGACGATGAAGCGCTCCAGCCCCAGGCGCAGCAGCTCGGCCTGCAGCGCGTCCAGCAACTCGTGCGGCTGGTGCTGGAACAGCGGGGCCAGCAGCCGGTCAAGCTCGGCCCCCTCGGGCGCGGCGGCGGTGAGCGGGGTCGTGGCCGGGCGTTCCTGCAGGGCCTGCAGGCGGGCCTGCAACTCGGGGGCTTCCAGGCTGACGACCTGGTGCGGGCGGTGGCCGGCGTCGATCAGGCGCTTGATCTGTCGCAGGCGCTGCACCTGCTCCAGCGGGTAGAGGCGCTCGCCCTGGGCATCGCGCCGCGGGGTGGGGAAGCCGTAACGACGCTCCCACACGCGCAGCAGGTCCTTGGACAGGCCGGTGTCGCGTTCGACGGCGGCGATGCCCAGCTGCGGAGAGACCTCGACGGGATCCATGTTTGTCTTGGACAAAGTTGCAATGCGTTGGACATTGTGCTGCAATTGCCCCGCCGACACCAGATTTGACCAAGACAAATGCGCAACATCCGCTTCGCCCTCCTGCTTGCCCCCCTGCTGGCCCTGGCCAGCCCCGCGGCCTGGGCCGACTGCCCCGCGCTGCTGAACCAGAGCCAGCCGCGCCTGCAGGACGAAGCGCCGCAGGACTTGTGCCAGTACGCCGGCAAGGTGCTGCTGGTGGTGAACACGGCCAGCTACTGCGGCTTCACGAAGCAGTACGAGGGCCTGGAGGCGCTGCAGCGCCGCTACCAGAGCAAGGGCCTGGTGGTGCTGGGCTTCCCTTCGAACGACTTCGGCAGCCAGGAGCCCGGCACGAACAAGGAGATCGCCGAGTTCTGCGCGAACACCTTCAACGTGAAGTTCCCGATGTTCGCCAAGTCGGTCGTCAAGCCCGACCAGCCCAACGCCAACCCGCTCTTCGTGGCGCTGGCCAAGGCCACGGACAGCAACCCGAAGTGGAACTTCCACAAATACCTGGTGGGGCGTGACGGCAAGCCGGCCGCTGCCTTCACCTCGCTGACCAGCCCCGACAGCCCCAAGCTGGTGGCCGAGATCGAGCGCCTGCTCAAGGCCCAGCCATGAATCCAGTTTTGCCTGCCGACGCCATGACGCGGTCGTCGCCTACCTCCTCCTCCCTGGGACTCCCCCATTGGGCGGCGGCTCGTCGGCAGGCACTTTCTCCTGCGCCCGCGCCGGGCCCCACCGATCACGCCAGCGAGCTGCTGCCCTGGCTGCGTGGCCGCGCGCCCGGTGCGCCGGGCCAGCCGGGTGCCTCCGAACCCGGCCGGCCGCGCCAGCGCGTGGCCGTGGTGGGGGGCGGCATCAGCGGCCTGGGCGCGGCCTGGGCGCTGCGCCATCGGTTTGAGCTGACCCTGTTCGAAACCGAAAACCGCCTCGGCGGCCATGCCCACACGGTGGACTGGGAGCAGGCCGGCCGGCGCCATGGCGTGGACACCGGTTTCCTGGTCTTCAACGAACGCACCTACCCGCTGCTGCAGGAGCTGTTCCGCCAACTCGCCGTGCCGGTGGCGCACAGCGACATGAGCTTCTCCGTCCAGGCGCAAGGCCTGGAGTGGTGCGGCTCCGAACTCAACAGCGTGTTCGCCCAGCGCCGCAACCTGCTGCGCCCGCGCTTCTGGGGCATGCTGACTGAGCTGCTGCGCTTCAACCGCGAATGCACGGCCCTGGCCGCGCGCGGCGACGACCGCGAGCTCGCCGAGCCCATCGGCGCCTTCCTGGACCGCCGCGGCTTTGGCGAGGCCTTCCGCGCGCTTTACCTGCTGCCGATGGTGGCCTGCATCTGGTCCTGCCCGGTGCAGCAGATGCTCGCCTTCCCGATCGGCACGCTGATCCGCTTCTGCCACAACCATGGCCTGCTGCAGGTGGCCAACCGCCCGCAATGGTTCACCGTGCGCGGCGGTTCGCGCGAGTACGTGCAGCGCATCCAGAAGGCCTTGCCCGATGTGCGCGCCGCCGAGCCCGTGCTGGCGCTGCGCCGCGCCCCTGAAGGCGTGTGGCTGCGCGGCCCCTCGGGTGAGCAGCGCTTCGACGCTGTCATTCTGGCCTGCCACAGCGACCAGGCCCTGGCCCTGCTGGGCGAGCAGGCGCGCCCCGCCGAGCGCTCGGTGCTGGGCGCCATCCGCTACCAGGACAACCGCGCCGTGCTGCATGGCGACGCCGGCCTGCTGCCGCAGCGCCGCCGCGCCTGGGCGGCGTGGAACTTTGAGTCCGGCCCGGGCGAGCGCCCGGTGTGCCTGCACTACCTGATCAACAAGCTGCAGCCCCTGCCTTGGGCCGAGCCGGTGGTGGTGAGCCTGAACCCGCTGCGCGAGCCGAAGGGAGAGAGCCGCGAGTTCCACTACGCCCACCCGGTGTTCGACGAAGGCGCGGTGCGCGCGCAGGAGCGCCTGCCCGAGCTGCAGGGCCAGGGGAATGTGTGGTTTGCCGGCGCCTGGGCGCGCTACGGCTTCCATGAGGATGGGCTGTGGTCCGGTCTGCAGGCGGCCAAGGCGTTGGAACAGGCCATGGAGCGGGTGTGGAGCTGAAGCGCCCCCTGCTCGGCCGCGGCCCGGTGCGCCACCGCCGCCTGTGGCCGCGCGCCCATGCCTTTGAGGTGCCGAGCTTCTTTCTGCTGCTGCCCATGCGCTCGCTGCGCCTGCAGCCGGATCAGGCGTTGGCGCGCAACCGCGCCGCCTGGGTCAGCTTCCACGACGCCGACCACGGCGAGAGTGGCCCCGACGCCCTGGCCTGGTGCGAGGCCCTGCTGGCGCGCGAAGGTGTGGAGGGCGTGGACGGCGAGATCTGGCTGCAATGTTTCCCTCGCGTGGCCGGTCACGCCTTCAAGCCGGTGAGCTTCTGGTTCTGCGAGCGCCGCGACGGGTCCTTGCGCGCCGTGCTGGCCGAGGTGCACAACACCTTTGGCGAGCGCCACGTGTACCTGCTGAAAGGCGAAGGCCTGGCGCGTGGTGCCGAGGCGCAGGCGCGCAAGGTCTTCCATGTCTCGCCCTTCGCCGAGGTGCAGGGGCGCTACCGCTTCCGCTTCCACCGCCGCGTGGGGGCAGATGCCCGCTGCATCGCCCGCATCGATCTCGACGACGACCAGGGCCGTGCGCTGCTGCAAACCAGCATCGCCGGCCAGCTGGAGCCGCTGACCCCCCCGGCCCTGCGTCGCGCCGCCCTGGCACAGCCCCTGCACAGCCTGATGCTGGTGGCCCGCATCCACTGGCACGCGCTGCGCCTGTGGCTCAAGGGCGTGCCCTGGTTCAGCAAACCCCTTCCCCCTCCTCAAGCACTGAGCCGCTGATGGACACCACGCTCGTCAAACCCCTGACCCCGCCCGCCGACGCCCCGGCGGCGGTGCGCACCGTCTTCAAGCTGCTGCAGCACCTGCAGCACGGCAGCCTGGACCTGCAGCTGCCCGACGGCAGCACCCTGCACGCCGGCCAGCCCTTGCACCCGCGCGCTGCCATGGGCATCCACGACTGGGCCATGGCCCAGGCCACGCTGCAGCGCGGCGACATCGGCGTTGCCGAGAGCTACATCGAAGGCCACTGGAGCAGCCCCGACCTGGCGGCCCTGCTCACGCTCTTCCTGCGCAACCGCAACAGCCTGGAATCCGCCATCTACGGCCGCTGGTGGGGCGCGCTGGCCTACCGCATCAAGCACTGGCTGAACCGCAACAACAAGGCCGGCAGCCGCCGCAACATCGTGGCGCACTACGACCTGGGCAATGCGTTCTACAAGCTCTGGCTGGACCCGAGCATGAACTACAGCAGCGCCTGGTTCGAAGGCGGCCGCGCGCAAAGCCTGCAAGACGCGCAGCACGCCAAGATGGACCGCGCGCTCGAGGAACTCATCCTCAAGCCGGGCCAGCGCCTGCTGGAGATCGGCTGCGGCTGGGGGGCGATCGCCGAGCGTGCCACGCGCGACTACGGCCTGCAGGTCACCGGCATCACGCTCTCCGATGAGCAGCTGGCCTATGCACGGGAGCGCCTGGCGCGCGCCGGATTGAAGGCCGACCTGCGCCTGCAGGACTACCGCGACCTCAACGATGGCCCGTACGACGGCATCGTCTCCATCGAGATGATCGAGGCGGTGGGCGAGGCCTACTGGCCGACCTACTTCCAGACCCTGGCGCGCATGCTCAAGACCGGTGGCCGCGCCTGCGTGCAGAGCATCGTCATCCGCGACGAGCTGTTCGAGCGCTACCGCCGCAACACCGACTTCATCCAGCAGTACATCTTCCCCGGCGGCATGCTGCCCTGCCCGCGCGTGTTCCGCGAGCAGGCCGAGGCCGCGGGCCTGCGCATCGAGAAGACCTTCGCCTTCGGCTCGGACTACGCCGAGACGCTGAAGCGCTGGCGTGCCGATTTCATGGCCCGCGCCGCCGAGGTGCAGGCGCAGGGCTTCGACACCCGCTTCCAGCGCCTGTGGGAGTTCTACCTGGCCTATTGCGAGGCGGCCTTCGCCACGGGCAACACCGATGTCGTGCAGTTCACCCTGGTCAAGGCGTAAGGCGCTGCTGGCGGGGGCCACCCTGCTCGTCAGCCCGGCGCTGCGCGCGCATGAGGACTGGCCGCTGCGCAGCCAGGGGCGCTTTCGCTACCTGGGCCTGCATGTGTACGACGCCAAGCTGCTGGCCCCGCAGCCCCTGCACCCCGAGCGCTGGACCGAGCAGGCCTTTGCGCTGGAGTTGGTTTACGCCCGCGAACTCAAGGGCGTGCGCATCGCCGAGCGCTCGCTCGATGAGATGCGCCGCCAAGGCGAGCTGGCGCCCGAGCAGGCCGAGCGCTGGCTCGCCGCGCTGAAGGCCGCCTTCCCGGACGTGCGCGAGGGTGACCGCCTGCGCGGCGTGCACGAACCGCAGCAGGGCGCCCGCTTCTGGCACAACGGGCAGCCCCGGCCCGGTCAGCTGGACCGCGAGGCCGCGGCGCGCTTCTTCGGCATCTGGCTGCACCCCGCCACTTCGGAGCCGGGCCTGCGCAAGCGCCTGCTGGGTCTGTGAGCGCGGCGCCCTGGCAGTACGGCCTGCTCGGCCTGCCGCTGGCCTTCGTGGCCCTGCCGCTGTACGTGAGCCTGCCCGCGCATTACGCCCGCGAGTACGGCCTGCCGCTGGCCCAGCTGGGCGCGTTGCTGCTGGGCGCGCGCTGCATCGATGCCGTGGCCGATCCCTGGATCGGCCGCCAGGCCGACCGCTGGCTGCGCCCCGGGCGCTGGGTGGCGGTGATGGGTGGCGCCGCCGCGCTGATGGCGCTGTGCTTTGCCGGCCTGTTCTTCCCGGTTCCGCAAGGCGGCACCGCTCTGCTGGCCTGGGCCGGCGCCCTGCTGGTGCTGGGCTACCTGGCCTACAGCGTGCTGGCGGTGACGCACCAGGCCTGGGGCGCGCGCTTAGGGGGCGCGGCCGTGCAGCAAACCCGCCTGGTGGCCTGGCGCGAGGGCCTGGGCCTGATCGGCGTGCTGGCCGCCAGCGTGCTGATGAGCCAGGCCGGCTGGGGCTGGACCACCGCGCTGCTGCTGATCGGCCTGCTGCTCAGCCTGCTCGCGCTGCGCCGCGTGGCCCTGCCCGGGCCCGAGCAGGCGCCCGCGCCCAAGCCCTTCGGCCTGGCTTGGCGCTACCCCGCCTTCCGCCGCCTGCTGGGTGTGTACGCGCTCAACGGCATCGCCGCCGCCATCCCTGCCACGCTGCTGCTGTTCTTCGTGCGCGACCGCCTGCAAGCACCCGAGTGGGAGGCCGCCTACCTGCTCGTCTATTTCGCCGCGGCCGCGCTGGCGCTGCCGCTGTGGCTGCGTGCGGTGGCACGGCTTGGCCAGGCGCGCAGCTGGGCGCTGGGCATGGCACTCGCCATCGCCGGCTTCATCGGCGTGCTGGGCCTGGAGGCGGGAGACCGCGGGCTGTTCCTGCTCGTCTGCGCCGTGACGGGCGCGGCCGCGGGTGCGGACCTGGCCATCCCCGGCGCCATGCTGACCCGTGTGGTGCAGCGCAGCGGCCTGGCCGGCCACGCCGAAGGCAGCTTTTTCGGCTGGTGGACGGCCACCACCAAGCTCAACCTGGCCCTGGCCGCCGGCCTGGCCCTGCCCCTGCTGCAAGGCCTGGGCTACCGCGAGGGCGCGCGCGACGCCGCGTCGCTGCAGGCCCTCACCCTGTGCTATGCCCTGCTGCCCTGCCTGCTCAAGGCCCTGGCGCTGGGCCTGCTGTGGCGCTGCTTCGGGCGCGACAAGGACTCCTTATGAAACGACGTTTTCTGCTGGCCGCCTTGCCGGCCCCCCTGCTGCTGAGCGCTTGCGCCGGCCCGGACGTGCAGGACTACGCCCAGGAACGCCCCCCGCTGGACCTGCGCCAGTACTTCAACGGCCCGCTCGTCGGCCACGGCGTGTTCACCGACCGCAACGGCCACGTCAAGGCGCGCTTTGTGGTGCGCATGGTGGGCCGCTGGCAGGGCGAGCAGGGCGTGCTGGAAGAAGACTTTGAGTACAGCGACGGCCGCAAGGAGCGCCGCGTCTGGCGCCTGACCCACCACGGCAATGGCCGCTACAGCGGCCGCGCCGACGACGTGGTGGGCGAGGCCCAGGGTCAGGCCGCCGGCAACGCGCTGCGCTGGGGCTACACCCTGAAGCTGCCGGTGGACGGCAAGGTCTACGAAGTGCAGTTCGACGACTGGATGTGGCTCATCGACGAACGGGTGATGATCAACAAGGCGCGCATGCGCAAATTCGGTATTGATCTCGGTGAGGTCACCCTCAGCTTCAGTCGATGAGCCTCAATCCCAAGTTCAAAAGTTGGCAAGGTCAGGTGGTCTGGCTGATCGGTGCCAGCACCGGCATCGGCGCCGCCTTGGCCGAAGCGCTGCACGCCGCCGGCGCCACCGTGGCCGTGAGTGCGCGCGGTGCCGACAAGCTGCAGGCCTATGCCGACGCCCACCCCGGCAGCCTGGCCCTGCCGGCCGACGTGCTCGACCCCGCGGCCCTGAAGAGCGCGCTGCGCACCCTGGTGGCCAAGACTGGCCGCGTGGACCTGGCGGTCTACTGCGCCGGCACCTACACCCCGCTGCGCGCCGACCACTTCGACCTGGCCAGCGCCACCGCGCAGTGGCAGACGAACTACCAGGGCGCGCTGAACCTGCTGGACGCGCTGCTGCCGCAGTTGCTGGCGCAAGGCCAGGCCGGCCAGGGCGGGCACCTGAGCCTGGTGAGCAGCGTGGCCGGCTACCGCGGCCTGCCCAAGGCCCTGGGCTACGGGCCAGCCAAGGCCGCGCTCATCCACCTGGCCGAAACGCTGTACCTGGACCTGGCGCCCAAGGGCTTGGGCGTCTCCGTCGTCAACCCCGGCTTCGTGGCCACGCCGATGACGGCGCAGAACGACTTCAAGATGCCCGCGCTGCAGACCCCCGAGCAGGCGGCGGCCGCCATCCTGGAGGGCTGGCAGGACGGCGACTTCGAGATCCATTTCCCCAAGCGCTTCACCCGCTTCGTCAAGTTCCTGCGCCACCTGCCGGCGCGACCCTACTTCTGGCTGGTGCGCAAGGGCACGCAGCTGTGAGCACCGACCCGCGCCTGGCCGCCGTGCGGCAGTTCTTCGAGGCCCTGCAGCCGAATGACCTGGCACGCCTGGGCGAGCTGTACGGCGAACACGCCTACTTCCGCGACCCCTTCAACGAGGTGCGTGGCCTGGCGGCGGTGCAGCGCATCTTTGCCCATATGTTCGAGACCCTGGAGCAGCCCCGCTTCGTGGTGCGCGACGCCTTTGCGCAGGGCGAGCAGGCTTTTCTGACCTGGGACTTCCTGTTCCGCCGCCCCGGCCAGGCGGACGAGTGGCGCATCCACGGCAGCAGCCACCTGCGCTTCGCGCCGGATGGGCGGGTGATCTACCACCGCGATTACTGGGACGCCGCCGAGGAGCTGTGGGAGCGCGTGCCGGTGCTGGGCTGGGTGTTGAAGCGCTTGAAGCGGCGCCTGCGGGCCTAGCGCTGCCGTCTTGTCCTACGGGTTCACCGCTTCCAGCACCCGCAAGATCTCCCGCCCATAGGCCTCGAGCTTCTTCGCCCCGACGCCGCTGACCCCCGCCACCTCATCGAGCGTGCGCGGTGCCTTCACCGCCAGTTCGTTCAAGGTGCTGTTGGGGAAGATCAGGTAGGCCGGCAGGTCGTGCTCGCGGGCCACCTCGGTGCGCCAGGCACGCAGCGCTTCCAGGCGGACCTTGGCCTCGGCGTCCAGGTTCAGGGGTTCGGCGGCCGCCGTGCTGCCCCCGGGCTTCTTGCTGGCGCGCACCTTGCCTTCGCCCGTGCCCTCGCGCAGCTTCACCGCCTGCTCGCCGCGCAGCACGGGCTTGGCGGCTTCGCCCAGGCACAGGGTCTGGTACTCGCCCTCGACCTCCACGGCACCCAGCGCAATCAACTGGCGCAGCACGGCGCGCCACTGGGTTTCGGTGACCATGCGGCCGATGCCCCAGGTGCTGAGTTCCTGGTGGCGGTGCTGGCGCGTCTTGTCGGTTTCCTTGCCGCGCAGCACGTCGATCAGATGCCCGGCGCCGAAGCGCTGGTTGCGCTCCTTCTGGAAGCGGTAGATGCAGCTCAATGCCATGCGCGCGGGCTCGGTGGCGTCCCACACGGCGGGGGGCTGCAGGCAGTTGTCGCAATTGCCGCAGGGTTGGCTGTCTTCATCGAAATAGGCCAGCAGGCGCTGGCGCCGGCAGTCGGTGCTTTCCGCCAGGGCCAGCAGGGCGTCGAGCTTGCTGCGCTGGATGCGCTTGAAGTCCTCGTGCGCCGGGCTCTCGTCGATCATGCGGCGCTGCTGCACCACATCGGCCAGGCCATAGGCCATCCAGGCGTTGGCGGGCTCGCCGTCGCGGCCGGCACGGCCGGTCTCCTGGTAATAGCCCTCGATGTTCTTGGGCAGGTCCAGATGGGCGACGAAGCGCACATCGGGCTTGTCGATGCCCATGCCGAAGGCGATGGTGGCCACCATCACCACGCCGTCCTCGCGCAAGAAGCGGTCCTGGTGCTTGGCGCGCTTGGCCTGGTCCAGCCCGGCGTGGTACGGCAGGGCCTTGATGCCCTGCTGCTCCAGCCACTCGGCGGTTTCATCCACCTTCTTGCGGCTGCCGCAGTAGACGATGCCGGCATCGCCGCGGTGCTCGTCGTAGAGGAAGCGCAGGAACTGCGCGCGCGGGTCTTTCTTCTCGACCACGCGGTAGCGGATGTTGGGGCGGTCGAAGCTGCTGATGAAGACCTGCGCGTCCTGCAGCTGCAGGCGCTCCACCATGTCGGCGCGGGTGTGGCTGTCGGCGGTGGCGGTGAGCGCCAAGCGCGGCACCTCGGGGTAGCGCTCGTGCAGCAGGTTGAGCTGCAGATAGTCCTCGCGGAAATCGTGCCCCCACTGGCTGACGCAATGCGCCTCGTCGATGGCAAAGAGGCTCAGCAGTCCGCGCTCGTGCAAGGAATCCAGCAGGGCCTGGAAGCGTGCGTTGGTGACCCGCTCGGGCGCGGCGTAGAGCAGGGTCAGCTCGCCGGCCAGAAGGGCGCGTTCGATGCGCTTGGTGGCCTCGAAGTCCTGGCTGCTGTTCAGGAAGGCGGCCTGCACGCCCACCTCTTCCAGCGCCCCCACCTGGTCGTGCATCAGCGCGATCAGCGGGCTGACCACCAGGGTCACGCCCTTGCCCTGACGCTGGCGCACGATGGCCGGCACCTGGTAGCAGAGCGATTTGCCCGCGCCGGTGGGCATCAGCACCAGGGCATCGCGCCCCGCCACGGCCTCGGCCACCACCTCGGCCTGCAGGCCCCGGAAGCTCGGATAACCAAAGACTTGTTGCAGGACGGCTTGCGCCTCTTGAAGATCGCGGGACTGGGACATTGCCCGGGAATTGTCAGGGAGCCACCCGATGAGCCTGAGAGAGAAGCTGATCCGCAACCTGCACGAGCTGCCGCTGGAAGCGCTGGAGCGCCTGCCGCTGTACCGCAGCCGCAGCGGCGGCGTGAGCGAGGGCACGGCCGCGCAGCAGCTGGGCTGCGCCTACGACATCGTGCCGCCCGGCAAGCGCAGCTGCCCCTACCACTTCCATTGGGCGCAGGAGGAGCTGTTCGTCATCCTGGAAGGCGAGGGCACGCTGCGCGTGGCCGAGGAGATGCTGCCCGTGAAGCCCGGCGACGTGATCTTCATCCCCGCCGGGCCCGAGTACCCGCATCACCTGATCAACACCGGCACGCGCGACCTGAAGTACCTGTCGGTCAGCACCATGCAGCGGCCCGAGGTCTGCGAGTACCCGGATTCGGGCAAGGTCGGCGCCTTTCCGGGCCCGCCGGGCACGAGCTTCATGCAGCGGCGGGCGGATTCGCTGGATTACTGGGACGACGAACCCTGACGGGTTGGACCAGCGCGCCGGTCTATCGTGGTGCGACTGAGCTTCGCTTCGTTGGCGAGATGGATCCACCTGCAGACCCATTCGAGCCTCTCCGGCGGCTGTGGCATGGTGCCGTACTCTGAATCAATGAAGTCCAGCTTTCGATGGATCCGCTTAGTCCCATTCCAGCGCTCGCGATACTGGTGATCGCTTGGCTTACTGCCGCGTTCCTCATGCGCGCCTCTGGCGGCGTGCCCGATTCGAGTCGGTTCGAAACCATTGACGGGCTCCGGGGATTTTTGGCCCTGCTTGTTTTTATTCACCACGCAAGCATTTGGTATTTTTATGTGCGCACTGGGGCATGGCGAGCGCCGCCCTCTCCTCTTTTTACCCATATGGGCGAGGCTGCGGTCAATATGTTTTTCATGATCACCAGTTTCCTGTTTTACGGAAAACTGCTGGCCAGTCGGGGGAAGGCTGTTGACTGGTTGCGCATGTATGTTTCGCGCGTTCTGAGAATAGTGCCTCTGTATCTTGTTGTTTTGGCCCTGATGACGCTGGCGGTATTCGCTGCGACGGATTTCGAGCTTCGGGTCGGTGCAATGGCCTTGGCCAAGGACATGTTGCATTGGCTGCTCTTCACATTCTTTTCGACCCGCGATCTCAATGGACTCTCGCAGACCTTTGTGATTACGGCCGGTGTTGTCTGGTCCCTGCCGTTCGAATGGTTTTTCTACTTTTCGCTGCCACTACTTGCCATATTTGCAGGAGCGCGCACGACTTGGCTGGCGCTCGGTGTCAGCTTGGCCCTGCTGATCGTCTTCTTCACTTATGAAAAGCGGCTGATTCATCTGGCACCCTTCCTGGGCGGCATCGTCGCGGCCTATGCGGTAAGGAACGCGAATTTCCGCAAATGGGCCAAAACGCCCGGTGCATCCTTAGGGTGCCTGCTGCTGTACTCGGGAGTGCTTGCAATGTGGTCTGGTTCGCACAACCTGGCAGTGACTGGCCTGCTTACCATCGCCTTCGTGCATATTGCTGCTGGCACCAATCTATACGGACTACTTTCTCATCCGATATCAAGATTTCTTGGTGATATGGCTTATGGTATTTATCTGTTGCATGGGATTTTTCTGTATTTTGTAATGCAATGGGTGCTTGGTCGGGGCGCTGCGGCTGGGCTTTCCGCTTTGGCCTATTGGGCAGTTATTGCCGCAATGGCTCCCATGCTGATCATGATGGCCTTTGCCAGCTACAAGTTCATTGAACGACCCTCAATGAGCCGGGTTGATGTGTGGTCCAGGCGCTTGCGATGGCTGAGCCGCTTGACGATTGGAGCGCGATTGAGGCGGGTCGGTTGAGTCCACGAGGCTTCTGTTCGGACGCGCTTCGGTGCTCCGTGAATCTTGAAGCTGCCAGTGCCAAGACGCTCGGAGCCCATCACGGGTGAAAGGCCCTGTCGACGCGCTGTTGCCCGCGGCTCAGGGCCACCCCGCTACCGGCATCTCGCGCGGCGCGCTGAGCTGGTGCTCGGCCTTCAGCACCTGGCTCTGGCCCGGGCCCAGGGTCAGGCGCCACAGATGCACGCCGTCCAGCTCGCGCCAGCGCGCCAGCGCGGTGGGCGGTTCGAAGCGGCTTTGCACCTTGATGTCGGCATGCTGGCTGTGCGGCGCGGCTTCCACCACCTGCACGGCCAGGCCGCGGTCGGCGCGGTTTTCCAGCACATAGCGGCGCTGCAGGGTGATCTGCTTGCGCGGGCCGATGAAGCCGGCGTCGCTGCCGGCGCGCTGCTCGGGCTCCACGCGCACGCGCAGGCGCTCCTCGGGGCCGAAGAAGAGTTGCTGCTCGGCTTCGTCGTTCAGGGCGAAGTGGTCCTGGCCGACCGGGCGACCATCGCGCAGCAGCAACAGGCGACCGGGCGGGAAGAAGCCCTGCGGGCGCGCGAAGCTGGCGCGCACGAAGGCCTGCGCGCTCTGGCGCGGCTGCACCTGAACCAGCCATTGCGCCGGCCAGCGCAGCTGTTCCAGCGTGAAGCTGCGCGATTCGTTGTCGGCGGCGAGGCTGACGCGGCCGGGCAGGGTGAATTGCAGGTCGATGTCGGTTTGCTCGGCCACCACTTCGAAGTGGTCCTCCTTGGCGCGACTGCCGCTCAGTGCCATCGCCTGCGGGGCGGCCGCTGGGGCCGGCGCGGCCATCGCGCGGGACATGGCTATGCCTTGGGGCGGTTCGAGCACGCTGAGCACCCAGGGCTGCGGGTCGGGCAGGCCGGCCTGGCGCTGCGGCTGGCGGGTGCTCAGCACCAGCTGGATGTCGCGCCAGGCCTCGCCGGTGGATTGGCGCACCTCGGCATGGCGTTCGAAGGCGATCTCGCCCCTGTCGGCCAGCAGATCGGCCTGGTAGCGCGGCGCCCAGCTGGCCTGGGACGTCTGGTAGCTCAGGCTGAGTTCGCCGTCGCGCGCGGCGCTCAGGCGCACCGTGGCGCGCAGCCAATGCGGCACGCGCTGCGCCTCCTGGTCGCGCTGGGCGCGCAGGGGCTTGAGGTCGCGGTCCAGGTCCTCGACCTTGCGCTGCAGCGCGGCCTGCTGCTTCAAAGCCTCGCTGCCCTGGCGGCGCAGGTGTTCGGCCATGGCCGCCTGGGGACCGGCGGGCGCCTTGGCCTCGCCCTGGCCGGCGCCGCGCAGGTAGTGCAGCACCAGGTCCAGTCCGCCCTTGTCGGCCAGCAGCGCGGCGCGCTGTTCCTCCAGCGTGCGGATGCGTGCGTCCAGTCCCGGGTTGGCGCTGCATTCGGGGGCGCGTTCGCGCGGCAGGTTCTCCACGCGCAGATCGCCCACGCGCAGGCCGGTGCTGCCCTGGGCGCGCAAGGTCTCGGTCTGCACGCCGGCGGGCAGGCAATCCCACACGAACTCCTGCGCGCCGGCCTTGACGGCGGCCACGCGCGTCAGCTCCGCGCCGCCGGGGTAGACCAGGGCCTGCACCAGGCGCCCCTGGGCGCTCGCGTGGCTGGCCAGCATCAGGGCCAGGATGCCCAAACCGAGTGGCTTCATCGTCATTCCTCCAATGGGCGGCGATCTTGGCACGCTGGCAAACTGGCGCGATGCACACCGACCCCCGCACCGCCCTGGTGCTGTTCTCCGGCGGCCAGGATTCCACCGTCTGCCTGGCCTGGGCCCTGAGCCGCTTCGCGCGCGTTGAAACCATCGGCTTCGACTACCGCCAGCGCCATCGCATCGAGCTGGATTGCCGCCTGACCGTGCGCGCCGAGATCGCCCGCCAGTTCCCGCAATGGGCGCCGCGCCTGGGCGAGGACCATTTGCTCGACCTGGCCTTGCTTGGCCAGCTCAGCGACACGGCACTGACGAGCGAGCGCGCCATCGAGCTGCAGGCCAACGGCCTGCCCAACACCTTCGTGCCCGGCCGCAACCTGCTCTTCCTGACCCTGGCCGGCACCGTGGCCTACCGGCGCAGTGCTTCGGTGCTGGTGGGCGGGATGTGCGAGACCGACTACTCCGGCTACCCCGACTGCCGCGACAACACCTTGAAGGCCCAGCAGCTGGCGCTCTCGCTCGGCCTGGCCACGCCGATGACGGTCGAGACCCCGCTGATGTTCCTGACCAAGGCCGACACCTGGGCCTTGAGCGAGCAGCTGGGCGGTGCGGCGCTGAACGAGCTGATCCGCGAGCACACCCACACTTGCTACCTGGGCGAGCGCGGCCCGCGCCACGAATGGGGTTATGGCTGCGGCCACTGCCCGGCCTGCGAGCTGCGCGCCGCCGGACACGCCGCCTACCAGCAGGGCGTGTGATGGAGATTGCCGCCTGGATCCTGGGCGCGGTGCTGCTGCTCTGGGGCATCGGCGCCTACAACCGCCTGATGCGCCTGCGCAATGCCATCAGCTCTTCCTGGGCGCAGCTGGAAGCGCCGCTGGCCGAGCTGGCCCGCCTGGGCCTGCGCCTGGCCGAGTTGGGGCCGATCTGGCTGCCGCAGGAGGCCGCCGCCTTCGACACCCTGCGCACGCACAGCCACGATTTGCAGAACGCCGTGCAGCTGGTGAAGGCGCGGCCCTACGCGGCTGAACCGGTGGCTCAGCTCGCCGTCACCCAGGCCCTGCAGGCCGCCGCGCTGCAGCGCGTGCAGGCTCTGATCGAGCACCATGTGCACGACGAAGACGCCGAGCGCGACGAGCTGATCGCCGGCCTGAAGCTGGCGCGCCAGCAGCGCGAGTTCGGCAAGCAGCTCTTCAACACCCGCGTCGATCTCTTCAACGAGGCCGTGGCCCCGCTGCCCACGCGCGTGCTGGCCGGCCTGTACGGCTTTCATGACGCCGGGAAGTTCTGATGCCCATGAACGATCCCAGCGGCTTTGACTGGCGCCAGGCCAAGGACGGCAGCCTGCAGGTCTTCCACCACGGCCGCCTGGCCAGCACCCTGCGCGGCCCCAAGGCCGCGGCGCTGCTGGAAGACCTGGCCGGCTGTGACGAGGAGGCCGCCCAGCAGCTGCTGGCGCGGGTGACGGGCAACTACAAGCGCGGCAACGAAAGCCTGGCGGCCGCTCACCCGCGCAATCAGCGCTGAGAGATCAGCTGCAGACGATCGCCCCGGTGGCGATGAGCTCCTCGAACAATCGCTCCAGCGTGCTGCCGTTCAGCTCGAAGGGATCAAGCCGGGTGGTCGGCGCGTACTTCAGCACCAGGGCCGGGTTCAGGCGTGCCAGGTTGACCTGGCCCATGCTCCAGCCGGCAAAGCGGCGCTCGGTGATTTCGCTGTAGGCCAGCAGCGTCACCTCGCGGTGGCGCGGGTCGCGCACGATGGTGTTGTAAAGCCCGTTCACGGCGCTGCGGCCGCCTTCGAGCACCTGCACGAACCAGTCGTCGGCGTGGCAGAGCAGGCCGGTCACGCCCAGGGGCACGTTGTGCGCGCGGCTCTGGCGCAGGATGGTGGCCAGCTCGGCCTCGCTGGCCTGGGTGCGGCTGGCGTAGATCAGTCGGACGAGCATGGCTTACCCCTTGTTCGAAAGCAGCGAGAGGAACTCGCGGCGCAGGTTCGGGTCCTTCAGGAAGGCGCCGCGCATCACGCTGTTGACCATCTTGGAGTCGCTGTCCTTGACGCCGCGCCAGTGCATGCAGAAGTGGTCGGCCTCCATCACGATGCCCAGCCCATCGGGCTGCACGCGTTCCTGCAGTTCGTTGGCCAGCATGGTCACGGCCTCTTCCTGGATCTGCGGGCGGCTCATGATCCAGTCGGTCAGGCGCACGTACTTGGACAGGCCGATCAGGTTGGAGTGCTCGTTCGGCAGCAGGCCGATCCACACCCGGCCCAGGATGGGGCAGAGGTGGTGCGAGCAGGCGCTGCGCACCTTGATGGGGCCGACGATCATCAGCTCGTTCAGGCGCTCGACGTTGGGGAACTCGGTGACGGCCGGGGCGTGCTTGTAGCGGCCGGCGAACACCTCGCGCACGAACATCTTGGCCACGCGCTTGGCGGTGTCCTGGGTGTTGTGGTCGCTCTCGGTGTCGATCACCAGCGCCTTCAGCACCTCCTGCAGCTTGGCCTGCACCTCGGCCTGCAGCTCGTCGAGCTCGCCGGGCTGGATGAAGTCGGCGATGTTGTCGTTGGCGTGGTGGCGGCAGCCGGCAGACACCAGCCGGTAGCGGATGCGTTCGCTGGCCGGGGCGTCGGCGTCGGGTGCGGCCGGCGGCTGGGTGGAGGTATTCATGCCGACCATTGTGGCGGCGCGCCGGCTTGACGGTGCGCAAGGCGCCCAGGCACCCGGCGACGCAGCATGGGCTTTATGGACACCCGCCGCATTGCCCTGGTGCAGGGCCACCCTGATGGGACGCAGCACCACCTCTGCCACCGCCTGGCCGCCGCCTACGCCGCCGGGGCCGCGGCCGCCGGCCATGAGCTGCGCACCATCGACGTCAGCGCGCTCGACTTCCCCCTGCTGCGTCGCGCCGAGGACTGGAAGGACGGCGCGCTGCCGCCCGGCCTGGAGGGTGCGCGCGACACCCTGCTCTGGTGCAACCACCTGGTGCTGATGTTCCCGCTCTGGCTGGGCGACATGCCGGCCCTGCTGAAGGGCTTTCTGGAACAGCTGGCGCGGCCCGGCATCGCCTTCCACAAGAACGTGGCCAACCCGCTCACGGCCAAGGCCCTGGGCGGGCGCTCGGCGCGCATCGTCGTCACCATGGGCATGCCGGCTCTGGTGTACCGCTTCGTGTTCCGCGCCCACAGCGTCAAGTCCCTGGAGCGCAACATCCTCGGCTTCGTGGGCATCGCCCCGGTGCGCGAGACCCTGATCGGTGGCGTGGAGCAGCTTGGCGAGGCCGGCGTGGCCGATTGGGTGGCCAAGATGGAGCGCCTGGGCGGCAATGCCGAATAGGCCCCTCCCTACACTGGCGCGATGCAAGCCGCGCCCCTGCACCAGCTCCTGCTCGAAACCGCCCGCGCCCTGGCCGCGCTGAAGGCCGGGCGCAGCCTGACCGAGGCGCTGGACGCCTGCCCCGACCCCCTGCGTGCCGGCACCCAGGCCCTGGCCTTTGCCGCCGTGCGCGCTCACGCCCGCGTGGGGGCGCTGGTGCGCCACATGCTGCCGCGCCCGCCCCAGCCGGTGGTGGAAGGCCTGCTGCGCGCGGCGCTCACCCAACTGCTGCCCGGCGCCGAGGCCTACCCCGCGCACACCCTGGTGAACCAGGCCGTGCAGGCCTGCAAGCGCGCCGTGCCGGGCCAGGCGGCGCTGGTCAATGCCGTGCTGCGGCGCTTCCAGCGCGAGCAGGGCGCGCTGCTCGATCGCGTGGCCAGCCAGCCCGAGGTGCAGCACGAGCATCCGCAATGGTGGATTGCCACCTTGAAGCGCGACTGGCCCGAGCACTGGCAGGCCCTGCTGCAGGCCGCCCAGCAGCCGCCGCCGCTGGCGCTGCGCGTCAACCGCCGCCAGGGCGATGCCGCCGCCTATGCGCAGCGCCTGACGGACGCCGGCCTGCAGTCCCGCCCCCTGAGTGCGCTGACCCCCGATGGCCTGGTGGTCGAACCGCCCTGCCCGGTGCAGCGCCTTCCCGGCTTTGCCGAGGGCGCCGCCTCGGTGCAGGACGGTGCCGCCCAGCTGGCCGCCCCCCTGCTGTTGGATGGCGCCGGCAGCCTGCCGCCCCTGCCTGCCGGCGCGCGCGTGCTGGACGCCTGCGCGGCGCCCGGCGGCAAGACCGCCCATCTGCTGGAACTGGCGGAACTGGACCTGCTGGCCCTGGACGCCGACGCGCAGCGCCTGCGCAAGGTCGACGCCACCCTCAAGCGCCTGGGCCTGCAGGCCCGCACCCAGGCCGCCGATGCGCGCCAGGTGCCGAAGTGGTGGGACGGCCAGCCCTTCGACGCCATCCTGCTCGACGCCCCCTGCTCGGCCTCCGGCATCAACCGCCGCCACCCCGATGTGCGCTGGCTGCGCCGCGAGAGCGACGTCGCAGCCCTGGCCCAGACGCAAGGCCAGCTGCTGGACGCGCTCTGGCCCCTGCTCAAACCCGGTGGCCGCCTGCTCTACGCCACCTGTTCGCTGTTCAAGACCGAGGGTGAACACCAGATAGCGGCCTTTTTGCAACGCCAGCCGCAGGCGCGGCGCTTGGATCTGCCCGGCCGCACCGGCCACCTGCTGGGCCTGCCGGACAATGCCTGGGCCGTCCCCAGTGACGGCTTTTTCTACGCCCTGCTCCTGCGCAGCTGACTCCCCCGCTTCCGCCCCGCCGACGTGCCCCTGCGCGCCCTGGTTACCGTTGTCCTGATGCTGCTCCTGCCCGCCCTGGCCTGGGCGCAGGCGAGCGCCAGCCTGGATCAGCTGCAGCTCAGCCGCGCCGAAGACGGCCTGCGCCTGGCGTACAGCGTGCGCCTGGAACTGCCGCGCGCCGCCGAGGACGCCCTGCACAAGGGCGTGCCGCTGTACTTCGTGGCCGAGGCCCGCGTGGCGCGCAAGCGCTGGTACTGGCGCGACGCCACGCTGGCCCGCGCCGAGCGCCAGTGGCGCCTGAGCTACCAGGCGCTCACGCGCCAGTACCGGCTCTCCACCGGCGGCCTGCACCAGAGCTACGAAACCCTCAGCGAGGCCCTGACCGCCCTGCGCCGCGCCAGCGCCTGGGCGATCGAGCTGCGCGAGGAACCTGACCCCGGCGCCAGCTACCTGCTGAGCTTCAGCCTGCGGCTGGACACCCGCCAGCTGCCTGCGCCCTTGCAGATCGGCCTGGGCAGCGAGGCGGAATGGGGCGTGCGCAGCGAGCGCCCGGTGCACCCGGCGGAGCTGGGTCTGGCCTCATGACGGAGGTGCAGGGTTCCAGCCGGCTCGGGCGCTGGGCCTGGACGCTGAGCCTGCTGACCGTGGCGGCCGCCAGCGGCGTGCTGGCCTACCTGCTCTCCATCGGTGCCACCACGCCCAGCGGTTTCATCGAGCGGCACCAGGCCTGGCTGTACTGGCTGAACCTGGGCGTTGGCGCCCTGCTCGGCTTGGTGGCCCTGGGCGCGGCGCTGCGCCTGGTCTGGCGGGTGCGGCGTGGCCGCTTCGGCGGCCACCTGCTTGGCCGCCTGGCCCTGGTGTTCGCCGCCGTGGCGGTCGGGCCGGGGGCGCTGATCTATGCGGTGTCCTATTCCTTCGTGAACCGCTCCATCGAAAGCCTGTTCGACGTGCGCCTGGCCAGCGCGCTGGAAGCCGGCCTCGACCTGGGCCGCGCCACGTTGGACGCCCAGGTGCAGGACCTGAGCCAGCTCGCCCGCCAGGGCGCGCGCCGCCTGGCTGAGCCCGGCGGCGCGGCCGCCACGTTGGCGCTGGCGCGCCTGCGCGAGCAATGGGACGCCCAGCGCGTGGCCCTGCTGAACGCGCGCGGCGAAGTGGTGGACGAGGCCACGCCGCCCGAGGCCTCGCTGGCGCGCGAGCGCCTGCCCGCCAGCCTGCTGCGTCAGGCCACCGAGCGCGGCCTGGTGGCGCGCCTGGAAGGCCTGGACGACGAGGCCGCCGCGCTGCGCGGCGAGGCCCTGATCCGCGTGCTGGTGCGCATGCCGGCCACGCTCAGCCTGGTGGACGCCGACCGCTACCTGCTGGTCGAGCGTCGCCCGCCCAAGGCGGTGATCCGCAACGCCCTGGCGGTGCAGGAGGCGAATGTGGAGTACCAGCGCCGCGGCCTGGAGCGTGAGGGCCTGCGCAAGATGTACCTGGGCACCCTGACTCTGGTGCTGGTGCTGGCGGTGTTCGTGGCCATGCTGCTGGCCATCCAGCTGGGCAACCACCTTGCCAAGCCCCTGCTGCTGCTGGCCGACGGCATGCGCCAGGTGGCCGCCGGCGATCTGGGCCGCAAGCCGGTGCTCGGTTCGCGTGACGAACTGGGCGGCCTGACGCGCGCCTTCGCCGACATGACCGACCAGCTCGGCGCCGCCCGGGCCGAGGCCGAGCGCAGCGTGCGCGCGCTGGATGCCGCGCGCGGCGAGCTGCAGACCATCCTGGACAACCTGACCGCCGGCGTTATCGTGTTCGACCGCCAGCACCGCGTGCTGCGCGCCAACCCGGGCGCCGCCGCCATCCTGGAGCACGAGCTGCCCGAGCACGAAGCCCTGCCCGAGGATCTGCAGGCCCTGGACGAGCAGCTCTGGCCGCGCTTTGCCGGCCTGGCCGACGACGACGAAGACTTCTGGCAGGCCACGCTGGAGCTGCGCCTGCGCGCCGCCGCCCTGCCCATCACCCTGCTGCTGCGCGGCGCCCAACTGCCCCAGGGCGACTGGCTGCTGGTGTTCGACGACATCTCCGAGGTCGTCTCCGCCCAGCGCAGCGCCGCCTGGGGCGAGGTGGCGCGGCGCGTGGCGCACGAGATCAAGAACCCGCTCACGCCCATCCAGCTCTCGGCCGAGCGCCTGCAGCACAAGCTGGAGGCCAAGCTGAGCGAGGAGAGCGACCGCGCCATGCTGGCGCGCGCCGTGGCCACCATCGTCAACCAGGTGCAGGCGATGAAGCAGCTGGTCAACGAGTTCCGCGACTACGCGCGCCTGCCCGCCGCCCAGCTCGCCCCGCTGAATCTGAACGGCCTGATTCGCGAGGTGATGGGCCTGTACCCCGATGCGGTCGAGTCCGGCCGCCTGGTGGCGGAGCTCGAAACCGGCCTGCCGGCGCTGATGGGCGACGCCTCCCAACTGCGCCAGGTCATCCACAACCTGGTGCAAAACGCCCTCGACGCGGTGAGTGAACGCCCGGATGGGCGCGTCGTTGTAAATACGAAACAATTGCGCCATGACGATGGTTCGGTGCGCGCTTTGCGTCTAAGCCTGAGCGACAACGGCCCCGGCTTTGCCGAGCAGGTTCTGACCCGCGCCTTCGAACCCTATGTGACAACAAAGAGCAAAGGCACGGGCCTGGGCCTGGCGGTGGTCAAGAAGATCGCTGACGAGCACGGAGCCCGCATCCGATTGAGCAATCTCGCTTCCGCTTCCAACGATCCCGGCGGCCCGCCCCAGGGCGCTGTGGTTTCCCTGACCTTCGCCAACCTGGCCGGCGGCAACGCCGCAGCCGGCTGATTCCTGCATGGCCACCATTCTTGTTGTTGACGATGAACTGGGCATTCGCGGCCTGCTGTCGGAGATCCTCTCCGATGAAGGCCACACCGTCGAACTGGCGGAGAACGCGGCCGCGGCGCGCGCGGCGCGCGAGCGACTGCGGCCCGATCTGATCCTGCTCGACATCTGGATGCCCGACGTCGACGGCATCACCCTGCTGAAGGAATGGAGCGGCGCCGGCCTGCTGACCATGCCCGTCATCATGATGAGCGGGCACGGCACCATCGACACGGCGGTCGAAGCCACTAAGCATGGCGCCATCGCCTTCCTGGAAAAGCCCATCACGCTGCAGAAGCTGCTGCGCGCGGTGGAGCAGGCGCTGGCCCGCAACGCGCCGCGCCCGCCTGCGCCGCCGCCCATGCCCAGCTGGGCCCGCGGTACCGACACCGTCTTCGCCGCCCCCATGCCGGCCCTGGCGCCGCTCAGCAGCCATGTCGGCCTGAGCGCGCACAGCGGCCCGGCGCCCGAGCAGCTCTTCCACCTCGACCGCCCGCTGCGCGAGGCGCGCGACGCCTTCGAGAAGAGCTACTTCGAGTTCCATCTGGCCAAGGAAAACGGCTCGATGACCCGGGTGGCCGAGAAGACCGGGCTGGAGCGCACCCACCTGTACCGCAAGCTCAAGCAGCTGGGTGTGGACATCAGCCGCAACAAGCGCACGGCCTGATTCTGAAAAAGCTGTGCTATAGTCGCAGGCTTTCCAGGGGCAACCCTGGGGAAGTTAGCAAGAAGAACAAAAAGGCCAAGTAGCTCAGTTGGTAGAGCAGCGGATTGAAAATCCGCGTGTCGGTGGTTCGATTCCGCCCTTGGCCACCAAATACCAAAAGGTCCGTCTCCCGACGGGCCTTTGCTTGACCGGCGTCAGCCGGCCAGCACTGCGGGAATAGCTCAGTTGGTAGAGCGCAACCTTGCCAAGGTTGAGGTCGCGAGTTCGAGCCTCGTTTCCCGCTCCAAATGGCTCAGGCCGCCCATGTGGCTCAGTGGTAGAGCACTCCCTTGGTAAGGGAGAGGTCGCGGGTCCGATTCCCGCCATGGGCACCACCGGCCCAGCCCCCAACGCCCCAACACCCCCCCTGTTTCAGCCCGGTGCGCGGTACACCAGCACCTTGAGCGCGCGCGTCTCGTCCACGTCGGCAAAGGCCAGTGGGTTGGGCAGGCGCTGCATGAACTGCAGCGTGGGCGCCTGCTCCGCCATCAGCTGCTGCAGCCACTCGGGGCCGAGCTTGGGCGTGTTCAGGCACACCAGGGCCTCGCCGCCCGGCGCCAGCAGTTCGGGCAGGCGGCGCGCCAAACGCGCGTAGTCCTTGGTGGCCACGAAGCTGCCCTTCTGGTAGCTGGGCGGATCGGCAATCACCAGCTCGTAGGGGCCGCCGCGGGTCAGCTTGCCCCAGCTCTTGAACAGGTCATGCGCCAGGAAGCTGGCTGCGCCCTTGGGCAGGCCGTTGAGCTCGTGATTGCGTCGGCCCAGGGCCAGGGCGCCGGGGCTCATGTCCACATTCACCACCTGCGCCGCCCCGCCCTGCAGCGCCGCCACCGAAAAGGCGCAGCTGTAGGCAAACAGGTTCAGCACCTTGGCCCCCGGCCGGGCGGCGCAGAAGGCGCGCACATGCTGGCGGCCGGCCGCCATGTCCAGGAACAGGCCATGGTTCTGACCGCGCGGCAGATGCACCAGGTACTGCGCACCGTCCTCGGGCACGACATGGGGCTCGGGCACCGCGCCGGCCATCAGGCGCGTGGTCGGGCGCTTCTCGCCGCCCACTTCGCGGCCCTGATAAAGCCAGTTCAAGGCCTGGCCAGGCGCCAGTTCGGCGTAGCGCGCGGCCAGGGCGACGTGGACGGCGGCCAGCTCGGCCTCGCTGAGCGCCTGCTCGAAGCTGGTCAGCAGGAAGCAGGGCGGGTACCAGTCCAGCGTCAGGTGTTCGCAGCCGGGGTATCGGCCGCCACGGCCGTGGAAGAGGCGGGTGGCTTGAGGCGGCAGTTGCAGTGCCGCCAGAGCCTGGAGCAGGGGGGCGATCGTCATCGGGCCGCAGTGTCTGCCATGCGCCGCGCCGGGCCGATGATGGCGGCTCCCCTGGCCTGTCAACCCGCATGCCCCACCGAGCCCTTCTTGTCGCGCTGCTGGTGCTCGCCGGTGCCGCCCGCGGCGCGCCGGATTGCGCCGCGCCCACGCGACAGGCGCTGCGCATCGAGCTGCCGGCGCCCGGACCGCAAGCGGCGGAAGTGGCGCTGGCCCTGCCATCCAGTTGTACGGAGCGGGCGCCGCTGCTGATCGTGAGCACCACCTCGGATGCCGGTTACCAGTCGAGCCGGGCCTTGATGGCCGTCTACCAGCCCGCGGCCCTGGCCGCCGGCTGGGCGCTGTTGGCGGTGGACCCGGACCCGCCGGTGCCGAGCGCGCATGACACCTTGGCGCTGCGCTGGCAGCTTCTGCAGGCCGCCCTGGCGGCGGCCCGGCAGCGGCAGGCCCAGCTGGGCCGCGCTGGCCTGGCGCTGGCCGGCTTCTCGGGCGGGGCCAAGTACGCCAGCTGGCTGGCTGCCCTGCTGGTTCGCGAGGGCGAGCCCGTCACCGGCCTGTTCCTGTCCGGCGTCAATGAAGACCAGGTAAGCCCCGCGGCGCGCAGCCTGGAGGTGCTGGATGGGCGCTACCGCCAGCTGCCCATCGTGCTGCAGAGCGGCCGCGCCGATGCGGTGGCCACGCCGCGCCAGCACCGTGCCGTCGAGGCCGCGCTGCGCGAACAAGGCTTCCGGCAGCTGCGCCTGCGGACCGTCGACGGCGGCCATGCCCCCAGCATCGACGCTCTGCCAGAAGCACTGGCCTGGTTTGCCGAGCGGATGACGGATACGCGCCGGCGGTGATTCCGTTCAATACACGCAAGCCCGCGCTCCCTAGCCTGCACGCCGTCCCTTCACGGAGTCGCAGCCTTGATCCCGCACCACGAACTCGCCATGGCCGGCTTTGCGCTGGCCGCCTCCATCTCACCCGGTCCCGTGAACCTGTTGACCCTGCGCGCCGGTGCCCTGCACGGCTGGCCCGCCGGGCTGCGCGTGGCCTGGGGCGCGACCCTGGGCTTCACCGCCCTGCTGCTGCTGGCGGGCCTGGGCCTGCAGTCGGCCTGGGCGCGCTGGCCCTTGCTGAACGAGGCCCTGCACTGGGCCGGCTTGGCCTTTCTGCTCTGGATGGCCTGGCAGCTGGCGCGGGATGCGGGCGAACTGGGGCCGGCCCGGGGCGAGCGCGCCGGGGCCTGGCTGGCCGCCGCGGCGCAGTGGCTGAACCCCAAGGCCTGGCTGGCCGCGCTGGCCGGCACGGGCTTGTTTGCGGGCGGTGGCGAACTGGACCGGGTGCTGCAATTCACCGCCATCTACGCCGTGGTCTGTCTGGCCTCGATGGCTTGCTGGGGCCTGGCCGGCGCCTGCCTGGGCGGGCGGGTGCGCGGTGGCGCGGGCCTGCGCCGGCTCAATCGTGTGCTGGCGCTCCTGCTGCTGCTCAGCGCGCTCGCGCTTTGGCGCTGAACAGGCCGCGCCGGTAGGCGCCCGGGGTGCTGGCGTGCTGGCGGCGGTAGTGGCGTTGCCAATGCGCCTGATCGGCAAAGCCGGTGGCCGCAGCCACCTCGGCCAGCGGCAGCTCGCCCTGGCGCAGCAGGGCGCGGCTGGCGCGCACGCGCACATCGTTCAGGTAGGCGTGTGGCGTGAGGCCGGTATGCGTGCGGAACAGGCGTGTCAGCTGGTTGACCGAGAGCCCGGCAGCGGCGGCGAAGTCGGCCAGACTCAGGGGCTCGTCGTGGCGGGCCTGCATCAGCGTGATAGCGGCCTGCAGGCGCGGGTCGGGCGCCGCGCCAGGGCCGGTACCCGCTGCCGCGCACAGGGCCCGGAAGAAGTCCTCGCACAGGGGGGCGCAAGCCTCGGGGGCCGGGCCCTCCAGGGCCTGCACCAGGGCCCGGAAGGACTGGCTCAGCGCGGGTTCGCGCAGCACGGCGGCAGCCAGGGGGTGAAATTGCCCATGCCCCTGCTGCAGGCCGGCCAGCCAGCCCGGCTCCACATAGAGCATGGTGTAGGCCCAGGGCTGGGCCTCGTCGCGCGCGCGGCAGGCGTGCAGCAGGCCGGGGTTCATCAGCACGAGGTCACCCGGGCCGACCGGCTCTTCCTCCCGGCCATGGCGGAAGAGGCTGTGGCCAGACTCGATCAGCCCGACCGAGAACTCCGCGTGGCTGTGCAGGTCGTAGCAGAGCGAGCGACCGTCGTCAGTGGCACGCAGCTGCAGAAAGGGCAGGGCCGGGTGGGCCCAGAAGCGCTGGGGCATGGGCCGATTCTGGCCGGGCGCCGTCAAGGCGTGCCTGGCCCCAGGCATTCGCCGGCCGCGGGCAGCGGCTCGCCCGGCAGGTCCAGCGCGAACTGCAGCGAGAGCAGCTGCCAGCCCTGCGGGCCGAGCTGCCACTGCAGGCTGTTGACGCCCGTGTAGGGCGGGCTGCCGGCCTCGCGGTCGCTGCGCACGCGGCTGTAGACCTGGGCCGTGGCGCCGTAGCGGCGCAGCTCGCGCGCCAGCTCGCATTCCTGCAGCGGGCGGGGTTCGGGGCGGCTCATGGCCTGCAGGAAGTCGGCCCCGCTGAGCTGCACCGCCACCGTGCCGCGCTCGCGCGCCAGCGCGCCCCAGACCTGGGCCTGCGGATGCAGCAGCCGGCGCAGCGTGGCGGTGTCCGAGGCCTGCTGGGCGCCATGCGAGAGCGCGCGCCAGAAGTCGCTGTTGGCCTGGTTCAGTTCGGCCTGGCTGGCGGCCTGGGCGGCTGGCCCCAGCTCGCGCAGCAGCTCCGGCCAGCGCACGCGGTACACGCGGGCCAGGCCGGCCGGCTGGCCCTCCACGGGCCGCGTGCTGGCGAAGTGCAGCCACTCGCCGTCGGCGCTGATCCAGGGCGTGAACTCGAAGCCCTGTGCGCTGTTCACCGGCTCGGGCAGGCGCAGCGGGGCGCCCCAGCGGTCCTCACCCAGGCGTTCGGCCAGATAGAGGTCGCCATCGCCGCTGCGCGCGCTCCACCACAGCAGGTAGCGGCCATCGGGGCTGAGAGTGGGGTCGCCGTTGGCGCCGCCGTCGTTCAGCGGTGCGGGCAGGGCCTGCGGGGCGGCGCTGCCATCGGCCGGGGCGCGGAACAGGGCCAGCTTGCCGGGCCCGCCGGCCTGGCCCTGGGCGCGGTAGGAACCGAACCAGAGCGTGCCGCCATGGCGCTCGGGGCCGAGCTCGTAGCCCGCGCTCTGCAGGGTATCGGGCAGGCGGCGCGGCGGGCTCCAGCGGCCGTCCTCCTGCACGCGGCTCTCGAACAGGTCCAGGTGCCTGAGCGGCGCGGTGCCGGCCTCGGGGCGGTCGGAAATGAAGAGCAGCTGGCGGCCGTCGCTGCTGAGGAAGGGGTCGGAATCGCGCCAGCGCGGATCGCCATGCACCCAGGGCTCGGGCGCTTGCCAACGGCCCTCGACCCGGCGCTGCAGCCAGATGCGCGAGGCCTTGAAGCCGGTCTGCGAGCGCGCCCAGACGCGCAGCTCGCCCTGCTCCTGGTAGTTGTAGGCCTGCTCGTCGGGGGCCTCGGTCAGGGGCAGGGGCTCCAGGGTCAGCGCGCGCGCGGGCAGGGCGAGCAGGAGCAGCAGGGTGGGCAGCAGGCGCATGGTGACGGTGGAGGGGAGGGGAAGGCGCGCATGCTGCACGCGCAGCGGCCGGCGCAGGGCTGCCAGGCGACGAAGCACGGACTGGGCGGCACGGACGACGGGGCGCTTTATTCCGCGGCGCGCAATGCTGTGTTGGATCGGCCGGCGATTCCGCTTTGCCGGTGCAGCAAAGACACTGCCTGCCATCCCACCGCACCTGCTCCACCCACCCATGCGCCGCGCCAGCTTCAACCCTGCCTTCCGCCCTGCCCGCCGCTTGCATGCAGCGGCCGCACGGCGCGCCGCCCGGCCGGGCTGAGCCCGCCCCTTCCAGAAACCTTCCACTGCTCCACCGGCGCGAGAGGCGGCCGGTGCGGGTGGCTTCGTCACGCCTCTGCGCCAGAAAGACTTCCATGCACATCAAGACCATGCTCGCCAAGGCCCGCTCCGACGCGCCCATCAGCCCCACCGAGGCGCGTGACGCCATGCTCGGCTGCTTCGTCACCATCCACGGCGAGACCCTGAAGCGCGGTGCCCAGTTGCTGGGCAAGCCGCTCAGCGACGAGCAGACCGAGCAGCACGCCACCGTCATCATGAAGGGCCTGCTCGGGCCCAGCTGGGACCGCCCGACGAAGCAGGCGCTGGCCGCCGCGCGTGTGCGCATGGACCAGAAGATGAACTTCTCGCAGGCGCCGCAGGATCTGCAGGACCTGCACGAGCAGGTCTGCAACCTGATCGTCAGCAAGACGGCCTGAGCCGCGCGATGACGAACGCTCCGGACACGCTGCAGGCGCTGCGCACGCAGCTGACCGAGCACCGCCGCGCCTTGCTGGACAGCCTGCTGGTGGCGGCCTGGATGGTCGAGGCGCGCGACCTCTACACCGGCGGGCATCTGTGGCGGGTGGCACGGCTGGCGCATGCGCTGGCGAGCGCCAGCGGCGCGGACGCACGCGAGGCCGGCCGCATCGCCATGGCGGGCTTCCTGCACGACCTGGGCAAGGTCGGCATCCCGGATGCGATCCTGCGCAAGCCCGGGCCGCTGACGCCGGCCGAGTACGCCACCATCAAGACGCACCCGGGCGTGGGCGCGCGCATGCTGGGCGGGCACCCGCTGGCCGAGCTGGTGGTGGGCGTCATCCACCACCACCACGAGACGCCCGATGGCCGCGGCTATCCCTCGGGCCTGGCGGGCGCGCAGATCCCTGCCGATGCGCGGCTGGTCGGGCTTTGCGATGCCTTTGACGCCATGACGAGCACGCGCCCCTACCGCGCCGGCATGGCGGTGGCCGAGGCGCTGGACCGGATCGAGGCCGGGCTGGGCCGCCAGTTCGACGCCGAGCTCGGCGCCCGGTTCCTGCGCTTGGGCCACGCCGGGGCGTTCGACGCCATCGTCGGCCACAGCGACGCGGGCATCCCCCTGCAGCACTGCCTGCGCTGTGGCCCGACCCTGATCCGCCACCGGGACACGCGCGCCGGCTCGCACCAGGGCTGCCCGGTGTGCGAGGCCCGCATCCGCTGGGACGAAGGCCCGCTGGGCCTGGAGCCGGTGCCCACCGGCGAGGCCGCGCCGGCCGAGGAGCTGGAGCCGACCCTGGACCGCGCGCAGATCACGGCCCTGGTGGCCGAGTGGACCGAGGTGCTGGTGGTCTGAGGGGCCGCCGCTCAGGGCCGCGCTGCCGCGCGCCGGCGGTGTGCGGCAATCGCCGCCTGCAGCTCCTGCAATTCCTCGCAGCCGAGCACGCAGATCGCGCGCAGCGCCTCCAGGTGCTGCTCGGCGCTGGCCACATCGCCCACCATCAGGTAGGCCTCGCCGATGTACTCGTGCGCGCCGCGGTGGCGCGGGTCAAGGGCCAGGGCGCGCTTGTAGTGCGCAAAGGCGGGGGGCAGCTGGCCAAGCTTGCGGTGGCTGTAGCCCAGGTCGTTGTGCAGCTGGGCGGAATCGGGGAAGCGCTTGAGCGCCGCCTCCAGCAAGGGCAGGGCGCGGGCGAAGTCCTGGGCCTTGAGGGCGGCGCTGGCCGCGGCGTAGTCGGGGTCGGCGGCCAGGGCCTCTTCGGCGCCATCTTCGGAGGGCGCGGCAGCCAGTGGGCGGGTCAGCAGGGCGCAGCCTGCCAGCAAGACCAGGCGCCGCGGGCTCATTGCTTGGCCAGGAAGGCTTTGGCGCGTGCCACCTCGGGCAGCGCGGTGTCGGCGTTCCGGGTCAGCTCGATCAGCCGGGCATGGTGCTCGGCGGCCTTGGCGGGCAGGCCGGCGGCCTCGGCCGCGGCGGCGGCGCCGGCGAAGCCGCGCAGGCGGTTGGGTTCGCGGCGCTGGGATTGCTCGAACGCCTGCAGCGCTGCCGCCGGCTGCTGCTGCGCCAGCAGCAGCTCGCCCAGCAGTTCGCGCGCCGGCACCACGCGGCCGGGGGTGACGATGTGCTTCTCGTTGCGGTCTTCCAGGTCGGCGGCGGCGCGCATCAGGCGCAGGGCCTCGTCGGCCTGCCCCTTCGCCTGGGCGATCCAGGCCGCCACCGCAATGCGCTGCACCTCCACCTCGGTGGCCCAGTAGCCCTGCTTGGCCTCCTGCAGGCTCTTGTGCAAGGCCTGCAGGCGCTGGGCCGCGGCCTCGGCGGCCACGGCATCGCCGCTGCGCGCGGCACCCAGGGCGCGCGCGAAGTGGGTGATGGCCTCGGTGTGCGCAAAGGCCGTGCCCTGCACGGGCAGCTGGGCGGCGGCGGCCCAGTCGCCACGCTCCAGCGCCAGGCGGGCCGGCATGGCCACGGCGGCATAGGGGCCGGCAAACTGCGGCAGCTGCGCGCCGCCGGCGCTCTGGAACTCGGTCAGCACCTGGCGCGCGGCCTGGTCGCGGCCCAGCTGCAGCTCGGCGTAGACGAGGTAGTCGGCGGCATGGAAGGCGTCCACGGTGCTGCTGTCCTTCTTGGCCGCCGCGGCCGAGCGCCGGTTCAGCGCCACCGAATCCGACCAGGCCCCGACGCGCGTGAAGATGTGCGAGGGCATGTGCAGCGCATGGGCCGAATCGGGCGCGATGGCGGAGTAGCGCCGCGCCGCGGGCAGGCCCAGGTGCGCGATCGGCGGGGCGTCGTAGCTGTGGATCAGGTAGTGCGCCACGCCGGGGTGCTCGGGGTACTTGGCGAACAGCCTTTCCAGCAGGCCGGCGGCCTTGAGGTAGGCGGCATAGCTCTGGTCGGCCTGCGACTGCGTGCCGGCGATGTAGAGCGCGGCAAAGATCTGCGCCTCATCGTCCTCGGGGTACTTCGCCGCCAGGGCCTCGAAGGCCTGTGCGCGCGTGAGCTGGCGGGCGCGCTCGGGGCGGTTGGCGAAGTCGGCGTAGTAGGCGGCCACGGCCTCCAGGTAGCCGAGCTCGCGCTCGCTCCTGGCGCCCAGGCGGCGGCCCTCGTCGATCAGGGCCTGCGCGGCCTCGGCGGCCTTGGGCGAGGCGCCCTGGCCGGCCAGCGGGTTGTTCATCAGCAGGGCGGCCAGGCCGAAGCGCGCCACGGTGCAGCCGGGGTCCTGGGCCAGCACCTGGCGGAAGGTCTTCTCGCCGGCCGAGTACCAGAAGGAATGCAGCATCGCCAGGCCGCGCTGCAGCTCGGCCTGCACCGCGGGGCTGCAGGAGTTGGCGAACTGCACCTTGCCGAGCTGACCCCCGCCGGCTTCGGCTTCATGCGCGCCGGCCGGGCCGGTCAGGGTGAGCGACAGGGTGGCGGCAAGCGCCAGGGGCTTGAAGGACATGGGGGCCTCCTGCTGAGCCGGCCGATTCTGCGCTTGCGCGCCCTTTCAGGGGAGGGGGTCCCAGGGCTCTCCGGCAAAGCGCGCGGCCAGGTAATCCACCATCAGGCGCAGCAGCTGCGGCGGGTGCTGGCGCGAGGCCATCACCGCATGCAGGCCCAGGGGCTCGGGCTCCCAGGCCGGCAGCACGGCCTGCAGCCGCCCCTGCGCCAGCAGCTCGCCCACCAGGTAGGTGGGCAGCATGGCGATGCCCAGGCCGCCCAGCACCGCCTGCAGGGTGGCGCCGGCCTCATTGCTCTGCAGCGGGCCGCTGATGGGCACGCGCAGCAGCCGGCCCTCGTGCAGCAGCCGGTACTCCCCGCGGTTCAGGTTGGCGTGGCTGATGCAGCGGTGCAGGCGCAGCTCGGCCGGCTCGGCAGGGGCACCGGCCTGCCGCAGATAGGCCGGGCTGGCGCACAGCACCGAGCGGCAGGTGGCCAGGCGGCGCGCCACCAGGCCTTCGTCCAGGCGGTTGCTGATGCGCAGCGCCAGGTCGATGCGCTCCTCCACCAGGTGCACGGTGCGGTCGGCCGCCAGCAGCTCCACCTGCACCTGCGGGTGCTGCTGCAGAAAGTCCGCCAGCGCGGGCCCCAGCTGGGCGATGGCGAAGGAGGTGCTGCAGCTGATGCGCAGGCGCCCGCGCGGCTGGCTGCGTGCGGCTTGCTGGCCCAGCTGTTCGTGCAGCTCGGTGCGCAGCTGCAGCAGCTGGCGGCAGCGCGGCAGGGCCTGCTCGCCGGCATCCGTCAGGCTCAGGCGGCGGGTGGTGCGCTGCAGCAGGCGCACGCCGAGTTCACGCTCCAGGCTTTCCAGGTAGCGGCTGACCATGGCGCGCGACATCTCCAGCGCCTCGGCCGCGGCGCTCAGGCTGCCGCGGTCCACCACCTCGACGAAGACCTGAACGGCGGTATGGCGGTCCATGCGCTTCCTTTTCATTGCGTCGATTGACGCAACAAAGCATCGCATGGCGTGCGGTTTATTTGCGCGATGCGAACTTCTAGAGTTCAGCCCATCGACACCCCTCATGCCCTCATCGCCATGCAAGCCAAAACCCTGATCACCAGCGCGCTCGCCTCCAGCCTCAGCGTGGCCGCCGCGGCCCAACCCCTGCAGCTACAGGTCTACAACGCGCCGGCCGGTAGCTTCCACGCCAATGCGGTGCTGGTGAGCGGCGAGAAGGAGGCCGTGCTGCTGGACACCGGCTTCACCCGCGCCGACGCGCTGCGCATTGCCGCCCTGGTGCTGGACAGCGGCAAGCAGCTCAAGACCATCTACATCAGCCAGGCCGACCCCGACTTCTACTTCGGCGCCGCGCTGCTGCAGCAGCAGTTCCCGCAGGCGCGGCTGGTGAGCACGGCCGCCACGCGCCAGAAGATCGAGGCCACGCTGGCCACCAAGCTGCAGGTCTGGGGCCCGCGTCTGGGCGCCAATGCCCCGCAATCCGTGCCGCTGCCCGAGGCACTGGCGGGCGATGTCATCGAGCTCGAAGGCGAGCGCCTGGAGCTGCGCGGCCTGGACGACGGGCTGCCGCTGCGCAGCTATGTCTGGATCCCTTCGCTCAAGACCATCGCCGGTGGCGTCAATGTGTTTGCTGGTCTGCACTTGTGGACGGCCGACACGCAAACCCCCGCCGAGCGCGCCGCCTGGGCGCAGAAGCTGGCGCAGATGGCGGCGCTGCAGCCGCAGCGCGTCATTCCCGGCCACAGCCTGCCGGGCCAGGCGCAGGACCTGACGGCGATCCGCTGGAGCCAGGACTATCTGGCCCGCTTCGAGACGGAGCTGCCGCAGGCCGCGAACAGCGCCTCGCTGATCGAGCGCCTGCGCACCGCCTACCCGCAGGCCGGTCTGGGCATCGCGCTGGAGATCGGCGCCAAGGTCAACAAGGGCGAGATGAAGTGGTGAGCAGGGCGGGCGATCATTCGCCCATGCTGCGCACCCTCAAAGACCTGTTCGGATCCCTGTTCGACACCCCAGGCCCCGCCGCCCCCGACCCCCACACGCTGGAGCTGGCCACCGCCGTGCTGCTGGTGGAGGTGATGCGGGCCGAGGCCGGCATCGGCGCCGCCGAGCGCGCCGCCGCGCTGCGCGCGCTGCAGGCCAAGTTCGCCCTCAGCGCCGAGGAGGTCGACACCCTGCTGGGCCACGCCGAAGGCGTGGCCCAGGACGCCACCGACCTGCACCAGTTCACCACCCTGCTGAACCAGCATCTGGACGAGGTCGCCAAGCTGCGTGTGGTGGAGGCGATGTGGGCGGTGGCCTTTGCCGATGGCGAGCTGGCCGCGCACGAGCGCCATGTGCTGTGGCGGGTGGCGGACCTGCTGCACGTGAAGCACGCGGACTCGATGGCCGCCAAGCTGCGTGCCCAGGCCGCTGCCGCCCCGCGGCTGTAAGCGGCCGTAACAGGCTCGGGCGGGCGCTTGTAGAAACCGGACAGCAAGTTGCGTGCGGCCTGACAGCGGGCGTCACCCGCGCTGACCAGGGCTGTCAGTCCGGCGCCCGGCCCGGCCCGCCGCACCTGGGAAGGGGGGGCTGGCACATCGCTTGCAGAACCCTGGCCATGCCCACCCGTCCGCGGTGGCGCGGAGCAATCCCATGGCCAACAACTCGTTACTTCTTCCGCCCCCGCCGCCGCCCGTGCGCGGCCGGGTGCTGCGCTGGACCGCCGCCGGCCTCCTGCTGGGCAGCCTGAGCCTGCCGGCCAGCGCGCAGACCATCACCGTTTACAGCAGCGTCAGCCTGCCCATCAGCGGCTCGCGCCAGCTCACCGCCTATGTGCCGCTCTCGCCCAACAGCGTGGTCTGGGCGGTGAACGGCATCCCAGGCGGCAACAGCACGCTGGGCACGGTCAGCAGCAGCGGCCTGTACACCGCGCCGGCCGTGGTGCCGCAGCCCAGCAATATCGTGGCCGTCACCGCGCGCAGCACCGCCTATCCGGACAAGGTGGGCAGCGCCAACATCACCGTGACGCAAGTGCAGCCGCGCCTGTGGAGCACTCGCCCCACCAGCGTGCCGGTGGGGGCCTACAGCCTGACCCTGAACGGCGCCGCCTTCGGCACCGACGTGAAGGTGCTGGTGGCTGGCATGCCGGCCTCCACCACGCGGCTCTCGGCCACGCAGATCATGGCCACCGGCACCGCGCCGGCCAGCTGGGCCGGCACCAGCCAGACCGTGCAGGTGCTCGCGCTCGGGCCCGGCAGCATCGGCTCGGACATCGTGCGCGTGAGCTTCACGGCGGCGGCGCCGGCTCCTTCGCCTTCTCCATCACCTTCCCCGTCACCGTCCCCCGCGCCCTCTCCCACCCCGGCGCCGCCGCCGGCTCCCGCACCCACGCCGGCACCGCCGCCCGCCCCGGCCCCGATCCCGCCCGGCACCGGCACCCCCAACCTGGCTGCCGCTCGCTTGCTTGATCAGGCCGCCTTCGGCCCCAGCCCCAGCAGCGTGGCACGCGTGCGCCAGCTCGGCGTCGAGGCCTGGCTGAACGAGCAGTTCCTGACCCCCGAGACCCCGGTGACCACGGGCAGCGACCGCCGCGTCGTCGCCCAGGGCTATCTGCACCGCCTCACCGAGGCGCCCGATCAGCTGCGCCAGCGCGTCGCCTATGCGCTGGCCCAGTTGCTGGTCATCAGCTTCAACAAGAACATCTACCCGGATGAGGTGGTGCCGCATCTGCGCACGCTCAGTGCCCACGCTTTCGGCAACTACCGCCAGCTGCTGGAGCAGGTGACGCGCAGCCCGCAGATGGGCAAGTACCTGGACCTGGCCAACAGCAACAAGCCCATGAACGGCTCCGCCGCGAACGAGAATTTCGCGCGCGAGCTGCTGCAACTGTTCTCCATCGGCCTGGTGCGCTTGAATCCGGACGGCACGCCCCAGCTGGATGCCAATGGCCGGCCCCTGCCCACCTACGACCAGGCCACCATCCAGCAGGTGGCGCTGGCGCTCACGGGTTGGACCTACCAGGGCAGCGGCACCAACAACTGGGAGAACTTCAGCGGCCCGCTGGTGCTGCGCGAGATCAACCACGACCCGCGCGAGAAGCGCTTCCTGGGCTGCGTGCTGCCCGCCGGCCAGGGCGCTGACGCCGACCTGCGCGCCACGCTGGACTGCGTGTTCAACCACCCGAACACCGGCCCCTTCGTGGCCCAGCGCCTGATCCGCCAGCTCGTCAAGAGCAACCCCAGCCCGGACTACGTGCGCCGTGTCGCGACCGTGTTCAACAACAACGGCAGCGGCATCCGCGGCGACCTGCGCGCCACCGTGCGCGCCATCCTGGTGGACCCCGAGGCGCGCAACGACCTGGCGGGCCTGAACGACGGCCGCCTGCGCGACCCGATCCAGCATGTGGCGGCCACCGCGCGTGCGCTGGGTGGCGGCTTCCTGCCCACCAATGCCGTCACCTGGGAACTCAGCCTGATGGCGCAGGAGCCGCTCACGCCGCCCTCGGTGTTCGGCTTCTACTCCCCGCTGTTCCGCCTGCCGCAAACCACGCTGAGCGCCCCCGAGTTCCAGATCTACACGCCCACCGAGGCCACGCTGCGCGGCAACCTGCTGTGGCAGATGCTGGTGCAACCGGGCGCGAACTGGCGCATCGATCTCACCCCCTACCAGGCCGTGGCCGGCAACACCACCGCCTTGGTGGACGCGGTGGACCAAAACCTTCTGTGGGGCCGCATGCCCCAGGCCATGCGCCAGAGCCTGGCCAATGCCATCAACGCCCAGCCGGACGCGCAGCAGCGCGTGCTCACCGCCCTCTACCTCACGCTGCTCTCGGGCCAGCACGCTGTTCAGCATTAAGGAGCAACGGCCATGAAACCCACCACCACCCGCCGCTCCCTGCTGCGCGCCGCTTGCGCGCTCACCGCCGCCGGTGCCCTGCCCACGGCGCGAGCACAGACGCAGACCGACTACAAGGCGCTCGTCTGCGTCTACCTGGCCGGCGGCTGCGACGGCCACAACGTCCTCATCCCCATGGAGACCGCCGCGCACGCCGCCTACCGCCTGGCGCGTGGCGCGCTGGCCCTGCCGGACAACAGCGCCACCCTGCTGCCCGTCAACAGCCCGCAGGGCGCGTTCGCGCTGCACTCCGGCCTGCAGGCCATCCACCCGCTGTGGGCCCAGGGCCAGCTGGCGGCGGTGGCCAATGTGGGCCCGCTGGCGGCACCCACCACGCGGGCGCAGATCCTGGCCGGCAGCGTGCCCCTGCCCAGCAATCTTTACTCGCACTCCGACCAGATGGTCATCGCCCAGGCCGGCAACGCCAACGGCGGCGGCACCGGCTGGGGCGGGCGCGTGGCCGATGCGGTCAACAGCCGCAACGGCAGCTCGCGCTTCCCGGCGGCCGTGTCCATCTCCGGCAATGCGCTGTTCGCCACTGGCGCCCAGGTGCAGAGCGCCAGCCTGCTGCCCGACAACAACCTCGACATGAGCGGCATGGCGGTGTGGCCCGACAGCGCCGCCAACGCCCGCCGCCAGGCGCTGAACGAGATCCTGATGCTGGACGGCGGCGTGCGCCTGGTGCAGGCCGCCAACCAGGTGCGGCGCGACGCCATCACCCTCAACGGCCTGCTGCGCAGCAGCGGCAGTGCCACCGTCAACACCGTGTTCCCCGGCACGAATCTCGGCCGCCAGCTGCGCCAGGTGGCGCGCGTCATCGCGCTGCGCAACACGGTGGGCATGCGCCGCCAGGTGTTCTTCTGCCAGCTTGGCGGCTTCGACACCCACTCGGCGCAGAGCTGGACCTTCTGGGACCTGCAGCGCCAGCTCGCCGAAGGCCTGGCCGCCTTCCACCTGGCGATGCAGGAGCTGGGCACGGCCAACCAGGTCACCAGCTTCACGCAGAGCGAGTTCGGGCGCACCCTGCAGCCCAGCGGCTCGGGTTCGGACCACGGCTGGGGCAACCACCTGCTGATGCTGGGCGGCGCGGTGCGCGGCGGCCAGGTCTACGGCCGCTTCCCCTACCCGGCGCTGGGCGGGGCGGACGACGCCAACGGCCGCGGCGCGCTGATCCCCAGCACCTCGCTGGAGCAGTTCGGCGCCACGCTGGCGCGCTGGTTCGGGGCGGACGCCACGGCCCTGGCCACGGCCTTCCCGAACTTGGCGGCCTTCACCCCACAAGACCTGGGCTTCATGGCCGCCTGAGGTGATCGGCAGTCGCGTGCTTCTGCTGGCGCCGGCCCCGGCGCTGGCGCCCTTCGTGCACGCCTTCGCACTGCGCCGGCCCTGCGCGCAGGCGGCGCCCCTGCCGGCGCTGCAGCGCTTTCCGGCGCAGTGGCGCGGCGCGCTCTCGCTCGTCAGCGAGGGCACGCTGCTGGACGGCCACAGCGGCGCGGCGGTGGGCCGGGCCGAGTTCTGCGGCCCGCGCCTGCGCCCCGGCCTGCGCCGCTACCGCGGCGAGCCGGTCGTCACCACCGTGCTGTTCCAGCCCGGCGTGCTGGGCGCCTGGCTGGGGCCGCTGCGCGCCCCCGCGCTCGAAGCCCGCGTGCCGGCCGAAGCGCTGCTGGGCGCCGCCGAAACCCAGGCCCTGCTGCGCCTGATCCACCCCGGCGACAGCCCGGCTCAGCAGGTCTGGCGCCTGGAGCAATGGCTGCTGGAGCGTCTGCAGGGCCTGAGCGTGGCGCCGCTTTGGCCCCAGACCGTGCGCGACTGGGCCGGCTTCGACGTGATGAGCTGGGCCGCCCAACTGGGCTGCAGCGCGCGCCAGCTGCAGCGCCGCGTGCAGGCCCTGCAAGGCCTCAGCCCCAAGCCCCTGCTGCGCGTGCTGCGCATGCAGCACTGCCTGCGCCTGCTGCACCAGCCCGGTCAGCCCGCCCAGGGGGCGCTGGCGCAGTTGGAGCAGATCGCCCAGGCCAGCGGCTACTGCGACGGCGCGCACATGGCGCGTGAGCTGCGTGCGCTGACGGGCAGCAGCCCGCAATCCCTGCGCGAGCTGCTGCAGCGCAGCGACCCCCGGCCCTGGATCCAGGAGCCCCTGTTGCAGCCCGGCCTCAGCACGCCCGGAGCGCGCGCCGCGGCGTGAACAGCACACAGGCGGTGGACCTTCTCGGGGCCACCGCCAGCGGCGTCCGGCCCGTTCCCCGTATCGTCCGGGCTCCCTGAACTGGCTCTCGCGACGAATCCGTGGCCGCCCACGGATCTGCGGCATGGTCTTGCGCACCTTGTTTCCGATTCCTTGGTTCCTCGGCACCGAGCGGCGCTTGGCCTGGCGCGCCCTGCTGCTCGCCGCGCTGTGCGCGCTGGGCCCGGGCGGCCTGCACGCGGCGGAGCCCACGCGCGTCCGCGTGCCCGCCTTCGATGCCCCGCGGGACGGCCGGCCGGGCTACTTCTTCGAGCTGCTGGAGCTGGCACTGAAGAAGACCCAGGACAGCCATGGCCCCTACGAGGTGCAGATCCTCAAGGAGGTGATTTCCCTGGAGCGCGCCGTGACCGAGCTGAAGAACGGGCAGCTCATCGATCTCGTGTTCACCGCCCCCAACCCGGGCCTGACCACCGGGCTGCGGCCCATTCCGGTGTCGCTGCTGAAGGAGCTGAACAACTACCGCATCCTGTTGATCCGCCAGGGCGAGCAGGCGCGCTTCGACCGCATCCGAACCCTGGACGACTTGCGCAAGCTCACCGCCGGCCTGGGTTCGCAGTGGGTGGACACGAAGATCATGCGGCGCAACGGCTTCACCGTGGAAGGCTCGGCCTGGCACGAGAACCTCTTCAAGATGCTGGCCGCCCAGCGCTTCGACTTCTTTCCGCGCGGCATCTACGAGATCCAGAGCGATTTCAAGAAGTACCAGGAGCTCGGCCTGGCCATCGAGGACAAGCTCTTCCTCTACTACGAGGCGCCGTTCTACTTCTTCGTCAACGACACCAACGCTCCGCTCGCCGAGCGCATCGAGCTGGGGCTGAAGCTGGCGCTGGCCGACGGCAGCTTCGACCGCCTGCTCACCAGCTACCCGGAGTTCAAGGCCGCGCTGGAGGTGCAGCACAGCGCCTCGCGCCGCCTGCTGCGCCTGGCGCCCCTGCCGGCCAGCTGCTGGGCGGCGCCCGCCAGCCAGCCGGCCTGCTGGGGCGGGCGCCGCGTAGTGTTAACAGGCCCTAGACGCGCAGGTCCACCTGCTGCAGCAGCCCCGGCCGGCCGTCCTCGTGCAGGTAGAAGCCGCTGCTGCGCAGCTGCCCCTCGGGCGAGCCCTCGGCGCCGCGCAGCGTGAAGGGCGTGGCCAGGCGCGCCAGGCTGAGCGCGCCCACGCCGGCCGCGCCCAGGGACTGCAGGCCGCCGCCCGGCCGCCACACGTTCAGCTGCTTCCAGGCGGGGTCGTTCTCGTCGATCCAGCCGTTGGCATCGGCATCCAAGGCCGCCAGCTCGGCAAAGCCATCGCCGCTGCGCGGGCCGAAGAGCTCGCTGCCGTCGTTGGCCACGCCGTCCTGGTTGCGGTCGAACACCAGCCAGCCGCGCCCCGGGCCCAGGCCGGGCAGGTTCTCGCGCACGCCGTCGGCATCGAGGTCGAAGTCCCAGCGCGGGCCGAGCAGGTCGGCGGCGGGGCCGTCGAAGTTCAGCACCAGCGGGTCCTGCACCGCGCTGGTCTCGCGCCGGTGTTCGAAGTGCAGTTGGCTCATTTCCAGCTTGAGCTCGAACTGCAGCTCGCGGCCATCGGCGGTGCGCACCGAGCCCTGCACCTCGAAGCGCGTGGATTCGAAGGAGAGCTGGGTCTCCTCGACGGTGCGCTGCGTGCCGCTCGGGGGCGTGGGGGCCGGGGTGGGCGCAGGTGCCGGGCTGGCGGCGGCGGGGGTCTCGGCCGGTCGCAGATCGGCCGCATCCGGCGCGTCCTCGGGGCTTTCCAGGCGGTCGATCGGATCGGGCGGCTGCTCGCCGAACACCAGCCAGAGCATGGCGCGCAGCAGCTGCATGCGTGGGTCGTGGCGCACGGCCTCGGCACTGGCCTGCGCCGGGTCGCTCACCGCCTCGGTGGCGGGCCGGGAAGGGGGCGCCGCCTGCGCCACCGCCTGGGCCGCGGGCGAGAACTGCGCACGCGTGGGCAGGCTGGGCCGGCCGTCGAAATCGGGCCTCCGGGTGCCGATCCAGGCACGGTCGGTTTCGCGGCGCTCAAGGCGCTGCCAGGAGGCATGGCCAGCGGCCAGCTCCAGCTCTGAGGAACTGATCTTCATCACGGCCTCCGCATAGGCGTCATGAAGCCTTGCTATCGGCCGCACGGGCGGCGCACTTGAGCGCCGTCTGTCAGTTTCAGAACCCGCGCAAATCCTGCGGCGGCGCGGCCAGCGGCGTGCCGCAGATGCGCTCCAGCGTGCGCTGCACGGTCTCGAGGTCGTTGTCGAAGCAGCCGTGGTCGGCCCGGATGGGCTTGCCCTGGGCGGTGGAAACCGAGTCGGCGTCGAGGATGCGCAGGCGCTCTTGCAGCGCGCTGTCGGCCACGGCGCGGCGCCATTGACGCAGGGCTTCGGCGGTGCTGGAGCTGCCCTCCCAGCTGCTGTAGGCCGGGTCCCAGGCGGCGGCCAGGCCGAGCAGGGGCGTGCGGCGGTCGGTCTCCAGCGCATTGGCCACCAGCCACAGCAGGCTCTTGCGGTAGATGCCGCCCACCGCGTCCTCGCGCTCGCGGCGCTCGCTCAGCAGGTTCAGGTGCAGGCGTTCCAGCACGCCGGGGTGGGCGGCGTAGTGGCGGTTGGCGAAGGCGATGCTGCAGGCCGGCGCGTAGAGCTCGACGGACTGCACCAGGCCCAGGCCGCCGCGCCGCGCCAGGCTGCTGAGCAGATGGCCCAGGAAGATGGCACCGGCCGAATGCCCGACCAGGTGCAGCTTCAGCGGCCCGCCCTGCGCCAGCTGCAGCAGGGCGGAGACGAACAGATCGCCGCCGCGCCCGGCCTCGAAGGCCAGCTCGGCATTGGCCTTCATCTCGCTCCAGATCGGCCGCACCAGGCTGCGCCCCACCGTGCGTTCGATGAGCGCGTCGGTGCGCTCGCTGATCTGTTCGCCCAGGCCGGCCGCGGGCGCGCCACCGCGCAGCAGGTTGCCCAAGGTTTCCATCAGGCCGGTCTTCCAGACCATGAAGAGGGGGTAGGCGCCGTTGGCCAGGGCCAGGCGGCCCAGCGCGCGGGCGCGGTGGATCGCGTCGCCCTCGCTGTTCAGGCCGCCATGGGCGTAGATCAGCAGCTGGCGCGGTGTGCCGCGGCGGAACTGGGCCTCGGGCAGGGCGGCCACCTGGTGCAGCAGGCTGCGCGTGGGTTCGTCCTCGCTGAGGTAGCGGTGCACGCGGCCGTCGTCGCCCAGCACCACGCTGTGCCGGTAGGCCTGCTCCTCGCTCCACCAGCCGGCGCCGGCCTGTGCGGCGCCGCTGCCGGAGCCGGGCGCGCGTGCTTCGATGCGCCCGGCCAGCACGCCGGGCACGCCCAGACCCACCACCCAGGCATCCATGCCATTGCTCAGCCAGTCGGCATAGCTCAGCAGGCCGAAGCCTCCGGCGCCCCAGCCCGGGCCCCAGCTGTTCTGCACCACGAAGCCCTCGCGGTTGAAGCCCACCAGGGCGAAGGCATGGCCGGCGTCGCCCGGGGCCTCGCCCTTGAACTCGATGCGCGGCAGGTCGGCATGGCTTTGCGGGCCGGGGTGGTCGCCGCGGCCATGCTGCAGCGCGTACCAGCCCGCGTGCACGGAGGCAGCGGCATAGACGGCGCCGACCTGCTGGATGGCGGCCTGCAGATCGGTGATGGCGCGCAGCTGCACGCGGAAGTACACGCCCAGGGTCTGCTCGGCGGCGCGGCGCGTGTAGCCGTAGCGCGGGCGCGCGTCGCCGCGTGGCCAGTCGCCGTTCAGACAGACGCCATGCTTGAAGAAGGCCTTGAGCGCGCCGCGGCAGCTGGAGCCCTCGTAGTCCTCGCCCGCGTACTCGTCGTAGCGGCGCGCGAAGCGGTACAGCATGTGCGGGCTGACGGATTCGAACGTTTCCGGCCGACCAGCGCTGCGCCAGCGCAGGTGGTTGACCACGCAGGCCAGACCAAAGCCGGTGCAGGCGCCTTCCTGACCCTGGTTGAGGATGAGCCCGGCGGCGGTGTAGGCGGGCAGGGCGGCGCGCACTTCGGTGTCGGGTGGGAAGGCGTCGAGCAGGTTGGTGGGTGGGGGCAGGTAGGGGCGGTCGCGCAGGTCCACCGGGTCCTTGCGGGCGGTGGCCGGGGCCGCCACGCTCTGGCGCGCGCGGGCCTGCACGGGCGGGCTCCAGGCGCATACGGCGGCAAAGCGCTCCAGTCCATGCGTGCCGCCGTTGACGAGCTTGCGCGCCGCCGCCCAATCCTGCGCTGCCATGGCCTTGCGCAGCCGCGGCGCCACGCCTTGCAGAAACAGGGCCAGCAACAGCGCGGCGACTTCGGGGGCGCAGGCCGCATCGGGTTGCGCCAGCAGGTCGAAGCCCAGGCGTTCGCCCAGGCGCTGGTAATTGGCGCGGCCGGTCAGCTGCACGAAGCCGCGGCCCTTGAAGCGGGCGCCATCGCCGGGCTCGGTATTGCCCAGCCGAGCCTGGCCCTCGTAGGCGCTGAAGGGTGCCTGGCCGTCGCGGGTGTTGAAGCGCGAGGGCGCTTCGGGGATGGGCAGAAAGCCCTCGGTCTCGGCGCGGATGGTGCCCAGCGCCGCGCGCACCAGCAGGGGGTCGACCAGCCCGCAGGCCTGCAGCGCCGCTTCCACATAGGGCCAGTAGCGCTCCACATTGGCCGGCTTGGTGGCAGGAAAAAGCGTGCGCACCTGGTGCAGCGGCAGCAGGGGCTCGAAGCCTTCGCGCAAGCCCAGCAGGCGCTGGCCCAGGGGCCCCAGGAGGCCGTCGGCCAGCAGGCCGACGCCGCTTTGCCAGCGCCGCAGCGCGGCCTCGCACAGGGCATCGAAGCGCTCCCCGCGCGCCAGGCCGGGGTAGTCGTCGGCATCGGCGCCGAGCTGCTCGGCCAGCGCGCGGCGCAGGGCCGCCACCTCGGGGCCGGTGCAGGAACGGAACAGCAGCAGCGTGGCCATCGTCGACTCCCCCTTCTGATGAAGGCGGGCATTGTGTTGGGGCCCATCCGGCGCAACCGTAGCAATTGGTTGCCTCGCACCGGCCAGGGGGCCGAGCCTTGACTTTCCGCCGCGCCAGCGGCCGTGACCGACACTGTCCGCGACTTCCCCTGGACCCTGCCGTGAGCGAACCCCTAGCCCAACACCTGCGCCGCCTGCGCCGCACCGGCCGCCGCGCCGACGCCCTGGCCCTGCTGGACACCGCCTGTGCCCAACGCCCGAAGGACGCCACGCTGGCGCGCTGGGCCTGGCAGCACCAGGCCTTCTGGTGGGAGCCCGTGCAGGGCCGCACGGTGCGCCTGCGCCGGCGTGGCCCCATCGACGCCGCGCTGCTGCGCCGCTGCTGGGGCGACCGCGACTTCATGCAGCGCTTCCACCGCCTGGCCAAGCCGCTGCCGGCCGACGACGGCGCCCTGCACGAGGCCCTGCTGCGCGAATACTGGGCCATCCCCGAAGAGAGCGGCGCCATGCACTGGACCATCGAGCGCCAGGGCCGCGGCTGCGGCTTCATCTCGGTGGTGGAGTGGTCGCTGCCGCAGCGCCGCGCCGAGCTTCTGATCGGCCTGCCCGAGCCCGAGGGCTGGACGGCCACCGAGGCCGCGCACCTGGCCATCCAGTGGCTGGCCCAGCGCGCCGCCGTGGAGCGCCTGAGCGCCTGCTTCTACGCCAACAACCTGGTGGCGCAGCGCCAGGCCGAGCACCTGGGCTTCGAGCGCGAGGGCGTGCTGCGCGGCCACTTCCGCGAACCCGACGGCCGCCGCACCGATCTGCACCTGGCCGGTCTGCTGCTGAACGTCGACTTCTTCCGCCGCACCGAACGCCTGCGCCAACGCGTGCTGGGCGCGGGCCTCGCCGTCAAGCCCTAAGCGCAGGACCCAGCTAGGAACTCCCCGCAGACGCGGGGACTGCAATTGCAAGCGATGGTGAGCAATTGCAAGGCGACCCCGCAACAAGGCGCGCGGCTTCCCACAATCCGCGCCGCCCTGTTTCTGCGGACCTGTCATGTCCCTCGCGTTCCTCACCTCCTTGCTCGGTGGTTTCACCGCCGAGCGCCGGCTCTATCGCGCCGAAGTCGACGGCCTCGGCCCCGACGACTTGCTGGTGGAAGCCTGGGCCGAACGCGAGGCCTTCAACCAGCCCTGGTCGCTGGAGCTCGTGTGCCTGAGCGAGAACCCGCTGCTGGACCTGGATGCCATCCTCGGCCAGCGCCTGCGGCTCTTTACGCGCCTGGCCGATGGCAGCGAGGGTGTGCGCAGCGCCCTGGTGCTCAGCATCGAGGCCGAGGAAGCCGACGGCGGCCTGGCCCGCTACCGCCTGCTGCTGGGCTCCTGGCTCTCCCTGCTGGGCTACGGCCAGCACAGCCAGGTCTGGCAGGAGCAGCCGCTCACCACCATCCTCGACGCCGTGTTCGGCGCCTACGCCCCGCAGGCGCAATGGCGCTATGCCGACTGCGTCGAACCCCATCTGGCCCAGTCCCCCTGGACCACGACGGAGGGCCTGCGCCCCTACGTCGTCCAGCACCGCCAGAGCGACCTCGCCTTCGTGCAGCGCCTGCTGCGCGAAGAAGGCCTGGTGCTGCGCTTCGAGCGCGACAGCGACACGGTGGTGATCCTGGCCGACAGCCCGAGCGAGGCCGCCTGCCCGGATCTCGGCCCGGTGCGCTTCCACCGCGACAACCCCACCGAGACCAGCGACACCGTGCAGGCCCTGGGCCAGGCCCGCTTCATCCCCACCTGGCTGTTGAGCGGCGTGGCCAGCCAGCCTGCTGCCGCCAGCGTGGTGGCCGCCGAGGTGCCGCTCATCAGCCAGAGCACGCTGGGCGAGGCCGCCCCGCGCCTGGAGCATTACGCCCACCTGGGCGAGCACAGCTGGGGCGTCGGCTTCGAAGGCCAGGGCCGCAGCCAGCTGGACCGCGCCCTGACCCTGGCGCAGGAAGGCTGGGAGGTGCAGCACAAGCGCTTCATCGGCCGCAGCACCGTGCGCCACTTCGCGGTGGGCCAGCGCTTCGAGATCCTCAACAGCCCACTGGACGTGCAGAGCAGCGAGGCGCGCGACAAGACCCTGCTGCTCAGCGCCATCGCCCACGTGGGCCTGAACAACCTGCCCAAGGCCCTGAGCGACGAGCTGGCCGCGCGCGGCTGGGCGCACCGCAGGGCGGATGCGCTGCCCGCCTGGGTCGGGCCCGAGCTGCGCAAGCAAGTGGCCCAGAACGGCTACGCCAACCGCTTCGCCTGCGCACGCGTGGACATCCCCTGGCGTCCGGCCTGGTGGGCGCTGGGCGTGGATGCCGCACCGATTGAAGAGCCCGACGACGAGCTGATCCCGCTGCTGGAGGCCATCCACCGGCCCGCCGGTACCGCGCTGCACCCCAAGGCGCCCTGCCCGGGCGTGCTCTCGGCCACGGTGGTGGATGAGCGCGGCAGCGCCGAGCCGCGCGACGCCCGCGTGGTGGGCGACGCCATGGGCCGCATCCGCATCCGCTACGACTTCCAGGGCCTGCCGCAGTTCGCCAACACCAGCGCCAGTTCCGTCTGGGTGCGCGTGCAGCAGAGCTGGACCGGCGCCTTCGGCGGCGCCCAGTTCATCCCCTGCCTGGGCCAGCAGGTGCTGGTCGATTTCATCAACGGCGACATCGAGCAGCCGCAGGTCATCGGCGCGCTCTACGACGGCCGCGGCGAAGGCGCCCTGCCCGCCACGCCCGGCGGCCTGGGCGGCGAGGAGGACCGCAAGCCCTACGCCCTCTCGACGGATCACAGCCCGAGCAGCCAAGGCAATCTGACCCAGGGCCACGCCCCCGCCTGGCACGGCGGCAGCCCCGAAGCGCTGGATGCCGAAGGCCAGCGCAACGCCAGCGCCATGAGCGGCTTCAAGAGCCAGGAATGGGATGGCAACACCGGCTACAACCAGCTCGTGCTGGACGACAGCGACGGCCAGCTGCGCGTGCAGCTGCACAGCTCCGCCCACAGCAGCCAGCTCAATCTCGGCCACCTGATCCACCAGGCCGACAACCACCGCGGCAGCTTCCGCGGCGAAGGCTTCGAGCTGCGCAGCGACGCCTACGTCAGCCTGCGCGCCGGCCAGGGCCTGCTGCTCAGCACCGCCCCCACCCAGGCCCAGGAACCCGCCGGCGACAACGCCCCCGGCATCGCCATCGCCAAGCAGCTCAAGCAGCTCGGCCAGGTGCTGAGCCAATCCGCCACCACCCACCTCGTGCCGCCGCTGATGGCGCACCTGGGCACGGTCAAGGCCAGCTTCAGCGTCCAGACGGAAAAGGAAGCCCCGACCCACGCCCTGCTCACCGCCCTCAAGGGCCTGGTGGACGGCACGGCCTGGGACGACGCGCTGAAGGACGCGCAGCAGCGCAACACCGGCGGCGACAAGCTGCCCCACACCGTGGCGCCGGTGATCGCCTTCCAGGGTCAGGGCGGCATCACCGAAGTGGCGGGGCAGGACCACATCCAGGCGGCAGGCCACACCATCACCGAGGCGGCCGGCGAGGACTTCGAACAAGCTGTGGGCGGCGACTACCGCCTGCACACCGGCCAAGCCATCGGCATCCTGGCCGGGGCGATCGCGCCGGGATCCGGCGCCACCGCCAGCGGGCTCAACCTGATCGCCGGGCACAAGGACATCACGATCCAAGCGCAGAGCGACACGCTGCAGGTCAATGCCCAGAAGCAGCTCACGGTGGGCAGCCAGACCCAGCACATCGACTGGGCCGCGGCCAAGAAGATCACCCTGGCCACCAGCGGCGGGGCCTGTATCGTGATCCAGGCCGGCAAGATCGACGTGATCGCGCCGGGGACGATCACGGTGAAGGCGGCGATGAAGGACATGATTGCGGCGGCGACGGTGGGGTATCCGATGCCCAAGTTGCCGGCTCTGCCCATCGAGCCACGGGATCTGAACTTCGAGATCTCGATCAAGGATTTGCCAGGCCCGGCGGGTCTTGGCGCGGCTGGGCGCCCCTGGGAGATCGTTCGACTTCAGCCTGGGATCGCCGCCATAGAGGATCCCGTGCAGCGGTGTGCGGCTTTTGTGGATCCGGCGTCCCGCATCGAGGTGTACTTCTCTGGCGTGACCGACCCCAGCGGCAAGGTGGTTCTGAGCCCGGAAGAGCGCAAGCAGCTGATGCGGCATGTCAGCGCCTTTGCAGGAGATGTTTGCCTCGTTTACGGCCTTGAGTGCGTCCCGCTGGTGCTAGGGCGGCACAGCAACGCAGATCCGCTGGCTGCTGAAGTCACTCGCATCATGGCCGCACGCAATTACGCACCTCGCTTCGCGGAGATGGACATGCACGAGGAACAAGAGCTGCGCCGCTGGGCCGAAACCGATTACGGCAGCAAGGTGCTTGGCAAGCCCAAGTCTGAAACCGATCTTTGAGTCGCAGGACTCCGCACATTGATGAGCACCGAAGTCCTTGACTTGCGCCACAACGTCGCCGTTGCCACTGACACGCGCGCAGACAGCACCCCTCAGTACTGGGCGGTTTCGCGGCCCTACTTTGCAGCGCCGCGCCATGGAAACAAGGCGAAGTTCTATGTTGATGGCGAAGCGCTCTACAAGGACGTTGCCGCAGCGATCCGCAGCGCGCAGAAGTTCCTGCTGTTCGTGGATTGGCAGATGGACTTCGACGTGGAACTGGTCAATCGTTCCAATCCAAACCATCCTGGACGCTTCAGCCAGTTGATTGCCGAGCAACTGGACCGAGCCCCCGCGCTTGAAGTCCGGATCCTGCTCTACGACAGCGTGGAAAGCCCAGCCTACACGCACGAAAACGAGGTGCGTCGGTTCATGGAGTCATTGAACCGGAGCAATGAGCCGCGCCGCGTCCAAGTGGCAGTGCAGAAGCCCAGCACCGGCCGGGGTTGGGAAAACATCGGCTTTTCGCATCACCAGAAGCTCATCGTCGTCGATGGCAAATTTGCTTTCGTGGGTGGAATGGACATCACCTACGGACGCTGGGACAACGGCAACTTCGATGTGGTGGCAGACCCCTACCTGCACCGCATCAACGACATGTACAACCCGGGCCTTGCCAAGGGCCGTGAACTGACGGCCGAAGAGCATCGGTTGACCTTGACCAATATGGGGCGACCCCTGCCGGCCGGCAGTCGCCAACTGCCGGGTTTTGCCGAGCCGTACTACGTGCTCTCCATCCTGTTGGCGCGCGTCAAGGAGTTGTGGGCCGAGGGTAGAACCTGGAGCGAAGTGCTGGTCTTCATCGAGGCCCTGGAAGTCAACCGCAGTCTCAAGAAGTTTCTGCTGGAGAAGTACCAGGCCATGGTGCGCAAGCTGCAGGCGGCGCAAAAGGTCTACAACGACTACATGGCCAAAAAGCGCTTGGCGGGCCAGCAGATGCGGCAAGGGCGGGTTCTGGATGCCATCGGCACCTCGATGTCGGCCGAAGTGGATCTAGGGCGCATCGCCTTGCAGCACATGGCGCAAAAGCTGGATGCGATGAAGAAGTCGCTGCAGGAATCCTGGGAAGCCACCGTGGCCGATCTGGAGGCCAAGGCCCGGGACGCCACCTATTACGCCGAAGACCCGAGTCGCCTGGTGGATGACGCCAGACAGGCCTGGGAGGAAGTGAAGGCCTTGCCCGACTACTTCGATGCGCTGCACGCGCTGGAAGAGGGCTGCCAGCCCCGCATGCCGTGGCAGGACGTGCATGCACGCATCGAGGGTGCGGCGGTGTTTGATATTTACAAGAACATTGCGCGCCGCTGGAATCTCTGTTTCACGCAGGCGGACAACCGCATCGACGCACGGCGCCGTGCATCCACCCCGATGGACGCTGCCTTCCTTGTCAAGCATGGCGGCATGGCGCTGTTTGGCGACCTGCGGCAGCCCGACGGGCAAGGAGTCAGTGTGCAAATCGTGCGCTCCATGTCCACGCCGCTGGTGGAGCAGGAGCGTGCGCTGACAGCCAACCGCTACACCGGCGACCTCGAGGCCACAACTGGCGGCCCCATGAAGTCCGTGCTGGAAGCCATGATGAATTGCATCGCTTCCGCGCAAGCCTATGTCTACATCGAGACGCAGTTCTTCATCTCACAGTGCGGGGCGTCCGCCAAAGGCGAAGCGTCACCGGCCAATAACCCGATCGCCGCCAGCCTGGCCGCCCGCATTTCTCGGGCCATCGTTACAGGGGTTCCCTTCCATGTCTACCTGGTGCTGCCCGTCCATCCCGAGGGCAATTTGACGGCCGGCCCCGTGGCCAAGCAGCACTACTGGATCCTGCAGACCATCAAGCATGGGCGGCAAAGCCTGCTGCGCAAGATCTGCGAAACCCTGGCGCGCAAGAAGAAGGGTAGCCAACTCGCGAACATCAGCGAGCCCGAGGTTCAGGCCGAGATGCAGGCTGACGCCTGGAAGCCCTACATCACCTTCTTGAACCTGCGCAACTGGGGCCAGACCGTGCTGTTCGAGCGCGAGCCCAAGAGTGTGGGCGAGCGGGGTGGGGAGCGCATCCTGAGCAAGGAGAAGGGCCGCTTCATCATCACGGAGCAGATCTATGTGCACAGCAAGCTGCTGATCGTGGACGACGCCGTGGCCATCATCGGCAGCGCCAACGTCAACGACCGCAGCTTGAACGGCAATGGCGACTCCGAGATCGCGGCCGTCATTCGCGACAACGACAAGCAACTGGGCGTGGACCTGGGCAATGGCATCAAGCTCACTACCCGAACTTTTGCGCGCGACTTGCGCCTGGCGCTGTGGCGCAAGCACATGGGCTTGGAGATCAAGGACAAGGCGTTCATGCGCGCGGACCGGGAGGGCACCGACAACTCGAAGTCGGGCTTGCCGAAGGACAGGGAGTTGTCGTATCCGCCTCGGGAGGCGACTACTGATCTCCTACAGGGTTACGACCCTTTGAAGCCCGCTAGCGCGGCCACTGTTGGTGCGATCAGAAAGACCGCGGCAGACAACGCGCGGGCCTACGAAGAGGTGTTCCTGCACACGCCGCGCAACAGCATGCGCAAGTTCAGCGAGGTAGCCGACCGCTGGCCCAAGCGCATCAGCAAGTCTGGGGTGGCGACGGACGCGATCCGCAATGGGGTTCGGGTGGCCGCACCGGTCACCGCGGTGGCGGTTGGAACTGCGGACGCCGTGCTGCCGGTGCCCAGTCTTCCCAATCTGCAGTCCGTCACCCCCGACTTCGGCGCCGAGCCTCCAGCCCTGGCTCCGGCCTACATGCAGACCCCGCCCGTTCGGCCCGCAATTCACTACGCCGGCAAGGTGCACAACATGGAGAGGGCGGCAGATCACCTCCGCAAGCAAGTCACGGGCTTCTTCGTCGCCATGCCGCTGGACTTTGGGATTGACGAGAAGAACGAGTGGCTGGGGGGGCAAAAGGGCGACTTCCTCATCGCCGACATGGGCTCCCCGTCAGGTATCCCGAGCCGGGAGGCGTTCGAGGAGAAGCTGAAGATGGCCGGGCTAGCGCCCTCCGAATCCGGAACCCTCTCATGAAGAGGATGCTGGGTGTCGTGCTGGCACTTTCGCTGGCAGCGCCGGCCGTTACGGCGGCGTGCTTCAACTCGGAGTCCCTCGGCACCTATCCGGCGTCCGGGGTAGAGGTCTACTTTGACCTCCACTTCAATGCAGAAGCCGATGAAGGGCTGGATGCCGCACTCAAAAAGGCCGGCGCCAACCCGACGAACTTGCCCCTGTCCGGCGCGCTTCTTTACAAGCCGGACGACTATCCCCACAGGCCGCAGTTCGTCGGCTTCGTCCCACTGAACCACATGGATCCGACGCGCTACGACGCGAAGTCCTTCAAGGCAGGGGAATCTAGGGATCACTTCGCCGTGTTCTACGAACGCGATGCGCAAGGCAAGCGGCGCGTTTGTCGCGTTGAGGAGTGGAGGCTGCGGCATCCGGACCGAGAGCTCCAGCCTGAGCACGTTGACTACGTACCCATTTGGCGGGAACCCAGCCTGGCGCATGTGCCGGTGTTGAAGGCCATGGCGGCCAAGTACATCCCGCGCTTCATTTCCACCTTCCATTACGACGCGCAGGGGCGGCTGCGGGAATGGCGTCAGACCCGGATATGGGAGCCCCAGATCAACAGCCCTGAGCCCTGGAGAGAGAGAGCCGGGCAGCGCCAGTGCTTCTTCTACGGGCCCCAGGGGCGCCTGGAGCGCTTCGTCGCCGGCATGCGCAAGCTTGGCACGTCTTGCGCCGAAGTGGACAGACTGAGCGCCAGCTCGCAGTTCCTCTATCGCTACGACGCCAGCGGCCGTTACATCGGCTCGGTGCAGCAAATGGGCGCCTCTGAGGCAGAGGCCCGTGAGGGCAATCTCTGGAGCGAAATCTACCGACTGGAAACCCAGCCCGGGCATTGGGGCGAGGCCGAGTCCGACAACCTGTGGGGCTTGCGATGGGTCACGGGCCTGCCGCAGATCGAGAACGTGTCCGACCATCGGTTGCACGACTCGAAACTGGCTGCCATCTACCGCTTTCCGCAGCCCACCCCCACGTCGGTGATGGACGGCTTGCCGCACAGCGTCAAGGCCTACCGGCGCGTGCGCATCGGACCGGCCACGGCCTCCGGCACGGTGAGCGAAATGTTCCCGCCCAATGGCGGCATCACCGAACGCATCTTCTCCCGCAATGCGGGGGGCAATGTGTTCCGGCACGAACGCTTCAACGCACAAGGCAAGGTCTATCAGGTCATCAACGATGGCCTGATGAGCAACGACCCGAAAGAGAAGACGAAGATCTACGACGAGGACTGGGATGCGCTGGACCAGGCGCTGGCCCACCCGCGCATCAAGGTGCCGCGCGCGCATGTGCGCTTGCGGGTGTACGAAGTAGGGCCGGACGGCCAGCACCAGCTCAAGGCCCTGAGTTGGTCCAAGGCACTGCCACCGGAGGGGCCCAGTTCAGGCCGGGGCGGCCCACTCAAAGACCTGTTCAAGAGTGCAAAGAAGGCCTGGACCCAACGCGGCAAACCGCCCGAGAAGCCGCCCAGCGACGAGGAATTGCGCGTGCGCTACACCGACCTGCAGGGGCGGGAAATCTGGCGCGATTGGGATGCCTTTTTGAAGGCGACCGGCTTCATTGAGTTCGAGCAGGCGTTCTATCCGCACGGCCACCCGGTCGCCAAAGAGGCTCCGATCAATTGGAGTGGCCCGCCAATTCAGTAGCCGAGGCACGATGCGCAGCAGCAGGCTCTGGGCAAGTCCAGCAGCCAGCCCAAGGGTCAGAAGGATCAGACAGGACAGGACAGGGAGCGACCTGCTTAAGCCAGCGAGCTGGCGGGGCTCAAGGTGGTGGTGTGCAGTTTGGTCAGCTCGGGAGTGAAGGTGACAGAGCCCGAGGCTTAGGCGAGCACAACTGGGGCGTGAGCTTTATACGGCAGGGCCGCAACCAAGCCGATCGCGCCCTGCCGCTGGCTCTTGCGCCGGCACCTCTTCTTGACAAAACCACAGCAATGAGCCCAGTCCTTTCAGAATTCCTGCGCACAGCCACCCGCTTGGTCGGCGCCCTGCTGGCCCGCTCTTGATCAGAGCCCTTGCGGCTTGGATCGTCCATGTGCAGCCGTGCCAGAACTTCGGAAGCAGCTTCGAAGGCGCCTGCGCGTACGGCCGGCTGGCCACCGCGCTGATCATCGGGACGGCCATCGCATTTCGGGTCTTTGCCTGGCTGGGCTACCGGGTCCTGAGCCAGCGAAGCAAGGATTCCACGGGTGTTGGCGAACTCGCCCAGCCGCCAGTGGGATGGTGGCTGTTCTCCCTGCTGCCCTTCGCGTGGATCCTGCTGGGTGGCGACCGGTGGCTACGCATACCGGGCCCGCTGGACATCGTGCTGCTGGCCTTCTTTGTCGCCTGCTCCACGGTGATGCTGCACCGCTGCGGAGCGAGCCGCTGGTGGGTCCTGCTCGGCCTGCTGTCTCAACACGGAAAAGTACTTCTGATCGCCGTCGTCTGTTGGTACCTGGGCCAGCGCTCAGAGCGTAAGGCGAGAGCCAGCAGTTACATTGAACAGGATGCACCCACCGACTCCGCCCAAGGCGTTGCGCGCTAAGTTTGGCGAGTTGCCGGCGATGACCCAGCACGAACTTTCTTAGCCGGCAGCGGCCGGCCCGCACACGCCCGCAGCCTGACTCACCCCCGCCGCAACAACGGCGCCAGATACCGCCCCGTGTGGCTCTCGGGGTGCGCCGCCACATCCTCCGGCGTCCCGCACACCAGCATCCGTCCACCGCCGGCGCCGCCCTCGGGGCCCATGTCGATGATCCAGTCGGCGGTCTTGATGACGTCGAGGTTGTGCTCGATGACGACGATGGTGTTGCCGGCGTCGCGCAGCTGGTGCAGCACCTTGAGCAGCAGCTCGATGTCGGCGAAGTGCAAGCCGGTGGTGGGCTCGTCCAGGATGTAGAGCGTGCGGCCGGTGTCGCGCTTGCTCAGCTCCAGCGCCAGCTTGACGCGCTGGGCCTCGCCGCCGGATAGCGTGGTGGCGCTCTGGCCCAGCTTCACGTAGCCCAGGCCCACGTCCATCAGGGTCTGCAGCTTGCGCGCCAGGGCGGGCACGGCGTTGAAGTGGGCCAGCGCGGCTTCCACCGTCAGGTCCAGCACGTCGGCAATGGAAAGACCCTTGTAGAGCACCTCCAGCGTTTCGCGGTTGTAGCGGCGGCCGTGGCAGGTGTCGCAGGGCACGTACACATCGGGCAGGAAGTGCATCTCCACCTTCAGCACGCCGTCGCCCTGGCAGCTTTCGCAGCGGCCGCCGGCCACGTTGAAGCTGAAGCGGCCGGCGCCGTAGCCGCGCTCGCGCGCGGTGGGCACTTCGGCGAACAGCTCGCGCATGGGCGTGAAGAGGCCCGTGTAGGTGGCAGGGTTGCTGCGCGGGGTGCGGCCGATCGGGCTCTGGTCGACGTTGATGACCTTGTCGAACAGCTCCATGCCCTCCAGCAGGTCGAAGGGTGCGGGTTCGGTGTGGGCGCCGTAGAGCTTCTTGGCCACGGCGGCGTAGAGCGTGTCGTTCACCAGCGTGCTCTTGCCGGAGCCGCTGACGCCGGTCACGCAGGTCAGCAGGCCGACCGGGAACTCGGCGGTGACGCCGCGCAGGTTGTTGCCGCGGGCGTTGTTGATGACAAGCTTGTCGGGCCCGAAGGGGCGGCGCTGCTGGGGCACCTCGATGCAGCGCGCGCCGCTGAGGTACTGGCCGGTGATGGAGGCCGGGTTGGCGGCCACTTCCTCGGGCGTGCCTTGCGCGAGCACCTGGCCGCCATGGATGCCGGCGCCGGGACCGAGGTCCAGCACATGATCAGCGGCGCGGATGGCGTCTTCGTCGTGCTCGACCACGATCACGGTGTTGCCGAGGTCGCGCAGGCGGCGCAGGGTGGCGATCAGGCGGTCGTTGTCGCGCTGGTGCAGGCCGATGCTGGGCTCGTCCAGCACGTACATCACGCCGGTCAGGCCGCTGCCGATCTGCGAGGCCAGGCGGATGCGCTGGGCCTCGCCGCCGCTCAAGGTTTCGGCGCTGCGCTCCAGGTTCAGGTAGCTCAGGCCCACGTCGTTCAGGAAGCGCAGGCGGGCGTGGATCTCGCGCAGCACCTTGGCGCCGATCTCGGCCTTGGCGCCCTTCAGGTGCAGGCCTTCCACATAAGCCTGGGCGTCAGCCAGGGTCATGCGCTCGATCTCGTAGATCGCGCGGCCCTTGTCCTCGGGGCGGTCGGCGCTGTGCAGGTGCACATGGCGGGCCTCGCGACGCAGGCGCGTGCCCTCGCAGTCCGGGCAGGCCTGGGCGCATTGGTAACGCGCCAGGTCCTCGCGCACGGCGGCGCTGTCGGTTTCCTTGTAGCGCCGCTGCAGATTGGTGAGGATGCCCTCGAAGGGGTGGCTGCGCTTGACCGTGCGCTTGCGGCCGCTGGCCGATTCGCTCACGTAGGCGAACTCGATTTCCTCGTCGCCCGAGCCCTGCAACAGCACCTGCTGGTGCTCGGGCTTCAGGTCCTCGAAGGGGGTTTCGATGGCGAAGCCATAGTGCTTGGCCACACCCTCCAGCAGGCCGAAGGTGTAGGGGTTGCGGCGGTCCCAGCCCTTGACCGCGCCGCTGGCCAGGCTCAGCGACGGGAAGGCCACCACGCGGCTGGCGTCAAAGCCCAGCACCTGGCCCAGGCCCTCGCAGCTGGGGCAGGCGCCGGCGGGGGAGTTGAAGCTGAACAGGCGCGGCTCCAGCTCGGCCAGCGCGTAGCTGCACACCGGGCAGGCGAACTTGCTGCTGAACAGATGCTCCTGGCCGCTGGCCATGTCCAGCACCAGGGCGCGGCCTTCGGAGAGGCGCAGCGCCGTCTCGAAGCTCTCGGCCAGGCGCTGGCGCAGGGCGGTGGCGGCATCGGGCCCGAGCTTGACGCGGTCCACCACCACGTCGATGTTGTGCTTCTCGGTCTTCTTCAGCGCCGGGAGGTCGGGCGCCTCCACCGTCACGCCATCCACCCGGAAGCGCACGAAGCCCTGGGCTTGAAGGGCGGTGAAGACATCGCTGAACTCGCCCTTCTTCTCGCGCGCCAGGGGGCTGAGCAGCATCAGCTTGCTGCCCTCGGGCAGGGCCAGCACGGCGTCCACCATCTGGCTGACGGATTGCGCTTCGAGCGGCAGACCGTGGTCCGGGCAGAAGGGCGTGCCGGCGCGCGCGAACAGCAGGCGCAGATGGTCGTGGATCTCGGTGACGGTGCCGACCGTGGAGCGCGGGTTGTGGCTGGTGGCCTTCTGCTCGATGGCGATGGCGGGCGACAGGCCCTCGATCACATCGACCTCGGGCTTGTCCATCAGCTGCAGAAACTGGCGCGCGTAGGCCGAGAGCGACTCGACGTAGCGCCGCTGGCCCTCGGCATAAAGCGTGTCGAAGGCCAGGCTGGACTTGCCCGAGCCCGACAGCCCGGTGATCACCACCAGGCTGTGCTTGGGCAGGTCCACATCAATGGCCTTGAGGTTGTGGGTGCGCGCGCCGCGCACGCGGATCCAAGCCGCTTCACCTGCTGTTGCGCCTGACATTGCGGGGGTCTCCAGGGGAACCGGTCATCATAGGTGGGCGGGCTCCGGCGGGCCTGCCAGGGCGCGACGGGCGCGCGGTGTGGGCGGAATGGCACTCAGGTCATTCCCTGAGGGTGGACCCGAGCCTGAGGGCCGGCGGGCATGGCGCAGAATGGTTGAAGCTCCCTTCGTCACCCCTTGATGCTCACGCGTTTCAAGCTTTCGCTGCGCCAGTTGATCCTGCTCGCCGTCGTGGTGGGCATCGCAGCGCCCGCCTTGATCGTGTTGGCGCTGTCGGATGCCTTCATGCGCCGCAGCGTCGAACCCATCCTGGAAGGCCAGCGCGCGGCGGTGCTGAACCTGGCCTCGACCTCGCTGGTGGACCCGCTGTGGGTGCTGGACACCCAGGCCACCCAGCGCGCCATCGAGCAGCTGCTGGCCGATGTCAGCGTCTGTGCCGTCAGCCTGGTGGAAGACCGCCCGGGTGCCAAGGAACTCAAGCAGAGCAAGTGCGACCCCAGTTGGCCCACCGTGGAAATGGCCGCGGCGGTGCGCCGTGAGGGCGTGGTGCTGGGCACGCTCACCGTGTCCTTCGATGACGGCGCCACCGAGCGCCTGGTCAAGGAGCGCCAGACGCAGATCGCCGCCATCGTCGGCCTGCAGGTGGTGCTGGGCGGCATCATCATCCTGATGGTGCTGTACTGGCGCCTGGTGCGCCCCATCGATGTGCTGAAGCGCCAGGCCAGCGCCATCGCCGCCCGCGAGCCCCACCCGGTGATGGACTGGCACCGCGGCGACGAGCTGGGCGAGCTGGGCGAGCACCTGAACCACACCGGCGAGCAGATCGACGGACTGCTGGCCGACATGGAGGCCAAGAACACCCAGCTGCGCCAGATGGCGATGTACGACCATCTGACCCAGCTGCCCAACCGCACGCTGTTCCGCGAGGTCTTCACCCACGAGGCCTCGTTCGCGCGCCGCAACGGCCAGCAGCTGGCCCTGCTGTTCGTCGATCTGGACCGCTTCAAGAACATCAACGACACCCTGGGCCATGCTGCGGGTGACCGCCTGCTGCTGACCGTCAGCGAACGCCTGCGCGCCGCGGTGCGCGGCTCGGATCTGGTGTGCCGCATCAGCGGCGACGAATTCCTGCTGCTGCTGCGCGAGGCCGCCTCGGTCGAGACCGTGCAGCTGATCGTGCAGCGCATGCTGGGCTCGCTTTCCGAAGGCTTCGAGCTGGCCAGCGGCCAGCAGGCCACCGTCTCGGCCAGCGTGGGCGTGGCCATGTTCCCGCAGGACGGCGAGAACTTTGACGAGCTGGTGCGCCATGCCGACATGGCCATGTACCAGGCCAAGCAGGCTGGTCGCGCGCGCTACAGCTTCTACCAGCCGGACATGGACGCCGCCCTGGCCGCCCGGCTGGAAATGGAGCGCGAGCTGGCCGAGGCCATTCGCAGCGGCCAGCTGGTGCTGCACTACCAGCCCATCCTGGACGCGCGCAGCGGCACCATCAGCTCGGTCGAGGCCCTGGTGCGCTGGCAGCACCCGGTGCGCGGCCTGCTCTACCCCGGCACCTTCATCCCGGTGGCCGAGGACAGCGGGCAGATCCGCGAGATCGGTGCCTGGACCCTGGAAGCCGCCTGCCAGCAGCTGGCACGCTGGAAGACCATGGGCCGCCACCCGGGCTCCATCGCCGTCAACCTCTCGGCCAGCCATTTCCGCGATGCCCGTCTGATCGACCAGCTCAGCGAACTGATCCGCGCCTACGGCGTGGGCAAGGGCGAGCTGACCATCGAGCTGACCGAGAGCACGGTGATGAGCGATTCGGAGACCTCCATGCAGACCATCCAGGCCCTGCGCGGCCTGGGCCTGTCGCTGGCGGTGGATGACTTCGGCACCGGCTACTCCTCGCTCGCTTACCTGAAGCTGCTGCGCCCGCAAAAGCTCAAGGTGGACCGCAGCTTCGTGCGTGACCTGCCGGACGACCCGGACGACTGCGTGCTGGTGCGCGCCGTGCTGGGCCTGGCCGAGGCGCTCGATATCGATGTCGTGGCCGAAGGCGTCGAGACCGAGGCCCAGCGCGACTTCCTGCTCGCCGCCAACTGCAACCAACAGCAGGGCTATTTGTTTGCGCGGCCGATGCCGGCCGAAGAGCTCAGCGGCCGTTTGCGCACCTGGCCCTGAGTCTTTGAGCGGCAGCGACCGCACAATCGCGCGCCGCTTTCTCAGAGCCTCCCGTGCCCCTGACCTCCACCCTGGCCCGCTGGCACCGGCTGGCCGTCATCCTGCTGCTGGGCTTTGCCTCCGGCCTGCCGCTGGCGCTCAGCGGCCAGACCCTGCAGGCCTGGCTGACGCAGTCGGGCCTGAGCCTGGCCACCATCGGCTTCCTGACGCTGGTGGGCCTGCCCTACACCTTCAAGTTCCTGTGGGCACCGCTGATCGACCGCTTTGATCTGCCGCTGTTCGGGCGCCGGCGTGGCTGGATCGCGCTCAGTCAGGCCCTGCTGGCGCTGGCGCTGTGGGCGCTCTCGGAGCTGGATCCGGCGCAGCAGCTCGGCGCCTTCGCGGCGCTGGCGATCCTGGTGGCCTTTTTGTCGGCCAGCCAGGACGTGGCCTACGACGCCTACCGTGCCGACCTGCTGCCGCCCGCCGAACGCGCGCTGGGGGCCAGCCTGAACACCCTGGGCTACCGCCTGGCCATGATCGTCAGCGGCGGGCTGGCCTTCATCTGGGTGGACCCGGCCGCTGGCGGCGGCCTGAGCTGGCCGGAGGTCTACCGCCTGTTCGCCGCGCTGATGGGCGGCGCCGCGCTGCTCACCCTGCTGGCCAGCCCGCGCCTGGCGCAGGCCCTGCGGCCCGAGACGGATGCGCGCCGCGACCTGCTCGGCTTCGGGGCCGTGCTGGCCGCAGTGGGCTTCGGCGTGGCCGTCACCCAGCAGGGCGTGGCGCCGCTGCTCAAGCTCTGGCTGGCGCCCGCCACGCCGATGGGCGGCAAATGGCTGGACCTGCTGGTGCTGCTCGTCGGCCTGAGCCTGGTGGTGCCCATGGCGGCGTGGACGGCACGCCGCGCCCGCTTCGACACCCTGCTGGGGGGCCTGCGCGACTATCTGGCCCAGCCGGGTGCGGCCGCCATGCTGGTGCTGATCGTGCTCTACAAGCTCGGCGACGCCTTCTCGGTCAGCCTGCTCACGCCCTTTCTGCTCACCGGCGTGGGCTTCAGCACCGCCGAGGTCGGCGTGGCCAACAAGATCTTCGGCCTGTGGCTCAGCATCGGTGGCGCGCTGGCCGGCGGCGTGCTGATGCTGCGCCTGGGCCTGTTTCGCGCCCTGCTGCTGTTCGCGCTGCTGCAGGGCCTGAGCAACCTGGGCTACTGGTGGCTGGCCGGTGCGGGCCAGGGCCAGCTGGGGGCGCTGCAGGTGCCGGCCTTCGACTGGCTGATCGTCAAACTGGCCACGCCCACCTCGCTGGACGGCGGGCTGCTGATGGTCATCGCCATCGACAACCTGTGCGGCGGCATGGGCACGGCGGCCTTCATCGCCTTCATGATGAGCCTGTGCCAGCAGCGCTATTCGGCCACGCAGTTCGCGCTGCTCTCGGCGCTCAGCGCCGTGGGGCGCGTGTGGGTGGGGCCGTTGGCCGGCGTGCTGGCCGAAAGCCTGGGCTGGCCGGTGTTCTTCCTGGTCAGTCTGCTGTTCGCCGCCCCCGGCATCCTCTTGCTTTGGGCGCTGCGACCCCAAATTGAGCGCCTCGAACAACCCGCTGGCCCCTTGGCCGTCGACGATTGACGAAGAATTGCGCCCATGGAACACGTCCACCTTGAACATGCCCCGCGCTACGGCTTCGGCCGCTGCGATTGCTGTGCCAGCACGCCCGAGGGCGGGCGGCGCCTCTTCACCGGCCTGGTGGGGACCGGTGCCGCCGTGGCGGCCCTGCCGGCCTGGGCGCGCGAAGGCGTGCAGGTGGGCGAGCGCAGCAAGTTCACCAAGCTGGCGCCGGCCGAGCAGATCGAGGAAGCCGCCAGCCTGCAATACCGCCAGATGGTGAACGAGGCGGCGCAGAAGCGCGCCCTGCTGCCGCAGGACCACGCCCAGGTCCAGCGCCTGCGCTACATCGGCGCCCGCATGCTGCCCTTCACCGAGGAATGGAACCCCCGCGCCAAGCAGTGGAAGTGGGAGGTCAACGTCATCACCAGCCGCGAGCTCAACGCCTTCTGCATGCCGGCCGGCAAGATCGCCTTCTATTACGGCATCCTGGCGCAGCTGCAGCTCAGTGACGACGAGGTCGCCGCGATCATGGGCCACGAGGTGGCGCACGCGCTGCGCGAGCACGCGCGCGAGCGCATGGGCAAGACCACGGTGACCCGCCTCGGTGCCGGCGTCGTCTCCAGCCTGCTCGGCCTGGGCAATCTGGGCGATGCCGCACTCAGCATGGGCGCCCAGCTGCTGACCCTGAAGTTCAGCCGCGAAGACGAAACCGAGGCCGACTTGGTGGGCATGGAGCTGGCCGCGCGCGCCGGCTACGACCCGATGGCCGGCGTCAGCCTGTGGGAAAAGATGGGCCAGGCCGCCAAGGGCGCCCCGCCGCAGTGGCTCAGCACCCACCCCTCGGGCAAGACGCGCATCCAGGACATCCGCGCCGCCACGCCCCAGGTGGCCGGCCTGTTCGCCCGCGCGCCCAAGCCGGACCGCCGCTTCCCGCCCCCTGCGCCGCTGCCACCGGCCACCAGCCGCTGATGCAGCGCCGCCGCTGGCTGCAGGGCTTCAGTGCGCTGCCGGCGGCCGGCCTGGGGGCGGCCCCTGCCGCGCCAGGGAAGCGCCTGCGCGTGGTGGTGGACGTGGTCGAGACCGGCTTCGACCCGCCGCGCGTGTCCGACCGAACTTCGGTGACGGTCAACGCGCACATCTTCGAAAGCCCGCTCACCTACGACTACCTGGCCCGCCCGGCCCTGCTGCGCCCGCAAACGGCCGCCGCCCTGCCCGAGGTCAGCAGCGACTTCCGCCGCTTCGTCTTCACCCTGCAGCCGGGCATCTTCTTTGCGGACGACGAGGCCTTCGGCGGCCAACCGCGCGAGCTGGTGGCGGCCGACTACGTCTACAGCATCAAGCGTTTCTACGACCCGCAGATCCCCAGCGAGCACCTGCACCTGTTCGAAAGCGCCGGCATCCTGGGCCTGAAGGAGCTGCGTGAGGCCGCGCGCAAGGCCGGCCGCGCGCTGGACTACGACCGCCCCGTGGAAGGCCTGCGCGCGCTCGACCGCTACCGCTTCGAGGTCCGCCTGAAGGAGCCCGCGCCGCGCTTTGCCTACCTGTTTGCCGTACCCGGCCTCACCGGCGCCCTGGCGCGCGAGGTGGTGGAGCGCTATGGCGACGAGCTGCCCGCCCACCCCGTGGGCACCGGCCCGTTCCAGCTCAAGCAGTGGCGGCGCGGTTCGATGATCCTGCTGGAGCGCAACCCGCGCTTTCGCGAGCAGCGCTTCGACAGCGAGGCCCCGCCCGACGACCCGCAGGCCCAGGCCCTGGCCGCACGTCTGCGCGGCCGGCGCCTGCCGCTGGTGGACGAGGTCGAGGTCAGCGTGGTGCAGGAGGAACAGCCGCGCTGGCTGGCCTTCCACGGCGGTGAACTGGACGTGCTGGAACTGCCGCAGGGTCTGGCACCGGCCGCCCTGCCGGGCGGGCGCCTGGCGCCCTACCTGGTGCAGCGCGGCATCCAGGCGCGCCGCACGCTCGATGCCTCGGTGCGCCAGACCTTCTTCAACTGCAGCGACGCCGACATCGGCGGCCTGACACCCGAGCGCGTGGCCCTGCGCCGCGCCATCTGCCTGGCCTACGACAACCGCCTGGAGCTGGACCGCGTGTTCAAGAACCAGGGCCTGGCCGCGCAATCGCTGGTGGTGCCCGGCGTGTACGGCTACGACGCCAGCCTGCGCGGCGAGGCCGGCAGCGGCGACCTGGCGCGCGCCCGCGCCCTGCTCGACATCTACGGCTACCGCGACGTGGACGGCGACGGTTTTCGCGAGCACCCCGACGGCCGCCGCCTGACCCTGCGCATGGCCGGCCTGGCGGGCGACAGCCGCCAGCGCGTCATCAACGAGCTCTGGCTCAAGCAGATGACGCGCCTGGGCCTGCGCATCGAGTTCGAGATGGGCCAGTTCGGCGAGCTGATCAAGAACTCGCTCAACGGCCGGCTGATGATGTGGAGCTTCGCCTGGAGCACCAGCCTGCCCGATGCCGACTTCTTCCTCGCGCTGGGCTATGGGCCCAACGCCGGGCAGGCCAACGACGCCCGCTTCGCGCTACCCGCCTTCGACCGCCTGTACGAGCGCCAGCGCCAGCTGCCCGACGGCCCCGAACGCCTGGCCGACATCCGCCAGGCCCAGCGTCTGATGCTGGCCTACGCCCCCTACTTGGCGCACAGCCATGCGCTGCGCACCGATCTGACGCAGGCCCGCGTGTTTGGCCACCAGCGCCACCCTTTCACGCGGGATTGGTGGCGCTACACGGGTCTGGACTGATCAGCCGCGCCGCACCGCAGCGTCGCTGACGAAGGGGTTGCTGCGCCGCTCGGCGCCGAAGCTGCTCTCCGGCCCATGGCCGGGGATGAACACGGTCTCGTCCCCCAGCGGCCACAGGCGCTGGGTGATGGAGGCGATCAGCTGCTCGAAATTGCCGCCCGGAAAGTCGGTGCGACCGATCGAGCCGGCGAACAGCACATCACCCACGAAGGCGCGCTGCGCCGTGGGGCTGTAGAACACCACATGGCCGGGTGTGTGGCCCGGGCAGTGGCGCACCTGCACGGTCTCCTGGCCCAGCTGCACGGTGTCGCCATCCTGCAGCCAGCGTGTGGGCGTGAAGTGCTCGGCGGGCGGGAAGCCGAACATCTGGCTCTGCTGCGGCAGGCCGTCGATCCAGAACTGGTCGTCCGGGTGCGGGCCCACGATGGGCAGGCCCTGCTCGCGCGCCAGCTGACCGGTGGCACCGGCGTGGTCGATGTGCGCGTGCGTCTGCCAGATCGCCTTCAGCGTCAACCCACGCTGCTGCACGGCCGCCAGCAGGCGCGGAATCTCGCCGCCCGGGTCGATCAGCGCGGCCTCGTTCGTCTGGTCGCACCAGACCAGGGAGCAGTTCTGTTGGAAGTCGGTGACGGGGAGGATCTGGTAGCGGAGCATGGTGGGCCGTGCGAACGAAGGCGTTGACAGGGTCGGAGTTTCGGGCCTGCCCGGCGCCTGCGGGCGCCGGCATCAGGCCAGGGGAATCGCCTTGGGCAGCCGCCGGCTGTTCAGGATCCGGTAGCGCTGGAACACATCGGCCACCTCGCGCATGCTGGTGCTGTGCTCGATCTCGGCCGCGAAGCGGATGCGCGTGGCCACGCCATCGAGCTGGAAGTACCAGTACAGGCCCATCAGCGGATTGACGAACTGCACGCTGCCCTGGGTGCGCGCCGTGAAGTGGATGTCGCCGAACTCGCCCTGCATGGCACTGGCAATCGAGTTGGTGACGATGCTGCGATGCAGGGCCATGCGTTGGTTGAGGTGCTCCACCAGCTCCACAAAGGCGCGGCCCTCGGGCAGGGCTGGGGTCAACGCCTGCGCGCCCAGGTACTGATCGCCCTTGATCAGGTCGGCGATGTTCTCCAGGCAGGCGTGGTGGTTCAGCTGGTGTTCGACGCCGAAGCCGATGGCGGCAAGGAAGCGCCTGGGCACCGGCAGGCACCCGGCCGCGACGATCGAGCAGGCGTCCTCGACGATGGTGCCGACCTTGGCCTCGTCGCCAAACATCAGGCTGTCGGTGCCGCCGTCCACCAGCACCAGGGTGTCGATCTGATGGCCTTCCAGCAGGTGCGCATAGGCCGCGCGCAGCGGCTGCACCCCCAGCTGGTTGGAAAGCGCATAGATGCTCGGCGCCTCGCCGCGCTCACGCAGCCACTCCAGGATGTGGCGCTCCGGAAAGTACGGCAGTTCCGCCGCGGTTTCGGTGACCCGGTAGGTGCCCGGGAACACCTCCTCGCAGTCCGCGAAGGGCAGGGCGGTGAAGGAGAGATTGGCCAGCACGACCTGCTTGCCCAGGCTGCGGAAGTAGAGGTAGAGCGGGATGCCGCTGACCACGTCGAAGCCGCCGCCGGCACCGGCGATGAGGATGGATTGGGCTTCGGCGCAGGCTTGGAAGAAGGGGGTTTGCATATGAAGTCGTGATGTTGATGTATTCGTGACGAGGCGGCCGCCCTGGGTGACGGCTTTGCCTACACGGCGGCCCTCACAGCTGCTGACGTGCGCGCCAGAGGGCCTCCGCCAGGCCCCCGATCTCTTGGGCCTGGCATAGGCGCTCAAGCCAATGGGCGGGAATGCCGCCATGCCCCCAGGTGGCGCCGGCCAGCTGCCCGGTGATGGCCGCAGTGGTGTCCGCGTCGTCGCCCAGATTGGCGGCTGCCAGCACCGCTTCCTCGAAGCACTCGTGGCGCTGGTAGCACCAAAGTGCCGCTTCAAGGCTGTTGACGACGTAACCATTGCCGACGATCTCGTCGCGCCGCTTGAGGCGATAGCTGCCCTGTGCCAAGCGCTGAATCGAAGGACTCTGCAGCTGCAGCGAACCGAGGTCGAGCACCTCCTGCCGGGGGCGACCCTGCAGGGCGCGGCTCAGTGCAACGGCGAAGAGCCGGCAGGCATCCAGACACTCGGCGGCACCGTGGGTCGTCTGGGAACTGAGGGCCGCCATGTCCTGCACCTGCGTCTCATCCCCTGCATAGCGCATCGCAACAGGCGCCAGTCGCATCAAGGAGCCGTTGCCAGCGCTTTGCGGATCGGTTGGCCCAGCCAGTGGCTCGCCAGTCGTCAGGAAGTGGTGGAGCGCGCCTTTTGTTGTGATGCCGATGTCGAAGCAGGTTCCAGTGGAGCTCCAGTACCCCCACTCGTACCAATTGGCGTAGCGGGCCATCTGATCCCACACATCCACGCCCCCCTTGGCAAGCAGGCTTTCGGCTAGGCACAGGGCCATGGAGGTGTCGTCGGTCCACTTGCCGGCGAGCAGGGCGAACGGTCCACCCCCAACCATGTCCGTGACGGGCACAAAGCTGCCCCTGGGCATGAACTCCGCCGTGGTGCCCACGGCGTCGCCGCAGGCCAGCCCGAGGAGTGCGCCACGGTAGCGATCCCGTTCAGCCCTTGCGGCAGCGGGCTGCACGGACGCTTGATGCATTGCTTCAGTCATATTGCTCATGCCCTTCCTTCATCCACCATGTGGCAAAGGCGGCCAGGTCCTCATGGTGCGAATGGGCAAGCGAGAGCTCCGGCCCGGTGTTGGGTGAGCCACGCTTCTGGCGGTGAATCAGTGCCGCATGGATGCGCGGCGGTAGACCGCGCAGGTAGGGTAGGTAGTCGTCCACGAAGGCCAAGGGCATCAAGCGCTCCAGCGCCGCCGCCTTCGGGCTGCGTGAACCGTCGCCGTGACTGGTGGCGATCACGCGCGCGATCGGGAAGCCCAGCTGTTGAAGGTTGCGCAGCCGGGCGGCTTCGTAGCGCGGATGGATGGCCGAAACGCAGACCAGTTCAAAGCCGGCCGTGTCGAGCTGCTGGCAGGCGCCGATCGCGCCGGCCATGGCGGGCAAGTGGCTCCAGAAGCTCTCGTCAAAGGCGGCGCGCAGTCGGTCCAGTTGTTCGCCTTCCAGGCGCTTGACGCCCCATCGGTCCATGGCCCAGTAGGCAGATGGGTCGCGTTCTTCGGGGCGGACGCCGAAGGCGCGCTGCCACGCCTGGGCATAGGCCTGGTTGTAGTCCAGCAGCACGCCGTCCGCATCCAGCGCGATGCAGCGGCTCTTCAAGTCAGTACCTTCAGGAAGCGGGGTGGCACGCTGTCGGTCAACCAGACGCCGTTCTCCGACCGGAAGAAGCAATGGCCTTGTGCCTGCATCGACGCGGCATCGACCTCCAGCATCACCAGCTGCCCGTAGCGCCGGCCTACCGCCCCCGCCACACTCAGGTCGGTACTGAGGTGAACATGGTGGCGGGCGCCCTTGTTGAGGCCGGAACTCAGAATCGAATCCAGGAAGCGGCTCGCCGTACCGTGAAACAGCCGGGCTGGCGGTACTTGCGCAACCAGGCCCAGCTCGACTTCGACAGAGTGGCCTTGGTTGGCGCGGATCCGCAGGCCGTCCGCGCTGATCGCAAAGCGCTGCTTGTCGCTGGTGTCCACGATCTGCTGCAGCAACGCGCGCGTCAGCGCGTGCCCAGCGGCGTTGGCCCGCTCCAGGAGGGTGTCGATGCCAACCCAGCCGGCCTCGTCGAGGTGCAGGCCAATGAGTTGGGGCTGGTGACGCAGCACCAGGCTGAGGAACTTGCTCAGGCTTGTCAGGGTGTTCTTGCTCATGTCGTTTGAATTCTTATGAAGCTGGGTTGCGCTTGGCTACCGCACCAGACAACCCCGCTGCGCCGCAAGGCCGATCGTCGCCTCCACTCCGGCCGTGAAGCGCAGGAAGTCGGCCTCCATGCCGTCGGAAAAGATCACGCCCTGCTCGGGCATGCGCGAGCGCAGGCGCAGGGGCTGCTGGGTGCTGACATGGCCGTGCACCAGGCCCACGGCCGAGCTGCGGCTGGGGAAAGGCTCGCGCACGGCGAAGGTCAGGCGCTCGGCATCCCAGGGTTCGGGTGCGTGGGTCCGGGGCACGGCGGCCAGGCCGGCCGAGCCGGTCAGCATGCTGCGCAGCCAGCCCGTGCTGCCCAGTCCGGTGGCGACGATCACGCCCGAGGAGGACTGCGCCTCGCGCCGGCCGTCCCATTCGATCTCGTACAGCGCCGAGCTGTGCGTGCGCGGGCCGATGAAGAGCTCGTTGACGGCGCGCAGGCGCTGGCCGTCCGAGAGCACGGCCTCGGCCAGGGTGACGGACTGCAGCGGCCGGCGGTCGGCGGCCACCTCAGGCAGCAGGCGGGCCAGGTCGGCGGGCTCGAAGGGCAGCAGCACGCCGTCCCAGCGCGTCGGTTCGGGGTTGAGCCCGACCAGGGGCTGGCCGTTCAGGTACTTCAGCACATTGGCCACCAGGCCGTCCTGGCCGAGCGTCAGCACGATGTCGTCGGCGTCGAAGACGAAGTTCGGCAGCAGGCTGCGCTCCAGGGTCTGGCTGCGGCCCCAGCGCTGCAGGGCGGCGCTGCAGATGGCCAGGCTGTGGCTGTAGGCCTGGTGCTCGCGCAGGTAGTCCTCGAAGTCCGCGCCCAGGTGCTCGACGTAGAAGCGCGCCTGGCCGAGCGTGTGGTGCTGCTGCACCAGCGCTTCGAGCCGGGTGCGGCGCGTCACCAGCACCAGGCGGCGTTCAGTGCCGCTCGCCATGGCCCTTGCTCGCCGGCGCGGTTCCGCCCAGCAGGCCCTGCAGCAGCTCGGGCGAGACATTGAGCTGGCCGATGCGCTCGGCCTTCTCGGCCAGGCCGCCGAAGGCCTGGGCGATCAGCTGGCCGGGCTGCATGCCCATGGCGGCCACAGCCTGCACCAGCTTCGGGTCGGCCTTCTCCAGCGCCTGCATGACGGCGGCCACGCGGTAGGCCTCGGCCTCGGCCAGGGTGCGGCTGTTCTGCGCCTGGCCCTGCACCAGCTCCTGGCGGTGGGCTTCCAGCGCCACGTCCGCGTCCATCTGCTCGGCGCGCAGCTCGTTTTCCTTGCGCATCTGCAGGGCCTTGGCTTCCAGCTGGGCCTCGCGGATCTGGCGGCGCTTGTTCTCCACGGCGATGTCGGTGTCCAGCTCGTTCTGGCGGATGGCGCGCTCGTTCTGCACCGCGGACATGCGGCGCAGGTAGATGGCCTCGTCGGCGGCCCGGAGGTTCTGCTCGCGCGCCTCGGCCTCCAGCGCGCGGGCGATATCCGGCGTGGGCTTCACGGCCAGGATGGCCACGCCCAGGATCTCCAGGCCCAGGGCCTGGATCTCCGCCTGCTGGGCCAGCTCCTGCTGCACGCGACGGGCAATCGGCGCCGCGCTGCACAGCGCCTGCTTCAGCGCCAAGGCCTGCACGGCCTGCTGCACGATCACCTCGGCCTGCATCAGCACCCGGTCGCCCAGGCGCTGCGGGTCTTCGGAGGCGTGGCCCGTGCCGTCGGCCGTGAGCGAGAAGTCCATCAGGCGGCAAGCCTGGGCCGGCTGGGCGATGCGGTAGCTGATCTGGCCCTGCACGGTGACGGCCTGGAAGTCCGCCGTCACCAGCTCCAGCATGAAGGGGCGGTCCTGGCTGCCGACGGGTACGGCCACCAGGGTGCTGGTGGGCGCGTAATAGAAGAAGGACTGTCCGGCACCCTCGCGCACCAGGCGGCCGGCGCGGAACTGCATCAGGTGGACGGTGGGTTGTGCGCGGATGAATCGAATGCCCAGCATGGGGTTTCCTTATGAGTTGTTCTGTACAACCTTCAATAAGTTGCACAATACAACCCAACTCTTCAAGCGTCAAGCCTTCGATCCCATGGTCAGCAAACCCCGCATGGAGTTCCCGCGCCCTTTCACCACGGTGGATGTGGTGATCTTTTCGGTCATCGACGAGCAGCTGCAGGTGCTGCTGGTGCAGCGGCCGAAGGGAGGCGAAGAGCCCTTTCCGGGCCGCTGGGCCTTGCCCGGGGGTTTTGTGAACGTGGCGCTGGACGCCGACCTGGAGGCCTGCGCGCGCCGCAAGCTGCGCGAGAAGACCGGCGTGGAAAGCCCCTATCTGGAGCAGCTGGGCAGCTGGGGCGGCGCGGCGCGCGACCCGCGCGGCTGGTCGGCCACGCATGTGTACTTTGCGCTGATCGCCGGCGCGCAGCTGACGCTGACCAAGGGAGCCAACGCGGCCGATGTGGCCTGGTTCGAGGTCGATGCGCTGCTGGCCAAGCCGCGCATGGCTTTCGACCACGCGGAGATCCTGCTCGCCGCGGTGGAGCGCCTGCGCGCCAAGGTGGAGTACACCTCACTGCCGGCCTTCCTCTTGCCCGAGCCCTTCACGCTGCCGCAGCTGCAGCGCGTGTACGAGATCGTGCTGGGCCGCCCGGTGGACAAGAGCGGCTTTCGCACACGCATGCTGGCCGCGCAGTTCCTCGAAGAGGCCGGCGCGGTGGAAGGGGATTCGCGCCGCCCGGCGATGGGCTATCGCCTGCGCGACCGCGACAGCGCGGTGGTGTTTCCGCGCACCTTCAGCCCGCGCGGCTCGCCCTTAGGTGGACGCTGAGCGCCGGCCCCCGCACGCACACTGACCCTGTCAGGCGCTGCGGTTCAGGTCCCGCCCTCGGTGTTGAAGAAATAGGTCGTTCTTCGGCGCGGCGACAGGTAGTCGAAGACATCGGCGGGCAGATCGGCCGGCTTCACGGTAGTGGCCACGGAGACCTCAGGCTCCTCTTCCAGGTTGACCACGATGGCGCCATCCTTGGGGATGGCGGGGTCGTACACCAGCACGGTGGGCTTCAGGGGCCGGCTGCTGTTGACGGAGAGCACCATGCCGAGCGTGCCGTTGCTCAGGTTGACGACGGTGCCCGGCGGGTAGATGCCCACGCTGCGCACAAAGGTGGTCAGAACCAGGTTGTCGAACTGCGCGCGGCGCTGCCCGTAGATGACGGACATGGCCTCATGCGGTGTCAGCGCGCGCCGCGGGTCAAGCGGATTGACCAGGTTGTCATAGGCGTTCACCAGGGCCACCACGCGGACGAGCAGCCCAAGCTGCGTGCCGCTCAAGCGCTTGGGGTAGCCCGAGCCGTCTGAGCACTCGTGGTGCTGCTCGATGATCGCCCGCACCTCGGGGCCAACGCCCATGGCCTGCGCGATGGCGACGCCTTTTTCGCAGTGCATTTGATACACGACCGCTTCGGCCGCCGTCAGCGGGGTGCTCTTGCGCACCACGCGCTCGGGCAAGTCGGCCTTGCCGATGTCGTGCAGCAGGGCGCCCAGCCCCAGCACCTGCATCGCTGCGGGCGGGGCCTTGAGCTCGCGCGCCAGCACCATCGACAAGATGGCGACGTTCAAGGAGTGGTGGTAGACGTCCTCCCCGCCGACCTTGTCGGCCATCAGCTGGATGGCCACGTCGGCATCGACCAGCATGGACGCCGCCAGACCGGAGATCAGGCCCGAGGCCTCCGCGTACGCCTCCTTGGGCTTGGCAAACAGGTTTTGCGTGATGGACTTCACCGCGCGGCCGCTCGACAGCAGTTCACGCTCGCACTGAGCCACCTTGGCATGGTGAGCGGCCATGCGCTCCAGCCGCTCCCGCTTGAGCTTGAGGGCCGGGTCATCGGCCAACGCCATGGCGGGCGGCGCTGCGGGCTCGGCCGTGCGCGGCGGCAACGCGAGCGGTGCGCAATCGCTCTTCGAAGCGGAATACCGGATTCGCTCCAGCCCAAGTGACTGCAGCGTCGCGATCTGCCCCAGGTCCTTGATCTTGAAGCTGGAGAACGTGAAGGGGTGCGCAGACCAGGGCAGATCCAGGTGCACGTACAGACCGATGCAGAGTTGCTCGGGCGCAATCTCTTGGGTGGTCACGGAGGCTTGCTGCGTCATGGCGCCCTAGGATAGTTGCAGCCCGGTGGGCAAGCCGCCCGTCCTTGTTGCTGACGCGCACGCTGCGCGCTGCCGGCCCCCTTGAATTTCGTCTGCCGAGGAGCCCCATTGCTCAAAAAGCTTCTCCTGAGCCGCCGCAAGAGCCTGCCGCTGATCGCCCTGCTGTTGGGCCTGGTGTTGGCGCTGGGCATCACCCTGTGGCTGCGCAGCCAGATCCTGCGCGAAGAGCGACAGGAGTTCGAGCGGCTCGCCGACCTCGTCTCCCGCAACTACGCACAGAAGCTCGACACGCCGGTGCGGGGGCTGCGCGGCATTGCGGCCGGCATGTCGGTGCAGGGCGGCAGCTTCACGCGGGCGCAGCTGCGCACCTGGATGGAGGCCCGGCGCCTGGACGAGGAGTTCCCGGGCGTGCGCGGGCTGGGGTTGATCGAACGGGTGGAGCGGGCCGCGCTGCCCGCGTTTGAAGCCGCCGAGCGTGAGGCGGGCTGGCCAACGTTTCGCGTCAAGCAGTTGAACGGCCGCGCACCGGACCCGCACTACGTCATCAAGACGGTCGAACCCACCGAGCGCAACCTGGCCGCGGTCGGCCTGGACGTCGGCAGCGAACCCCGGCGCCGCGCGGGCATCGAGGCCGCCATCGACAGCGGCGAGCCCCGCCTGTCCGCCCCCATCGAGCTGGTGCAGGACCAGGCCAAGACGCCGGGCTTCCTGCTCTTCCTGCCCGCCTACCGCTACGGCATGCCGGCGGGCTCCGTGGACGAGCGGCGCCGGGCCTTGCTGGCCGTGCCCTATGCCCCGCTGGTGGCCAAGGAACTCTTTGCGGAGGTGGCCTCCCTGGCCGGCAACCGCTTGTCACTGGAGCTGCGCGGTGCCACGCAGGGCGACCTGGTGCACCGGGTGGGCGCGCCGGCGCAAGCCGGCCGCATGAACCAGACGCGGCAATTCACCTCGCTGGGCCAGACCTTTGAGCTGCGCCTGTCCAGCACGCCGGAGTTGGACCATGCCTTCTCCCTGCTACCCGCGCACCTGGCCGGAGGGCTGCTCCTGCTCACATCGATCGCCCTGGCGCTGTGGATCCGCCAGCAGATCGGGACCCTGCAGGCCACCGAGGACAAAGTCTCGGCCCTGACCCGGGAGCTGGACCGCCTGGCCGCGGTGGCACGGCGCACGTCGAACGCCGTCATCATCACCGACCCGGCGCGGCGCATTGAGTGGGTCAACGAGGGCTTTGAACGCATCACCGGCTACACGGCGGCCGAGGCCATCGGCCGAACCCCTGGCGAGCTGCTGCAGTTTGAGGGCACCAGCCAGCAGGAACTGCAGCGCCTGCGCGAGGCCCTGAACGCTGGCAAGCCCTTCCGGGGCGAACTGCTGAACCGCGGCAAGAACGGCCATGAGTACTGGATCGAGCTCGAGATCCAGGCCCTGCGGGACCGCGCGGGGCAGCTGAGCGCCTTCCTGGCCGTCGAGAGCGACATCACCGAGCGCAAGCAGCAGCAGGTGGCCCTGAACGATCTCTTCCAGCGCCTGCAGCTGACGGCCGAGGCGGGTGGGATCGGGCTGTGGTCGATGGACCTCGGCTCGCACCGCATGGAGTGGGACAGCTCCATGGAGGCCCACTTCGGCCGAATGCCGCCCGGCCGCAGCCCGAACTGGGTGTGGCGCCACCATGTGTCGCGTGCGCAGCGGCGCGCGGTGGCGGTGCGTTTGATGCAAGCGCTGATCACCGGCGACGCCTTCGAGTTCGAACTGGAATTGCACACCCTGGACCAGGCGCACAAAGTCCTGCAGCTCAAGGGCCGGCGCGTCAGCCGCAAGAACACGGGGGCCACGCTGCTGCTCGGGGTCTGCATCGATGTGAGCGCGCAGCGTCGCGCCGAGCAGGCGCTGCGGGCCAACCGCGCCTTTCTGGACCGGACCGAGCGCGTCGGCGGCGTGGGCGGCTGGGAGCTGGATCTGGTCAACCACACCCTGGTGCTGGACGACCAGGCCTGCCTGCTGCATGGCCTGCCGCCGGGCCACACGGCCGCGCTGCGTGAGGTCTTGCGCCTCTACCCACCGCAGGCGCGTCGGCAACTGCGCCAGGCGCTGCGGCAAGCACAAAGCAGCGGCGAGAACTTTGACTTCGTGCTCCAGGCGGGTAGGGCCGGCAGCGGCCCGCTGCAGTGGTTCCGCCTGGTTGGCGAGGTGGAGTTCGAGCACTTCCTGCCGGTCCGTCTCGCGGGGGCGGTGCAGGACGTCACCCAGCGCGAGGAGATGACGGCCGCGCTGGAGCAAAGCCGCAACCTGCTGGACAGCGTGATCGCCAGCCTGCCCTCCGGCCTGAGCGTGTTCGACGAACAAGAGCGCCTGGTGCTCGCCAACCCCCTGCTGGGCCAGTTGCTGCAGCTGCCGGCCGAACTGTGCCGGCCGGGCCAGACCCGCGTGGAGGACATGCTGCGCTACTTCGCGCAGCGTGGGGACTACGGACCGGGCGCCCTGGACGAACTGATGGAAGCACGCCGCAGGTCCATCTATGACCCCCAGGCGCCCGACATCTTCATGCGCCAGGTCCCCCACGGCGCCACCCTGGAGGCACGCCGTGCCACGCTGATCGGCGGCGGCGTGGTCACCACCTACACCGATGTGACGGCGCGGCTGCAGGCCGAAGCCCTGGCGCGGCGCGCCGGCGAACTGACGCGCAAAGCCCTGGAGCTCACCGGCACCGCCTTGGCCATCTTTGATGGCGAGCAGCAGCTCATCGAAGCCAGTGCGAGCTTCTCCGCCCTGACGGGCGTGCCCCCCGAACAGGTCCAGGCGGGCACCTCGATGCGCGCCCTCATCCGGGCCATGCTGCAGGCCGAGGAACCGCAGCGCGATGCCGTGACGCTCAAGCGCTTGAGCGACGAACTGATGGACCAGCTGGGCACCGAGCGCGAGCACCGCAGCCCCGAGGGCCGCGTGCTGCATGTGGTGGACGGCCTGGCCGGCGACGACTACTTCGTGAGCTTCGTCGTCGACGTGACGCCGCTGGCGCAGGCCCGCGCGCAGGCCGAGTCCGCCTCGCAGGCCAAGAGCGCCTTCGTGGCCAACGTCAGCCACGAGATCCGCACGCCGATGAATGCCATCCTGGGCATGCTGGCGCTGCTGCAGCGCACCGCCCTGGACGAGCGCCAGCGCGATTACGCCAGCAAGACCGAGGCCGCTGCCAAGTCCCTGCTGGGCCTGCTGAACGACGTGCTGGACTTCTCGAAGATCGAGGCCGGCCGCATGAGCCTGGACCCGCAGCCGCTCGACCTCGCCCGCTTCCTCACCGACCTGGCCACCATCTTCGGCGCCAACCTCGGCAGCAAGCCGGTGGAGCTGCTGTTCGACATCGACAGCCAGCTGCCCAGCAAGGTGGTGCTGGATGGGCTGCGCCTTCAGCAGGTGCTGATCAACCTGCTGGGCAATGCGCTCAAGTTCACCGAGCGGGGCGAGGTTCGACTCCGCCTGCGCGCCCAGGCCGTGGACGCCCAGCGCGTCCGGGTTCGCTTCGCGGTGCAGGACACCGGCATCGGCATCGCCCCCGAGGCACAGGAGCGCATCTTCAGCGGCTTCACCCAGGCCGAAGGGTCCATCACCCGGCGCTTCGGCGGCACCGGGCTGGGCCTGGCCATCAGCCGCAGCCTCATCCAGCTCATGGGCGGCCGCCTGAGCCTGCGCAGCGCCCCCGGCCAAGGCAGCTGCTTCGAGTTCGAGCTGGAGCTGCCCCTGCCGGAAGCCGCCCCGGTCCAGGCCGGGCCGGCCGCTCCGTCTCGGGTCTGCCTGCTCGGCGGCTCCGCGGCCGCAGCGGACGTGGTGACGCGCGCACTGCAGGGCCTGGGCTGGCCGCTCACCCCCGTCGACAGCCTGGAGGCCCTGCGGAGCCGCCTGGACGCGACGGACGAAGGCCCCGCCGGAGACTCGCTGTGGGTGGTGGACTGGGATGCTGTGGGGGTTGAGCGCGCCACCCGACTTACCGCCCTGCTCGAGCATCCGCGCTGCCCGCCCTGCTTCATCCTGGCCCTGGCGGCGCAACGCCCGCAGGCCGAGGCCGCCCTCGGTCGGCATGCGGGGGCCGTGCTGCCCAAGCCGGTGTTTCCGAGCGCATTCGCGCGTGCCCTCGCACTCCTGCGGCAGGGCCCTCAGTCGGCGCAGGCGACAGGCCCCGCGCCCTCCAGCCAGCGGCTGGCCGGGCTGCGCCTCATGGTGGTGGAGGACAACCCACTCAACCAGCAAGTGGCGCGTGAGCTGCTCGAGGCCGAGGGAGCGTTGGTCGAGATTGCGGAACACGGCGGTATCGCCGTCGAACGACTGATCGGCGATGACAGCGTCTGCGATCTGGTGCTGATGGACATGCAGATGCCCGTGATGAACGGTCTGGATGCCACGCGGGCGATCCGCAGCAACGCCGGTCGAGACACGCTGCCCATCATTGCCATGACCGCCAATGCGCTGGAGAGCGATCGGCAGGTCTGCCTGGAGGCGGGCATGAACGACCACGTCGGCAAGCCCTTCGACCTCGACCAGCTCATTGCCACCATCCTGCGCTGGGCCACCGTGCGGCGCCCGAAGTCCGCCGCCGAACGCAAGGCCGAGCTGGCGGGCGACCCGAACGACCCGGCCCTGGCGCTGGCACGCCAGGCCGGCATTGAGGTGGACGCCGCCGTGGCACACATGGGCGGCTACCTGCGCATCTACCAGCGCATGCTCAGGACCCTGGTGCGGGAGCTGCCGGAGATCGTGGAACGCCTGCTGCGCGCGCTGGATGAGCCGGCGGGCGAGGAGCCCGTGCGCCTTGCACATACCCTCAAGGGCAATGCCGCCATGCTCGGGGCGGAGGCACTCTCGCAGCTTGCCGGAGAGGCTCAAACGGCCCTGGCGGAAACGCCGGCCCAGGCGGGTGCTGTTGTGCGCGCCTTGGCGGCCGAGGCCGGGCGGGTGCTTGAGCACTTCCGCTCACTTGACCCCTGAGACCAGGGGCGCGCAGCGCAGTCGGGACCTAGAAGAAGTCGATGCCGCCGGAGGGCGCCGTGGCGGAGCGATCACGCAACTGCACGGCCTCCTGGGCAGCCTGTTGCGCCAAGCTGGCGGCTGCCTGGGTTTGTTGCAGCAATTGAGCCACCTGGTCGTCGTTGCCCAGGCGGAAGCTGGAGAGCACCTCGGCCAAGCGGGCCGCCTCCTGCAGCAAAGACGCTGCGATCTCGCTGGCCCGCACCGCCACATCCAAGTTGCGCGTGGTCACCAAGTCCAGCTCCTTGACGGAAGAGGTGACCACGTCAATCGATGCCGCATGTTCCGCCGAATCGGCCGTCAGGGACTCAAAGGCCCGCCCGACTCCAATGACCGATTGCACCAGCTCGTTCATCTGGCTGCCCGCATGTTCGGCTTCGCGCGTGCCGCGCTCCACGGTTTCCAGCGAGGCCGTGATGAGCTGCTTGATCTCCTTGGCCGCCTCAGAGCTGCGCCCCGCCAGCATGCGGACTTCCGCTGCCACCACGGCAAAGCCACGGCCGGCATCGCCCGCACGTGCGGCCTCCACCGCCGCGTTCAGCGCCAGGATGTTCGTTTGGAAGGCGATGCCGTCGATGGTGCCGATGATCTCGGTGATCTTGCGCGAGGAGGCATCGATGTCCCGCATGGTGGTGACCAGGCGCCCCACGGCCAAGCCGCCTTGCTCGGCCTGGCCACTGGCCTCGCCGGCCAGCTTCTTGGCCTCGCCCGACGCCCGCGCACTTTCCTGCACGATGACGTTGATCTGCTCCAGGCTCATCGCCGCGTCTTCCAGGCCCTTGGCCGTCTGCTCGGTGCGCTCGCGCAGCTCCACCGCGCTGTGGCCCAGCTCGTCGGACACCTGATGGATGGAGAGCGTGGCCTCACGGACCAGCCCCAGGGCCTCGGCCATGCGTTGCTGCACCTGCTTGAGCCGCACCCCCATGGTGGATTCCGCCCGCACCACATCCAGGTTCAGGCGGATCGGGCCTTCGCGCCCCATGGCATTGACCAGGAACTCCAACTCGAAGCGCTCGTTCGCTTCCAGGTCCATGCGATGGGCCAGCAGCGCCAAGCCGGCGGTCAAGGCCAGCAGCAGCAGGATGTTGGTGATCTCGGTCTGCCCGAAGGCCAGCCGTCCGACGGCACTGACAGCACCCGCCAGGGCCAGCACCCGCCAGTCGCGGTAGGGCAGCAGCAGGGCCAGCAGCACCGGCAGGGCCGCACCGTAGGCGCGATCGCCCAGCGGCACACGCGCAAAAGCCTCGATGAAGACCAGCAGCAGCCCCCCCAGGATGGCCAGGCCGGAGCGGGCCAAGAAGCTGCCGCCCTGGGTCTGGCGCAGCCACCAGGCCAGCGCCAGGAACGCGGCGCCCAGGCCCATCAGCGTCCATTGCATCGACTTGCCCCAAGCCCCCAACATCAGCAGCACCGACAGGAAGCTGACCAAGGCCGCCATCAAGAGATCGTGGGCGCGCAATCCTGCAGTCGAAGTCGGGAGGGGTTTCACGGCATTCCTGGGCGATATGGCGATCTGATGCTAGCCGAGCCCCTGTGTGGATGAGGCATGATTCCAGTCAGCAAATTCCCGGCCTCACCCCTATGAAACGCGTGCTCATTGTTGAAGATCAAGAAGACATCCGTGAGCTGGTTCGCGTCACGCTGGAATTCGAGGATTACGACATCCACGAGGCCAGCAACGGCCCGGACGGATTGGCTGCCGCGCAGCGCCTGGCGCCGGACCTGATCCTCCTGGACGTGATGATGCCGGGGGGCATGGATGGCCTGCAGGTCTGCAAGGCCATCAAGTCCGACCCGCGGCTGCGCCGCACGAAGGTGGTGCTGCTGACCGCGCGCACGGAGCGCACCGATCGCCAGGCCGGCAGCCAGGCCGGTGCCGACGAGTACCTGGTCAAGCCCTTCAGCCCGCTCGAAGTGCTGACGGTGGTTCAGCGCTTGATCTGAACGGCGGCGCGGCGCTCCCCGAGCCTGCGCCGTCTCAGGCCGGCTTGATCTGTCGCTGGATCGCCGCCGCAATCCCCTCCAAGTCCAGCACCTGCACCGCGGCCCCCAGCTCAAAGGCCGCCTTGGGCATGCCGTACACCACGCAGCTGGCCTCGTCCTGCGCCGCGGTGTAGGCGCCGGCCCGCCGCATCTCCAGCAGGCCGCGCGCACCGTCGTCCCCCATGCCGGTGAGCAGCACCCCGATGGCGTTGCGCCCCGCCACCTGGGCCACGGACTTGAAGAGCACATCCACCGAGGGCTTGTGGTGGTTCACCAGCGGGCCGTCGCGAACCTCCACCTGGTACTGCGCGCCGCTGGCACGCAGCTGCATGTGGCGCCCGCCCGGTGCGATCAACACCCGGCCGGCCAGCACGCGCTCGCCGTCCACCGCCTCGCGCACATCCAGGCCACTGACCCGGGCCAGGCGCTGCGCGAAGCTGGCCGTGAAGCCGGCCGGCATGTGCTGCACCAGGACGATGCCGGCGCCCATGTCGCGCGGCAGCTGGCAGAGCAGGGACTCAAAAGTCTGCACCCCACCGGTGGAGGCGCCCACGGCGATGACGCGGTCGGTGGTCTGTGCCAGCGGCATGGCAGGCGCGGCGCGCACGGGCGCCGCGCTGGAAGGCATGCTTGGCGCCGCGGTGGGGGCCGAGAAGCGCACCAAGGCCTTCAGGCTGGCCCGCTTGGCCGCCCTGACCGCTGGCACCAGCCCGTTGTCCTGGTCTTCCAGGAAATTCTTCAGACCCAGCTTGGGCTTGGTGACGAAACCCACCGCGCCGGCGGCGAGAGCCTGCAGCGTGGTCTCCGCGCCGGCCTCGGTCAGCGTCGAGCACATCACCACCGGCAGCGGGTGCTCCGCCATCAGCTGCCGCAGGAAGCTGAGCCCATCCATGCGCGGCATCTCGACGTCCAGGACGATCACATCCGGCCAGTCGGCCTGCAGCTTCGGCCACGCAAACAGCGGGTCGCTGGCGGTGATGGTGACCTGCATGCCGGCCGCCTCCAGCAACGCGCTCAGGTGCTTGCGGACCACGGCGCTGTCATCAATGATGGCGACGCGAATCGGTGGGTTCATGGCAGCTTGGGCGGCAGCGAGTTCACGGACGGGCCGCGGCGCACCGTCACCAGGCCCTCGGGCAGTTTGAGGCTGACCGTGCGCGGCACGGTGTCGCCCACGTCCACGCCCTGCAACTGGAAGCCGTACTGGTCGAGCAGGGACCAGCCCTGTTCGATGTTGCGCTCGCCGACGTTGAACTTGACCTTCATGCCGTCGGGCAAGGTGTCCGCGCCGCCGTACAGATGGGCGTGGTAGTCCTGCGGGTGGGTGCCGTGCAGGCGAATCTTCTGCAGCAGCAGCTCCAGCGCCTCGTCGCCGAAGCGGCCGTCCAGCGGCTCTCCGCTGCGCCGCGTGCGGCTGGGCAGCAGGTAGTGGCACATGCCGCCCAGGCCCTTCTGCGGATGCCAGAGCGTGATGGCCACGCAGGAGCCCAGCAGCGTCACCAGATTGCCCTGCGGCCCGAAATGCCATTGCCCCGGCAGCAGGTTCAGCGTCTGCGCGGGCTTGCCCGGTGCGGGGAAGGGCGGACGGGTCGGTTCAGGCATGCTGGTAAGTGGCTGGCGCCACGGTGCGCAGGGGCAGGTTCAGGTTCGTCAAGGACTCGGCATGCCCCACATACAAGACGCCGTCGGGTTTGAGCTTCTCGATCACCCGGCGCACGATGGCGGCCTTGGCCTCGGCATCGAAGTAGATCAGCACATTGCGCAGGAAGATCACGTCGAACTCGGGCAGTTCCGGCGGCAGGGGCTGCATGAGGTTGGCGCACAGGAACTGCACATGCGCACGCACCGGGCGGGCGATGAGCAGCTGCCCCTCGTAAGGCCCATGCCCCTTGAGGCAGTAGTCCTTCAGGTAGGGCTCCGGCACATTGCGGGCCCGCTCCAGGGAGTACAGGGCCTTCTGGGCCGCCGCCACCATGGCGGTGCTGAGGTCCGTGCCGATGACCCGCCAGGCCGCCGTGAGGCCCAGGCATTCCGCCAGCAGCATGGCAATCGAGTAGGCCTCCTCACCCGAAGAGGACGCAGCGCTCCACACCGTCCACTCCGCCGTCTTGGCACGGGCCTTGGTGCGCGCCCGCAGCTCATCGAAGTGCTGCGGCTCGCGGAAGAAGTAGGTCTCGTTGGTGGTGAGCCGATCGATCACGTCGACCAGCACGCGCTCGCTCACCTGGCCCTTGATGACGCGTTGCGCGAAGGTTTCGACATCGGCCGCCCCATGGTCGAGCGCCAGCTTTTGCAGGCGCCCGAACACCAGGGCCTGCTTGCTCTCCACGAGCCGGATGCCCGAGGTGCGCTGGAACAGCTCGGTGATGGCGGCGAAGGTCTCGGGGCGAAGCTGCTGTGCCACGCGCTCAATCGGCTTGCGCCGCTCCAATCAGTTCGCACAGCTGCTCGGGGTGCAGGATCTGCTCGAGATTGAGCACCGCGGAGTAGCCGCCCGGCAGGTTCACCATGCCCAGCACCAGGCCGGCCGGAATGCGCACGCCCAGCGTGGGCACCGGCTCCAGCTGGTCGGCACGCACCTCCAGCACCTCGAACACGCTGTCCACGAGCATTCCCGCCGTCAGGCGCTCCCGCTCGGCGTCACCCTCGAGGCCCACCACCACGATGGCGCTGCGCCGCTCGATCTGGGTGGGGGCCATGCCGAAGCGCGCCGCCAGGTCGATCACCGGCACCACCGCGCCCCGCAGGTTCATCACGCCCCGCAGCAGCGCGGGCGAGCGCGGGATGACCGTGAGCGCGCCGACCTCCAGGATCTCGTGCACCGCCTCGATGGGAACCAGCAGGGACTCGCCCGCCGCGGCCAGACGGAGCATCTGCCGCACGGGTTGCGAATGGAAAGCGCCCCCCTGCATGGTCAGAAGCGCCCGAAGTAGGACTCGTCCACTTCGCTCTCCGGCGCCCGGGCGGTGCGCTGCGGCGCCTTGGCAGCAAGCGGAGGGCGACCCCGCGCCGGGGCCGGTTGCGCCGCGGCCGGCCGCCCTGGCGGCAGGCTGCGCGCACGCGGGGCGGCAGGCGCCGGCTCG
>NZ_JAEDAK010000006.1 GCF_016093275.1 Inhella proteolytica
CGCCGCCGCGCCGCCCGCTTCGGGCGTGCCGCAGGCCGCGGCCCAGCTGGGCAGCCCGGCGCCGGCTGCGCCGGGGGGCGCCACCGCACCCGCGGCGGCCGTGTCCGCGCAGGGCGAAGTGGTGCAGATCGACACCGACCTCGTGAGCGCCAGCTTCGACACCCTGGGCGGCAGCCTGGTGGAGCTGAAGCTGCTGAAGCACGGCGACGACACGCCCGAGCGCGCCCCGATGAAGGTGCTGGAGCGCCAGCGCTTCTACGCGGCGCAATCCGGCCTGGTGGACGTGCCGGGCGCGCCCAATCACACCACGGTGATGCGCCTGGTCTCGGCCGAGCGCAAGCTGGCCGATGGCGCGCAGCAGCTGAACGTGCGCTTCGAGTCGCCCGAGCTGGCGGGCCTGAAGCTCATCAAGACCTACACCTTCGAGCGCGGCAGCTACGCGATCAAGGTGCGCCATGAGGTGCAGAACGTCGGCACGGCGCCGGCAAAGCCGCAGCTCTACCTGCAGCTGCAACGCGACGGCAGCCAGCTGCAAGGCGGTGGCCCGGCCGCTTTCGGCACCGGCACCTTCACCGGCGGCGCGATCTATCACGACAAGATCAAGTACACCAAGGTCGCCTACACCGATCTGGACAAGAAGCCTTTCGAGGGCGAGCGCGTGGCCCAGGACGGCTGGGTGGCGATGGTGCAGCATTACTTCGCCAGCGCCTGGCTGCGCACGGCCGATGGCCCGCGCGAGTTCTATGCGCGCCGCATCGCGCCGCATCTGTACACCGTCGGCGTGGTGCATCCGCTCGCCCAGGTGGCGCCGGGCGCCAATGTGGTGGCCGATGACGTGCTGTTCGTCGGCCCGCAGGAAGAGAAGAACCTCGCCGCGCTGGCCAAGGGCCTGGACCTGCTGAAGGACTACGGCTGGTTCCACATCCTTGCCAAGCCGCTGTTCTGGCTGCTGGACCAGATCCATGCGCTGATCGGCAACTGGGGCTGGGCCATCGTCATCCTGGTGCTGCTGCTGAAGGTCGCCTTCTACAGCCTGAACGCGAGCGCCTACCGCTCGATGGCCAAGATGAAGAAGGTCAATCCGCGCATCATGGAAATGCGCGAGCGCCTGAAGGACAAGCCGCAGCAGATGCAGCAGGAAATGATGCGTCTGTACAAGGAAGAGAAGGTCAACCCGCTGGGTTCCTGCCTGCCCATCGTGCTGCAGATCCCCTTCTTCATCGCGCTGTACTGGGTGCTGCTGTCCACCGTCGAGATGCGCCACGCGCCCTGGATCGGCTGGATCACCGACCTTTCCGCCAAGGACCCCTGGTTCGTGCTGCCCGCGCTGATGACGCTCTCCAGCCTGCTGCAGGTCTGGCTGCAGCCGGCCCCGCCGGACCCCATGCAGGCCAAGCTGATGTGGATCATGCCGCTGATGTTCAGCGTGATGTTCTTCTTCTTCCCCGCTGGCCTGGTGCTGTACTGGCTGGTCAACAACCTGCTGTCGATCGCCCAGCAATGGATGATCAACAAGCAGCTCGGGGTGCAGAACTAGTTCACGCATTCGCGGGGTGAACCCGCGCTCGGGGGGTAGAGGCGCGGGCCCGCTGCGCCTTTAATCCACCCCATGCGGGGCGTGCCACCGCAGGACGCCCGAAGAAAGGCGGTCCGCAGCGGTCGCCAGGTGCTTGCAGGGTTCCACGAGGAACAGCTGCGGACCTTCCCCCGCGCCAACACTCCAACGCCGTGCCCACCCCGGGCACGGCGTTTTTCATTCCGGACAATCGCGCGATGCTCGCCCGTCATCAGGATCCCATCGTCGCCATTGCCACCGCCCCCGGCCGCGGGGCGGTGGGCATCGTGCGCGTCTCGGCGCGTGCGCCGCTGGAGGCGCTGATCCACGCGCTCTGCGGCCAGGCACTCAAGCCGCGCCATGCCCATTACCTGCCGCTGCGCGCGGCCGATGGCACGGTGCTGGACCACGGCCTCGCCCTGCATTTCCCAGCGCCGCACAGCTACACCGGCGAGCAGGTGCTGGAGCTGCAGGCGCACGGCGGCCCGGTGCTGTTGCAGCTGCTGCTCGCGCGCTGCCTGGAAGCCTTGCCGGGCGCGCGCCTGGCCGAGCCCGGCGAGTTCACCCAGCGCGCCTTCCTCAACGGCAAGCTGGACCTGGCCCAGGCCGAGGCCGTCGCCGACCTGATCGACGCCAGCACCGAAACCGCCGCGCGCAGCGCCGCGCGTGCGCTCGATGGCGCGCTCTCCACCGAGGTCAACGCGCTGCGCGATGCGCTGATACATCTGCGCATGTTTGTCGAGGCCACGCTGGACTTCCCCGAGGAAGAGGACGTCGAGTTCGTCGAGCAGGAGAACGTGCTCGGCCAGCTGGGCGGCCTGCAGCAGCGCCTGGCGCAGATCCTCGCGCGCACGCGCCAGGGCGCGCTGTTGCGCGACGGCCTGCAGGTGGTGCTGGCCGGCCAGCCCAATGTGGGCAAGAGCTCGCTGCTGAATGCGCTGGCGGGGGCCGAGCTGGCCATCGTCACGCCCATCCCCGGCACCACGCGCGACCGCGTGAGCGAGCAGATCCAGATCGAGGGCGTGCCCCTGCACATCGTCGACACCGCCGGCCTGCGCGAGGCCAGCGACGAGGTCGAGCGCATCGGCGTGGCGCGCAGCTGGGAGTCCATCGCCAGGGCCGACGTGGTGCTGTTCCTGCACGACCTGACGCGCCTGCACGAGCCCGAGTACCAGCGCGAGGACGAGCGCATCCGCGCCCAGCTGGCCGCGCATGACGACGCCGCGCACCTGGAGGCGCGGCTCCTGCACGTCTACAACAAGGCCGATGCCGCGGCCGCGCCGGCAGGGGGCCTGAGCCTTTCGGCCAAGAGCGGCGCGGGGCTGGACGCCCTGCGCCGCGAGCTGCTGCAGCGGGCCGGCTGGCAATCGGTGCCGGAGGGTCTGTTCATCGCCCGCGAGCGCCATGTGCGCGCGCTGCGCGCCACGCTGGAGCATGTGCAGCAGGCTGAAGCGCAGGTGCGCCTGCCGGCGCTGGACCTGGTAGCCGAAGAACTGCGCCTGGCGCACGAGGCGCTGAGTGCCATCACCGGTCAGTTCACGGCCGATGACTTGCTCGGGGAAATCTTCGGGCGCTTCTGCATTGGAAAGTAGCGCTCCCGCTGCGGGAGCAAAGGCCCGCTGACCCCAGGGTGTGTCTGGAGCGTGTGCCTGCCGGGCTTTGGCAAGATCGGCGCCATGCAAGAACCCCACTTAGCCGCTGCGCCGGAGTCCTGGGGGCGCACACAGTGGCTGCTGCGCCTGCGTCACGCCTGGTTCTGGATCGCCGCGGGTGGGGTGGTGGTGGCGGCCTCGGGGGCGGCTTGGATGCAGCAGGCGTTCGATGCGCGCGCCCGTGCAGGGTTCGAACGCAAAGCGGAACGCACGGCCGAAGACATTCTGGAGCGCTTCAATCGCGTGGAGGCCGGTCTGCGGGCGGTGACCTCCTTGCAGAGTGCCGGCCAGTCCGTCCAGCAAGACAGTTTCCAGATCTTGGTGGAGGGCCTGCGCCTGCAGCAGGAGCTGCCGGGCGTGCGGGAACTGGGTTGGATCGCTCCACAGCCTGCGGACCATGGGCCCGCCAGCGCGCCCACGCCGGCCCAGGCGGCACTGCAGGCGATGGCGGCCCTGAACGCCGGGGCCGTGCGCTGGCGGGCGGTGCAGGCCAGCCCGGGTCTGGATACCGCGGTGGCTCAGGGCCTGGATCTCTCGGCGCAGCCTGGGTGGGACCAAGCCATGGCGCGGGCGGCGGAAGTGGGGCTGGCCACGCTGAGCGGCCGTTTGCCTGGCCCCCCGCAGGACGCCCAAGACCGCACCCAGCAGGGCGCCCCGGCGCCGATGCTGGCGATGGTGCTGGCGCAGCGTCGCAAGGAGGGTGGGCGCGAGGTGGTGGTGGGCATGGCGTTTGCCACCCTGGCGCTGGATGAGTTGCTCGACCGCCTGCGCGATGTGGACGACGGCTGGGTGGCGGTGGAACTGCGGGATCTGGGCGAGCGCGGCCGCTCGGCGGCGCGCGGCGAGCGACTGCTGAGCTTGGGGGCGAGCCGCCCGGCGGGTGAGGAGGCGATGAGCAGCGAACTGCAACTGGCCCTGCAAGGGCGCGAGGCCCAACTCGTGGTGCGCAGCACGGCGCAAGAGGACGCCGAGCATCGCACCTGGGTGCCAGAGCTGTTTTTCCTGGCCACCAGTTTTGCCAGTTGCATCCTGGGGCTGCTCTTGCGGGTCCAGGGCAGCCAGCGCCAGCGGGCGGAAGAACGGGCCGCCAGCCTGACCGACGAGCTGCAGCGCCTGGCGCTGGTGGCGCGGCGCACCACCAATGGCGTGCACATCACGGACGCGCAGCGCCGCATCGTCTGGATCAACGAAAGCTTCAGTCGCCTGACCGGCTATGAGCCTGCGGCGGCTCTGGGCCAGGCGGCCCGGCAGCTGCTGCAGGTGACCGCCGCCCCGCACCTGTTGCAGCGCCTGGATGCGGCCATGGGGGCGGGGGAGTCCTTCAGCGGCGAGCTGCAGATCCGCAGTCGCGCCGGCGCGCAGTTGTGGGTCGAGGTGGACATCCAGGCGGTGCGCGATGCCGAGGGGATGCTGCAAGGATTCATCACCGTGCAGACCGATGTGACGGCGCGCAAGCATGCCGAGCTGGCACTGGCGCGCGAGCGCCTGAACCTGGCCCAGATCATTGAAGGCACTGCCGTAGGAACCTGGCGGCTGGACCTGGACAGCGGCCGACTGGAGGTGAACGAGCGCTGGGCCGAACTGGTCGGTGAAGACTTGGAGACGCTGGGGCCATTGGGCCTGGACGTGTGGCGGGAGCGCGTGCACCCGGACGATGCGCCGGCCTTCGAGGCCGCCCTCCAGCCCTGGCTGGCGGGGCGACAGCACGAGCTGGATCGCGAGCTACGGCTTCGTCATAGCGATGGACACTGGGTGTGGGTGCTTCTGCGCGGCCAGCGCTTCGCGGCCGAATCCGGCCAAGAGGGCGGCAGGGCCACCGGCACGCTGCTGGACATCAGCCAACGCCATGCCCTGGAAGACGAGCTGCGCCGCCAGACCACGCTGCTGAACACGGTGCTGGAGCACTTGCCCGCCGGCCTGAGCGTGTTCGACGCCGAGCTGCGTCTGGTGATCCACAACCATGCGTACCAGACCCTGCTGGGCTTCCCGGACGAACTCTTCACGCCCGAGAGACCGGATTTCGCGTCCTTCATCCGCTTCAACGCCTTGCGCGGTGAGTACGGCGAGGGCGATGTGGACACGATCGTGCAAGGCATCGTGGCGCGTGCGCAGGGCGTGGTGACTCCGCACCAATTCGAGCGCCGCCGCGCCAACGGCATGGTGCTGGACGTGCGTGGCGGCCCGCTGCCGGGTGGCGGCTTTGTCACCACCTACACCGATGTCACGGCGCAGCGGGTGGCCGAAGAAAAGGCGCAGCAGACTGTGGAGTTGATGCGTCACGCGATCGACGCGCTGGACGAGGCCTTTGTGCTGTTCGACCCCGACGACCGGCTGGTGTTCTGCAACGAGCGCTACCGTCAGGCCTACCCCATGGTCGCAGACCTCATTCAGCCTGGGGTCCAGTTCGAAAAGCTGGTGCGCACGGGGGCCGAGCGGGGCGAATACCAAGCGGCCTTGGGGCGGGTGGATGCCTGGGTGGACGAGCGCATGGCCGTGCATCGTGCGGCCAACACCACGCTGCTGCAGACCCTGACCGATGGCCGCACGCTGCGCATCGTCGAGCGCCGCCTGCCCGATGGGCACACGGTGGGCTTCCGCATCGACCTGACCGAGTTGGTGCAGGCCACCGCTGCAGCCGAGCAGGCCTCGCGGGCCAAGAGCCAGTTCGTGGCCAACATGAGCCACGAAATCCGCACGCCGATGAACGCGGTGCTGGGCATGCTGGCCTTGCTGGAGCGCAGCCCCTTGTCGGCACGCCAGCAGGAGTACGCCCACAAGGCCGTCGGCGCCGCGCGTGCGCTCCTGCGATTGCTGGACGACGTGCTGGATTTCTCCAAGGTCGAGGCCGGCAAGCTGGAGCTGGACCCGCAGCCTTTTTTGCTGGACCACATGCTGCGCGACGTGGCACTGGTGCTGGCCCAGAACCTGGGGCCCAAGCCAGTTGAATTGGTGGTGGATGTCGACCCCGCGCTGCCCCGCCGACTGGTGGGCGACGCCCTGCGCCTCCAGCAGATCCTGATCAACCTCGGAGGCAATGCCGTGAAGTTCACAGCGGCCGGACAGGTTGTGCTCGCCTTCGACGTGGTGGCGGGCACGGGGCCCGGCTTGTGCCTGCGGGTGCGTGTGGAGGACACCGGCATCGGTATCCCGGCCGAGCAGCACCAGCGCATCTTTGCCGGTTTCACACAGGCCGAAGCGTCAACCACGCGGCGCTTTGGCGGCACCGGCCTGGGCGTGGCCATCAGCCAGCGGCTGGTGCAGCTGATGGGCGGCGAACTGCAGCTGCAAAGCGCGCCAGGCCAGGGCACCTGCTTCACCTTCGAGATCGAACTGCGACGCGACGAACGGCCCGCTCCGGTAGAGGCGTTGGGAGCGGCACCAGCCCTGGGCCTGCAGGTGGTGAACCCACGTCTGCGCACTGCCCTGCAGCGTGCCGCCCAAGAGCTGGGTTGGCCGCTGGTGGCGCCGGGGGGGGAGGGAGCTGATGCGGCTGAGTCGACTGACTCGGCTGGGGGGCGGCCATCTGCCGGAAGTGCGCAGCCCGCGGCACCGGAGGGGCTCTGGCTGGTGGACGAAGCGTTGGAGGACGCCTGGGGTGTGGCCCGCGCCCTGCGTGCGGCCCATCCCAAGGCCCGGCTATGGCTGCTCGCCGCCCTGGCCGGGCGCGAGCGCTGGGAGCAACTGAGCGAAGCCAACCCGGGTGTGCTTGACCTGGTGCTGCCCAAGCCCGTGCTGGCTGCCGGCCTGCGCGAGGCTTGGCTGGGGCGCCACGACAGCGCGGATGCCGCCCACGAGCCCCGCCTGGCTGGGCTGCGACTGCTGGTGGTGGAGGACAACGCCACCAACCGGCAGGTCATCGAAGAGCTGCTGGAGCAGGAGGGGGCGGCGGTGGAACTGGCCGAAGACGGCGCGGTGGCCGTCGCTGCGCTGCGCGAGCAGCCCGAGCGCTTTGCTGCGGTCCTGATGGACATGCAGATGCCGGTCATGGATGGTCTGGATGCCACGCGCACCATCCGCCAGGAGCTGGGGCTGCGCACCCTGCCCATCATTGCCATGACCGCCAACGCCATGGCCAGCGACCGCGAGCAGTGCTTGGCCGCCGGCATGGACGACCATGTGGGCAAGCCCTTCGACCTGGATCACCTGGTGTCCATGCTGTGCCAGCGGTGCCGCCCGCCCGAGCTCGATGCGCGTTCGGGCGCAGCGGCAGCGGGCCCAACGGGTCGTGGAGCAGGGAGCGAACGCGTGGCGGCTGCCGTGGCCGCGGTGCAGGTGCCCGCCGGTTGGTTGGCCCAGGGGCAGGCGCTGGGGGTGGACTTGCAGGTGGCTCTGGAACGCTACCTGGGCCGTGTGCCGCTCTATTCGCGCAGTTGCCAGGGGCTGCTCAAGGCGGCCCTGGGCCTGCGCGCGGTGCTGGAACGGGGTGAGCCGCTCGAACAGGCACAGGCCTTGCACAGCCTCAAGGGCCTGGCCGCCATGGTGGGCGCCACGCCCCTGGCCGCCCTGGCGCTGGCCGGGGAGCAGCGTGCCAAGGCGGGGGAAAGGCTGAGCCCGGAATCGCTGCCTGCGCTGTTGGAGTGTGCCGAGACCCTACCGCAGGCGCTCGTCGACCTGGTCAGCCGCGGCGAGTGAAGTCCGCCAGCAACTTCTCCATCGTGCTCAGGCGCTCCTGCGGGCGCAGCAGATCCTGCGCATTGAGGTTGACGGCACGCAGCAACGCGTCGCCAGGGCCGCCGAGGTCGACGATGTTGATGCAGGCCGGGTCCTGCTGCCAGCCCGGCAGCAGCAGGCGCTGGCCGCCGCTGACCCAGTGGCTGAGCAAGGCGGCGTTGACGACGCCGTGCAGCACCCACAGGGCGCAGTCCCAGGGTTCGGCCAGCAGGCGCTGCGTGGCGGGCAGGGCGCGCGCCCACAGCTCGCCCAGGCTCTCGCCGCCCAGGAAGCGGGTGTCGTCCGTGAGCGGGCCGCGCTGCAGCGTGGTGAAGACGGCGTCGAGCTCGGCCGGCGCGATGTCGCGCAGGCGGCCGCCGTGGATCTCGCGCAGGGCGGGCACTTCCTCGATGGCCGGCTGCGGGCCGGGCAGTTCAGCAAGCACGGCGGCGGCCGTCTGGCGCGTACGCGGCAGGCCGGAGCAAACGACGCGATCAAAGCGCACGTTCTGGGCTGCGAACAGCAGACCGGCCGCGCGCGCCTGATCCTGGCCAGCGGCCGTCAGCGGCACGGTCTCGGCCTGCAGCGGCGCGCCGCTGACGGGGTCGAAGTAGCTCACGGCGCCGTGGCGCATGAGGTAGAGGCGGCGGCGGGTCATCTCGGGCTCCCCAATCGTTCTAGTGGCCCGCAGATCGCATGAAACAGGCGCCACCAAGTGCCACCGCGGAACCGGCTTTGCCGGGCCGCTGGTGGCGCCCCCTGGGGGGAGGCACCGGAGGTGCTTCGAGGGGGACTCATTTCAGCAATCGTTCCTCGGCACGGCCCAGGCTCTCAGGCGTGCCGCTCAGCACCAAGGTGTCGCCGCCCTGCAGCAGGGTGCTGTCCTGCGCCGCCACCACCACGCCGTCGGCGCGGCGCAGCGACACCAGGGCCAGCCCTTGCGCTGGCAGCAGCAGGTCGGCCACGGTCTGGCCGGCCCATTCACTGGCCACGGGCAGGGTGAAGGGGCGCAGGCGCACCTGCTCGCGGTCGTCGCTGAGGTCGTCGTCGGCGCCGTGGAAGTAGCCGCGCAGCAGGCCGTAGCGGGCGTCGCGCGCCTGCTGGGTGATGCGCAGCACACGCCGCATCGGCACGCCCACCAGGGCCAGCGCGTGGTTGGCCAGCATCAGGCTGCCCTCGATGGCCTCGGGCACCACCTCGGTGGCGCCGGCGGCGCGCAGCTTGTCGAGGTCGGCGTCGTCCACGGTGCGCACCACCACCGGCACCTTGGGCGCATGCGCGCGGATCTGGCGCAGCACCTTCAGGGCTGAGGGGGTGTCGTGGTAGCTGATGACGACGGCGCTGGCGCGGTTCAGGCCGGCGGCCATCAGGGCCTGCGGACGGGCGGCGTCACCGAACACCACCGACTGGCCGGCTGCGGCGGCCTGGCGCACGCGGTCGGGGTCCAGGTCCAGCGCCATGTAGGGAATGCGCTCGGCCTCCAGCAGGCGCGCCAGATTCTGGCCGCTGCGCCCGAAGCCGCAGATGATGACGTGCGCGTCGCTCTTGAAGGCCTTCTTGGCGATGGTGGTGAGCTGCACCGACTGCAGCAGCCAGTCGCTGCTGGACAGCTTCATGACGATGCGGTTGCTGTACATCACGATCAGCGGCGTCACCAGCATCGAGAGCACCATCGCCGCCAGCACGGGCGATTCCCACTGCGGCGCCACCAGGCCCTTGTCGGCGCCCAGGCCCAGCAGCACGAAGCCGAACTCACCCGCCTGCGCCAGGTAGAGGCCGGTGCGCAGCGACACCCCCGAGGGCGCGCCCAGCAGCTTGGCCAGCGCCGCCACCAGCAGAAACTTGGCCAGCGTGGGGCCGAGTAGCAGCATCAGCACCAGGGGCCATTGCTGCACCACCGGCTGCCAATCGAGCTTCATGCCGATGGTGATGAAGAACAGGCCCAGCAACACGTCGTGGAAGGGCCGGATGTCGGTTTCCACCTGGTGCTTGAACTCGGTCTCGGAGATCAGCATGCCGGCCACGAAGGCGCCCAGGGCCAGGCTGAGGCCGGCGTGCTCGGTCAGCCAGGCCAGGCCCAGGGTGACGAGCAGCAGGTTGAGGATGAAGAGCTCGTCGCTCTTGCGCCGCGCCACCAGGGTCAGCCACCAGCGCATCCCCTTCTGGCCACCCCAGAGCAGCAGGCCGAGTACGACGACGGCCTTGAGTCCGGCCCAGCCGAGGTCCTGCGCCATGTCGCTGGCGCTCGCGCCCAGGGCGGGGATGAGCACCAGCAGCGGCACCACGGCCAGATCCTGGAACAGCAGCACGCCCATCACGCGCCGGCCATGCTCGCTTTCCAGCTCCAGGCGTTCGGCCATGAGTTTGACGAGGATGGCGGTGGAGCTCATGGCCATGGATGCCCCCAGCACCAGCGCGCCGGCCCAGCCCAGCTCCCACTGCACCCCCAGCCAGCCGAACACCAGGGCCAGCAGCTCATTGCCGATGACGGCGCCGAGCAGCGTCAGCAGCACCTGCAGCAGGCCCAGGCCAAACACCACGGCGCGCATGGCGCGCAGCTTGGGCAGGTTGAACTCCAGCCCGATGGCGAACATCAGGAACACCACGCCGAACTCGGCCAGGTAGCGCAGGCCGGCGGAATCCTTAGTCAGCGCCAGCGCGTTGGGGCCGATCAGCACCCCCACCGCCAGGTAACCCAGCATGGGCGGCAGCTTCAGGCTGCGGCAGGCCACCACGCCGAGCACGGCGGCCACGAGGTAGAGCAGGGCGAGGTCCAGGCTGGTCATGGGCGGGCCGATGGTATCGGGCCCGTCCGCCATAGCATCCCGCGGTGGACGAAGGGGGGCTTGGCATGGCAGGGCGAACCGGTCTGGGCATGTGGATGGCGGTGGGGCTGGCCTGCGGGTTGGCTGCGGCCCAGGCGCGCCCGCCCGCGCTGCAAGATGTGGATTCGCGCGGCTTCTCCCCCTGGCTGGCCCAGGCCCTGGCGAGCCCGCACATGGAAGACCTGGATTGGGCGGCCCACCTGCTGCTGTTCTGCGCCGAGCCCGAACGCTGGTTGGACAGGGTGCGCTCGGCCGACTGGGCGGCCTACGCCCGCCCTGGCGTGCGGGTGCGCGTCGTCAGCCTGAACGAACGCGCCGCCCGTCTGTGCCAGACCGTGGACGCGGATCAACTGGCGCAGCTACCCGAGTTGGCGACCCGCCTGGAACAGCGCGGACACCCGACCGACAGCCTGCGGGCGCTGGCCATGAGCCCCGCCGAGCGGCAGGCCGCCCGCGAGCGGGCCCAAGAACGCTCGCCCCAGCAGCGCCAGACCCTCTGGCATGGCGAGGATCGGAGCTACTGGGTGCTGTGGACCCTGCGCCTGTGTGCGCCTGATCGCGTCCAGGCGGACCCCGACTGGCAGGCGGTCTGGGAGCGTTTGGAGGCTACGCGCCAGGCGCAGCAGCTGCCCGCGCCGGCCGTGCCGCTGGATCGCACACGCCGTCCTCGCGTGTCGCCCCATGTCCTGGAAGACCTGCGCCTGTTGAGCGCCAGCCAGGAAAAGATGGAAAAACAGCTGCTCCAGCATTGCCCAGCGGCGCGAGACAGCGGCCGCTGAGCGGCTGGGCGCCTCAGCGAATCTCCAGCCCCGAGGCGTCCGGCAGGTCTCCGGAGGTCAGGCGCACGCGCAGCGAGAGGTCGGTGCGCGAGTCGGCGTTGTCCAGCGCCTCTTCCAGGCTGATCTTGCCGGCGCGGTAGAGCTGGTAGAGCGACTGATCGAAGGTCTGCATGCCGAGCTCGTTGCTGTGCGCCATGGCGTCCTTGAGCTCGTCCACATTGCCCTTGAGGATCAGGTCGGACACATGGGGCGACTGCAGCAGCACCTCGACGGCGGGCACGCGCCCGCCCTGCAGGCCGGGCAGCAGGCGCTGGGCGATGACGCCCTTGAGGTTGAGCGAGAGATCGAGCAGGGCCTGATGGCGCGCCGCCTCGGGGAAGAAGTTCAGCACCCGGTCGATGGCCTGGTTGGCGTTGTTGGCGTGCAGGGTGGAGAGGCACAGATGCCCGGTCTCGGCATAGGCCAGCGCGTGGCGCATGGTCTGCTCGTCGCGGATCTCGCCGATCAAGATCACGTCCGGGGCCTCGCGCATGGCGTGGCGCAGCGCCTCCTCGAAGCTGCGCGTGTCCAGCCCGACCTCGCGCTGGTCCACCACCGAGAGCTTGTGGTTGTGCACGAACTCGATCGGGTCTTCGACGGTGAGGATGTGCCCCGGCGTGCTGCGGTTGCGCCAGTCCACCAGCGCGGCCAGGGTGGTGCTCTTGCCCGAGCCGGCCGCGCCCACGCACAGCACCAGGCCGCGCTTGATCAGGGCCAGCTCCTTCAGGTGCGCGGGCAACTGCAGGTCTTCCAGCGACGGGATCTGTGCGCTGATGTAGCGCGCCACCAGCGAGACCTCGCCGCGCTGCATGAAGACATTGAAGCGAAAGCGCCCCAGGCCTTCGAAATTGGTGGCCAGATCGCACTCCAGCGTGGACTCGAACTCGCGGATCTGCGCCTCGCGCATCACCGAATAGGCCAGCGCCTTGGCCTGCATCGAGTTCAGCGGCGGCAGCTTGAGCGGTCGCACCACGCCCTGGATCTTCACCGCCGGCGGCGAGCCGACCGAGAGGAACAAGTCCGACGCCTGGTTCTGCACCATGAAGCGCAGATAGGGAGCCAGGTTGCGCGGGTCGCCGAACTCGTGTGTGTCCATGGGGCGGCTCAAGGCGGGGGTGACGGACCCAGTCTACGAGCCGGCCATCGACGCTCCCGCTTGACCTGGAACAAGCTTCGGGGCCCACGATGCGCGGCCCGCATGAGGGGATGCCCAAGCGGCGTCGGTTCACTTGTCCATACAAGGTTTCTTCGGGTTACCGTGCGCCCCACTAAAAATTCTTCGGAGGCGTCATGCCGAACCTGTCTTTTGTTTCGCCCACGCGCAACTCGCCTTGGGGCACCTATCTGAGCCAGATCGACGCGGTGGAGCCCTATCTGGGCAATCTGGCGCGCTGGGTCGAGACCCTGCGCCGCCCCAAGCGCGCGCTCATCGTGGACATCCCCATCGAGATGGACAACGGCAGCATCGGCCACTTCGAGGGCTACCGCGTGCAGCACAGCCTGACCCGCGGCCCCGGCAAGGGCGGCGTGCGCTACCACCCCGATGTGACGCTGGAAGAAGTGATGGCCCTGTCCGCCTGGATGACCATCAAGAACGCCGCAGTGAACCTGCCCTACGGCGGCGCCAAGGGCGGCATCCGCGTCGAGCCCAAGATGCTCAGCAACAAGGAGCTGGAGAAGCTGACGCGTCGCTACACCAGCGAGATCGGCATCATCATCGGCCCGCAGCAGGACATCCCCGCGCCGGACGTCAACACCAATGGCCAGATCATGGCCTGGATGATGGACACCTACTCGATGAACGTCGGCGCCACCGCCACCGGCGTCGTCACCGGCAAGCCGATCCCCCTGGGCGGCTCGCTGGGCCGCGTGGCCGCCACCGGCCGCGGCGTGTTCGTCGTCGGCCGTGAAGCCATGCGCCGCCTGAACATCAACATGGAAGGTGCGCGCGTGGCCGTGCAGGGCTTCGGCAACGTCGGCTCGATCGCCGCCAAGCTGTTCGCCGCCAACGGCGCCAAGATCGTCGCCGTGCAGGACCACACCGGCACCATCCAGAACGAGCATGGCGTCGACATGCAGGACCTGCTCGACCACGTGGCCAAGCGCGGTGGCGTGGAAGGCTTCAAAGGCGCCGACGCGATCGCCAACGAGAACTTCTGGGACGTCAAGACCGATGTGCTGATCCCGGCCGCGCTGGAAGGCCAGGTCAATGAAGAGCGCGCCCGCCGCATCCACACCCGTCTGATCCTGGAAGGCGCCAACGGCCCGACCACGCCGGACGGCGAGGCCGTGCTGGCCGACCGCGGCATCGTGGTGGTGCCTGATGTGATCGCCAACGCCGGCGGCGTGACGGTGTCCTACTTCGAGTGGGTGCAGGACTTCAGCTCGTTCTTCTGGACCGAGGACGAGATCAATCTGCGCCTCGACAAGATCCTGATCGGCGCCTTCAAGGGCATCTGGGAAACCAGCGAGCAGCACAAGATCCCGCTGCGCACGGCCGCGTTTACCGTGGCGTGTACGCGGGTCTTGCAGGCGCGTGAGGAGCGCGGTCTGTACCCCTGAGCCTTCGCTGCTTCCCCAACGGAAAGGGCCCGCTTCTGCGGGCCCTTTTTCATGGGGTGCGGCTGGCGCCATGGTTTCAGCCCCGCCGCCGGCGCAGCGCCGCAAGGCCGCCCAGGCCGGCGAGCATCAGCAGGGCAGAGGCGGGCTCCGGCACCGCCAGGGTGGGCACGGTGTCGATCAGCAGGCCGTTCAATCCGACGGTCTGGATCCCGCCGTCCTGATCGATGTTGAAGTGCACCGCGGTCACGTTGTGAAAGGCGAGGGCCTGGAAGCCGTTCTGGTCGAGCGTCAGGGTCTGGCCGTTCGAGCCCCGCAGGGTCATGGAGCGGGCCTCATTGGCAAAGGCGGCAATGTCGACGCCCAGCAGATCGAAGGCGGCGCCACCGAAGCTCAGCGTCCAGCCGATGTCGTCCAGATTGGTGGGGCCGTTGTGAAAGCCCAGATCACCGATGAAGCCCCGGTCGAAGTGGTTGCCGGCCTGCGCCATCTGCAGGCGAAAACCGTCCTCGTCGTAGGTGTCCCTCAAACTGGGATTGGCGACGGCCACATTGCTGTCCAGGCCGCTGGTCAGGTCCAGCGTCACCGGCGCGGCGAGCGGGGCCAGGCTGGCGCAGCCCAAGGCCAGGCCGGCAAGTTGTTTGCAGATGTTCATCGGATTTCCCGGGATGGGCTTGAAAGCGACGGACGAAGCAAGGTCTGCGCCACCGGGCCGAAAGCCCAACCGGCTCAAGACCTCAGCGCCCGCGCCCGGCCCCCGCTACCGAGGGGCCGTCAAGCGCGCCGACACTGGGTTCATCACCAGGCCGTGCTCAGGCTGATCGCCAGCAGCCGCCCCGGCCGTTCCGCATAGCTGCCGGCGCCGCGCAGCTCGAAGCTGCGCTGGTTCGTGGCGTTGGTCAGCAGCGCGCGCAGCGTCAGCGGCCGCGCGCCGATCTGCAGCGGCCAGCGCAGGCCCAGGTCCAGTTCGGTCAGGGCCGGCAGCTCCACCGCGTTGTCGCGCGTGGCGGCCATCGCTCCGGTGTGCGAAAGGCCAGCGTCGAAGCTCGGGCCGCCGAGCGACTTCGGGGTCCAGACGGCGTTGAGCTTGAGCACGCGCTCGGCCTGGCCCACCGGGCGCTCGCCCACGCGGCCCAGGCGCACGGCCTCGCCGCGCACCTCGGGCTGCATCAGCACGGCGCCGGCCACCACGCGCACTTCGGCGCTGACCTGGCCGGCCAGCGAAAGCTCCAGGCCGCGGTGCCGCACATCGCCCAGCTGGGTGTAGAGCTGGGCGGCGTCCAGATTGAAGTAGGGCTTGCGCACATCGAAGAGCCCGGCCACCAGGCGCAGGCGCGGCGCGATCTGCCAGCGCAGCCCGGCGTCGAACTGGCGCGTCAGGATGGCGGGCAGGGCCTGATTGCGGTTGCTGGCATTGCCGGGGGCGATGCCGCTCTCTTCCAGCCCGCGCGTGAAGCCGCCGTAGGCCACCAGGCCGGGGGCCAGATGCCATGCGCCGCTGAGGTTGTAGAGCCAGGGTTGGGCGCGGTCTTCCACTTCCGGCTGGCCGGGGCGGGCGAAGCGCTTGCGGTAGCTGCTGCGCTGCAGGCCGGCGTTGGCCTCGAAGCTGCGGCCGTGGCGCAGTTCGTAGGCCAGGCCCAACCAGTGCTGGTCCACCTCGTCGCGCGTGCGCGGCCCGAATTGGAACTGCGGCTGCGCCAGCGTGACGGGGTCGCCCATGCGGCTGGGGCCCAGGTCCAGGGTCTGCGAGCCGCCGTTGCGGCGCTCGCGCAGGCGGCCGGCCGCCTGGGCATGCAGGCGCTGGCGCCAGTCGCCCTCGCCGAAGGTCCAGGAAAGGCGCAGCTCGCCGCTGTCGGCCGCGGTGCGGCTCGGCGGGTCGACGATCAGCAGGCGCCGGCCGCGGCCATCGGGCTGCACGTCCAGCAGCAGATGCGTCACCGACTGCCGGTCGTCGAACTCCGAATGGAACAGGCCGGCACGCAGCTCCCAGGCGGGGCTGAAGCGGTGGCGCAGCAGGCCGCCCCGGTTCAGGCCGACGCCCGAGTAATACGCCCAGTTCGGGCCATCGAACTGGCGCGGCGTGCTCAGCGGCGGCAGGCCCGGCGTGGCGGTGGAGAGCTGCGGGCCGATCTGGTCGTGCGTGGTGTCGTGGCGCGAGAAAAAGGCCATGGCCTCCGTGTCGGCGCCGGGCCGCCACCACAGGGCCAGGCTCGCGTTCCAGGCATTGCTGTCGGTGCCGTTGCCGTACTCGGTGTGGATCAGCGAGGTGCCGCCGCTGAGCGCGAACTGGCCGTTCAGCGGCTGCGTGAAATCGACATCCAGCACGCGCCCGCCCCAGTGGTCCACGGTGCCCACCACCAGGCCATGGCCTTCTTCGCCGGGCCGGCGCAGCTGATGGTCCACGATGCCGGTGGGCGCCGGGAACACGAAGCCCTGCGCGGTGAGCCCCACGCGCACCACGCTGGCACTGCGCAGGCGCGCGCTCAGGTTCCAGACCTGATCGAAGTACAGGCCATCGATGCGCACATTGCCCGCCGCCGTGGGCGAGAAGCCGCGCACGCTGCTGCTGTTGTACAGACCAATGGTTTCCCGGCCCACGCTGGTGCCGAAGGCATCGCCGGCGGCTTGCACCGCGCTGCCACTGGTGTTCGCGAGGGCGGCACTGGCGCCGAGAAGGGTGGCGCTACAGGCCAGCACACGCAGAGACAACAAGGGGGGGCTCCAGATGAGGGGCGCGCAGTGTAGGCAGGGGGCGGTGGGCAGTCGGCAGTCATGACTACACTCCGCGTCCGCTCCGGGGTGCCCTGCATGGGCTGAGATGGTGCTGTTGAGACCAAACCCGAGAACTTGATCCGGTTCGTACCGGCGTAAGGAGAGTCGTGAATCCGCCCTGCGTGCATCCGTGCGCCGGGCGGGGCGCCTTCCGGAGCACTCACCGCTGAAGGACGCCTCTGATGAGCACCACGCCCCCGGATTTCGACGCCCTGCTGGCCTCCACCTGCCAGCCCTTTCCCGCCTCGCGCAAGATCTACCTCGAAGGCTCGCGGCCCGACCTGCGTGTGCCGCTGCGCGAGGTGCTGCTGACGAACGGCGAGCGCGTCTCGCTCTACGACTGCTCGGGCCCCTACACCGACCCGGCCGTGCGCATCGACCTGCAGCGCGGCCTGCCGGCCCTGCGGGCGCCCTGGATCGAGGAGCGCGCGGATACCGAGTCCTATGCCGGCCGCATCGTGCAGGCGGCGGACGACGGGGCGCGCCGCGACGCGAGCCGGCTCGACCCGCTGCACGCCGCGGCGCGCAAGCTGCAGCGCCAGCCGCGCCGCGCCAAGGCCGGTGGCAATGTGACCCAGATGCACTACGCGCGCCGCGGCATCGTCACGCCCGAGATGGAGTTCGTGGCCCTGCGCGAACAGGGCCGGCGCGAGTGGATGGCGGCTTACCTGGGCGATGCCGCGCGCGAGGCGCGCCTGGCCGGCAACCCGCTGGGCGCGCAGATCCCGCGCGAGATCACGCCCGAGTGGGTGCGCCAGGAGGTGGCGCGTGGCCGCGCGGTGATCCCCGCCAACATCAACCACCCCGAGCTGGAGCCGATGGCGATTGGCCGCAACTTCCTCGTCAAGGTCAACGCCAACATCGGCAACTCGGCGGTCAGCTCAGGGATCGCGGAGGAGGTCGAAAAGCTGGTGTGGGCGACGCGCTGGGGCGCCGACACGGTGATGGACCTCAGCACCGGCAAGCAGATCCACACCACGCGCGACTGGATCCTGCGCAACTCGCCGGTGCCCATCGGCACCGTGCCGATCTACCAGGCTCTGGAGAAGGTCGGCGGCATTGCCGAAGAGTTGAACTGGGAAGTCTTCCGCGACACCCTGATCGAGCAGGCCGAGCAGGGCGTGGACTACTTCACCCTCCATGCGGGCGTGCGTCTGCCCTTTGTGCCGATGACGGCGCGCCGGCGCACCGGCATCGTCTCGCGCGGCGGCTCCATCCTGGCCAAGTGGTGCATTGCCCACCACCGCGAGAACTTCCTGTACGAACACTTCGAGGAGATCTGCGACATCATGAAGGCCTATGACGTGGCCTTCTCGCTGGGCGACGGCCTGCGCCCCGGCAGCCTGGCCGATGCGAACGATGAGGCCCAGTTCGCCGAGCTGCGCACGCTGGGTGAGCTGACGCAGCGGGCCTGGCAGCACGACGTGCAGGTCATGATCGAAGGCCCCGGCCATGTGCCCATGCACCTGGTGCAGGCGAACATGGGCGAGCAGCTGCGCCATTGCTACGAGGCGCCGTTCTACACGCTGGGCCCGCTGCTGATCGACTGCTCGCCCGGCTACGACCACATCGCCAGCGCCATCGGCGCGGCGCAGATCGCCTGGGGCGGCACGGCCATGCTGTGCTACGTCACGCCCAAGGAGCATCTGGGCCTGCCGAACCGCGAGGATGTCAAGCAAGGGCTCATCGCCTACAAGATCGCGGCGCACGCCGCCGATGTGGCCAAGGGCTTCCCGGGGGCGCGGGCGCGCGACGAGGCCATCAGCCAGGCGCGCTTCGAGTTCCGCTGGGAAGACCAGTTCAATCTGGCCCTGGACCCCGACACCGCGCGCGCCTTTCACGACGAGACCCTGCCCAAGGACAGCGCCAAGGTGGCGCATTTCTGCTCGATGTGCGGGCCCAAGTTCTGCTCGATGAAGATCAGCCAGGACGTGCGCGAGTACGAGGCGGCGCAGCGCGGCATGGCCGAAAAGAGCGCCGAGTTCCGGCGTGCCGGCTCCGAGGTCTATGTGCCGCTGGTGAAGGCATGAGGATCGGCATTGCCGGTGCCGGCCTGCTGGGCCGGCTGGCGGCCTGGCGCCTGGCGCGCGCCGGCCATGAGGTCGAAGTCTTCGACCCCGCGGAAAGTCCCGAGCCGCGCTTCGACGGCCAGGGCGCAGCCGGCTTCACGGCGGCGGGCATGCTCAGCCCGCTGGCCGAGCTGGATGCCTGCGACGCCGACACCGCGCGCCTGGGCTGGCATTCGATCGCGGCCTGGGCGCAGATCGTGCGCCAGCTTGGGCGCGGCCCGGGCAAGGCGCCGCACTTCGAGGCCGAGGGCAGCCTGCTGGTGGCCCATGCGCAGGACCAGGGCGCGGCGCGGCGCGTGCTGGCGCGCATCCAGGCCGGCGCACAAAGCTGGCCGCAGCAGCCGCAGGCCTTGGACGAAGCGCGCCTGCGCGAACTGGAGCCCGCCCTGCACGCCCCCGGCCTGCAGGCCTGGCTGCTGCCGGGCGAGGCCAGCATCTGCACCATCCGCACCCTCATCGCGTTGCGCGTGCAGGCGCCGGGCGTGTGCTGGCACTGGGGCACGCCGGTGCTGGACCTGAAGCCCGGGCGGCTGCAGCTTCCATCCGGCTGGCGTGATTTCGACTGGGTCTGCGATCTGCGCGGCCTGGGCGCCCGCCCTGAGCTGCCGCTGCGTGGCGTGCGCGGCGAAGTGATCTGGCTGCACGCGCCCGAGGTGGCGCTGCGCCGCCCCCTGCGGCTGCTGCACCCGCGCCACCGGCTCTACCTGGTGCCGCGCCCGGGCGGGCTGCTGCTGCTGGGGGCCAGCGAGATCGAGAGCGAAGACCGCTCGCCGGTGTCGCTGCGCAGCGCGCTGGAGCTGATGAGCGCGGCCCAGGGCCTGCTGCCCGCGCTGGCCGAGGCGCGCATCCTGCGCCTGGACCGCAACCTGCGCCCCGCCTTGCCCGACAACCGCCCGCGCGTCGAGGCCGAGCCCGGCCTGCTGCGCATCAACGGCCTGTACCGCCACGGCTGGCTGCTGGCGCCTGCGCTGCTGGACCAGGCCCTGGCCGACACCGCGTTGGAGGCCGCATGAAAGTCACCGTGCTGACCGATCAAGGGCCGCTGCAACTGGATGCGCCCGCCACCCTGCAGCAGGCGCTGCAGGCCCTGCTGCACGGGCGCGATCCCGAGCTGGTGGCCAGCGCCGTCAACGGCCGCTTCGTGCCGCGCGGGCAGCGCGCCGGGTTCGCCTTGAAGGACGGTGACTGCGTGCAGGTCTTTTCTCCAATCACGGGGGGGTGAATCCATGTCACTTCACATTGGCGCCACGGCGCTCTGCAGCCGCTTCCTGCTCGGCACCGCCGGCTACCCCTCGCCCGAGACCCTGCGCCAGGCCATCGCCGCCAGCGGCGCCCAGGTGCTCACCCTGGGCCTGAAGCGCACGCTCGGCACCGGCCAGCCGGACAACGGCTTCGTGCAGATCATTCGCCACGCCGCGCAGCAGCAGGGGGCGCGCCTGCTGCCCAACACCGCCGGCTGCCGCACGGCGCATGAGGCCGTGCAACTGGCGCTGATGGCGCGCGAGCTCTTCGGTACCGACTGGATCAAGCTCGAAGTGGTGGGCGACGAGCAGTTGCTGGCCCCCGACCCCTTCGAGCTGCTGAGCGCTGCGCGTGAGCTCTGCGCACAAGGCTTCACCGTGCTGCCCTATTGCACCGACGACCTCGTGCTGAGCCAGCGCCTGCTGGACGCTGGCTGCGCCGCGCTGATGCCCTGGGGCGCCCCGATCGGCTCCGGCCAGGGCCTGCTCAACCCCTTTGCGCTGCGTGCGCTGCGGGCGCGTTTCCCGCGCGCCACCCTGATCGTCGACGCCGGCCTGGGCGCGCCCTCGCAGGCCGCACAGGCCATGGAGCTGGGCTTCGACGGCGTGCTGCTCAACTCCGCCGTGGCCCAGGCCGCCGACCCGGTGCGCATGGCGGCCGCGTTTGCCGCCGCCATCGAAGCCGGCCGCCAGGCCTACGCGGCCGGGCTGATCGCGCCGCAGGACCTCGCCATTCCCTCCACCCCCGTGTGGGACCGCGCCGCATGAACGCCGCCCTCGAAACCCGCCCCATCGTCTGGAGCGTGGCCGGCAGCGACAGCGGCGGCGGCGCCGGCATCGCCGCCGATCTGCGCGCCTTCGACGCCCTGCGCGTGCACGGCTGCACGGCGCTGGCCGCGCTGACCGCGCAGAACTCCGTGGCCGTGCAGCGCGTGCAGGCGGTGGACCCCGACCTGCTCGATGCCCAGCTCGCCGCGCTGGCGGCCGACCTGCCGCCGGCCGCCATCAAGACCGGCATGCTGGGCAGCGCCGCCAACGTGCGCGTGCTGGCGCGCTGGCTCAAGCGCTTGCGCGAGCAAGCGCCCGTGGCCCTGGTGATCGACCCCGTCTGGCGCGCCAGCAGCGACGGCGGCAGCCTGGCCGACGCCGAGCTGCGCCGCGCCCTGCGCAGCGAGCTGCTGCCGCTGGCCACGGTCTGCACGCCCAACCGCCGCGAGGCCGCCTGGCTGCTCGATCTGCCCGCCTTCGCCAGCGATGGCCACCTGCTTGCCGCCGTGCCGGCGCTGCAGTCCCTGAGCGGCTGCAGCTGGGTCGTCACCGGCGGCGATGAAGGCGGCGAGCGCGCACGCGACCTGTTGCTCAGCCCGCAGTTCCAGGGCTGGCTCAGCAGCCCGCGCCTGGACACGCCGCACCACCACGGCAGCGGCTGCACCTTTGCCTCGGCACTGGCCGGCGCGCTGGCGCAGGGCTTCTGCGCGGCCGATGCCGCCGTGTTGGCCAAGATGGCGACGACCCAGGCGCTGCGCGCCGGCGGCCCGGCCGGCCAGGGCGCCGGCCCGGTGCGCGCCGAGCCCGGCTTTGCGCACCGGCTCGACAACCTGCCGGCTGCCGAGCCCCTGCAGGGCCTGCCCACGCTGCCCGCCTTCGCCCCCTGCGAGCTGCAGGGCCTGTACGCGGTGGTGGACAGCGCGGCCTGGGTCGAGCGCCTGCTCGCCGCCGGCGTGCGCACCCTGCAGCTGCGCATCAAGCGCGCGCCCGCTGTCGTGTCGGATGCGGCACTCGAAGCCGAGCTGCAGCGCGCCGTGCAGGCCGCGCGCGCGGCGGGGGCGCGGCTCTACGTCAACGACCATTGGCGGCTGGCGCTGCGCCATGGCGCCTACGGTGTGCACCTGGGCCAGGAAGACTTGCAGGCGCCGGACCTGGATCTGCCCGCCCTGCAGGCCGCCGGGCTGCGTCTGGGCCTGTCCAGCCATTCGCTCTGGGAGCTGGCGCGCGCGGTGGCACTGCAGCCCAGCTATCTCGCCTGCGGCCCGGTCTACCCGACGACGACCAAGGCCATGCCCTGGCGACCCCAGGGCGCGCACAACCTGGCTTGGTGGGCCGGCCTGCTGGCGCCGCTGCCGGTGGTGGCCATCGGCGGGCTCACACCCGAGCGCGCCGTCAACGCCGCGCGTGCGGGGGCAGGGACCGTCGCCATCGCTTCCGGGCTGACGGCGGCGGCGGACCCCGAGGGGGCGGTGGCGGCCTATCAGGCGGCGTGGCAGGCCGGGCGGGCAGGGGTGGGGCTGGCGATGCCGGAGTTGCCGCGGCCGAGCATATGAGGCAGCCGATTCCCAGCGGGCTCTAATGGCACGCCAAGGAGCAGCGATGCCGAATCGATCAATATGGTGGGTCCTTGCTCTCTGGCTCTGGGCTGGCTGGATTGGCATGGCCGACGCAGCGTCACATCAACCGCTGCAGCCGGGCACCTTCATTCGCATCGGTGAAACCGGGACCTTGATGCTCCGGCGCGCCGGCACGGGTGCACTCGAGTTCGAGCTGGAAAGCTTTGGCGCCAACGGCAATATCTGCACGGCCAAAGGGCGGGTGTCTGGTCGCGTTGCCACTGCTGTCGCGGACGACGAAGAGCAGGCGCAGGACCCTTGTCGTCTGGAACTGCAGCCGCGGGGCGACCGTTTGCGCGTGAACGTGCTCACCGGGGCTTGTGCAGCGCACTGTGGCTTGCGAGTGACCTTGGATGGCGACTTTCGAAGCCCCGCGGCGGGTTGCAAGCGCGCCGCCATCGCGCAACGCCGTGGCCAGTTCCTGAAGCAGTACCGCGCCCAGCAGCATGCCGAAGCGGTGCGCACCGCTCAGGCACTGCTGACTGAGTGCGAGGACTTCCTGTTCTGGATCACGCAGGACGCCATCCGTAGCGATCTGGCCTTGGCCCAGCTTCGGGCCGGGCACCCACAGGCCTGCCTCAGCACCCTGGCCCAAACCGCCGCGGGAAAGGTGGACGATGAGGCCGGGCTGCGGCGCGCCCTTTCCCCCAATGCTTACGAAAGCTATGAGTGGGCCCACGCGATCTGGCACAACCGCCGGCTGTGTCAGCAGGCCATTGGCGGGGGCGTCGGATCGCAGGCGCCGGTCAAAGAGCGGCCTGAACCTGACGTCGCGCCGCAATAGGTTGCGAGGGTGTGGTGTGCACTGCGCGCCTCGGGTTCGACAGAGAGGCGCTGGAGTCTGCGCTGCACACCGGGTGGCGCACCTTGCGGAAGTTCGATGCGGACTGCTTGCACCTGAGCCTGCTCAGTTCCCCGCATTTGGAGTTGGCGCGCGCCGACACCACGCCCCCGTTTGCATCGCCACCGCAGTGGACGCTCGGGCCTCTAATGATGAGCCCAAGGAGATGGAAATGCTTGCCGTCATGAGACTGCTGATCTGGGCCATGTTGCTTTGGACCGTGCCGCTGGCCGTGGCCGGCGCGGCGCCGGATAAGGCTCTGGAGTCAGGTACCTACATCCGCACCGGCGATACCGGGACGCTGACGCTGCGCCGTGCGCGCACGGGCGCGCTTGAGTTCGAGCTCGACACACTGGGGGCCAATGCCCATGAGTGTTCGGCCGCCGGGCAGGTGAGCGGCCGCATCGCCACGACTCTCGCGCTGAGCGATGAGCGCCCCAATGAGGTCTGCCGACTTGATTTCCAGATCCAGGGCCCGCACATTCGGGTGCGTGTGCTCACCTCGGACAATTGCTCCAGACACTGCGGGGCGCGAGCCGCGTTCGAAGGCGACTACAGCAAGCCGCCGGCGAACTGCACGACCACGGCCGTCGCGCAACGGCGGGCCCAGTTTCTGAAGCAGTACCACGCCAAGCAGCATGCCCTGGCGGCGCAGTCCGCCGAGGCGCTGCTAAAGGATTGCTCTGACTTTCTGTTCTGGTTCACCCAGGACAGCATCCGCAGCGATCTGGCCCTGGCCCAGCTGCGGGCCGGCCAGCCGAAAGCCTGCCTGGCCACGCTGGAACAGACCGCAGCGGGCAAGGTGGCAGACCAGGAGGGCTTGCGCGCTGCCCTGCCGCCAGTTGAGTACGACAGCTATGAGTGGGCCAACGCGATCTGGCACAACCGCCGCCTGTGTCAGCAGGCCATCAGCAGCAGCGTCGTGCGGCAGGACCAGGGGAGAAACGGACCCGGCGCCGCGCGGCCGTAGGCCTCGCGAGGGGAGCAAGTGCCCGGCGCACGGTGCGCGAAGGCGCTGCCGCCCGGCTCCCCGGCGAGCCTCGATCGCTTCGCCGTGCTCACGCTCAGCCGCTCAACCGCCGCACCACCTGCTCAGCCTCGTTGGGAATCTCGTTCAGGTGCCGCCCGAGCTCGCCCTGGAAGTCCTCAAAGCGCCAGTGCATGGCCTCTTCGCACAGGGCGTCGAAGCGCGCGCCCAGCAGCCTGGAGTGCGGGTCCAGGCGGGTGACGACGGTCAGGCCGCTGGGGTAGGTGGGCAGGGTGAAGACCTGCAGATCGGGCCGATGCCGCTGCAGCAGCACGATGGCCTTCCAGGTGTCGCCGCACCAGAAGATCGACTCGCGCTGCCGGCTCGCGGTCAGCGGGGCGAGGGGAAAGGTGTCATGGAACAGCACGATGGTGTGGCGCTGGGCGTGCTGCTCGATGTGGCGGAAATCGATCAGCGCCTGGTCGAAGGTGTGCAGGCCGTCGATGAAGGCCAGTTCGATGCCCCGCCCTTCGAACACGGCGTCCAGGTCCGGCTGCGCAAAGAAGGCGCCGCTGGTGAGTTGGAACAGCTTGCTGCGGGCCCGCAGGGCGTACTGGATGTCCAGCTGCGGGTCCACGCCCACTGCCAGCGTGGGCGCTTGGGCGAAGGCGAACGAGGCGCCGGTTTCCACGCCGATTTCCAGGTAGCTCGCCGGTGCAGCGAATTGCTGGAAGAACTGCAGCCACTCCAGATAGCCCGGCCCAGGAAACCGCGCCCGGGCCTGCGCGAAGTGCTGGCGCAGCAGCGACTGCTCCGCGCCATCGGGCTCGAAGCGGCCCGCGCACGCGGGCGCTGCGAAGAGCCTGCGGTCCTGCAGGGGCGCGCGGGCCAGCGGCTGCGGGCCCTGCAGCCAGCGCCACGGCAGGGCGGGTGGGGGCAGGCCCGGAACGGGCGGCCTGCGAAGGAAGAAGCGTGTCAGCGGCATCGCGAAGGGCCGGTCGAAGGACCGGCGCGCGCAGTCTAGGAGGCTCTCAGCGCTCGGGCGGCAGAGCGGCTCTGCGCGCCAAGCCCAAGGCCCCGCCCAGCTCCACCTTGTTGCGCACCTGCAGGGCCAGATAGGCGTCGCGCAGATAGGTGCGCACGGTGGCCGGCGTCAGGCCCAGTTGGCGGGCGATCTCCTTGTTCGACTGACCCTGGGCGAACAGTTGCGCCACCTGGCGACGGCGTGGGGACAGCGGGACTTCTTGCGCGCCTTCCTCGTCCAGCAGCAGCCAGAGCTGGCCCCCCTGCAGGCTGCAGCGCAGGCCGGCGGCCGCCGCGGGCAGGGCGCCGCCTTGCAGGGCGGCGCTGAAGTCGGGCGGCAGGCGCAGGCCGTCCCAGCCCGGCCAGCGCGCCAGCAACCACTCTCCCAGCCGCGTGCCGACGTAGACCAAGCGGCCGCTGCGATCGGCGCAGGCGGCCCGCGCGGGTGCGCCACCCGGCCCGGCGCGCAGCGCGTCCTGCAGCGCGAACTGCCAGAGCTGCAGCAGATGGCGGGCCCACACGCCGAAGCAGCGTGCGTCGGTGTCGCTGAAGGGCTCGTCCGCCGGGCCGCGGTAGAGGCAGATGAAGAAGCCATGGCCGGTCGCGGCGTCTTCCAGCGCCAGGCCCATCGCGTGCTCGATGCCGTGGCGGCGGTCGAAGGCGCGCACCGCCTCGGGCAGGGGCAGGCCGGCGTCACTGCCGCGCTGCACCTGGCCCGGCTGCGCGCGAATCGCGTCGCCGAAGTGGTCCTCGGCCGCAATCGACAGCCAGTCGGCCGCGAAGTGCTCCGGCAGGCCCAGGCTCTGGCTTTGGTAGATGGCGGGCGGCCCGCTGCGGTCGGCGTCCAGGGCCAGGCCCCACCAGCCGCTGCGAAAGCGCAGCAGCGTCTGCAGCGTGTGCAGGGCCTCGCCCAGGAATGCGCCCGCCGGCGGGCGCCGCGCCAGGCCACCCAGCGCCAGCAGCTGCTCGCTCAGCTGTTCGAGGGTCGGTGCGGGGCAGGGCATCGAAGGCGTTCCGAGAAGGGGCGGCGGCCGATGCTAGGCCTGGGCCCAGCGTGCCCGCCAGTCTGCATTTGCGGATCTGGTGGTGCGTGGCCGCCCTCCCTAGGCTTGCGGCCCTTCATCCACCCCTGCGAGCACCCGCCATGCGCCACCCGACGACGAGACGACACCTGATCCAGCTGCTGGGCGGCGGCGCAATGGGCAGCCTGCTGGCCGGCTGTGGCGGCGGCGCCGATGAGCCGCTGGCGCCGCCCGATCCCGCCGAAACCCTGGCCACCAACCTGCTGCTCACCACCCCCGCGAACCAGGCCGCCACCTACCGCAACGTCGACCGCATCGCCCCCACCCGGCGGGTGCGCCGCGGCGGCGCGGTGCGGGCGCTGCCGGTTCATGCGCGCTCGCTCGGCGGGCTGAAGTTTGACTTCGCTGGCCAGCAGGTTGGCCTGGACGACTACCTGGCGCGCAACCGCGTGGCCGGCCTGCTGATCCTGAAGGACGGCGCGGTGGCGCTGGAGCGCTATGGCCTGGGCAACACGCCGGCTTCGCTGTGGACGAGCTTCTCGGTCACCAAGTCCATCACCGCCACCCTGGTGGGGGCGGCGCTGCGCGAGGGCCATCTCGCCAGCCTGGACGAAGGCGTGGCACAGCGCCTGCCCGCGCTGCGCGGCACGGCCTACGCGGCCAACACCGTGCGCCAGCTGCTGCGCATGAGCTCGGGCGTGGCCTGGAACGAGGACTACGCGCTGGGCGCCGGCTCGGACATCGGCCGCCTGGTGCAGGCCGTGCAGGCGAACCGGCGCGGCGCCGTGCTGGAGCTCATGGCCAGCCGCCCACGCGCCGCCGCGCCCGGCACGGTCTTCAACTACAGCACCGGCGAATCCTTCGTGCTCGGCGCGCTGGTGGCCGCCGCGACCGGCCGCTCGCTCAGCGACTACCTGTCGGATCGGATCTGGAGCCGCGCCGGCATGGAGGCCGACGCCTACTGGATGCTGGAAGCCGCCGATGGCCTGGAGATGGGCGGCGACAACCTCAGCGCCACCTTGCGCGACTACGGCCGCCTGGGTCTGTTCCTGCTGCAGGAGGACGGCAGTCGGCTGCCGCCGGGCTGGCTGCGCCAGGCCAGCCAGCCCGAGGGCACCCCCACCGCCTGCGGCAGCCTCTACTCCGGTTACCCGCTCGGCTACGGCTACCAATGGTGGGCCTTCCCCAGCGGCGCCGAAGCCCTGCCGGGCCACGACGGCGCCTTCGCGGCCATGGGCATCTTTGGCCAATTCCTCTACCTGAACCCGCGCGAGAACCTGGTCGCCGTGGTCTGCAGTGCCTGGCCTGCGCCCTGGGTGGATGCGGCCGAGCTGGAGACCTTTGCGCTGCTCGGTACCGCCGTGGCGGACCTTGGGCAACGCTGAACAAGTCCCTCGTGCGTTGCGCATCCCTGTCTTGGGCGGGCTGCGGCGTTGCAAATGCTCGCCATAGCTGCGGCTATGGCTGTGCTTTGCGCCTTGCATCCCATCCCAAGCCAGGGCGCGCGCCGGCACGGGGACTCATTCAGCCTTGCCCTTGCGCTGAACCGGGCTTAGGCCGCCAGCGGCCAGGCCAGCCCCAGCGGCAGCTCGGCCGGCCCGAACAGCAGATGCAGCACGCGCCGCCGGCTGCTGCCGCGCGCCTTGGACGAGGCATGCAGCAGCAGCGGGCGCAGCAGCAGCCCATCGCCCGGTGCGGCCGGGCAGGGTTTCAGCGCGCGCGGCAGTGCGGCAATCTGGGCGTCGCTCAGCACCCCGCTGCGGTGCGTGCCCGGCAGCACCTGCAGCGGCCCGTCCGCCACTCCGCAGGGGTCCAGGTGCAGGCGCAGGGCCAGCAGTTCGGCCAGCAGCGCGGCCGGGGGCTGCACGAACAGCAGGCCTTCCTTCTCCGACCAGGGCCCCAGGCCCGCGGCCGCCACGCGGTGGGCCACCGGGATGCTCAGGTCCTGGTGCAGCGGCACCAGCCAGTTGCGCTGGCCAGACTTTTCAAACAGCGTGCATTGCACGGCGCGGTGCGCGGGAGGCAGCAGGCCCTGCAGCGCCGGGTGTGCGCGCAGGCGCGCCACGAGCTGCTGGCACCAGGGCTGGCTCAGCAGGGTGCGGCTGCCCGCGGCACACGCGGGCAGCGCGGCGCAGGCGGCGGTCAGTTCGGCGCAGGCGGAGGTGTCGAGCAGGCCGGGCAGCGCCAGATGGCCGTCGCGTTCGAGCGTCATCAGGCCGGACGTTGGGGTGGGCGAAGGCTCCATCGTCGCTCAGGCCTGCAGCCTGAGCTTCAGCAGTCGCTGGCCCGGCAGCAGTACCTGGGCCTTGTCCTGGCCGATGGCGCGCCATTCCAGCAGGCCGATGGGCGACACCAGCGCGGCGCGTGCCAGGCCGGGGGCCAGGGCCAGCACGCGCAGGCGTTCGCGGCGCGGCTGCGGTGGGGCATGCAGGCGCGTGGCCAGGGCCTCGGGCAGCTCCAGCTCGCCCTGGCAGTGGCCCGCCACGCGCACAAAGCGCAGCCGGCCTTCGAAGGCCTCGTCTTGCAGCTCGGCCTGGAAGCGTGTGTGCCCGGTCGGGCAGTCGGCCGCCACCAGGTCCTTCGGCAGCGGGCGGAAGGGCGCGCTGAGCAGTTCGGCCGTGCGCTCGATGGCGGAAGTCCACAGCGCGTTCGACAGCAGGCTGACGCTGAGCTGCTGCTCGGGCCACAGCAGCAAGACGCTGCGCGCGCCGCTGGTGACGCCGGCATGGTGGCGCAGCGCCTGGCCTTCCAGGTCCTGCCCCAGGCGCCAGCCAAAGCCCATTTGGAAGTCGCGCTCGCCGGACGGTTCGCCGCTGTTCAAGCGCTGGGGTGTCCACATCCAGTCGCGCGTGGCGGCATCCACCACGCGGCCCTGCAGCACCCGGCCGCCCCATTCGGCCAGCGCGCCCGGCGTGGCCGCCAGGCCGCCGCCGCCCCAGGTGTAGCTGTAGTCGTGCGGCGCGGCGGGCTGAGGGCCTTGCGGCGTCAGCGTGTAGGGGCGGCTCATCGTCCGGTCCTGCGCGTCGTCGCTGCGGTCCACGCCGATGGCCAGGCCGGGCGTGGTGTGGCGGGCCAGGAAGTCCAGGTAGTTCAGGCCGCTGCGCGCCTCCACCACGGCGCTGAGCACGGTGTAGCCCCAGGAGGAATAGTGGAAGCGCGCGCCGGGTGCGCCGACGAGTTGGCGCGCCTGCAGATGTGTGGCGGTGGCCTCGCGCGCGCTGGCATGGGCCTGGTGGCCGCGCCCGCTGTCCTGCGCCTGGTAATGCGGCACGCCGGCGCTGTGCGCAGCCAGCTGCGCGCTGCTCAGCGGCGGCCAGTCGGGCGGCAGGGCCTCGCCCAGCAGCGGCTGCACCGGGGCCTCGGGGTCCAGCTGGCCCTGCTGCACCAGCTGCGCGGCGGCGGTGGCGGCAAAGAGCTTGGACACGCTGGCCAGGCGAAAGCGTGTGTCCGCCTGCACGGGCAGCTGCTGCGCCAGGTCGCGCAGCCCGCTGCTGCCCTGCCACACCAAGCGCCCCTGCTGCCACACGGCCGCGCCCAGGCCGGGCACGCCGCTGCTCTCGCGCAGGGCGTCGAGCAGGGCCTGGGACTGCAGCTGCGGCGCGGGCGCGCTGAGGGCGGTGGCCAGCGTCAGCAAGGTGGGGGCCAGCAAGAAGCTCATGGGCGAGGGGCGGAGCGAAAAGCGTGCAGTCTGCGGGCTGGCGGCTCGGGGCCCATCCGTCATGCCCGGGCGGCCGCGCGTACGCTGGCGGGCCTGCTGAACCCGAGCACCGCATGAACCCGACCGATCTGCTGACCCCCCGCCTGCGCTTGTGCCCGCCGCGCGCCGAACAGGCCGAGGCCGTGGCCGCCTTTCTGGCCCGCAACACCGCCCATTTCGAACCCTGGGACCCGCCGCGGCCCGAGGGCCTGGCCACCGCGGCCTACCAGCGCGATTCCTTGCCGCGCCAGGCCGAGGCCTTCGAGCAGGGCAGCTGCTACCGCTGGTACGTCGAGCCGCTGCAGCAGCCGGGCACGGTGATCGGCAAGCTGGAGGTCAGCGGCGTCTCGCGCGGCCCGCACCAGAGCGCCTTCTTCGGCTTCGCCATCGACCACGCGCACGAGGGCCAGGGCCTGATGCGCGAGGCCGCTGAGGCCGTCATCGCCGCCGCCTTCGGCCCCGGCATCCAGCTGCACCGCCTGCAGGCCGCGCACCAGCCGCAGAACCGGCGCAGCGCTGGCTTGCTGCAGCGCCTCGGCTTCACGCCCATCGGTCTGGCGCGGGGGTATCTGTTCATCCACGGCGAGTGGCGGGACCACCAGTTGGTGGAGCTGCTGAATCCGGCGTTCAGCTGGTAAGGCTCAAACCATGGGTCCGGCGGGCCGCCAGCGCTGGCGCAGCAGGGCCCACAGCTGTGGCGCTAGCGCGGCCACCATGCCGGTCAGCAGCAGGGGCATCAGGACGCCCGCCAGGCTGAACGGGGCGGCGTACAGGATGGCCCATGCCAGGCCTGCCGCAGCGGCCTGTGCCAGCAGGGTGCGCCCGATGTGGAGCTCTTCCCGGTGCAGCCGGCGAAAGAAGCCTGCGGTGCCATGCACCCAAAGCAGCAAGGCAGGTAGGGCACCGGCTGCGCTCAGCCCATCCTCCACCCAGACTGCGCGACGCGCGGCTCGGGCCCTGTCTTCGATCTCCTGGCGCAGGGCTGCCAGGCCTTGCTGCGTGGGCTCCAGGTTCAGACGGTGCAGCCGGGGAGCAGCACTGCGGAACACAGGCCTCCAGTCCAATCCGTCCACGCGTTCGAGCTTGTCCAGCAATGCGTCTGGAGTTACTTCGGACGACTGCAGCTCCAAGCTGACCCGCAGCTGCTCCATGAAGGCCTGGGTCGTCGGTTCCATCGGCTCCCAATAGCCCTGCGAGATGCTCAGCACATAAAGACCGGGCTCGCCCTGCAGGCCTGCCCGTGCGGCGAAGCGGGCCGTGAACGCGGCTTGCGCCGGCTCGACCGGCAATAGCGTCAGCAGCCGCCTGCAGCCTCGATCCGCTTGCTCCAGCACCTGGAACTCCGTGCTGCATGCCTGGTGCTGGCCGGCGCAGTGCAGCACCGTGAGGCGCCGAAGCGCCGAGCAAGACAGGGCCTGCGCCGCGCCGGTACCGATCAGCAACAGGGTGACCAACAGGGTCCGCAACGAGCGGGCAAGCGGGGCGGCTTGGGCATGGGGCATGGCCCCGATGGTGCCCGAACCAAAGCCCCGGCATTTCCGCCGGAGGCTCGACCCTGGCAAGCTGCCACCCCATGAGCCTCTCCCTGCCCTTCGACAACAGCTACGCCCGCGAACTCCCTGGCCTGTACGTGGACTGGCCGCCGGCTGCCGCGCCGGCGCCGCGCCTGCTGTTCCTGAACCAAGCCCTGGGTGCCGAACTGGGCCTGCCGCCGCTGGCCGAAGACCAGGCCGCCGCCCTGTTCGCCGGCAACGCGCTGCCCGCCGGTGCCCAGCCGATTGCGCAGGCCTATGCCGGCCACCAGTTCGGCGGCTTCTCGCCCAGCCTGGGCGATGGGCGCGCGCTGCTGATCGGCGAGCTGATCGATGCGAGCGGCCAGCGCCGCGACCTCGCCTTCAAGGGCTCGGGCCGCACGCCCTTCTCGCGCGGGGGCGATGGCAAGGCGGCGGTGGGGCCGATGCTGCGCGAGGTGCTGATCGGCGAGGCCATGCATGCCTTGGGCGTGCCGACCACGCGTGCGCTGGCCGTGGTGGCCACGGGCGAGTCGGTCTACCGCGAAGAGGCCCTGCCCGGCGCGGTGCTGACGCGCGTGGCCGCCAGCCATCTGCGCGTGGGCACCTTCCAGTACTTCGCCGCGCGCGGCGAATTCGAGCAACTGGCGCGCCTGGCCGATTACGCGATCGCCCGCCACGACCCCGGCTTGAGCGCGCACCCCGAGCGCCTGATCGAGTTCCTGCGTGCCGTGAGCGCGCGCCAGGCCCGCCTGATCGCGCAGTGGATGAACCTCGGCTTCATCCATGGCGTGATGAACACCGACAACATGACGATTTCGGGCGAGACCATCGACTACGGCCCCTGCGCCTTCATGGAGGCCTACGACCCCGCCACCAAGTTCAGCTCGATCGACCAGCGCGGCCGCTATGCCTACGGCAACCAGCCGCCCATCGCGCAATGGAACCTGGCCCGCCTGGCCGAGGCGCTGCTGCCCCTGCTGGCCGACCCCGAAGGCCCCGAGAGCGCGATGGACGCCGCCGTGGCCCAGGTCACCGCGGTGCTGGACGGCTTTCCGGCCCTGTACGAGGCCGCGCTGCGCGCCGGCCAGGCGCGCAAGCTGGGGAGCGCAGACGCCGCACTCAGCGATGACTGGCTGGCCCTGCTGCAGCAGGGCAAGGCCGACTTCACCGCCAGCCACCGCGCGCTGGCCGCGGCGCTGGAGGGCGACGAAACCCCGCTGCGCCGCCGCTTTGAAAGCACGGAAGGCCTGGACGCCTGGCTGGCACGCTGGCGCGCCGCCTGCGCGGCCACGCCGGCTGAATTGCGGGCCGCCAACCCGGCGGTGATTCCGCGCAACCACCGCGTCGAAGAGGCGCTGGCTGCCGCGTCCGAAGCAGACGATCTCACCCTCTTCGAGGCGCTGCTGGTCGCGCTGCGCCGGCCCTTTGACGAGGACCCCGCGCGGGCCCGCTTCACCGAGCCCGCACCGCCCGCGCAGGCGGCCTGCTACCGCACCTTCTGCGGCACCTGAAGCGGCACCTGAAGCGGCCTATGCTGGCCTCGAAAAGGAGGCCGGAGCGATGTTGAAGTGGATGCTGATCACCCTTGCCGCGGCCCTGCTGCCGCTGGCCGCCTGGGTGACGCAGCGCTTCCGCGCCGACATGGCCGAGGCCTACGCCCGCCTGCAGACGGGTTCGCAGCTGCTGACCACGCCGCAGGAGGCCATCGAGTACCGCGTGCAGGGCCAGGGCGCAGCGGTGCTGGTGGTGCATGGCAGCGGGGGCGGCTTCGACCAGGGCGAGCTGCTGGCCGAGGCCACGCTGGGCTCGGGCTGGCGGCTCGTCATTCCCTCGCGCTTCGGCTACCTGCGCTCCAGCCTGCCGGCGCAGGCGAGCTTCGAGGCCCAGGCCCACGCCTATGCCCGCCTGCTGGACCACCTGGGCCTGCCGCGGGTGGCGGTGCTGGCCTTCTCGCAGGGCGGGCCCTCGGCGCTTTGGTTCGCGCGCCTCTACCCGCAGCGCGTGTCGGCGCTGGTGCTGCTGTCGGCCGGTGTGGCGCGGTCCGCCGAGGCCGCGCAGCAGCAGGCCGATGCCAAGGGCGCGGCGCTGATGCGCCTGTTCCAGCACGACTTCGCCTACTGGGCGCTGACGAAGGCCTTGCCGGATCGCTTTCTGGACCTGATGGGCGTGGACGCCGCGGTGCGCGCCGCCCTGCAGCCGGCGCAGCGCCGCCTGGCCGACGCACTGCTGCAGCGCATGAACCCGGTGGCCCCGCGCGCGGCCGGGGCGCGCCTGGACAACCAGGCCGAACTGCCCGGTGCCGAGACCCTCGCCGCCATTCGCGCCCCCACCCTGGTGCTGCATGCGCGCGATGACGGCCTGCAGCGCTTCCACAACGCCGAATCCGCCGCCCGCCACATCCCCGGCGCCCGCCTGCTGGCCTTTGATCGCGGCGGGCATTTGCTGCTGGCCGTGGAAAACGCGGCCGTGCGCCGCGCCGTGGCCGAGCACTTGCAAGCGCACCCTAGCGTGGCGCCACCCGCCGAGTAGGCCGGCGCGCCGAGGCGATGCGCAGGGCCAGCTGCATCGGTTCGGCCTGCGCCAGGTTGCACAGCACGATCACCGTCAGCTCCGGCGCGGCCGCATGCAGGTAGGCGATCTTGAAGCCCTGCCAGGCGCCTTCGTGGCGGTAGCCGGCCAGCGGGTCGGGTGGGCCGGGCAGCTCCCAGCCCAGGCCGTAGGGGTGGGTGCTGCCGTCGTTCAGGCGCACGGGCGTGAACACCTGCTGCCAGCTGGCCGCGCTCAGCAGCGCGCGGCGGCACACGGTGCTCCAGGTTCGCCCAGCCATAGCCCCGGGCGTGCAGCAGCTGCCCGCGCTGCACCACGGCCACGGCCGCGCCGGGGATGCGGCGCTCGCGCAGGTCCGCTTGCACCAGCGCGTCGATGCTGCGCGCTGCATCGGGTTTGGCCGCCGCGCCCGGCGCCAGCGTGGCCGCGGTCCAGCCCAGCAGCATGCGACGCTGCAGCCGGGGGGCGTTCACCAGCCCTCCGGCCGTGCCTCGGCGCGCATGCGCTTGATCCAGCGCTTGGCCTTGTCGCGTTCGCGCAGTGCGTCCAGGTCGCGCCCGGCCAGGAAGACCTCGCCGCGCCAGGCGGCCTGGGCCTGCGTCAGCAGCGGGGCCAGGCGTGCCGGTTCGGGCTCGCGCTCGGGGTTCAGCTCGAACTGCGCGCAGAACTGCGCGGCGCGCTGCTTGAGCTCGGCGCGCAGCTCGTCCAGCTGCTCCTGCAGCACGGCGTTGAAGTGCTGGATCTGCGCCTCGCTCGCGCGGCGCAGGTGCTGGGCATCGATCTGCTCCACCTCCAGCTGCAGGCCCAAGAGCGCGAGCAGGTCCTCGGCCGCGTAGGCGGCGTTCACGCGCTGCATCAGCGCGGTGCGGCGGGCGGCTTCCTCGGCATCGGGGGCGCGGTCGGGGTGCAGGGCGCTGGCCAGCTTGCGGAACACCTCGCGCAGGGTCTGCTGTGTCTGGGCCTGGGCGGCTTCCTGCTGTGCCTGTCGGCGCAGCTGCGCGGCCGTGGGCTTGCGGCGCGCCTTGCGCGCGGCGGCCTCGGCTTCGGCATCGGCCTGCTGCTGGTCCAGCTGGGCGCGCACGTGGCGGAACAGCTCGTCGGGGCTGGCGAAGTCTTCGTCCTCCAGGTCCAACCCGGTGTGCGCGGCCAGCGCGGCTTTCAGGCGCTGCAGCTCCAGGGCCTGGGCGCGGTCCAGCGCCAGGTCGGCATGGCGGTCGTGCAGGGCCTTCCAGTGCGCGCGCTCGGCGGTGCTCAGCGCCGCGTCGGCCAGGGCCTCCTGAGCCAGATTGCAGGCGATGTCGCGCATCACCGCGCGCTCGCCCGCCGTCCAGCCCTTGGGCTCGGCCAGCCAGGCGTCCAGCTGCGTGGCCACGGCACGGCGCAGCGCCAGGGCTTCGGCGCGCAGCGGCGCCACCTGCTGGGCAAAGGCGGCGGCGAAGGGCGGCAGGGCGTCGTCCCAGGCCTGCAGCTTCTGGCGTGCGCCGTCCAGCTGCTTTTGCAGCTGGTTGAACTTGCGCTGCGCGGGGCCGAGCGCGGCGTCCGGGGGCTGAGGGATGGTGAGCAGGCGGGCCATGGGGCGCGGATTGTCCGGCCCGCCCCGGCCCACTCACTGCCAGCCCCTACTTGGCCTGGATGCGGTGCACGTACTCGATCAGCGTCAGGATGCGGGCGCGCACATAGGCTTCGGGGTCATAGGGCAGCTCGCCGTAGTACTCGCCCGCCTGCAGTCGGTACTCGCGGCCCCAGACCGGCATGTCGCGCGTGCCATGCGCGGGCAGATTGCCGGCCTCGATGGCTTCGTACATGCGGGCGATCGGCAGCACGCCGCCGTTCTGCTTGGCCAGCAGCGTCAGATCCGGCGTGCGCCGTGTCAGCAGCTCGGCCAAGGGGCCATTGCCCTTGCCCGACACCCCATGACAGGCCGCGCACTTGGATTCGAACTCCCGCTTGCCGAAGTCGACCCGCTCGCGCGGGGTCTGGGCTCCGGCGGCCACGGCCAGGGCCGCGCAGGCCAGACCGGAAAGAAGATGTGCGACTTGAACCATGACACCCTCCTGAAAGCATCCCAGCATGGCCCCGGCGCTGGCGGCCGGCTTTGACTTGGCGCAAGGCCAGGAGGGCGTGGCCGGGGCGGCAGGCCGCCCGCTGCCTCAGCGCGGGGCCGCGGGCGCCGGCAGCTGCAGCTGCTGCGCCACCGCCAGGCATTGGCGAATGTGCTGCTCGCACACCCACTTCAGCGCGGAATAGGTGAGCAGGGCCGACACCGCCTGCCCCGCCACCGGCACGAACTTCGCCGCCTGCTGGGTGGTCAGGCGCACGCCCACGGCGGCCAGCGCCTTCAGGATGAGATCGCGCGTGATGAGCCGCCCGATCAGCAGGCTGCCGCCAGCGCTCACCGCCTTCAGCACCGCCACCTTGCGCTCGGGCGCCAGGTGCTCGATCTGCTCGGGCGTGAGCCCGAAGGCGAGGTTGATCTGCGGGATCAGGCGCAGCAGGATGCCGACATCGGTGGCCCAATCCAGCATCGGCACCGGCACCGCCGCTACTCCCGCGGCCAGCAGGGCGCGCTTGCGCACCAGGTTGCGGCAGTGCCGCACGGCGGCTTCCAGGTGGGGCGGGATGGGTTCAGGCAAACGCATGGCGGCCATGGTGCCAGTCTGCCGCGGGCGGCTCAGGCGATGGGCGGATAGTCCCCACAACCCTCCGGCCAGGGTGTCAGCACTTCGAAGCCCTGCGGCGTCACCGCCACCATGTGCTCCCATTGGGCCGATAGCGACCCATCGGCCGTCACCACCGTCCAGCCGTCCTTCAGCAGCTTCACCTTGCGCCCACCCGCATTGATCATGGGCTCCACCGTGAAGATCATGCCGGCCTGCAGGCGCAGACCCTGGCCGCGCTGGCCGTAGCTCAGCACATCGGGCTCGGTGTGGTACGCGGTGCCGATGCCATGGCCGCCGTAGTCGCGCACATCGGTGTAGCCACCCTGCTTCGTCACGGCCTGGATGGCATGCCCGACATCGCCCAGCGTGGCGCCGGGCCGCACCTGCAGGATGCCGGCGCGCATCGCCAGGTAGGCGCTGTCCACCAGCTGGCGCGCCGCGGGGCTCACCGTGCCCACGCAGTACATCCGGCTGGTGTCGCCAAACCAGCCCTCGTGCACCAGGGCCACATCCAGGTTGACGATGTCCCCGTCCTTCAGCACGTCCCGAGCCGAGGGCACGCCGTGGCAGACCGTGGCGTTCACCGAGGTGCACAAGGTGTGCTTGAAACCGTGGTAACCCACATTGGCGGGCCGGCAGCGCAGCTCCTGCACGATGAAATCATGGCAGCGCTGGTCCAGCTCCAGCGTGCTGACGCCCGCCTTCACATGGGGCGCAATCATCTGCAGCACCGCCGCCGCGCGCTCGCCGGCGGCCCGGGCGCGGGCGATCTCGTCGGGCGAGCGCAGGGCGATGGCGGCCTTCATGCTCGCGCCCGCGTGTTGGGCTTCTTGGCCGGGGCCAACTCATCCGCCAGCCGCGCCAGGTCCAGCCCACCATCCCGCTCGGCGCGGATCAGCAGCTGGCCCAGCTGGGCATGCGTCAGCTGTGGGTGCAGCTCGGCCAGCAGGCCCACGCGCATCCAGTGCTCGGCCTGCGCATTGATGGAACGCGAGAAGGCCGCGCTGGCGATGCGCAGGTTCTCGTGCATGGAGTCGGAGAGTTTGACGATGCCCATGGCGGCGCATGATATGCGCTTTGTATATGTTTCGAATAATCGACCGGGGCGCATCCGCGCCGGGCTCAGGCCCGGCAGAACTCGGCGATCGCCCGCCAGGCGCGCTGGCTCTCGGCCAGCTTGGGCAGGGCCAGCGGGTAGTCGTGCAGCATGCCCGCGCCGATCAGCTCTTGCACCGCCACGCCGGCGGCGCGGGCCTTGGCAACGCAGCGCCTCGTGTCGTCCAGGATGACCTCATGCCCACCGACGACGAAGAGCAGCGGCGGCAGGCCCTCGAAGCGCCCGAACAGCGGCGAGATGCGCGGGTCCGTGGCGTCGGCGCCGGCCAGGATCTGCGGCACCCAGGCCTCCGCATGCTGGCGGCCGAACCAGTCCAGGCGCCGGTTGGTCTCGACCGAGGTGCCGCTGCAGCTCAGGTCCGTCCAGGGCGAAATGACGAAGCAGCGCTCGGGCAGGGGGCCGCCCTCGTCGCGCATCGCCATCATCAGCGCCAGTGCCAGGCCGCCCCCGGCCGAATCGCCGGACAGCGTCAGCGCCGCCCCGGGGTGGAGCGCAGCGAGAGCCCGCCAGGCCCGCTTGACGTCCTCGAAGGCGGCCGGGAAGGGGTGCTCGGGCGCCAGCCGGTACTCGGGCATGAAGACCTGGGCCCGGCAGCGAAAGCTCAGGTTGTTGGCGCGTGCCCGGAAGGAGGCCGCCGAGCCGAAGAAGTAGACGCCGCCATGCAGGTGCATCAGCAGGCGCTGGGGCTCGGCCAGCGAGCAGGTGGACTCGGCGGGCACGCCGCCGAGGTCGTGGTCGGCAAAGCTGATGGCCGGATAGCGCGCCTTCAGCTTGGCGCGTGACACCGTCGACAGGCGCTCGTACTGCGCCCGGATGTCCTGCATCGGCCGGCTGGGCCGGAACACCCAGCGGCCGATCTGGGTCTGCAGCCAGACCGTGGCGCGCTCGCGCACCGAGCTCATCGGCGGCACCTGGCCAGCGACGGCGCAGAAAGCTTGCGGACAGATCCAGCGAGCCATGCCATGGCAGCCTCCTAGCCCGGGACGGGCCGGCCAGCCTAGCACCGCCACCCCCAGGGCTGTCGGCCCGGATCGGCGCTGGATGCGGCCCCCCAATCCCGTTCCGGGCCGCGGCCATAAAATCCGCCCCCTTTTTTCGCAGGGCAGCATGCAGGCAAGGCAACAGCAGGTGAATCCGCTGGTCAGCAGCAGCGGGGCGCCGGGCTGGAGCAGCATCCGCACTGCAGGCCCGGCGCTGCCGCATGTGCTCAAGGCCTGGGGCCTGCCGCTGGCGGCGGCGGCCCAGGGGCCGGTGAGCGAGCGCCTGGCCCAGAGCCTGTCCTGGCTGGACGCGGTGGCCCTGGCCGAGGTGCTGAACGGCGCCTTACCCGCACCTGCGCCGGACGCCACCCAGCGCCTGCAGGCCACCCGCGCCTGGGCCCGCAGCGCGCTGCAGCGCCTGCAGGCCGAGTTGCAGGCCGGCTTCGCCGACCCTGTACTGGTGCGCGAAGGCCCCACCACCACCAGCCTGCGCCGCCCACCGGCACGCGCCAGCGCGGCGCCCAAGCCGGCGGGCGCGCTGGATGCCGTGGCCCCCTACCGCCTGCACCACAGCACGCAGCAGCGCAGCCTCGCCATCCGCGCGACGACCCTGCGCGGGCAGCTGCGCAGCCAGCTCAGCAGCACCACCCCGCGCCTGGCCCGCTTGGCCGCGCTGGACGCCGTGTTCGAGCGCGCGCTGCAGGCGCGCGAGGAGCAGGCCCTGGCCAGCCTGCCCTCGATGACGGCGCAGCGCGGCATCAGCCTGCGCGCGGCCGACCCGGAACCGGACCCCGAGGATCGCAGCGCCTGGCCCGCCCCCGGCTGGCGCGGCCAGCTGTGGGACGAACTGCAGCAGGTGCTGCAGGCCGAGCTGGACCTGCGCCTGCAGCCGGTGCTCGGCCTGATCGAAGCCCTGCACGACGACGACACGAATTGACGACCGGAAGACGAACCGCCTGATGAACCGCTTCACCGCCCTCCTGTCGAACACCGCCCTTGTGGCCGGCGCCCTGGCCCTGGCCTGGGCGGCCTGGGCCACCGCCCAGCACCACCCGCTGGCCCTGGGCATGACGGCCCTGATCGCCGCCTTCTACGCCCTGGGCGCCTGGGAGCTGCGCGCCTACCGCCGCGCCAGCCTCAGCTTCCAGTACGCGCTGGATGGTCTGCAAGCCGCCGCGCCGGCCAGCGCCGAGGCCTGGGTGCAAGTCCTCCCGGCACCGCTGCGCGCGGCCGTGCGCCTGCGCCTGCAGGGCCTGCCCGCGGCCTGGCAAGCCCCCGCGCTGGCCCCGGCCCTGGCCGCGCTGCTGGTGCTGCTGGGCATGCTGGGCACCTTCATCGGTCTGGTGCAGACCCTGGGCGGCACCGCGCAGGCGCTGCGCGCCACGGCCGATCTGGCCGCCATGCGCGCCGCCCTCACCACGCCCGTGCAGGGCCTGGGCCTGGCCTTCGGTTGCTCGGTGGCCGGTGTGGCCGGCTCGGCCATGCTGGGCCTGATGAGCGCGCTGGCGCGCCGCGAACGCGCCACCACCGCCCAGGGCCTGGAGGCCGCCCTGGCCGGCCCGCTGCAGCCCTGGACGGCCGCCGCCCGCCAGCAGGCCACCCAGGCCGCGCTGGAGCAGCAGGCGCAGGCGCTGCCGCAGCTGGTGAGCGCCCTCGGCGCCCTGAGCACCCAGCTGAGCCAGCAGCAGCAGCAGTTCCATGAGCAGACCGCGCAGCGCTTCAGCGCGCTGGCCGAGTCCGTCGACGCCAGCCTGCGCCAGGCCCTGAGCGCCAGCGCCCAGCAGGCCGCCGACACCCTGCGCCCGGCCGTGCAAAGCACGCTCGACGCCCTGGCCACCCAGGCCGGCCAGCTGCAGCAAGGCCTGGCGAACGATCTGCGCCAGCAGCTCGAACCCCTGAACCACAGCCTGCAAGGCATGGCCCAGCGCGTCGAGCAGGCGCTGATGGCCCAGGCCGAGCGCCAGGCCCAGACCCAGGCCACCCAGACCGACACCCTGCAGCAGGCCCTGGCCGAGACCGCCAGCGCGGTGCGCAGCAGCGCTGAGCAGCTGCACAGCCGCCTGGCCGCGCAGGCCGAACAGCAGCTCGGCCAGGCCGCCAGCGCGTTGCGTGCCGACAGCCAGGCCGTGGCCGAGCGCCTGCAGGCCGCCCTGCAAGCCCAGGGCGAAGCTGCCACCCAGCAGGCCCAGGCCCTGCAGCAGGCCCTGGCCGCCAGCGCCGCCCAGGCCGCGCAGGCGCTGCAAGCCAGCGTGCAGGAAAGCTGCGCGGCCCTGCAGGTCCACAGCCAAACCAGCCAGCAGGCCCAGCAGCAGAACGCTGAGCACACCCAGGCCGCGCTGCAAGCCAGCGCCGGCCACATTCAGCAGGCCCTGGAGGCCAGCGCCGCCCGCGTGCAAACCACGCTGGAAGCCAGCGCCGAGCGCGTGGCCCAGGCCCTGCAACAGGGCGCACAGGAAAGCCAGCAGGCCCTGCAGCTGGGCGCGCAGGCCAGCCAGCACGCACTGCAGGCCACCACCGAGCGCCTGCAAACCCTGCTGGAACAACACAGCCACACCCAGCGCGAAGCCCTGGCCGAGAGCCTGGCCCAGGCCGGTGCCACCCTGCAGCAGGTGGCCCAGCACACCCAGCAGGCGCTGGACGAGGGCGCCGCCCAGCAGCAGGCGCGTGCCAGCGGCCTGGCCGAAGACTTCAGCCAGCGCAGCGAGCAGCTGCTGGCCCATCTGCGTGAGGCGCAGCACGGCCTGCAGCAGCGCCTGGCGCAAGACGACGCCGAGCGCCTGGCCGCTTGGCGCGAGGCCCTGGCCGCCCAGGCCGCCGCCTTGCAGCAGGGCTGGCAGCAGGCCGCCGCCGCGCACGCCGCGCAGCAGGCCGAGCAGGCGCAGGCCCTGGCCCACACCGCCCAGGCCGTGGTGGCCCAGGCCGAGGCCCAGGCCCGCCACACCGTGCAGGAAGTGACCACCCTGCTGCAGCAAGCCGCCGAGGCCCCGCGCGCCGCCGCCGAGGTGGTGGCCTCGCTGCGCGAGCAGCTCTCGCGCAGCCTGGCGCAGGACAACGCGGCGCTGCAGGAACGCGCCGAGCTGATGCAGACCCTGCACCAGCTGCTGGCCACACTGCAGCAGGCCGCCGGCGAGCAGCGCCACGCCATCGACACCCTGGTGCAGGGCAGCGGCGAACAACTGGCCCAGCTGGGCGAACGCCTGGCCACCGAACTGGCCAGCGCGCGCAGCGGCCTCAGCGAGGCTTCGGTGCAGCTGGCCGCCAGCGCCGCCGAAATGGGCAGCCTGGGCGAAGGCTTTGGCGCCGCCGTGGCGCAGTTCCACAGCGGCAGCGAGCGTCTGGTCGGCCATCTGGAGCGCCTGGACGAAGGCCTGAGCCGCGCCCAGACCCGCAGCGACGAACAGCTCGCCTACACCGTGGCCCAGGCGCGCGAGCTCATCGAGCTCTGCACCCTGGCGCAGAAGCAGGTGCTGGACGCGCTGCGTGAGCGCGCCCCGGCCCTGGCATGAGCGGCATGGACCTCGACCACGAACTCGGCAACCACGCCGACACCAGCGTCTGGGCCGCCTTCGGCGATCTGATGGTCGGCGTGCTCGGCGCCTTCGTGCTCATCCTGGCCCTGGCCCTGGTGACGCAGATGGACCTGGCCAGCCGCCTGGAAGAAGAGACCCGCCAGCGCCAGCTTGAAGCGCTGCGGCGCGAGGCGCTGGAGCGCGCCCTCGCCGGCCCGCTGGCCAGTGGCCTGATCAGCCTGAACGAGGGCCGCATCGGCATCAGCGGCAGCGTGCTCTTCGCCACCGGCTCCGACCAGCTGCACGCCGAAGGCCGCGCCCTGCTGCACAGCCTGGCCGCCCCGCTGGCGAATTACCTGGCCGCGCGCGACGAGGTGCTGATGGTCAGCGGCTTCACCGACGACAAACCGGTGCGCGGCGGCAACGCGCGCTTTGCCGACAACTGGGAACTCTCGGCCCTGCGCGCGCTCACGGTGACGCGCACGCTGATGGCCGAGGGCTTGCCCGCCGGCTCGGTGTTCGCCGCCGCCTTCGGCCCGCAGCAGCCGGTGGCCAGCAACGAAGACGCCGCCGGCCGCGCGCTGAACCGCCGCGTCGAGCTTTCGCCCATGCCGCGCCGCGCGCGTGCGGCCGAGGGCGCCGCATCCGCGGCTTCCGCCCCCTGAACCATGGACGCGCAGGCCCTGCACCAGGACCCGGAGGCCGCGCTGCAGGCCCACCCCCTGCGCGCCCACACCGCGCCGGCCCGCTGGGCCGTGCTGCAAGGCCTGGCGCGCCGCGCCGCGCAGCAGCAGGGGGCTTTGCGCGCGGCCTTGCTGCACAAGCTGGCGCAGCGCCTGCAGGCGCTACCCGTCGCGGCTGATGGTGCCGCTGCGGCCACTGCGGACGCTCAGCCCGCAGCGTCCAGCCCGCTTCAGGCGCTGGCGGCCCTGGTCCCCAGTCGGCCCGACGAACTGCAGGCCCTGCAGTTCGACCGCCGCGACTGGACCCGATTGCGCCTGAGCCAGCGCCTCAGCGAGCCTAGCGCCGCACCCGAAACCCCGGCCAGCCAGCTCGGCCCCCTGCACACCCAGGTGCTGGTGCCGCAGGCGCTGGCCCAGCTGCGCGAGCTCTCGCCCGAGTACCTGCAGCGCCTGCTGACGCAGCTGGATCAGCTGCTGGCGCTGGCGCCGGCCAGTCCGGCGAGTGCCGGTGCCCCCAGGCGCGGGCGCCGCAAAAGCTGAAGCCTCGTTGGCGCGGTTGCCGGCTCGCAACGTGTCGTACTACCTGCTGTCTGCCCGAGGCTTGCGCGTGATCACTTCGATCGCCACCGGAGGTAGGGCTGGAGGGGGCGGCGGCCTCAGGCACCAGCTGCGATCGGCCTTACGCCCATGCGGAATCAGGGGGCTCCTGCGCATATCGACCGTGCGCATGCTTTCGACCCGGCCCTGTTGCACCTCCAGCTGAACATGCCACTCCCAGATCTCGTTGGCATACGGGTTGCCGCAGAGCTTGCGTCCTTTTGGGAACCAGAGCCTGCCGCTGATCCATTGGGCCGGTATGGGCGCGCCAGGTGATCCATAGGCCTGGAGCAGGCTGAGAGGCTCAGGGCCGCAGCGGCCGAAATCGATCAGCAGCAGCTGGCGTCCTTCGAGTGCCAGATTTTGAACCGGTGCGCCAGTGGCGGTGCAGTTGAAGCCCTGCCGTTCCGCCTCGCGTAGCGCGGCGCTCCAGGGAAACGCTCGCATGTCATCCGTGATGCCGAAGAGCCGCTGCGTTTCAGAGTGGATGCGAAGCGTTTCCTGCATTGGCGGCGTGGCCCGGGCCATGGGGAGATTCATGATCAGTGCGCACAGCACGGGCCACTTTGGGGCAAGCCAGCGAGGGCAAGGCGGTTTGGGCAATTCGGGGGCGCTCCTTGCGCGTGGAGTTTGGGGTCAGTATGTTCAATGGGGCGCCGGCACGCAGACTTCGTGAGACCCAGTCCCGCCGCCTTGCGCTTGGTCTGGCGCCGCCGGCCTCGAACGCCTGCGGGAGCAGACCTCCATCGATCTCAACCGGGGTTCGCATGTGCGCTGTCCTCGAAGGCGATCTGCAGGGTTGGGCTAGTCGCGGCAGAGGTGAGCGGCCCATCCCCGACAAGCCGCCCGCTTCACCCGCACACCTCAGCGCGCCACCTTCGGCCGGAACAGAGCGCACAGCTTGTTGCCGTCCGGGTCGCGCACATAGGCCAGCTCCAGCGTGATGGCGCCGCCCTGGCGCGGGCCGGGTGGGTCTTCGATCGAGACGCCACCGTGGGCCACCGCGGCATCGTGGAAGGCCTTTACCTGCTCGGCCGAATCGCACTTGAAGCCGATGGTGCCGCCGTTCGCGGCGGTGGCGGGTTCGTCGTTGATGGGTTCGCTGACGCAGAAGGTGGCGCCGGCGTGGCGGTAAAACAGGCGCTGGTGGCCGGTCTTGGCGGTGTCGCGGATCGCCTCGCCGCCGCCCAGCACCTTCAGCACCGCGTCGTAGAAGCGCTTGGCGCGCTCGATGTCGTTGGTTCCGACCATCACATGGCTGAACATGGATTGACTCCTCGTTGCTTGGGGAGGGCGCAGCCTAACGGCCCCGCGGCCCCCCCGCGTTGCGCGCCGGCCCCATGACGATTGACCCGCTGCCGCGTCCGCCGCACACTCGCGGCCTTCCTTCCTCAACACCCACTTCAAGGAGATGACCATGAATGCAGCAGATCGTGTCGCCCTTCTGAAGTCGGCCGCTTGCCTGGCGCTCTGAGCGCCCTGCGCTCCTGAAGAAGACCCGGCGCCCCGCCCGGGTTCATTGACCCAAGGCCGCAGCTCTGCGGCCGGCTTCCCCTCCCAGCCTGTTCTGCGCACCTGCCGGTGCGCAGTGGGTCCGCTTAGGGCCTGTTAACACTACGCGAAGCCACCGCGTTGCCAGCCAGAAAAGGCGCCAACGAGGCGCGAAATGAAGCCGGGGTAGGCCCCCGGCGAGGCTTCGCAACGAAGTGGGCGCCTTTTTCTGGTGGCAACCCGAAGGGAATGGGGCTGCCCGGCCGCCATGCGTCGTTGCAACGCTCGCCCAGACGCGGGTCTGGGCGTCGCGCTGCGCCTAGCCTGGCGGCTGGGCGGCCCCATTCGCGGGGCTCCGCGTAGTGTTAACAGGCCCTGGTCGCGGACGAAGCTTGAGCTCAATGGACCCCCATGATCGACATCGCTTTCGAAGCCCTGCGCCCGCTCGGCCTCAGCCCCACCATCGCCCTGCGCGCCGCGCAGATGCATGAACCCAGCGCCAGCCGCCTGAGCCTGGCCCGCGTCACCGAAGTGCAGCGCGACTGCGTGACCCTGCACGACGGCATGGCTGAGCACAGCGCCCGCCTCTTGCCCCGGCTGCTGCAGCAGCTGCAATCGGAAGCCACCCAGCTGACCATCGGCGACTGGGTTGGCATGACCGTCGACGCCCATGCCCAGGCCTGGGCCGTCGAGCGCGTCGCCCCCATCACCCAGATCGCCCGCCGTGCCAACGACGGGCGGCGCCAGCTGCTGGCCAGCAATGTCGACGTGGCCCTGCTGGTGATGGGCCTGGACGCCGACTTCAACGCCCGTCGCATGGAGCGCTACCTGGCCATGGTGCGCAGCTGCGAGGTCACGCCCGTCGTCGTGCTCACCAAGCAGGACATCGCGCCGGCCGCGCCCGAGCGCATCCAGGAGATGTACCGCCGCCTGCCCGCCACCGTGCCGGTGCTGCCGGTGAATGGCTTGTCCCACGAGGCCCGCACCGCCATCGGCCCCTGGCTGCACCCGGGCCAGACCCTGGTGCTGCTGGGCTCATCCGGTGCGGGCAAGTCCACGCTCATCAACACCCTGGCGGGCGCCGACCAGGCCACTGGCGGCGTGCGCAGCAGCGACGGCCGCGGCCGCCACACCACCACCGCGCGCTCGCTGCACCGCTGCGCGCAGGGCGCTTGCATCATCGACACCCCAGGCCTGCGCACCTTCCGCCCCGACGCCGACGCCCAACAGCTCGCCGCCACCTTCGAAGACGTGCAGGCCCTGGCTCAGCAATGCCGCTTCCGCGACTGCCGCCACGAGAACGAGCCCGGCTGCGTGGTGCGCGCCAGCGTCGACGCCGACCGGCTGCAGAACTACCAGAAGCTGTTGCGCGATGCCCAGCGCGTCGAGATGACGGCGCTGGATCGCATCGAGCAACGCAACAAGTGGAAGGCGATCGGCAAGGCCGGCAGCCAGCGGGCGCGGGAGAAGCGGGCGTGAGCGTGCCAGGCTGCGCCCCTCCGTGCAGGACGCCGGGGCGCGGCGCCGGCCCTGGCGTTCCGGGCCACGCCCACCCAACGAACCCTTTCGAGCGGAGTCCTCATGATTGATCACCTGAGCCTCGTCGTCAGCGACTACGAGAAGAGCAAGGCCTTCTATGCGCAGGCCCTCGCGCCGACCGGGCATTCACGCCTGGTCGAGCTGCCCCCGAGGCCGGGTGCGCACGCGGGCAGCGCCGGCTTCTGCCACGAGGACGGATCCGATTTCTGGATCGGCCCCGGCGTGGCGCTCACCCCGCCGCTGCACATCGCCTTCCGCGTGCCCTCGCGCGCCGCGGTGGACGACTTTCACCGGGCGGCTCTCGCCGCCGGTGGCCGGGACCACGGCGCGCCCGGCTTGCGGCCGCAATACCACCCGAACTACTACGGCGCCTATGTGCTGGATCCGGACGGGCACAACATCGAAGCCGTCTGCCACGAGCCGGTGTGAGCGCGACCGGCCAGGCCCTCAGCTCTCGGGGTCGTCCCCGAACTCGCGCAGTTCCTGCGCGCAGCGGCAGGCCTGGGCGATCCGCGCCGCCCACCGCACGGCGACCTCGCGCGAGGGCAGGCGCAGCACACAGAAGCCGCCGTCGAACTCCCGCGTCTGCGGATAGGTGGCCTGGCGAACCGTGCTGTCGGCCTCCACCATGAGGGGGGCGACTGCCGTGTGGATGCCGCCCGCGAACGCATAGACCCCTGCCGCCTTGGCCTCGCGAATGACCTGGCGCGCCGCCTCGCCCACGGCGGCCAGTTCCTCGGCGGGGACGTTCATCGCACTGGCGGGGAAGGAGATGAGGTAGTTCGGCATCGTGGGGTCCTTGCGTTGAGCTCGGGGCTGTTTGTAAGGCCTGGGGCCTTGGGTAGGTGGGCGACGACGCGGCTGGGCTGCCGCAGCAGGCGGACAAGGATCTGCAGCGAAGGCGTCGCGGGCCCATGCACAGCGGGTTCGGGAACCTGGCGCGGCGCGCAGCTTGGATTGGCCGGGTTGGCCGGAGCAGCTCATCGCGGCCACGAGGCGCTCGGCCATTCCACAAGCGCAAGCGCCCCCGGCCGAATGGCACGAGGGCGCAGTTCCTGGATCAGCTCAGGCGAGACGCACGAGGCAGTCGGGCCGCGAGCCACTGATGCACGTCGGCCCGGATGTTCCGGCCCTTGAGCAGGAAGTCCTCGTGGCGGTTCGGCACATAGGGCAGGTAGAGCAGGGGCATGCCCGCCTGCTCGGGCGTGCGGTCGGCCTTGGTGGCATTGCAGGCGCGGCAGGCGGCCACGGTGTTCATCCAGCTCAGGGCGCCGCCGCGGCTTTCCGGCACGATGTGGTCGATCGTCAGCTCCCGTTCCGGGGCCTGTTCGCCGCAGTACGCACAGGTGTGCCGGTCGCGCCGCAGCACCTTGGACTTGGCGTAGCAGGGCAGCTGATTGAACAGATTGACCCGCGAGGCACCGCGCAAGGCCACGATGGCCGGCACTTCCAGGGTGGATTGCCGGCCGGTGGCGGCATTCATGCCGCCGCGCAGCACCGCCATGGGCTCGTCCCCCAGCGACCACACCACGGCCCGGCTGGCCACGTGGCTGGCCGCGTCTTGCACGGAAATCCAGGCCTGCGGCATTCCCGTGATGTCCAGCTGGAGCACTTCCATGGTCTCTCCTTGGTTTGAAGGGCAGCTGCACGCCAGCTGGGTCGGTGCAGGCCGGTTGATGGCCGGCCCTTCTGAGGGGGCGGCAGGTGGCGCGGCAACGCGCGTGGTGACACAAGGGTCTGGCAGGGGCGCGCGACTCGAACGCGCAACACACGGCTTCAAAGGCCGTTGTTCTACCGATTGAGCGACGCCCCATCCGAACAAGTTGGCTCCGTAGGCAGGCTTCGAACCCGCGCACTCCCGGTTAACAGCCGGGCGCTCTACCTGCTGAGCTACTACGGAATGGGTTGGTTGGGGTGGCGCCTCCGGCACGAGTCGAACGTGCAGCCTTCGGGTTCGGAACCCGGTGCTCATCCATTGAGCTTCGGAGGCGAGATGGCGGATGCACTCGGATTCGAACCGAGGCGCCGGTGTGGACCGGCGACGGCTTAGCAAGCCGCTCCCTTAGACCGCTCGGGCATGCATCCTGGGTTGGTGCCGACGCTCAGGTTCGAACTGAGACGCCCTCGCGGGCGACGGCTTCTGAGGCCGCTGCGTCTTCCGTGGTTCCGCCACGTCGGCAGGGGAAGGGGGGCCATGTCCTTTGGGGTGACCGGCCGGATTCGAACCGGCGATGCAAGGGTCACAACCTTGAGCCTTGGGCCGCTAGGCGACGGTCACACCAAAGGACACGGCAAGACTGGCGCCACCAGCGGGTTTCGATCCCGCGGCCTCCGGTTCGACAGACCGGCGCTCTCCCAGCTGAGCTATGGCGGCATAAAGGGATGGGAAGGGTTGGTCGGGGTGACACGGTTCGAACGTGCGACAGCTCGCTCCCAAAGCGAGGGCTCTACCTGGCTGAGCTACACCCCGATGTTGTTTTGGTTGGATGTGAAGGGAAAGGATGTCGGTGACGGGTTCCGACGCCACCCCAATCGTTGGTGGCCGGTTTCCGCCCCCGAAGCGTGAGCTCGACGGGGGCTTCTGAAGCGTGATGCAAGCCTGCGCAGACCTGGTGCCCCGTGTGGAAATCGAATCCACCTCTTCGGCTTGAAGGGCCGAGAACCTCACCAGAGGTCCAACGGGGCCGGTCTTCCATCTGGGCTGTCTCCGCACGCGACGAGCGGCAGCGCATCGCTGCATGCCAGCGCGGCCGCGCTGGCACACATGCACACCGGACCGGTCCGGTGCTTGTGCACGGGGACACCCCAGATGGAGCAGACGGAGGGGATCGAACCCTCGACCTCAACGGTGGAAGCGTTGCGCGCTACCGACTGCGCCACGTCTGCAAGGCTTGTGAGGCAGCACCGCCCTATGCGGGCTCGCCTCACGGCAAGTTGTTAAAGAGCGGCCCCCCAGGCCAGGCCCAAGGGCGCCAACGCACGCGCTGCGTCAGTCAACAGAGGTGGCAGCACGAGGCTGAAAACAAAGAGGCCCGGATCCTTGGGGGAGTCCGGGCCTCTTGCGAGCTTGGAAGATGTGCGCCTACGCGCCATCCTCTCCCGGTGGTTCCTGGTCCTCCTGATTCACCAACCCAGCATGGGCGTGGTGCCGGGGCGACCGGACCTGCGACGGCAGGGCATCAAGGCCACTCACGCACGCACCCAGACTGGCGCTGCCCGGCAGGGGCGGCACTTGGGTGGCGGGGCGGTAGGTGCGGTTCACGATGCGTCCGTTGCGGTTGAAGAGGTTTTGGGAATTCTGCGGTGGTCAGGTTGGACAAGAAGCCCTTCGGCTCCTTGTGTCGATGGATTGAAGTGTGAAGAACGTTCACAATCCTGTCAAGCGCAACCGTGAAAAACCTTCACGCCTACAATTTGCGTGAAGGTTTTTCACAACACAAACCCGGCGCTCGACGTGGCTTCCAGCATCACCACCATCCGCAGGCAGAACGTCCTGAGCCTCTTCCAGACCTTTGCGGAGGAGCGCATCGCCGCCGGCGATCAGCCCAAGGGCCTGGAGGCCACGTTCGCAGCCCATCTGGGTGTGAGCGGTGCCACCTGGAGCATGGCCAAGTCCGGCAGCCGCCCCATCGGGGACAAGCTCGCCCGGCAGATCGAGCACAGCTGCGGCAAGGAGGCCGGCTGGCTGGACGAGGAGCGCGAACCCCAGGGCCTGACCGCCGCAGAGCAGCAGTTTCTGGCCATGGCCCTGCAGGCCTGGCGCGCCACCAACAGCGACGGCAGGAAGCAGCTGCGCGCGCTGATGAAGCAGTTCCGGTCCGCCTGAGCGTCCGGGCCGGTGCGCCGCCCTTCAGCTCTCGGGGTCGTCAAAGAACTCGCGCAGTTCCTGCGCGCACCGGCAGGCTTTGGCGATCTTGGCTGCCCACAGCTCGGCCGCTTCACGCGAGGGCAGACGCAGCACACAGAAGCCGCCGTCGAAGTCCTTCGTCTGCGGATAGGTTCCCTGGCTGAGCGTGCCGTCCCCGTCCACCCGCTGCGGCGGCATCGCCGCGTTGATGCCACCGGCGAACCTGTACACGCCGGCCGCCTTCGCCTCGCGAATGACCTGGCGCGCGGCTTCGCCCACGACGGGAAGCTCCTCGGCGGGGACGTTCATGGCGCTGGCGGGGAAAGAGATGAGGTAGTGGGGCATCGGGAGTCCTTCAATGGGAGACGGTGTTGTTGTCCAAGCCGGGGCCTTGGCGCTTGAGTTGCAGGAATCGCACTTCAGATGCCCTCGGCCCCCAAGGGGCGGGGCCCCGTGCTTTGGCCTGTCGTTCAACCGGACTCGGCCCGCCGGCGATCAAGCATCTTTTCGTGTGTCGCGTTGATGTGCCGCCAGGGACTCCAGCAACCACGCGCGCGCCGCCCCCGGCAGCGCCACGAATGTCATTGCAAGAGCCCCCAGCGTGAACACCAGGCTCAGCCCTGGATGAACGACCGCGAGGTCGATGGCTACGAAGACGGCGCTCAGCACGCTGGACATTGCAAAGTACAGCAGCCATTCGCCTGCCGTCTGCGGCCCACCGTGCTTTCCGAAGAGGTCGCCGTGCCATGCCGAGATGGCCATCGGAGCCGTGAGCATGGAACCCCCGATGGCGACAAGCCAGAAATCCTTGCCGGAAAAGAAGATGGCCGCACACGCGCTAACCAATGCCAGGAGCAATGCCAAGCCCAGCGCTGAGGCAATGACAGCATGCTTGCGGGATGCGGCAGCCCTGACCATTTGAGCGAAGTCTATGCAGGGGCCTGAGTCTGCGCATAGCCACCTGGCTGGGGGGCAGGCATTCGACTCGGTTGGGGCTGCCGCCAGTCGCCAATTGGGCGGCCAGCTTGGTACCAGGGCGGTCGGAGCTTGTCGAATACCGACGGATTCGATCGTCGTCTTGCCGGAGCCCGCAGCCCCGCAAGAGGCTGTTTCGGCATCCCCTCGGCCAGCTCGGAGCACGCACATGACCAAGACGATCTTCATCACCCTCCCCGTCACCGACCTCACTGCCTCCACTGCCTTCTACAAGGCCCTGGGCTTCGAACCCAATCCGCAATTCAGCGACGACAGCGTCAGCGCCCTGGCTTGGAGTGAAGCGATCCACCTGATGCTGATGACTCACGCCAAATGGCGCGGCTTCACCGACCGGCCCTTCCCGCCGGCCGGCAGCGCCGGGCACATGCTGAACCTGGGGCTGGACGGCCGTGCGGCCGTGGACCGCATGAACGAGGCTGCGGCGGCTCACGGAGGGCGGGCCGACGTGAACCCGGTGCAGGACCTGGGCTTCATGTACGCCCGCGACCTGGCCGATCCCGACGGCCATCTCTGGGGTGCGTTCTGGATGGACCCCGCGGCGGCGGGCGCTTCACAGGGCTGAGCGGCGCCGTCCACCGCAGCCACGGCTATCGTCGTGGCCCCCGCCGCCCCACCCGCGCCCCCAATGCACCAGCTCCGCGCCCACCTCCTGGCCAGCCTGCCCCTCGTCGCGGTGTTCGTGCTGCTGCAGGTGGCGCTGCCGGACCCGACCCTGCTCTGGGTCAACGCCCTCGCGCAGGCCCTGCTCTTCGTGGGCGTGGCGCTGCTGCCGGCCTGGCGCACCGGGCGCATGTCGTATGTGGACATCGCCTGGCCGCTGGGCCTGGCCTTGATCGGGCTGCAGGTCCTGCTGCTGGGCGACCCTTCAAACCTGCGCACCTTGGTGATCGGCCTGCTCTACCTGATCGCCGGCGGGCGCATGGGCGTGATGGCCCTGGTGGGCTGGCGCCATGGCCACTTTCAGCGCGAGCTGCCGCGCTATGAGTACCAGCGCCTGCGTTGGCAGCGCCGCGGCTGGAACGAGCGGGCGGCGCTGCTGTTCGAGACGGCCTCGCAGGGCCTGGCCAACATGAGCGTGCTGGCGCTGCCGGCGCTGCTGCAGGCGGCCAATCCGGCGCCGGGCCTTTCCGCGCTGGAGCTTGCCGGCCATGCGCTGTGGCTGGCGGCCCTGGTGTTCGAAAACGTGGCCGATACGCAGAAGGCGCGCTTCGGTGCGCGCATGCGCAGCGCCGGGCAAAAGAATGCGCATTGCGACGTCGGCCTGTGGCGCTACAGCCGCCACCCGAACTACTTCGGTGAATGGATGGTGTGGAACGCGCTGGCGCTGAGCAGCCTGCCCTCGGTGCTGGTGCTCGCCGCGGCCGGCCCGGTGTGGCGGGGCCCGCTGCTGGCGGCGGCGCTGGCCTACATGAGCTGGGTGATGTACGGGGTGCTGACGCATTACTCGGGCGCCAAGCCGGCCGAGCATTACAGCGTGCTGAAGCGCCCCGGCTATGCCGAGTACCAGCGCCGCACCTCGATGTTCTTCCCGCGCCGGCCGCTGGACTAAGGCCGCCTGCCCCCGGACTTGCCGGCGCTCCCTGGTGACAACCCGAAGGGAATGGCCCCGAGCTCCCCGGGTGGGATCCGGGCCTAACCTCGGCCCCAACGATCGAAGAAGGCAATCCGATGTTGACCCCCACCCAACAGCAGCAGTACCAGCAGGATGGCTACCTGGTGCTGCCGAACTTCAAGACCGCCGCCGAGATCGCCGCGCTGCGCGAGCGCGCCGAGGCCATCGTCGAGGCCTTTGATCCGGGCGAGAGCCGGACGATCTTCACGACGAATGAGCAATCGCGGCATACCGACGACTACTTCATGGGCTCGGCGGACACCATCCGCTGCTTCTTCGAGGAAGAGGCCTTCGACGCCCAGGGCCAGCTGAAGCAAGCCAAGGCGCTGTCGATCAACAAGATCGGCCACGCGATGCACGACCTGGACCCGGTGTTCGAGCGCTTCTCGCGCGGGCCGGCGCTGGCCGAGCTGGCGCGGGACCTGGCCTTAAGAGCGCCGCAGATCTGGCAGTCGATGTACATCTTCAAGCAGCCCGGCATCGGCGGCGAAGTGGGCTGGCACCAGGACGCCACCTTCTTCGACACCACGCCGATCACCGTCACCACTTTCTGGTTCGCGCTGGAAGACGCGACGCTGAACAACGGCTGCCTGTGGACGGAGCCGGGCGGCCACCGCGGCCCGCTGCGCGAGCGCTTCGTCAAGCAGGGCGCGGGCGCGGGGATGGAAAAGCTGGACGCCACGCCCTGGCCCGATGGCAGCCGCGCGGTGCCGCTGGAGTGCGGGGCGGGCACGCTGGTGGTGTTCCACGGCCTGCTGCCGCACTACAGCGCGGCGAACCGCTCGGCGCAGTCACGCCACGCCTACACCTTGCACGTGACGGATGCGGGCAGCGCCTACTCGCCGCGCAACTGGCTGCAGCGCGGCGCGAACCTGCCGGTGCGCGGTTTTATCTAGCTTTCCAGCAGCGCCGCAAACAGGGCTTCGTTCTCGCTGTCGATCGCCTGCAGCAGCCGCGCCCGCCAGGCCTGGATGCCCGCGCTGGCCGGGAAGTCCTCGCGGTCCAGGATGCGGCGCAGGTCCGAGTAGCGGTAGATCGGGATCGGGCGCAGCGCCGCCACGATGGGCGCCAACAGCGCGCGCTCGCTGGCATCGAGTTCGGGCACGGAAAGGTCGGTCTGGCTGGCCTGCGTGCGCACGGGCTCAAGGGCTGCGCCCGGCGCGGCATCGGTGGTCGCAAGCGGCAGCGTGAACCAGAAGGTCGAGCCTTGGCCCACTTCGGAAGCCACGCCGATCTGCCCGCCATGGGCCTCCACCGCCAGCTTGCAGAAGTTCAGCCCCAGTCCGGTGGAGCGCACCAGGCCGGAATCCCGCGCCTGGTATTGACCGAACTTGGCGAACACCGCCTCCAGGCGCTCGGCCGGGATGCCCTCGCCGCTGTCCTGCACCTGCACGCGCACCTGCGCCTCGCCCTCGGCCGCGGCATGGATCACGATGCGGCCATTGGTCGGCGTGTACTTCACGGCATTGGTCAGCAGATTGACGAGCACGCGCTCCAGCATCTCGCCGTCGCCGCGCACGCTCAAACCCGCGGGCACTTCCAGCTCCACCGTCTGGTTCTTGCGCTCCACCAGGAAGCGCACCTGCTCCACCGCCTGGGCCGCCAGCGCGGCCAGGGCCACGGGGCGGGTGTCCAGCACCACCTGGGTGTCCTCGAACTTCTGCACGTCCAGGATGTTCAGCACCAGGGTCAGCATCTGCCGCGAGGATTGCTTCAGCTGTTCCAGGCGCGAAAGCAGCGCAGGTGAATCCAGCGTGCTCAGGATGGCGCCCAGCGGGTTCTTCAGGTCGTGGACGATCATGCCCAGCATCCCGCGCTTGAACTGGTCCAGCGCCACCAGGCGCTCGTTGGCGCTCCGCAGCGCCTCGGTGCGCTCGGTCACCGTGGCTTCCAGCGCGGCCTTTTGCGCCAGCAGGCGGTGAAGCCGCCAGCGCAGCAGGCCCCAGCCCAGCGCGGCCAGCAGCAGCGCATAGCCCAGGTAGGCCCAGGGGCTGCGGTACCAGGGCGGCAGCACCGCAAAGCTGTAGCGGGCTTCGCCGCCCACCGTGTCGTACAGGTCCTTGGCGCGCACGCGGAACACGTAGCGGCCTTCGAGCAGGTTGTTGTAGTCCTTGTAGCTCTCGGCGCTCCAGTCGGACCAGCCCTTGTCGCTGCCCTCCAGCATCACCTGGTAGCGCAGCGCGCCGTCGCCATCAAAGCGCGGCGCGCCGTACTCGAAGCGCAGGGCGTTCTCGGCGTAGGGCAGTTCCAGCGCCGCGGGCTTGCCCTGGCCGCCAAAGAGCAGGCGGCCGCGCGCGTCCGTCACCCGGCTCAGCAGGGTGCCAAAGGGCTTGGGCTCGGCCTTGTCCAGCCGGCCGTCGTAGCGGAACACGCCTTCACCCATGCCGAACCAGGCCACGCCGTCGCCATCGGCGTAGATGCTGAAGGTCTCCTGCCCGGTCAGCGGCCGCAGCATGCGCGCGTCCCAGCGCTGGCCGCCCTGGCCATCGGGGCGGATCAGCCCCGTCTCCTTCAGGCCCGTGGCCGGGTCTTCGGTGTAGGCCCACAGGCCATTGGCGGCGTCCTCGTGCAGCACGTACACGGTGCGGGGCTGCGGGAACAGCTGGGCATAGCGCGGGTCGGGGGCGAAGCGGCCGGTGCCAGCCTCGAAGCGATAGATGCCGGCGCTGGTGGCAAAGGCGGGCCGGCCGCCCACCGGGAACACCAGGTTGAAGTTGGCGCTGGGCAGGCCCTGCTCGGTGCCAAAGCGGGTGAAGGGCAGTTCGCCCACCGTGCCGTCCGCCTGCAGGCCAGTCAGGTCCACGCGCACGATGCCGCTGTTGTAGGTACCCACCCAGAGCCGGCCGTCGGCGTCCTCCACCAGCGTGCGAACCGAGTCCTTCAGGCCCGGCACGCGCCCGGCTTCGCGCCAGCGCTGGCCATCAAAGTGCAGCAGTGCCAGGCCGTCGCCTAGGCCCACCATCAGCCAGCCGGGGTGCTGGCGCGGCGCGAGCAAGGCTTGGGCGTTGTAGGCGTCCAGCACGGCGGTGGGGTGGTCGTCTTCCACGGCGTGCACTCCATAGGCTCCGGCCTGCAGTAGGCGCTGGCCGGTAGAGAGAAAGGCCCAGGTCAGGTCGCGAATTTGGGGCACAGGCAGCAGGCGGGGCCGCGGGCCGGGCTGTAGACCATAGGCCCCTTGCGTGGTGCCAAGTAGCAATTGACCCATGTGACGGTGAACGCTGCTCACCGGTTGCTCCAAACCGTGGCGTGCGTCCAGCCGGCTCAGCGGAGCCGCCATGGCCAGGTGGGCCAGCCCATTGCCCAGGGCCAGCCACAGTCCGCCATCTCGGTCTTGAAAGGTGGCGGTCACGCTTTGGTCGCCGAGGCCCTCTGACTTGCCATAGCGGGCATTTAGGCGGCCTTCCGCATCCAGCACGTACAAGCCGCCCTTCAGCGTACCGACCACCATTCGGCCATCAGCAAGCCGCAACAGGCTCTTTTCCTGAACCTCATCAGCCAACAGGGCGGCATCCACTTCAGTAGGCCAGGGCGTGACGCGGCCTTGCTCGTAGCGCACAAAACCATGATCCCGGCTGTAGATCAACAGGACGGGATGCTCCCCACCGCCGCCAGGCAAGGCCAGCAGGCCGATTGGCTTCTTTTCATCAAAGCGCCCCCCTTCGGGCAAGCCAACCAGACGCTCACCGCGTAACTGCAACAGGCCGCGCCCGGACTCGACAACAAACACCCCCTGCGCGCCACCTTGGGCTACTCCGAAAAGCCCTGCCGGTGCCCAATGGTGGAAGCGACCGTCCCGCCAGAGCAGCAGCCTTTGGGGGCTGGAGAACACCACGCCGTCGGTGGTGATCAGGGTGTTCCAAACGTCAGAGAAGCCGCGCGCCTCGGCCGGCAATCGGTGCAGCAGCGATATGTAGTGCAACTGACCATCCGCCGCCGGAGACAGGTAGCCCACTTCGCCCACGGCGCCCACAAAGACGCGCCCCGTGTGATCGACCGCCAAGGAGCGCACTGTCGATTGATTGGTAACCGGCGTCAGGCGCCAGCGCTGGCCGTCAAAGTGGAGCACCCCCCGGTTGTTGCCTACGAACAGCGTGCCGTCAGCACCTTGCGCCAGGGCCCAGTTCTGCCCCTCTGCCCCGTAGTCGCTTGGACGGACGGTGCGCAGCAGGGGGGTGCCTGCCTCCAGCTGGGGCGCGGCGGCAGCCGGCGCGGCGATGGCGGCATGCGATGCGCTGAACCCAAGCAGCAAGGCGCAGCAAAGCAGCGTGCGCCAGCCGCTGCCGAGCAAGAACAGAGGAGTGCGCATGCCAAGGCTCCGTGCGGGTGCTCGGGCCGTTACTACCACGGCCCTTTGGGGCGCGCGAGGGTACCTGCTCACGGCCCCGCAGCTGATCGGCGTTATTGCCGGGTAGGCGTGCCGCGGCCTGGAACTACCCTCGCGCGCCGGTTCGCCGCCCCTCAATAGTGGGGGGCTTGCGGCCGCCGAACAGGAGGAAACCGTGAGTAACAGCAATACCAACGTCAGCATCGTCAATGTCACCGTGGTCAACAGCCAGACGGTGAACCTCAGCTATTCCACCGGCAACAACCCGCCCGCCAACAACAACGGCAATGTGCCGGAGCGTGAAGGGCAGGGCGCGGCCACCATCAGCTACAGCTCGGGTGTGGCCGGCTGGTCGGTCTGCGGGTATGTGGTCACCGGTGCCGTTCCTTCGGACATGAGCATCAGCACCGTGGGCAATAGCGTGGTCATTCGCGACGCAGCGACGGCAACGACGCAGGAGCAGCTGAACTTCAGTCTCCAGGTCAAGGATGCGCACGGCCATGTCTACACCAGCCCTGATCCGCTGGTCATCAACGTGCCGCCCAAGTGATCCGACTGGAGGGTGCAACGCGCCAGGCATTCCCGGCGGGTTGGCAGGAATGAGCGCTTGTGTCCAACTGGCCGGATGCTCCATTCCGTCACGGCCAGGGCGAATGGCACTTGCTAGCATCCGCCGCCCTGGCGCATGGGGGCCTGGCCTGTGAAGCCGGGCTCAATGTGCGCGCCTTTTCACACCTCAAAGTCTCCGCGTGAAACCCGCACTCCTGCTCAGCCTCGCGACCCTTCTGCCGCTGTCGACCCTGGCCGCGACCCCTTGTCAACGCTCGCTCTCGGCCAACCCCAACATCGTCATTCCGGTGTACGTGAACGCCCAGCGTGAGGTCAGCAACCACCCGCAGTACCCGGGCGGCAGCTTCACCAGCTACCGCGTGAGCCTGGGCGCCAACAACGAGTTTGACCAGCTCTGCATCACGCACCGCAACGCGGTGATGCTGTTCACTCTGCTCAACCAGAGCCAGTACGAGTTCATCGACATCCGCTTCTACGAGAACGGCCTGCCCTCTGCGCAGATCCTGCAGACCGAGGTGCAGGGGAATTACGTGCGGGTGATCAACAAGAACGATTCCGCCACCCGGCTGAAGTACGTGGTGATCCTGCGTGACCGCAGCACGGGCGCGGTGATCAGCAAGGATCCGGTGATCGTCAACGAGCCGGATTGAGGGTTCGCGCCGACCAGCACGGCCCGCGGCGGGCGCGCGGCGGCACCGGTTCTACGATCCGGCCGCACCCAGCCGCTGGACCCCGGCGTTGGCCAAGCCCCCTCCTTCCCGCGCCGGCGGAGCCGTGATGCAGCAGATCCTCGTCGTTGACGACGAACTCGAGCACCTGAACGCCCTTTGCGAGCTCCTGCAAGGCGGCGGCTATCAGGTGCTGCGCACCAGCCGGCCGGAGCGGGCGCTGGCGATTGCCGAGAGCCAGCGGCCCGATCTCGTCATCACCGATTGGGACATGCCGGGCCTCTCCGGCATCGAGCTGATCCGCCAGCTCAAAGCACACCCAGCCACGCGCGACATCCCGGTCATCATGTGCACCGGCAGCATGACCACGGCGGCGCACCTGGAAACCGCGCTGCAGGCCGGCGCGGTGGACTATGTGCGCAAGCCGGTGGAGCCCATTGAGCTGCGCGCACGCACCCGCTCGATGCTGCAGCTCGCCGCCTCCTACCGGCAGATCCTGGCCAAGGAGCAAGAGCTGGCGCGGCAGAACGAGCTGCTGAACCAGCAGAAGCAGGAGCTGCACCAGGCGGCCATCACCGACCGGCTCACCGGCCTGCACAACCGCGCCTATCTGGTGGACCAGCTGAGCCGCGAGTTCAGCAACAGCCGGCGCTACGGCCGCCCCTTGAGCTGCCTGCTGCTGGACATCGACCACTTCAAGTCGGTCAACGACCGCCACGGCCATCTGGTGGGCGACGCGGTGCTGCGCCACACCGCACAGCTGCTGAGCCGCGGCCTGCGCCGCGGCGACGTGCTGGCGCGCTACGGCGGCGAGGAGTTCGTGCTGCTGCTGCCCGGCACCCCGGCCGCCAGCGCGCAGGCCTTGGCCGAGAGCCTGCGCGCCAGCGTGGCCCAGGCCGTATGGGTTCAGGGGGAACTGAGCCTGCCGCTCACGATCAGCATCGGCGTGGCCGACAACCTGGCGGGCCAGGCGGAGGACGAGACGGCGCTGCTCCGCCACGCCGACGCGGCGCTGTACGCGGCGAAGCGCCAGGGCCGCAATCGGGTGGTGGTGCACGCCGAGCCGGTGGGCTGAGCCGTCGTACCATCGCGCCGCACCAGGCCGAGCGCGGGCTGTTGGAGCGCCCCTTCTACCCGGCGGTTGTGGCACGGCGATGCAGCAGATTCTTGTGGTTGACGATGAGATCGAGCACCTGAACGTGCTGTGCGAGCTGCTGCAGGCCGCCTCGTACGAGGTGCTGCGCACCAGCCAGCCCGAACGCGCGCTCGCCATTGCGGAACGCAGCCAGCCGGACCTGGTCATCACCGACTGGGACATGCCGGGCCTCTCGGGCCTCGAACTGATCCGCCAGCTCAAGGAGCGTGCGATGACGCGGGACATCCCGGTCATCATGTGCACCGGCAAGATGACCTCGTCCGCGAACCTGGACGCCGCGCTGCAAGCCGGCGCGGTGGACTACCTGCGCAAGCCCGTGGATCCGATCGAGCTGTGTGCCCGCACGCGTTCGATGCTGCAGCTCTCGACCCTGTACCGCGAACTCAAGGCCAAGCAGCACGCGCTGGCCCTGCAGAACGAGTTGCTGAGCCAGCAGAACGCCATGCTGGATCAGCAGAAGCAGGCCCTGCACAAGGCGGCCACGACGGACCAGCTGACCGGCCTGTACAACCGCGCCTACCTGATGGAGCAGCTGGGCCGCGAATTCGCCGGCAGCCAGCGCCTGGGCCACCCCCTGAGCTGCCTGCTGCTGGACATCGACAGCTTCAAGTCCTTCAACGACCGCCACGGCCATCTGGTGGGCGATGCGGTGTTGCGGCATGTCGCGCAGCTGCTGGGCGGCAAGATCCGGCGCAACGATGTGATGGCCCGCTACGGCGGCGAGGAATTCGCGGTGCTGCTGCCCGGCACCGCCGCGGCCGCCGCCACGGGCCTGGCCGAAACCCTGCGCGCGGCGGTGGCGCAGTCGGTGCTGCAGCTGGGCGACCTGAACTGCCAGGTGACCGTCAGCATCGGCGTGGCCGACAGCCTGCTGGGCGCACCGCCGAACGAGACGGCCTTGCTGAAGCACGCCGACGAGGCGCTCTACGCGGCCAAGCACCAGGGCCGCAATCGGGTGGTGGTGTTCGAGGCCGGTGGCAAGGCCTTGGCGCGCTGAGGCACCGAGCCCCTGCGCGCCGGGTTCGCGTTGGCAGGCCACAACGCCCGTCTCGATTCTTCTTGCGCCGCGGCACCGCGCTGCGCATCATTCGCGCCCTTGGTTGAAGGCGCCCACGACAGCGCCCGCCTGACGGAGATCCCTGCTATGTCCTCCCTGTTCATCTCGACGATCGACTGAACACGGTTCCCGAGCCCCGGCTGAACCGTGTCTGTTCCCAGATACGGCCTCAGACCGCGCGGCATAAAAAAGCCCCGCTGCCTTCTCGAGCCGGGGCTTTTGTATTTCCAGAACCGAATGAGTGCACAACTCCGTGCCCGTGCCTTGCAAGAAGGCCGGGTCAAGGCCCTGCGCCGCATGAAGCAGCCGATGTCGCTGCTGCTGGAAGCCAACCCTTCAGCGCGTGACCCCGTGGCGCGCGCGTTGGCCCAGCGTGGCCTGCGTGGCGCAGGCGAACACATCCAGAGCCGCGGCGCGCAGCGCCGGGCCGACCGCATGGCGCTGCAGGCGCTGTTGCGAAGGGAGGATTGGGATGAATGATCCCCAGAGCCTGCGTGTGCAGCTGGCGCAGAAGAACCAACAGCTGCAGCAGATCGCCGCCCAGCTCAAGTCCGAGCTGTTCGGCATCGACGCCATCGTCGACCGCGTGATCGACTCGGTGCGCGCCTGGGTCCTGATGCCCGAGCTGGTGACGCGGCCCGTCATCGTCTGCCTCTGGGGCCTGACGGGCACCGGCAAGACCCAGCTGGTGCGGCGGCTCACGCAGCTGCTGGGCTTCTACGACCGCTACGTGGAAGTGCAGATGGACGGCTTCTCGAACGGCGCGGGCTGGCGCGGAGCGCAGAGCATCTCCGGCATGCTGGCGCAGAGCGGCGTGCGCGAGGGCGAGCCCGGCATCCTGGTGCTCGACGAATTTCAACGCTTTCGCACCATCAACGAAAAGCGTGGCGAGCTGCGCGTCGAGCGCTACCAGGATGTCTGGGCCCTGCTGTCCGACGGCAAGCTGCCACCGGCGCTCTCGTTGCTGGGCGACATCGAGTCCTCGATCGCCGAGGCCGCCTTCGACGCCGAGCGTGCCGACGAGGACGACGCCAAGCGCCGCTTCAAGCTGCGCCCCTGGGAAGCGCAGGAGCTGCAGCGCCAGCTGAAGATCGACGATCCCCTGCTCGACATCATGGCCTGGACGCCCGAGCAGCTGCAGCAGCGCCTGCGCGACTTCCGCGAGAGCGGCCAGCCGCAATGGGAGACCGACTACAGCCGCCTGCTGATCTTCGTCTGCGGCAACCTCGACGAGATGTACGAGGACCTGGCCACCAGCGTGGACGACTGCGACAGCGATGCCGACATCTTTCATGCGCTGACCGGCAAGCTGTCCGTCATCGATGTGAAGCAGGCCTTGAACAAGCGCTTCAAGCCCGAGCAGGTGGCACGGCTGGGGAATGAGCATGTGGTCTACCCCTCGCTTTCGCGCCGCGCGTATGAGCAGTTGGTCGAGCAGGGCTGCGCGCGCTATGCCCGCGACACCGCGGCCCGTTGCGGCCTGCAGTTCGAGCTGGCCGCCAGCGTGCGCGAGCAGATCTATGCCAACGCCGTGTTCCCGGCCCAGGGCACGCGGCCGCTGTTTTCGTCGCTGCACGCCATCCTGGGCGCTGGCCTGGCCAAGGCGGCGCTGTGGGCGATCGAGCGTGGTGCGGCGTCGGGCGAGACGGTGGGCCTGACGGCCGATGGCCGCAGCCTGATCGCGCATTGGCGCGGCCGGTCGCAGGCCATCGCGGCGCCCTTCGAGATCAGTCGCCTGCGCCAGCGCAGCAACCCCGACTTCCGCGCCCTGTTGGCGGTGCACGAGGCCGGCCATGGCCTGGTGCATGCGCTGCTGTTCGGCCGCGCGCCGCAGGAGATCAAGATCCATGTGGCCAGCTTCGAGGGCGGCTACAACGCCTACAGCGGGCGCAAGGTCTGGTCGCGCCGCAATCTGCTCGATTCCATCTGCACCAGCCTGGCCGGCCGCGCCGCCGAGCTGCTGGTGTTCGGGCCCGAGCTGAGCAGTGGCGGGGCCGAGAGCGATTTGCGCAAGGCCACCGAAACGGCGGCGCGCATGCTGCGCCACCTCGGTCACGGCGAGCGCATCGGCCGCGTGGATGTCTGCGCCGGCAGCGAGGACAACCTCTGCACCGATGTGGAGGCCAGCAACGCGCCCGTCGAAGCCCTGCTGCTGACCGAGCACGCGCGCGCCACCGAATTGCTCGAGGCCCACCGCGGCGCCCTGCTGGCCCTGGTGGACGAGCTGATGGCCCAGGGCCAGGTGATGCCGGCCCGCTTTGCGGCGGTAACGGGCCTGGCACTGGCCCAGCCGGCCGACGCCCTGGACCCTTACGCGGCCAGCCTGGCGGCGTTTCGGGCGCAGGGGCGGGAACGGCTGCGCGCTTGATGCGGGGCGGGGCGCTATCGTCGGGCGCCTGCCCTGCACCGGATCCCGCCCATGACCGATCGCCTCGCCTCCTGCAGCTGCGGCCAGCTTCAAGCCCGGGTCGAGGGCGAGCCGCTGCGCGTCTCGATCTGTCACTGCCTGGCCTGCCAGCGCCGCACGGGGGGTCCGTTCGCGCAGCAGGCGCGCTACCGGCGCGAGCAGGTGGCGCTGACGGGCCGCTCGACCGAGTTCGTGCGCGTGGGCGACGAGGGCCCGGGCGCGCGTTTTCACTTCTGCCCGGTGTGCGGCGCCACGGTGTTCTACGAGCCCTTGGGGCTGCCGGATTGCCTGGCCATTCCGGTGGGCGCCTTCGCCGATCCGGGCTTTCCGGCGCCGACGGTCTCGGTCTACGAGGAGCGCATGCACGGCTGGGTGCAGCCGCCGGCGGATGCGCAGCATTTCCCTTGAGCGGCCCGGCCATGGTGGCGGCCGCAGCGGAGCAGACCCATGTATGAATCCAGGCGGCACGCACCGATTCCCAGGGCGCACTTCATGCGCCGCCTGCTCGGGCACTTCCTGGTGGCGCTGGGCCTGCTCGCGGCCTCGCTGCTGGCCGGCATGGCCGGGTACGCGTACTTCGAGCAACTGCCCTGGCGCGATGCCTTCCTGAACGCCGCCATGCTGCTGGGCGGCATGGGGCCGGTGAACAGCCCGCAGTCGGCCGGTGGCAAGCTGTTCGCGGGGCTTTATGCACTCTATGCCGGGCTGGTCTTCCTGGTGGTGCTGGCCATCATCCTCACGCCCCTGATCCACCGCCTGCTGCACACCTTTCACTGGGAGGACGAGTAATGCCGCGGGCCCGCGCGGTGCTGCTGGTGGCCGCCCTGGGCGCGTGGGTGCTGCCCGCTGCGGCCGAGCCGGACGCGCCCGAGGCCTTTGTGACGCAGCGCCTGCGCATTGGCGAGTACCAGGCCAAGCAGGTCGTCGATGCCCTGCAATCGCTGGCCGCGGCCCGGCAGGAGCAGCGCGATGTGAATGCGCTGATCGCCGGCACGCGCCAGGCCTATTTCGCGTCGGTACCGGGCTCGCGCGAGCGGGCGCAGATCGGCCGCCAGTTCGCCGATCTGCTGCTGGCCAAGGACCAGTACTTCTTCGCCCAGCTGCTGACCCAGGGCACGGGTGAGCGTGGCCAGCGCCATGTGGGCGGCATGCAGACCCTGATGGGCGGGGCGCTGGATGGCGGCATCCCGGCCGCGGTGCGCGGCGACTTCATCGACTGGGTGGATGCGGTGCGCGCCAGCATGGGCGTGCGCTCGCCCGACGACCTGGTGATCGCCCCGCCGCAGCGGGACCTGGAGCGCGCGCTGCGCGCGAACATGGCCGCCTACGAGCGCTACGCCGCGCGCCGCGACCAGCACGAGCACGAGGCCCATGCGCGCCAGCAGCGCGTGGCGGCGCAGCGCGCGGCGCTGACGCCGGCCGGCCGCGAGGCCCTGGCCGGCAGCGAGACCGGCGTGTTCGACCCGCGCGACGACGTGGTGTCCGCGGCGCGGCTCTCGGCCGAGCTGGATGCCCTGCTGGGCGCGCTGTGGAAGGCCAGGCAGGGCGTGCTGCGCTGCAAGTACGGCCCCCATGGCATCCACGATTCGGGCGAGCCGCTGTACGAGTGGCACCGCTTCTGGCTGGGCAGCGCGCCGGCCGGGATCGATGCGCTGCTGGCGGCCGACCCGGCCGGGCGCCTGGGCCCGCTGGCCACGCGCGACGCGCTGGCGGCCTGCCCCGCCACCCGCACGGCGGCGCAGACGGCGGTGCAGTCCTTGGCGCCCAAACCGCCGACGACGGCCGAGAAGATCGAAAGCCTGGACGCGCAGCGCAAGGCGCGGGTGGAAGAGGCCGGCGAGCAGCTGCGCCAGCGCTACTGCCCGGGCCTGACGGACCAACTGGCGCGGGCGCGCGCCGCGCTGGACACGGCGCGCCGGCCCAGCCCCTCGCTGCAGCGGCGCCTGGAGCACGCGCAGGCCGAGTACGACCGCCGCCGCTGCGGCGATTCCTAATTCGGCGCCTGCGGCAGCTCCTGGTTCGGCGCCTGCGTCAGAAGCTCAGCCGCAGCCCCGCCATCACCGCCCGCCCCGGCAGCGGCGACAGCGGCCGCAGCGTGCCCACCGTGCTGGCGTTGTAGGCCAGCTGGTTGCCCAGGTTGTTGAGCTTGACGAAGGCCAGCCCGTCCGCGCCGGCCAGACGCAGGGCGTAGGCGGCCGAGAGGTGCAGCTGCGTCCAGGCGGGCGTGGGGCGGTCGTCGGTGGGCACGCGGTCCTGGCGCGTGGCGTGCTGCAGCTCGGCCTTCAGCGTCCAGGCCTGCTGCTGCCAGTGCAGGGCCAGGGTGGCGCGCAGCGGCGCCAGGCGGGGCAGGGGTTCGGCGCGCGCCAGGTTGTCGCCGCGCACGCTGTCCAGCCGCGCTTCGAGGTCCAGGCTGGCGCCGCCGCTCCACAGGCGCTGGCGGCCCTCCAGCTCCCAGCCCTGCAGCCGCGCGGGCACGCCCTGGAAGACGTAGACCGGCAGGCTGCGACCCTCTTCATCGATGACATCCGGCTCACCCGCGTGCATCAGCGCGATGTAGTTCGTGAAGCGGCTGTGGAAGACGCTGAGCCTGAGGTGGTCCGGCCCCTGCTGCCACTGCAGTGCCAGGTCGAGGTTGCGGCCGCGCTCCTTGGCCTGGGCCGCGTCGCCGCGCTCGAAGCTGGCGGTGGCGGCGTGCAGGCCGTTGGCGAAGAGCTCGTAGGCGGTGGGCGCGCGCTCGCTGAAGGCGGCGCTGCCGCTCAGCTGCCAGGGCGCGGCCAGCTGCCAGACCGCGCCCACCGAGGCGCTGCGCGGCGTGAAGCGGCGCTGCTGGGGCGCACCGAACTTCGGCTCGGCCGCCTCGGCGTCGCCGGCGGATTCCTGCCGGGCGCGTTCGACGCGCAGGCCGGCGCTCAGCTGCAGCGGCGCGCCCAGGCTCCACTGCTCGTGCAGGAAGGCGGCCACTGAGCGGTTGCGCGTGCCGGGCACGAAGGCCTCCTCACCCAGGGCCTCGAAGCGCGCGCGCTCGGCCTGCAGGCCGAGCACGCCTTCGAGCTGGCCCGCGCCCAGGGCCTGGCGCGCATGCACGGCCTCGATGCGCAGGTCGCCACCGCGGTTCTTGAAGGTGGTGCCGACGGCGCCGCTGCCTTCCACTTCCTCGTGCCGGTAGTCGCTCAGGCTGAGCTGGGCGCGCAGGGTGCTGAAGAAGCCGTCGAGCGCGCGCACTTCACCGGCCAGGGCCAGCTTGTCGCGCTGCATGCGGATGCGCACGTCCTCTTCGGCCACGATGCCGTAGTCGTTGCGGTAGCTGTCCAGGCTGGCACCCAGGTAGCCGTGGCGCCAGAGCAGCGAGCCGCCCAGCGCGCCGCCGTGGGCGCTGCTGTCGGAGTTGCGCACGCGCGTGCGGCGCTCCGGGCCTGCGCTGCCGCCCTCGCCGGCCCGCTCGAAGGCCGGCACGCGCAGGTCTGCGGTGCGGCGCCCGAAGGCGTCGGCGTGCAGGGCCAGGCCGGTGCCGCCGGTCTCGAACAGGGCGGAGAGCCCGCGCTCCTGGGTGGCGCCGCCGAAGCGGGCCTCGGCCGCGCCGGCCGGGCCGGCCAGCGGTGCGCGCGGGATGCGGTTGTCGATGGCGTTGACGACGCCGCCCACCGCGCTGCCGCCGTACAGCAGTGCGGCCGGGCCGCGCAGCACCTCGATGCGCTCGACCACCAGCGGGTCGATCGGCACCGCATGGTCAAAGCTCAGGCTGGAGGCATCCAGCGAGGCGCCGGCATTGCTGAGCACGCGGATGCGGTCGCCGTCCTGGCCGCGGATGACGGGGCGGTTGGCATTGGGGCCGAACCAGGTCGATGCCAGGCCGGGCAGGCCTTCCAGCGTTTCGCCCAGCGAGCCGCCGCGGCGCAGCGCCAGCTCGGTGCCGGCCAGGCTGCTGGCCGGCGCCGCGAACTGCTCGCTGCGCAAGGGGTTGCCGGTGACGATGACGGGCTGCAGGGCGGCCGTGTCGGCCCAGGCGCCGGCCTGGGCCAGCAAGGCGAGGAGGGGCAGTGCGCCCAGCGGCGCGCGGAAAGAGTTTCGGGTCATGAATGCGGTCCTCGCCCGCGCGGTGGCCGGCGGGCGGTCTGAAAACGGCGGGGCTCAGCGCAGCCCGCGGGGCCGGCGCTGAGGGATGGCAGGTTTCAGGCGAGGACGGGCGGGGCGCGCGCGAGCTGGCGCCGCCAGGGCGTGCGCGGCGTAGCGGACTGCGCGGCCCCGGGTGCCGGCTGCGCCAGCAGCTGCAGCAGGGGCAGGGCCGGCTCCGCGGCATCCGGCGCGCCATGGCAGAGCTGGTCCAGGGCCAGACAGTCGGCGGAGCCGGCCGCATGGTCGGCGTCCAGCTGCTGCAGCAGGTCCGGCGCGCCAGCCTGTGCCAGCTGGAGGCGCAGACCCGCCTGGCCGCCCGGGTGGACGACCGAGTGCGCCAGCGCCAGCCATTGCGCCAGCAGCACGCACGACAGCAGGACGGCCCAAAGCCGTCCGTGTCGAGGGGTGCTGATGCGTCGCATGGCCGGCATCGTAGAAGACCGGCCCGTGCCGGTCACAGGTCAGGGTGCGGCGGCCAGGCGCTCCAGCATCGCCACGATGGCGCGCTGCTGCGCGCCCTGACGGCCGGCAAAGCCGGCATCGGCGTAGCCCCACCAGTCCCAGCAGGCATTGGTGGCGGCCGCGCCGGTCTGCGGGTACAGCAGCACCAGGCGGTTGCTGGCCGCCCATTCGTTCAGGCCGCTGTGGCGCGCAAAGGCCTCGCCGATGGCCGCGCCATTCATGCGGCAGCCATGCAGGGCCACGTGCACGTGGCAGCCGCCGGCGGCGCAGGTTTGGGGGATGAAGACGTAGCCGGTGTCGGCCAGGTCGGCGCCGGCGTGGAAGGCGCGCTGATCAAAGGCCTGCAGCGTGCCCGCCGCGGCCTCGCCGCGCGGCTGCAGCGGACCGTGCAGATGCTGCAGCAGCGCGCTGGCCAGGTCGAAGCCGCAGGCCAGCAGGAAGGGGGGCTGCATCTGGTCGCAGGCACTGCCCTGGTCGCGCGTCACCCAGCCATGGGTGGCCGGCACGCCGGTTTCCAGCTGCAGCGCCAGCTCCGGCCGCAAGGCCTGCAGCTGCGTGGCCAGGGCGGCCGTGGTGCTGGGGGCGACGATGGTGTCGCGCGCACCGGCAAACAGGTAGGCCCGGCCACCGCGCGGCTGCGCCGGCAGGGCGCCCGAAGCCAGCGCCGCCTGGGCGCGTGCCAGCAGGGCCACGTCGTTCAGCGGGCTGCGGCCCAGGCAGGGGCCCAGGGCCTCGAACACCGAGCCGGCGCAGGCGTACGGCCCGCCGGCCACGGTGGCCAGTCCGCCTTCGAAGCGGGGCGATTGCGCCAGCCAGAGCTGCACGGCCATGTAGGCGCCGGAGGACACGCCGGAGACCGAGGCCGGGCCTTCGGTCTTCAGCGCGGGCAGGGCGGGGCGCTCCTCGGCCTGGGTTGCACTGGTAAAGGCCACCAGCGCGAGGAGTGAAGTCAAGCGAAGAAGGGATGTTGGCAATGACATGCGGCTTGAGCGCGGCTTTCGGGGCTAGATCACCCTGAACACACGCTTGAACTGTGATCGATCATTTGGAGCGAGCACTCTGTCTTGGAACTCGGCAGAGCATGCGCCGTTCTTTGCAAAGTTCTCCCGGCCCTGTCGCAGAGTCAATCCGTGGTTGGCTCCTGACGGCTCTTCCGGCTCGGCAACTCCACACCAATCCTGTTCCCAAAAGCAGACGGGACAGATCTCGTAGTCATGTCCAGATGGAATGGTGAAGTAGTCGCAGCAGTCACACTGAATAAGTCCAGGCGGATGGTTGGCTCTCATGGGTGAATAGCGAGACCCCACGGCGGAGGCAAATGGTGCAAGACCTCGGGGCGCGCAGTATTGCTGAGCGGCGGACAATCCGCGCCCCCATGCGCACCACCGAACTCCACGACGAACTCGAAGCCCTGTACCAGGCCCTGCTGGACAGCAGCCCGGGCTCGGTGGCGCGCGCCGGCCAGCGCGAGATGCTGCATGCCATCGGCGCGCAACTGGCGCAGGCCCGTTACGAGCCCGATCAGAGCGCGCGCATCTGCGTCGTCGAGGCCGGCACCGGCGTGGGCAAGACGCGCGCCTACCTGGCCGCGGCCATCACGCTGGCGCGGCGCGCCGGGGTCAAGGTGGTGGTCAGCACCTCCACCATCGCCCTGCAGGAGCAGGTGATGGGCAAGGACCTGCCCGAGTTGGCCAAGGCCATGGAGGTGCCGCCCGTGGTGGCCCTGCTGAAGGGGCGCGGGCGCTACCTCTGCCCGGTCAAGCTGGACCTGGCCTGCAACGGCGAGCAGACGCCGATGGCGCTGGAAGAACCGAGCGATGCGGCCGCCGTGCAGCAGGCCCCGCTGGAGCGCTTCGAGGCCCTGAAGAAGCGCTGGGGCAGCGGCGCCTGGAACGGCGAGCGTGACAGCCTGGGCCCGGACGACCTGGCGCTCTGGGGCTATCTGGCCGCCGACCGCCATGCCTGCACCAGCCGCCATTGCCCGCAGTTCCACGACTGCCCCTACTTCAACGCCAAGCGCGCCGCCAGCAAGGCCGACATCCTGGTGGCCAACCACGACCTGGTGCTGGCCAGCCTGCGCTCGGACTTGAGCAGCCTGCCCAGCGGCGAGCGCGCCATCTACATCTTTGACGAAGGCCACCACCTGCCCGCCACGGCGCTCTCGCACTTCGCCTGCGAAGCTTCCTTGAGCGAGCGGCGCTGGCTGCAGCGCCTGGACAAGGCCCTGGACCAGGCCGCGCGCTCGCTCAGCTACCCGCTCAACCTGGAAGGCTGCACCAGCCTGCTGAACCAGGCCCTGGACGACTTGCTGCGCGGCGTGATGCAAAGCCTGGGCAACGAGGCCATCGGCCAGCTGCATGAGGCCGCCGAGGACCGCACACCGGGCAGTGGCGGCGGCCCCAGCACGCGCATCCGGTTTGAGCGCGGCGAGCTGCCGCCCGAGCTGCTGCCGCTCTGGCAGGCGGTGGGCGAACAGGCGCACCGCCTGCATGCCAGGGCTACCGAGTTCAGCGCCTGGCTGAAGCAGGAGCGCGCCGAGGACGAGGAGCTGGCGCCCTTGATCGCCCAGCATGTCAGCGAGATCGGCGCGCCCTTCAAGCGCCTGAATGATTTGCTGGAAACCGCCGAGCTGATGCTGGACCTGGGTGAGCCCCCGGCTGCCAAGTGGCTGGACTTCGGTGTCGGCGGCGGCTCGCTGCGCGTGGTGGCGCGCGCCTGCCCGCTGTTCGCCAGCGGCGTGCTGCGCCGCCACCTGTGGCCGCTGCTGCGCGGGGCGGTCATCACCTCCGCCACGCTGCGCGCGCTCGGCCGTTTTGACTACTTCCTGAAAGACAGCGGCCTGGCCGGAATGCCGAATGTGCAGGCACTCGAAGTGGCCAGCCCCTTCAACTACGCCACCCAGGGCGAGTTCACCGTCGTGCAGACGAAAGCCAGCCCCAAGCAGGCGAGCGAGCACACGGCGGAAGTGGCCCGGCTGCTGGCGCAGGACCTGAAGGCGGTGGAGCACGGCGCGCTGGTGCTGTGCTCCAGCTGGGTGCAGCTGCATGCCATCGTGGCCGCGCTGCCGGCCAGCCTGCGCGGCCAGCTGCATGTGCAGGGCGAATCCGCGCGCGAGCAGCTGCTGCGCGCGCACCGCGCGGCGGTGGAGCGCGGCGAGCGCAGCATCCTGGTGGGCCTGCAGAGCTTCGGCGAGGGCCTGGACCTGCCGGGCCAGCAGTGCGAATGGGTCTTCATGCCCAAGCTGCCTTTCCTGACTCCTGACGACCCGGTGCAGGAAGCGCGCGCCGAATGGCTGGAGGCCAAGGGCCGCAGCAGCTTCAACGAACTGGTGGTGCCCGCCACCGGCGTGCGCCTGAACCAGTGGGCCGGCCGCGGCATCCGCAGCGAGCAGGACCATGCCCACATCGTCTGCTACGACGGCCGCCTGGCCAGCACGCCGTTTGGGCGGCAGTTGCTGGCGGGGCTGCCGGGCTTCACGAAGAAGCTGCGGCGGGATGGGGTCGAGACCCCGCTCTGATCAGGGCTGCGGCGTCTCCAGCTCCCCCGGGCGGGACACCGGGTTGTCCGCCACCGTCTGCAGGTAGTTCAGCCGCGACTCGCGGTGCGCGGCGCGGCGGCGGTCCACTTCGCAATGCACCTCGTAGTCGGGCTGCGCCTGGCGCAGCACGGGCGGCCAATCCCACACGCGTTCCTGCAGCATGCGCACGGTGGCGGTGGGCAGGGTGCCGAGCACCAGACGGCCGCAGTCGATCTTGGCCAGATCGGCGAACCGGCGGATGCCGCGCGGGCGGCAGCTGACCCAGACCCACAGACAGTCCGGCTCGACCCGCACGCGGTGCAGGGTGCAGGTGCTGCGCTGGGCCACCTGCAGCAGCAGGGCTTCCAGCTGGGGCTGCTGGCGGGCGTCCAGCAGGCGGCGGCAGCGCCGGGTGATCAGCGCCAGGGTCCAGTGTTCGAGGTCCATCTTTTTCTTCTCAGTCAACGGGCACGGCGAGGGGCCGTGCCTCCCGATCAGGCAATGGTGCTGCGCGGCCTGCGCGCTGTCTGTGACGTGAGACGAGTTGCGGCTTTTGTGGGGTGAGCGGCAAAGGCGCGGGGGCGAAACGCGCGGCAGCGCGCGCGCCGCCGGCGCGCAAAACCTGCCAGCCCGCTGGCAGACCCGCTGCCTAGATTGAGGCCCTCTTCTTCACCGTTCAAGGAACGACCATGTTTGACCATCTGGGACTGCGCGTGCGCGACCTCGGGCAAGCCACCCGCTTCTATGCCGAGACCCTGGCGCCGCTGGGCTACGGCCTGCAATCCGAGGGCGAGGGCTATGCCGGCTTCGGGCCGGCCGGCGCCCCTGAGCTCTGGCTGTATGCGCAGCCGCAGGGCGCCGTCACCGAGGCGCATGTCGCCTTCAAGGCGCCGAACCGCCAGTCCGTGCACGAGTTCCATGCGCGCGGGCTGGCGAACGGCGCGCGCTGCAACGGCGCCCCGGGGCCGCGCCCGGACTACAGCGAGACCTACTACGCCGCCTTCTTGATCGACGCCGATGGCAACAACATCGAAGCCGTGTGTTGTTGACCCCCCCCAGGGGGCGCCGCCAGCGGCCCGGCAAAGCCGGCTCCGCGGCGGCACTTGGTCAGGGTTCAGCCGCTTTGCTGGGATTGCGCGTGTGCGATCAAGGCCTGGCGCATGGGCTCGATCCACTCCGCCGGTGCGAGCAGTCGCGCCGGGGCGCCCAGCCAGGCCAGCAGCTCGCGCACGCGTTCGAACTCGTTCTCACCCCAGCAGAACTCGAACTGGCCGTCGGGCAAGGGGCGCAGCTCGGCGCTGCCGAAGAACCAGTCGCGGCCCAGGCGTTCGGCCTGGGCGGCGCTGATCAGCAGGCGCACCGGCGAGGTCTCGATCCAGCGCTGCATGGCCTCGCGCAGCCAGGGGCGTTGCTGCGCGGGGCGCCAGGGCGGCAGGCGGTCCAGCGCCAGGCGCTCGCCGGGCTGGCAATGGCGCACGCGGTCGGCGCGCAGGTGGCGCGGGCGCTCCAACTGGCCGCTGGGGTAGGCCACCAGGTACCAGAGCCCGCGGTCCAGCAGCAGGCCGGCGGGGTCGTAGTCGCGCGTCTCCGCGCCGTCGCGGTAGGGCGAGTGGTAGTCGATGCGCAGGCGCCGCCCTTCGAGCAGGGCCTCGACGAAGGTCTGCACCACCGCGCCGACCTGGCCGGCCGGGGCGGGCGAGGGGCGCTCGGGGTGGAAGCAGTCCTGCGCCAGCGGCTCCACGCGCAGCCAGCGCTGCGGCTGCTGCAGCAGCTCGGGCCGCGCCACGCGCGCGGCATTGGCGATCTTGCGTGCCGCGGTGTCCAGCGCGGCCGCAAAGGGTTGCGTGGGCAGGGTGCGCAACTGCTCGATGGCGAGCGTCAGCGCCAGGGTCTCGCTGCGCGTGAGCGCCAGCGGCGCCATCCGAAAGCCCGGCATCAGGCACAGGCCGCCGCCGCGGCCGGGCTCGCTGACCACGGGCACGCCGGCGTCCTGCAGGCGCTTCACATCGCGGTAGACGGTGCGCAGCGACACCCCCAGGCGCTGTGCCAGTTCGGGCGCGCTGACGGGCTTGTCCTCGTCCAGCGCCAGCACCAGGCCGAGCAGGCGATCGAGCGCGACGGGGGCCTGCATGGGGCGGGCGTCAGGGGCTGGCGTAGATGGGGCGTGTGCCGTGCGGATTGGGCTCGCGGCGGAAGCCCGCGGCCTCGAAGGGCGCCGGGGTGCCGGTCCACAGGAACACCGGCGCGGCCTGGGCGCTGCGTGGCTCGACCGGATAGCCCTCGACGCGCTGTGCGCCCTGCGCCAGTGCCCAGTCGCGCGCGGCGGCGATCAGCCCTGCGGCCAGGCCCTGGCGGCGCAGCGCGGAGGCGACGAACAGGCAGCTGATGCACCAGACGCCGGCTTCGCCCGGCGTGAGACGCAGCACGCGGGAGGTCTTGAAGTAGCTGAACTGCCCGCGCGGCGCCACCGACACCCAGCCCACCGGCCGCTCGCCCTGATAGCCCAGCAACCCGATCGGCTCGCCGCGTTCCCACAGTGCCTGCAGCGCGGCGCGGTTGCCCGCGCCCTTGCCGGCTTCAAAGTCCTTGCGCGTACGCCGCCACACCATGCACCAGCAGCCGCCGCAGGCACCGCGCGCGCCGAACAGGGCTTCCAAATCGGCCCAGGGCGCCTGCGCCGCCGGCACGGAGCGCAGCTCAGACATGGCCCTGCTCCCGGTAGCTCTGCAGCCCGGCCGCGGTGAGCTGCGCCAGTTCTCCGAACAGCTCAGGTTCCACGCGCTTGAAGTTGAAGCAGCTCTTGCCCTGCATGCGCTGGCGCAGGCCGGGGCTGATGCCTTCCAGCAGCGCCGGCCTCACGTACACCGGCATCAGGTAGTAGCTGACGTAGTGCTTCTTGATCTGCGCCGAGCCGAAGAACAGCGGCTGCCCGTTGGGCATCACGTGGTCGGTGTCGAGGTAGTAGCAGTCCGGCGTGTCGGTGCGCAGCACCAGGCCGGCGGCCTGGGCGCGCAGCAGTTCGCGCAGCGCGGCGAAGGGGGCGTGCAGGTCGGCGGGCATGGTGGCAGTCTAGGCAGGGCGGCTGCCAGCGGGGTGGCAGGGTTGGTGCGCCCGCCCCGCGACCTCAGATGCGGCCGGGCTCCGGCCCGCGCGCCGGCCCGAACCAGGCGCGCTGCAGCGCCGCGCGGGTGCTGCGCGCGCTGGCGGCATCGCCCTTGCGTTCGTACACGGCCTGCAGGCCGGCCAGCGCCCAGCCGTTGTTGCGCACCCGCGCCAGGGCCTCGCGCAGCGCGGCCTCGGCTTCGTCCAGCCGGCCCTGGCGCAGGCGCAGCGCGCCCAGGGATTGGCGCACCGGGTAGTACCAGTAGGGCGGCTCCATATAGGCCAGGCCGTCTTCGATGGCGATGGCGGCCTCGTAGGCCAGGGCGGCGGCGTCCAGCTCGCCGCGGGCCTCGGCCAGGCGCGCGGCGCTGACCCAGCGTGCCGTCTGCACCACCGCCAGGGCCGGCACGCCCCAGGCCTCGAAGGGCTTGAAGTCGGCCTCGCGCTCCAGGCGGGCCAGGGCCTCGACTTCCTGCTGCGCCTCGTCCAGCCGGCCCAGGCGCGCCAGCGCCAGGGTGCGCGCGTGGCGGTGCATGGCCTGCAGCAGCACCAGCTCGGGTGGCGGTGCGGGCAGGGCCAGCACGGTTTCGGGGCGGCTGAAGAGCGCGTGCACGCCAAAGGGCGCGGCCTTCAGGGGCTGCAGCGCCGCCACGGCACGCACGGTGTCCAGCGGCAGCGCGGCGTCCAGTTTGGCCGCCGCCTGCAGCGCGCTCGGGCCATCGCCGCCCAGTTGGGCGGCCACCATCAGGAAGTGGATGTTGTGCGGGTAGTAGGCCGAGCGGTACATCGCGTCCGAGGGCGAGGTCTTGAAGTAGGCCTCGTCCGCCGCAATGGCCTGCTGGTTGGCGCGCAGCGCGTCGCGGTACAGGCCGACGCGGTAATAGATGTGCGCCGGCATGTGCACCATGTGACCGGCACCGGGCATCAGTGCGGCCAGGCGGCGCGCTGGCTTCAGCGCGCGCTCGGGCCGGTTCGAGGCCTCGACCGCGTGGATGTAGAGGTGGATGGCGCCCGGGTGGCTGGGGCTGCGCTTCAGCACCGTCTCCAGCGCCTGCACGATGGCGGCGGCGCGCCCCTTGGGTTCGGCGCCGCCGACCTGCCAGTAGTCCCAGGCCTGGGTGTTCATGGCGGCCTCGGCGGCCAGCACCTGCAGCAGGTCCTCGCGCGGGTGCTGGGCCGCCAGGGCCTGCAGGGCGTCGGCGAAGGCGGCGTCCAGGCTGGCCCGCTCGGCCGCCGGGTCGGCGCTGTAGCGCTTCTCCAGCGCCTCGATCAGGCCGCGCTGCAGCGGCGGCAGACCGGTCTTCAGCGCCGCCGCTCGCCCCAGCGCGGCCAGGGCCGGGGTCTGCGCCTCGGGGGCCATCGGGGCGTTGATGTTCGGGCCCAGCACCCAGGCCTCGCCCCAGTGGCAGAGCGCGCAGCCCGGGTCCAGGCGCTGCGCGGCCTGGAAGGCGCGCTGCGCCTCGGCATGGTTGAAGGCGAAGGCCAGGCGCAGGCCCTGGTCGAAGTAGGCCTGCGCCTGCGGGCGGCCGCGGCCGAGCGGGACGCTCAGCGTGCCCAGATTGCGGTACAGCGGCACCGGGCCGGGCGCCGCCTGCCCGGGCTGGGGCGGGAAGGGGCTGGTTTCGGGCTTGCCCAGGGCCGCCAGGCGCAGGGCCTGCGGGGGCGGGCCGCAGCGCGCGCTGCCGGGGTCGAAGAGCGGGTCGAACTGTGGGGCGGGGGCTTGCCCGGGCCCCAGTGCGGCCAGGGCCACCAGCATCAGCAAACCGGTCTTCATGGCGCCCCCTGCGGCGTGGGAAAGGGCCGACTCTGGCACCGCAGCCCGGGCGCCGCAAGCGCCCAGGGCCTCAGCGCCAGCCGAACATCAGCTGCCGCGCCAGCGCCCCGCGCAGCGGCGGCAGGGCCTGCAGCAGGCGCAGGCCGGCCTCGCGCGCCAGGCCCAGGGCCGCGCCCTCGCCGGTGAACACGCGCGCCAGGCCGTCGGTGGTGCCCAGCAGCGCCAGGCGGTCGGGCTGGCGCTGGCGCTCGAAGCGCGCCAGCGCGGCGTCGAGCGAGCCGCCATCGCGCAGGCAGCTCACCAGCTGGTGGGCATCGCGCAGGCCCAGGTTCAGGCCCTGGCCGGCCACCGGGTGCAGGGCCTGCGCCGCGTTGCCGATGCGCAGCAGGCGCCCTTGCACCAGGCGCGGCTGGGCGTTCAGGCCGAGCGGGAAGGGCTTGAGCGCGCCCTCGATGCCCTGCACCGCCTGGGCGCAGGCCGGCAGCAGGGCGCGCAGGCGGGCCTCGCTCAGCTGCTGCGGGGCTTCGTCGGCCGCGGTGCACCAGACCAGCGAGGCGCGCCGCCCGGCGGCGTCGTCCGGCAGTGGCAGCACCGCCAGCGGGCCCTGGCGCGTGAAGCGCTCCACCGCCAGGCCGCGCGGCCAGCTGGTCGCCAGGCGCAGCGTGCCAATCCAGGCCGTCTGGCCGTAATCGCGCCGCCAGGGGCGCGGCGCCTGCTCGGTGAACAGGCCGCCCTCGGCCAGCACCACCAGGTCGAAGGCCTCGGCCACGCCGGCATCCAGTTCGATGCGGCCATCGGCCAGGGTCTTCAGCTCCGTCACCTTCTGGCCGCCGCGGCTGGCCAGGCGTGGTGAGGAAAGCCCCAGCCAGGCCTGCTCCAGCGGCTGCAGCACATCGCCGTACGGCAGCACGGCGCCCAGCAGGGGCTGGCCGAGCTCGGCGGCGCGCAGGCGCAGGTCGGTGCGGCCCGGCGCCACCTGGCTGACGGAGACCTCCAGGATCGGCTCGGCGCGCGCCGGCTCCCAGGCACCCAGGCGCTGCAGCTGCTGAACGCTGCCCAGGTTCAGCGCCAGCACGCGCGCGTCGGCGCTGCGCTGGCCGTCCAGTGCGCGGGCGTCGAAGAGCTGCAGCTCGCACCCCGGCAGGGCGCGCGCGGCCTGCAGCGCGAAGGCCAGGCCCACCGGGCCGGCGCCCACCACAGCGATTCGGAAGGACTTGTGCGGGTTCATCGGCGCGAATCGTACGGACTGGCTATCGTGCGGCCCTTGTCTTCGTTCCCCGCCTGACCATGCACTACAACCGTCTGGGCCGCTCCGGCCTCAAGGTCTCGGCCCTTTCGCTGGGCTCCTGGATCACGTATCACAACCAGGTCGACACGAACTCCGCCGTCGAACTGATGGCCGCCGCCTTCGATGCAGGCGTGAACTTCTTCGACAACGCCGAGGTCTACGCCAAGGGCCAGAGCGAGGTGGTGATGGGCGAGGCGCTCAAGAAGCTCGCCTGGCCGCGCCTGAACTACATCGTCAGCACCAAGTTCTTCTGGGGCCTGGAGCGCGAGGGCAACACCATCAACCGCATGGACACGCTGAACCGCAAGTACCTGATGCAGGCGCTCGACGGTTCCTTGAAGCGCATGCAGCTCGATTTCATCGATCTCATCTACTGCCACCGCCCCGACCCGCACACCCCGATCGAGGAGACCGTGTGGGCCATGCACAACCTGATCGAGCAGGGCAAGGCGCTGTACTGGGGCACCAGTGAGTGGCCGGCCGATGCGATCCGCGCCGCCTACGAGATCGCCGAGCGCCACCACCTGCACAAGCCGCTGATGGAGCAGCCGCAGTACCACCTGCTGCATCGCAAGCGCGTGGAGCAGGAGTACGCCCGCCTGTACGACGAGATCGGCCTGGGCCTGACGACCTGGAGCCCGTTGGCTTCGGGCCTGCTGACCGGCAAGTACCGTCAGGGCGTGCCGGCCGGCAGCCGCGGTGACAGCCAGGCCTGGCTGCGCGACCAGCTGGTGGACCCGGCCCGCAATGCCGTGGTGGCGCAGCTGGAGCCCATCGCCGCCGAGCTGGGCGGCAGCCTGGCGCAGCTGGCCGTGGCCTGGCTGACTAAAAATGAGCGCGTCTCCACCGTCATCCTGGGCGCCAGCAAGCGCAGCCAGCTGGACGACAACCTCGGCGCGCTGGCGCTGCGCGACAAGCTCACCCCTGAGGTGATGGCGCGCATCGACGAGATCTGCCTGCCGCACGCGCAGTAAGCGCCTCGGGCCGGGCTCAGGCGGGCGCCAGCACCACGCGGTTGCGCCCGCCGGCCTTGGCGCGGTAGAGCGCGGCGTCGGCGTCGCGCAGCAGGGCGGCGCGGTCACGCCCGGCGCTGTGGGCCAGACCCAGGCTGACCGTGAGCGCGATCGGCCCGCCTTGCCAGGGCAGCGGCTGCTCGGCCAGCGCGGCGCGCAGGCGCTCGGCCATCGCGGCGCCCTGCTCGGGCAGGGTTTGCGGCAGCAGCAGGAACTCCTCGCCGCCCCAGCGCGCCAGCAGGTCCTCGGTGCGCAGGCGCGGCAGCCAGCAGGCTGCCAGGTGGCGCAGGGCGGCGTCGCCGGCGTCATGGCCATGCTGGTCATTGACGCGCTTGAAGTGGTCCAGATCGGCCAGCAGCACGCAGCAGCCTGCGCCCGCATGGCGCTGCGCACGCGCCAGCTCCTGCTGCAGGCGGCGCTCCATCTGGCGCCGGTTGGGCAGGCCGGTGAGGGCGTCGTGTTCGCCCTGGCGGCGGATGATGATCAGCAGCCTGGCCACCACGCAGGCCACCAGGCTGAGGTTCATCAGCAGCGTGAGCAACACAAAGCTCCACAGCATGGCCAGGCCGTCGGCCGGCACCTCTTCGTTGTGCTGCCCCAGCAGGCTGAAGAGGCGCAGCAGCATCACCGCCGTCAGCAGCGCGAAGGGGGCGGCCAGCAACAGGCCGGCCCACGGGTTGAATTCGCGCCGCGCGGCGCGCCACACCTGCTCCACCAGACCACCCGCCAGCAGGGCCACGGCACTGGAGTAGAGGAAGGTGTAGGCGAAAGTTGAGCTGGCCTGCGGCGGCAGGCTGGCGTAGGCGATGGCACACACCGCAAAGGCGAGCAGCGGCACGCGGCGCGCCGGCCCCAGCTCGAACAGGTGCTGCACGCCTTCGCGCAGCAGCACGAAGGCAGCGATGCCAAACAAGTCGGACACCGCCCAGGTCCACCAGCTGGGTGCCGCTCCGCGCTGCTGGGACAGCAGCAGGCTGAACCAGAACAGCACATTGCCGAGCGCGAAACGGCTGCTGGCCGCCTGCGCCACGCGCAGCGGCCAAGCCATCACGGCCCACAAGAAAGCGGCCGTGCCGGCCAGCACACAGACCACCCACATCAGCAAGGCGTTGGTGGTCATGCGCAGGGTCTCAGCTTGATTCCACCCGATCGCGCCCCGCCGCCTTGGCGCGGTAGAGCGCGGCATCGGCGCGGCTCAGCCAGTCTTCGGCGCGGCGCCCGGCCTCTGGCACTTGGGCGTAGACGCCGATGGAGAGGCTGACGCGCCCGAGCGGCGCCGCGCCATGGGGCAGGGCGCGCGCCTGCAGCGCGGCCCGCACCTCTTCGGCGCGCCGCAGCGCGCCCTCGGCATCGCAGTCATCCAGCAGCAGCACGAATTCCTCCCCGCCGTAGCGGGCCACCACATCGGTGCTGCGCCGCGCCGCGGCGCGCAGCACCTCGGCCACGGCCCGCAGCGCCGCGTCACCGGCGCGGTGGCCATGGTGGTCGTTGTAGCGCTTGAAGTGGTCGACGTCGACCATCAGCAGCGCAAAGGGCTTGCGCTCGCGCAGGCAGTGCTGCCAGAGCTCCTGCAGGGCTTCCATCAGGCGGCGGCGGTTGGCCAGCTCGGTGAGGGCGTCGGTGCGGCTGAGCTGTTCCAGGCGCTCGTTGGCCAGGCGCAGCTCGGCCTCCAGATGCTTGGCGGCGCTGATGTCGGTGACGACGGCGACGAAGAAGTGGTCGCCGGCGGTGCGCACCTCGGAAATGGCGGCCTGGATGTGGATGGCGTGGCCGTCGCGGTGGCGCGCGCGCAGCTCGCGGCGCGGGCCCAGCAGCGCGCTGCCCTGGCCGCGCAGGTGCTCGCGCATCAGGCCGGCCAGTTCGCTGTTGGCCTCGGCCTGCAGCAGGCGGTCCAGCGGCTGGCCGATGAGCTCCTCGGCCGGGTAGCCCCACAGGGCCTCGGCGGCGGGGTTGAGCGAGCGCAGGCGGCCCTGCGGGTCGAGCGTGAGGATGGCGGCGCCGGCCGTCTGCACGATGGCCAGCACCTGGGCCTGGCTGGTCTCCAGCGCGCGCTCGCGCGCCAGCTGCTGCGTCACGTCCTGGCGCAGCGTGACCACGAAGCCCTCGGGCGTGCGGATCTCCTGCGTCAGCAGCACCATGCTGTCGGGGCGGTGCTGCAGCATGGGCTCGGTGCGGCGGCCATGCGAGGCCACGCGCTCGGCGATCCAGGCTTCCTCGTCGCCACGGGCTTCCAGCGGCAGCAGACCCAGGCGCTGGCTCAGGCGCACCGCCTGCTCGAAGGTCTGGCCGATGAGCTGGTTGTAGTCCACCCGCGGGTGCCAGTCGCGGAAGGTGCGGTTGACGTAGAGGTAGCGGTCCTCGGGGTCGAAGATCTCCAGCCCCATGGGCAGGGCGTCGAGCGCGTGCGCGAGCAGGTGGTGGCGCTGCTCGGCCAGCTGGCGCGCTTGTGTGAGCGCATTGCGGGCCTCGACCAGTTCGGTGACTTCCTGGCGCACCGTGACGAGCCGCCCGGAGGGCATGCGGCGCTCCTCCACCGAGATCCAGCGGCCCTGGTAGTCCTGCAGGAAGGGGCGGCCCAGGCGGCCGCGCTGGGCCAGGCGTTCGCCCAGCCATTCGGACTCGCGCCCGCGGGCCGAGGCGATGGCGCCCGAGGCCAACGAGGCACGCACCACGGCCTCGAAGGAGACGCCGGGCTGCAGCAGGTGGGCGGTGGGCGGGTACTGCTGGCGCACGCGCTCGTTGGCGCGCAGCAGGCGGTCGTCCGGCCCCCAGATCTCGAAGCCGGCGGGCATGGCCTCCAGGGCCTCGGTCAGCATCTCGTTGCTGGCATGGGCCTCGTCGCGCGCGCGGCGCAGCGCCTCCTGGGCCTGCACCAACTCGGTCACGTCGAAGCGCAGGCTGGCCCAGCCGCCGCTGGAGGTGCGGCGCTCCAGCACCTGCAGCACGCGGCCGTCCTGCATCTGCTGCTGCCAGCTGTCGCCCTCGGGCCCGGTGCGCGCATGGCGGGCCAGGCGCTCGGCCAGCCAGGCATCCAGGCCTTGCGGGCCGGGGTCGATGGCGCCGCTCTGCACCGCCAGCCGCGCCATGTCCGCATAGCGCATGCCGCGGCGCAGCTGGCCCTCCAGGCCGGGGTAAAGGCGCACGAAGGCCGGGCTGCACCAGCGCAGGCGGTCCTCGGCGTCCAGGATCAGCAGCGCGATGTCGAGCGCCGCCATCGCCTCGGGGCCGGCGCTCAGGCGCGTCAGCAGATGGCGCTCGCGTGCGCACATCAGGCCCAGGCCCAGCACGGCGCTGGCGCCCAGCACCGCCAGGGCGGCCCGCTCCCCTGCCAAGGCCCCGGCCAGCGCACCCAGCAGCAGCGCCGCCAGCAGCACGCCGGGCGCCCACCAGCGCTCGCCCATCAGGTTCAGCAGGCCGCGGCTCACGAGACTGCCCTCTGCGCCCGGCGCTGCGGGCTTCGCGCGGGGGAGCGACCCGGCGTGCTCATGCCGGGTTCAGCTCCGCCAGGCGCGCCGGCGTGCCGACATCGACCCAGGGCGTGGCCAGGCGCTCGGCACTGACGCGCCGCGCGGCAATCGCGGCCTCGAAGCGCGGTCGCAGCGCCTCGCGCTGGCCGGGGCGCAGGCCTTCCACCAGGCCGGCGCGCATCAGGCCCAGGCTGGACCAGGTCAGGCAGGGCCCGGCGAAGCCGGCCGCGCGTGAAGTGGCCAGGCCATCGGCGTCGATGCCGAAGTCGCCCTGCGGGTGGTGCGGCGCGTTCGGCGCCAGCCACAGATGGGCGAGCCGCTCGGGCTGCGCCTCGAAGCGCTGCAGCGCCGTCTGCGGGAACTCGAAGCCGGGCACATAGACATCGCCCGAGACGTACCAGAAGGGTTGATCGGGGTGCGACGCCAGCAGCGGTAGCGCGGTGGCGATGGCGCCGGCGGTTTCCAGCGCGCCGCCGTGCTCGCGCCCTTCCATCGAGTAGCGGATGCGCAGGCCCCAGTGCGCGCCATCGCCCAGCGCGGCGGGGAACTGCTCCTCCAGCCAGGCGGTGTTGATGACGACCTCGCGCACACCGGCGCGAGCCAGCGCTTCCAGGTGCCAGACCACCAGCGGCTTGCCCTTCACTTCGAGCAGCGGCTTGGGCGTGTGGTCGGTGAGCGGGCGCATGCGCTCGCCACGGCCGGCGCAGGTGATCAGGGCGTGCGGAATCGACATGCGGGCGAGTGTCGCGCCTGCCTTCGCCGGGGGCGTGCCGGGCACTCCCTAAAATCCCGCGTTTTCCCTGATCCACCCCTCCCCACCATGCCCCAGAACACCGCCTTGATGGCCAACGCAATTCGCGCGCTGGCGATGGACGCCGTCCAAGCCGCCAACTCCGGCCACCCCGGCGCCCCGATGGGCATGGCCGAATGCGCCGTCGCGCTCTGGGGCGGTGCCCTGAAGCACAACCCGGCCGATCCGCATTGGAGCAACCGCGACCGCTTCGTGCTGAGCAACGGCCACGGCTCGATGCTGATCTACGCGCTGCTGCACCTCACCGGCTACGCGCTCGGCATCGACGACCTCAAGGCCTTCCGCCAGCTGCACAGCAAGACCCCCGGCCACCCCGAGGTGGACGTGACCCCGGGCGTGGAAACCACCACCGGCCCGCTGGGCCAGGGCATTGCCAACGCCGTGGGCATGGCGCTGGCCGAGAAGTTGCTGGCGCAGGAATTCAACCGCCCCGGCCACGCCATCGTCGACCACCACACCTATGTGTTCCTGGGTGACGGCTGCATGATGGAAGGCGTCAGCCACGAGGCCTGCGCGCTGGCCGGCGCCTGGGGCCTGAACAAGCTGATCTGCGTCTACGACGACAACGGCATCAGCATCGACGGCCAGGTCGCCCCCTGGTACATCGACGACGTCAACAAGCGTTTCGAGGCCTATGGCTGGAACGTCATCGGCCCGGTGGACGGCCACGACGTCAAGGCCATGGCCGCCGCGCTGGAACAGGCCCAGGCCAGCACCGCGAAACCCACGCTGATCCGCGCCAAGACCGTCATCGGCCAAGGCAGCCCGAACCGTGCCGGCACCGCCAAGGCGCACGGCGAGGCGCTCGGCCCGGACGAGATCAAGCTGACCCGCGAGCAGCTCGGCTGGGCGCACGAGCCCTTCGTCATTCCCGCCGCCGTGTACGCCGACTGGGATGCCAAGAAGGCCGGCGCCAAGGCGCAGGAAAAGTGGCAGAAGGCCTTCGACAGCTACGCCAAGAAGCACCCGCAGCTGGCCGCCGAGTACCAGCGCCGCATGGCCGGCGAACTGCCGGAAAGCTACGCCAAGCTGGTGGCCGATCTGCTGGCCGACACCCATGCCAAGGCCGAGACCGTGGCCACCCGCAAGGCCAGCCAGCTGGCGCTGGAAGCCTTCACCGCCGCGCTGCCCGAGCTGCTGGGCGGCAGCGCCGACCTGACCGGCTCCAACCTGACCAACACCAAGAGCACGCCGGCGCTGCGCTTTGATGGCGGTGCCGCGAACGGTGGCCGCCACATCAACTACGGCGTGCGCGAATTCGGCATGGCCGCCATCATGAACGGCGTGGCCCTGCACGGCGGCTACATCCCCTACGGCGGCACCTTCCTGACCTTCAGCGACTACTCGCGCAACGCCATCCGCATGGCCGCGCTGATGAAGCGCCGCGTGGTGCATGTGTTCACGCACGACTCCATCGGTCTGGGCGAGGACGGCCCGACGCACCAGTCGATCGAGCACGCCGCCAGCCTGCGCCTGATCCCGGGCCTGGACGTCTGGCGCCCGGCCGACACCGCCGAGACCGCGATGGCCTGGGCCGCGGCCCTGGCCCGCCAGGACGGCCCCTCGGCCCTGCTGCTCTCGCGTCAAAACCTGCCCTATGCCCCCAAGGCCGATCTGGGCCTGATGGCGCGTGGCGCCTACGTGCTGGCCGAGCCCCGCGAAGTGGGCCTGAAGAAGAAGGCCGAGGCCGTCATCGTCGCCACCGGCTCGGAAGTGCAGTGGGCCCTGCATGCCCAGCAGCAGCTGGCCGCCGAAGGCGTGGCCGTGCGCGTGGTGTCGATGCCCTCGACCAGCGTGTTCGACCGCCAGGACGCCAAGTACAAGGCCAGCGTGCTGCCCGCCGGCCTGCCGCGCGTGGCGATTGAGGCGGGCGTGACCGACGGCTGGTGGAAATACGGCGTCGACGCCGTCATCGGCCTGGACCGTTATGGCGAATCCGCCCCCGGCGGCGTGCTGTTCAAGCACTTCGGCTTCACGGCGGAGAACGTCGTGGCCACCGTCAAGGCGGTGCTGAAGAAGAAGCGCTGATCGATCTCTGCGGGACGCCCTTGGCGTCCCGTTCTGTTTTCACTTTCCCCTGGAGACAACTATGACCATCAAGGTTGGCATCAACGGCTTCGGCCGCATCGGTCGCATGGTGTTCCGCGCCGCCATCGCGAATTTCAAGGACATCGAGATCGTCGGCATCAACGACCTGCTCGAACCCGACTACCTGGCCTACATGCTGAAGTACGACAGCGTGCACGGCCGCTTCAAGGGCGATGTGGCCGTCGAGGGCAACACCCTGGTGGTGAACGGCAAGAAGATCCGCCTGACCGCCGAGAAAGACCCCGCCAACCTGAAGTGGAACGAAGTGGGCGCCGATGTGGTCATCGAGTCCACCGGCCTGTTCCTGACCAAGGAAACCGCCGAGAAGCACCTGGCTGCCGGCGCCAAGAAGGTCATCCTGTCGGCCCCGTCGAAGGACGACACGCCGATGTTCGTGTTCGGCGTCAACGACAAGAGCTACGCCGGCCAGGCCATCATCTCCAACGCCAGCTGCACCACCAACTGCCTGGCTCCGGTGGCCAAGGTGCTGAACGACAAGTGGGGCATCAAGCGCGGCCTGATGACGACCGTGCACGCCGCCACCGCCACCCAGAAGACCGTGGACGGCCCGAGCAACAAGGATTGGCGCGGCGGCCGCGGCATCCTGGAGAACATCATCCCCAGCAGCACCGGTGCCGCCAAGGCCGTGGGCGTGGTGATCCCCGAGCTGAACAAGAAGCTGACCGGCATGAGCTTCCGCGTGCCCACCAGCGATGTCTCGGTCGTCGACCTGACCGTCGAGCTGAACAACCCCGCCAGCTACGCCGAGATCTGCGCCGAAATGAAGGCCCAGAGCGAAGGCGCGCTCAAGGGCGTGCTGGGCTACACCGAGGACAAGGTGGTGGCCACCGACTTCCGCGGCGAGCCCTGCACCTCGGTGTTCGATGCCGAGGCCGGCATCGCGCTGGACAGCACCTTCATCAAGGTGGTGAGCTGGTACGACAACGAGTGGGGCTACTCGAACAAGTGCCTGGAAATGGTGCGCGTGGTCGCCGCCTGATCGGCCTTCAACACACCCCCGTAAAGCCCCGCACCGCGGGGCTTTTTTCTTGCAAACTGGCCGACCCCTTCGCGCCCGCCCTGCCCATGAAGCGCCTGCCCCGCCCCACCGCCCTGCTGACCGCCCTGACCCTGCTGGGCCTGGCCGCGCCCCCCGCGCTGGCCCAGGCCAGTCTCGAGGGTCGCGTCATCGTGCGCCTGAAGGCCGATTCGCCCGGCGTGCGCGCCAAGGCCTGGCGCGAGCGCGCCGCCGCCTACGAGGTGCAGGACGTGGCGCAGCGCCGCGCCGACCGCCTGGCCCAGCGCGCCGCGCTGCCGCTCTTGCGCGCCGGCCGCAGCCTGGATGCACGCACCCATGTCGTGCGCGTCAGCGGCCTGGACTCGGCCACGCTGCGCCAGCGCCTGGCACAGGACCCCGAGGTCGAGTTCGTCGTCATCGACCGCATCCGCCGCCACAGCGCCGTGCCCAATGACGCGCTCTACGCCAGCGGCGGCACCGGCCAGGGCCAGTGGTACCTGAAGGCGCCCAGCAGCGCGGTGGCTTCGGCCATCAATGCCGAAGGGGCTTGGGACCTGACCGTGGGCTCGCCCAGCATCGCCGTGGCGGTGCTGGACACGGGGGTGCGCTACGACCACCCCGACCTGGCCGCCAACCTGCTGCCCGGCTACGACCTGATCGGCGCCGGTGACAACAACGGCAGCATCGTGCTGGCGGTGGCCAATGACGGCGACCTGGCGGACGCCGACGCCAGCGACCCGGGCGACTGGGTCTCGCAGGCGGATGTGGACAGCCGCCGCTTGGGCTCCAGCTGCACCAGCGACGACATCGGCCCGAGCAGCTGGCACGGCACCCATGTGGCCGGCCTGGTGGCGGCGGCGGGCAACAACGGCATCGGCATTGCCGGCACCAGCTGGAACAGCAAGATCCTGCCCGTGCGCGTGCTCGGCAAATGCGGCGGCTACGACAGCGACATCGTCGCCGGCATCAAATGGGCGGTGGGTGCGGCGGTGCCGGGTCTGCCCGTCAACGCCAACCCGGCGCGGGTGCTGAACCTGAGCCTCGGCGGCGTCGGGCCCTGCACGGGCGACGACGGCAAGCTCTACACCGAGGCCATCGCCCTGGCCAGCACGCGCGGCGCGGTGGTGGTGGTGGCGGCCGGCAACAGCACGGGCGAGCCGGTAGACAGCCCGGCCAACTGCCCCGGCGCCCTGGCGGTGACTGGTCTGCGCCACATCGGCACCAAGGTGGGCTTTTCCAGCATGGGCCCCGAGGTGGCCATCGGCGCACCGGGCGGCAATTGCGTGAACCTGCAGGGCGCCTGCCTGTATCCGCTGCTGTCCACCACCAATGCCGGCAGCCAAGGCCCGGGCCTAAACGGCTACAGCGACAGCGCGGCCGCTGTGGGTACCAGCTTTGCCACCCCGCTGGTGGCCGGTACCGTGGCCCTGATGCTGGCGCGCAACCCGGCGCTGACGCCCGACGAGGTGCGCACCCTGCTGCGCAGCACGGCCCGCCCTTACCCCAGCACGGGCAGCGAGGCCTCGACACAACAATGCCCCGCACCCAAGAGCGGTGCCGAGGTGCTGGAGTGCTACTGCAACACCAGCACCTGTGGCGCGGGCATGCTGGATGCACGCGCCGCCGTGGCGGCCGTGCCCTTGCCTCCGGCACCGCCACCGGCGCCTGCGCCCAGCCCCACGCCGGCGCCGCCGCCCAGCAGCGGCGGCGGTGGCGGTGGCGGCACCAGCGGGCCCTGGAGCCTGCTCGGTCTGGTGGCCGCGCTGGCGGCGCTGGGCCGGCGGCGCTGAATCAGGGCGTTGAGGCGGTCGCGGAGGCCAGCGCGGCAGGGGCCGAGGCCGCCTCCGAGGCGGGCGTGGCGGCTGGCACCGCACCCACGCCCGGGCAGGCCATCGGGCCGGGGCCCCAGCTCGGGTGCTTGGCCATCAGGCGCTCGGCCGGCCAGGCGCTCACGCGCAGCCAGTGCTGCTGCTGGGCGGGCCGCAATTCGGCCACGCGCAGCGCGCGCAGGTTCTTGGTCTCGCGCAGGCGCTCGGCCTCGGCCTTGGCGGCTTCCTCGCTGTCGAAGCGCGCCACCAGCAGGCTGGGGCTGTTCTCGCCCGGCACGTTCACGCCGCGCGGTTTGAGCTGGGCGCGCTCCAGCACGCCGCGCTTGCGTTCCAGGTCGGCGGTGTCGGCGGCCATGCGGCTCAGTACGCCCCACTGCGCGGCCTGCGGCCGGGTTTCGTGCCGCCACTGGCCCACGGGCAGGTTGAGCTCGCTGCGCAGCGCGGCCTCGGCGGCCTGCCAGGCGGCGTCGTCGGCAAAGGGGCCGAGCATGCGGCACAGCGGCGGGGCGCGGCGCAGGGCCTCGGCCTGCGCGGCATCCAGCAGCTTCAGGCGCTCGGGGTGGAACTGTGCGGCCAGGCGCTCGGGTTCGCGCTGCTCGCCCTGGCTGCGCGGCCCCAGCCAGCCTGCGCCCCAGGCCCAGAGCAGGCCGTTGGCCAGCAGCAGCACCAGCAGCCAGGCGCGCATCATGAGCTGGCTCCCCAGCGCAGCTGGGCCTCGCCTGAGGCCAGCGCATGCAGCTGGCCCTGGGCATCGCGCAGCAGCAGCTCGCCACTGCGGCTCACGCCTTCGCCCAGGCCCTGCACGCCGCCCAGTTCCAGCGGCAGGCCACGCAGGCCGTCGCGCGCGGCATAGCGGGCCTGCCAGGGCGCAAAGCCCTGCCAGCCCTGCAGCAGTTCCACCAGCACCGGGGCCGCGGTGGCCAGGGCGTTAGGGGCGTTCCAGCGCGGATCCAGCTGCTGCAGGCCGGCACTGGGCAGGCCCACGTCGGCCGGCGGCGGGGCGATGTTCAGGCCCACGCCCAGCACCAGGGCGCGCGGGCTGCCGCCCTGGGCCACGGTCTCGATCAGGATGCCGCCGAGCTTGCGGCGCTCGAACCAGAGGTCGTTCGGCCACTTCAGCTGCACGCGCGCATCCAGCGCCTCGGCCAGGGCCGCACCCACGGCCAGCGACAACCCTTCCAGCGGCGCCGCGCCCCAGGGCCAGGCGATCGACACCGTCAGCGAGGCGCCCGGCCAGCTTTGCCACTGGCGGCCCAGGCGACCGCGGCCGGCGTCCTGCTGCTCGGCCACCAGCACGCAGGGGCGCGCCAGGCCGGCGCGGGCGCGTTCCAGCAGTTCGGTGTTGGTGGAGCCGCAGCGGGCCAGCCATTCCAGCTCGACGCCGGGCCCCAGCGCCTGGCGCAGGGCGGGCAGGCCCCAGTCCAGCGTGCTCATCGCTTGGGCAGGAGCATGGTGCCGCGGCAGTTCGCGGCGCCGCACAGGCAGAGGTACTGGCGCTTCAGCTTGGGCGTGTAGCGCTCGTCCACCACCAGGTGGTAGTCGTAGAACAACTCCTCGCCGGGCTCGATGTCGCGCAGGGCGTGGATGAAGACGCGCCCCTCGATCTCGTTGGCCTCGCAGTTCGGCGCACAGCTGTGGTTGATCCAGCGCGCGCTGTTGCCGCCGAAGCGGGCGTCGATGACGCCGCCGGCCTCCAGCGAGAAATAGAAGGTGTGGTGCGGCTCCTTCGGGTCGGCCGGGTGGCGGCGGTCCGCCTCCGCGTCGCTGATGCGCTCGCCCTTGTATTCGACGATGCGCTCGCCCGCGGCGATGGGCCCCACCGCATAGACCCCGCGGCCGTGCACGCCGGAGCGGCGAACCTGGATGCGACGGGGCAGCGAAGAAGCCATGAAACGATTCGTATAGTGAATTCAGGGGTGCGCGCGCGTGTGTGCGTGCACGCGAGGCCGCGGATTGTGCAGCAGCCCCCATCCAACACAGCGAAAACCCATGAGCCTGAAGACCCTGGTCATTGCCGAGAAGCCGTCCGTCGCGCTGGACATCGTGCGCGCCCTGACGCCCCAGAGCGGCAAGTTCGAGAAGCACGACGAGTACCACGAGAACGACCACTACATCGTCAGCTCGGCCGTCGGCCACCTGGTGGAGATCGCCGCGCCCGAGGGCGTGGACCCCAAGCGCGGCAAATGGAGCTTTGCCAACCTGCCGGTCATTCCGCCGCATTTCGACCTGCAGCCGATCGACAAGAGCAAGAGCCGGCTCAATGCGCTCGTCAAGCTGATCCGCCGCAAGGATGTCGAGCACATCATCAACGCCTGTGACGCGGGCCGCGAGGGGGAGCTGATCTTCCGCTTGATCGTGCAGTACGCGCAGCCCGCGCGCGGCAAGTTCGAGAAGAAGATCGAGCGCCTGTGGCTGCAGAGCATGACGCCGCAGGCCATCCGCGACGGCTTTGCCAAGCTGCGCAGCGATGCCGAGCTGCTGCCCCTGGCCGAAGCCGCGCGCTGCCGCTCCGAGGCCGACTGGCTGGTCGGCATCAACGGCACGCGCGCCATGACGGCCTTCAACAGCCGCGACGGCGGCTTCTTCCTCACCACCGTCGGCCGGGTGCAGACGCCCACGCTCTCCATCGTGGTGGAGCGCGAGGAAAAGATCCGCAAGCATGTGGCACGTGACTACTGGGAGGTGCGCGCCCAGTTCGACGCCGTGGCCGGTCAGTACGAGGGCAAGTACGTCGACCCCGCCTTCAAGAAGGCGAGTGGGCCAGATGCGGACCCCGACGCCCGCGCCGACCGCCTCTGGGACAAGGCACGGGCCGAGGCCATCGCCGCCGCCGTCAAGGGCCAGCCCGCCACGGTGACGGAGGAGAGCAAGCCCAGCAGCCAGGCCAGCCCGGCCCTGTTCGATCTGACCAGCCTGCAGCGCGAGGCCAACGGCCGCTTCGGCTTCAGCGCCAAGACCACGCTGGCCCTGGCCCAGGCCCTGTACGAAAAGCACAAGGCCCTGACCTACCCGCGTACCGACAGCCGCCACTTGCCCGAGGACTACCTGGCCGTGGCCAAGCAGACCGCCGAGATGCTCAAGGACGCCAACCCGGCGGGCCTGGGCGTGCATGCGGCCACGGCGCTGAAGCAGGGCTACATCAAACCCACCAAGAAGGTTTTTGACAACTCAAAAGTCAGCGACCACTTCGCCATCATCCCGACCCTGCAGCCGCCCGGTGGCCTGAGCGAAGCCGAGGCCAAGCTGTACGAGCTGGTCGTCAAGCGCTTCCTGGCGGTGTTCTTCCCGGCTGCCGAGTTCCAGGTCACGACCCGCATTTCGGAAGCCGCCGGCCACCGCTTCCAGACCAATGGCAAGGTGCTCGTCAACCCCGGCTGGCTGGCTGTCTACGGCAAGGAGGCGCAGGACGACGACGCCACCCTGGTGCCGGTGGCCGCTGGCGAAAAGGTGCGGACCGAAAGCGTGGACGTGAAGGGCCTGCAGACCAAGCCGCCGGCGCGCTACAACGAAGCCACCCTGCTCGGCGCGATGGAAGGCGCGGGCAAGCTGGTGGACGACGACGAGCTGCGCGAAGCCATGGCCGAACGCGGCCTGGGCACCCCGGCCACGCGCGCCGCCATCATCGAAGGCCTGATCACCGAGAAGTACATGCTGCGCGAGGGCCGCGACCTCATCCCCACCGCCAAGGCTTTCCAGCTGATGACCCTGCTGCGCGGCCTGGAGGTGGAGGAGCTCACGCAGCCCGAGCTGACCGGCCAGTGGGAATACCAGCTGGCGCAGATGGAGAAAGGCAAGCTCAGCCGCGAGGCCTTCATGGCCGACATCGCCAAGATGGCCGAGCGCGTGGTGGCCAAGGCCAAGAGCTACGACCGCGACACCATCCCGGGCGACTACGCCACGCTCCAGACCCCCTGCCCGAACTGCGGCGGCGTGGTGAAGGAGAACTACCGCCGCTTCGCCTGCACGAAGTGCGAGTTCTCGATCACCAAGATACCCGGCGGCCGCAGCTTCGAGCTGGCCGAGGTGGAGCAATTCCTGCAAGCCAAGCGCATCGGCCCGCTGGAGGGCTTCCGCTCGCGCATGGGCCGGCCCTTCACGGCCGAGCTGCAGCTGGTGTTCGACGAGGAGGTCAAGAACTGGAAGCTCGAGTTCGACTTCGGTGACGACAAGAACTCGGACGACGGCGAACCGGTCGATTTCAGTGGCCAGGAGTCCTTGGGCGCCTGCCCCAAGTGCAAGGGCCATGTCTACGAGCATGGCGCCAACTACGTGTGCGAGCACGCCGTGGGCGCGCACATCACCTGCGATTTCAAGAGCGGCAAGGTGATCCTGACCCAGCCGGTGGAGCGCGCGCAGATGAGCAAGCTGCTGCACGAGGGCGGCACGGACTTCCTGGAGAACTTCGTTTCCAACCGCACGCGCCGAAAGTTCAAGGCCAAGCTGGTGTGGGACGGCAAGGCCGGCAAGGTGAACTTCGAGTTCGAGCCGCGCACCGCCAAGGCGCCGCGCAAGGCCCCCGCCAAGAAGGTGGCCTGAGCCCCGCGCACCGTGGCCGTCACCAGCCTGCGCTCCCGCCTGGCCCTGGGCCTGGCCCTGGCCGCGGCCCTGATCGGGCTGGCCGGGGGCGGGCTGTGGTCGGTCACCGAGGCGCGCAAGCTCCGACTCGGGCTGGAAGCGCGCCAGACCCGCTTGGCCGCGCTGGCGGCCAATGGCCTGGCGCCGCCGCTGTGGAATCTGGACATGGCGGCGGCGGGGGCCATCCTCGACACCCTGATGAGCGACCCCGAGGTCAGCCGGGTCGAAGTGCAGCCCAGCGACACCAAGTCGCCCCCGCTCGTGAAGGAAAGCCGCAGCGCGGAGACGGGCGTGCTCATCGAGCGCCGCTTCGACATCACCTACACCAGCGCCGGCAGCCAGTCGCGCGTCGGCACGGCACGTCTGGTCGTCAGCACCGCGCAGATCGATGCCGAGCTGCGCACCACCCAGCGCTTCATCGTCGGCCTGCTCTCGGCCGTGCTGGCCGCCTTGGTGATCGGCTGCTACTGGTGGGTCAACAACCTGGTGCGCGGCCCAATGGCGCGCTTGGGCGAGATGGCCCGGCGCGTGGCGGCGGGCGATCTGGGCACGCGCATGAAGGTCGAGCGCCAGGACGAGATGGGGGAGTTGACCGAGCAGTTCAACCGCATGAGCGAGCGCCTGGCCAGCGCCACGCACGAGCTGCGCCAGAGCGAGGCGCGCTACCGCAGCCTGTTCGAGAACGCCAGCGAGGGCATCTTCCAGACCGACCACCGCGGCCGGCTGGTGGACTTGAACCTGGCGCTGGCGCAGATGCTGGGCTTTGCCAGCCCGCAGGCCGCGCTGGCGCACAGCCGCTCGCTGCGCCGCCTGGCCCATGTGCCGCCGCGCGACCTGCGCCGCCTCATCGGCATGCTGAACCGCCAGCAGCGCGGCGTGCAGCGCCTGCCCCTGCTGATCGAGACCCTGGCCGGTGAGCCGCGCTGGATCGAGATCTCGCTGCACCGCGTGCGCGAGGGCACGCGCCCGGTGCGCATCGAAGGTCTGGCCATCGACATCACCGAGCGCCAGATGGCCGAGCAGGCCCTGGCCTTGCACCGCGAGCACCTGGAAGAACTGGTGACTGCGCGCACCGCCGAGCTGAAGGAGGCGATGCAGAAGGCCGAGGCCGCCAACCAGGCCAAGAGCCGCTTCCTGGCGACGATGAGCCACGAGTTCCGCACGCCGCTGAACGCCATCCTGGGCTTCTCGCAGCTGTTGAACCTGGATGGCAGCCTGGGCGCCGAGACGCGTCGCAAGCTCAACCTCATCCAGGACAGCGGCGAGCACCTGCTCGCGCTCATCAACGACCTGCTGGACATGGCCGCCGTCGAGGCCGGCCGCGTGCAGCTGCACCCGCAGACCGTGCAGCTGCGTTCGCTGCTGGAGCTCTCCAGCGCCATCGTGCGCCCGCGCGCCGAACAGAAGGGCCTGGACTACGCGCTGCTGATCGACCCCGAGCTGCCCGAGCGCGTGCTGGTGGACGGCCAGCGCCTGCGCCAGGTGCTGCTGAACCTGCTCTCCAACGCCGTCAAGTTCACCGACCGCGGCCATGTGCAGCTGCAGGTGCAGCGCCTGGCCAGCGCCCCCGGCCGCGTGCTGCTGTACTTCGAAGTGGCCGACAGCGGCCCCGGCCTCAACGAGGCCCAGCAGGCGCGCCTGTTCCAGCCCTTCGAGCAGGTCAGCGAGGGCCCGCGCCGCCGCGAGGGCAGCGGCCTGGGCCTGTCCATCAGCCAGCAGCTGATCCGCCTGATGGGCGGGCAGATCCGCATCGACAGCACACCCGAGCGCGGCAGCCGCTTCTTCTTCGAGCTGGACCTGCCGGTGGTGGAGGTTTGAGGCGAGGGCGACCCCGTGCGGGGCGGCTCAGCCTGGCACGCGCAGTTTGCAGAGCAGCGTGTTGTCTAGCCGCAGATCGGAGGTCCAGATGAAGCGCGCGGTCGGGTCCCATGTCACGCCGAAGTAGCCCTCCTTGGGGCCGACTTCGGCGGCGCTGTAGACCGTGGCGGCTTCCCAGCCGCTGAGGTCCAAGTCGGGGCTTTTCCACCCGGCGGGCTCCGGGAGGTTGCGAAACAGGCAGGTGCTGGACGGGTTGCGGTCTTTCTCGCAACTAGGATTGAGCGGCGCCTTGTGAAGGACCGTGCAGCGCATTGCGCTGCTGGACACCGCCACCACCTTGCCAGTCTGCAGGTCGGTGATCTGCATGATCATGCCGCCGTCGCCGATCTGCTGGTTGGGCGCGCCTATGTATTCGAGGCCGCTGTCGTTCTGCTTGTAGTCCTTGAGCACGAAGTTCAGTTCCAGCGGGTAACTGGCTTCGAACTGGAAGGTCTCGGCATTGAACGAGCGCTCGGTGGTGATCGGCACCGAGTCCTCGGCCACCAGGGTCTCGCCCAAGTAGAGGGCGAACCAGTTGTCCGCCCAGACCTCCCCCTTGAAGCGCCGCGTCGTGGGCTCCGGCGGGTTGCAGGCGAGCGGCGTGGCGGCGCTCAGCGCCAGCCGGAGCGGCGCGGTGGAGCGTGTGTTGAGGGTTGCGGTGTAGCAGACCGTCTGGGCGCCGCCGGTCAGGCTGACCCGAGCGATCTGCAGCGTGCCTGTCGGCACGTCAAACGTGGCCGATGGCGTGGCCGGGCAGGCCACGGGGGCTGCCGATTCGAGCTCGACCACCAACGGGTCCGGCGTGTGCGTGATCAGCTCGACGTCAAAGCAAGCCGGCTGCACCGCGCCTGTCAGTGCAAGCCCGCCCAGGCTCAGCCGTCCTGTGCCCAGGTCGTAGCGGGCGGTGGGCGCCGCTGTCGCCGCGGCTATGGCCGCCCACAGCGCCAGCCCGCCCAGGGGCCGAAAAGGTGACACAGCAAGGATTGGGCGCATGGTCAGGCTCCAGTTCACTCACGCAGGCACGCTAGGCGCTGCGGCGCGGCTCTGAGGGGCTGCTCCCGGCCCCATGGCGGCATGCCGGCAAAGTAACGGCCCCTGTGCGCGCCCTCATGACAAGTTCGCCATCTCCGGCTTGCCGGGGCGCGGCGCCTGGCGCCGCCAGGCGCCCCAGCCCATATGGGGCAGCCAATAGGCCAGCAGGCCCAGGATCAGCAGCGCCGGCAGCATCAGCCAAAACGAGCCCTGCAGCGCCTTGGGGAACACCTGCTGCTGGCCCAGGAACAGGGCATTGGCCGCGATGAAGAACGCCACGGTCATGCGCCACAGATGGCGTGCCAGGCGCATCGCCCCCATGACGCCGCGCTGCAGGATCAACCGCAGATCCCCCACCGCCGCCAGGCTGCCGATGACCAGGAACATCACGAAGGCCGCGGCCGGCTGGCCGTCCAGCTTGCCCGTCGGGCTTTGCGCCGCCAGGCTCATCAGGTAGGCACTGGCGCCCACCACGGTCAATGAAGTCCCCAGCAGCCCGTAGTCGAAGGCACCGATCGAGCCCGGCTTGCGCTTGACGGCGGCCCAGCTGCTGAGCACCAGGTAGAAGGTCAACACACCGGCGATCACGGAGGCCCGCTCGGGTGTGGGCAGAAAGGGTGCCGCGGCAGCACCGATGGCGGCCATGATCAGCATGGAAATGACAAAGACATTGCAGGCCAGGCGGTGCCCGCGCGAGCCTTTGCGGAACACAAAGGCGGCGGCGCCCGACAGCAGGCCCACCGTGCCCGCGCCAATGTGCAGGTAGAGCACCACCGCGGCGGCGGCATGCACCAGCGGGTGGCTGTCGGGGGAGACGTAAATCGTGCTCATTGGGCTTGCCTCTCAAAGAAGGCCCAAATCAGCGCCGGCCCGTTGGGTTCCACGGGGGCGGGCCCCAGCAGGCGGGGGCGGCGCGCCCAGGGCTGGGGCAGCACGTGGCCGGCGCCGTGCAGGGTCACCAGCTCCACCTCGGTGCGGCCGTCGGCCGCCTGCCAGCGCGCGTGCTCGACACGGCTGCCCTGCGCGGTCTGCACCTGGCTGACCAGGGGCTTGCCGGCGATGCCGTTGCGGTCGGCAAGGTACTGGGCCGAGGCGGTGGAGGAGAGGACCTCACCGCCCTTGAAGAACAGCCCCAGCAGGTTGATCTCGCCGCCGGCATAGGGCACCAGCGGGTCCTCGGTGCCGTTCAGAATCATCACCGAGGGGGTCTGCGCGGCCGGCCGGCACTGGAAGTTCTGCGGCGCCGGCACATTGGCCAGCGCGGCCGCCACGGCGCGGTAGCGCTGCGGGTGCTCCAGCGCCAGGCGCAGGGCCATCGAGCCGCCGTTCGACACCCCCGCCGCAAACACGCGCTGGGGGTCGACGCCCAGCTCGGCCACCAGCTGGTCCACCAGCGCGGCCAGGAAGGCCGCGTCGTCGGCGCGCACGCCGTTCACGGCCGTGTCGCCGATCGAGCTGCAGTCGTTCCAGTCAAAGCCGAAGGACTTGGGGTAGACCACGGCAAAGCCATGCTGGTCGGCCAGGCGCTCGAAGCCATAGCCCGTGCCCTCGCGAATGGCCTGCGTGCCTTCACCCGAGCCGTGCATCACCAGCACCAGGGGCGCGCCCTTGGGCAGGTCCTTGGGCACGTAAGTGCGGTAGTGGCGCTGGAGGCCGGCCACCTCCATCGAGGCCTTGCTGAGCGTGCCGGAAAGCGGCGGCAGCTCGGGCGCGGGGGTGTAGAGGAAGTAGGCCAACAAAGCGGCCGCCAGCGCCACCAGGGCCAGCAGGCTGAGGAAGCCGGTCAACAGAAGGCGCGGAAGTCTTTTCATGGCGGTGCGGTGGGTGCGGTCAGGGCGTCACTGTGACTCGGGCCCGCCGGCCGCTGGTTTTCAGCCGACCAGGCACGCCACCACGCGGACGAGTGACGCCTGGCCGGGACCAACGACGTCAGCGCCGTCCAAGCCGTCCGCAGCGTCGCTCGTCTCTGCCGGACGTGCTTCAGAACCGGCACGGCGTGCTTGGTCTGAGGCCCCGCTCGGGCGATCCGGCGGCTCCAAACAATGGCCCCATCGCTTCGACCTGCAAGCCCCAACCCGTCTCTGGAAAGCCCGCCCGCGATGAAAACCCTCTTCACCCGCCGCCACGCTGGGATGGCCGCCGCTCTCGCTGCCCTGGCCCTGAGTAGCGCCCAGGCCGCCGTCTTCAAAGACGCCCAGCTGGAAGCACTGCACGAGGCCGGCAAGTTCACCGAGCTCGAACAGCAGGCGCAGGCCCGCTTGAAATCCAACCCCGCCGACGCCGAGGCCCGCGCCGCTCTGGTGCTGGGCCTGAGCCTGGCGGACCCCGCCGACGCCCAGCGCCTGACGGCCGGCACCCAGCAGGCCAAGCTGTGCACCGAGCAGCACCCGAACATGGCCGTCTGCCACCTGGCCGCGGCACAAAACCTTGGCCAGCAGATGCTCAACATGGGCATGGCCAAGGCCATGCGCAGCGTGGGCACCCTGAAAGACCTGTGGATCCGCACCCTGGAGCTGGAGCCGACCAGCTTCACCGCCCGCGTGCAACTGGCCAAGCTCTATGTGACCCTGCCCGGCATCATGGGCGGCAGCAGCTCCAAGGCCAAGGAGCTGGAGGCGGCCGTGCGCGGCAGCCAGGCCGAGACGGCGCGCATCATCCGCGTGCATCTCTTGGCCGAGGCCAAGCAGTGGGGCGAGATGGAAGCCGAGCTGCGGACTCTGAAGCCCGGCCACGATTCCGCGATGCAGGAGGAGGTGCGCGAAGCCACCATGCAGCTCGCCCTCGAATACCTGAAGAACGGCAAGGACCTGGCCAAGGCCAGGAGCCTGTACGAGTCGCTGCAACGCGATCAGCCCAACCGGGCGGCCGGCTTCTACGGCGCGGCGCGCGTGCACGCCGCGCAAGGTCAGGCCGATGAAGCCATTCGCCTGTTCGAGCGCGCCAAGACGCTCGCTGGGGCCGACGACTACCCGATCGACCAGCGCCTCGGCGACACCCTGCTGGCCAAGGGCGACAAGGCGCAGGCCAAGTTGCTCTACGAGCGCTTCGTGGCCAATAAGCGTTCCAAGCCGGCCAACGTGGAAGCCGTGCGCAAGAGCCTGGCCAAGCTGGGCTGAACGGCGCCGCCCACCCAATGATGGAGAGCAACCAGATGAACGATGTCCCCCTCTGGCGCCTGAACCTGCTGCGCGCCTTCTACCTGCTGGTCACCGTGGGGCTGGCGCTCAGCTTCGGCCCCGCGATGTTTCAACACAGCGACCTGTGGGCGCAGCGCAAGGGCGAGACGGCCGCCCTGCTGAGTGGCCTGGCCATCCTGTGCGCCTGGGGCCTGCGCTACCCGCTGCAGATGTTGCCGCTGCTGATCTTCGAGCTGATCTGGAAGACCGTCTGGCTGCTGGCCATCGCCTACCCGCTGTGGCTGAACGGGGCGGTGACACCCGCCGTGCAGGGCACTGCAGAGGCCTGCCTGATGGGCCTCGTGCTGACCCCGCTGGTGCTGCCATGGCGGTACATCGCCCAGCATTACTTCCGCAAGCCGGCCGAACCTTGGCGCGCTCGGGCTTCAAAGCAATCCGGATACCCTGACCCATGAGCTCCAACCCCTCCGCCCAACTCAACGCGCCCGCGCCGCCTTCCCACTGGCGCGATTTGCTCAGTTGGCCGCGCGTGCGCACCGTTGCCATCGTCTGCGCGCTCTTCATCCTGCTGTTCAGCTTTGGCTGGAAGGCCCCGCTGTGGCACCTGGTGGCGCGGGTGGTCGGCGTGGGTCTGGCGCTGCTGCTGGTCTTTGGCCTGTTCGAGCAATGGCCGCGCCGCCTGCCGCGGTGGCTGCCGCGCTGGGTCCTGCAGGTGGTGGCCGTGGGCCTGACGGTGCCGCTGGCCTTCTGCGTGGCTTTCGTGCTGGCCACCGCACCCGGCGCGCCGCCCTTCTGGCAGACCCCGCGCCTGGAAGGTTTCATGACCTTCACCTTCCTGGGCATGCTGGTGGCGCCCTGGACGGCGCTGGCGGCCTTGTTGCGCCATCGGGAGGCGAAAGTGGAAAAGCTCTCCGTCGATTTCGAGCTGGAGCGCAGCGAGATGGCCCGACAGGCGCTGGACGCCCGCATGCGCCTGCTCACCGCGCAGGCCCAGCCGCATTTCCTCTTCAACACCCTGGCCAATGTGCAGGCCCTGGTGGAAGCCGGTTCGCCACGCGCGCCCCAGCTGCTGCAAAGCCTGACCGACTACCTGCGCGCCGCCGTGCCGCGCCTGGATGGCTCGGCCAATACCCTGGGCCAGGAACTGGAGCTGGTGGGTGCCTACCTGGCCCTGATGCAGATGCGCATGCCCGATCGACTGACCTTTGCGCTGCACATCGACCCCGCCGTGCACGCGCTGAGCTGCCCGCCCATGACCCTGCTGACCCTGGTCGAGAATGCCGTGCAGCATGGCATCGACCCCAGCCTGATTGGTGGCCGCATCGACGTCCATGCGGAAAGCTTGGAAGGTGGGCGCTGCCGCCTGCGCGTGGTCGACACCGGCGTGGGCCTGCAGGCCAGCGGCGCGGGCCTGGGCACCGGCCTGGCGGCGTTGCGCGAACGGCTGCTGTGGGCCTACGGGGGCAACGCGACCTTGGAGCTGAACGAGGTCACGCCGCACGGTGTGGAAGCAAGGATCGAGTTTTCCGAGAAACCATGAACCCCACCGCCCTGATTGCCGACGACGAGCCGCTGCTTCGCGAGATCCTGGAAGCGCGCCTGGCCGCTGCCTGGCCGGAACTGCAGATCGTGGCGCAGGCCCGCAACGGCATCGAAGCCGTGGAGCTGTTCGAGCAGCACCAGCCCGCCATCTGCTTTCTGGACGTGCACATGCCCGGCCTGAGCGGCGTGGAAGTGGCGCGCCAGGTGGGCAAGCGCGCGCACCTGGTGTTCGTCACCGCGTTTGACCAGTACGCGCTCGACGCCTTTGAGCACGGCGCACTGGACTACCTGGTCAAGCCCGTCACCGCCGCGCGCCTGTCCGGCACGGTGGAGCGCCTGAAGGCGCGCTTGCAGCAGGCCCAACCGGCCGTGCACAGCGAGCTGCTGCTGAGTCAGCTGGCCGCGCGGCTCAAGCTCGACCAGCCCAAGCCCCTGGCCTGGATCCGTGCCACCGTGGGTTCATCGCTGCGCATGATCCCGATCGACGACATCGACTTCCTCAAGAGCGACACCAAGTACACCCTGGTGGCCTACCGCGACGAAGGCCAGCCGGCCGAGGCGCTGATCCGCACGCCGCTCAAGGACTTGCTGGCCCAGCTCGACCCCGCCCACTTCGCCCAGGTGCACCGCTCGGTGGTGATCAACCTGCGCTCGATCCGCCGCGTCACGCGCGGCGAGAACGAGACCGCCGACATCGAGCTCAAGGGCCGCCCGGAACGCCTGCCGGTGAGCCGCAGCTACCTGCACCTGTTCAAGGAGATGTAGGCACCGGGGTGAGCCGCGGACGCGTTCGCCCGACCCCCACTGCACTGCATGCGAAGCCTCCGCTGCCCCGGCGCGGCACCCGAGCCGGGAGAATCGGGGCCATGCAGTCCTCCGAATTCGACGCCCTGGGCCAGGCCGCCCGCGCCGCCGGCCGCCAGCTGGCCGCTTCCAGCACCGCCGCGCGCAACCAGGCGCTGACCGAACTGGCCGCGCTGCTGCGCGCCCCGCAGCCGCAGCTGGTGGAAGCCAACCAGGCCGATCTGGCCGCCGCCCAGGCGCGCGGGTTGGAGGCCCCGCTGGTGGACCGGCTGCGCCTCTCTCCGGCCATCCTGGAGACCCTGGCGCAGGGCTGCGAGCAGATTGCCGCCCTGCCCGACCCGGTGGGGGCGATGACGAATCTGCAGCGCCGCCCCAGCGGCATCCAGGTGGGGCAGATGCGCGTGCCGCTGGGCGTGTTCGGCATGGTGTTCGAGAGCCGGCCCAACGTCACCATCGAGGCCGCCAGCCTGGCCATCAAGAGCGGCAATGCCTGCATCCTGCGCGGTGGCTCGGAGGCTCTGCAGAGCAATTTGGCGCTGGGCGCGCTGGTGCAGCGGGCCCTCGCCGCCGCCGGCCTGCCGGCCGCCGCCGTGCAACTGGTGCCCAGCGCCGACCGCGCCGCCGTGGGCTGGATGTGCACCGCCACCGAGCACCTGGACCTGCTGATCCCGCGCGGGGGCAAGAGCCTGATCGAGCGCATCGCCGCCGAGGCGCGCGTGCCCGTGCTCAAGCATCTGGACGGCAACTGCCACTGCTATGTGGACGCTCAGGCCGATTTGGACATGGCGCTCACCGTGGTGGACAACGCCAAAACCCAGAAGGTCAGCCCCTGCAATGCCACCGAGAGCCTGCTGGTGCATCGCAGCGTGGCGGCCGCCTTCCTGCCGCGCCTGGCCGCGCTGTGGGCGCCCAAGCGGGTGCGCTTCCACGCTTGCCCGAGCAGCCTGCCCTTGATCCCGGGCGCCGAACCGGCCACCGAGGCCGACTGGGCCACCGAGTACCTCGACTACCGCATCAGCGTGAAGCTGGTCGACAGCCTGGACGAGGCCATCGCCCACATCAACCGCTACGGCTCGCACCACACCGACGCCATCCTGACCCAGCACCATGGCCACGCCATGCGCTTCCTGCGCGAGGTCGATTCGGCCTCGGTGATGGTCAACGCCAGCACCCGCTTCGCCGACGGCTTCGAATACGGCCTGGGCGCCGAGATCGGCATCAGCACCGACCGCCTGCATGCGCGCGGGCCGGTGGGGCTGGAGGGGCTGACGACTTACAAGTGGGTGGTGTTGGGAGAGGGGCAGGTGAGGGGCTGAGATTGCTCAGTTGCGCAGCTGTTCTGCGTAAGAGCCCTCGGGGGCTTCACCCCCAACCAGCGCCAAGCCAAGCCAAAAGTCTCGTTGGGGGTCCATTCATCGCAGAGAGCCCGCGATGGTTTGCGGTGGTCTAGTCGGCCGGTACTCCGGCCAGCTTAGCGGGCAGGTTTTCGCAGTCCCAGGAGGGCTGTGGGAGCCATGTGAGCCAGCCGTGCAGTCGCGCGCCGCCCGAGGCGGCGTGCGTGCATTCAGCGCCTTTCTTTGCCCCGCGTTTCTTTGGCGCGGCAAAGAAATGCGGGTCGGGGTTCGGGGGTGAAGCCCCCGAGGGCTCTCGCCAATTGCTCAAGCGTCCCGAATATCCGCCACCGCCTCACCACCAAAGTCCGCACGGTCCAGGTAGCGCAGCAGTTTGGTGGCCACTGCCTGGGCGCTCTCCAGCGCGCCCTCGGCCTTGAAGGCGGCGAAGCGCGGCTGGTCGGGGAAGGCGGCGGGGTCGGCGCTGCGCAGTTGCACCTGCATGTCGGTGTCGATGATGCCGGGGGCGATCGAGACGATGCGGGCGCCGTTCGGCCTCAAGGCTTCATCCATCGCCATCGCCCGGCTCAGGTGGTCCATGCCGGCCTTGGCGGCGCAGTAGGGCGCGGCCGCGGCCATGGCACGGCGGCCCAGGCCGGACGAGATGTTCATGATCTTGCGCGGCCGGCCCCATTGCTCGGTGGCGGCCAGGAAGGCGGCCGAGAGCAGCAGCGTGGCTTCCAGCCCGACGCGCAGCGCGCTGCTGAGCTGGGCCAGCGGCACCGCCTGCACCGGCCCCGGCGAGGTGACGACGCCGGCGTTGTTGATCAGCACCAGCTCGCTGAACGCGCCTGGGCCCTGGCGGTGCAGCCAGGATTGCAGGCGCTCGGCCACCGGCTGCGGGTTGGCCAGGTCGGCCGTCCAGCTCTCCTGCCCGCCCTGGGCCAGCGCCAGGTTGTGGCGGCGCGCAATGCCCAGCACGCGGTCGCCGCGGGCCATCAGCTGTTCGGCCAGTGCGGCGCCGAGTCCGCGCGAGGCACCGGTGACGATGCAGAGCTTCATGGATGCGCGGCGATGACCTGGGCGACCGTGGCCGTCAGGCGTTTGGCGTAATCGACGTGCAGGAACTCGTTGGGCCCGTGGGCATTGCTCTTCGGCCCCAGCACGCCGCAGACCATCATCTGCGCGGCCGGGAAGCCCTGCTGCAGCAGATTCATCAGCGGGATGGTGCCGCCCTGGCCCACAAAGCCGACCGGGCGGCCGAACTGGGCGCGGCTGGCGCTGTCCAGGGCCTGGGTGAGCCAGGGCTGCAGATCGGGCGTGTTCCAGCCGGTGGCGCCGTAGGCGCCCATGCGGCCGTCGGGTTCGAAGGTGACGCGGGCGTTGTAGGGCGCGTTGTCCTCCAGCAGGGCCTTCAGGCGCAGCGCGGCGGCGTTGCCGTCCACCAGCGGCGGCAGGCGCAGGCTCAGCTTGAACGAGGTGTAGGGGCGCAGCACATTGCCGGCATTGGCCAGCGGCGGCATGCCGTCCACACCGGTCACGCTCAGCGTGGGTTTCCAGGTGCCGTTGATCAGCACCTGCGCGGGGTCCTCGCTCATCGGCAGCACGGCGCCGCCGTCGGCGCCGCAGGCCCAGGGCAGGCGCTTGTAGACGGCCTGGCCCAGCACCGCGGCGGTCTCGCGCGCCTGCTGCACGCGCACCTCCGGGATGGGGCAGTGGAAGTCCTCGGGCAGCAAGGCGCCGGTGCGGGCGTCCTCCAGGCGGTCCAGCAGCTGGCGCATGATGCGGAAGCTCGAGGGCACGATGCCGCTGGCGTCGCCGCTGTGCACGCCCTCGGCGAGCACCTCGACCTTCAGCGTGCCGGTCACATTGCCGCGCAAGGAGGTGGTGAGCCAGAGCTGGTCGTAGTCGCCGGCGCCGCTGTCCAGGCAGACCACCAGGCTGACGTTGCCGAAGCGCGGCTTGAGCAGGTCGATGTAGGCGGGCAGGTCGAAGCTGCCACTTTCCTCGCAGGTCTCGATCAGGCCGACGCAGCGCGGGCGCGGGATGCCGGCCTTGTCCAGCGCGATCAGCGCGGTCAGGCTGGCGTAAATGGCGTAGCCGTCGTCGGCGCCGCCGCGGCCGTAGAGCTTGCCGTCCAGCAGCTTGGGCGTCCAGGGGCCCAGATCACCGCGCCAGCCGCTGAACTCGGGCTGCTTGTCCAGATGGCCGTAGAGCAGCACGGTGTCGGTGCTGTCGGTCTTGGTGGCGGGCAGCTCGAACAGGATGACCGGCGTGCGCTCGGGCGCGCGCACCACTTCCAGCTTCAGGCCGTGCAGCACGCTGCCCTGGCGCTCGACCCAGGCGGCGGCGTCGCGCACCACGCGTTCGATGTGGCCGTTGTCGGCCCAGGCGGCATCGAACATCGGGCTCTTGGCCGGGACGGCGATGTAGTCGTGCAGGGCGGGCAGGATGTGCGCGTCCCAGATCTGGTTGCAGGTCTGGGCCAGGTCGGCCGAGGTGGCGGTGCTCGTGGGGGCGGGGGTCGTCGTGTTCATGCGGGGAAGCGCTCGTCCAGCCAGTCACGCAGCCGGCCAAAGACCAGCTCGTGTTCGGGCTCGTTGAAGATTTCGTGGGCCAGGCCCTCGAAGCAATGGCTCTGCACCAGGGCCTGGGGGGCGGCGGCGGCAAAGGCCGCGCTGCCGGCGGGGGACACGCAGCGGTCGGCGCCGGCCCACATCAAGAGGGTCTGCACCTGCCAGTGCGGCGCCGCCTGCAGCAGCTCCTGGCCGCCATCGGCCACCAGGGCGGCCACGGTGGCGCTGACGCGGTCGTGCACCAGCGGGTCGTTCACATAGGCCTGCACGACGGCCGGGTCGCGGCTGATCCACGCCGGCTGCAGGCCGTTGTTCACCAGCAGGTGCGGGAACAGGCGGCGTGCCACCGCCAGCAGGGCCTTCTGGCCGCCGCTCATGCCGGGGTCGATGGCGGGGGAGCTCAGCACCAGCGCATCGGGGGCGCGGCCGAAGGCCTCGCCGCGCAGCGCGCCGGCCACGGTGCGCCCGGCCACCAGGCCGCCCAGGCTGTGGCCCAGCAGCACCAGCGGCAGGCCCGGCGTTTGCGCGCGCACGCTGTCCATGCATTCGGCCAGGTCCTCCAGCAGGCTGTGGAGGTGCGGCGCATCGCCGCGCCGGCCGGGGCTGTGGCCATGGCCGCGCTGGTCGTAGCGCCAGCAGCCGTAACCCCAGTAGTTCAGGCGCGCCGCCAGCGCGTCGTAGCGGCCCTGGTGTTCACCCAGGCCGTGCACGATCAGCACCTGGGCGCGCGATGGCCCGGGGGCCGGTTGGTGAAGCAGCTGGGGGAGCATCCGTGGGAGTTTAGGCGGGCACACTCGCCCCCCATGGCCGAAACCCTGATCCTCTTCGCCCACCCGGACCTGCGCCATTCACGCGTGCATGCACGGCTGCGGCCCGCGCTGCTGGCCCTGCCGGGGGTCGATCTGCACGATCTGTACGCGCGCTATTCGGACTACTGGATCGACGTGGCGGCCGAGCAGGCGCGCGCGGTTGCCGCGCAGCGCCTGGTCTTCATGCACCCCATCCACTGGTACGGCATGCCGCCGCTGCTCAAGCTCTGGCTCGATCAGGTCTGCACCCAGGGCTGGGCCTATGGTCAGGGCGGGCGCGCGCTGGCGGGCAAGCGCTTCCAGCTGATCGTCAGCACCGGCGGCAGCCCGATGGCCTACTCGGCCCAGGGCCACCACGGCCAGCCCTTCGAGCACTTCCTGGCGCCCTACCGACAGACGGCGACCTTCATGGGCATGGCCTGGGAGCCGCACTGGGTCTTCCACGACGCCCACCGCGCCAGCGAGGCCGAACTCGATGCCCACATCCAGGCCCTGTGCCGCCATCTGCAGGAGCCGATGCTGTGAATGGACATTCCGACTGGCTGGGCGCCGCCCTGGTCTATCTGGCCGCCGCCGTGCTGGCCGTGCCGCTGGCCAAGCGCCTCGGGCTGGGCGCCATCTTGGGCTATCTGGCCGCCGGCATCGCCATCGGGCCCTGGGGCCTGAAGCTGGTGGCCGATGCGGAAGGGGTGTTGCATGTGGCCGAGTTCGGCGTCGTGCTGATGCTCTTTCTGGTGGGCCTGGAACTGGAGCCGCGCCGGCTCTGGCAGATGCGCCGCGCGGTGTTCGGCTGGGGCTCGCTGCAGCTGCTGGGCTCCACCCTGCTGCTCGGGGCCTTGGGCTGGGCGCTGGGCTTGAGCCCCACGGTGGCCCTGGTGGGCGCGCTGGCGCTGGCCATGTCCTCCACCGCCATCGGTCTGGGTGTGATGGGCGAGCGCAATCTGATGCCCACGCCCGGCGGGCAATCGGTGCTGGCGGTGCTGCTGGCGCAGGACATCGCGGCGATTCCCGTGCTCGCACTGATCCCGCTGCTGGGCGCGGGCGGTGGTGCGGGCTGGCGTGGCGCCTTGCTGGCGCTGGCGGTGGTGGCGGGCCTGGTGGTGGGCGGGCGCTTGCTGCTGCGCCCGGCGCTGCGCTGGATCGCACGCGCCAACACGCCCGAGGTCTTCACCGCCGCCGCGCTGCTGCTGGTGGTGGCCAGCGCGGCGCTGATGCGCTGGGCCGAGCTCTCGATGGCGCTGGGGGCCTTCCTGGCCGGCGTGCTGCTGGCCGAGAGCGAGTACCGGCACGAGCTGGAGACCGATCTGGCGCCCTTCAAGGGCCTGCTGCTCGGGCTGTTCTTCATGGCCATCGGCATGAGCCTGGACTTCGGCGTGCTGATGGCCCGGCCCGGTCTGGTGGCCCTGCTGGTGCTGGGCTTCGTGGGGCTCAAGGCCCTGCTGCTGATGGGCATGGGCCGCGCCATGGGCCTGCCGGTCGGCGAGCGACCTTTCTTCGTGCTGCTGCTGGCCCAGGGTGGTGAGTTCGGCTTCGTGGTGGCGCAGGCGGCGCTGGGTGCCCAGGTGCTGCCGGCCGAGCACGCGGCCCTGCTGCTGGCGGCGATTGCGCTCTCGATGCTGTGCACGCCCCTGCTGCTGCTGGCGCTGGACCGCTGGTGGCTGCCGCGGCTCTCGGGCTGCGCACCGCGGCCCGAGGTGCCCACCGTGGAGGCCGGCGCGCACCAGGCGCCGGTCATCATTGCGGGCTTCGGCCGCTACGGCCAGATCATCGGCCGCCTGCTTTCCGCCCAGGGCCTGCAGGCCACGGTGCTGGACCACGATGCCGAGCAGGTGGCCAGCGTGCGCCGCTTCGGATGGGAGGCCTACTTCGGCGACGCCACGCGCCAGGACCTGCTGCGCAATGCTGGCGCAGCCCAGGCCAAGGTGCTGGTGATCGCGCTCGATGACGCCGCGCAGAGCGAGAAGCTGGCGGCGCTGGCCGGCGAGCATTTCCCGCAACTGGTGCGCGTGGCACGCGCCCGCAACGTCAGCCACTACGCCAAGCTGCGTGCGCTCGGCGTCGAGCACATCGAGCGCGAGACCTTCGAGTCCTCGCTGCGCAGCGCGCGCACGGTGCTGGAGCAGCTGGGCCTGCCGGCTCACGAGGCGCGCCAGCTCGCCCAGTCCTTCCGCGCCCACAACCTGGAGCAGCTCGACGCCATGCTGCCGCACTTCGGCGACGAGCAGCGCCTGATCGCCATCAGCAAGCAGGGCCGCGAGCAGCTGGAGCGGCAATGGGCGGCCGAGCGCGCGCGCCAGCGCGGCCCGCTGCGCGAGGGCTGGGCCGACGATTCAGATCGCTGAGACCCGCGCGAGTTCGTCCTGCAGGCGCAGCAAGTCTGCGGGCTGCGTGCGCCAGTTCGAGAAGGCCGCGCGCAGGCCCCAGTGGCCGTTGAAGAGCGTCGGGGTCAGGAACACCTCGCCGCGGTCGCGCAGCGCCGTCACCAGGGCCTCGATGCGTGCGCGCCCGGCCGCACCGGCAGGCAGATCGGCGGGCGTGAAGCACACCACGTTCAGCCGCACCGGCGCCAGCAGGCGCCAGGTCGAGCCGCCCTCGATCCAGCGGCCCAGCGCCTGCGCCAGCTCCACGCACTGCCGCACCACCGCCGCCGCGCCCTCGCGCCCATAGGCCTGCAGCGCAAACCAGGCCGGCAGGGCGCGCAGGCGGCGCGAGTTCTCGGGCGTGAGGTGCACGAAGTCGGGCTGCTCGCCCAGATCGCCGAGGTAGGCGGCCTGGTTCTGGAACACCGCCGTCTGCAGATCCTGTCGGCGGGTGAACTGCACCGCTGCGTCGTAGGGCACGTTCAGCCATTTGTGCAGGTCCACGCAGATCGAGTCGGCCTGGTTCAGCCCTGCCAGCTTGGGCGCGTGCTCGGGCAGCAGGGCGGCAAAGGCACCGAAGGCGGCGTCCACATGCAGCCAGAAGGGCTGCTGGGTGCGCAGCGCGGCCAGGGCCTGCAGGTCGTCGAAGTCCACGCTGTTCACCGTGCCGGCATTGGCCACCACGATGGCGGGCCCGGCCTGCAGCGCCGCGGCTAGCGCGGCCGGGTTCACGGCCTCGCGGCCGGGCAACTGGGGAACGGCCTGCACGGCGCTACGCCCCAGGCCCAGCATGGCCGCGGCCTTGTGGATGCTGCTGTGCGGCGCGCCGCTGAGGATGCGCAGCGGCGGCAGGTCGCACAGGCCCTGCTGCGCGGCGGAACCACCGAGCTCGCGCGACAACCACTCGCGCCCCAGCGCCAGGCCGACGAAGTTGGACATCGTGGCGCCGGTGACGAAGCTGCCGCTCCACTCTGGCCCCAGGCCGAACAGTGCGGCCAGCCAGGCGATGCACTCACGCTCCAGATCGGGCGCGCTGCTGTCCAGGCCGGAGGTGGGGTTCTGGTCCCAGGCGCTGGCCAGCCAATCCCCCGCCAGCGCGGCCGGGGTGGCGCCGCCGGTCACGAAGCCCAGGTAGCGCGGGCCGGCGCTGGCGGCAAAGCCGGGGGCGTAGCGCTGCTCGAAGTCCGCCAGCGCGGCGGCCAGGCCCAGGCCTTGCGCGGCCAGGGGCTGGCGCGGCACAGACTGAGGCCGCACGGCGGCGGGGCGCTCGGGCAGGGCCTGCAGGGTGGCGATGGCGGCCTGGGCGGCCTGGTTCATCAGGGTGGGCAGGGTGTGCAGTTCCTGGGCTTGCAGCGGGCTCATCGGGGGGCTCCTGGGGAAGGGCTGCAGTCTGCGCCCGGCGCGTCGATGCATGCCTCGGTTTTGCTTGTGTTCTGATCGGTTTTCATGAACGAAAGCCTGCCCTCGCTGAACGCCCTGCGCGTGTTCGAGACGGTGGCGCGCCTGCAGCATTTCCGCCGCGCCGCCGAGGCCCTGAGCCTGAGCCCCGCGGCGGTGAGCCAGCACATGCGCCAGCTCGAAGCCGCGCTGGGCGTGGCCCTGTTCGAGCGCAGCCGCCAGGGCGCGCAGCTCACGGCGGCCGGCCGCCAGTTGCAGGCCGGCGTGGAGCCCGCACTCGCGCAATTGCGCGATGCGGTGCAGTACGTCAGCGAAGGCCGCGCCCGCGCCGCCCCCACGCGCCTGCGCCTGGCGGTGCTGCCCTCGCTGGCGACCTGCTGGCTGTATGCGCGCCTGCTCGATTGGCAGCAGCAGCACCCTCAATGGGAGCTGGACCTGCAGGCCAGCACCGCCGTGCAACCGCTCAAGGGTTTGGACGCCGCCCTGCGCTTCGGCCCCGGCCGTTGGCCCGACGCCCTGGCCGAACGCCTGGCTGGCGATCGCCTGGTGGCCGTGGCCGCGCCGGCCCTGCTGCAGCGCCTGCCCGTGGCCGCCCAGCGCGAGCCGGCGCAACTGTTCGCCCGCCTGCCCCTGCTGCGCCACAGCGCCACCCCCTGGGCGCCCTGGCTGGCCGAGGCCGGCCTGGACGCGCGTGGCCTGGACTGGCGCGCCAGCCTGCGCGACGCCGGCGTGCAGGTGGCCGCCGCCCGCGCCGCCCAGGGCCTGGCGCTGACGCGCTTCAGCCTGGTGGCCGACGCCCTGGCCAGCGGTGAGCTGCGCCAGGTGCACCCGCACAGCCCCGCCACCGAATGGGCCTACCACCTGGCCCGGCCGCGCAGCGGGCGCCTGCACCCGGGCCTGAACGCGCTGCGCGACTGGCTGCGCGCGCAGTTCCACGCCAGCGGATTGACCTGATGTCTGAAAGCCCTGGGGACCAAACAGGACAATGCGTGTCATGACCGCCGACTTCGACGCCCCCACCTTCCGTTCCGCCCTGGGCCTGTTCGCCACCGGCGTGACGATCGTGACGGCGCGCAGCCCCGACGGCCGCCTGGTGGGCCTGACGGCCAACAGCTTCAATTCCGTCTCGCTCACCCCGCCCCTGGTGCTGTGGAGCCTGGCGCGCCGCGCCGGCTCGCTGCCGGTGTTCGCGGCCGGCAGCCACTACGCCATCCACATCCTGGCGGCCGAGCAGATCGAGCTGGCGCGCCGCTTTGCCACGCCGGAGATCGACCGCTTTGCCGGCCTGGGCCTGGAAGAGGGCGCCGGTGGCGTGCCCTTGATCCCAGGCTGCGCGGCGGTGTTCGAGTGCGCCAACCGCAGCCAGTACGAAGAGGGCGACCACATCATCTTTGTGGGCCAGGTGGAGCGCTGCGCGCACCGCCCGGGCGCGCAGCCGCTGATCTTCCACGGTGGGCGTTACTTCACCGAGCTGCCGCTTTAGGGCCTGTTCACACGACGGGAAGCCACGCGAAAGGGCCTGGCCGGCTGGCAGCCTAGGCGCGCGGCGAACGCCCAGGCTGGCCGCCTGGGCGAGCCGGGCAACGACGCATGGCGGCCGGCCAGGCCCTTTCCCTTCGGGTTGCCTCCAGAGAGGGCGCCCACTTCGTTACGAAGCCTTGCCGTGGGCCCGCCACGCCTGCGGCTTCGCGCCTCGTTGGCGCCCTTTCTGAAGGCAACGCGCTGGCTTCCCGTCGTGTGAACAGGCCCTAGTCACTCAGGCGCCCGACCGGGAAGGGCGCCGGGGCGTGCGCCAGACGCTGCCAGCGCCACAGCGCCCAGGGGAGCGCTGCCACTGCAACGGCGACCACGGGCAGCGCGAAAGGCCAGCCCAGGGGCGACAGCAGCCAGGCGATCAGGCAGATGCCGAACACGCCCGCCTCCATCGCGCGGCTGGGTGCCTGCGGCAGGCGTGCGGGATCGATCAGGGCGCCGGCCAACACCAGGGGCAGGCAGCCCGCCAGTGCGATGCCCATGGCTGCCGCGATGCGCTCGCCGGTGCTCGGCAGGTAGGCCAGCATCGCCAGCAGCACCAAGCCCCAGCTCAGCAAGCCCTGCGTCAACCAGCGTGCGCTCAGGGCGCGGGTGAGCTGGCCGGGCCGGGAGGAGAGACCCGGCAGCAGCGCCAGCACGGCCTGCTCGCGCTGGCGTCGCCACAAGGCCTTGCTGCGGCTCACGTCGGCCGCGAAGGCCAGGCTGAGCGCACCCACCCAGAGGCCGACCAAGGTGTCTCCGGTCGGACGGTCGGCCGCCTTCTCGGCGCTGGCGGCCAGCACCATCAGCAGGCCCACGAGCGCGCCGATGTGCAGAGCCACCCACAAGCGCACCGACCAATGCGCGCTGCGCGAAAGCATGTGATCGAGCTTGGCCACCGGACCAGCGTGCAGCACACGCTGGAAGTGCCACTCCCGCGGCCAGGTGAACCAGCGGGCCAGCCGGCCCAGCAGCTGGTCGGCCCAGCCCTCGCCCGGCGTCCAGCCGCGCTGCGCGCTGCGGCGGGCTTGCAGCCGCGCGCTGTGGTCGCGCCAATGCGCGGCATCGCCATTGCCCACCCATCGCCACAGCGCCCACAGGCACAGGGCTGCGGCCAGCAGAGCCGCGACCGGCGTGCCCGCCGCCGCGAAGCCTGCACCGACCACCGCCTGCAGGCCCGGCACTGCGCGCATCAGCAGGGCCAGCACGGCCAGGAGCAAGGGCGCGCCCAGCACCAGGGCCCAGAGCAGGCGGGGGCGGCGCAGCACCCAGGCCAGGGCGACCACGCCCGCACCAATTGCGAGGGGGCCCTCGGGGTCCAGGCCCCAGCGCCACGCCACCAGCAGGCTGGAGCCCAGCACGACCAGGGCCACGGCCAGCAAGCTGGCTCGGCGCAGGGCTCTCAAGTGGCCGGGCACCAGGCGGGCCCAGCGCGGGTCGTTCTGACCCCAGAGCTGAGCCAGGGGCCAGAGCACCAGCGCAAACCCGAGGCCGCCCGCCAGCCCGCTGATCATCAGTCGCCAGCCCACCCCTGCAATCTGCTGCAGGAACACCAGCACCACCAGCGGACCGAGCAGGCTCACCACCAGGTTCGCCAGGGTCAGGCGGTGCTGCAGCAGCCAGCGCATGCGCTGCCACACCATCGCGTGGGGGCTCGGCACGGCGCTCATGCCAGGCCCTCGAACAGATCCTCCAGCGTCACCGCCTGCACCAAGGTGTCGGCTCCCGCGACGGTGGGGCGGCGCACCAGCAGGCGCGGCCCGAAGCGCGCCAGCAGCTCGCCGCCATGCGCCTCGGCGCCCGGCCCCTGCACCCAGCGGCATTGCTCCAGCAACTCGTCCAGCGGGCCCTGCAGGCGGATGCGGCCACCCTTCAGGAAGGCGACGTTGAAGGCCACGCGCTCCAGGTCGCTGAGGATGTGGGTGCTGAAGACCACGGTGGTGCCACGGTCCAGCACCTGCTCCACCAGTTCGCGCAGGAAGTCGCGCCGGCCCAGCGGATCCAGGCTGGCCACGGGTTCGTCCAGCACCAGCAGGTCGGGCTCATGGGCCAGCGCGCGGATGATGGACAGGCGCTGCTGCTGACCGACGCTGAGCTGGCCGATGAGCTTGTCCTGCGGCAGCTCCCAGCGGCTCAGCAGGCCTTCCACCTTGGCCTCGTTCCAGCGCGGGTAGAAGCTGCGGAAGTAGGCCAGCAGCTGGCGCGGGCTCAGGTCCTCGAACAGATCGCTCTGCTGCGGCACATAGCCGATGCGCGCGCGCACGCTGTCGTCCAGGCGGTCGGCCGGCTGGCCGAACAACCAGGCCTGGCCGGCCTGCGGTTCGCGCAGGCCCAGCAGGGCTTCCAGCAGCGTGGTCTTGCCGGCGCCATTGCGGCCCAGCAGGCCGACCACCTGGCCGGGCTGCAGCTGCCAGTCCAGCCCGGCCAGCACCGGGCTGCTGTGGCGGCCATAGGCCAGGCGCAGGCCTTCGATCTGCACCGGCGGGGCGCTCTCGGGCAGGGGGGCGGCGTGCAGGGCCAGTCCAGCCTGTGCCGGGGCGCTGCGGCGCGGTGCCTTCCACCAGGGCAGGGCGTGCAGAAGATTCATCGCGGCTTTCCTTCGTCGTCAAGCAATCGGGCCAGCAGGTCCAGCACCTGCTGTTTGGGGATGGCGAGTTCGCGCGCCTCGGCGGCGGCCCGCTCCAGCGTGGGGCGCAGGCGCTCGATGCGCTCGGCCTTCGGTGCGGGGCGCTCGTGGCCGGCGGCAATCACCATCGAAAGCCCGCGGCGGCGCTGCAGCAGGCCCTCGGCCTCCAGCAGGCCATAGGCCTTGGAGATGGTCATCGGGTGCACGGCCAGCAGGCCGGCCAGCTCGCGCACCGAGGGCAGCTCCTGCCCGGCCTTCCACTGCCCGGCCGCCACGCGGCGGCGCAGCTGCTCCATCAGCTGGCGGTAGATCGGCTCGGGGCTGCCGGTCTGGATCTGGAACTGGATCGGGGTGTCCATGTGCACTAGTGTACGGGTGCACTAGTACGGTCTGGCCATGGGGTTCACCCTTCCTTCGCTCGCGGGGGGCCGCCGCGCCGGCGCCACAGCGGTTTGCATCTGCTTGCAATTGCGCGTTGTGGCTCGATGCGCGCTTGCTAGCCTGCGGCCCTGCTCAGAAGGAAACCCCATGCCCAGCTCCCTCTTCCGCGCCGGCGTCTCCGTGCTCGCCCTGGGTGCCGCCCTGTCGGCCCAGGCCAGCAGCATCAGCCTGCAAACCCGGTTCTCCACCGATGGCCCGGCACCGGCCGGCACCCTGGCCGAGCTCGGGGCCTACTACCGCGACACGGTCAGCACCCTGGCTGCCAGCGCCCCGACGGCGGGCTACTGCGACACCGGCGTGGCCTGGTTCAGCGGGCTCAGCAACCAGGCGAGCTGCGCGGGTGCCAACGGCAACATCGCCATGCACATTGCGGTCGAGTTCAGCCTGGCCAGCGACGTCAGCGGCTTTGGCATGCAGTTCGGCCCCGACTTCGGCCGCGGCGGCGCGTTCTTCCTGGACGGCGTGCTGCTGGATGCACGCAACACCGATATGTGGTGGAACGGCGGCCTGGTCGACCCCACCCAACACTTCGAAGCGTTGGGTTTGAGCCTGGCCGCGGGCCTGCACCGGGTCGATCTGTACGGCCTGGAGGGCTGCTGCGATGGCGGCCAGATCGGCCGCTTCCAGCTGGCTCCCACGGCGGGCTGGCAGCTGTTCGGCGCGGGTGACGGCCTGAACCCTGCTCAGGTGCCGCTGCCCGCCAGCCTGCCGCTGGCCGCCCTGGCCCTGGGCCTGGCGCTGCGGCCAGGCCGCAAGCTGCGTTCAGCTTGACTTGCGCTCGGGCGCGCGCGATGCGCGCTCGGGCTTCTTGGCATCCGCCGGCAGCTTCATCAGCGCACCATCCGGTTCGCCGCGCTTGATGTTCTGCAGCCGGTAGACGACCTCACCGCTGCGCGGGTCGAAGTCACGGCTGTAGACGGTGAGCGAGAGCTCGGGCGAGGTCCAGATCTCGCGGCTGATGACGATGGGCTTCTCGTTGCCCAGCTTGCCTGCCTCGATGGTCCAGGTGCTGCGCTCACCGGTGACCTTCACACCCTCGATCTCCTTGGCCGGCAGGGGCGTCACCACGGCCTCGCCGCGCGGGGCGAACTGCCCCCAGCTCCAGCCAGGGCCTGCCAGGGCGGGCATGGGCGGCATCGGGGGCATGGGCGGCAGCGGCGCCATGTGCACGCCGGCCGGCAGGTCGGAGAGGCGGATCACGCGCACATCGCGCTGGCGGCGCGGCTCGCCTTCGGCGCCCTTGACCACGACATCGGTCTCCACCACCACGGCCGGTTCCGGCTTGGTGGCATCGGGCGCTTTCGGGGCGAGCGGCGCCTTCGGGGCGATCGCCGCTTCGGGAGCCTGCGGCGCGGCCGGCGGCAGCGGCGGTCGCGGCAGGTCCTTGAAGTGCTCGCGCATGCGCTGGCTGAACTCGCGGCCCCAGCGCTGCCAGGCCTCGTGGTCGAAATCGGCCCAGGCCATGCCTCCGCCCCCCAGCAGGCGCCGCACAGCCTTGCTCTCGGGGTTGTAGACCCAGGCCTCCTTGGCCACTGGGTCGCGGAAGTAGATCAGCTTGTCGCCTTCCCCATCGCCCTGAGCGCCGTGACCACCCTGCCCGCGCTGCACCTCGCGGCGCGTGCGGCCTTCGCCGTCACGGCACAGGCGGGTGGATTGCTTGCGCACGATGCGGTTGCCGTCGGCCAGGGGCTGGATGGTTTCGTGCACGGCATCGGCGCAGTAGGGCGCTCCCTTCACCACGCGCTCGCGCCCGAGCTCGAAGCCGGCGAACAGGTCGGCCGGCAGGCGCTGCAGCTCGACCTCGCGCACCCGCTCCATGGCGAGTTTCATGTGCTGTTCGGCGCGCGCAATGTCCGCGCTGACGCGCGCCTCGATCTGGCGGTTCAGCTCGTCCCAGCGTGGCGGCTCGGCTGCGGCGGGCGCACCCTGGGCCAGCAGGCTGATCAGCAAGGGGGTGGTGATGGACATGGCGGGACCTCTCTCTCTATTGCACGAAGCGCACGGCCAGCACCTGGCCGCTGCGGTGGACCATGACCTCGGCGCGCACGTTGTCGCCGGCGCGCGCGGGGTCGTAGGGCAGGCCGAGCAGCGCCAGGCGCTCGCGCGGCATCTCGGTGGGCACGATCCAGACGGTGTCGCCGTCGGCGCGCGCCTGGCTCCATTCCTCGGGGCTGACCAGGGGCAGGTAGCCGCTGCTGATGGGGGCGGGCTTGACCGGCTCCAGCCGCAGCAGGCTGAGCGCGAACAGCAGGGCCAGCAGCGTCAGCAGCGCGCCCGAACCAGCCAGCCAGCGCAACGGTGCCGCCAAGGTGCCGCCGCCGACGAACTGCGCCTCCGGTTGGGCGCGCAACTGGCGCGTCAGCTGCCGCAACACGGCGGCATCCTGCTCGGGGCTGGGGCGGCGTTGCGCCAGCGCCTGGGCCGATTCACGCAGCAACTGCTGCAGGGTTTGCGTGCTCATCGGGGACCTCCGAGCAGATGGGCCAAGCGGCTGCGCGCGCGGTGCAGGCGCTGGCGCAGCTGCTCCTCGCTGGTGCCGGCAATCGCGGCGGCCTCGGCAATGCGGCGCTCCTGCAGATCCACCAGCACCAGGGCCTCGCGCTGGCTCCAGCTCAGGCGCGCCACGGCCTGCCACAGCGCGGCCTGGTCCTGCGCCTGCACCAGCAGGGCGTCGGGGCTGGCGCCGTGGCCACTTTCGTCGTCCTCGCCCGCTTCGGGCAGGGGTTCGCAGCGGCGCCGCCATTGGGTCAGCAAGTGGTGGCGGGCAATGCCGGCCAGGTACGCCCCCAGGCTGCCGCGCGCCGGGTCAAAGCCGGCCGGCTGGGCCAGCAGGGCGCTGAAGGCTTCCTGCATGGCGTCCAGCGCCGCGGCCTCGTCGCCGGCCAGGGCCAGCGCATAACGGTACACGGCGCCGGATTCGCGCCGGTACAGGCGCGCCAGCGCCTGGCCGTCGCCCTGGGCCAGACGCTGCAGCAGGGGGGCGTCGTCGTCGGCGGCCGGCGCGGCCGCGCGGGTGCCCAGGCGGGAGAGCCAGCTCATCTCGGCCAGCATGGCAGGGAGCAGTGCGGTGTGCATGCCCCTATGCGCGCCGGGCACCGGTTTTGTGACTCGGTGCTAACCCGGCGTGAAGGAAGTCAGCGGGGTTGGAAGGCGATCAGGGCCATGCCGCCCAAAGCCAGCGCCACGCCCGCCAGATCCCAGGGCGTGGGGCGCACGCCGTCTACCGCCCACAGCCAAGCCAGCGCCACGGCGATGTACATGCCGCCATAGGCGGCGTAGGTGCGGCCGGCGGCCTGGGGGTGCAGGGTCAGCAGCCAGGCAAACAGCGCCAGGCTGAGCGCGCCGGGCAGCAGCCACCCGGGGCTGGCGCCTTCGCGCAGCACGCGGTAGGGCAGCCAGCAGCCGAGGATCTCGGCCAGGGCGGTGAGCGCGAACAGCGCGAAGGTCTTCACGCGGGCAATTTGGCCAGGTCGATGTCCAGGTTCTGGAACAGGTCCACCCAGAACAGCTGGCGGCGGTAGCCGATGACCCAGGGCTGAGCCATGTCATTGATGAGGCGGTGCACATGCACCTTCATCGGCATGTAGGCGGCCTGGATGCGCTTGGCCTCGTGGAACAGGGCATCGCGCTCGGGGCCATCGGGCAGCAGCTGGGCCTTTTCGTACAGGCGGTCAAAGGCGGCCAGCTTGAAGCGTGAGTAGTTCTGCTGGCCGGCCTGCGGGCCGTACAGGCGCTGCAGCATGCCGATGCCGTCGGGGTAGGAGGCGGTATTGCCCAGCATCCACAGCTGCAGCTTGCCGGCGCGCGCCTGCTTGAGCTGCTCGGGCCACTTACCGTGGAAGAACTTGGGGCGCAGGCCGATGGCGCGCAGATTGCGGTTCCAGAGCTCGTCGAACTGGCGCGAGAGCGAGTCGGGCTGCGAGGCGATCTCGATCGTCAGCGGCGAGCCGTCCGGGTGCTCGCGATAGCCGTCGCCGTCGCGGTCCTTGTAGCCGTACAGGTCCAGCAGGGCCTTTGCCTTGGCGGGGTCGTAGTCGCCGTTCTCGCTCTTGTAGGCCGGGTCGTAGCCGGTGGTGTGGGGCAGCACCAGGGATTGCGCCACCACCGCCTGGCCGCGCCGCACGCGGCGGATCTCGGCCTCGACGTCGAGGCACAGCGAGATGGCCCGGCGCAGCGCCACGCGGTGCGGCTCGTAGCCGCCCAGCTGCGGGTCTTCCATGTTGAAGAAGGTGAAGGCGCAATCGGCCGCCGGGTGGCGGTAGAGCTGCATGCCGCGCTTGGCCAGGTTGGGGGCCAGCTTGCCGCCGGGCAGGGCGACGTCGATGAACTCGGGCGGGATGCGCTCGATGAAATCGTGCTCGCCGTTCAGGAAGCTGAGCCAGCGCGGCTGCGACTCCTCGATCGGGCTGATCTCGACGCGGTCGATCAGCGGCAGGCGCTTGCCCTTGAAGTGCGCGGCGATGCGCAGCGCCTCGGGGTCGGTGGCGGCGGTCTCGTAGTAGACCTCGCGGTAGCTGGGGTTGCGTTCCAGCACGATCAGGCTGGAGCGGCGCCACTGCGCTAGGCGGTAGGGGCCGGTGCCCACCGGATGGGCCTGGATCTCGTCGCCGTAGGCTTCGACGACCTCGCGCGCCATGGCGCCGAACAAGTCGTTCTGCGCCAGGATCTCCACCAGGCGCGGGCGCGGGGCCTTTAGCTTGAAGACCAGGGTGTAGCGGTCCGGGGCCTGCAGGCCCTCGATGCGGGCGTCGTAATTGAACGGCTGCTTGCTTTCCAGCGCGCGGCGGCGCAGCTCGGCCAGGCCGACGATGCCCTGCTCCTCCAGCGAGGGCCACATCGGGCTGGTGGTCTTGGGGTCGGCGAAGCGCATCAGCGCAAAGATGAAGTCCTGCGCCACCAGTTCGCGCTTGGCGCCCTTGAAGGCCGGGTCGTCCTGGAAGTAGATGCCGCGGCGGATCTGGATGCGGTGCACGGTGAAGTCCGCATTCGTCTCCGGCAGGGCGGTGGCGATGCGCGGCACCAGGCGCGCCGGCCGGGCCAGCGGGTCGTAGCCGTACAGGGCCTCGAAGATGTGGCTGGTGACGATGCGCGAGTAGATGTCCGAGATGCGCGCCGGGTCGAAGCCCGTCTCGGCGATCTGGAAGGCCATGCGGAAGACCTTGGGGCGGGCGGGCGCTTGCGCGCGGCTGGCGGCGGCCAGCGGCAGCAGCGCCGCGGCCAGGGTCTGGCGGCGGTCGAGCTTCATGAAGGAGCCTTGGGAAAGGAGGGGAGGGTCAGTCGCGCGGCTGGCGCGCGCATTCCTGGGCGCTGAAGGCGCTCTTGGCCGGGCCGCTCAACTGCTCGGCGGCTGGCTCCTTGGGGAAGCTGAGCCGGTACAGCGCCGGCCGGCCGGAGATGCGTTCCACCATCACATGGGCCTCGGCACGCGCCTGCAGCACGGCGCAGGCACCGCGCAGGGCCAGTTGGCCCAGCAGGCTGTCGCCGGCATTGCCCGCCACCAGTTCGGCCAGCGAGAACTCGGGCGCGCGCTCCAGCTCGCGGAAGGCCGCGCCGCCGGCTGCCGCCACGTTCACCGTGGGTGCCTGCCAGGCACCGACGGCCTGACCCGGCGCCGGGCTGGCGGCCAGCAGGGGCAGGGTGGTGCAGACGAGGCAGAGCAGGGACATGGAACCGATCTGGCAGAAAGACAAGACCGCGCGGCCTTGCGCGGCGGGCGCATGATGCCCAAAAACGGGGCATTTTGCCGTTTGGCAGGGGGGCTTGGAAGGGCAAATTCCGCCTTCTTGAGGAGACGCAAGCACCCGCCCTGTGCCACAAAACCGTCATCGTGCGGCCGCGGCGGGGTCCACGTCCACGTACTCCCACCAGTTCTGCCAGAACAGCGGGCGGCGATAGCCGCTCATCTGCGTGCGCTCGATGTCGGTGAGGAAGCGGTGGCCCTTGAACTTGATGGGCATGTAGGCCACCGCCAGCCGCACAGTGCGCGCCATCAGCGCCAGGCGCTCCGGGCCTTCGGGCAGGGTGATGATCTGCTCGTACAGGCTGTCCATCTCGGGCAGGCGGAAGCGGCTCATGTTCTGGCCGCCCACCTGCGCGCTGTGGAAGCGCGCCAGGCTGCTTTGGCCGTCGGGCTTGTCGGCGCTGGTGGCCACCATCCACATCTGGTATTTGCCGGCGCGCGCAGCCTTGAGCTGCTCGGGCCATTTGGCGGCCTTGAAGGCCACGCACAAGCCGATGCGCTTCATGTCCTTGTCGAAGCGCTCGTCGATCTGGCGCTGGAAGGCCTCGGGCGTGGTGTTCATCTCCAGCTTCAGCGGGCCGCCGTCGGGGGCGTCGCGGCAGCCGTCGCCGTCGCGATCCGTGTAGCCGTACAGGTCCAGCAGGCCCTTGGCCTTGGCGGGGTTGAACTCGCCGTTTTCGGTCTTGAGGAGCGGGTCGTAGCCCACCGTGTTGGGGGTGTAGAAGCCCTGCGCCGGAATCGCCTGACCGCGCCGCACCAGGCGGATCTCGGCTTCCAGGTCCATGCCGAGGCCGATGGCGCGGCGCAGCGCCACCTTCTCGGGCGCAAAGCCACCCACCACCGGGTCGTCCATGTTGAACATCTGGAAGTACACCTCGGAGTTGAGGGTGCGGTGCAGATGCATGCCCTGCTTGGTGAGGTTGGGCGCGAGCTTGCCGTTCGGCGCGGCCAGGCTGATGAAGTCCTCCGGCACGCGCTCGATGAAGTCGTGCTCGCCCTTCAGGAAGGCCAGCCAGCGCGGCTGGTTTTCTTCAATGATGGCGATCTCCACCCGGTCCACCATCGGCAGGCGGCGCCCCTTGAACTTCTGCAGCAGGGCCTGGCCCTCGGCGTCGTCGGCGTTGGGCTCGGCGTCGTAGAAGCGTTCGCGGTAGTCGGGGTTGCGCTCCAGCACGATGCGAGAGCCGCGCTTCCACTCCGTCAGCACGAAGGGGCCGGTGCCCACCGGGTGGGCCATGGTGTCGTCGCCATAGGCCTCGACGACTTCGCGCGCCACTGCGCCGTACAGATCGCCCCCCGCCAGCTCCTGCAGGAAGCGCGGGTTGGGCTTGTCCAGCGCGATGCGCAGGGTGTAGCGGTCCAGCACCTGCAGGCCCGGAATCGGGCGCTCGTAGTCGAGCCCGCGCTTGGCCTTCTGCGCTTGCTCGCGCAGGGCCTTCAGGCCCTGGATGCCCCAGCTCTCCACGCTGGTCCAGCCCGGGCTGGGGATCAGCGGGTCGGCGAAGCGGCGCAGCGCGTAGGCGTAGTCGGCCGCCACCAGTTCGCGCTTTTGGCCCTTGAAGGCGGGGTCGGCGCTGAAGTAGATGCCCGGGCGGATGCGCGCCGTCCACACCGTGAAGTCGGCATTCGGTGTGGGCAGCTCGACGGCCGTGAGCGGCTTGAGCTTGGCCGGGCGCGCCAGGTGGTCGTAGGTGACGAGCGACTCGAAGATGTGCGGCGTGATGGTGCGCGAGTACAGATCGTTGATGCGCGCGGGGTCGAATCCGGTCTCCGCCACGCGGAAGGCATAGCGCAGGGTCTTCTTCGGCGCCTCGGCCTGGGCGAGGGTGCACAGGGCCAGCAGGCCGGCCAGCAGCAAGCGTTTCATGAGGGATCTTTCAGGTCCACCACGTCCCACCAGTTGTTCTGAAAAACAGGGGAACGGAAACCGACCAGGCGCGGGCCGGTCAGCGTGTTGTAGATGCGGCGGCCCTTGGTCTTGTAGGGCATCAGGGCGGCGGCCAGGCGCTCGCTGCGGCGCATCAGCGCGGCGCGCTGCTCGCCGTCGGGCAGCACGGCAATCTGCTCGAACAGGGCGTCCATCTCCGGCAGCTGGAAGCGCGCCAGGTTCTTGCCGCCGGCCTGGGGGCCGTGATAGATCGCCAGCGCCTCCAGGCCGTCGGGCGTGTGGGCGGCCTCGGTCACGGTCCAGAGCTGGAAGCCGCCGCTGCGGCTGGCCTTGAGGTTCTCGGCCCACTTCGCGCTCCGGAAGCGCACGCGCAGACCCAGGGCCTGCAGGTCCTTGCGGAACACCTCGTCGAGCTGGCGCTGGAAGGCGGTGGGTTGGGTCAGCATCTCCAGCTCCAGCGGCTGGCCCTGCGGGTCCTCGCGCCAGCCGTCGCCGTCGCGGTCCGCAAAGCCGTAGGTGTCCAGCAGGCCCTTGGCCTTGGCGGGGTCGTACTCGCTCTGCAGGCTCTTGAAGCCAGGGTCGAAGCCGCTGGTGTGCGGGAAGTAGAAGCCCTGGGCGGGCACGGCCTGGCCGCGGCGCACGGCGCGGAATTCGGTGGCCAGGTCGGTCCCCAGGCCGATGGCGCGGCGCAGCGCCACGCCCTGCGGGTTCAGGCCGCCCACCAGCGGGTCGTCCATGTTGAAGACGAGCAGCAGGGTCTCGGCACCCAGGCTGCGGTGCAGCTGCATGCCCTGCCGGGCCAGATTGGGTGCCAGGCGCCCGTGCGGCAGGGCCAGGGGCACGAACTCCTCGGGCACGGAGACGATGTCGAAGTCGCCCTGCAGAAAGCTCAGCCAGCGCGGCTGCGTCTCCTCAATGACGGCGACCTCGACGCGGTCCACCATCGGCAGGCGGCGGCCCTGCAGCTGCGCCAGGATGGCCTGGCCGGCTGCGTCCTCGGCCGCCGGCTGGGCCTCGTAGTAGCGCTCGCGGTAGCCGGGGTTGCGCTCCAGCACCAGGCGCGCGCTGCGCTTCCATGCCTTCAGCACGAAGGGCCCGGTGCCCACCGGATGCGCCATGGTGTCGTCGGCATGGGCCTCGACGACCTCGCGCGCCACGGCGCCGAAGATGTCGCCGCTGGCCAGCGCAAACAAGAAGCGCGGGTTGGGACGCTCCAGCTGGAAGCGCAGGGTGTGGCGGTCAAGCGCCTGCAGGCCGGCGATGGGCTGGGCGTAGTCAAAGCGTGCCTTGCTTTGCAGCAGCTGCGCGCGGTAGGCCTTCAGGCCCGCCAGGCCGAGCGCCTCGACATCCTTCCAACCCGGGCTGTTGACGGCCGGGTCGGCAAAGCGCTTGATGCTGTAGACGTAGTCCGCGGCCACCAGCTCGCGCGGCTGGCCGCCAAAGGCCGGGTCGGCGGCGAAGTGGATGCCGGGGCGCAGGCGCACCGTCCAGGTCTTTTGATCCGCACTGACCTCGGGCAGGGCCGCCGCGGTGAGCGGCACGATGCGGTAGGGCGTGGCCAGCGGGTCGTAGCCGTAGGGCGCTTCGAGGATGTGCGCCAGGATGCTGCGCGAGTAGAAGTCGGTGACCTTGGCCGGGTCAAAGCCGGTTTCGGCCACGCGCAGCGTGATGCGCAGGGTCTTCTGAGGCTGGGCGCCGGCTGCCAGCGACAGCGCGGCCGCCAGCGTGGCCAGCACGCGCTTCACTGCTCGCGGGCCTTGCGCTGGGCCTCGACGTCGATGTCCAGGTACTGCCAGAAGTCGCGCCGGAAGATGTTGCGCTCCAGGCCGCTGACCCAGGGGTGCGCCATGTCCGTGAAGATGCGGTGCACATGCACCTTGTAGGGCATGTAGGCCACGGCCATGCGGTTGAGCTTCTCCATCACCGCCAGGCGCTCGGGGCCGTCGGGCAGGGCGCGCTGCTGCTCGTAGAGGGCGTTGTAGGCGGGCAGGTCGAAGCGCGCATGGTTGCTCTGGCCCTTGTTCTTGCCGTAGCCCAGGGTCAGGAAGGCGTCGCCGTCGGGCACGCTGGCGCTCCAGCCCACGCCCCACATCATCAGCTTGCCGGCGCGGCTGGCCTTGAGCTGCTCGGGCCACTTGGCCAGCTTGAACTGGATGCGGATCTTGAGCGCGTCCATGTTCTTCTGCCAGAGCTCGGCCAGGGCACGGTTCTGGCCGTCGGGCTGGGTCGCGTACTCCAGCACCAGCGGGCTGCCGTCGGGGTTGTCGCGCCAGCCGTCGCCGTCCTTGTCCACATAGCCGTGCAGGTCCAGCAGACCCTTGGCCTTGGCGCGGTTGAACTCGCTCATCTCGCTCTTGAAGGCGGGTGAGTAGCCATAGGTGTTGGGCGCCAGCAGGCCCTGCGCCGGGATGGCCTGGCCGCGGCGCGCCAGCCGCACTTCCTTGTCCAGGTCCACGCCCAAGGAGATGGCGCGGCGCAGCGCCACCTTGTGCGGCTCGGTGCCGCCCACCATCGGGTGCTCCATGTTGAAGAAGCTCACCGCCACGTCGGCGCGCGCGTAGCGGTTCATCTGCACGCCGCGCTTGGCCAGGTTCGGGGCCAGCTGGCCGTTGGGCATGGCGATGGAGGCGAATTCGGCCGGCACTTCTTCGACCATGTCGGCTTCGGCCTTCATGAAGGCGAGCCAGCGCGGCTGGTTCTCTTCAATGATGCTGAACTCGACGCGGTCGATCATCGGCAGGCGCCGGCCCTTGAGCTTGGCGGCCATGGCCTGCAGGTCGGGCCGGTCCGCCGGCGCTTCCTCGTTGTAGAACTCCTCGCGGAAATGCGGGTTCTTCACCAGCACGATCTTGCTGCTGCGGCGCCACTCGTCGTTCTTCAGCATGAAGGCCGCGGTACCCACCGGGTGCTCCATGATCTTGTCGCCGTAGAACTCGACGACCTCGCGCGCCACCGCGCCGACGAAGGGGTCAGCCAGGTTGTGCATGAAGCGCGGGTCGCCCACCTTCATGCGGATCTGCCAGCGGTACTTGTCCAGCACCCGCAGGCCTTCGACCTCGCGGTCGTAGTCGAAGGGCTTGCCCTTGAGCGCCTCCTGGCGCAGCTTGTCCAACCCCAGGATGCCGGCGTTCTCCAGGATGTAGAGGTTGCCGCTCTTGTTCTTGGGGTCGTAGTGGCGCTTGATGGAGTAGACGTAGTCGGCCGCCACCAGCTCGCGCTTGACGCCCTTGAAGGCCGGGTCGGGCGCGAAGAACAGGCCCGGGCGCACCGTGAAGGTCAGGGTCCTGAAGTCCTCCGACACCTCGGGCAGCTCGCAACCCGAGGGTTCGAGCTTGAACGGGCGCGCGAGATGGGCGTAGCGCAGCGGCGCGTCGAAGATGCCGGCGGTAAGGGTGCGCGAATACAGGTCGGTGACCTGGGCCGGGTCGAAGCCGGTCTCGGCCACACGGAAGGAGTAGCGGAACACCTTTTCGGGCGCCGAGCCCTGCGCCTGAACACCGAGCGCGGCCAGCGCAAAAGCCGCCGCCACCATGACCTTTTTGCCGGCGGTCGCCGTCACAACCTTGAACACACCACTCTCCAGACCCAAGCAGATGCGCCGCAGGCCCGGGAGGGGCTGCGGCGCGCAGGGCGCGGAGTGTAGGGAGACCAGGGCAGGGTTTGCACCCCGGCATACCCGCGCCATGACCTCTGCCACCCAGACTTACCCCAGCCCGGCCGCCTAGGGCTTTCGCCTAGACTGCGCGCCGGCCGGACCTGCGGGTGCGGCCCTCCACCCCGCCCCTCGGCGGGGTTCGTTTTATGGCTTAGACGTTCGAAGAAGGGGCCGCCCCATGACGGCTTATCTGATCCGACGCCTGTGGCAAATGGTCCCCACGCTGCTGGGTGTCGTGCTGCTGGTGTTCTTCCTGTTCAAGTGGTTTGGCAGCGATCCGGCCGAAATCCTCGGCGGCCTGTCGGCCACGCAAGAGCAGATCGACGCGATCCGCGACCAGCTGGGCTTGAACAAGCCGGTCTGGGAACAGCTGTGGATCTTCATCAAGCAGATCGCTACCTTCAACTGGGGCAAGAGCTGGGCCACCAACGAGGCGGTGTCCAGCCTGTTCGCCAGCCGCATGCCGGCCACGCTGACGGTGATGGTGCCGCTGCTGTTCCTTGAAGTGCTGCTGGCCGTGCCCTTCGCCATGGCCGTGGCCTATGTGCGCGGCAGCCTGATCGACCGCTCGGTCATGATCGTCACCACCGTGATGGTGTCGATCTCGCTGCTGGTCTACGTGATCGTCGGCCAGTACCTGTTCGCCTTCCGTCTGGGCCTGTTCCCGGTGCAGGGCTGGACGGATTCCTTCTGGACCAATCTGACCGTCTACGCGCCGCTGCCGGTGCTGCTGGCGGTGTTCGTGGCGCTGGCGCCGCAGACGCGCCTGTACCGCAGCTTCTTCCTGGATGAGATCGGCCACGACTACGTGCGCACCGCACGCGCCAAGGGCCTGGACGAGAAGACCATCCTCTTCAAGCATGTGCTGCGCAACGCGCTGATCCCCATCATGACCAACATCTCGGTGCTGCTGCCGGGGGTGTTCGTGGGCTCCTTCCTGCTCGAGGTGTTCTTCTCGATTCCCGGCCTGGGCCGCGAGATCGTGCTGGCGGTGAACCGCTCCGACTACCCGGTCATCCAGGCCTTCGCTATCTACCTGTCGGTCATCACCATGGTCGTCAATTTGGTGACGGACATCCTCTACAAGCTCGTCGATCCACGGGTGGTGCTGAAGTGAATACGGCCGTGATCAACAACTCTCCGAACCCCACCGGCTCGGCGCGCTCGCAGGGCGTCTGGGCCGCGGCCTGGAAGCGCCTGAAGGCCGACCGCGTCGGCATGGTCAGCCTCTACATCGTGGCCGCCTTCATGGCCCTGGTGGCGCTGACCCTGGCCAATGTGGTGGCCGCCAACTGGCAGGACGAGGTGGGCGTGCCCAACGCACCGCCGCATTTCGTCGGCCCGAAGCCCGCCGAGGCCGTGGGCGCGATTGCCGTGCCCACCGGCCCGAACGTCGACATCTCGGACATCGACCCGCTGGCGCCCAAGTACAAGGAATGGGAAGAGGCGGCCAAGAAGTACAAGACCGTCGAGGCCGTCAAGGCCGAGACCCTGATCCTGGGCGGCGACCGCCTGGGCCGCGACATCCTGCAAAAGGTGATCCGCGGCGCCGAGGTGTCCATCGTCGTCGGCCTGCTGGCCGCCACGCTGGCCACGCTGATCGGCACCCTGCTGGGCGCGCTCAGTGGCTTCTTCGGCGGCAAGGTGGGTGACCTGCTGGAGTGGGTCTACAACGTCTTCACCGCCATCCCCAGCATCCTGCTGATCTTCGCCTTCGCGGTGATCTTCGGCCGCGGCGTGCTGTCGGTCGTGATGATCCTGGGCCTGACGGGCTGGACCGGCATCTACCGCCTGATCCGCGCCGAGTTCATGAAGCACCGCCAGCGCGAGTACGTGCGCGCCGCCGAGGCGATCGGTGCCTCGACCTCCTCGCGCATGTTCAAGCACATCCTGCCCAACGTCTCGCACGTGGCGCTGGTGCAGCTCTCGCTGCATGTGGTGAGCTTCATCAAATACGAGGTGATCCTGAGCTACCTGGGTCTGGGCGTTTCGGTGGACCAGGTCAGCTGGGGCACGATGCTCTCGGAGGCGCAGAGCGAGCTGATCCTGGGCTACTGGTGGCAACTGGCGGCGGTGACGACCTTCATGGCGCTGTTTGTGACGGCATTCGCCTTGTTCACGGATGCGCTGCGTGATGCGCTCGATCCCAAGCTGCGCGGTCTGGAATGAATCACCCCCGAAGCGCCTGCGGCGCCTCCCCCTCAAGGGGGCGCCACCAGCGGCCCGGCAAAGCCGGTTCCGCGGTGGCACTTGATGGGATGAAGTCCTGCGGGCACGGGAGCTTCTTTGGCTCCCTGGAGAACTGAAATGTTGTTGAGCATTCAAGACCTCAAGGTCGCCTTCCGCATGGGCAAGCAGGGCGGCGAGATGCAGCGCCAGCTGGCGGTCAAGGGCATCAGCTTCGATGTGCCCGAGAACAGCACCGTGGCCCTGGTGGGCGAGTCGGGTTCGGGCAAGTCGGTCACGGCCATGTCCATCCTGAACCTGCTGCCCGAGAACGCCGAACGCGAGGGCCGCATCCTGTTCCAGGGCAAGGACCTGCTGCACACCGGTCTGCGCGAGCTGCAGGCCATCCGCGGCAAGGAGATCGCCTGCGTCTTCCAGGACCCGATGAGTTCGCTGAACCCGGTGTTCACCGTCGGCCAGCAGCTCTGCGAGCCTCTGATCAAGCACATGGGCATGAGCCCCCGCCAGGCCTGGGTGCGCGCGGAGGAGTTGTTGCACGAGGTGGGCATACCCGAGCCCAAGCGCCGCCTGCAGGCCTACCCGCACGAGATGAGCGGCGGCCAGCAGCAGCGCGTGATGATCGCCATGGCCCTGGCCTGCGAGCCCAAGCTGCTGATTGCCGACGAGCCCACCACCGCCCTGGACGTGACCATCCAGCGCCAGGTGCTGGAGCTGATGGCCAAGCTCAAGGAAAAGCACAAGATGGGCCTGCTCTTCATCAGCCACGACCTCGGCGTGGTGGGGGAGATCAGCGACCATGTGGTGGTGATGCGCCATGGCGAGGTGCGCGAGAAGGCGCCGGTGGCGCAGATCTTTTCCAACCCGCAGGACAGCTACACCAAGGCCCTGCTGGCCTGCCGCCCCAGCCTGACGGAGAACCCGGCGCGCCTGATGGTCATCGACGACCACATCGCCGGCAAGGCCGCGCAGCAGCATGGCAAGGCCAAGGACCCGAACGCCCCCGTGGTGCTGAGGGCCAAGGGCCTGAAGAAGAGCTTCTGGTTCAAGGAAGGCCTGTTTGGCAAGAAGGAGTTCAAGGCCGTCAAGGGCGTGGACTTCGAGCTGAAGAAAGGCCACACCCTGGGCGTGGTGGGCGAGTCCGGTTCGGGCAAGACCACCATGGGCCTGACCCTGCTGCGCCTGCACGAGCCGACCGGCGGCGAGGTGCTGTTCGATGGCCAGGACCTGCTGAAGATGAGTGGGCCGGACTGGCAGAAGATGCGCCGCCGCATCCAGGTGGTGTTCCAGAACCCCTATGCGTCCCTGAACCCGCGCTTCACCATCGGCCAGACCCTGGTGGAGCCGATGGAGATCCACGGTATCGGCAAGGACCACGCCGAGCGCCTGGCCCGCGCCACCGCGCTGATCCAGAAGGTCGGCCTGCCCGAGGCCGCGCTGCACAAGTACCCGCACGAGTTCTCCGGCGGCCAGCGCCAGCGCATCGCCATCGCGCGCTGCCTGACCCTGAACCCTGAGGTGCTGGTGCTGGACGAGGCCGTGTCGGCCCTCGATGTCTCGGTGCAGGCCCAGGTGCTGAACCTGCTGAAGGACTTGCAGGACGAGCTGGGCCTCTCCTACATCTTCATCAGCCACGACCTCGCGGTGGTGAAGTTCATCAGCGACGAGGTGCTGGTGATGCAGCACGGCGACGTGGTGGAGCAGGCGCCGGTGCAGGAGCTGATGGCCAACCCGCGCCAGGAGTACACGCGCAAGCTCTTGGGCGCGGTGCCCAGGGGCTACCAGGCGGCGGCTTGATGAGACAAGGGGCGCCGTAGCGCCCCTTGTGCCTTTCGGGCAACTCGGCCCCTTGGGCGGAGTCGGCGGGCAGGGTGCGCTGCCTATGATCTGCGGGCCCACCCTGAGGGATCCGCCATGCGCCAGTTGCCCGGTCTCGACGCCCTGTTCCTGCACCTCGAAACCCCCGAGATGCCCATGCATGTGGGCGCCCTGCACCTGTTCGAGCTGCCGGCCGGCTTTCGCGGCCACTGGGTGAACGCGCTGCGCAAGCATCTCAAGGCGCGCCTGCCCTACGCCGGTGCGCTGCGCCGCCGCCTGGCCGAGCTGCCGCTGAACTTCAGCAACCCGATCTGGGAGCCGGCTGAGCCGGACTTGCGCGTGCATGTGCTGCAGCACCAGCTCGGGCCGGATGCCGACCTGCCCGAGCTGCATGCCCAGGTGGCCGCTCTGCATTGCCAGCTGCTGCCGCGCGACCGGCCGCTGTGGCGCTTCCATGTCTTCGAGGGGCTGGCGCCCGCGGCCAATGGGCGCAAGCGCGTCGCCCTCTACACCCAGCTGCACCACGCGGCGGTGGACGGCCAGGCCGCGGTGGCCCTGGCCCAGGTGCTGCTGGACCTGACGCCGCAGCCGCGCGAGCTGCCGGCGCTGCCGCCGCGCGGCAAGCGCTCGGCCGCACATGGCGAGGTGGACCTGCTGCGCAGCGCCCTGACCCTGCAGGCGCGCCAGTGGTTCGAGCTGGCGCGCAGCCTGCCCGGCAAGGCCGGCACGCTCTCCAGCCTGGCCGGCAGCGCTGCGGGTGATTGGCTGGGCCAGACCGCCAAGGGCGTGTGGGCACGCCTGAAGGGTGAGAAGGCGCCGCGCAGCCACGGCATGCTGAACCTGGCGCCGCGCACGCGCTTCAACGTGCCGGTCACCGCCACGCGCAGCTTTGCCTCCTTGAGCCTGCCGCTGATGCCGCTGCAGGCGGCGCGCAAGGCGCTGGGGGCGAGCCTGAACGACGCCGTGCTGTGGCTGTGCAGCACGGCGCTGCGCGAGTTCCTCAAGGCCGAGGGCGAGCTGCCGCGCAAGCCGCTGATTGCCGCCGTGCCGGTGTCCATGCGCGAGAGTGGCGACACGCGCGCCAACAACCAGGTGACGATGAGCGCGTTGAGCCTGGGTACGCACATCGCCGACCCGGCCAAGCGCTTCAAGCACATCCAGGCCGCCAGCGGCTCGATGAAGGCCGGCCTGGGTTCCTTGAAGAGCCTGATGCCGCTGGACTTCCCCTCCATCGGCCTGCCCTGGCTGCTGCCGCTCGCCGCCAAGGCCTGGGGCGGCGTGGCCGAGAAGGTGCCGCCCTTGGTGAACCTGGTCATCAGCAACGTGCCGGGGCCGGGCGTGCCGCTCTACCTGGCGGGGGCACGCATGCTCAGCAATGCGCCGGCCTCGATCGTGGTGCACGGCATTGCGCTCAACATCACGGTGCAGACCTATGAGAAGCACCTGGAGGTGGGCCTCATTGCCTGCGGCGAGGCGCTGCCCGACATCGACGCCCTGGCCACCCAGATGGCGGCGGCAGTCGAGCAGTTCATCGAGCTGGCGGCGGAATCCTGACATCAGGCTGACGTCGCGCTAGGCAGGGTCATCGGGAAAGGCCGCTGCCGCCTGCGGCAACAGCCGCTTACGCTTGCGGCATGCTGAACAAGATTCCGCGCCCGCGTCGCCTGCCGTCGCGCGCCGCCCCTGCGCCCGCCGATGCGCACGAACCCCCTCACACCCTGCTCCTGATGCTCGAAGGCCGCGCCCCCTGGGAGTTCGCGGCCCTGATCGCCGCCAGCCCCTGGCTGCGCCGCTGGCCCAAGGGCGATGGCCATCCGGTGGTGGTGTTCCCCGGCCTCGGGGCGAACGACATCAGCACCGCGCCGCTGCGCCTGTGGCTGGACAGCCTGGGCTACGAAACCCACCCCTGGCGCCAGGGCTTCAACTTCGGCCCGCGCCCGGGTGTGATCGAGCAGGCCGAGGCCGATCTGCAGCGCGTGTTCGAGAGCAGCGGCCGCAAGGCCAGCCTGCTGGGCTGGAGCCTGGGCGGCATCTACGCCCGCGAGCTGGCCAAGCGCCACCCCGAGTGGGTGCGCAACGTCATCACCCTGGGCACCCCCTTCGCCGGCCACCCGCGTGCCACGCACGCCTGGCGCTTCTTCGAGCTGGTGAGTGGCCACGACAGCCATGACGAGGAGGTGCTGGAAGGCCTGAAGGAAGCGCCGCCGGTGCCCACCACCTCGATTTATTCGCGCAGTGACGGCGTGGTCAGCTGGCGCTGCAGCGTCAACGAGCCCGCGCCGCAGGTGGAGAACATCGAGGTGCATGCCAGCCACCTGGGCCTGGGCATGAACCCGCTGGCGCTGTACGCCGTGGCCGACCGCCTGGCGCAGCCGCCGATGAACTGGCAGCCCTTCAATCCGCAGGGGGCGAAGCGTTGGTTCTACCCGAGCAAGTGACGCGGTGAGCGAGGAGCGCCGCATCCGCGTCGGCGCGCAGGAGCTCGCCGTGGCCCTGGACGGCCCGGCCCAGGGTGAGCCGCTGCTGCTCATCATGGGCCTGGGCCTGCAGCTGACGAGCTGGCCCATCGAGCTGGTGCAGCAGCTGGCCGCGGCGGGCTTTCGCGTCATCCGCTACGACCACCGCGACATCGGCCTTTCCTCCAGCTGCGACCACCTGGGCCGGCCGCGGCTGGCCCAGGCCTTCTGGCGTCACGCCTTCCATTTGCCGCTGCAGCCGCCCTACACGCTGGCCGAGCTGGCCGACGATGCCGCGGGTCTGATCGCCGCCCTGGGGCTGGAGGCCGCCCAGGTGGCGGGCATCTCCATGGGCGGCATGGTGGCCCAGCACCTGGCCCGGCGCCACCCGCAGCGGGTGCGCGGCCTGAACCTGTGGATGACGAGCCCGGGTGGCCGCCTGCTGCCCCCGCCGCGCGCCGATGTGCTGCGCCTGCTGCTCAGCCGGCCCGACCGTGCGGGCTACCAGGCCTATGGCGAGCGCTTCTTCCAGGCCATCGGCAGCCCGGCCTACCCGAGCGACCCGGCCGAGCTGCGCGCACGCGTGGCGCACAACCTGGCGCGCTCCTTCCGCCCGCAGGCCACGGCGCGCCAGCTCATCGCCATTGCCGCCGACGGCGACCGCCGCCCCTGGCTGCGCCAGCTCCAGCGCCCCGTGCAGGTGCTGCACGGCCTGGCCGACCCGCTGCTGCCCATCGCCCACGGCCGTGCGCTGGCCAAGGCGCTGCCGCAGGCGCAGCTGACCGAGATCCCCGGCTGGGGCCATGACCTCCCTGCGGCCTTGCACCCCATGCTGGTCGAGGCGGTGCAGCGTGCGGCTGCATGAATTGCAACGAAGTGTGAGAACTTTGCGGCTCTCCCCCAATGGCGGCGCGGGGAGCTGGCCCTAGGATGCGGGCCACCCATGCGCGTACTCGCCCTTTGCTCGCTGTCCCTGGCCCTGCTCGGCGTTGTGCCGCAGCCCGCGTGCGCGCAGGAGGCCTTGCGGCCGGAAATCACCAAGCTCGAGCGCCTGCCGCAGGCCCAGCGCCCGCGCCTGCCCGAGCTGGTGGCGCAACTGCGCCGCCAGGCGCGCGAAACCAGCGACGAGCAGTTCGACCTGCTCTTTCTGCTCTCGACCCATTACGCCGGTGAGAAGCAGCGGGCCGCGCTCGAAGGGCTGGAGCACGAGTTCGCCCCCTGGCGCCGCTCCACCGAGACGCGCCAGCGCGTGCTGGGCGAAACCGCCTGGGCGTTGGCCTGGACGGTGTTCCACATCCGCTCCGGCCATCTGCAACTGGCCCAGCAGGAGATCGACTCGCTCAAGCCCGAATCCCTGGGCGAGCTGCCGCTGAAATGGCGCTACCGCGAACGCCGCATCCGCGCCAATGTGCTGGAAGAGACCGGCCACATCGACGAGGCCCTGCTGCTGCGCCTGGACGTGGTACGCCTGGGCGCACAGTCCGCCGAGGTCTGGCGCCATGTGTCGGCGCTGGCCGCGCTGTCCTACACCTACTACCGGGCCGGTCAGCATGACAAGGCGGTGGAGGCGGCCAAGGAAGCCCAGCAGGTGGCCGAGAGCGTGCCGGACGACCACGACGTGCAGGCCGAGGCGCAGCTGACCCTGGGCCTGGTGCTCTCGGAAGATGCCGACGCCATGCCCTCGCGGCGCGCCTATGAGCAGTCGCTGCACCACGCGCGCCTGGCGGGCGACGAGAGCCTGCAGGCGCTGCTTCTGGGCAATCTGGCCGACAGCTACCTGCGCGCGGGTGACTACCACCGCGCCTTGGCGCTGGCGCAGGAATGCCTGCCGCTGGCGCAGCGGCTGAAGGACGAGAGCACCGAGCTGCTTGCCATGCACAACATGGGCCTGGCCAAGATTGGCCTCAAGCGCGTGGCCGAGGGCAAGGCCGATGTGCTCAAGGCCATCGCCACCGAGCGCCAGAAGGGCGCCACCACCAGCGTATCCGAGGGCTGGGAGGAGCTCGGCCAGTACCTGGAGCGCGCGGGCGACTTCGCCGGCGCCATGCAGGCCTTCGAGGAGCACCGCCGCATCGCCGACACGCTCTCGCGTGCCGACCAGCGCAAGCGCGTGCTCGAAGCCCAGGAGCAGTTCGATGCCGAGCGCCGCGAGCGCGAAGCCCAGCTGCTGGGTCAACAGACGGTGCTGCAGGGCGAGCAGATCAAGGCGCGCAATCTGCAGCTGCTGCAATGGGGCCTGCTGATGGCCAGTGGTCTGGCGGCCATGGTGCTGCTGGCAATGATTTTCAAGCGCATGCGCCAGACCAACCGCGAGTTGGCGCGCTCCAACGAGGAGCTGGCGGTGCGCAGCGAACGCGACCCGCTCACCGGCCTGGCCAATCGCCGCTTCTTCCAGCGCGAGGTGCTCAAGCACCAGCTCGAAGACAAACTGCAGGCCAGCCTGTTCCTGATCGACATCGACCACTTCAAGCGCATCAACGACAGCTACGGCCACGCCGGGGGCGACGCCGTGCTGGTGGCGGTGGCGCAGCGCCTGCGCGCTGCCGTGCGCGAGCAGGACATCGTGGTGCGCTGGGGCGGCGAGGAATTCCTGGTGCTGGTGGGCACGCGCGAGCCCGCGCTGACCTATGCGCTGGCCCTGCGCATGCTGCGAGAGATCGGCGGCACCCCGGTGGCCCTGCCACAAGGGCAGTCGGTGCACATCACTGGCTCGGTGGGCTACGCCAGCTTCCCGCTGCCCGGCGGCAGCGCGACCCCGGATTGGGAGCGTGCCATCGACGTCGTCGATGCCCTGATGTACCAGGCCAAGGGCCACGGCCGCAACCAGGCCTGGGGCCTGACGGTGTCGCGCGCCACCAGCGTGGCCGAACTGATGCAAGACCTCGGTGAGCTCAATCAGGCGCGCGAGCGCGGCAGCCTGGAGCTGCAGGTGACACCTGGCCCGATGCCCGGAGGTGCGCCATGAGCGGCCTCTTTCGCACGGCTTGGCTGCGGCGCGCGCTGCAGTTGGCCCCGCAAGCCCTCGTTGCCCTGGCGGCCTGGGTGAGCCTGGGTGCTCTGTCGTCCGCTCAGGCGACGCCGTCGGACGCCGCCACCGAGCGCCGCCTGGCCGAGCTGCTGGCCAGGGCCTACGACCACCCGCAGCAGGTGCTGGGCGAGCTCAAGCAGCTGGAGCCCACCCAGGCGGACGCCACCGCCTATGTGCGGGCACGCGTCGCTGTGCTGCAAGGCGAGCTGGAGCCCGCGCTGCAATGGGCCCGCCAGAACCCGCAGCAGGCGCGCCAGCGCCTCGTGCAGGGCCTGGTGCATGAGCGCCAGGGGCGCAATGCGGAGGCTGCGCAGGCCGCCGGCCAGGTCATTGCCGAACTGGAGCCGGCCTGCAAGGACTGGAAGGGCCCGGCCGAAGGGCCGCTGAGCTGCGACTTCCGCCCGCTGCACGACGCTCAGCGTCTGCTCGCGCGCACCCTCAAGCGGGCGGGGCAGCTCAGCCCGGCCCTGCAGGCCGTCACGGCCGCGCTGGCGCTGAGCCGGGCCGGCCAGGACGACGAGACCGCCGCGCGCGACCTTGCTGAGGCGGCCGATCTGCACGAGCTGCTGGAGCAACCCGAACTGGCGCGCCGCGCGCTGACCGATGCCTTGCGCCAGGCCGCGCAGACGCCGCGCACCCTGGCGGCCGTGAAGAGCTATGAAGCCGCGCTGGCGGTTCGCCGCAACGACCGCGAGACTCAGCGCAAGGCCCTGGAAGAGGCGCTGGCCCTGGCGCGCCAGGCCGACCTGCCGCGCACCCACGCGCTGCTGCAGGCCGCGCTGGCCGACTTTTACCTGCATGCCGACCAGCCCGAGCAGGCGCGCCAGCTCGCCGAGGCGGCCCTGCCCCTGCTGCAGCGCTTCGGCGAGCCGCGCGCCCTGCGCACCGCGCGCCACAACCTGGCGGTGGCGCTGGTCAAGTTGCGCGCCTTCGATGCCGCGCGCGCGCAGATCGCCCTGCTGGAGCAGATGCCGGTGGGAGAGGACGACACCCGCAGCCGCGCCGAGGAACTGCGCGAGCTGGGCGAGGCCTGGACCGCCGTGGGCCTGGCCAAGGAGGCGCTGGCGCATTACCACGCCGAACGCCGGCTGACGCTGGACGTGCAGCAGCGCGCCCGCGAGGCCGTGCTGGCCGAGCTGCGTGCCAAGTACGACGCCGACCAGCAGAAGGCCAAGGTCGAGCTGCTGCGGCGCGAGCGCGCCGTGCAGGACCAGACCCTGGCCAACCAGAGCATGGCGCGCAAGGTCACCGGCATCGGCGCGGTGCTGCTCGGTCTGTGCGCCGTCATCGCCGTGCTGGCGCTGGCGCGCATGCGTAAGGCCCATCTGCGCCTGCGCGCCAACCAGGCGCTGCTGCAGGTGCTGAGCGAGCGCGACCCGCTGACGCAGCTGGCCAACCGCCGCCACTTCCTGGCCGCCATGCAGGCGCGCGGTGCCGAGCCGCTGACCGGTGGCTTGCTGATGCTGGACATCGACCACTTCAAGCGCATCAACGACGGGCATGGCCATGGCGCCGGCGACCAGGTCATCCAGGCCATCGCCAAGCGCCTGCAGCGCACCCTCCGCGAAGGCGATCTGCTGGTGCGCTGGGGCGGCGAGGAGTTCCTCATCATGGCGCCCTCGCTCAAGCCCGCGCATGTGCAGCTGCTCGCCGACCGTCTGCTGATCGCCGTGGCCGACGCGCCGGTCTCCATCGGCGCCGAGCAGCAATTGCGGGTCACGATCTCGATCGGCTTCGTCTGCTTCCCGCTGCCGCCGGCCGGTCTGAGTCTGCACTGGGAGCGCGCCGTCAACTGGGCCGACCTGGCGCTGTACGCGGCCAAGCACCGCGGCCGCAACCGCGCGGTGGGCATCACCGAAGCCCAGGCCGAGGACGAGGAGGCGCAGGCGCGCATCGAGGCCGATTTCGAGGGCGCGGCCCTGGCCGCACGCATCAAGCTGGCCCAGGTCAACGGCCCCCTGCAACTCGGTTCGACGCAGCCCTCCACTTGATGGACTGGCCCGCCATCCATGTGCCCACGCTGACGCTGGCCATGGTGGGCGGCTTCGGCCTGATGGTGCTGCAGATCGCGCTGTCGGGCTGGTGCAGCCTGCCGCGCCGCGAGACCCTGAGCTGGATCGGCGTCTGCGCGGCCCTGCTGGCCTCGGCGGCGCTGTTCGCGCTGCGCCGCCAGCTGCCCGAGTGGCTGCTGGTGCTGGCCAGCAACGCCATCCTGGGCCTGGGCCTGCTGGCCATGGTCTGGACGGTGCTGCAGCTGCTGGACATCGCGCCGCGCTGGCGCGTCGTGGTCGGGGCCTTCGTCCTGTACGCGGCGGTGGTGCTGCTGTCGCTGGGCCTGCCGCAGTCCAAGCGCATCGCCCTCACCACCGCAGCGGCTGCTTCTTTTCTGCTGCCCCTGGTGGTGACGGTGCTGCGGCGCGGCTGGGGCGTGGGCTCGGCGCTGCGCTCCATCGGCCTGGCCCTGGTGGCGCTGGAACTGGTGCTGTGCTGGCGCGCGCTGGACGCGCTGATGTTCCCGCAGGACTACCAGAACCTGGCCGGCCAGCTCTTCGCGCCACTCGGGCAGGGCCTGTCCATGCTGCTGCTGATGCTGGCCGTGCTGGGCGTGGGCTTCGGCTATGTGCTGGCGGCGCACGAGCGCGCGCACAAGGAACTGCACCGCCTGGCCACGCGCGACCCGCTCACCGGCTGCCGCAACCGGCGCCGGCTTGACCAGATCATGAGCGCCGAGCTGGCGCGCCTGCACCGTGGCGGCTCGGTGCTGAGCTTCATGCTGATCGACCTGGACGACTTCAAGGCCCTGAACGACCAGCTCGGCCACGGCGTGGGCGATGCGGCGCTGCGCCATGTCGTCAAGCTGCTGCGCCAGCGCTTGCGGACCACCGACAAGCTGGCGCGCATGGGCGGCGAGGAGTTCGGGGTGGTGCTGCCCAGCACCGACGCGGCCGGCGCGCTGCAGGTGGCGGCCCAGGTGCGCCGCGCCCTGCACGAGCAGCCCCTGCCGCTGCCCGACGGCAGCACGCGCAAGCTGACCGCCTCGATCGGCATCGTCACCCTGCCCAGCGGCACCCAGGCCAACCGCCACGCGGTGTACGAGGCGGCCGACAAGGCCATGTACGAGGCCAAGCGCGGCGGCAAAGATGGCGCGCGCGCTTCCGGCTGGATGGATTTGTAGAACCCCCCCCCCCGAGCGGCTGCGCCGACTCGGGCGGGTCAGCCGGCGGCCGCGAGACGGCCGCCGTCCTTCGTGCGGCGTCGAACAGTCCTCAGGACTGTTCTCGGTCCGCACTCAGTCCACCAGAATGACCTTCTGGCGGCTGTCGGCCCACTGCTCGTACTTCGGGCCGTAGACCTTGTCGATCTCGTTGCGCTTGACCTTAAAGGTCGGCGTGATGAAGCCGTTGTCCACCGTCCAGGCTTCCTTGAACAGCACCAGGCAGTCCATCTGCTCGTGCGGGTCGAGCTTGGCGTTGATGCTGGCCAGGTGTTCGGCCAGCGAGTCGGCCAGGGCCTGGCGCTCGGCGGGGTCGGCGAGCTTCTTGGCGGCGTCGGGGCCCAGCATGCCCAGGCCGATCGGCTGGCCCATATTGGCGCCCACCACGGCGCAGGCTTCCACCGCGCTGTGCATCACCAGCTTGTCCTCGATCGGCGCCGGAGCGACGTACTTGCCCTTGCTGGTCTTGAACAGGTCCTTGACGCGGCCGGTGATCTTCAGGCACTTGCGGTCGTCATGCGCGGCCTTGTCGCCGGTGCGCAGCCAGCCGTCCTCGGTGAAGGCCTCCTTGGTCATCTCGGGCTCCTTGTAGTAGCCCTTCATCACCGCCGGGCTCTTCATCTGGAGCTCGCCGGTCTTCTTGTCGATGCGCACCTGCACGCCGTCGTAGGCCGGGCCCACGGTGCCGGTCATGTCCTCGCCGGCCACGGTGATGTGGCTGACGGCCAGGTTCTCCGTCATGCCATAGCCCTCGTTGATGGGCAGGCCGAGCTTGCGGTACCACTTCAGCAGCTCGACCGGCATCGGCGCGGCGCCGCCGGCGGCAAAGCGGCATTGGTCCAGGCCCAGGGCCTTGCGGACCTTTTTCTTCACCACCAGGTTCAGCAGCGGGATGCTGAGCATGCGGTCCAGCTTGGCCTGCGGCATCTTGCCCAGGATGCCCTGCTGGAACTTGACCCACAGGCGCGGCACGCTGAAGAAGATCGTCGGGCGGGCGCGCTGCAGGTCCTGCGTGAAGGTTTCCAGCGATTCGGCGAAGTACACATGCATGCCGGTCACCAGCCAGCCATGCTCCACCAGGCAGCGCTCCACCACGTGGGCCAGCGGCAGGTAGGACAGCATGCGGTCCTTGTCGTTCATCGGCACGCGCCCCAGGCCGGCGGTCAGCGCCCAGGCGAAGTTGCCGAAGGTGTGCATCACGCCCTTGGGCGCGCCGGTGGTGCCGGAGGTGTAGATCAGCGTGGCGAGTTCATCGGCGCCGCGCACCGGCTGGCCCTTGAGCGGGGCGGTGTCGGCAATGATCTCGTCCCAGCTCTGGTAGCTGGCCTTGGCGTCATCGGGGCTGAGCGCATAGCTCACGCAGGGCAGGCCGGCCGGGACGCCGGGCTTCATGCCCTCCCAGCCGTCGAGCTTGCCGATGAAGCACATCTTGGATTCGCTGTGCTCCAGGATCTGCGAGATGGTGCCGGCCGCCAGCGTGGGGTACAGCGGTACCGAGACGTAACCGGCCATCCAGATGGCCAGATCGGTCATCAGCCACCAGGCGCAGTTCTTGGAGAGGATGGCGACCTTGCTGCCCTCGGGCCAGCCCTGGCTTTTCAGCCAGGCCGCCATGCGGCGGGTTTCATCGGCCACCTGTCCCCAGGTGAATTCCTTCACCACCCCATTGCCCATCGGCTGGGTCAGGGTGACGCGTTCGGGATGGGCGGTCTCCCAGTAGTAAAGGCACTGCAGGGCCAGGCGTTCGGGGGCGATGGTCGTGCTCATGGACGGCTTCTAGTGGAGGACGGCGAAAGAGGCGCCGAAGTTAGCCCGTCCCGGCCTGTTGCGCCCTGGGCGCTTTCCCCAGGGCTTTCTAGAGAGCGGGCCCGACAGCCCCCCGCTGTTGCGGGGGCGGCCAGGCAAGATTTCACGCTCAGGCGGCTTTCAGCCCGCCTTGCCGGCCTTCTCGGCCTTTTCCGCCTCGGCTGCGCGCAGCACGGCCAGCGCGGCGTCCAGGCCGGCGTCCAGCTGCTGGGCGCCGGCAGCGGCCCCCGCGCCCTCGGCCTTGACGCGTGCCCACCACTGGCCGGCCTCCTTGCCCTGGGTGAAACCGGGTGAAAGCAGCAGCACCTGCTCGCCCTGCAGCAGCTTGACGTAGAACTGGCCGTCGGCCTCGCGGTATTGCTTGGCCACCGGCACCACAACCGCCTTGGGCGCCTGGGGTGCGGCGCGCCCTGGCAAGAGGCGCGAGCGGCGTAGGCCCACGGCCTCGCGCAGGCGCGCCAGCAGCGGCCGGGCAATGGCGCGGGCGCGCTCGGCGCCCTTGAGCAAGATGGCCTCGACCTCGTCCGGGTGCGTCATCAGATGTTCGTAGCGGGCGCGCATCGGTCCGAGTTCGGCGTCGATCAGGGCCACCAGACGCTGCTTGGCCTCGCCCCAGCCCAGGCCTGCTGCCAGCTCGGCGCGCATGGCGGCGCGCTGCTCGCGGCTGGCAAAGCTGTCCCAGAGCTGGATGAAGGTCGTGCCCTCGGGCTCTTTGGGCTCACCGGGCAGGCGCGAGTCGGTCACCACGCGCGCGATGGCGCCTTTCAGCCCGTCCAGCCCGCCTTCGAACAAGGGCACGACGTTGTCGTAGCTCTTGCTCATCTTGCGGCCGTCCAAGCCAGGCAGCAGCTCCATCTCGGCGTCCACCTGGGCCTCGGGCAGCACGAAGAAGTCTTCCCCGTACTGGTGGTTGAAGCGCTGGGCGACGTCGCGCGCCATCTCGATGTGCTGCACCTGGTCCTTGCCGACCGGGATGCGGTGGGCGTTGTAGAGCAGGATGTCGGCTGCCATCAGGATGGGGTAGCAGTACAGGCCCATCGTCACGTTCGAGTCCGGCTCCTCGCCCGCGGCCACGGCCGCGTCCACCGCCGCCTTGTAGGCATGGGCGCGGTTCATCTGGCCCTTGGCGGTGATGCAGGTCAGCAACCAGGTCAGCTCGCAGACCTCGGGCACGTCGCTCTGGCGGTAGAGCAGGGCCACATCGGTGTCCAGGCCGGCGGCGATCCAGGTGGCGGCAATCTGAAGGCGCGAGGCCTCGACGCGGTCGGGGTCGTCGCACTTGATGAGGCCGTGGTAATCGGCCATGAAGAAGAAGCTCTCGACGCCCGGCTCCCGCGAGGCCGCGATGGCCGGGCGGATGGCGCCGACGTAATTGCCGAGGTGCAGGGTGCCGGTGGTGGTGATGCCGGTCAGGACGCGGGTGGTCTTCATGCGAGGTCAGCCATCTTTTCGCCGAGGCGAATCGGGCGTGCGGGCGCCCAGTCGGAATTGAATGCCAGACTGGCCTTGGGCCAGAGCATCACCACGGTGGAGCCGAGCAGGAAGCGGCCCATCTCCTGGCCTTGCTCGAAGCGGTGCAGGCCGCTCTCGTAGTCCCAGCTCTTCACCGTGGGGTGGCGCGGCGGATTGACCACGCCATGCCAGGTTGTGGCCATGCTGCCCACCACGGTGGCCCCCACCAGCACCAGCACGAAGGGGCCGTGCGCGGTGTCGAAGTGGCAGACCACGCGCTCGTTGCGGGCAAACAGGCCCGGCAGCGCGCGCGCGGTGGCGGGGTTCACCGAGTACAGGCTGCCCGGCACCCAGGTCATGCGGCGCAGGGTGCCGGCTACCGGCATGTGGATGCGGTGGTAGTCCTTGGGGCTCAGGTACAGCGTGGCGAAGTGGCCGTCCTGGTAGCGCGCGGCCTCGGTGGCGTCGCCGCCGATCAGTTCCCGCGTGCTGTAGCCATGGCCCTTGGCCTGGAAGACCTGGTCGGCCTCGATGCGGCCGAAGGCGCTGATGGCGCCGTCCACGGGGCAGATCCAGGTGGCCGGGCTCAGCGGGCGTGCGCCGGGTTTGAGCGCGCGGGTGAAGAACTCGTTGAAGCTCTTGTAGCTGGCCGGGTCGGGGTTGGCGGCTTCGGCCATGTTCACGCCGTAGCGGCGGATGAAGCGCTCAATCACCCGCGTCGTCCAGGCGCCGCCTTCGGCCGCGGCCAGACGGCCCAGCTGTTCCGTCAGCAGGCGTTTGGGCAGCAGGCGCTGGGGCAGCAGGGTGCGGAAGTCTTCAAAGCTCATGCGGGCACGCACCGTCGGGCAAAGGGGCGGATTCTAGGAACCGGTCTCTGCCCGGACCCAGTCCTGAAATGGAGCGTTGCCCTCAGGCAGCGGCCACGCCACCAGGGCGGGCAGTGCATAAGGGTGCTGCGCCAGCACGGCGGCCTGCAGTTCAGCCCAGCGGGCCTGCGTGCTCTTGATCAGCAGTCGCCACTCGGGCTCCTGCTGTACGGCGCCCTGCCAGCGGTAGACGGATTCGATGGCCTGCAGCTGCACGCAGGCCGCCAGGCCCTGCTCCACCAGGTGGTGGGCCAGCGCCTCGGCCTGCTCGCGCTTGCTGACGGTGGTCAGCGCGGCGATCAGGCCGCTGCCGCTCATGCGGCTTCCAGCTGCTCCTGCACGCGGCGGGCGGCGCGCAGTGCGGCGGCGGGGTCGATCTGGGCTTGAGGCGCGATCAGGTTGACCTGCGACTCCAGCGCATCCGGGTCGTTCATCAGCGTGTAGACGATGCCCGAGATGGCGGCCACGCCGCGGCGCTGCAGGGCCTCGGGCATTTCGCCGGTGGCTTGCAGGGTCACGTGGTGGCGCACGCTGGCCACGGCGGCCGGGGCCAGCCCCCAGCTTTCGCACAGGGCCGCGCCCAGCGCATCGTGGCTGACGCCGAAGGCGGCGGTTTCCAGGCCGCAAAGCTCGGAATCGGTGGCGGCGGCGCGCAGCATGGCGGGGTAATGCTGGGGGGCGTGGCGGTACAGCACGGCCTTGCCGCATTCCTCGAACAGGCCGGCGGAATGCGCAGCCCAGGGGTCGATGCCCAGCATCTGGCCGATGCGGCCCATCATCAGGCCGCGCTTGGCCGCGCGGTCCCACACCGGGTCGAGTTCGGCGGCGGGTGGGAAGGCGGCGCGCAGGCTCATCTCGAAGGCGATGGCGGAGACCTCGCGCATGCCCAGGTAGGTGAGGGCCTGGTGCACCGTCTGCACGCGACCGCGCAGGCCGTAGAGCGAGGAGTTGACCGCCTTGAGTACGGCGGCGGCCAGCGCCATGTCGCCTTCCACCAGGGCCGAGACCGCCAGCAGATCAATCTCGTCCTCGGCCATCAGCACCGAGAGCTTGACCAGCACTTCGGGCTGGGCGGGGATTTCGATGTCGAGCGAGCGCAGTTCGGGATCCACAGACATGGCGAGGCCTTTCAGGCGAAGACTGCGGACCATGTTAGCGCCGCGTCCCAGCCGGTTTTCAGGATCAGCGCCGACACGACCACCAGGAAAACACCACGGACAAAGCCGGCCCCGCGTGAGATGGCCAGGTGCGAGCCCATCCAGCTGCCCGCCATGTTCGCCACCGCCATGGCGGCGGCCACGCCCCACCAGAGGTGGCCGGTGGCGGCGAACAGGGTCAGGGCGGCGGCATTGGTGGCGGTGTTGAGCAGCTTGGCGCTGGCACTGGCGTGCAGGAAGTCGTAGCCCAGCAGGCGCACGAACAGGAAGACGAAGAAGCTGCCCGTGCCGGGGCCGAAGAAGCCGTCGTACAGGCCGATGCCGCCGCCGATGGCCACGGCGCGCCAGACCTCGGCACGGCCCTCGTGCAGGGGCGCATGGGCGCGCCCCAGGTCCTTCTTGGCCAGGGTGTAGATCAGCAGCGCCAGCAGGATGACGGGCAGCGCGATGCGCCAGACGCGTGCGTCCACCATCGTGGCGCCCCAGGCGCCCAGCGCGCTGCCGGCCAGGGCGGCGCCCATCGCCGGCAGCAGCGAGTTCCAGCGCAGTTCCACATGGCGGGCATAGCGCCAGGCCGCCAGCGCCGTGCCCCAGATGGCCGCGCCCTTGTTGGTGCCGAACAGCGTGGCCGGCACCGCCTGCGGGTAGGCCGCGAACAGGGCCGGCACCAGCACCAGGCCGCCGCCGCCCACGATGGCGTCAATGAAGCCGGCCGCCAGCGAGGCGGCAATCACCAGAACCAGTTCCATCACTTCAAGGCGTCATCGAGGCGCTGCAGCCAATCGGCAGGCACGGCCTTGTTGCAGTACAGATGTCGGCTGGCGCCGGGTGGGGCGTCGGCAAATCGCAGCAATTGGAAACTGCCGGGCGGTACCGGGGGATTGGTCGGCAGGCTGAGCAGCCATTGCCCTTCTTCGGGGGCCACGGGCATCCAGTCGGCGCGGTCGGCGTGCAGCATGCGCATCAGCACCGGCACCTCGGCGCTGCTGCTCTCCGGGGCACGGGTGCGCTGGGCCAGCAGGCCATCGAATTGCGCGCCATAGGAAAAGCCTTGCTTGACCAGCAGGCGGGCGTCGCCGCGCATCAGGGCCTCGCGCATGCCGATGGCCTCAGGCCAGCCCAGGCTGGCGCGGGCGATCAGGCCGAGTGGCTGGTCGCGGTAGAGCATGGCGCTGAAGCGCCCCTTGGTCTCGCGCGCCGGGTTGCGGAACCAGCCGATGCCGCAGTCCAGGCCCTGGCCTTCTTCGATCAGCAGCAGTTGGCGCTGGCTGGGCGTGAGCGCGAGACGGTAGGGCAGGCCGCCGCGCACGAGGGCGCGCAGCAACGAATCGATCACCAGGCCCTGCACGCCGCCGTCCGGGCGCGTCTGGTAGTAGGGCGGGCGCTCCTGGTAGTGCAGGGTGACGGGCGGCAGTTCGGCCGCTGCGGCCCCCTGCATCAGCAGGCTGGGCAGCAGCAGGGCAAGGGCGAGCAGGCGCGGCATGCGGGCATTGTGGGCCTGCCCGTTGCGGCCTTACCAGATGCGGATGCGCTCCTCGCTCGGCTTGAACATCTTGTCGCCGGCCTTGGTGCCGAACACCTGATGGAAGCCGTCGTGGTTGACGGCGGCCCCGTTGGCGCGGAACTCGGCGGGCGAATGCGGGTCGACCACCAGCATCTGCAGCGCGCGGCTGTCGCGGCTCTTGTCGCGCCAGGCCTGGCTCCAGCCCATGAAGAAGCGCTGCTCGCCGGTGAGGCCGTCGATCACCGGCGCGGGCTTGCCGCCCAGGCTCTTCAGATAGGCCTTGTAGGCGATCTGCAGGCCGGAGAGATCGGCGATGTTCTCGCCCAGGGTCAGGCGGCCGTTGACCTGCTTGCCCGGCAGGGGTTCGTAGGCCGAGTACTGCGCGACCAGGCGTTCGCCGAGCTGCTCGAAGGCCTTGCGGTCGGCCTCGGTCCACCAATTGCGCAGCGCACCGTCGGCGTCGTACTGGCTGCCCTCGTCGTCGAAGCCGTGGCTGATCTCGTGGCCGATCACGGCACCGATGGCGCCGTAATTGACCGCGTCGTCGGCGGCGGCATTGAAGAAGGGCGGACGCAGGATGGCGGCCGGGAACACGATCTCGTTGGCCAGCGGGTTGTAGTAGGCATTGACGGTCTGCGGCGTCATGCCCCATTCCTTCTTGTCGACCTTCTGGCCGACCCGCTTGGCGTTGCGCGCCCACTCGAAGCGCGCGGCGCGCTCGCCGTTGCCGACCGCGTCACCCGCCTTGACGAGCAGCGCGCTGTAGTCGCGCCATTGCTCCGGGTAGCCGATCTTGACCGTGTAGGCCTGCAGCTTGGCGCGCGCCTTGGTCTTGGTCTCGGCGCCCATCCAGCTCAAGGAGTCGAGGCTGTCGCCGAAGCTGCCGAGCAGGTTGTTCACCAGCGTGACCATGCGCTGCTTGGACTCGGCCGGGAAATGCTGGCCGACATACAGCTGGCCCAGGGCCTCGCCGAGCGCGGCATTGGTCTGCTCGATGCCCTGCTGCCAGCGTGGACGCTCGGCGGTGGTGCCGGTCAGCGCGGTGCCGTGGTACGCGAAGTGCGCGTCGCGGAAGGCCTTGGGCAGGCTGTCGGCCTGCGAGTCGAGCAGGTGCAGCTTCAGGTAGTCCTGCCACTGCGCCAGCGGGGCCTCGGCCAACAGCCTGGCAGCGCCCTGCACCGCCGAGCTCGGCCCCACGATCAGGCGCTGCGCCTTGCCCAGCTGGGCGCTCTGCAGCAGCAGATTCCAGTCGATCTGCGGGGCGAACTTCTGCAGCTCGGCGCGGGTCTTGGGGTTGTAGAGCTTGACCGGGTCGCGCATTTCGACCTTGTCCCAATGCGCGGCGGCGATCTGGCGCTCCAGGGCGATGGTGTGCTCGGCGGCCTGGGCCGGGTCGGGCAGGCCCGCCTGTCGGCCCAGGGTCTCGAGGTAATGGCGGTACGCCGCGACGGCCTTGGCAAAGCGCTCGTCGCCTTCCTTCAAGTAGTAGTCGCGGTCGGGCACGCCCAGGCCGCCCTGGCCGATCACGGCCTGGTAGGTGTCGGGGTGGCGCGAGTCGGGCTCGACCCCCAGGTTGACGATCTGGTTCTGCAGGCCCTGGCGGGCGCCGATCCAGCGCACCAGCGCGGCGCGATCCTTGATGGCGGCGATGCGCTTCAGATCGGCCTGCAGCGGCTGCAGGCCGAGGCGCTCGATGGTGTCCAGGTCGACATAGCTGCCGTAGTACAGCGCCAGCTTCTCGGCCACGCTGCCCTTGGCCTGCGGCTGGGTGCTCAGGCCCTGGACGATGTCGCGCACCTCGCGATCGCTCTGGTCGCGCAGCAGCATGAAGCTGCCGTAGCGCGCCTTGTCGGCCGGGATCTCGGTCTTCTTCAGCCACTCGCCATTGACGGCGCGGAACAGGTCGTCTTGGACGCGCACGCTGGGGTCGGCGCCATGGCGGTCCAGGCCGGAGAGGCTCTCGGCATGGGAGGTCAAACACAGGGTCAGCGCGGCGGCTGCGGTGCAAAGCAGTTTCATGGGAACGATGGCAGGGGGATTCGGAATGGGGAGGGGAAGGCCGTCGCTCACCAGATGCGGATGCGTTGCTCGCGCGCCTTGTGCATCTTGTCGCCCTCTTTGACGCCGAAGGCCTCGTGGAAGCCGTCGTGGTTCAGCGCCGCACCATTGGCGCGGAACTCGGGGGGCGAGTGGGTGTCGCTGGTCAGCAGCTGCAGCACGCGGCTTTCGCGGGCCTTCTCGCGCCAGGCCTGGCTCCAGCCCATGAAGAAGCGCTGCGCGCCGGTCAGGCCGTCGATCACCGGCGCTTCCTTGCCGCCCAGGCTCTTCAGATAGGCCTTGTAGGCGATCTGCAGACCGCTGAGGTCGGCGATGTTCTCGCCCAGGGTCAGGCGGCCGTTGAGCTTCTTGCCGGGCACGGGCTCGTACTGTTCGTACTGCGCCACCAGCTGGTCGCCCAGCTTCTTGAAGGCCTCGCGGTCGGCGTCGCTCCACCAGTTGCGCAGCGCACCGTCGGCGTCGAACTGGCTGCCGGAGTCGTCGAAGCCATGGCTGATCTCGTGGCCGATCACGGCGCCGATGGCGCCGTAGTTGACGGCATCGTCGGCCGCGGCATTGAAGAAGGGCGGCTGCAGGATGGCGGCCGGGAACACGATCTCGTTGGCCAGCGGGTTGTAGTAGGCGTTGACGGTCTGCGGCGTCATCGCCCATTCGCGGCGGTCCACAGCCTTGCCGGCCTTGGCCACCTGACGCGCCCACTCGAAGCGCGCGGCGCGCTCGCCATTGCCCAGCGCGTCGCCCTTCTTCACCACCAGGGTCTCGTAGCTGCGCCAGGTGTCGGGGTAGCCGATCTTGGTGACGTAGCTCTGCAGCTTGGCGCGCGCGCGGCCCTTGGTCTCGGGGCCCATCCAGGTCAGGCCGTCCAGGCTGTCGCCGAACGAGCCCAGCAGGTTGTTCACCAGCGTGACCATGCGCTGCTTGTGGCCGGGCGGGAAGTGCTCGGCCACATAGAGCTGGCCCAGGGCCTCGCCGAGTGCGGCATTGACCTGGTCGATGCCCTGCTGCCAGCGCGGCTTGGGCTCGGTGGCGCCGGTCAGCGCGGTGCCGCGGAAGGCGAAGCGGGCGTCGCGGAAGGCCTTGGGCAGGGTGTCGGCGGCGCTGTCCAGCGCGTGCAGCTTCAGATAGGTCTGCCAGTCGGCCAGCGGGGCTTCGGCCAGCAGCTTGGCGATCGCCAGGGTGGCGCTGGGTTGCGAGATGGACAGGCGGTCGATGCTTCCGAGGCCCGCGCCGTCCAGGAAAGCTTGCCAGTCCAGCCCGGGCGCGGCCTTGGCCAGGTCGGCGCGCGCGTGCGGGTTGTAGAGCTTGACCATGTTGCGGTTCTCAACGCGATCCCAGTGCGCGGCAGCCAGCTGGCGCTCCAGCGCCAGCGTGGTCTGGGCGGCCTGCTCGGGGTGCTTCATGCCGGCCAGGCGGGCCAGGGTGGTCAGGTACTCTCCGTAGGCCTTGAGTGCCTTGGCAAAGCGCTCTTCCTCGGCCTTCAGGTAGTAGTCACGGTCGGGCAGGCCCAGGCCGCCCTGCCAGGTCAGCGGGCGGTTGATGCCGGGTTCCTTGAAGTCCGGGTACACGGCCAAGCCCAGCGGCAGGTTCATCAGCCCTTGCTGGCGGCCCAGCCACAGCGAGAGCTCCTTGCGGGTCTTGATGGCGTCGATGCTGGCCAGCAGGGGCTGGATGGGCTTGAGCCCGGCCTGGTCGATGCCGGCCAGATCGGTGTAGGCGCCGTAGTACAGCGCCACCTTCTCGGCCACGCTGCCGGGGGCCTGCGGCTTGGCGGCCAGGCCCTCGACGATGGCGCGCACCTCGCGGTCGCTCTTGTCGCGCAGCTGGATGAAGGTGCCGTACTCAGGCTTGTCGGCCGGGATTTCGACCGTCTTCAGCCATTGCCCGTTGGCGGCGCGGAACAGATCGTCCTGGGCGCGCACGGCGGGGTCGAAGCCGGCGCGGTCCAGGCCGGACTGGGTTTGGGCGGGGGCGGCCAGGCTCAGGCTGAGCAGGGCGGCGGCAAGGGCTGCGGGGCGAAGAGAGCGCATGGAATGGGCGGGCGGAGGCGTGAAAGGCGCGCAGCCTAAGGGCGCCGACCCTGCGCGGACAAAAGCTCAGTTCAGGGCGCACCCCCGGACAAACCACGATGCACGGCCAAGGCGTCGATGCGGCGCTCGATTTCCGTCATCAATGCACGGTAGCCGGGGCCGTCCACCCCGCCGTAGTCCTGCTGCAGGCGCTGCCGACTCAGGAATTCCGGCAGGTCGGCCACTTTCGGGAAGAAGGCTGTCTCTTGCGGCTGCTGTGCCAGCAGGCGCAGCAGCTCCAGCGGCCGGCGGCCGCCCAGGCGGCCGATGCGTTCGCCCGCGCGGTCGGCTGCCAGGTCGTTGAAGGAGAAGCCGCTGCCGCCGCGCTGGGTGTCGCTGAGCTCCTTGGCCAGGCCCAGGGCATCGCCCAACTGGCCGGCGCCCTGGGCGGCCAGCCAGGCGGAGATCAGGAAGTGCTGGGCCATGTCCTCGCGCCCGGCCAGGCGCAGGCCGGGGCTGGGGCGGGTGTCGGGGTCGCCGATCAGCCGGCCGGGGTCGCGCCCCACGCTGCGCAGAGCCAGCTGCAGCCACAGGGCACGCAGCTCGGCCGCCGCGGCCTGCCCACCCTCCACGCGCGCCAGGGCCTCCCGCGCCAGTTCGGGCAGCAGCTGGGCCAGCTCCACGCTGGGGCGTGGCGGCTGCAACTGCCCCACCAGGGCCTGCCAGCGGCGGTGCTGGGCGCGCAGGGCTTCCTGTTCGGCCTGGGGCCACAGGCCCGCCAGGGCGGCCGCGGCCTGCTGCGGCTGCCAGCGCCAGCGCAGCCAAACAGCCGCCTCATCGAGCCGCACGGCCTCGACCATCTCCACCGCCGCCCAGGGTGCGGTGCCGAAGCGCCGCTCCACCACCGAGCGCGCCAGACGCAGGCTCAAGCCCGGCGGCAGCGGCAGCCGGCCGATGCGCAGCCGGCGCGGCTGCGGCCACACGGCGCCGCCCACCCAGGAGGGGGAATCCAGCTCCAGCTCCAGGTTCAGCCACACCGGCCAGGGCCCGAGCTTCCAGGGCAGGCTGGCCTGCAGCCGCGCGCCGTCACGGCGCAGCTGCAGCTGGGCGCGCTGGCCGGATTGGGCGAGCAGGGTGTTGAGGTCGGCCTCGCGCAGGCGCAGTTCGCTCACGCTGTCGGCCGGCAGCCGGCGCGGGTCCAGTTGGCGCAGCAACTGTCGTCCGCGCGCCAGTTCGGCGGGGCCCAGGCGGCTGTGCAGCTCGGGCAGGCGGGGTTCGGTCTGCAGCGCCAGGGCCAGGCCGAGCAGGGGACTTAGAAAGCACAACGCCGCCAGTGCAAGCAGCAGCAGGCGGCGGGAAGGGCGCTTCATGCGGGGAGTCTGCCAGCCGGATGGCGGCAGGCCCCGGGTTCAGGGCGCTTTAGCGCTTCTTGTCCAGCTTCAGCGCGCGCTCGACGGCGCGGCGGCCGCCACCCAGCGAGGGGGCGTCGAAACCCACATGCTTGGGGCCCTTGTCGAACAGGGCATCGCCGAGCCAGTCGGCAGGCAGGCGGCGCGGGGCTTGGGTGTGGCGGGCGGGTTGGCTGTGCAGCATCTTGCTTCTTCGGAGCGGGTCGTGGAATCGACCGATGGGAGCCGCAACGGGGCCCGCAGCCGGTCGGTTGACAGCCCGGTGAAGAAAGTTTGCCACCCAAATTCAAGGGTTAACCCTTGGTCTTGCCGGTGCGGCCGCCTTCGTGCGGCCCGTGCACGGCGCCCAAGGGCTTGCGGCCGGGCTCCGCCTCGGCCAAGCCGGCCAGGATGCCGCAGTCCGGCCCGGGGGCCGAGCAACGCTGGCGCAGGGTGAGCAGTTCCTGCTGCAGGCCCTGCAGCTCGGCCAGCCGGGCGGCCACATGCGCGATATGGGCGTCCAGCACCTGGTTGACGCCGCTGCAATCGGCCGGCGGCTGGTCGCGCGCCTGCAAGAGGGCGCGCACCTCGTCCAGCGCCATGTCCAGCGCGCGGCAGCGGCGGATGAAGCGCAGGCGCTCCAGATGCGCGGGCTGGTAGTGGCGGTAATTGGCCGGGCTGCGCGCCGGTGGCGGCAGCAGGCCCTCGCGCTCGTAGAAGCGGATGGTCTCCACCGCCGTGCCGCTGGCCTTGGCCAGTTCGCCGATCTTCATGGTGGGGTGGCTCCTTGCTGCCGGTGCGCCGCAAGCGGCCGCGTGGGGCCAAAGCGGCAGGGTCGGCACGCTACACCGAGAATCCCCGCTTTCCGATTCCCCACCCCACCGGCCATGAGCGTCACCCTCGTCAAGACCAAGAAGCTGCCCGCCAGCACGCCCATCTTCTGCACCAGCCCCAGCAGCTGGGACGCCGACAGCAAGCTGCTCAGCCCCGCGCAGCGCGCCTGGGCCAAGGCCGTGGGCTTTGCCGGCAAGGTGGACACGCACACCCTGATTGCCGATGAAAAGGGCGGCATCGCCCTGGTGCTGGCCGGTGTGCGCGGCGCCGACGACCCCTACGCCCTCTCGGCCCTGCCGCAGGCCCTGCCCGTGGGCCGCTACCGCCTGGCCGAAGACGGCCTGGCGCTGGATCCGCAGGCCGCCGCGCTGAGCTGGAGCCTGGGCGACTATGTGTTCGACGCCTACAAGGCGCGCGGCCGCGCCGGCGCCGAACTGCTGCTGGCCGATGGCCCCGAGGCCCAGCGCGGCCTGGCCGTGGCCACCGCCATGTGCGCCACGCGCGATCTCGTCAACACCCCGGCCGAAGACATGGGCCCGGCCCACCTGGCCAATGCCGTCAAGCTGGTCGGCAAGCCGCACGGCGCCAAGGTCAAGGAGATCGTCGGCGACGCGCTCTTGAAGCAGAACTTCCCCGCCATCCACGCCGTCGGTCGCGCCGCCGCGGCGGACCGCGCCCCGCGCCTGATCGAGCTGACCTGGGGCAACCCCAAGCATCCCAAGCTCAGCCTGGTCGGCAAGGGCGTGTGCTTTGACAGCGGTGGCCTGGACATCAAGCCCGCCGACGGCATGCGCCTGATGAAGAAGGACATGGGCGGCGCCGCCAATGCCCTGGGCCTGGCCGCGCTGGTGATGGCCTTGAAGCTGCCCGTGCACCTGCAGCTGCTGATCCCGGCGGTGGAAAACGCCATCAGCGGCAATGCCTTCCGCCCCGGCGACGTGTTCCGCACCCGCAAGGGCCTGACCATCGAGATCGGCAACACCGACGCCGAGGGCCGCGTGGTGCTGTGCGACGCCATGGCCTATGCCTGCGAAGCCAAGCCCGATCTGCTGATCGACATGGCCACCCTGACCGGCGCGGCCCGCGTGGCCCTGGGGCCGGAGCTGCCGGCCCTGTTCACGCGCGACATGGCGCTGGGCCGCGAGCTGGTGGACCTGGGCCTGCAGGAGCGCGACCCGCTCTGGCACATGCCGCTGTGGCAGCCCTACCAGGCGCTGATCGAGACGCCGATGGCCGATGTGAGCAACAGCGGCAGCAGCCCGATGGCCGGCGCCGTGACCGCCGCGCTGTTCCTGGACCGCTTCGTGCCGGCCGAGCAGCCCTGGCTGCACATCGACCTGTTCGCCTGGACCAATCTGTCCCGCCCCGGCCGCCCGGTGGGCGGCGAGGCGCAGACGATCCGCACGCTGATCCATTACCTGGAGCGTCGGTACTCGGCCTGATCAGTCCGCCTGAAGCTTGGTGGTGAACGCGTACCAGTCGATCCTGCGCGTCGCGAACATCACCCCGCCCAGCACGGCGAACAGCAGCAGGCTGCCCATCAGCAGGGCGGTCTGCTCCAGATTCAGCACCTGATAGAGGGCGGCGTACAGCCCGCCCACGCCGGCGCCGAACAAGGCGCCGGCGCGCCAGCGCTTGAACAGCGCGGCCGCATAGCCGGCCAGCAGCGCGCTGGACCCACCCCCCGCCAGCGCATAGGCCAGCGCAAAGGCCAGGTGCTCGGAGAGCGCCAGCAGCAGCAGGAAGAAGAGCCCCAGCGCCAGCCCCACCAGCAGGTACTGCACCGGGTGCACGCGCAAGGCGCCCAGCACCTCGATCAGCGCCACCGCCACGAACACCAGGGCGATGAAGAGGATGGCGTACTTCATCGCCCGTTCGCTCAAGGAATAGGGGTTGACGGGGTCGATCAGCTCCACCCCCAGGCTGTCTTTCACCGGCCGGCCCTCGGCCAGCTCCGTGCCTGCCGTGGTGGCCAGGGCGCTGACGCGCCATTCGGCCTGGAAGCCCTTGTCGCTGGCCTCGCGCTGCACTGGCAGGAAGCGGCCGCCGAAGCTGGCATGCGGCCAGCTGGAGCGCAGCTGCATCTGCAGGTTCTCGGCCGCGGGCGCCCAGGCAAAGCTCTCGGTGCCCACCAGGTCGAGCTGCAGGTCGAGGCGTTGGCGCTCGTTCAGGTCCAGGCGCGGCAGCTGGGCGTGCAGGCCTTGGCGGGTATCCGGGTCGGCGGCTTGCGCGGCGGCGGGTTCACCGCCGCTGGCCGGCGGCGCGGGCCCGCGCAGCAGCAGGCCGCTGCCCGGGCGGGGCTGCAGGCTCTCGCCATTGAGCTTGAGGCTGACGCTGCGCAGGCCGCGCGCGTCGCTGACCGACAGCAGCAGCTGCGGCGTAGTGCAGGCCAACGTGCCGCCGTGTCGGGCCACCGCCTGCAGTTCCTTGGCGTCCTTCCACTCCGCCTGCACGGCTAGCCGGCCCACATAGGTATTGACCTTGAAGAGACCCCGATACCGTGCTTCAGGCTGCAGCTCACCATTGATGCTCAGCTGGCTTGGCAAGGCGGTGCGCACCAGGCGCTCGCTGCGTGTCTGGCGGCGCGCCACGCCCTTGCTGTCTTCCTCCACGGTTTCCCACTGCTCGGTGCACTGCTGGCTCAACACCGGGCCCAGCACGGTCTGGGCCTCGGCCAGGGATTGCCGCACCGACCAGCCCGCCTGCTGCTGGTAGCTCAGGCGCTCACGCACCAGGCGCTCGATCTGCGCCAGCACCAGCGCCAGCATCAGGCACACCGCCACCAGCCCCAGGGCCTTGCCCAGCCACAGCTTGTTTCGCATCCATTGCTCCTCTTGTTGTTGGAGCCGTGATGCTCGGCAGCCGCCGTGAGCGGCTTAGGGCGTTTGTGAAGGCAATGTGAGGCGCACGCGCAAACCCGGTGCGGCGTTCTCGAACTGCAGGCGGCCGCCGTGCAGCGCCGCCACCTGGCGCGCCAAGGCCAGGCCCAGGCCGGAGCCCTTGCGGCCGTCTGGCCGGGTGGTGGAGAAGAACTGCTCGCCCAGGCGCGCCAGCGCCGCCTCGGGCACGCCGGGGCCGTGGTCGCGCAGGCTGAAGAGCCAGGTGCGGCCCTGGGGCTGCAGCTCCAGCTCGAGCGTGCTGCCGGGTGGGGCGAAGTCGATCGCGTTGCCGATCAGGTTGGCCAGCAGCAGGCTCAGGGCTTCGGCATCGCCGCGCAGCGGGGCCGCGCCCAGGCGCTCCAGCCCCTGCCAGTGCAGGCCGCGCTGGCTGCAGCGGTCGGCCTCATGGCGCAGCGCGGCGCGCAGCAGCTCGTCCAGGCGCAGCGGCTCCTGCCGGGCGGGCTCGCTCTGGGCTTCGAGCTTGGAGAGTTCGAGCAGCCGCTCCACCAGGGCCTGCAGGCGTTCGCTCTGTTCCACCACCTGCTGCGCAAAGCGCTCGCGGTCGGGTGCGGGCAGTTCCTCCTGCAGCAGCTCGCCGGCGCCGCGCAGCGCGGTGATGGGGCTCTTGAGTTCATGCGTGAGGGCGCGCACGCGCTGCTCCCATTGGCTGCGGCCTTCCAGGCGCAGGCGCATCGCATCCATGGCGCGCGCCAGCTGGCCCAGCTCGCCTTGCAGGCGTGGCGCGGGGGCGCCCACGGGGGCGTGCAGCGCATGGTCACGCAACCGGCGCAGGGTCCAGATCAGCCAGCCGGTGACCAAGCTGCCCAGCAGCAGCGCGGCGCCCACCAGGCCGACGCCGATCCACCAGATGCGCCCTTCGGTGCGCAGGATCAGCGGGTCCAGACTGGCCACCGGCCGGCCCACGCTGGCCACGCCGATCAGTTCGCCCGCGGTATTGCGAATCGGCGCGGCCACCTGCAGCACCAGGCTGGCCTCGTCATCGGGCAGTTGGCGGCTGGCGCGCGCGCCGTACTGGCCGCGCAGGGTGCGCAGCACATCGTTCCATTGCGAGTAGTCCTGCCCCACGGCGCTGGGCCGTGCGGTGTCCAGCAGCACCTTGCCCTGGGCGTCGGTCAGGTAGATGCGCAGCACCAGCTGGTTCTTGTGCAGCGCCCAGATCTGCGCCTGCGGCTGGCGCTGCGTCAGCTCCAGCAGGCGCTGCTCAAGGCCTTGCAATTGGCCTTGCTGAAGCGCGTCCGCGCTCAGCACCGCCACCAGGTGGGCGGTCTCAACGAGTGACTCCTCGACCACCTCGCGCACCGCCGGCTTGACCTCGCCCAGCACCACGCGCAGCAGCGCGTAGGCGGTCAGCCCGCAGAGCAGGAAGAAGGCGAGCAGGACGCGCAGGCCCAGGTGCATGCGCGTTCAGCCTCTCAGAGTTCCAGCGCGTAGCCGAGCCCGCGATGCGTGCGGATCGCCTCCTCGCCCGCGCCGGCTTCGCGCAGCTTGGCGCGCAGGGTCTTGATATGGGTGTCCACCGTACGGTCGCTGGATTCGCTGGCCGTGCCCCAGGCCTGGTCCAGCAGCTGATCGCGGCTGAGGATGCGACCCTGGGCCGCCAGCAGGGCCTGCAGCAGCGCCAGCTCGCGGCGCGTCAGGTTCAGGGCCTGGCCGTTCCAGCGTGCCTGCTGGCCTTCGATGCGCAGGCCCGGCGCGGCGGGGGTCGGGGCGCGGCGCAGCAGGCCGCGCACGCGCGCCACCAGCTCGCGCGGGCTGAAGGGCTTGCACAGGTAGTCGTCGGCGCCGAGCTCCAGGCCGAGCACGCGGTCGAGCTCCTCGCCGCGTGCGCTCAGCAGCAGGATGGGCGTGGTGCTGCCCTGCTGGCGCAGCTCGCGCAGCCAGTCCAGGCCGGAGCCATCGGGCAGGCCGATGTCCAGCACCGCGCAGCGTGGCGCCTGCTGAGCCCAGGCGGCGCGGGCGTCCTTCAGCCAGGCGTGGTGCTGCACCGCCAGGCCCTCGCGCTCGAGCGCGAAGCGCACGGTCTGCGCGATGGCCGGGTCGTCTTCGAGAAAGAGGATCACTTCAGCTTGGCGGAGCCGAGGATGGGGAAGAGATCGATCAACCCGCTGGCCAGCAGTTCCACCGCCAGCGCCGCCAGGATCAGGCCCATCAGCCGCGTCATGATGTTGATGCCGGTGCTGCCCAGCACCTTGGCAATTCGGCCGGCGGCGCTGAAGCACAGCCACACGAAGCCCGCCACCACCAGGCCATAGCCCACGAACACCGCCTGCTGCCACCAGTGCTGGGTCTTCTGCGCGTAGATCACCATGGTGGAGATGGTGGCCGGGCCGGTGAGCAGCGGAATCGCCAGCGGCACGACGGCGATGTTGGCCCCGGCGTCCGGCGCGCTCACCGTGCCGCCTTCGGCCGGCTTGGCGTTCAGCATGCTCAGCGCGTTGATCAGCAGCAGGGTGCCGCCGCCGACCTGGAAGCTGGCGATCGAGATGCTGAAGAACTCGATGATGCGCAGGCCCAGCAGCGCCGACAGGCTGACCACCGCGAAGCAGGTGAAGGCGGCGATGCGGATCGTCTGCTTGCGCTGCGTGCGGTCGAACTCCTGCGTGAAGGCGATGAAGAAGGGGATCACGCCGATCGGGTTGACCATCGCCAGCAGGGCGACCAGGGGTTTGAAGATGTCCATGGGCGGCGATTCTCAAGCGCCCTGCAGCGCGCGCAGGTAGCGCAGACCCGCGGCCGTGCGCGCCCCCCACCAGCTGCAGAGCTCGCCATCCACCAGGCGCACGCGCGCCTGTGGCGCCAGGGTCTGCACCTCGGCCAGGTGCGCTTCGCCAAAGCGATAGGGCTCGCTGGAAAGCCAGACCTCATCCACCTGCCGCCACAGCGGGGCGTCCGCCGCCAGTTCCGGGTAGCGCGCCGCGCCGCTGGCGCCGCCTTCGACGGCCGGTTCGGGGCGCCAGCCCGCATGCGCCAGCAGGCGTGCGATGTAGGTGTCGCGTGCCACCGTCATCCAGGGCTGGCGCCATATCAGGTAAAGCACGCTTCGGGTTGCTGTTGATGGCGTTTCCACCAGGGCCTGGCTTAGATCGGCCTGCAGCGCCGCGGCGCGCGCGGCCACCCCGGGCAGGGCGGCAAAGGGCGCGCTGAGCTGCCGGATCAGCGCTGGCACGTCCTCCGGCCCGCAGGGGTGGGTGACGATGAGCTCGGCCTGTGGCGCCTGCTCGCGCAGGCTGTCGGCCAGCTCGCGCAGGTTCTCGTCCACGTTCAGCACCACATGGCTGGGCTGCAGGGCCAGCAGGCGCGGCAGGTTCACGTCCTTGGTGCCGCCCACCTTGGGCAGGTCGGCCACCTGTTCACGCGGGTGGATGCAGAAGCCGGTGCGCGCCACCAGCCAGGGCCGCAGGCCCAAGGCGCACAGCAACTCGGTGGCCGAGGGCACCAGGCTGGCGATGCGAACCGGGTTCGAAAGCAGGTCCTTCATAGGGATTGCGGGTTTTCTCTGGGCATAAAAAAGCAACAAGCTCGGGTTGCCACGTGAATCCCGTCACAAGCCGCCGGAATAATGGCTTCGCCGGTTGGGACGCATTGATTCGTTGGTTGGTGTTGATGGGTTGAGGCTCCTGCGGTTTCTCTGTTTCTTTGTATCTGGTTAAGGGGCCTCCCCATGAACAACAAGCTCTACGTCGGTAACCTCGCTTACAGCGTGCGCGACGAATCCCTGCAACAAGCCTTCGCCCGCTTTGGCACCGTGAACTCGGCCAAAGTCATGATGGATCGCGAAACCGGTCGCTCGAAGGGCTTCGGCTTTGTCGAGATGGCCACCGACGCGGAGGCGCAAGCCGCCATCAACGGCATGAATGGCCAGGCCCTCGAAGGCCGTCCGGCCGTGGTGAACGTGGCACGCCCGCGTGAAGCCCGTCCGGCTGGCTTCGCCAGCCCCTACGGCCGCGGCCCGGGCGGTGGTGGCGGTGGCGGTGGTGGCTATCGCGGCGGCAACGACCGCGGCGGCTACTGAAGCCCTGCCCGACCCGGTTCACTGAACTGAGTCCACAAGGCCCGCCTCGGCGGGCCTTGTGCATTTTGGGAACTACCAATCCCAGCCTTGTTGGAACTTGACGAAGAGCTCGCGCTGCAGCGGCGCACTCTGCGCCTCGCGCGACCAACTCGCCCCCACGCTCCAGCCCCGCAGCGCCCCGGCGCGGGCCAACCAGGTCAGGGTGCTCACCTCGTGCGCATCCCGCCCGCCCGCCAGGCCCGGTTCGGCCGTGCGCACGGTGCGGCCGCGCTGGTGCAGCAGGCGCAGCGCCTGCTCGGGGCTGAAGTACAGCAGCAGCTTGGTCTGCGCCTGCGCCTCGCGCAGCGCCCGCCCGCCCTGCGGCGCGCGCACGGTGCCGAAGCCCCAGCGCTGCTCGGCCTCGAATTCCCAGCCGCCCAGCCAGGCCGGAAGGCGCTCGCGCACGGTGAGCTGGCTGGAGAGCATGTGGCCGCGGCCCACGCGGTCGGCTTCCACGTCCAGGCGCTCGCCCCAGTCCAGTTCCAGGTGCACGTAAGTCCAGCGCGGGCCGGGGTGGCTGTCCAGCCCCAGCAGCAGGCTGTTCGGGCGGTGCAAGCGCCCCTGCGCCCGGGCGCGCTGGCGTTGCAGATTCACATGGCCGAAGACCTCGGTGCTCAGCGGCCCGAGCAGCCAGAAGCCCGGCTGCAGCGCCTGGCCGATGGCCTGGCGTTGCTGCACCTGCTGCTCGGGGTCTCGCAGGGCCTGCACGTCCTGCAGGCGCAGCAGCGCTTCCCAGCTCAGGATGGGCCCGCCGTCATCGAGGTGGAAGGGGCGCAGGAACTCCACCGTGCGGCGTTCGATGCCGGCCTGCGGCACGAAGCCGTTGTCGTTGGAAAAGCGCGGCGACAGGTGCTCCCAATCGGCCTGCCAGCGCCAGCCCTCGCCGCGGTGGCGCCAGGAAAGCCAGGCGGCATGGCCGTCGCGGGCCCGGCCGTCTTCCTGCTCGCGGCTGAACAGCAGGTGGCCGCGCAATTGCTCGGGCCCTCCGGCTTCGCCCGGCTCGCCCTGGAAGTCCAGCCCCAGTACGCTGCTGCGTGCGCCGTCCTCCCAGTCGCGCAGCGACACCAGGCCGGCCAGCGCCCAGTCTTCATGCAGCTGGCTGCGGTGGCGGGCGAACAGCAGGCGCGAGCGCCGGTCCTCGTCCACGCTCTCGGTGCCGAAGGGGCCGGGGCGCAGGCGCAGGCCGCCGCCGGCATCCTGCAGGGCCAGGGCGGTGGCTTCGGAATCGGTACCGCGCCAGGTGGCGCGCAGGCCCCAGCGCGGGTTGGTGACGGTGCGCGAATAGAAGGCCAGCAGGCCGCGCGCCACGCCCCAGCCGTCGGGCATCACCTGGCCCAGCACGTCGCTGCTTTCCAGGAAAAAGGCGCGCTTCTCGGGCACGAAGAGCGCGAAGCGCGTGTTGCCGGCCAGCTGCGGGTCGTCCAGGTCCACCTGCGAGAAGTCCGGCCGCAGGGTGGCGTCCAGCACCCAGTCGGCGCGCGGGCGCCACTGCGCCTCCAGCCCCAGGTTGGCGCGCGGGCTGGCGCGCTGCGGCTCGCCGTGGCGCACTGTCAGCTCGCTGCGCAGCACGCGGTGCTGGGCCTCGGCCAGGCCCTCGCGCAGCAGCTCGGGCCGGTCCAGGGTCTGCAGCAGGGCCAGCAGGTGCGGGTGCTCGCGCGTCAGCGGCACGCTGGTGAAGGTCAGCATGGTGTCGCGCGGCACGCGCCGGCTCACCATCAGGCGCCAGGGCAGCTGGCCGTTCAGCGGGTAGCGCAGCGAGGCCAGCGGCCAGCGGATCTCGATGCTGTAGCCATCGGGCAGGCGCTGCGCCGCGGCTTCCACGTCCAGGTAGTCGGGCGACGCATCTTCTTCATCGGCGGCGGCGCTGTAGAGGCCATCGGCCAGCGAGCCGCTCGCATTGACGCGCACGAACTGCGCCACCTGCTGGCGACCGTTCGGGTCGATCCAGAGCGTGATGGCGTCCTGATCCGGGTAGATCTGGTCGCGCCGCGCCAGCGGGGCGCGGATCTGCGCGGGCTCCGGGTCCCAGGCGCGGATGGCGAAGATCAGCGCATCGGGCGTGACCAGGATCTGCACGGCGGTGCGGTAGGGGCCGGCGTCGGGCGCGCTGTCGGGGCGGAAGCGCTGGAAGGCCTCGAAGGTGGGGGCATCGCGCCAGACGGCATCGTCGAGCCGGCCATCGATGCGCGGCGGGGTGGCAGGGCCCAGCGCGTGGGTGGGCAGCGGGGGCGGCGTAGGGGCGGCCATGGCGCTGCACGACAGCAGCGCAGCCAGGGCAAGAAATCGCATGAAGGCGGGGCCCGCAAGGGGCCAATGGATGCAGGTGGCCGGGCGCAAGCGCGGCGCGCGGCAGCGAGAACCGAAGAGCCCGCCAGGGCGGCGGTCTTCGGCTTCAGTTAGCAGGGATGCAGCACCTTCATCTCACCCTCCATGGGCCTTGCGGGGGTGGCCCGGTTTGAGGAAGGCGCGCAGTGTAGTGAGGCCGATTCGCGCTGCCAAGCTGACTTTTGGCCAAGCGCTCGGCCACTGCGGCAGGGCTCGGGCTCAGTCGTCCGCGAAGCTCGCGGCAATGGCGCGGAACTGCTCGGCCACGTCCAGGAAGGCGTCCAGCACATCGGGGTCGAAGTGCGTGCCGCGCCCTTTGCGCAGCACGTCCAGGGCCTCCTCGTGGCTGAATGCGGGCTTATAGACGCGCTTGCTGATGAGGGCGTCGTACACATCGGCCACCGCCATCAGGCGCGCGGAGAGCGGAATGGCCGTGCCCGCCAGGCCCTGCGGGTAGCCGCTGCCGTCCCATTTCTCCTGGTGCGAGAGGGCGATCTCCTTGGCAAAGGCCAGGAAGTCCAGGTCCTCGCCCAGCGCCCGCTCGGCCCGCACGATCGACTCGTAGCCGATCGTCGTGTGGGTCTTCATGATCTCGAACTCTTCGGGCGTGAGCTTGCCGGGCTTGAGCAGGATGTGGTCGGGGATGCCGACCTTGCCGATGTCGTGCAGCGGGGCGGACTTGAACAGCAGCTGGATGGCCTCGGGCGTGAGCGCGGCGGCAAGGCGTGTGTCTTGCGCCAGGCGCTCGGCCAGGCAGCGCACATAGCGCTGCGTGCGCAGGATGTGGTTGCCGGTTTCGTTGTCGCGCGTCTCGGCCATCGAGGCCATGGCCAGCACGGTGATGTCCTGAATCGCCTCGATGCGGTGGGTGCGCCGCGCCACCTCGGCCTGCAGGTAATCCGCCTGGTCGCGCAGGAAGTCGGCGGCGGCCTTGAGCTCCAGCTGGGTGCGCACGCGCGCCAGCACGATGGGGGCGCAGATGGGCTTGGTGATGTAGTCCTGCGCGCCCAGCGCCAGGCCCTCGGCCTCGTCCTCCACCTCGGCCTTGGCGGTCAGGAAGATCACCGGGATGTGGCGCGTGCGCGCGTCGGCGCGCAGGCGGCGCAGCACCTCGTAACCGTCGATGCCCGGCATCATGATGTCGAGCAGGATCAGATCGGGCAGTGCGCCGTTTTGCAGCAGGTGCAGGGCGCGTTCCCCATGGTTGGCCACGCTGACACGGTAGTGCGGCCGCAGCAGCTCGCTCATCAAGGCGAGGTTCTGCGGTGTGTCGTCCACCACCAGCACGGCGGGGCGGCGGCTGGCGGCTTCTGGGGTCGGCGTCATGGGGGCTCTCCTGGGGCGGGCCACTGGCGCAGCGCCCGGTCGAAATCGAACTCTTGGCAGGCGGCCCGCACGGCCTCGAAGCGGCTGCCCAGGCCGGCCTGGAGCGCGGCGCTGTGGTGATCCAGCCAGTCGAGCGCGTCAGGGTCCCCCTGTTCCAGGCGCTCGCGCAGGCCGGCCAGTGCGGAGGCGAGCTGCTCGGGCGGCACGGGGCTGCCGGCGGTGTCGGGGGACGGCGCGGCGGCGCTGCGAGGGGTGCCAATCGCCGCCAGCACCTCGGCCAGGCGCTGCTGCAGGGCCACGCCTGCGGCTGCGGGCCAGGGTGTGGCTGCGCCGGAGGCAGCGCTGCTGCGCAGCAGTTGCTCCAGCGCGCCGGCTGCGCGCGCCAGCGGCGCCGCGCCGAGCTGTGCCGCCATGCCCTTGAGGCTGTGCGCGCCACGCACGGCGTCGTCCCGCTGGCCCGCCTGCCAAGCCTGCTGCAGGCGCTCGGCGGCTCCGTGCTGCTGGGCGGCGAACTGTTCGAGCAGCTGCGTGTAGAGCGCGCTGCGTCCCAGGCAGGCCTGCAGGCCCCGCGCGCGGTCGAGCGCAAGCTCCGAGGCGCCCGCGGCGACCGCGCCCGCCTCGTGGGGGGCCGGGGCCTGCGCTTCGAACGAGGGCGCGGGGGCTTCATCCGTACGGGCGCCCCCGCCACCCGCGGGTAACCAGCGGCGCAGCGCCTTGTCCAGCGCGACCGGGTCGATGGGCTTGGTGAGGAAGCCGTTCATGCCCGCCGCCAGGCAGGCGTCGCGGTCCTGGGCGAGCGCGTTGGCGGTCATGGCCAGCACCGGCAGCTCGCGCCACTGGGGGGCTTGGCGCAGGCGCCGCGTGGCTTCCAGGCCATCCATCACCGGCATTTGCATGTCCATGAACACCAGATCGAAGGCGGGCTGGCTGGCCAGCAGCTGCAGCGCCTGCTCGCCCTGCTCGGCGCCCACCACCGTGCAGCCGATGTCTTCCAGCATTTCCTGCGCCACCTGGCGGTTGATGGCGTTGTCCTCCACCAGCAGCACCCGGCGGCCTTCGGCCCAGCGGCCGCTGGCGGGTGCGGGCGCCACGCCCGGTGCCGGGCCCAGGCTGGAGATCAGCAGGTCGAGCAGGTCGGAGGGGGTGGGGGGCTTGACCAGCTCGGCACAGCCCGCCGGCCGCGTGTCGGCATCCTGGGGGTCGGCGTCCGGGTCCATCAGCAGCACCAGCTGCGGCGCCGGCTGTAGCGCCAGGGCTTGCACGCCCCGGGCCAGCTCGGCGCCGCTGTGGCCCTGCAGCTCTCGGTCCACCAGCACCCAGCGGGGCGCAGGGGCCTGACGCGCCAGGTTTAGCAACTCGTCTGCACCGGCTGCCGGCCAGGCCAGCAGGCCCCAGCTCTGCAGCTGCCGGACCAGCGCGCCCCGCAAGGCTGCGTTGTCCACCGCCACCAGCGCGCGCAGGCCTTGCAGCTCGGGCCGGGTGCGGCCAGCCGGCTCATGGGCCTCGGCGAACCAGGCGCTGAACCAGAAGGTGCTGCCCTGGCCAAGCTGGCTGTCCACGCCCACCTCGCCGCCCATCAGGTCGGCCAGGCGCTTGGCGATGGACAGGCCCAGGCCCGTGCCGCCGTACTTGCGGGTGGTGGAGGTGTCGGCCTGCTGGAAGGCCTGGAAAAGCTGGCCGCGTTGTTCCGGGTTCAGGCCGATGCCGGTGTCCTGCACCGCAAAGTGCAGGTGCACGCGCCCGGCTTCGCGCGCCTGGCAGCGCACCCGCACGGCGATCTCGCCGTGTTCGGTGAACTTGACGGCGTTGTTGCCGTAGTTGATGAGCACCTGACCCAGACGCAGCGCATCGCCCACCAGGTGGCTGGGCACCCCGGGGTCGACATCGAAGATCAGGCTCAGGCCCTTGGCGGTGGCGCGCCCGGCGATGAGGTTGCGCAGATTGCCCAGCACCTCGTCCAGCGCGAAGGGGCGCTGCTCCAGTTCGAGCTTACCGGCCTCGATCTTGCTCAGGTCCAGGATGTCATTGAGCAGACCCAGCAGATGCTGGCCGGCGCTCTGGATGCTGCCGAGGTAGCTGCGCTGCTTGGGCGTGAGCGAGGTGCGCAGCGCCAGGTGCGCCATGCCCAGCACGGCATTCAGCGGCGTGCGGATCTCGTGGCTCATATTGGCCAGGAACTCAGACTTCATGCGCGCAGCCGATTCGGCGATGTCCTTGGCCTGCTGCAGGGCCTCGGCGGCGGCGTGCTCCTGCTCGATGTCTTCGATGATGAAGAGCGCGCCCTTCTCGGGGTGCTCGGCGTCCAGGAACTGGCCGGTCAGGCGGGCCCAGAACAGCGTGCCGTCCTGCCGCTTCAGCTGCTGTTCGCGGCTGTGCCGTGCCCCGCGGCGCAGCACGGCGTACACGGGTTCGCCGCCGGCGGCGTCGGCGGCTTCGTCGGCGTACCACACCCTTGTGGTCTGGCCCAGCAAGGCCCCCGGCGCCACGCCGAGCAGCTGCTCCAGGCGGCGGTTGCAGCGCACCACCACGCGTTCGTGCAGCAGCACGATGCCGACCGGCGCGGCGTCGAACAGGGTGGCGAGCTGTTCGTTGCTGAGCTGCAGGCGCGCGGTGGCGTCTTGCAGCTGGGCGGTGCGCTCTTCCACCAGGGCCTGCAGCCGGGTGCGGTAGGCCTCCAGCTCGCGACTCTGGGCGCGTTCCTCGGTCACGTCGGTCCAGATGGCCGCGAGCAACAGGCGGCCATTCACCGGGACGCCCTGGGCACTGATGCGCACGTCGCGCAGGGTGCCGTCCTTGCGCCGGTGCTGGACTTCGAACACGGTCGGCTGGCTGCCGGCCAGGCGCGGCAGGCGCGCCACGCGGGCCTCGGTCTGGCCCTCGGGCACGATGTCGCCCACGCCCATCTGTGCAAACTCGGCCGCGCTGTAGCCCAGGTTCTGGTGCGCAGAGCGGTTGAACTCCAGGAAGCGGCCGGTGTCCGGGTCCACCAGCACGATGGATTCGCGCGCCTGGTCGGCAATGACGGTGAAGATGCCCTCGCGCGAGTGCAGCTCGGTCTGCATGCGCTCGCGCTCGCCGACATCGCGCAGGATGGCGGTGAAGAGGTGCTGCCCGCCCACTTCCATGTGGGAGAGCGAGGCTTCGATGGGGAACTCGGTGCCATCGCGGCGCAGGCCGCGCAGGCGCTTGTCGGCCACGCGCTGGGCGGCGCTGAGGCCGGAGGACAGGGGCAGGGCGCGCATGCGCTCGCCATGCTGGGCGCGCGCACGCTCGGGCATCAGCAGCGTCAGCGGCTGGCCCAGGATCTCGGCGGCGGTGTAGCCGAACATGCGCTCCGCGGCCGGGTTGAAGAGCAGGATGCGTTGCTGCTCGTCGGCCGAGACGATGGCGTCCATCGCGCCCTCGATCAGGGAGGCCAGGCGTTGCTCGCTCTGGATCAGCGCCAGCTCCTTGTGCTTGCGCTCGGTCTTGTCCAGTCCTTGCACCAGGTAGCCGGTCCAGCGCCCGCTGTCATCCAGGCGCGGGCTGGCATCGCACAGGACCCAACAGGTCTGGCCTTCGGCGTTGCGGAGCTGCAGCTCCAGGCTGAAGGGGCCGTGTTGTGGCCACAGCTGGGCCAGGCGCTGCTGCACGGCGGCGTCTGGCAGCACGTCCAGCACCTCCGTCCAGTGGCGGCTGCGGTCCAGCTCGGTCCCGCTCCAGCCTTTGAGGCGGCGCAGCACCGCATTCGCGTAGTCCAGGCGTTCGTCGGCGTCGATCTCCCAGACCAGCAGCCGGCCGGCATCCGCCAGGGCCTGGAAGTGGGCCACGCTCTCACGCGTTTGCGCGCGCGAGCGCTGCACGCTTTCCTGCAGGCGGTTCAGCGTCTGGGCGAGTGTGGCCAGTTCCTCCGCGCCGCGCTCCGGTACGCGGTGCACGCGGTCCTCGTTCGCCATGAAATGGGTGCTGGCCGCGCGCATCTGGTCCAGCGGCTGGCTCACGAAGCGGCGCAGCGCCCAGGCCAGCAGGCCCACGGCCAGCGCGGTGGCCACCCCCAGCGTGAGCACGCGCCGCTGGGCCAGGTAGCGAAGCTCGGCCTCCTCGGGGCGCAGGTCAAAGCTCAGCGCCACCACGCCGTGCTGCTGGCTGCGCAAGGCCGCGCCGGTGGCCCGCGGGGTGTAGGGCATCAGCACGCTCAGGCGCAGGCCGTCGGGCGAGAGCTGCAGATCGGGCCGGTGACTGAATTCCTGGCGTGCCAGCCGCTCGGGGCTCAGCTCGGGCCACACCGCTCGCAGGGCCTGCCCCCGCCAGGCGAGGCGGTTGGCGGCCACCACGGTCAGCGTGGTGTCGGTCACCAGCACCCGCTCGGCGCGCAGGTCGGTGGCACTGAGGGTCAGATCGGCCTCCAGCTCGGGCAGGCCGGCCGGGAGGTGACGCTCGGCCAGGCGGCTCAGGCGGTCGGCCAGGGCGCTGGCATCGCGCTGGGCCTGCTGCTGCAGCACCAGGCGCCCGTCCGAGACCGCGCGCAGGTAGGACTGCAGGACGACGATGCCCACGGCCAGCAGCAGCAGGACGGGGATGACGGTGCGCAGCCGAAATCTCATGTGGGCAGGTAGCGGGTGTCGAACAGATCCGCCAGCTCGCGCGGCTGGCGCAGCAGGCCTGCCTTGAGCATCACGGTCTGCAAGGTCAGGGTGCGCTCCAGCAACGGGCTGCCAGGGCTGAGCCAGCGGCGGGCCGTGGCCGCATCGGGCTGGCGCAGGCCGCGCAAGGCGTTCGCCACCTGCTTGGGCGGCAGTTGCAGGCGCGGCGCGGTGCGCCGCGCGGCATCCTCGGGCTGGCGCTGCCAATGCGCCAGGGCGTCAAAGTGGGCCTTGAGGGCGGTTGCCAGATGGCCCGCGTGCAGGGGCAGGGCATCGCTGCGCACCGCCAGCACATCCACGATGCGCCAGGGGATGGCTCGGCTGTCGAACAGGCGTCGCGCGCCCAGCCCCTCGAGCTGCGTGATCCAAGGTTCGGCGCTGACCACCAAGTCCACCTCGCCTCGGCGCAGCAGCTCAACGGATTCGACCAGGGTGCTGGGTATGCGTTGGAGTTGCTCGGGTTGCAGTTGCTGCGCTTGCAGGAAGCTCGTCAGCATCACGGCGCCAGCCGCGCTTTCTTCGACGGCGATGCGTTTGCCGGCCAGTGGGGCGCCTGCGGGCAGCCGGGGGTGGGCCAGCACGGCGTCGGCGCCTTCGGAGAGGTCCAGCACGTTGACGATGCGCAGCTCCACGCCGTCGTGCACGGCGGTCAGGAACTCGTCCAGCGTGAGCTGCGCGGCGTCCAGCTGTCCGACGGCCAAGGCGCGCAAGGTGTCGGTGTTGGACATCAGCTCGAACAGGCGCACCTGATCGGCTGGCAACCAGCCCAGCTCGCGTGCCAGGAACAGCGGCTCGTAGCCGGGGAACACGATGCTGCCCACGCGCAGTGGCCGCACCGGGGGTGCGCAGCCCGCGAGGCTGAACGCCGCCCCCAGGCCCTGCAGGATGTGCCGACGATTGATGGTCACGCGCGCTCCGGTTTGCGAACCTCCGATCGGGAGCCGAGTGTGCCTGCCCCGCCGGGCCGATGGCCTAGCGCGACTTGAGCTGTCTCAACCCTCGGCCCGCGGCTTGCGGCCGCGCCCGCTCAGCAACTTGTCGAACAAGAAGTTCGGCAGCACCCGCATCAGCTTGGCCACCACGCCCATCTGCCAGGGGATGACGCGGTAGCTGACACCAGCTTCGATGGCAGCGAAGGCCTTGGCCGCAAAGGCATCGGCCGGCATCAGGAAGGGCATGGCGTAGCTGTTCACGCGCGTCAGCGGCGTATCCACATAGCCGGGCACCAGGGTGACCACCTGCACGCCGCTGCCGCGGCATTCGATGCGCAGGGCCTCGCAGTAGCTGACCACGCCGGCCTTGCTGGCGCAGTAGGCACCATGACCGGCCAGGCCGCGGATGGCGGCCACGCTGGCCACGCCCACCAGGCGGCCGCTGCCGCGCTGGCGCATCGGTTCGATGAAGGGCTGGAAGCTCACGGCGGTGCCGTAGACATTGGTGTCCAGCACCTGCTTGAAGACGGGCAGGTCTTCGGCCAGCGCGGTGTCCACGCCGATGCTGACGCCGGCGCTGGCGATCACGGTGTCGGGCAGGCCCTGGCGGGCCAGGCAGTCCAGTGCGGCGCGTTGGAAGCCCTCGGCGTCCACCACGTCGGCGCCGTAGACGGCCCAGCGCGCCGGGTCCAGCTGCTGTTCCTGCGCCCAGGCCTGCACCACCTCGACGCGGCGGGCCTGCAGGGCCAGGCGCCAGCCGGCGCGGTAGTAGTGCAGGGCCAGGGCCTGGCCGATGCCGCTGGAGGCGCCGGTGATGAAGACGAGTCGCTGGGTCATGGGCGGGGCAGGGTCTGCATCACGGTGCGGCTGGGGCCGCGGAACTTCAGCAGGCCGCTGGCGTGCTGGTAGTCGAAGCCCTGGGCCTGCAGCTGCAGGCGAGGGGCGCGCGCGTCCACCGCCACATCGCTCTGCAGGCGGCGCTCGGGCACGAGGGCGGTGAGTTTCTCGGTGCGCAGCTCCAACTCGGGGGCGGCGCTGCCGGGGTCGGCGCCCACCGCGAAGCGGCGCACCTGCACCGCGCCGCTGAGCACCAGGCGCTCGCCTTTGGCGGGGCCCTGGCCGCGAGCGGCGGTCACCAGCAGGGTGCGGCCCAGCTCGTCCTGCATGCGCAGCTCCAACTGGTCGACCTCGATCTGGTCGTCGTCCGGGTAGTGGCGCAGCCGCTCACCGCGCAGCCAGGCTTGCTGGCGGCCGTCGGGCAGGTAGCGCAGCAGCTCGAACTGGCGCATCTCGTAATCGGGCACATGGCGCAGCGGCACGGCCTCGGTGGGGCCCTGCGGCAGCGGGGTCTGGCGCACCAGCCAGGTGGTGAACAGCGCGCCCAGGGCCAGCACGGCCAGGGGCAGGTAGTTGAACAGCCAGGTCTGGATGCGCCAGACCCAGGACTGGCGGGCGCGCCGCGGTGTGCCCGCGCCCAGGGGGGCCAGCGCCGGACTGGTCATTTCCCGTCCAGCGTCTGGCAATGCGCTTCAAAGATCCGGCCGTACTGCCCGGCGGCCACCAGCAGCAAATCGCAGGCTTCCCGCGCCGCGCCATAGCCCGCCGCCGCCCGCGTGACGTGCTGCGCCACCGCCAGCACCTCGGCATGGGCACCAGGCGGGGCAATGGCCAGGCCGGCGCGCAACAGCAGCGGCAGGTCGGGCCAGTCGTCACCCATCGCGGCCACTTCGCTCCAGGCGATGCCCAGCTCGGCCAGCAGGCCTTCCGCGGCAGCGAGCTTGTCCTTGATGCCGTAGAGCGCGTGGCGGATGCCCAGATCGACCATGCGCCGGCGCACGCCGGGGGCGTCGCGCCCGGTGATGACGATGGGCTCGATGCCGGCGTGCTGCAGGGATTTCAGGCCATGGCCGTCGAGCGTGTTGAAGGCCTTGAAGCTCTCACCCTGTTCGCCGATGTAGATGCGGCCATCGGTGAGCACGCCGTCGACGTCAAAGATCACGGCCTTCATGCCGGGGCCCACGCCCTGGGCGAGGAGCAGCAGTTCGGGCGGGAAGGAAAGGACGGGCTTCACTCAGATCACTTTCGCGCGCAGCAGATCGTTGCTGCTGACGGCGCCGACCAGACGTCCGGCTTCATCGACCACCAGCACCACGGTGATGCGCGCCTCCTCCATCAGGTCGGCTGCATCCACGGCCAGGGCCTCGGCGCTGAGGGTGCGGGGCTTGGCGTGCATCACGTCGGCGGCGCGCAAGGGGCGCAGGTCGGTGCCGCGCTCGATCAGCCGGCGCAGGTCGCCGTCGGTGAAGATGCCTTGCAGGACGCCGCTGCCATCCACCACCGCGGCGCAGCCCAGGGTCTTGGCGGACATGGTCTTCATCATGTCGGTGAAGGGCGTGTTCGGCGCCACGGTGGGCAGGGCCTCGCCCTGGCGCATCAGGTCCTTCACGTGCGTGAGCAGCTTGCGCCCCAGCGCCCCGCCGGGGTGGGAGCGCGCGAAGTCCTCGGGCCGGAAACCGCGTGCGTCCAGCAGGGCCACGGCCAGCGCGTCGCCCAGGGCCATCTGTGCGGTGGTGCTGGCGGTGGGGGCCAGGTTCAGCGGGCAGGCCTCCTGCTCGACGCGGCTGTCCAGCACGCAGTCGGCGTGGCGGGCCAGCGTGGACTGGGCGTTGCCGGTGATGGCGATCAGCTGCACGCCCAGGCGCTTGATGACGGGCAGGATGACCGCCAACTCATCGCTTTCGCCGCTGTTGGAGAGGGCCAGCACCAGGTCCTGGGCGGTCACCATGCCCAAGTCGCCATGGCTGGCTTCGGCCGGGTGCACGAAGAAGGCCGGCGTGCCGGTGCTGGCCAGGGTGGCGGCAATCTTGCGCCCCACATGCCCACTCTTGCCCATGCCCATGACGATGACGCGGCCGCGGCTGGCCAGCACAATTTGCACGGCGCGCGCCATCGAATCGTCGATGCGGTCGATCAGGGCCGTCAGGGCCTGGGCCTCGATGCGCAGGGCTTCGCGCGCGGATGCAATCGGGTTGGGAGGCATGGGGCGGCAGTTTATCGAGGCAAGATTCAGCCCCTGCGGGCTTGCGCCCAGTTCCTGCCGAGGTTTGTGATGAGCGTTCGACTGTTTGCGTCCACCCTGTGCGCCCTGCTGGCGCTGTGGGTGCCCCCCTTGCAGGCCCTGGCCCAGGACTGCCCCCCGGTGGCGGCCCCGCCCACGCCCGAGCAGCTGCAGCAGGGCCAGGCCAAGGCGCGCGACCGCGGCGCGCTGTGGAAGCTGAAGAAGGACGGCCGCACCTCCTACCTGTACGGCACCGCCCATGTCGGCCAACTGGACTGGATCTTTCCCGGCCCCAATCTGCGCCAGGCCCTGCGCGAGACCGAGGTGCTGGCGGTGGAGGTGGACGTGACCGCGCCCGACACCCAGCGCGAAATGGCCGAGGCCCAGCGCAGCGCTGCCCCGCTGCCGCTCAGCGCGGAAGAGCAGCAGCGCCTGGACACGCAGGCCAAGGCCGCCTGCGTGCCCACGCAGGCGCTGGCGCATCTGCACCCGGTGATGCAGGCGGTGACCTATGTGGCGCTGTCCGGCCGCCGTGCCGGGCTGGATCCGGCCTTCGGCCAGGAGATGGCCCTGCTGGGCGCCGCCCGCAGCCTGCAGCGCCCCATCGTGGCGCTGGAAACCATCGGCCTGCAGATGTCGGTGCTGCTGCCCAAGGAGGAGGCGAAGGCGCGCCGCATGCTGCACATGACGCTGGAAGGCCTGGAAAAGGGCGAGAGTCCGCGCACCCTGGAGCGCCTGGGCAAGGCTTGGGTCGAGGGTGATCTGGCGCTGCTGGGGGACATCGAAACCCTGTGCCAGTGCAAGCCCAGTGAAGAGGAGCGCGCCTTCCACAAGATGCTCAACGACGACCGGAATCCGCATCTGGCGCGCCGCATTGCCGAGGAACATGGCAAGGGCAAGCCGGTGCTGGCGGCCGTGGGCCTGCTGCACATGAGTGGCCCCCAGGCCCTGCCGGGCCTGCTGAAGGCCCAGGGTTTCGAAGTGGAGCGTTTGCACTGATGACGCTGGCTGCTTATCTCATCGTGCTGGCCGGAGCGGCCAGCCCCACGGCGGCGGAGCTGCGCGCCCAGATCGAGCGCGAGATCGGCGTGCCGCGCTGCACCGAAACGGCGCAATGCCGCACCCTGGCCGTGGGCAACCGCGCCTGTGGCGGGCCGGAGCAGTACCTGCCCTATTCGACGCTGACCGCCAAGCCGGAGCGACTGGAGAGCCTGGCCGAGGCGCACCGCGCCGCACGCCGTGCCGAGAACCAGGCCAGCGGTCGGCTGGGCACCTGCATCGCCCTGATGGACCCGGGCGCACGCTGCGTGCCCGCCACCCAGCGCTGCGAGACGGCGGGCGGCAAGGACGCGCTTTAGCGCGCCGGCCGCGACAGGCGCAGCCGCCGCCCATCGGCGGCGCGCAGCAGCAGGTCGCCGCTGGGCTCGAAGTCGAAGCGCGCCACCTGTGGCAGGAAAGCCAGCAGGGCGGCCTCCTCGGCCTGGCGTGCGGGATCCTGGCAGACCATGCGCGTGCTGGCCGGGGCGCTCAGGCTCAGACCGCCTTCGCGGGTGTCGAAGCCGGCCGTGAAGCGGTTGCAGGGCGTGCGCCCGCTGAGCCGGCCGTCGGCCTCGAACTGCAGGCTGCTCAGGCCGGGGCTGAGCGAGGGGGCGCCGTCCAGGGCATCGGCCTGCCAGGCCGCGCCTTCCAGTAGCGCGGCCGGGCGGCCACCGCAGCCCAGGTAGACCTTGCCACGGTAGGTCACGCTGACCTGCCAGGGATGGGGCTGGGCGCTCTGCGCGTCGTGGCACAGACGGCGCTCGGCGGAGATCAGAGCGGGGTGGCCCTGCACCTCGATGCCCAGGGCCGCCGCGCCCGGGCTGGTGTCCGGGGTGAACAGGGTCTGGGTGCGGAAGCGCAGGCCGTCTTCGGCCTCGAAAAGGATTTCGTCCTGTCCCTGCAGGCGCAGGCTCCAGCGCGGCTGGTGGCCCTGGGCCTCGAAGCGCGGCGGGACGGCCTTGGGGGCCGCGACGCTGGGGGGGCTGGCGACGGGGTGCAGCTGCGGGGCTGCCGTTGCCTCAGCCGGCATCGGGCGGGCCGGCTCGATGGCTCGTTGGCTGCTGCAGGCCGCCGCCAGCACGCAGGCCGCAAGCGCGGCGGCGCTGCGCGGGAACATCAGAAGGGGATGTCGTCGTCCATGTCGTCGAAGCCGCTGGCGGGCTTCGGCGCTGGGGCCTGACGCTGCGGCGGGGCCGGGCGGGCGGCGGGGCGCTGCGGGCGCTCGGCCGGGGCCTCGTGGCCGTAGTCGTCGCCACCGCCGCGGGCATAGCCGCCGCCACCACCGCCACCACCGTCCTCACGGCCACCCAGCAGTTGCATCTGTTCGGCAATGATCTCGGTGGTGTAGTTGTCGCGGCCGTCCTTGTCCTGCCACTTGCGGGTCTTCAGGCGGCCTTCCACGTACACCGGGCGACCCTTCTTCAGGTATTCGCCGGCAATTTCGGCCAAACGGTCATAAAAGACCACGCGGTGCCATTCGGTCTCTTCCTGGCGTTCGCCGCTGTCCTTGCTCTTCCAGTTGCGCGTGGTGGCGATGGACACATTGCAGACGGCCGCGCCCGAGGGCGTGTAGCGCAGTTCGGGGTCGCGCCCCAGATTGCCGAGAACGATGACTTTGTTGACCGAGGCCATGACGAGCTCCACCAAACGGTGTGAATGAAGAGGGGGCGGAATGATAGTGGGGTGGCTTAGCCGCAGGCCTTCAGCAGGCGCTGGCGCAGCTGCGCGGCGTCGATGCTGCCCAGGCCCTGCTGGGCCAGATGGTCGAGCAAAGGCTCCAGTCGGGCGGGCAGCTGCCGCGCATCTCCGCTTTGCAGGGCCTGGAACAGCTCGGCAATGCCCTGCACGAAGCGGCCTTGCGCCTGGCGCATGGCGTCCAGCGCGTGCAGGTTGTCGAAGGCCCAGCCGATCTTGTCGCAGAAGGTCTCCAGCAGTTCGCGCTGCAGCTCGGCGAGCGGCAAGGGCGGGGTGACCAGCACGACGAACTCGTGCTGCTCGGGAGTGCCCACATAGAGTGCGGCGCTGCGGGAATCGATGCTGCTGCGGCGCTCGCGAAACGCTTGCTGCACGGCGCTCCAGAAGGGCTGGGCAGCCAGTTCGGGCGTATGCGAGTCGGCCATGTGCGCATAGGCGCCGGTGGCGGCCACCACCACCGGGGTGCTGGGGCTGGGCTGGTCGGCCTCGTGCAGCACGCACAGCACGCCGTCGGCGCCCACGTCCAGGATGGCGCTGACCTGGTTCAGCACGCCGGAGGCGAACTCGCGCAGCGAGCGCACGTGGTACAGATCGGTCGAGGCTTCGAGGATGCGTTCCAGACCGGCGCGGTTGCGCTCGATCATGTTCAGGCCTTCGTAGGCACGCAGCGAGCTGATGACGGTGGTGAAGAGCTTCTGGCTGCTCAGCTCGGTCTTGTTCTTGTAGTCGTTGATGTCGTACTGCAGCACGACCTCGCGCTCGGGCGCCTGGCCGGGCTGGCCGGTGCGCAGCACCACGCGCACCAGATGGTTGTTGAGCTCCTCGCGGATCTGCCGCGCCAGGCGCAGGCCGGCGTCCTCGGTCTCCATCACCACATCCAGCAGCACCAGGGCGATGTCGGCCTCGCGGCGCAGCATCATCAAGCCTTCGGTGCCGGAGTAGGCCGAAAGCACCTGTACCGAGCGCTCCTTGTAGACCACGTTGGACAGGGCCAGGCGGGTGGCCGAGTGCACGTCAGGTTCGTCGTCCACGACGAGCACGCGCCAGGGCGGCAGCGTTTGCGTGCTGCCGGTGTCGCTGTCGTCGATCAGCCAGTCGTCTTCGTTCGGTGTGTCCACGGCGTTCATGCGGCGATGTTCCCCGGGTCGGGGCGGCGGCGGGATGCCGCAGCTGCTGGCCAGTCCAGCTTATAGGCCAGAGTGCCGGCCTGTCCAAGCCCGGGGGAACGCCATTGGCAAAGTCCCTTGGAGGGCATTGCGCCGGGCGTTTTGCACGCCCGGAAGGGCTGGGCCGCTTCGGCGCGACCGCGCCGGGCCGCAACAATCGCCCGCTTTGCGTTTCCCCTTCCCGCCATGCCGCCCTTGCCGCAACCCCGCTTCGAACGCTTCTACAACCATGCTGAGCTGGGCGAGCTGCTGGACGCCTACGCGGCGGCGCGGCCGCGGCTGGTGGAGAAGTTCTCCATCGGCAAGAGCCAGGAGGGCCGCGACATCTGGCTGCTGGCCCTGACCAATTACGACACTGGCGCGCACGCCGACAAGCCGGCGCTCTGGGTGGACGGCAACATCCACGCCGCCGAGCTGCTGGCCTCCACCGCCTGCCTGTACTACCTGCACCAGCTGCTGAGCGGCTACGGCAGCGACGCCACCATCACCCGGCTGCTGGACACCCGCACCATCTACCTGGCCCCGCGCCTGTGCCCGGATGGCGCCGAGTTGGCGCTGGCCGAGCGCCCGCGCCATGTGCGTTCGGGCACACGCCGCTACCCCTATGACGAAGCGCCGGTGGATGGCCTGACGCCCGAGGACATCGACGGCGACGGCCGCATCCTCAGCATGCGCATCAAGGACGCCAATGGCGGCTGGCGCCAGCACCCCGACGACCCGCGCGTGCTGATCCCGCGTGCGCCGGGCGAGTTCGGCGGCACCTACTACCGCGTCATGCCCGAAGGCTTCGTGCAGGGCTTCGATGGCATCCAGGTGCGCGTCAACAAGGACGTTGAAGGCCTGGACCTGAACCGCAATTTCCCCAGCGAGTGGCGCCAGGAGTTCGAGCAGGTGGGTGCCGGCCCGTACCCCACCAGCGAGCCCGAGGTGCGCGCGGTGGTGGAATTTGCCGTCAAGCACCCCAACATCGGCGCGGCCATCAGCTACCACACGCACTCGGGCGTGATCCTGCGCTGCTGCGGCACGCGCAGCGACGACGACATGATTCCCGAGGACCTCTGGTCCATCAAGCGCTTCAGCGAGCTGGCCACCCAGCACACCGGCTATCCGTCCATCAGCACCTGGCACGACTTCAGGTACCACCCCAAGGAAGTCATCACCGGCACCCAGCAGTGGTTCTACGAGCACCTGGGGGCGCTGTTCTGGGTGGTGGAGCTGTGGAGCCCGAACAAGGCCGCCGGCATCACCGACTACAAGTGGATCGACTGGTACCGCGAGCACCCCGCCGAGCATGATCTGAAGCTGATTCGCTGGAGCGATTCGCTCGGCCCCGACACCGCCTTCGTCAACTGGAAGCCTTTCCAGCACCCGCAGCTCGGGGAAGTGGAGATCGGCGGCTGGGACCTGATGAACTTCTGGCGCAACCCGCCGCCGCAACTGCGCGAGCAGGAGGTGCAGCAGTTCCCGCTGTGGATGAACCAGCTGGCCCTTTCCCTGCCGCGCCTGGAGCTGCTGCAGGCGCGCGCACAGGCGCTGGGCGAAGACACCTGGCGCGTGCGCCTGGCGGTGTGCAACAGCGGCTTCCTGCCCAGCCATGTGACCCAACAAGCGCTCCAGCGCGAGGTGGTGCGTGGCGTGGTGTTCGAGATCCAGCTGCCGCAGGGCGATCCGCATATCGAGCTGATCAGCGGCAAGCCGCGCGTGGTGGGACCGCAGCTCGAAGGCCATGCGCCCAAGAGCAGCCCGCACCATTTCGTGCCCAGCAAGGAAGTGACGGCTGACCGCGCCGTGACCGAATGGCTGGTGCGCGCACCGCGCGGCACCCGCCTGCTGCTGACCGCCCGCCACGAGCGCGCCGGGGTGGTGCGGACCGAGCTGGTGCTCGACTGATCAGGCCAGCAGCCGCCGCGCCATGCGGCCGAGCGATTCGGCCATGCGGTCGGTGGTGCTGGCCAGGTCCGTCAGGCGGGCGCTGGGCTTGAGCAGGCCGTTGTCCTGCAGGCCGGCGCGGAACAGCAACCACTGGTGCTGGGCCTGTTCCAGTTCATGGCGCGCCTTGTCCGGCAGCGCCGCCGGGTTCAGGGCCTGCAGGGCAGACTGGAATTCCAGCAGCGACTGCTGCGCCCCCACTGCCACCTCGGCCGGCGGCTGGCGCAGCCCGGTGGCGGCGTAATTGAGCTTGCCCACGCGCAGCGCGCTGGCGCTGGCGCGCGCCAGCAGGTCCACCAGGGCGCCGCGCTCGCCATCGGCCACGGCGGAGGACAGGGCCGTGGTCACGAAGCCCAGCCGCACGGCCAGGGCCTCGCTCTCGCGCAGTACCTGGGTGGGCGGGGCCTCGCGGCGGTCCACGAAGAGCTGGGCGTCTTCGAGCGCGCGCTCCAGTTGTGCCAGGCGCCGCCCGGCCAGGGCCGTGGGGCGCTGGCGCGGGTCGGCCAGCTGCGCCAGCGTGTCCAGCAGGCGCGGGCGTTCCTTGTTCAGTTCCGTGCCGGCGCGTTCGGGCAGCAGGGGGCGCTCCAGCTCCAGCTTGGCGAGCCGCTCCACACCGATGCGCAGCTGGGCGCCCAGCAGCAGGGCGGATTCGGCGCTGCGCCCCTGGGCGAACAGAGGCAAGGGCATGAGCAGGACAGGAAGCAGGGCGCGGCGCGTCAGCATGGGAGCTTGGTGGAAACCAGAAGGGCCGCCCATCTTGGCCGCCGCCCGTGACGGTCTGGTGACAAGCGCGGGCCACGCACCGGCTTTCGATAATGCCGAGATGCTCTCCTTCTCGCGCTGGCGTCTCTACCTTGATCTGATCCGCTGGAACCGCCCGGCCGGCTGGCTGCTATTGCTCTGGCCCACGCTCTCGGCCCTGTGGCTGGCGGCCGATGGCTTTCCGGGCTGGCACCTGCTGGCGGTCTTCGCGGGGGGTACGGTGCTGATGCGCTCGGCGGGCTGTTGCGTCAACGACGTGGCGGATCGCGAGTTCGACCGCCATGTCGAGCGCACCGCGCAGCGCCCGGTCACCACCGGTGCCATTCCCGTGAAGGAGGCCCTGGCCCTGGGCGGCCTGCTCGCTTTCATCGCCTTCCTGCTGGTGCTGACGACGAACCCACCCACCATCTGGCTTTCCGTGCCGGCGCTGGCCATCGCCATCGCGTATCCCTTTGCCAAGCGCGTGCTGGCGATGCCGCAGGCGGTGCTGGGCGTGGCTTTCAGCTTCGGCATCCCGATGGCCTTCAGTGCGGTGCTGGGTGCAAACGACTGGCGCCCGGCGGCCGTGGCGGACGCGGTGCCCTGGGCGGCCTGGGGATTGCTGTTGGTCAACTTGTTCTGGGTGCTGGCCTATGACACCGAGTACGCCATGGTCGACCGCGAGGACGATTTGAAGATCGGCATCAAGACCAGCGCCATCACACTCGGCCGCTTCGATGTGGCCGGCGTGATGGCGTTCTATGTGCTGTTCCTGCTGGGCTGGGGCGCGCTGGGGCTGGGATTTTTCGGCCTGGGCCGGGGTTTCGGTGCAGCCCTGGCCGTGGCGGCAGGTCAGGTGCTGTGGCACGGCCGGCTGATTGCCGACCGTTCGCGCGCGGGCTGCTTCCGCGCCTTCCGGCTCAACCACTGGGTGGGGGCCACGCTGTTTGCCGGCGTGCTGATCGACCTCTGGCGTTGATCAGGGGCCGCGGCTGCTGTGCTTGAACACGCGCAGCACCGCCTTGCGGGCCAGATGGCGCGCCAGCAGCACGGGCGGCATGCGCAGAGCGTGCGCACGCAGGTACAGGCCCGCCGCGGCGAGGTGCTCGGGCAGGCGCCAGGCGGAGGGCAGCGGCGCTTGCAGCAGGCCCAGGTAGAGCCAGTCCATCCAGGCCAGGCGTGCATCGCTCCAGCCGCATTGCGCCTGCAGCGCTTCCTGCAGGCCTGAGGGCAGCTTCTGGCCGAGCAGGCGCTCGCTGTAGCGCAAGCCCAGCAGCAGCGGCCACTCCAGCCCGTGCAGGCGCGCGCGCACTTCCAGCGCGGGCCAGAAATCGGCTTGCACACTGTGCTCCTGCAGCAAGGCCTGCAGGTCCAGGAGGTCGCGCAGGCCATTGCGCAACTCGCCTTCGTGGAACAGGTGGCTGGCGCAATGCAGCACCTGGTCGCAGGGCCCCAGGCGCCGGAACGGGGTGCCCGGGATGGGCAGGCTGTCGGCCAGCAGGCGCTCGGCATCGGGCACGCGGCGGGCGCTGAGCGGCAGCAGGTTGTGGTGCACGTCCACCACGGTGCCGCGGCGGTGGTTCACCATGGGCGGCAACTCGTGCATCCACTGTCGGTAGTAGCGCTGGTCGTAGGCCTCGGTGCCGCCGCTGGTCCAGCCGCGTGCCATCAACGCGGCTTCCACCGGCCCCAGCGTCGTGCGGGGCACGAGCAGGTCGATGTCGCCGAACAGGCGGCCGCGGGCAGCGGGCTGGTCGGCCAGGGCATAGGCGCCCCCTTTGAGCAGCACCACGGGCAGTTGCAGGCCGTCCAAGGCCTCTGCCAGATGGTTGCATTCCCAACGGATCGCATGCCGTTGGTGCTCGACCAGCCGGCGCGCGGCCAGGAGATGCGGCTGCACCGGTGCCGGCGCGCTGCTCGGTGCGGCCAGTGCCAGGCGACCGATCAGGTTGCTGGCGCGCGCCTGGCGCAGCAGGCCGTCCCAGTGGGTCAAGGACAAAGCGGCCAGACGAGCCGGATCGCGCAACAGGGGCAGCAGCAAGGCCTCAGTCATCGGCTTCGGGCCGCAGCAGCCAGTTGAAGACTTCGAGGGCGTCGTCCAGTCGGCTGTACTGGAAGTCGTAGCACTCGCATTGGTCCACCAGCCGGGCGACGGTATCGAAGCCCAACTCACCCAGGATGGAGTAGTTGAAGGCGTTCTCGGCAAAGTGGGTGAAGGTGGCGACCTTGCTGCGCGGCGTTAGCAGCGGTTCGGCACCCGCCTGGTAGCGCGGGAACACGATCCAGCGGGGCCGTCCGGGCTCATGCATGCGTTCCACCGCCTGGGCCGGCGGGGCCAGATGCGTGACGCGGCCCTTCTGGGTGTCATAGGCCTCGGGGGCCCAGCGCGCGCTGGGCTCGAAGGCGCGGATCAGATCGATCGAGGCGTTCTTCAGATTGACCGGCCGGGCCAGCGCCAGCGCGTCCAGGTTTGCGGGCTCGATTAGCGTCAGCTCGTCCGACAGCAGGCGCCAGCCGCGCAGCGCCAGGGCGGCGCACAGGGTGCTTTTGCCGGACCCCGGCGGCGCCGGCAGGATGACCACCTGGCCCTCGCGCTCCAGTGAAGCAGCGTGCAAGGTCAGCCATTGGTGGGCCGAGGCGGCCAGCGACCAGTTCAGCCCCCACTCCAGCATGGCCGGCGCCTGGTCGCGCGGCAGGGGTTCGAAGGGCGCCTGGTCGTCAATCCAGAACTGCACTTGCGGGCGCAGCCAGCGGCGCAGGTTGCGAGGTGTGCGCAGGGCCACGTGGTAGTCCGCGAAGGCCGGGTCCAGCTCGCAGGGGTGGGCCGCATACAGGCCGTGGAGCGCGCTGGCCACATCCGGCAGTTCGCAATGCAGCTGCCAGCTGACAGGGCCGCTCTGGATGGCCAGGCGACCGGTGCGCAGATGGTTGCGGAATTCCGTCAGGGAGAAGTCCCCGACTCTGCGGTGGCGCGTCACGATCAGGAGCCGGGAAACAGGCGCTGCAGTTCTTGCACGGCGGCCGTTCGAACGGCCTCGTCGGCCGGCAGGCTGGCGGCCAGTTGCGCCAGTTCGGCTTCCGGTTGTTCCAGCCAGGCTTCGAACAGGCTGGCCGTGGGCTCGCCCATGGCATGGGTGTCGCCCAACTGGCGGTCAAACACCACCAGCCCCTCTGGCCAGCGCTTGATGAGGAAGCGCTGTGAATCCGCCAGAGGCACCGGGTTTACTTGACGATGCCGTTCGAGAGCAGATAGCCCTTGATGCCGCCGTTCGGGGCCGCCACGGTGACCGTGCTACCCACCATGGTGTAGTCGGCGTACCACTTCACACCGGCCATGGGCTCGTAGTAGCCCTTGGTGTCCCACTCGGTCCACATGTTCTTGATGACCGTGCTGTCGATGATGTGCGGCGGGATGACGGCGCCATTGCCGCCGTTGATGTTCAGGAAGGCGCCGATCAGATGGAAGGCCACCTTGCCAGGATCCCCCGGAGTGGTATTCGGGCCCAAGTTGAGCACTTGACCCAGCGTGAGGCTGACGCCACTGACCATGTAGCGGCTGCCCGAAAAGACCGAGTGGAACTTGGTGCTCGGCGGGAAGGTGGCAGGCCAGTGGTAAGCGTTGCTGCTGGAATCCTGCTGCGCCTTGTAATTGCCGGGCGACTCCGCGCCGGTGCACTCACCGTTCTTGCCTTGCTGCGACACGCTGGTATTGCGCGACAGCGAGCGCGACGGCGTGAAGCAGGTCACGCCCAGTGCCGGCTGGCTGGCCAGGGTGAGCAGGGTCGGCGGCACGACCACGCCAGCGCCGAGAAAGCGGCGACGAGAACGGATCGGCTGCGGTTCGACGGAAGGCTGCTCGGGGCGTTGGGTTTCGTTCATAAAGGCACCCTGAAGAACTGGTGGTTGGCGCTGGCCCTGCGCCACCGCGAAACGTGCTCCCGCGCACTGGAATGCTCGGGCTTGACGTACTCTTGCGCCGAGAGTGTTTCACACATTCACAGACGGGGCACCGACCGGCAGGCCCCTGAATGGGTGGTGCGGCGACAGCACAAAGTCGCGGAAATGCCGGCGGGCATTAGGTCGGCAGCGCGCGCCGGAACTGGATCGCCTCCGCCACATCCGCCACCTGGAGCTCGGCCCGGCCCGCCAAGTCCGCTAGGGTCCGCGCGACCCGCTGGACCCGGTGCTGGGCGCGGGCGGACCAGGCCAGGCGCGTGGCGGCCTGTTGCAGCAGCGTGGCGGCGGCAGGCGCCAGCGGGGCGTGCTCGTGCAGGGTGCCGGGCGGCAGGTCTGCATTGCTGCAGCTCTGCCGGTGCAGCGCGCGGGCACGCGCGTCCGCCACGCGGGCTGCCACGGCGGCGGTGCCTTCTCCGCTGGGGGCCGCGGCCAGTTCGGCCGGTGCCAGCAGCGGTACTTCGACGAGCAGGTCCAGCCGATCGAGCAGCGGCCCGGACAGCCGGCCTTGGTAGCGCGCCACCTGATCGGGCGTGCAGCGGCAGGCCTTGAGCGGGTTGCCGAGCTGGCCGCAGGGGCAGGGGTTCATGGCAGCCACCAGTTGGAAGCGGGCGGGGAACTCGCTGCTGCGGGTGGCGCGGGCAATGTGGATGCGTCCGGTCTCCAGCGGCTCGCGCAGGGCTTCCAGCGCCTGGCGGTTGAACTCGGGAAGTTCGTCGAGGAACAGCACGCCCTGATGCGCCAACGAGATCTCCCCCGGGCGCGGCGGCGAGCCGCCGCCCACCAACGCCACCGCCGAGGCGCTGTGGTGCGGGCTGCGGAAAGCCCGCTGCGCGAAGGCCTCGGGGCGGAAGCGGCCTACCAGGGACTGCAGGGCCGCTGATTCCAGTGCGGCCTCGAAGGGCAGCGGCGGCAGCAGGCCGGGCAGGCGTTGCGCCAACATGGACTTGCCGGTGCCGGGCGGGCCGACCAGCAGCAGATGGTGCCCGCCCGCCGCCGCCACCTCCAGTGCCCGCTTGGGGCCGGCCTGACCGCGCACGTCGCGCAGATCCAGGGCAGGTGCCGGCGCGGCCTCGGGGGCCGGCGCGCGCAGGCTGGGCAGCGGGCCTTCCTTGAGGGCGGCGACGAGATCCAGCAGGTGCCTGGCGCCATGCAGCTGCACGCCTTCGACCCAGGCCGCTTCGCTTGCGCTGGGCTCGGGCAGGACCAGGGCGCGCGGCGCCCCTTCTCTGCGCAAGGCCAGGGCCTGGGCCAGCGCACCACGCACCGGGCGCAGCTCGCCGCTCAGAGACAGTTCGCCAGCCCATTCCAACTGGTCCAGCTGGACGCCTTCGAGCTGGCCGCTGGCGGCCAGCAGGCCGATGGCGATGGGCAGGTCGAAGCGGGCGCCTTCCTTGGGCAGGTCGGCGGGCGCCAGGTTGACGGTGATGCGCCGATCGTGCGGAAAGCGCAGGCCGCAGCTGGTGAGGGCGGCGCGCACGCGTTCGCGTGCTTCCTTGACCTCGGTGTCGGCCAGGCCCACCAGCGTGAAGCTGGGCAACCCCGGGGCCAGATGCACCTCCACCGTGACCGCCGGAGCGCTCAGGCCCGCCAAGGCGCGGCTGTGCAGCAAGGCCAAGCTCATCGATCCCTCCCCTCTTTGCTGCGCAGATTCTGGCTGCACCACGGCGCAACCCGCCTGCACCAAAGTGGTGCCAAGTGAGGGCGGAGGCCCGGATCGGTGCGGAGCGCGGTGCAGGGCTTGCACCGCGTTGGGGCATGTGCAGGCGCCCAGCGCTGGCACGGAAGCTGCGAAACCTGGGCATCCCCCTTGGAACCGGAGCTTCTGCATGACCCGCATCGCCAAACTCCCGCTTGCCCTGATTTGCACCGCTCTGGCGCTGCCGGCCTGGGCCGACGGCCCGCTGAGCTTCAACGCCAGCCTGACCAGCGACTACCGCTACCGCGGCATCTCGCAAAGCCGTCTGAAGCCGGCCCTGCAAGGCGGCGCGGATTTCGCCCATGACAGCGGCTTCTACCTGGGAACCTGGGGCTCGACGATCAAGTGGATCAAGGACTCCGGGGGCGACGCCAGCACCGAGTTCGACTTCTACGGCGGCTACAAGAAGGAGATCGCCGCTGGTCTCACGCTCGATGTCGGTCTTCTGAAGTACGTCTACTTCAACCACGAACTGGCCGTCAGTCCGGACACGTTGGAGCTCTACGGTGCGCTCAGCGCCGGCCCGGCCACGCTGAAGGTGTCGCGCAGCACCAGCAATCTGTTCGGCTTTTCCGACAGCAAGGGCTCGATGTACTACGACCTCTCGGCCACCTTCGACCTTGGCAATGGCTTCAGCCTGACGCCCCATGTGGGTCGCCAGACCGTCAAGCGCAACGGCAGCTACTCCTACACCGACTACTCGCTCACGCTCAACAAGACCGTGGGCGCCGTGACCTGGGGCGTGGCGGCCGTGGACACGAACACCGATGCCTACGTTGGCGCCAAGGGCAAGGACCTGGGCAAGGCCGGCGTGGTGCTGAGCGCCAAGCTCGCTTTCTGAAACCAAGGAGACCCCCATGAAACTGATCACGGCCGTCATCAAGCCGTTCAAGCTGGACGAGGTGCGTGAAGCACTGTCGGCCATCGGCATCCAGGGCCTCACGGTCACCGAAGTCAAGGGCTTCGGGCGCCAGAAGGGCCATACCGAGCTGTACCGCGGCGCCGAGTACGTCGTCGACTTCCTGCCCAAGGTCAAGATCGAAGCCGCCGTCTCCGAGGGCGTGGTCGACCAGGTGGTCGAGGCCATCGAGAAGGCCGCCCGCACCGGCAAGATCGGCGACGGCAAGGTGTTCGTGCAGTCGCTCGAACAGGTCATCCGCATCCGCACCGGCGAGACCGGCGACGCGGCACTTTGACCCACCCCCGAAGCGCCTGCGGCGCCTCCCCCTCAAGGGGGCGCCACCAGCGGCCCGGCAGAGCCGGTTCCGCGGTGGCACTTGATCAGGTCTGTTTCCTGCCCTCTTGGTGTCGCGTGGTCGACATGGAGAACTGAGATGAAAAAGTTTCTATTGATGCTGGCGCTGAGCCTGGGCCTGTGCGCCTCGGGCTGGGCCCAGGATGCGGCCGCTTCGGCCGCTGATGCGGCCAGTGCGGCCGTGACGGCGGTGGCCGATGCGGCGTCTGCCCCCGTCGCTGCGGCAGCGGCCGCCTCCGAGGCGGCGCCGGCTGCCGCACCGGCCCCCAAGGTCGACAAGGGCGACACCGCCTGGATGATGGTCGCCACCCTGCTGGTGATCCTGATGACGGTGCCCGGCCTGGCGCTGTTCTACGGCGGCCTGGTGCGCGCCAAGAACATGCTCAGCGTGCTGATGCAGGTGATGGTGACCTTCTCGCTGATCGTCGTGCTGTGGGTGCTGTACGGCTACAGCCTGGCCTTCACCGAGGGCAATGCCTTCATCGGCGGCACCGACCGGCTGATGCTCAAGGGCATCTGGGACAACGTGGCGGGCAGCTTCGCCCCCGCGGCCACCTTCAGCAAGGGCATCTACATCCCCGAGATCGTGTTCGCGGCCTTCCAAGCCACCTTTGCCGGCATCACCGCTTGCCTGATCGTGGGCGCCTTCGCCGAGCGCATCAAGTTCAGCGCCGTGTTGGCCTTCAGCGCGATCTGGTTCACCTTCAGCTACCTGCCTGTCGCGCACATGGTCTGGTACTGGATGGGCCCGGACGCCTACAGCGCGGCCGCCGTGGCCGATGAGATGACGAGCAAGGCCGGCCTGATCTGGCAATGGGGCGCGCTGGACTTCGCCGGCGGCACCGTGGTGCACATCAATGCCGCCGTGGCCGGCCTGGTTGGTGCCTACATGGTGGGCAAGCGCGTGGGCTACGGCAAGGACGCGATCACCCCGCACAGCCTGCCACTGACCATGACCGGTGCCGCCCTGCTGTGGGTGGGCTGGTTCGGCTTCAACGCCGGTTCGGCCCTGGAAGCCAACGGCTTCGCCGCCCTGGCCTTCATCAACACCCTGGTGGCCACGGCTGCGGCGGTGCTGGCCTGGTGCGTGGGTGAGGCCCTGCACCGCGGCAAGGCTTCGATGCTGGGTGCGGCCTCGGGCGCGGTGGCCGGTCTGGTGGCCATCACCCCGGCCTGCGGCAACGTGGGTGTGGGCGGTGCGCTGGTGATCGGCCTGGTGGGCGGCTTTGCCGGCCTGTTCGGCGTCACCAAGCTGAAGAAGTGGCTGGGCGCGGACGATTCGCTCGACGTGTTCGGCGTGCACGGCGTCTGCGGCATCGTCGGCGCGCTGCTGACCGGCGTGTTCAACAGCCCGGCGCTGGGCGGCCCGGGCGCGATGGGTGACTGGGTCACGGCGACCATGATTGCGCCGGAGGCCTACTCGATCGGCACCCAGTTCATGGCCCAGGTCAAGGCCGTCGGCCTGACCGTGGTCTGGAGCGCGGTGGTCTCCGTCGTGGCCTTCAAGCTGGTGGACCTGACCATCGGCCTGCGCGTCAGCGAAGAAGAAGAGCGCGAGGGTCTGGACATCGCCAGCCACGGCGAGACGGCCTACTCCAAGTAAGCCGCAGCTCCCGGCAATCAAAAGGCCGCCCTCGGGCGGCCTTTTTTTGCGTGCGCAGAGCCCTACTGCAATCCGGGGCGGGCCTTGAGCATCACGGTTACCAGGTCCACCAGCTTGGCGGGTGCGAACGGCTTGGTGAGGAAGTAGTTGGCGCCGGCGCTCAGCGCGGCCTGCTTGTCGCGGCCCTCGGCATTGGCGGTCAGCATCAACACCAGCACATGGCTGAGCTCGGGCTCGCTCTTCAGGCTGGCCAGCAGCTCCAGGCCGTCCATGCCCGGCATCATCTGGTCCAGCACCACGAGGTCGGGCTTGATGGCGCGGGCAATCTGCAGGGCCAGTGCGCCGTTGGCGGCCTCGAACAGCGCATGGCCGCTGTCTTCCAGCGCGTAGCGCACCAGACGACGGATCTCGGCCTGGTCGTCCACGATCAGGATCTTGGCTTTCATGGCGGTCAGCATATTGCGTTTGCGATGCCTGCCCCCATCTGAGGGTGCTTCCTAGAATGGCCGGCACCCTGGAGAACCCGATGGTCCCGCATCTCATCACCGCCCTGACGGGGCCGATCAACGAACTGGAACAGCGCGTCCTGGAGTCCATGCCGGCCATCGAGCGCTGGTTCCGGCTTGAATGGATGGAGCACACCCCGGCCATCTACTCCGCCGTGAGCCTGCGCAATGCCGGCTTCAAGCTGGCGCCGGTCGACACCCAGTTGCATCCGGTCGGCTTCCACCACCTGAGCGAGGCCATGCTGCCGCTGGCCGTGCAGGCGGCCATGGCGGCGATCGAGAAGATCTGCCCCGAAGCCAAGAACCTGCTGCTGATCCCCGACCCGCAGCGGCGCAGCGCCGGTGCGCTGGCCAGCCTGGCCACGCTGGTGCGCGTCTTTCGCCAGGCCGGCCTGAATGTGCGCCTGAGCGCTCTGGAAGAGGGGCTGGAGGCTCCTGTGGAGTTGCCGTTGGCCGAAGGCGGCGCGCTGCGGCTGGAGCCCCTGCTGCGCAAGCGCGGCCGCCTGCTGCTCAAGGACTTCGACCCCTGCACCATCCTGCTCAACTGCGAGCTGGCCGACGGCGTGCCGCAGATCCTGAAGAACCTGGACGGGCAGTACCTGCTGCCGCCGCTGCACGCCAGCGCCGCGCAGCGCAGCCGCAGCACCTACCTGGCTACCTACGAAGAGGTGGCCAAGCGCTTCGCCAAGCTGCTGGGCATGGACCCTTGGCTCATCAACCCCGTGCATGCGCAGTGCGAGGCGCAGGACTTCCGTAGCGGCGCCGGGCTGCAGGCGCTGCAGGAGCAGGTCGAGACCATCCTGGGCAAGGTGCGCAAGAAGTACAAGGATTACGGCATCAACGAGAAGCCCTTCGTGGTGCTGAAGTCCGATGCCGCGCGCGGTGGGCTGGGCACCTTGGCGCTGCGCGACGCCAAGGAGCTGGAAGGCGCCGCATGGCCGGCCCTCGCGGCGCCCGCGCGGCTGCTGATCCAGGAAGGGGTGGCGACGCACGAGCGTCTGGAGGACGCGCCGGTCGAGCCGACCGTCTACCTGCTGGATCGCTATGTGATCGGCGGCTACTACCGCGAACTGGCCGAGCCGGGTCAGGCACCAAGCCCGGTGCCGCTGGCCTTTGCCGATTCCGCGCAGCTGGTGCGGCCGGGCGAGCGGGCGGGCGCCAGTGCGCCCAACCGCTTCTACATGTATGGCGTGGTGGCCCGTCTGGCCATGCTGGCGGCCAGCTACGAGCTGGAGCAGAGCGACCCGGATCGCGAGGAGCTCGAGAGCGCACTGCCCGCCTGAGCGGCACAGGCGCTCAGGCGGCCTCGACCTCGCGCGCCGCGCTGGCCAGCAGGCGCTTGAACTCGGCGACCCAAGGCGATTGCGGGCTGCGCAGATGCCAGACGCTGAGCTCGGCCAGCCCCAGATCGGCCTCCAGCGGCAGGATCCTGACCAGGCCCTGCTGGGCTGCGAAGCGCGCCAAGGGCCGTGACAGGATGGCCAGCAGCGGCATGCGGCGCAGCAGGGCCAAGCTCAGCATGGCGTCACCGCAAACGATCTGGTTGGCCGGCGGTGGCAGGCCGAGCTTGGCCCAGAGCCGGTCGTGCAGGGCGCGCGTGCGCGTGCCGGGCAGATGACCGATCCAGGCCTCGCCCTGCAGCGCGTCCCAGCTCCAGTGGCGCTGCTGGGCCAGGGGGTGCTGGGTGCTGATCACCAGCACCTCGGGCTGGCGCATCAGCATCTGCCCTTCCAGGTCGGCGGGCATTTCATGGGGCGGCAGGCGCGCCAGCACCAGGTCCAGCCGGCCCTGGCGCAGTTCGCCGATGAGGTCGCTCAGCGCATGCGTGCGCACCGTCAGGGTGATTAGCGGGTGCGCCTTCTTCATGGCGGCCAGGGCATCGGGAAGCACCTGGGGCAGGGCGGCATTGGTGGCGCCGATTTGCAGCTCGCCCAGGGCGCCGTTGAGGATGGTGCGCATCTCGTCGCTGCTGCGCTGCAGCTCGCCTTCCAGGCGTCGCCCCAGGGCGATCAGGCGTTCCCCCAGCACTGTGGCGTGCAAGCCGCGTTTGCTGCGCGCGAATAGGGTTTGTCCTAGGCCTTTTTCCAGTTCGGACAGGGTCTTGCTGACGGCGGGTTGGGTCACGTTCAGCAAGTCCGCGGCAGCACTCAGCTTTCCGGTGGCGTGCATGGCTTCCAGCACCCGCAGATGGCGCAGGGTCAGGCGCCGCTGGACGAAGTCCAGCATGGCTTCCTGCACGGGGGGGGGTGCTGCATTCATAACCATTGGCAAAGTTTTGCAAACCAAGACTCATGGGGCCGCTCGTCATGGCTACCTACCGTGTCACTCCTTGGGGCGCAGCTGCGCGCGCCCTTTCTCAAGAGGAGTACGCATGTCGTTCAAGAAGAGCCTGATTCCCTTGGCCGTGCTGGCCATGACCCAGCAAATGGTGCTGGCCCAGGATGCCGCCAAACTGGAGCGCGTCGAGGTCACCGGTTCGCTGATCAAGCGCACCGACAAGGAAACCCCGGCCGTGGTGCAGACCATCACCGCCGAGCAGATCCGCAAGTCGGGCTTCGGTACGGTGGAAGAGCTGCTGCGCGCCAATTCGGCGATCGATTCGGCCGGTTCTATCCAGGACGGTGCCGCCACCGGTTTTGTCAATGGCCTGGCCACCGCCTCGCTGCGCGGCATGGGCGCCCAGGGCACCCTGGTGCTGGTGAACGGCCGCCGCATTGCGCCGGCCGCCAACGTGGACGTGAACTTCGGCCGCGGCACCCTGCTGAACATCAACACCATTCCGAAGAGCGCCATCGAGCGCATCGAGGTGCTGAAGGACGGCGCCTCGGCCCTGTACGGTTCGGACGCCATTGCGGGCGTCATCAACTACATCCTGAAGAAGGAATTCAATGGCCTGGACGCCTCGGCGAGCTTCGGCTCGGCCGATGACGGCGTGGGCCAGACTGCCAATGCCTCGATCGCCTACGGCCTGGGCAGCCTGGAAGACAAGGGCTTCAGCCTCTATGGCGGCATCGATGTCTCCAAGCGCGACCGCGTGATGCACTCGGAGCTGAAGGACAAGGGCCTGTACGACCACTACAACGCCTACCGCAACCTGAACGGCGAGACGACCCGCTTCACGCCGGACAGCATTGCCTCGCGCTGGGCCAATTACTACCGCGTGCCGCCCAGCCTGACGGGCTCGACCCCCCTGGATGGCCGCAACGTCGCCAACAACGATGTCAGTGGTGCCAACTACCTGGGTACCATGCCGGGCTGCCCGGCCGAGCTGACCGTGGGGCAGGGCGTGGCCAATCGCCCGGCCGGCTTCACCAACGCCCAGGCCTCGCTGCGCACGGGCTCCTGCCGCTATGTGCTGGACGACAAGGCCGAAGCCGTCAGCGACCAGGACCGCATCAGCGGCCAGTTGCGCGCCAACCTGAAGCTGGGCAGCAGCTGGACCGGCTATGCCGACCTGATGCTGGGCCGCACCAAGTCGACCAGCCTGAATGCCGAGCGCGCCATCACCACCACGCTGGCCAGCCAGCAGGTGCCGCTGGTGATCATCACGCCCAAGCTGGATGGCTCGCTGGCCCAGCGCGGCGGCATCGTCCTGCCGGTCACGCACCCGGACAACCCGACCCGTGGCACGGCCAACCCGCAGCCGGTGCAGCTGATGTACCGCTTCCACGACCTGCCGGCGCTGGACATCAACGAACAGACGGCCACCCGCTTCGCCCTGGGGGCCGAAGGCAGCCTGGGCGCCTGGGACATCGACACCGCGCTGCTCTACAGCCGCATGGACAACAAGCGCACGCAGAAGAACCGCGTGCGCTCCTCGCTGCTGGATGCCTCGATCGCAGCGGGCACCTACCGCTTCAACGGCGAGGTGAACACCGCGGCGGCGATTGCCAGCGTGGCGCAAGACGCCATCAATGACGGCGATTCGAGCATCCTGTCGGTGGACGTGCGCGCCGGGCGCGAGCTGTTCGCGATGGCCGGCGGCCAGGCCTCGCTGGCCGTGGGCGCCGAAGCACGCCGCGAGGAATTCAATGCCAATGCCGACGCCAACTACTTGGCCGGCGACTACGTCGGCCTGGTGGCCAACCTGGCCAGCGGCAAGCGCAATGCCTACGCCGCCTTCGGTGAACTGAGCCTGCCGGTCGTCAAGGCCCTGGAGGTGCAAGCGGCCCTGCGCTTTGAGAACTACAGCGACTTCGGCAGCTCCACCACCGGCAAGCTGGGCTTCAAGTGGAACCTGCTGCCGCAGTTCCTGATCATGCGCGGCACCGCCTCCACCGGCTTCCGCGCGCCGGCCATCTCGCAGATCGGCAACGCCTCGACGGTGTCCTTCAACAACTTCCAGGACAAGCGCTACTTCGATCCGATCCGCTGCAACACCAGCAACGCCGCCAACCCGGTCAGCCGCGCCGACCCGCCCGATCTGCGCGACTGCAACCTGCTGAACTTCACCCAGGGCGTGCCGCTGGCACAGCGCCCCGGCAATCTGCCCACCATGATTGCCGCCAACCCTGATCTGAAGCCAGAGACTTCGAAGGCGGCCAGCGTGGGCTTCGTGTTCTCGCCCACGCGCAATTTCGATGCCGGCCTGAGCTACTGGTACATCGAGCGCAACAAGGAAATCCGCCTGCAGCGCAGCTCGGACATCCTGGACGCCTATCTGGCCAACCCGGCCAACAGCGCCCAGATCGTGCGCAACCCCAACCCGGGCACCTGGCTGCCGGGCCAGGCCAACAGCGGGCCGATCCTGGCTGTGATCCGCAAGTACGACAACTTCAACTTCACCAAGACCGCCGGCCTGGACTTCGACCTCAATGCCCGCTTCCCGACCCAGGAAATCGGCCGCTTCACCCTGGCGGTCAACGGCACCCTGACCAAGCGCTTCGACGAGCAGATTCTGGCCGGCACCGCGCCGCGTGACCTGCTGGGCAGCTCGACCTCGGAAGTGCCCAAGCTCAAGGGCAATGTGCGCCTGGGCTGGGATGTGGGCGCGTGGAGCAGCTGGGTGCGCCACAACCACACCTCGCAGCTGGCACGCATCGGCACCACCGAACCCTGCCTGAGCTCGAGCTCGGCGGCCGGCGTGTACCGCCGCGAGAACGGCAGCTGCTACGTGGGCGCCGAACGCAGCTGGGACATGGGCGTGAGCTATACCGGCTTCAAGAACTGGGTGCTGGCGGCCAATGTGCTGAACCTGACCGACGACTACGGCCGCTCGATCGACATCCCCAGCAGCTTCAACTTCTGGGACAGCGGCACGGCCAGCCAGATCGGCCGGCGCTACAACGTGTCGGTCAGCTACAAGATGGATTGACGGTAATGTCGGAGACGTTCGGGCTGCTGAGGGCCTGAACGTTCGGGCGCAAAGAGGGGCATGAGCCCCTCTTTGCATTTGTGCGTGCGCCCCAAAGGGGGGCGATGCCGTCCATGGCCAGACGCCTTGGAGGCGTGGGCAGGGTGCCAGAGGGGCAGGCGACTGCTTTCGGTAGTGCGGCTTGTCGTGCCAGGACAACGTGAAGGGATAAACCCTTGGTTGCGTCTGGGCCTTAAGAATCAATCACTTGCGGAAGTCATGGGGTGACTTCCGGGTCTCGCCCGCTGGGCAGCGGCGCGGCGCATCCCTAGCGTGCCGAGCTTTTGGGATTGGCGCCCTTGGCGCCTTGATGGAGAGATTCAATGAAGCCTTGCCCCACCCCCCGTCGCCACGCCCTGGCGGCCGCTGCGCTGGCGCTGTCCGCTCAGTGCGCATTCGCGCAGAGCGATTCGGCCGATGCTTCCAAGCTCGAACGGGTGGTCGTCACCGGTTCCAGCATCAAGCGCCTCGCGGCTGAGACCGCCTCGCCGGTTCAGATCGTGAGCCGCCAGGAAATCAAGCAGACCGGCGCCAACACCGTGCGCCAGGTGCTGGACACCATCACCGCCACCACCACGGGCGAATTGCGCGACGACGGTGCCGCCGCCAGCTTTGCCTCGGGCGCTTCCGGCGTTTCCATGCGCGGCCTGGGCAAAGGCGCGACGCTGGTGCTGGTCAATGGCCGTCGCGTGGCGAACTTCGGTCTGGCCGATGGCGCCAAGGAAACCTTCGTCAACATCGACGCCATTCCCGCCGATGCCATCGACCGCCTGGAAATCCTCAAGGACGGCGCCTCGGCGCTGTATGGCTCGGACGCCATGGCCGGCGTGATCAACATCATCACGCGCAGCGAGTTCCGCGGCATTGGTGGCCAGGCCTCGTACCAGAGCGGCATCGATCCCAACATCGGCAAGCAGACCACGGCCAGCATCGTGGCCGGCATTGGCGATCTGGCCAAGGACCGATTCAATGTGTTCGCCAACGTCGAGTACTACAAGCGCGAGCGCTACTTCCTGACCGATGTGATGGGCTACTACCCCGAGTGGCACAAGCGCATCGTCAGCCCGGCGTTCGGCGACCCCAGCCTGGTCTCTTACCCGGGCAACTTCTTCAACGGTTCGACCCGAGTGGCGAATCCGGCCTGCCCGAGCACGCAGCGCAACAGCGCCGGCGCCTGCACCACCGACATCAACGGCATCAACCAGTTCTCCGATGGTGCCGAACGCCTGAACAGCTTCATGATGGCGCGCGTCATGCTCGGCGAGAACTTGGAGTTCTTTGGCGACGCCTCTTACTCCAAGACCCGGGTGGACTATCTGGCAATCCCGTTCGGCATCAACGCCCCGGCCACGCCGTTCCGCTGGTTTGATGGCAATGCGAAGGTGGTGCGTCAGGTCAACAAGCCGATGCTGCCGGTGGGCCATCCGCTCAATACCTTCACGCGCCCCATCGGCCTGGAATACCGCTTCATGGACCCCGGGCTGAGCTGGGAAGCGCCGGCTGAGGCAACTCAGTACCGCGTACTGGCCGGCCTCAAGGGTACGTTTGGCGAGTGGGACTGGGAAGTCTCGGCCGGCCGCGTGGGCTCGGACGCAGTCAAGGAATCGCTGGCCCCGCATGCCGCGACCTTCATCAAGGCGATCGAGAGCAATGAGTACAAGATCGGTGGCCAGAACAGCCCCGAGCTGCTCCAGCGGATGTTCCACAGCGCGGCCATCAATGGCGACAACTACCAGAACCATATCGACGCCAAGATGACCGGTGAGCTGATGCGCTTGCCGGCCGGCCCGCTGCAGGCCGCCTTCGGCATCGAGCATCGCGCCGAGCATGTCTACATCAAGTCGGTGGACGAGGTGATGCGCGCCGAGCTGATCGGCCGCGGCGCCCTCTGGGTGGAGGGCAAGCGCGATCTTGACGCTGCCTATGCCGAGTTCGAGGGCCCGCTGGTCAAGAACCTGACGGCCAACGCCGCGGTGCGTTTCGACAAGGCCACGGGCTTCGACGGCCGCTTCTCGCCCAAGGCTGGTCTGCGCTGGGTGGTGAGCCCGCAGCTGCTGGTGCGCGGTACGGCCTCCGGCGGCTTCCGGGCCCCGAACATTCCGGAAACGCTGGGCAAGATCGGCGTGACCGGCTTCTTCAACAGCACCTACGACCCGAAGCGCTGCGACACCGCCACGCAGATCCGCGACATCCTGCGCACCGGCGACGCCAACGACCGGGCTGAGGCCACGGCTGCCTACAACAGCGGCTGTCTGGCTTCGGTGCCGGCCATGATCTCGGCCAACAAGAACCTGGAGCCCGAGCTGTCGCGCAGCTACACCCTGGGCTTCGTGTTCGAACCGACGGCAGATACCTCGCTGGCCTTCGACTACTTCAAGATCGAGCGCCGCAACGAGATCAGCTCGCGGGATCCGTCCTATGTGCTGGACCGCGAAGGCAAGGCGGGTTACGAGAACCTGATCGCCCGCGCGCCGATCTCGGCGCAGGACAAGATCTGGTCCGATCGTGCCAACGCGCTCAAGCCGGGCTCCAACATCGCCTGGGGCGCGGGTTCGCTGATCACGCTGCTGCTGCAGTACGAGAACTTCGGCAAGACCGAGACCTCGGGCATCGACTTCGACATTTCCACCCGCTTCACGGGCGACCTCGGCACCCTGCGCCTGGGCCTGTCCACCACCTATGCGCTCAGCTACCGTGCATGGGACATCGACGAAGGCAAGTACCGCCCGAACACGGTGGGCCTGCGCGGCGTGCCGCGTATCAAGTCGGTGGTGTCAGGCGCGTGGACGACGGGCCCCTGGACCTACGGCGTGCGCTTCAACTACACCTCCAGCACGCAGCTGAACTTTGACGAGACCGATGTGGGTACCTGGGCGCCGAGCGCCTGCGAGACCCGCCTGAAGCCGGGCGATCTGCCTTGCTATCTGGGTTCGGACATCACGACCCAGCTCAGCCTAGCCTACACCGGTTTCAAGGGCCTGACCCTGCGCGCCAGCATGGGCAATGCCTTTGGCGAGGAGCGCCCGGTCGACCTGCGCGGCGGCTACGGCGTGCGTCCGCGTACGGTGAAGATCGGCTTCGAGTACAAGTACTGAAGCCAGGCGGTTCCGAGGCGACGGGGCCCGCAAGGCCTGTTGCCTCGGGATTCCGCACAACGGCATGGTGCGCCGCACAAAAACTCGGCGCACAATGCCCACTCCCTTGTTTGCGCGGCCCTTGCGGGCCGCCTTTCATTTGTGAGCTCCCCTGCTGCGCCGCGCTCTGCGGCCGCCCATGCCGGCCTGACGCTCGGCGCCCTGGGCGTCGTTTATGGCGACATTGGCACCAGCCCGCTGTACGCGCTGCGCGAGGTCTTCCATTCCGCGCATCTGCCGGTCTCGGCGGACAACGTGCTGGGCGTGCTCTCGCTGCTGTTCTGGACGATGACCCTGGTGGTCTCGTTCAAGTACGTGCTGCTGATCTTGCGCGCCGACAACCATGGCGAAGGCGGGCTGATTGCCATGCTGGCGCTGGCCACCAACGCGGTGGCCGACAAGCCGCCGCTGCGGCGCAGCCTGTTCCTGCTTGGCCTCTTTGGCACGGCGGTGTTTTTTGGTGACGCCGTCATCACGCCCGCCATGACGGTGCTGGGTGCGGTGGAGGGCATCGACGTCTACGCCCCGGCTTACCACGGGCTGATCCTGCCTTGCACCCTGCTGGTGCTGGCCGGGCTGTTTGCCATGCAGCGCTTCGGTACCGGCGCGGTGGGCAAGGCCTTTGGGCCCATCATGATGGTGTGGTTCCTCAGCCTGGCACTGCTGGGCCTGCCCTGGATCCTCAAGAACCCGGCCGTGCTGGCGGCGCTGAACCCGCTCTATGGCCTGCGCTTTGCGTTCGAGCATGGCTGGATCGCCTTTGTGGCCCTGGGTGCGGTGGTGCTGGTGGTGACGGGCGGCGAGGCGCTGTATGCCGACCTGGGGCACTTCGGCAAGCGGCCGATCCGCTGGGCCTGGTATGGCGTGGTGATGCCGGCGCTGACGCTGAACTACTTCGGCCAGGGCGCGATGCTGCTGGCCGAACCCGAGGCGATCAAAAACCCGTTCTACCTGCTGGCGCCGGACTGGGCGGAGATCCCGCTGTTCGGCCTGGCCACGCTGGCGGCCATGGTGGCTTCGCAGGCGCTCATCACCGCGAGCTTCTCCGTCACCAAGCAGGCCATGCAACTCGGCATCCTGCCGCGCATGCGCATCCACCACACCTCGGTGCGCGACATCGGCCAGATCTATGTGCCGGCGGTGAACTGGGCGTTGTTTGCCTTCGTCATCGTGGCGGTGGTGTTCTTCGGTTCCAGCTCCAAGATGGCCGGCGCCTACGGCGTGGCGGTCACGCTGGACATGACCATCACCACCATCCTGACCTTCTTCGTCATCCGCTACGGCTGGAAGTACCCGCTGCTGCTGTGCGTCGCGGCCACCGGTTTCTTCTTCCTAATCGACGTGCTGTTCCTGGCCTCGAACCTGCTGAAGGTGCCCGGTGGGGGCTGGTTCCCGCTCGCCATCGGCATCTGGATGTTCACGCTGATGCTGACCTGGAAGCAGGGCCGGGCGTTGCTGTCCGACAAGCTGCGCCAGGACTCGATCGACCTGAAGAGCTTCCTGGACGCGGTGTTCTTCAGCCCGCCCACGCGCGTGCCGGGCACGGCGGTGTTCCTCTCGGGCGAGCAGGGCACCACGCCGAACGCGCTGCTGCACAACCTCAAGCACAACAAGGTGCTGCATGAGGAGAACGTGTTCGTCACCGTGAAGCACCACGAGCTGCCCTGGATCGGCTTCGAGCAGCGCGTCGAGGTGGAGAGCCTGGGCAACAACTGCTGGCAGGCCACGCTGCACTTCGGCTTCAAGAACGAACCCGACGTGCCCGAGGCCCTGGCCCTGCTGCGCGGCCGCGGCATCACGCTGGATGACATGGACACCAGCTACTTCCTGAGCCGCGACATCGTCATCCCCACCATCGGTTCGGGCATGGCGATGTGGCGCGAGAAGCTGTTTGCCAGCATGCACCGCAATGCCGCGGGCATCGCCGACTTCCTGCACCTGCCCGCCAACCGCGTGGTGGAGCTGGGCTCCAAGGTTGAGATCTGAGAGGGTGAGAGGAAATCGTTCATGCCCGCCCTGACCCCCAAAAGCGCCGCACTCGGCGTTGCAACTGCTCGCCGTAGCCCGGGCTACAGCTCCGCGTCGCGCCTTGATTGCGCCGCTTTTGGCGGCCCGTTCGGTCACGCCCGATTCCCTCTCACTCTCTGACGCGGCACCTGTGGGACTGAGCCGGCACGACTTTCCCGCCCTGGTGGCCGGCTTCGTCGCCGTGCTGGTGGGCTTCACCAGTTCGGTGGCGCTGGTGTTCCAGGCGGCGCAGAACCTGAACGCCACGCCCGCGCAGACGGCGTCCTGGATCTGGGCCCTGGGCCTGGGTACCGGGCTGACCTCGCTGTTCCTCTCCTGGCGCTACCGCCAGCCGGTGCTCACCGCCTGGAGCACGCCGGGCTCGGCGCTGATCGCCGCCGCACCGGGGCTGACCTTGGCCGAGGGCATCGGCGCCTTCGTGGTCTGCGGCGGGCTGATCGTGCTGGCCGGCACCACGCGCGGCTTCGAGCGCCTGATGAACCGCATTCCCGCCAGCATTGCCGCCAGCCTGCTGGCCGGAGTGCTGGCGCGCTTCGGGCTGGATGCCGTGACGCAGGCGCCCGCCAGTCTGTCCCTGGTGCTGGGCATGCTGCTGGCGTATTTGCTGGGCCGGCGCCTGTGGCCGCGTTACGCGGTGCCGGGCGTGCTGGTGGTTGGGGTGGCGATGGCCTTGAGCCTGGGGCAGCTGGACCTGAGCCGGGTGCTGGCCGGCGGCTGGGCCGCGCCGGTGTGGGTGACGCCGGTGTTCAGCCTGAACGCCCTGATTGGCCTGGCGCTGCCGCTCTTCGTCGTCACCATGGCCTCGCAGAACCTGCCCGGCGTGGCGGCGCAGCGTGCGGCCGGGGTGACGGCGCCGATCTCGCCTGTCATCACCACCACCGGCGTGGCCACGCTGCTGCTCGCGCCCTTCGGCGCCTTTGCCATCAACCTGGCTGCCATCACGGCCGCCATCTGCATGGGCCGCGAGGCTCACGAGGACCCGCAGCGCCGCTGGCTCGCCAGCGCCTCGGCCGGGCTGGTCTACATCCTCGTCGGCTTGGCAGGCGGCGCGGTGGTGGCGCTGTTCGCGGCCTTCCCCAAGGCCCTGGTGCTGGCGGTGGCGGCACTTGCCCTGTTGGGCGCCATCGGCAACGGCCTGGCGCATGGCATGAAGGAAGAGGGCGAGCGCGACGCCGCGGTGCTGACCTTCCTCGTCACGCTCTCAGGCATCCAGATCGCCGGCATCGGCGCGCCCTTCTGGGCGGTGCTGGTGGGTCTGCTGGCGCTGCTGCTCAGGAAGCGCTAGGCCTGTCCGGGCGCCTCGATCTTCCGGCCGGCATTTCTTGACACAAGACAAATACGAATAATTCGCATTTGTGGAAAATGCAGGCCTACTCTGCCGCCTTGCCATGACTCTCGACCGCCTGCCGCTGCGCCTGCGCGCCACCATCCGTCACCTCCAAGAGGCGCCGGCTGATTGGCAGCGTGCCCTGCAGGATCTCGGCTTCGTGCCGGGTGAGACGGTGCAGGTGCTGCGCCGCGCGGCCCTGGGAGGTGACCCGCTGGTGGTGCAGGTGGGCGCCAGTCGCTTTGCGCTGCGCCGCGCCGAGGCGGCTTGCGTCGCGTTGGACGGCGACGCCGCGGCGCGCTGATGCAGCAGGCCGTCGTCCATCTCCATCCGGCCGGCCGCCTGCTGGCCCTGCTGGGCAACCCGAACTGCGGCAAGACCGCCCTCTTCAACCGCCTCACCGGCAGCCGCCAGAAGGTGGCCAACTATGCTGGCGTTACGGTGGAGCGCAAGGAGGGCCGGCTGCTAACGCCCGGCGGCGAACGACTGCGCCTGCTGGACCTGCCCGGCACCTACAGCCTGCATCCGCGCAGCCCGGATGAGCAGGTCACCCGCGATGTGCTGGCCGGCGTAGCCAAGGGCGAAAAGCGCCCGGACCTGCTGCTCTGCGTGGTGGACGCCAGCAACCTGCGCCGCCACCTGCGCCTGGTGCTGGCGGCGCAGCGCCAGGGCCTGCCCTGCGTGCTGATGCTGAACATGGCCGATGTGGCCGAGCGCCGCGGCCTGCGGGTGGATGCGGCGGCCCTCAGCCGCGAGCTCGGCATGCCGGTGCTGCGCAGCGTGGCGGTGGAAGGAGACGGGGTGGACGCGCTGCGCCGCCTGCTCGACGACCCGGCCACCTGGCAGCCCGCCGCGCCGCCGCAGCAGCCCGAAGCCGACGATGGCGCGCGCATCGCCGCCTTGCTGCAGCGCCTGGGGCTCGATCAAGCCTTGCCGCCCGGCCCCACCGAGCGCATCGACCGCTGGGTGCTGCACCCGGTGCTCGGCCCGCTGCTGATGGCACTGCTGATGTTCGGCATGTTCCAGGCTGTGTTTGCGTGGGCCGAGGCGCCCAAGGCTTGGATCGAGGCCGGCGCGGCCTGGGTGGCCGCAGGCCTGAACACCCACATGGCCGAAGGCTGGCTGCGCAGCCTGCTGGTGGATGGCCTGATTGCCGGGGCGGGCGGGGTGCTGGTGTTCCTGCCGCAGATCCTGATCCTGTTCGCCTTCATCCTGCTGCTGGAGGAAAGCGGCTACCTGCCCCGGGCGGCCTACCTGCTGGACCGCTGGATGGGTGGCCTGGGCCTGTCCGGCCGCAGCTTCATTCCGCTGCTGTCCAGCTTCGCCTGCGCGATCCCCGGCATCATGGCCACGCGCGCCATTGCCAACCCGCGCGACCGGCTCGTGACGATCGCGCTGGCGCCGCTGATGACCTGCTCGGCGCGTCTGCCGGTGTACGCACTGCTGATCGGTGCCTTCATTCCGCAGCGCCGCCTCTGGGGCGGCATCGAACTGCAGGGCCTGGTGCTGTTTGCGCTCTATGCCGCCGGCATGGCCAGCGCGGCCGCGGTGGCCTGGCTGCTCAAGCACCTGACAGCGCGCGGCCAGGTGCGCACGCTGATGATGGAGCTGCCCGAGTACCACTGGCCGCGCCTGCGCAACTTGGCCATCGGGCTGCTCCAGAGGGCCTGGATCTTCATCCGCCGCGTGGGCGGCATCATCCTCGTGATGACGCTGGCGATCTGGCTGCTCTCCAGCTACCCCGCCGCGCCGCTGGAGGCCACACGCCCCGCGATCGAGTACAGCTGGGCTGGCCAGCTGGGGCGCTGGCTCGCACCGCTGTTCGAGCCGATCGGCTTCAACTGGCAGATCGTCATCGCGCTGATTCCCGGCCTGGCCGCCCGCGAAGTGGCGGTGGGTGCGCTGGCCACGGTCTACGCCGTTTCCAGCGAAGGCCATGCGCTGACCGGCCTGATCGCCCAGCAATGGAGCCTGCCCACGGCGCTGGCCCTGCTGGCCTGGTACGTGGTGGCGCCGCAATGCCTGAGCACCCTGGCCACCATCAAACGCGAAACCGGCGGCTGGGCGATGCCACTGGGTGTGGCGACGGCCTATTTCGGGCTCGCCTACGGCGCAGCTGGGCTGACCTACGTGCTGGCCCGGGCGAGCGTCTGAGTCAGCCGTGCGCGCGAGCCGATGTGCTCGCGCTCGCAGGGATCAGCCTCAGCAAACGCCCGCCTCCCCGTCGCGTGGTCAACGGCCCGGAGCCTGAGTCCTTGGCGTCAGCGCTGCCCAGCGGCTTGGGCGGCACGCGCCCGATCGGTGTAGGTCTTGTAAGCCGGCAGGGCGATGGCGGCGACGATGCCCAGTATGAAGACCACCGGTAGGAAGCAGCCCAGAACCTTGACACCCAGGCTGTTGGGCGGCGGCGGAGGGCCAAAGCGGTTGGCGGTCTTGCTGCCGGGGGCAAAGGTCCAGATCAGGCCAATGACCGGCACGATCATGGTCGCCGACCACCACCCGCTGATGTTCAGGTCGTGGCAGCGCTTGATACCGACGATGACGCTGAACCAGAGGAAGACGGCGAGCGCCAGGAAGTAGACCACCATGGCAAAGCCCGGAGATCCGAAGGCTACAGCCGCGCCCATGACCAAAGCCTGAAAGAGCAGCGAAGCCCCAGTGACATAGGCCAGGTAGCGCAGCCGCCCGATGCGGCCCTGATGCGAAAAGAGATTCAGCTCGGCGACCCCCTCCGGGGATTGCAGGTCCGCTACATGGGCGCGCGGCGGGGTGAATGGGTTCATGTTCGTTTCACTCATGGTCTCTCCTTGAAGGCACTACAAAAGCCCGGCGCGCTTGACCTGGTGGTAGCGGTTCACCAGGCTGGCAGCCAGGGCGCGGGGTTCGACGTCAACGGACAGCTTGTCGTGGTCCACTACGCGCGCGAAGGCGTCGTGGCGGGCCTGGGACAGCAGGTGCGCGCTGGCCACGGCCACGGCGGCCTCGCTGTCGCCGATGGCCTGCTCGGTGATGCGGCCCAGCGCGGTTTCCCGCAGGCTGGCCAGCAGCACCAGATGACGGCGCCGCAGCAAGCGCAGCGCGGGCTGAAGCTCGGGCACATCCTCATCGCGGAAATTGGTCAGGATGATGACCAGCGAGCGGCGACGCAGGCGCTTGGTCAGGGCCTCCGCGGCGGCCAGGTAGTCGGAGTGATGGCTGCCGGGCTGCAGATCGTGCATCTTGTTCATCAGCGCATTCAGCGTGGCCAGGCCCTTGCGCGGCGCGAAGTCGCGGCGCTCGCCTTCCGCGCAGCCGAAGGTCATCGCGCCGACCTCGTCGCCCTCGTGCAGGGCGACGTAGCTGAGCAGCATCAGCGCGTCGAGCGCGTCGTCGAAATGGCTGTTCTCGCCGCTGCCGGCGGACTGCTCGTCGGCGCGCATGCGGCGGCCGCAGTCGAGCAGGAACATCACGCATTGGTCGCGCTCGTCCTGGTACTCGCGCACCACCGGCCGGCGGTGGCGCAGCGAGGCCTTGACGTCGAGGTGGCGCAGCGGGTCGCCGCGCCGGTACTCGGCCAGCTGGCGGAAGTCGGTGCCCTGGCCGCGCTGCACGTAGGTCTTGATGCCGATCTGCGCCAGGCGCCGGTCGCCACTCAGCCAGGCGTAGCGCGCCAGCGCGGCGAAGTTCGGGTACACGCGCAGCTGCTGCGCCTCGCCCAGGCGCTCGCGCAGCTCAAAGAGCCCGGCGCGGCTGCGCCAGAGCAGCTGGGTCTGGCCCAGGCGCACCAGGCCGCGCTGGCGCGCGGTGACGCGAAAGCGCAGCGTGCTGCGCTGCTGCGCGCCGATCCGCAGACGCTGGGGCAGACCCTCGAAATCGAACACCGGGTCGAGCTCGTCAATGACCTGCAGCTGCCAGGCCAGGGGGCCGGGGTTGACGAGCTCCAGTCGAAGCTCGGTGGAGACGCCGATGGCGAACGCGGCCGGCAGGCGGCGCTCCACGCGCAGGCCGCCGCGCTGCCACAGGCTCAGGCTGCGCCACAGGTCCAGGCCGGCCAGCGCCAGCAGCGCGAGCAGCAGGCCCATGCCCAGCGCCACGGCGCTGGCCAGCGGCGCACCAAAGGCCAGCGCCAGCGCCAGGGCGAGCGCCAGCGCCGCCAGCGCGTAGACGCTGGCGGTCGTGGGGCGGACGACACGGCGTGGGCTCAAAGCCGCGGCGCCTCCACGCTGTCGAGCGCGGCCTGCAGCAGCTCGTCGAGATCGCGACCCTCGATCTGGGCATCCGGCGCCATGGTCACGCGGTGGCGCAGCACCGCCAGGGCCTGGGCGGCCACGTCGTCGGGGGTGATGAAGTCGCGCCCCTTGATCAGGGCCATGGCGCGCGCCGTGCGCACCAGGGCCACGCTGCCGCGCGGGCCGGCGCCGGCATCGAGCCCCGGCCAGTTGCGCGTGGCACGCACCACGCGGACGGCGTAGTCGATCACCTTGGCATCGGCATGCACCTGGCCGCACAGGCGCTGCAGCTCCTGCACCTGCACATCGTCCAGGACCGGCCGAACGGCCTCCAGCGGCAGCTCGTGGCCGGCGCGGCCGGTGGTGGTCAGCTGCACCACTGCGGCCTCTTCGTCATGCGTGGGGTAGCCGATGCGGATCTTGACCAGGAAGCGGTCCAGCTGGGCCTCGGGCAGCGGGTAGGTGCCCTCGGTGTCCACCGGGTTCTGCGTCGCCATGACGATGAAGGGGCGCGGCAGTGGCAAGGTTTCGCCCTCCAGCGTGGCCTGGTACTCCTGCATCACCTCCAGCAGCGCGCTCTGGGTCTTGGCCGGGGCGCGGTTGATCTCGTCGGCCAGCAGCAGGTGGGTGAATACCGGCCCCTTGCGCACGCGCAGCCGGCCCAGCCCGCCGCCGGTGTCGTCCAGCACGCTGTGGCCGATGACGTCGGCGGGCATCAGGTCGGGCGTGAACTGCACGCGCGCGTACTGCAGGTGCAGGGCCTGGGCCAGCGCGCGCGCCAGCAGGGTCTTGCCCAGGCCGGGCACGCCTTCCACCAGCACATGGCCCGAGGCCAGCACCGCCACCAGCATCTGCTCGACCGCTTGTGCCTGCCCCACGACGGCCTTGCCGATCTCCTGGCGCAGGGTGTGCAGCCAGCGCGTGGCGAGTTGGAGTTCTTCGGGCTTGATCATGTCGGGTGTCTTTCGTCGGAAGTCTGGTGGGCGAGCCGGCGCCGTGCGGTTTCGAGCAAGAGCAGCAGCGGCGGCAGCTGCGCCCGGGTGCAGAAGCGGGTGGACAGGGCGGTGGAGAGTTCGAGCGCCGGCAGGCCGGTGGCGGCCGCCACGGCCGCCGCCCGTTCGGACGCCTTCATGCGGGCAAAGCCCGGCAGCTGGCGCTGCGCGGCCTCCACCAGGGCGCGCTGCTGGGCCGCCAGCAGGGCCTCGCGGCCGCCCTGGTGCAGGAAAGCGCCGAGCCCGCGCACCTGTTCCGAGATGGAGCGGCGCAGGCGCGGTGGCGCGGCCATCAGCGGCCCGAAGCGCACGGCCGCGCGCCACAGCGCCGCGGCCAGGGCCAGCAGGCCCGCGAGGATGGCGATCCAGCTCTGCTGCCACAGCCAGGGCAGCAGGGCCTGGCGCTTCTCGTGCAGATAGATCCAGGTGACGGCGCCTGCCTCGGCCTGTACGGCGGCGGCCAGCAGCAGGGGGTTGTCGCAGCGCAGCGCGGGCTCGTTGTGGAAGAGGTTGAGGCCGCTGTTGAGCGCGGTGACGCTACCGCGCCCCAGCGGAACCCGGAGCGCATGCACGGCGCTCTTGCGTGCCAGCGTCCAGGCCGGGGCATGGTTCCGCCTGGGGCGCAAGTTGTACTGGTCGGGGCGCGCGTCGCAGGAGGCGATCGATTCGGTGCGGTCCCAAAGTGGTGGAGTGGATACCAGCGCCTCGCGAGGCTGTGGCATCGACGCAATTTCCGAAGTGAGTGCCTTTTCCTGCCTGGAGCGCTTGCTGGGTTTGATGTCCAGCAGCTCAACCGGCACCCAGTCCGCCAGTGCCGAGTTATCCCACTCCGAGCTGGGCGCCAGCACCAGATGCCCGCCCTGGAGTACCCATTGCTGCAACTGTGCCGAGCGTTCGGGCATCAGCTGCCAATCGCTGGACAGCAGCACCAGGCGCGCCTGCGCGGGCGGCAGGGTCTTCAAGGCCTCGTGGCGCTCCACCTGCATGCCCAGGCGGCGCAGCAGCTGCTCGAAGGCGTAGACCGGGTTGTCGCGCGCCTCGCCCTGGGCGCCGCGGCGGCTGTACACCTCCACCCATTCGGTGTTGAGCGACAGCCACCAGGCGCCCAGCAGCAGGCCCAACGCACCCAGTAGCCAGGCCAGACGTTCGCGCGTCATGCGGGTGCCTCCGCGGCAGCCGGCAGGTGCGCGTCAAAGCCCTGGCACAGCGCTTCCAGCTGTTCCGGCGCGAGCGTGCGCTGCGCGTAGGCCACCGTCTGCCAGCCCGTCACCAGCTGCACCAGAAAGGCCTGCGCCGGCCCCGCCAGGCGCGCCGCCGCCAGCGCCAGGCATTCGCTTTCGGTGCTGGCGGCGCGGATCGGCACGCCCTGCCCATGCACCAGGCGCGAGAGCGCGCCGCGGTAAAGCAGGGACAGCGCGGCGCGTTCCTCGCCGCGCTGCCAGAGCGCGCGCGCCGCCGCGCCGATGTCGGCCGGCAGGCTGGCGGGGCGGATGTCCAGCGTGCCCACATGGGTGGGCGGCAGCGGGGCCAGCTCGCCTGCGCCGCGACCCCGGCCCAGCCAGTCGCGCAGGCGCAGCAGCAGCCAGATCAGCAGCGCCGCGCCGAGCAGCCAGATCGCCACGCGCAGGCCGGCACTCAGATTGCCCATGAGATCGGCCCACCAGCGTGCGTCGCTCTTCTTGCCAGGCTTCTCCTTGTCCTCATCGCGCTTGAAGCGCAGGGTCTTGGTCGTTTCCGTGCCGGGCAGCAGGGGGTCGGCCGCGACGGCGCTGGCCGCCGCCTGCACGGCGCTGGCGCTCATTGCCGGGGCTTCGGCGGCTGCGGCGGGGCCGCTGGCCAGCGCCAGCAGCAGCGCGGCCTTAAGCAAAGGCATGGCGGAACTCCTGCTCGATGTCCCAGGCCTCCAGCGCCACGCGCCGGTTCAGGTACATCGCGAACCCGGCCGCCACATAGAAGGGCTCCAGGAACAGCACCACGGCCGTGTAGCTCAGCGCCATCACCAGGTCGAAACCGAGCTGTCCGCCGGCATGCTGCTCGGGGTTTACGAACCAGTCCCAGATGCCGGCCTGTTCCGGGGCAAACCACCACAGCAGCGCCACCAGGCCATAGACGAGCACGCCTTCTGCATGCACAAAGGCGGTTTGCAGCGCGGTGGCGGCGCCGCGGTTGTCGTTCAACAGCAGCCGCCTGCGTTGGCGTCGGGCACTGCCGCGCTGGCCTTCGAGTTGCTCGATCGCCTGCGTGTAGGCGCGCCAGGGCGAGAAGCGCCGCCAGAACAGCGTGCGCAGCAGCTGTCCGCCCAGCACCTGGCGGCGCGCGCGCCACACATCGGCCCATTGCGTGGCTTCGCCGAAGACCGCGCGGGCCAGCACGAACACCAGCACACGGTCCAGCCAGGGCTTGAGCCAGAACAGGATCAGCAGCGGCAGCCAGCCCAGGCTGTCCACCGTGCACAGCGCCAGCGCCGCCACGGCCAGCAGCACCGGCGTGAAGCAGCGCCAGATCGAGCGTGCATGCGCGCGCACCAGGGCCAGTCCGAGGTCACAGGCCTCGGCCTGGCTGCGCGGGCGCAGCGCAATCGCCAGGCCTTCAACGCGCATCGCTCACTCCCCGGCCGGCGCGCAGCAGCCACAGCAGCACCAGGCCCCAGCACAGGCCGGCCACGCCGTACTTGACGGCCGGCGCGATCCAGACCGCGCTGGACCAGAAGGCTTCGAAGGCGGCGGCCACCAGCAGCAGAAAGAAGGCCGCGTAGACCAAGGGCACGGCCACGGCGGCGGCCGCCCGCAAGGCCTCCAGGCGCGTGCGCCGGCCCGGCGCCAGCCAGCCCAGCCCCAGGGCCAACCCGGCCGCGCCGGACAGCACGATGCCGGTCAGCTCGAAGGACGAATGCGTGGCCACGAAGGGCCAGAAGTTGTGACCCAGACCGGCCCGCACCAGATGCCCGGCCACGGCGCCGATCACCAGCCCGTTGTAGAGCAGCAGGAAGGCACTGCCCACGCCGGCCAGGATGCCGGCACCGAAGCAGCGAAAGCCGATGCCGACGTTGTTGAAGATGTAGTAGCCGAACATCTGCCAGTCGTCGCCCGCCTCGCGCAGCCGCCCCATGTGCTGCTTGCCGTCGGCGTACATGGCCTCGTACTCGCGCAGCTGTGCGGCGTCCATCAGGCGCAGCGCGAAGTCCGGGCCCTGCAGGGCCAGCATGAAGGCCAGCCCCAGCGGCAGTGCGAACAGGGCCAGCGCCAGCAGCACCAGCCGGCCCTGGGCGCGCACGGCGTTCGGCAGCGTCACGCGCAGCAGGCGGCCGAAGGCGTGCAGGCCATAGTCCTGGCGCCGGTAGATCAGCTGGTGCGCGTCCTGCGCCAGGTTTTCCAGGCGCACCACCAGGTGCACCGGGTAGGCGCGCGATTGGGCTAGCGCCAGGTTCTCGCAGACGCGCCGGTAGCGCGCGGCCAGCAGCGCGGCGTCCACCGGCTTGCCCAGCTTGGCCTGTTCGAGCTGCTCGGCGAAGTCGGCCCACAGCGCGCTGTACTGGGCCTCGAAATGCAGCGGCGTCATGAGCGTTGTCCCATCAGCCATTGCGCCACGCCGGCCAAGCGCTCGGCAGCGCTGCGCGGGGCCCCGTCGGCTTGCAGCGGCGGCAGCACAGGCGCTGCCAGCTGGGCCAGTTCCTCGAAGCGGGCTGGTGTGAGGCGCTGGGCGCGGCCGGCCCAGGACAGGATGGCCGCCTGCTCGCGCGCGCTCAAGGGCCGCGCCGGAGCCAGGCTGGTGGCGGGCTGTGGGGCGTCGTGCAGGCGCACGGCCTCGGTGTGCACCACCAGGGTGCCGGCGGCCAGATCGCCCAGACGCTTGCACTCGCGATTCAGCAGCATCGTCACGATGCCGAAGGCATAGGCCAGCGGCAGGAAATCCGCCACGCGCAGCAGATTGCGCGTGAACGAGGCCGCCGGCGTCACCGGCAGGCCGCTGTCCATCACCACGCGCAAGCCCAGCGCGCGCTTGCCCGGCGTGGCGCCCCAGCGGCTGAGCTCAAACACGATCGGGTACAGCCACTCCACGCAGAACAGGCCGAGCAGGATCAGGCCGCCGCCCAGGCCACCCAGGGTGCCGAGCAGGACCACCAGCCCGATGTCGATGCCGACACGGATCAGCAGGTCGAGCAGAAAGGCCATGGTCCGCGCCACCAGCCCGGCGGGCTGGAGCGAGAGCACGATGCCCTCGGGGGTTTCGGCCAGGGCCAGGGTGTCGATACGCTGGCGTGGCGCTGCAGAGGGGCCGCTCAGAGCTTGATCACCTGGGTGTCGGCGATCGAGTCATGCAGACACTTGCGTGACGAACGAAAGATCAGCAGCGAATCGAGCAGGGAGTAGATCGTCACGAGGGCGGCATTCATGTTCATCAGCAGGCCGATGCCATAGCGCAGACCCAGCAGCCGCCAGGCTTCGGGCTTGGAGCCATCGCTGCGCACGATGCGCAGCTTGAACAGCATCTTCCCGAGCGTCTGTCCCCGGGTCACCAGGGGCCAAGCTTGTATGGCCAGGAAAATCAGCGCGCCGAGCACCAGGGACAAGGGAGTCCAAGACCACATGCTCTCGCGGCTTGCCGCCAATTGGGCTTGTTGGAGCGGGCCAAGCTGAGGAATCTTCAGAAGCGCCCAGAACACGCCGGCACCGAGGAACCCATCGCCGAGGGCCGCCAGGAAGCGCACCCCGCGTCCCGCCAGCGCCACCTGATTCGGCGCGCGATCCTCCACATGCGCTTGCGGCGGCGCAAAGCGCGGGTCTATGGCGTTTGTCACTTGTTCTCCCTGAAATTCCGGCGCGGATTCTGCCCGCGCGTGGCCGTCAGGGCGCTCGGTGTCTACGCTAGCGGGCCGGTGCAGACACTCAGCTGGTGCGAACTGGTGCGCCCATCCGCGTGCAGGCACAGGGCCTCGCCCTGCTCCAGTGGCTCCCAGCCCTCGGGCTCGCCCTCCAGCGGTTCGCTGGCCACCATCTGGCCGAAGGCCTCGCGGCGGTGGTAGAGCGTGGGTGGCTTGGCATCGCTGGCCCAGCGGAAGGCGTAGACGTCCTCGCCATCGGCCAGCGCGGCGGCAAAGCGCAGCGGGGCGTCGACGCCGGCCTGACGCATGCGATCGCTGACGTCCGCCAGCACGTCGCCCACGGCCTCGACCACGCCGAAACCCTGCACGATGCGGTGCACCGCCATCAGAAACAGCAGTTCGGAATCGGTGGCGCCGCGGCGCTGGTGCCAGAGCGTGTCGGGCAACTCGCCTTCCAGCTCGCGCCGCAGGCAGCCGAAGCCGCCCACCTGGCCGTTGTGCATGAAGAGCCAGCTGCCGCTGGCGAATGGGTGGCAGTTCGCCAGCGAGATGCCACCGCCGGTGGCGGCGCGCACATGGGCGAAGAACAGATGCGAGCGCACATGGGCGGCCAGGGCCAGCAGGTTCTCGTCGCTCCAGGCCGGCGTCACCTCGCGGTAGATGCCTGGGGTCTCGCGCTCGCCGTACCAGCCCACACCGAAGCCGTCGCCATTCGTCACCACCTTGGCTTCCTCGGCGCGCAGGCTCTGCCGCACCAGCGAATGCTTGGGTCGGCAGACCAGGTCTTCCAGGTAGATCGGATCCCCACGGTAGGCAAGGAATCGGCACATCGCTCAGCACCTCCGGGTTCAGTCTGACACACTGGCGCGCATGGACCTGCTCTTCGTCATCGACCCCGTCGACCACATCAAGACCACCAAGGACAGCAGCTTCGCCATGATGCGCGAGGCCGCCCGTCGTGGCCACGTCATCTGGGCCTGCGAGACCCCGCAGCTGCTCTGGCAAAGCGGCCAGCGCGTCACGGCGCGCGGAGCGCAGCGCCTGCAATTGAGCGAGGCCGCGGTGGCCAGTGCCTATGGCACGGCGCTGAGCGACTGGTACGCCGTGACCGAGACGCGTGACCTGGCCCTGGCCGACACCGGCGCGGTGCTGATGCGCAAGGACCCGCCCTTCGACGCCGAGTTCATCTATGCCACCCATCTGCTGAGCCAGGCCGAGCGCGAGGGCGCGAAGGTATTCAACAAGCCCTCGGCCTTGCGCGAGCACCCCGAGAAGTTAGCCCTGCTGGAGTTCCCGCAGTTCACCGCGCCCACGCTGGTGAGCTGCGACCCGCAGGCGCTGCGCGCCTTCCACGCCGAGCAGCGCGACGTCATCTTCAAACCCCTGGACGGCATGGGCGGCATGGGCATCTTCCGCGTGCGCGAGGACGGCCTGAACCTTGGCTCCATCCTGGAGCAGCTGACGCATTACGGCAGCCAGACCATCATGGCGCAGCGCTACCTGCCCGAAATCGTCGACGGCGACAAGCGCGTGCTGCTGATCGATGGCGTGCCGGTCTCGCACAGCCTGGCGCGCATCCCACAGGGCAACGAGGTGCGCGGCAACTTGGCCGCCGGCGGCAAGGGCGTGGCCATGCCGCTGACGGCGCGCGAACGCGAAGTGGCCGAGGCCCTGGGGCCGACGCTGGCGGCACGCGGCCTGCTGCTGGTGGGGTTGGACTTGATCGGCGGCTTCCTCACCGAGATCAACGTCACCAGCCCGACCTGCTTCCAGGAGATCAGTGCGCAAGCCGGGCTGGATGTGGCGGCGCAGTTCATCGCCGCGCTCGAAAGCAAGCTTTAAAAGAGCTCGCCCTCGCGCGAGGGTGGTGCCAGGCCCAGATGCCGGTAGGCCATCAGCGTGGCCATGCGGCCGCGAGGCGTGCGGTGCAGATAGCCCTGCTGGATCAAGTAGGGCTCGATGACGTCCTCGATGGTGTCGCTGGCCTCGCCGATGGCGGCGGCCAGGTTGTCCAGGCCGACCGGGCCGCCGTCGAAGCGCTGGATCAGCGCGTCCAGCAGCTTGCGGTCCATCAGGTCGAAGCCGGCGCGGTCCACGTCCAGCATCTGCAGCGCCGCCTCGGCCGTGGGCTGGCTGATGCGGCCATCGCCCTTGACGTCGGCCCAGTCGCGCACGCGGCGCAGCAGGCGGTTGGCGATGCGCGGTGTGCCGCGCGAGCGGCGCGCGATCTCGAGCGCGCCGGTCTCGTCGATCGGCGCGTTCAAGAGGCCGGCCGAGCGCGTGACGATGCGCTGCAATTCTTCCGGCGTGTAGAACTCCAGCCGTGTGGTGATGCCGAAGCGGTCGCGCAGCGGGTTCGTCAGCATGCCGGCGCGCGTGGTGGCGCCCACCAGGGTGAAGGGCTGCAGGTCGAGCTTGATCGAACGCGCGGCCGGGCCCTCGCCGATCATGATGTCGATCTGGAAGTCTTCCAGCGCGGGGTAGAGGATCTCCTCGACGACCGGCGAGAGCCGATGGATCTCGTCGATGAAGAGCACATCGTTGCGCTCCAGGCTGGTCAGGATGGCAGCGAGATCCCGCGGCTTCTCCAGCACCGGGCCGGAGGTTTGGTGCAGGCGCACGCCAAGCTCGGCAGCAATGATGTGCGAGAGCGTGGTCTTGCCCAGGCCCGGCGGGCCGAACAGCAGCACGTGGTCCAGCGCCTCCTGGCGCTTGCGCGCCGCGCCGACAAAGATGTCCAGCTGCTCGCGCGCCTTGGTCTGGCCGATGTACTCATCCAGGCGCTTGGGGCGCAGCGCGCGCTCCAGCGCTTCCTCGTTGGGCGAGCGGGCGCCGGCCGAGACGATGCGCTCCAGCGGCGCGGCGGCGAAATCGTCGGTCTGAATCGGCATGGGATCAGCGACTCAAGGCCTTGAGCGCCTGGCGGATGCCTTCGGCCACGCCGATGTCGGCCGGCAGGCTCTTCAGCGCCGCCTGCGCTTCCTTTTCGCTGTAGCCCAAGGCCAGGAGGGCCTGGCTGATGTCGGCGTGCGCGCTGCCCAGCGCCACGCTGCCGGTGCCCGGCAGGGCGTCGGCCAGCTTGCCCTTGAGTTCGAGCAGCAGGCGCTCGGCGGTCTTCTTGCCGATGCCCGGCACCTTGACCAGGCGCCCGGCCTCCTGCCGTGCCACGGCCTCGCTCAGGTCGCTCACCGACAGGCCGGAGAGCAGCGAAAGCGCCGTGCGCGGGCCCACGCCGGAGATCTTGATGAGCTGGCGGAAGGCCTCGCGTTCCTCGGCGCTGAGAAAGCCGAACAGGATGTGGGCGTCCTCGCGCACCACCTGATGGGTCAGCAGGGTCACCGGCTCACCCAGGCCGGGCAGGGCGCAGAAGGTGCTCATCGGCACATCCACTTCGTAGCCCACGCCCTGCACATCAATCAGAACCTGCGGTGGCGTCTTGGCTGCCACCGCTCCCCGCAGCCGACCGATCATCAACCGCGTCCGAACAGGCCCAGGCGCTGCGCTTCCAGCGCGGCTTCGGCGCGCGAGCTCACATTGAGCTTGCGGTAGATCTGCTTCACGTAGTCGGCGATGGTGTGGCGCGAGAGGCCCAGCTGCACGCCGATCTCGGGCAGGGTGAAGCCCTTGGCCACGCGCAGCAGCACCTCGGTCTCGCGCTCGGTCAGCTGCACATCGGGCACCACCGAGGCCGCCGGCGTGCGGCGCTGGCCGGTGAAGTAGGCGATGACCTTGCGGGCGATCGAGGGCGACAGCGGCGGTTCGCCCTGGCTGATGCGCTGCAGCTGCTCCACCAGCAGCTCGCGTGCCTGTTCTTTCAGCAGGTAGCCGAAGGCGCCGGCCTGCAGGGCAGGGAAGAGGTGCTCGTCGTCGTCATGGATGGTGACGATGACCGACTGCGCCTCGGGCTGCTTGTCGCGCAGGGCCTCAACCACGGTCACGCCCGAGCCATCGGGCAGGCCGAGGTCGATCAGCGCCAGCTCGAAGCGCTGCTGGCCGACCTGCAGCAGGGCGTCCTGCACGCGCGCGCACTCCACCACGCGGGCGTTGGCGAAGACCTGCTGGATCAGGTTCTTCAGCCACATGCGGATCTCGGGAATGTCTTCGAGCAGCAGGACGTGGTCCATGGCGTTCACCGGGCAATCAAAAGGTAACGGGCAAGTATCACAGAGGGATGCTCAGGCGGATCAGCGTGCCCCAGCCGGGGCCCGATTCGACCAGGCACTGACCCTGCATCTGCTTGGCGCGCGCCTTCATGCTGGCCATGCCGTGGCCCTTGTCGAGCCGGCCGTCCAGCGCGCTGGAGATGCCGTGGCCGTTGTCCTGCAAGATGACCTGGAAATCGTCGTCGAGAACCTGGCAACGCACCGTGCAACGCGTGGCACCGCTGTGCTTGATGATGTTGCTGATCGACTCGCGAATGATCCGCGTGGTCTGCACATAGGCGCGCGCCGGCAGCGTGTAGGACACGTCCTCGGCGAGCGAAATCCACTCGGCCTCGATATTGGCCTGGGTCAGGCGCGAGACGACCTCGGCGCGCCAGTCGCCTACCGCATCCAGCAATTGCACCGGCTTGCCGGTCAGACCACGCACCGACAGACGCATTTCCTCCAGCGCCTCGCGCGCCAGCGTGGAGATGCGTTCGCTTTCGCTGGTGTGCACGATGGTCAGCAGCTTGGCGCCCAGGTCGTCGTGCAGGTCGGCGGCAATGCGCTTGCGCTCACGCTCGGTCACCTGCTCCAGGTGCTGGTCGCTCAGGGTGCGTTGCTGGCGCTCGAACTCGACCAGGCGTTCCTGCCAGCGCTGGTCGTTCGTCACCAGGCGCTGTTCGGCCTGCAGGCGAGCCTGCGCAAAGCCCAGCAACTGGCTCAGGCCGGCCAGCGCCAGGCCCAGCGTCACCCAGGGCACGGCCGGGCTGCGGTGGGTCTGCGCCCAGGCCAGCAGGCAGGCCAGCAGGCCCAGGCTCGTCAGCACCGGCAGCAGCGTGCCATGGGCCTGCTCGCGCCAGGCGCGCAGGCCCTCACCGGCATGCCGCCATTGGCGCAGACGGTGCACCATGAATCCCAAGCTGACCAGGGCCAGCGCGGCGGCCCAAAGGCCGAGTACGGCGCCCTGCAAGGTGGCGGCGGCGGGCGCCTGCCCCAGGCTCCAGGGCAACCAGGGCAGGGTCACCGCCAGCAGCAGGGCGGCAGCGTCCAGGCGGGTGTGTCGCCAGCCCAGCTGGCGTCCCAGCAGCAGCAGCCAACCGGCGCAGCACAGGCCCAGCAGCAGGCCGCGCAGCAGGTCGGCGTGGTCACGCGGCAGCCACACCTGCCATTCCGCGACCAGCAGCAAGGCCCAGGCCAGCAGGGCAGTGGCGCCCAGCAGCAGGCGGCGTTCCCAGCGGTGCATCAGGCCCATCAAACCCAAGGCCAGCGCCAAGCCCGCCAGTACGCCGGCGGCACCCAGCGCGAGCCCGGCGCGCTGCCACACGAGGCTGCGGTGCAGGCCCAGCAGCTCGTCCCAGGGGCCGATCTGCGGCGCATCCAGGCGCTCGGCGCGGCCGAGTGAAAACGGCGTGGGGTCCAGGCTTTGCTGGCGCAGCTCCAGCAGATTCCCCTGCTCGCCCAGCAGGCCGATCGGCAGCGCCAGGAGCAGCGGGCCGCGGCAGGGCAGGCCCGCGCCGTCTTCCAGCAGCACCACGCCGTTGACGCGCACGCTGCGCACCCCACAGGGGCTGGCCAGCCAGAGCGCGGCGGCCACACGCTCGCCGCCGCGGTAGTCGAAGCGGAACTGCAGATCCTGGGCGACTGGGCCGGGCGCGCGCGGCAGTTGCACCGGGGCGCCCTGGCCGCCCAGCAGTCGGGCCTGCTCCAACACCAGCGGCGCGGCGCCGGCCAGCCAGGCGTTCAGCAGCAGGAACAAAAAGGCCCCGACCCGTCGGACCGAGGCCCACACAGACGGGGCGGAGCGCATGGCGGGAATTGTGCAGGAGGGGTCGTCGACAATCGGCGCCCCTCCCCCGATCCGCCTGCCCAGGAAAGCCCGTGGTCCTGCAACACGAGTTCGAAGACATCGACAACCAGCAGCTCGCCCATCTGTGTGGCGAGCTGGACGCCAATCTGCTAGCCGTGGCGGCCGCCCATGGCGTGCGCCTGACGCGCCGCCTGGCACGCTTTCGCATCGAAGGCCCGGCAGCGGCGGCCCGCGCCGCGCTGGACGCCCTGCAGCGCCTGCGCGCGCTGGCGCAGCGCCCCATCGCCCCCGAAACCCTGCAGCTGCTGCTGGCCCAGTCGGGCGCCAAGCCCGTCAGCCAGCCGGCCGAGGCGCCGGTGCAGTTGCATACCCGCCGGCACGACTTGGCCGCGCGCACGCCCAATCAGCAGCTGTACCTGAACCGCATCCTTTCCAACGACCTGAGCTTCGGCATCGGCCCGGCCGGCACCGGCAAGACCTATCTGGCCGTGGCCTGTGCAGTGGATGCGCTGGAGCGCCACCAGGTGCAGCGCATCGTGCTCACGCGCCCAGCGGTGGAGGCCGGCGAACGCCTGGGCTTCCTGCCGGGCGACCTGGCGCAGAAGGTCGACCCCTATCTGCGCCCGCTCTTTGACGCGCTCTACGACCTGATGGGTTTCGAGCGCGTCGCCAAGGCGCAGGAAAAGGGTTTGCTCGAGGTGGCGCCGCTGGCCTTCATGCGCGGGCGCACGCTGAACCACGCCTTCGTCATCCTGGACGAAGCGCAGAACACCACGCCCGAGCAGATGAAGATGTTCCTGACCCGCATCGGCTTCGGCAGCCGCGCCGTCGTCACGGGTGACACCAGCCAGATCGACCTGCCGCGCGGCATGACCAGCGGCCTGGTGGATGCCGAGCAGGTGCTGCGTGGCGTCGAGGGCCTGGCCTTCACGCGCTTCACGCGCGCCGACGTGGTGCGCCACCCGCTGGTGGGCCGCATCGTCGAGGCCTACGACAACCGCGCCGCCGCCACCGGGGGGCGGCCATGAGCCGGCCGCAGCTGCCCGAGCTCGGGCTGTCGCTGCAGTTTGCCGACCCGCGCCACCGCGCCGCGCTGCCACGCCACAAGGTGGCGCGCTGGATCCGCCATGCGCTTGAAGGCGATGGCGAGATCACGGTGCGCATCGTCGATGCCGAAGAGGGCCGCGAGCTGAACCGCAGCTACCGCGGCAAGGACTACGCCACCAATGTGCTGACCTTCGACTACGACAGCGACCCGGTGGTGCTGGCCGACCTGGTGCTGTGCGCCGAGGTGGTGGAGCGCGAAGCCGCGGAGATGGGCAAGACCCTGGAGGCGCACTACGCCCATTTGCTGGTGCACGGCACCTTGCATGCGCAGGGCTGGGACCACGAGGAAACGGCCGAGGCCGAAGCCATGGAGGCGCGCGAGACCGAAATCCTGGCGCGCCTGGGTTACCCCGACCCCTACGGACGCGAACCCAGGTAGCGCTTGCGCCGGAACCACCAGCCCAGACCCAGCCCCACGCAGGCCATCAGGCCCAGCGCGATCCAGGCGCCCTCGCGGGCATGGATCAGCGGCAGCGCATCGAAGTTCATGCCGAAGATGCCGGTGATCAGGTTTAGCGGCAGGAACACCGCGGTCAGCGCGGTCAGCACCTTCATGATGCTGTTGGTGCGGTGGCCGACGGCGGCGTAGTGCATCTGCACCGCTGATTCGGTATTGGCCGTGAGGCGCCGAATGTGCGAGAGCACCCGCTCGATGTGCTCCTGCACATCGCGCGCGCGCACCCGCAGTGCTTCCTGATCGGCGGAGCCGACGCGATCAGGGAATTCGGACTGGGCGTCCAACCACTCCTGCACGGCGGCATGCTGGTCCTCGCACAGCTCCTCCAGGCCATGCAGGGCGTCGCGCGCGGCCAGCAGGGCCGGCCAGTCCTCAAAGGGCTGACGCGTGTTCAGCAGGTCCTGCTGCAACTCGGCGTGGCGGCGCGACAGCAGCCGGCGCAGGTCCAGGTAGCTGTCCACCATGTGGTTGAGCATCCGCAGCATCAGCTCGTCCGGGCTGAGCGGCAGGCGGTGGCTGCCGCGCACGTCCTCGCTGCCCACCAGCAGCGGCAGGCGCTCCTGGAAGTAGCCCAGCACCGGGCATTCGTCCGGGTGCACGCTGATCAGCAGACGCTCGAACACCGCGAAGCCCACGGCGCGGGTGTCGATCAGCTGCGCCCAGTCCGCGCCCTCGGCCTGCCGCGCCGCGGCCAGGCGGCGCAGCACCATCAGGTCATAGGCCTGGGTCGATTCGAAATGCGAGGGCAGCTGCTCGTTCAACAGGTCCGAGACATGCAGATCCATCAGCGGCGCGCGCAGCCAATGCGCGAGCCTGGCCTGCAGCATCGGGAATTGGCGCTTCAGCCCCTCGCGCGTTACTGCCAGCCACAGGAAGCCGCTCGCCGGCAGCTCGTCGGGCAGCGCCGGCAGGCTGTCCAGCCCGCCGCGCTGCACATGAAGGATCTGCAGCTCGGCCATCAGGCTTTGAGCAGGCGCGCGGCGTCCAGCGCGAAGTAGCTGAGCACGCCGTCGGCGCCGGCGCGCTTGAAGGCCAGCAGCGACTCCAGCATCACCACATCGTGCGCCAGCCAGCCGTTGGCAGCGGCCGCCTTGAGCATCGCGTACTCACCGCTCACCTGGTAGGCGAAGGTGGGCACGCGGAACTCGTCCTTGACCCGGCGCACCACGTCCAGGTAGGGCATGCCGGGTTTGACCATCACCATGTCGGCGCCCTCGGCCAAGTCCATCGCCACCTCGCGCAGGGCCTCGTCGCTGTTGCCCGGATCCACGTAATAGGTGTTCTTGTCGGCCTTGCCCAGCGCGCTCTTGGAGCCCACCGCATCGCGGAAGGGACCGTAGAAGCCGCTGGCGTACTTGACGCTATAGGCCATGATGCGCGTGTGGATGAGGCCGGCGGCCTCGAAGGCCTGGCGAATCGCGCCGATGCGGCCGTCCATCATGTCGCTGGGGCCCACCATGTCGGCGCCAGCCTCGGCCTGGGTCAGGGCCTGGCGCACCAGCAACTGCACGGTGGCGTCGTTGATCAGGTAGCCGGTCTCGTCGGGCAGGCCGTCCTGACCATGGCTGGTGTAGGGGTCCAGTGCCACATCGGTGAGCAGGGCCAGCTGCGGAAAGTGCGACTTCAGCGCGCGCACCGCACGCGGGATCAGCCCCTGCGGATTGAAGGCCTCGGCACCGTCGATCGTCTTCAGGTGCGGCTCAATGGCGGGAAACAGAGCGAGCGCCGGAATGCCCAGCGCCACCGCCTCTTCGGCCGTGCGCAGCAACTGCTCGATCGGCAGCCGCGCCACGCCCGGCATCGAGGCAATCGGCTGGGCCTCGCTGCCCTCGTGCACGAAGACGGGCAGGATCAGATCGCTGGCGTGCAGGCGGTGTTCGCGCACCAGGTCGCGGGTGGCGGCGTCGCGGCGCAGGCGGCGCGGGCGGCCGGCAGGGAAGGGAGAAAAGACGGTCATGGCGGCGTGAAATAGTGGAGTCAAACCGGGCTTTCCCTGCGCTTGCAGGGCTTGCCAGCGCTGGAGGGGGCGGTGCTAGACTTGTCAGCGAATGGTAGCCGCGAGGCCACTGTTCCCTGCTTTTCCTCCCTGAGCAGGAGCCTTGTGTGATGACAGCATCAAGGCTTTCCGCCCCAGCCTTCGGCTGGGGCTTTTTTTTGCCGTTTCGGCCCTGGGTGGCTGGCGCCACCTCGGTCGTCCCGACCGCCCGGCTGCGCCGGCACAGGGCCTGCACGTCCAAGCGGCTGCGCCGCTTGACGCCGTTTCGGCTCGAAGTGCAGGGCTTCGCATAATCCGCCGATGCACTGGTTTCTCTGGGTCAAGGCCTTTCACATCGTGTTCGTGGCGTCGTGGTTTGCGGCGCTGTTCTATCTGCCGCGCATCTTTGTCAATCTGGCCATGGTGCCCAAGGACAGCCATGCCGAGCGCGAGCGGCTGTTGCTGATGGCGCGCAAGCTGCTGCGCTTCGGCAATCTGCTGATGGTCATTGCCCTTTTGCTGGGCCTGGCCATGCTGGGCCACAACTGGCGCGGCTATCTGCTGGGCCAGGGCTGGATGTGGGTCAAGCTGCTGTTGGTCGCCATCTCGCTGGGTTTCCACTGGCGCTGCGCTGGCTTGCTGCAGGAGTTCGAGCACCTCGCCAACCGGCGCAGCCATCGCTGGTTCCGGGTCTTCAATGAGATGTCGGTGCTGCTGTTTGCGGGTGCGGTGGTGATGGTGGTGGTGCGGCCCTTCTGATGTCGGCGCGCCGCTCCAGCAGCGCGGCCTGGCTGGCACTCGGCTATGCCGCTTTGGTGGTGTACGCCAGCCTCTATCCGTTCGGGCCCTGGGCCTGGCCGGCCGGCATGCCCTGGCAGCAGCTGTTCCGTCTGCCCTGGCCGCGCTACTGGATCCAGTTCGACATCTGGGCCAATGCAGTGGGCTACCTGCCGCTCGGGCTGCTGCTGTTCGTGGCGGTGTGGCGGGCCGGCCGGCCGCGTGTGCTGGCCTTTTTGTTGGGGGCGTTCAGCTGCGCGGCGCTGGCCTATGCCCTGGAAGTGACCCAGTACTTCGTCGACAAGCGCGTGCCCTCGCTGGGCGACTGGGTGCTCAACAGCGGCGGCGGCCTGCTGGGGGCGCTGCTGGGCCTGTTGCTGGTGGGACTGGGCGTGCTGGAGCGGGGCGCCCGCTGGCGCGAGCGCTGGTTCTTGTCGCAGGGCGGCGCGGGGCTGGCCTTGCTGGCGCTTTGGCCGCTGGGGCTGCTGTTCCCGCCGCCCCTGCCGCTGGCGCAGGGGCAATTTCTGCCGGCGCTGTTGGCGTCGGCGGCGGAACTGCTGCAGGACACCCCCTGGGCCGCGGGCCTGCCGGTGCTCACGGGCAGCCGCCCCAGCGGGCTGCTGGCCGGCAGCGTCACCGGGCTGGGCTTGCTGGCACCCTGCCTGCTGATGCTCGCGCTGACCCGCCAGGGTTGGCACCGTGTGGCACTCGTGTTCGGCGCGCTGGCCGTGGGGGTGGGCATGACCAGCGTGTCCGCCGCACTGGGCTTCGGCCCCCAGCAGGCCTGGAGCTGGCCCACGCCCAGCACGCTGCCCGGCTTGCTGACGGGAACTGCCCTGGCCTTGCTGTGTGCGCTGCTGCCGGCGCGCGTGAACGCCGTGCTGGCGCTGCCGGTCTTCACCGCGCTGCTGGTGCTCGTCAACGGCCTGGCGCCCGATGTGTACTGGCAGCAAAGCCTGCTGATCTGGGAGCAGGGCGCCATGGTCAAGCTCTACGGACTGACGCAGTGGCTGGGCTGGTGGTGGCCGCTGCTGGGTCTGGGCTGGTGCATGGCGCGCGTCACCGCCTCCCTAGAATCCCGGGCCTTATGAGCAGTTACTACCAGCGCCACATCTTTTTCTGCCTGAACCAGCGCGACAACGGCGAGGCCAGCTGTGCCCAGCACGCCGCGCAGGCTGGTTTCGACCACTGCAAGGCGCGTGTGAAGGCGGCCGGGCTGGCGGGCAAGGGCGCGGTGCGGGTCAACAAGGCGGGTTGCCTGGACCGCTGCGCCGGTGGCCCGGTGGCCGTGGTCTACCCTGAGGCCGTCTGGTACACCTTTGTGGACAACAGCGACATCGACGAGATCGTCGACCGCCATCTGGCCAAGGGCGAGGTGGTGGAGCGCCTGCAACTGCCCGATTCGGTCGGTCGCTGATGAAGCCCCACACCCAGCGCCGGCTCATCGACGGGCCGGTGGGGCCGCTGGAGCTGGCCATCGACGAGCCCGAGGGCACGCCGCGCGGCGTGGCCCTGCTGCTGCACCCGCTGCCCACCCATGGCGGCACGCTGGACAACAAGTGCGTGCAGAGCCTGGCGCGCGCCGCGCTGGCCCTGGGCCTGCGCGCGGTGCGCTTCAACTTCCGCGGCGTCGGCCAGTCGGCTGGGAGCTTTGACCACGGCGTCGGCGAGGTGGATGACGCCTGGGCCGCCGCGGCCGCGGTGCGTGAGCCCAGCCTGCCCTTCTACCTGGGCGGCTTTTCCTTCGGCGCCTTCGTGGCCACCAAGCTGGCCGAGCGCCTGCAGCAGGCCGGCCAGCCGGCCGACAAGCTGGCCCTGATCGGCCTGGCCGCCAGCCGCTTCCCGGCCGAGCAGGTGCCGCCGCAAACCTTTGTGCTGCATGGCGAGCACGACGACGTGGTTCCGCTCGCCGCCGTGCTGGACTGGGCGCGCCCGCAGGCCCTGCCCGTCACCGTGCTCCCCGGCGCCGGCCATTACTTTCACGGGCAGCAGACGCTGCTCAAAGACCTGGTGATTCGCGCCTGGTCGCTCTGACCTTTCCTTGGACCCCATGAAGCTGATCGTTCGCACCCTCCTGCTGTGCGCCCTGGCCCTGCCGGCCTGGGCCCAGGCTCCGCAGCCCCCTGAAGTGGCGGCGCGCCAGTACCTGCTGCTCGATGTCAGCAGCAACCAGATCCTGGCCGAACGCGAGGCCGATACGCAGGCCGAGCCGGCCTCGCTGACCAAGCTGATGACGGCCTATTTGGTCTTCAATGCACTGAAGGAAAAGCGCCTGACGCTGCAGCAGGAACTGCCGGTGTCGCAGCGTGCCTGGGCCGAGCGCAAGGGCGACCCCTCGCTGATGTTCATCGATACCACCATGCGCCCCAAGGTGGACGAGCTGCTGCACGGCATGATCGTGCAGAGCGGCAACGACGCCTCGGTGGCGCTGGCCGAGGGCGTGAGTGGCACGGTGGAGCAGTTCGTCGAGCTGATGAACCGCCAGGCCAAGGCCTGGGGCCTGAAGAACACCCAGTTCAAGAACGTGACGGGCATGAGCGAGCCCGGGCACTACAGCTCGGCGCGTGACCTCTCCGTCATCGCCGCCCACCTGATCGTGGACCACGCCGAGTACTACGGCTACTACAAGGTCCGCGAGTACACCTACAACAAGATCAAGCAGGGCAACCGCAACCTGCTGCTGGCGCGCGACCCCTCGGTGGACGGCCTGAAGACCGGCTACACCGACGCTGCCGGCTACTGCCTCATCACCAGCGCGCAGCGCGAGTTCCCGAACGGCAAGCGCCGCCTGCTGAGCGTTGTGCTGGGTACGGCCTCCAAGGAGGCCCGCGCCAACGAGAGCCAGAAGCTGCTGAACTGGGGCTACAGCGCCTGGGACGGTCTGCGTCTGTACGAAGGCGGCAAGACCCTGGCCGAGGTCGAGGTCTGGAAGGGCCAGGCCAAGAAGGCCAAGCTGGGCGCGGCCCAGCCGGTGTTCGTCACCGTGCCGCGCGGCGAGGGCGCGAAGCTGCAGACCGAGATGAAGCGCACCGATCCGCTGATCGCCCCCTTGCAAAAGGGCCAGCGCGTGGGCACCCTGACGGTCAAGAGCGCAGGCGGCACGCTGCTGGCGGAACTGCCGGTGGTGGTGCAGGAAGCGGTGCCCGAGGCTGGCTTGATGGGCCGACTCTGGGACGCCATGCGCCTCTGGATCAAGTGAAGGGCCAAGCCATGAAACCGGAAGAGTCGCTGATCGAATACCCCTCGCAGTTCCCCATCAAGGTGATGGGGGCGCATGTGGAGGGCTTCGTCGAGGCCATCGGTCATGTGGCGCTGCAGTTCGATCCGGGCTTTGACGTCCGCACCATCGAGCAGCGGCCCTCCAAGGGCGGCAACTACCTGGGCCTGACCATCACCATCACGGCCACCAGCCGCGAGCAGTTGGATGAGCTGTACCGCACGCTCACCACGCATCCCATGGTCAAGGTGGTGTTGTAGGCGTCGGCTCGGTCAGCGCGCGCTCCAGTTCCTCGTACTTGGCGGCAGCGGCCACGTCGCCCTGGGCGGCGGCGCGGCCGTACCAGCTCTGGGCCAGGCGCAGGTCGCGCGGCAGGCCCAGGCCCTTCTCGTACATCGAGGCCAGTAGGTACTGCGAGCCCAACTCGCCACGTTCGCCGGCCTGGCGGAACCAAGCGGCGGCCTGCTTGAAATCCTGCTCGACCCCGCGGCCCAGGTAATGGGCCAGGCCGATGGCCTCCATCGCGCCTGCATGCCCGCCCTGTGCCAGCCGGCCGTACCAGTGCAGCGAGGCCTTGAGGTCGCGCGTCGGCCCGGGCAATTCCAGCAATTGCGCCAGCGCCCATTGCGCGGAACGGTCGCCATCCGTCGCCGGTGCCTGTAGCAGGCGCAGCGCCTGCGCCCGATCGCCGGCTTCCAGCGCCTGCTGCGCCGCATCCAGTGGGTCGGCTTGGGCCAAGTTGAGCAGCAGGCACAGCAGAAGGGCGCGCATGGGCCGACGCTAGCATCCCGCGCATGATTCTCAAGACCCTGGGCCGGGTGGACTGGCAAGACACGGCCGCCGCCATGCAGGCCTTCACCGCCGCGCGCGGGCCCGACACCGCTGACGAACTGTGGCTGTGCGAGCACCCGCCCGTCTTCACGCTCGGTCTGGCCGCCAAGCCCGAGCACCTGCTGGCGCCGGGTGACATCCCGGTGGTGCAGAGCAACCGCGGTGGCCAGGTGACGTATCACGGCCCTGGGCAGATCGTGGCCTACCCGTTGGTGGACCTGAGCCGACTGGGCATCTACGTCAAGGAATACGTGTTCCGCCTGGAGGCGGCGCTGATCCAGACCCTGGAGCGCTTTGGACTGACCGGCCTGCGGGTGCCCAGCGCACCGGGCATCTATGTGCGCCTGGCCGACCCACGCGCCCATGCCGCGCCGCAGGGTCCGGCGCTAGATCCCTTCGAGGGACTGGGCAAGGTGGCGGCGCTGGGCATCAAGATCAGCCGGCACTGCAGCTACCACGGCCTGGCACTGAACGTGGCCATGGACCTCGAACCCTTTTCGCGGATCAACCCCTGTGGTTATCCCGGATTGCGAACGGTCGACCTCGTTACACTCGGCGGCCCCAGCGATTGGGCGGCCGTGGCCGCCGTGCTCACCGAGCGGCTGGCGGCGCAACTCCAGCCATGACGACCGAAATCAGCAGCTCCTACGACCCGTCCGAGAAGCAAAAGGGCGACGCCAAGACCAAGCGCATCCCCATCAAGGTGGTGCAGGCCGAGGTGCTGAAGAAGCCCGACTGGATCCGCGTGCGCGCCGGCTCGCCCAATACCCGCTTCTACGAGATCAAGCAGATCCTGCGCGAGCACAAGCTGCACACGGTCTGCGAGGAGGCCAGCTGCCCGAACATCGGCGAGTGCTTCGGTCATGGCACGGCGACCTTCATGATCATGGGCGACAAGTGCACGCGCCGCTGCCCCTTCTGCGACGTGGGCCATGGCCGGCCGGATCCCCTGGACCCGAATGAGCCTGCCAACCTGGCCAAGACGATCGGCGCGCTCAAGCTCAAGTACGTCGTCATCACCAGCGTGGACCGTGACGACCTGATCGACGGCGGCGCCCAGCATTTCGTCGATTGCATCCGCGAAACCCGCGCAGCCTCGCCGGCCACCAAAATCGAAGTGCTGGTGCCCGACTTCCGCGGCCGCGACGACCGCGCGCTGGAGATCCTGAAGGCCGCGCCGCCGGATGTGATGAACCACAACCTCGAGACCGTGCCGCGCCTCTACAAGGAAGCGCGCCCCGGCAGCGACTACGCCTTCAGCCTGAACCTGCTGAAGAAGTTCAAGGCCGCGGTGCCGGGCGTGCCCACCAAGTCCGGCCTGATGGTCGGCCTGGGCGAGACCGACGAGGAGATCCTCGAGGTGATGCGCGACCTGCGCGCCCATGGCGTGGACATGCTGACCATCGGCCAGTACCTGGCCCCCAGCGGCCACCACCTGCCGGTGCGCCGCTACGTGCACCCGGACACCTTCAAGATGTTCGAGCGCGCGGCGGAGCAGATGGGCTTCAGCCACGCGGCGGTGGGTGCGCTGGTGCGTTCCAGCTACCACGCCGACCGCCAGGCGGCCGAGGCCGGCGCGATCTGAGCTTCAGGCCGCGATCAGCTTCTCGATCAGCTGGTGCAGGGCCGGGAAGTCTGGCTCGCCCAGGATCTGCTTGACGATGCGGCCCTGCTTGTCGATCAGGAAGGTCGTGGGCGTCATGCGCACCGGGCCGAAGGCATTGGCGATCGCGCCGGTGTTGTCGATCGCCACGCCGAAGGGCAGCTTGCGGGTCTGGGCAAACTGCGCCACGTAGTCGGGCGGGTCGTACTGCATGGCCACGGCCAGGGTGTCGAAGCCCTTGCCCTGGAACTTGCGGTGCGTGGCGATGATCTCGGGCATCTCCTTCACGCAGGTGGCGCAGCTGGTGGCCCAGAAGTTCACCAGCATGACGCGACCGCCCCACTGGGCGCTGCTGTAAGTCTTGCCATCGAGCAGGGTGTAGTCCACCCGGGGAGCCGGGGTGCCGGCCTGCCAGTGCCAAGCCACGGCGCCCAGACCGGCGGCAGCCACGCCGGCCAGGCCGAGCAGGAGGTATCGACGATTCGTAGCCATGGCGCGATTCTCGCGCCTGGGCCAAGGCCCCACGGCTCGGGGGTCAGAGCCGGAAGGTCAGTTCCTGGCTGGCGGGCGCGAGTGCGCGGCGCAGCAGGATGGGCAGCTGGTTGGCCAGCTGGTCCTCGCGGCAGGGCGTGATGCCGGCGATGGCCGGCAAGGGACCGCCGCCTGTGGGCAGGAGCTCGATGAAGGCGAAGCGCGGCGCATCGGCGCGCACATGGCAGCAGAACTGCTCCAGGTCGGGGCCATGCAGGCGTCCGTCGACGACGATGGCCTGCGGCAGGCGCTCCAGGCATTGCTGGAAGGCGACGTCGACCGAGGACAGCACCTCCAGCGACCAGCCCAGCGGCTCCAGCGCGGCGCGCGCCGCCTGCACCAGCTCGGGCCGAGCGCTCACCAGCAGCACCTGCCAGCCCGCGAAGGGTCGCGTGTTGTGCCCGCTCTCGGTGTGGGCGGCCCCGAGGTCCAGGGTCTCCAGCACCTCGTGCAGGCGCGGCACCGGGAAGTCGAGTTGGGCGACACAGACCCCGGCCTCATCCTCGCGCTTGACTTCGGCGCCCAGCAGCGCGGCCGTGTGCTCCACCAGCAGCCAGTTCAGGCCGCGGTGCGCCTCCGGCGCCGGGCCGCGGCTCAGCTGGTCCAGGTCACGTACCGCGAAGCGACAGCGCAGGCGGGCCCGTACCGGCCAGGGCGTGAGTTGCAGGTCCAGATCGATGGAGCTGCGCGTGTGCGACAGCGCCCAATCCAGCAGGCTGTTGAGCAGGCTGGTCACCAGGGTCGGGTCGCCCTGGATCTCGGCCAAATGCAGGTGCACGCGCAACTGCAGCCCGCGCACGGCAGCTTCGCGCCGCCGCGTGGCACAGACCTGCTCCAGGCATTCGTTCAGGGCCAGGCGGTCCTGCGCCGGCCGCACCCGGCCACTGGCCAGGCGCCCGAGCTGGTGCGCCATGACGGCGCCGTCGCGTGCGCGCCGCAGCGGTTCGCGCAGACTGGCCAGGGCCGCGGCCAGCTCGCTGTTGCCATTGGCTTGCAGGGTTTGCAGGCGCTCCAGCGCCACCTGCAGCGGCTGCACCACCTCCGGCCCAAGCTGCGCCAGCACGGCACCCAGCTCGGTGGGCGCAGTGGCGGCCGCTTCGGCCGCGCTGGGGCGCGGCTGGGGAGGGTGGGACATGGGGATGGAGGACGCCACTGGGCTCAGGAGGCCTGAAGTGTGTGAATTACGGCCCGCTCCGTCCATCCCGGATGCGGGGGGCCTGGACGGGCGTCAGCCGAGCGCGCCCGAGTGGCGCCAGAACTGCAACTTTTCGTCATCCGCCCCCAGCCACTCGCTCAGGATGGCGGCGCCATGCTCGCCGAGGCGCGGTGGCGGCCGGCGGTACTGCACCGGCGTGGCGCTGAACCGGATGGGATTGCCGACGGCCTGGAGCTGCGGCGCCAGCGCATGGGGCAGGGAAACCACCATGCCGCGCGCCGCCACCTGGGGCAGGGCGAGGGCCTCGTCCACGCCGTTCACGGGGGCGCAGGGCACGCCGGCAGCTTCCAGGCGCTCCAGCCAGTGGGAGCGCGGCTGCCCCGCCAGCACGGGGGCCAGGCAGGCCTCCAGCGCCGGGCGGTGCCGCACCCGCTCGGCATTGCTGGCAAAGCGGGCGTCCTGCGCCCATTCGGCGTGGCTCAGGGCCTGGCAGAGGCGCTCGAACTGTCGGTCATTGCCCACGGCGATGACGATGTGGCCGTCCGCCGCCGCAAAGGCCTGGTAGGGCGCGATGCTGGGGTGGGCGTTGCCCTGGCGGCGCGGCGGCTGGCCACTGCACAGGGTCTGGCTGGCCAGGTTGGCCAGCATGGCGAGTTGGCAGTCCAGCAAGGCCAGATCGATGTGCTGGCCCTGGCCGGTGGCGTCGCGGTGGCGCAGCGCGGCCAGAATGGCGACGCTGGCATGCAGGCCGGTGAACAGATCGGTGACCGCTACCCCCACTTTCTGCGGGCCGGCGCCGGGCTCGCCCTCGGGCACGCCGGTCACGCTCATCAAGCCACCCAGGGCCTGGGCGACGAAGTCATAGCCGGGCCGCTCGGCCCAGGGCCCGGTCTGGCCGAAGCCGGTGATCGAGCAGATCACCAGGCGCGGATGCTGCTGCATCAGCTCGGCCGGCGCCAGGCCGTAGCGCGCCAGGTCGCCGACCTTGAAGTTCTCCACCAGCACATCGGCCTGGGCGGCCAACTCGCGCACCAGCGCGGCGCCTTCGGGGTGGGCCAGGTCGATCGTGATGGAGCGCTTGTTGCGGTTGGCGCACAGGTAGTAGGCGGACTCGGCCGAGTCCGAGCCAGCGGCTGCTGGCAGGAAGGGCGGGCCCCAGGCGCGCGTGTCATCACCCTTGCCCGGCCGCTCGACCTTGACCACGTCGGCGCCCAGGTCGGCCAGCATCTGCGTGGCCCAGGGGCCGGCGAGCACGCGGCTGAGGTCAAGGACACGGAGGCCGGCAAGGCTTTGGGCGGGGCGGGTCATGGGGCGCTCGGGAAGGGTGGGGCCTGAATAATGCCCGCATGCGTCATTTCACGATTCTTGCCCTGGCCCTGGGGCTGATGGCCTGCAGCCCGCGCTGGGATTGGCGCGAGCTGGAGCTGGCGGACGCCGAGTTGCGCGCCCGCTTCCCCTGCAAGCCCGCCATCCAGACCCGCGACGGCGCCGGCTTGGCGCATTGCGAGCAACAGGGGCTGCGCTTTTCGGTGGCCTGGGAGCGATTGGAGCGCCCCGAGCATCTGCAGCCGGCGCTGGCGCAGAGCGCGCCGCGCCTGGCCGGCCGCCTGGGCCTGGCGGTGCAGGGGCGCGACGAGGCCGCCAGCGCGCCGGCCGGGGCGCTCGCCTTTCCGGAGAGCGGCGCCTACCGCCTGCAGGGGCCTCAGGGCCAGGCGCAGCTGCTGACCTGGGTGCGCGGCATGCGCATCTACCAGGCCTTGGTGCAAGGCAAGACCCTGGATGCCGAGGCGGCTCACGAGTTCCTGCAGGGCCTGCAGCACCCGCACTCCGGATAATCCCGGGCATGGTCCAGCTCCTTCTCGTGGCCCACGCTCCGCTGGCCTCCGCGCTGGCGCAGGTGGCCCGGCACACCTACCCGGGCTGCAGCGCCCAGCTGCAAACCCTGGACATTCCGCCTGAATGGGACCTGCAGGCCGCAGAAGCCGCCATTCGCGCGCTGTTGCCGACTGATCAGCCCGTGTTGCTGCTGGTGGATACGCCCGGCGCCACGCCCTGCAATGCCGCCCAGGCCGCGCTGGCCGGCCGCACCGATGCCGCCCTGGTGCACGGCGTGAACGTGCCCATGCTCTGGCGCAGCCTGTGCTACGGCAGCCTGGGCCTGGCCGAGCTGGCGCAGCGCGCCGTCGAGGGCGGTTTGCGCGGTGTCGGGCAAGCCCCGGGCGGCGCCTGATTTGCAGCGGCTAATCTCGGGGGCATGCAGAAGTCGACCCTGAAGATCATCAACAAGCTGGGCCTGCACGCGCGTGCCTCCGCCAAGCTCACCAAACTGGCCGGCAGCTTCCGCTGCGAGGTCTTCCTGAGCCGCAATGGCCGGCGCGTGAATGCCAAAAGCATCATGGGCGTGATGATGCTGGCGGCAGGCATGGGCAGCGAGGTGGAGCTGGAGACCGAGGGCGAAGACGAGGCCCAGGCCCATGAGGCCATCGCCGCCCTGGTGGCCGACCGCTTCGGCGAAGGCGAGTAAGGACCGCGGCGATGAGCTTTCAGGTCTTCGGCACGGCGGTTTCGCGCGGGGTGGCCATCGGGCGCGCCGTGCTGGTGGCCTCCAGCCGCCTGGATGTCGCGCACTACTTCGTCGATGAGGCGCAGGTGCCCGTTGAGGTGGCGCGCTGCCATGCCGCGCGCGATCAGGTGGCCGAGGAGCTCACCCTGCTGCGCGACCAGCTGCCCCCCGACGCCCCGGCCGAGCTGGCCGCGCTGCTGGACGTGCACCTGATGCTGGTGCGCGACGAAGCGCTGGTGGACGCGGCCGTCGATTGGGTGCGCGAGCGCCACTACAACGCCGAATGGGCGCTCTCGGCCCAGCTCGAAGTGCTGGCGCGCCAGTTCGACGAGATGGAGGACGAGTACCTGCGCGAGCGCAAGGCTGACCTCGAACAGGTGGTGGAGCGCATGCTCTCGGTGCTGGCCCGCCAGGCCGACCCGACCTTGGGCCTGGCGCCGCGCGACTTCGCCGGCGAGGACCCGCTGCTGCTGGTGGCGGCCGACATTTCGCCCGCCGACCTGCTGGGCTTTCGCGACGGCGTGTTCAAGGGCTTCATCACCGACATCGGCGGCAAGACCTCGCACACCGCCATCGTGGCGCGCAGCATGGACATCCCGGCCGTGGTGGGCACGCGCGAGGCCTCGCGCCTGATCCGCCAGGACGACTGGGTGGTGATCGACGGCGACGCCGGAGCCGTCATCGTCAACCCCTCGCCCATCGTGCTGGAGGAGTACCGCTTCCGCCAGCGCCAGAGCGAGCTGGAGCGCGCCCGGCTGGCCCGGCTGCGTCACACCCCGGCCGTCACGCTGGATGGCGAGGCGGTGCAGATGCACGCCAACATCGAGCTGCCGGGCGACGCCAAGGCCGCACTCGCCGCCGGCGCCGAGGGCGTGGGCCTGTTCCGCTCCGAATTCCTCTTCATGGGCCGCGGCGGCCAGCTGCCCAGCGAGGAGGAGCAGTACGAGGCCTATCGCGAGGCCGTCGAGGCCATGCAGGGCCGGCCCGTCACCATCCGCACGGTGGACATCGGCGCCGACAAGCCGCTCGACCGCGCGCCGGCCGGCGATGGCCGCTACGACCATGTGCTGAACCCGGCCCTGGGCCTGCGCGCCATCCGCTGGAGCCTGTCCGAGCCGGCGATGTTCCGCCAGCAGCTGCGCGCCATCTACCGCGCCAGCGCCCACGGCCCGGTGCGCCTGCTGCTGCCCATGGTGGCGCACATGAAAGAGCTGCGCCAGGTGCGCGACTGCATCACCCGCGTGCGTCAGCAGCTGGTGGACAACCAGCAGCCCACCGGCCAGGTGGAGCTGGGCGTGATGATCGAGATCCCGGCCGCGGCCCTGATCCTCGACGCGCTGCTGCCGTTGGTGGACTTCGTCTCCATCGGCACCAACGATCTGATCCAGTACACGCTGGCCATCGACCGCGCCGACGAATCCGTCGCCCACCTCTACGACCCCTGGCACCCCGCCGTGATGCAGCTGCTTGCCACGGTCATCGGCGCCTGCCGCGCGCGCGGCAAGGGGGTGAGCGTGTGCGGCGAGATGGCCGGCGACGTCGCCTTCACCGACGCCCTGCTCGCCATGGGCCTGCGCAGCTTCTCCATGCACCCCTCGCAGATCGCCTTCGTCAAGCAGCGCATCCTGCGCGCCGACGCCAGCAAGCTGGCGGCCCAGCTGCCGCAGCTGCTGGGCGACGAAGACCCGGAGCGCGTGGCGAAGCGTTTGGGCTGGGCCTGAGACCCTGGGGGGCTGAAGGCCGGGGCGGGGACAATCTCGTCCCATGGCCCTCTTGTCTCTTACGAATGCCCATCTCGCCTTCGGGCATTGGCCGCTGCTGGACGCGGCGGAGTTCTCCCTCGAAACCGGCGAGCGCGTCGGTCTGATCGGCCGCAACGGCAGCGGCAAGAGCTCGCTGCTGAAGATCCTGGCCGGGCTGGAAAAGCTCGACGACGGGCTCTTGCAGCGCTCGCTCGAAACCCGCGTCGTCTATGTGCCGCAGGAGCCCGAGTTTGCGCCCGGCGCCACGGTCTTTGAAGCTGTCAGCGAGGGTGTGGCCGAGGCGCGTGACCTGCGCGCCCGTTTCGAGGCCCATGCCGAGGGTGAGGACCTGGACGCGCTGCAGACGCGGCTCGAAGCCCTGGGCGGCTGGACCTGGGAGCAGCGCGTGGCCGAGAGCCTGCAGCGCCTCGGGCTGGAGGGTGAGCGCCGCGTTGAGGAGCTTTCCGGTGGCCTGAAGAAGCGCGTGGCGCTGGCGCGGGCCCTGGTGGCCCAGCCCGATGTGCTGCTGCTGGACGAGCCCACCAACCACCTGGACCTGGATGCCATCCTCTGGCTCGAAGGGTTGCTGCGCGAGTTCCCCGGCAGCCTGCTCGTCATCACGCACGACCGCGCCTTCCTGGACGCCGTGTGCACCCGCATCGTCGAGTTGGACCGCGGCCAGCTGCGCGGCTACCCGGGCAACTTTGCCGCCTTCGAGGCCGCCAAGCAGCGCGAGCTGGAGGCCGAGGCCCTGGCCAACGCCCGCTTCGACAAGCTGCTGGCCCAGGAAGAGGTGTGGATCCGCAAGGGCGTGGAGGCGCGCCGCACCCGCTCGGTGGCGCGCGTGGCGCGCCTGGTCAAGTTGCGTGAGGAGCATGCGCAGCGCCGCAATGTGCAGGGCAAGGCCCAGCTCAAGGTGGATGCCGGCGAAAGCAGCGGCAAGCTGGTGGCCGAGCTGGTGGAGGTGACCAAGGGCTTTGCCGGTGCGCCGCCGGTGGTCAAGAACCTCTCGGCCGTGTTCATGCGGGGCGACAAGGTCGGCCTGGTGGGCCCGAACGGCGCCGGCAAGACCACCCTGCTGAAGCTGATCCTGGGCGAGCTGCAGCCCGACAGCGGCAGCGTGCGCACCGGCACCAAGATCCAGGTCGCGCACTTCGACCAGATGCGCGCCGGCCTGAACCTGGACGCCACGCTGGCCGACACCATCAGCCCCGGCTCGGAATGGATCGAGATCGGCGAGCAGCGCCAGCATGTGATGACCTACCTGCAGAACTTCCTGTTCGCGCCGCAGCGCGCCAACAGCCCGGTGCGCACGCTGTCGGGGGGCGAGCGCAACCGCCTGCTGCTGGCGCGCCTGTTCGCCCGGCCCGCCAATGTGCTGGTGCTGGACGAGCCGACCAACGACCTGGATGTCGAGACGCTGGACTTGCTGGAGGAGCTGCTGATCGACTACGCCGGCACGGTCTTCCTCGTCAGCCACGACCGCCGCTTCCTCGACCGCGTCGTCACCAGCACCCTGGTGGCCGAAGGGCAGGGCGTGTGGCGCGAGTACGAGGGCGGGGTGGAGGACTGGCTGGCGCAGAGCCAGCGTGCCCGCGCCGCGGCCCAGGCCGCGGCCGCCCCCAAGGCGGAAGCCGCCAAGCCCGCCCCGGCGCCGCGCAGCGAGGGCCCGGCACTGAAGCGCAAGCTCAGCTACAAGGAACAGCGCGAGCTGGAGGCGCTGCCGGCGCAGATCGAGGCCCTGGAAAAGGAACAGGCCGAACTGAACGCCCTGATGAACGGCAGCGAGCTCTACACCCAGGGGGCCGAGCGCATCAGCCAGGTGACGGCGCGGGCGGCGGCCATTGATGAGGAATTGATGGCGCTGCTGGAGCGCTGGACCGCGCTCAGCGACTGACCTTGTCCGCCGGCACGAAGCCGGCCACGCCCTCCAGCTGCAGCAGCTGCTCGCCGTGGCGGATCACCACCGCGGCGATCTTGCGCCGCTGCCCGCCGTGCTGGACCCACTCGCCGGGCTTGAAGGGCTTGGGCAGGGGCATGGGGGGCAGTTCGATGCGCCGGCCGGCGCGCGCATCCAGCCGGCCCTGGCTTTGCTGGGCCAGGCGGGCCGCCAGCTCGGGGCGTTCGCGGGCCATCCAGTCCAGGCTGGCCTGCAGGGTGTCGCGCAGCTGCTCGGGGCTGAAGGGTTTGGCCAGCACGAACTGGGCGTTCAGGGCCTGGGCGCGGGCCTTCAGTTCGGGGCTGAGCTCAAAGCCCGTCAGGCCCAGGCGGCAGTGCGGGTGGCGGGCACGCAGCTGGGCGTAGAGCTCCAGCCCGTCCGGGGTCTGCTTGGCGAAGGCGTCGGTGCAGAGGAAGTCGGGCGCCCAGCCCTCGGCCTGCTGCAGAGCCTCGGCCGGTGTGGCCGCAAAGCGCAGCTGCTCGGGGGCAAAACCAAAGCCGCCGAGCAGGCGCTGCGCAAACTGGCGCACGCCTTGGAGCGGATCGACGACGAGGAAGCGCAGGGCGGGGGCGGCCATGGTGGGAACTCCGATCGAGTTCCATTATTCGGAGCGCGGTTGGGCTCCGCCTTGCGTTGGGCCAAGCCCGGGTGGTCTGCCGGGGTATCGCTCAGGCCAGCGACGCACGCGTGCGCGCCAGGGCGGCCCAGAACTTGGCGTCCTGCGAGCAGGCGAAGTTCACGCGGATGTGCGGGCCGCTGCGCCGGCTGGGGCTGAAAAGCAGTTCGGGCGCGCAAGCAAAGCCTTCCAGCAGCATGCGCTGGGTCAGGCGCTCGCTGTCCACGCCGGTGTCCAGCCAGCCGAACAGGCCCTGGGGTGGGGCGGCGAAGGCAAAGCCATGCTGGCCGGCCAGGCGGGCGCAGCGGGCGCGCGCCGCTTCCAGGCGCTGCTGCACGCGCTCCACCTGGCGGCGCAGCGCGCCGCGCGCCAGCACGCCGGCCAGCGCGCGCTCCAGCAGCGCCGAGGTGCAGAGCTCGTGCACCAGCTTGCGTTCGCCCAGGCGGGCGATCAGATCCGGCCGGCCGGTGACGTAGCCGACGCGCAGGCCCGCGCCCAGCACCTTGGCAAAGCCGCTCACGTACAGGGTGCGGCGCAGGCCATCCAGTGCGGCCAGGCGCGGGCTGTGGGCGGGCGCGAAGGCGGCGTAGGTGTCGTCCTCGACGATCAGCACCTCGCCCCCCTCGCACAGGCGCAGCACCTCGTAGGCCTGGGCCAGGTTCAGGCAATGCCCGGTGGGGTTGTGCAGCACCGAGACGGTGACGTAGAGCCGCGGCCGGTGCTCGCGGATCAGCTGCGCCATCTGCTCCAGGTCTGGCCCCTGCGCGCCGCGCCGCACGGGCAGCAGACGCAGGCCGGCCAGCACCAGGCGGGCGTACTCGATCGGCCAGCCGGGCTCGTCCACCAGCACCGCATCGCCCGGCTGGGTCAGCTCGTGGGCGATCAGGTCGAGCGCCTGGGTCGCGCCCACCGTGGTGAGGATCTGCTCGGCATCGCTGGCGATGCCGATCTCGGCCAGGCGCTGCGCCAGCACCTGCCGCAGCTCGGGGTCGCCCGCCGGGTCGGCATAGCGCAGCAGCAGGCCTTCCTGGCCGGGGGCCAGCGCGGCGCGCAGCGCCTGGCGCAGCGGCGCGGCGTCCAGCCAGCTCTGCGGCAGGGTGCCGTGGGCGGGCGAGTCCTGGTGCTCGGAGCGCAGCAGGTTGCGGATCAGCGTCATGGCGTCAAACGGCGCCGGGCCGCTGGCGGCGCGGGCCGTGCCGGTCGGCGCGGGCCGGGGCGCGGGTTTGGCGTCGCGCACGTAGAAGCCGCGCTGGCGGCGCGCCTCCACCAGCCCTTGGGCCTGCAGGCGGTCGTAGGCGGCCACCACGGTGTAGGGGCTGAGCCCGTGCAGGCGCGCGGCCTCGCGCACCGAGGGCAGGCGGGCGCCGGGCAGCAGCAGGCGTTGGTCGATGCGCTGCGCCAGGTCCGCCGCCAGGCCTTCGGCCAGGCCCACTGTGTTGGTCATGATCCCGATACAGATTGGCTGTGTGTGGCGCAAAGTGTATTGGTGCTGTGCTGGATTGTCCGCCCAGAATCAGGCCTCACACCGCTTCCGCCCTGGCGCAGAAAGCACGACGCGATGACGATGGAAATCCTGCTGGCCTTTGCCCTGTTTGCCGGGGTGTCCTCGATCACCCCGGGGCCGAACAACCTGATGCTGCTGAGCTCGGGCCTGAACTTCGGCTTCCGGGCCTCGATTCCCCATGTGCTGGGCATCTCCATCGGCTTCGCCTTCATGCTGGTGGCGGTGGGCCTGGGCCTGGCACTGGCGTTCGAGCGCTGGCCCCTGCTGTACCAGTTGCTGAAGATTGCCGGCGTGGCCTATCTGCTGTGGCTGGCCTGGGGGCTGGCGAGCGCGGGCAGCCTTTCGCTGGACCGGCGCGCGGGGGCGCCCAAGCCCATGGGCTTCTGGGCCGCCGCGGCCTTTCAATGGGTCAATCCCAAGGCCTGGGTGATGGGCGTCTCGGCCTTTGCCACCTACATGCCGGCGCAGGGCCTGTCCTCGGTGCTGTTGACGGCCACCTTGTTCGCGCTCATCAACCTGCCCTCGGTGGCCGCTTGGGCGCTGTGCGGCAGCCAGCTGCGCCATTGGCTGGCCGAGCCGGCGCGGCAGCGGATGTTCAACCGGGTGATGGCGGCCCTGCTGGTGCTCAGCCTGCTGCCGCTGCTGCTCGAAGGGAAGGGCGCATGAGTTCGAGACTGCTGGGCTTGCTGGGCGGCATGAGCTGGGTCTCCAGCGCCCAGCTCTATACGCAGATCAATCAGGGCGTGGCCGCGCGCCGGGGCGGCCTGCACAGCGCGGCCCTGCTGCTGCACAGCGTGGACTTCGCGCCGCTTGCGGTGGCGCAGGCGGCCGGCGATTGGGCGGCGATTGCCCGCCAGCTGGGCGAGGCCGGCGCCGGCCTGCGCCGCGCCGGTGCGCAGGCCCTGCTGCTGGCTACCAACACCATGCACGCGGTGGCGGACGAGATCGAGCAGCGCGCCGAGCTGCCGCTGCTGCACCTGGTGGACATCACCGCCGCCGCCCTGCGCCAGCACGGCGTGCGCAGCGTCGGCCTGCTCGGCACGCGTTTCACCATGGAGCTGCCCTTCTACGCCGAGCGCCTGGCGCGCCATGGCATTGCGCTGCGGGTGCCGGATGACGCCGGCCGCGCCGCCGTGCACCGCTGCATCTATGAGGAGCTCTGCCAGGACCGCGTGACGCCGGCCGCCACGGCGCTGCTGCGCGAGCAGGTGCAGGCCCTGGCGGCCGCCGGCGCCCAGGCCGTGGTGCTGGGCTGCACCGAACTGAGCCTGGCCCTGCCCGCCAGCGCCCCCGTGGCCCTGCCCTTGTTCGACAGCACGGCGCTGCAGGCCGCCGCGGCCGTGGACTGGCTGTGCGGGGTGGCCCCCACGCATCACCCGACCGAGCGGTCGGCCGCCGCCGGCGCCATCGCACAATCCACCCCTTGCCTTACCAACCGGCCCCTGACATGAGCAACCCCTGGACCCTGGCGCACCGCGCGGCGCGCATGAACCCCTCGATCATTCGCGAGATCCTCAAGGTCACCGAGAAGCCCGGCATCCTGTCGATGGCCGGTGGTCTGCCGAGCAGCGACACCTTCCCGGTCGAGGAGATCAAGGCCGCTTGCGCCAAGGTGCTGACGGACAACCCGCGCGAATCCCTGCAGTACGCCGCCAGCGAGGGCTTTGCCCCTTTGCGTGAATGGGCCGCCGCGCGTGTGAACGCCGAGCTGGGCATGGACGTCTCGCCCGATCAGGTACTCGTCACCAGCGGTTCGCAGCAGGGCCTGGACCTGGTGGGCAAGATCCTGTGCGACCAGGGCGCTCCGGTGGCGGTGGAAACGCCCACCTACCTGGGCGCCCTGCAGGCCTTCACGCCCTACGAGCCGCTGTTCCACAGCCTGGCCAGTGACATCAATGGCCCGCTGCCCGAGGCGATTGCCGAGCTGCCGCGCACGGCGCCGGGCACGCGCTTCATGTACCTGCTGCCGAACTTCCAGAACCCGACCGGCCGCGTGATGCCGGCCGAGCGCCGCGATGCCGTGATGGCCGCCGCTCAAGGAGCAGGCGTGCCCGTGGTGGAAGACAACCCCTACGGCGATCTGTGGTTCGACGAGCACCCCGGTGCCTCGCTCTCCAGCCGCTGGGCCGAGGGCAGCATCTACCTGGGCAGCTTCTCGAAGATCCTCACCCCCGGCTTCCGCCTCGGCTACGCCATCGCCCCCAAGGCGCTGTACCCCAAGCTGCTGCAGGCCAAGCAGGCGGCCGACCTGCACACCCCGGGCTTCAACCAGCGCGTGGTCTATGAAGTCATCAAGGACGGTTTCCTGGATCGCCACATCCCCAGCATCCGTGCCCGCTACAAGGCGAACCGCGATGCCATGGCCAAGGCCATCAAGGAACACCTGCCGGCCGGCTGCGAGTACGCCGAACCCAAGGGCGGCATGTTCTTCTGGATCCGCCTGCCCGAGGGCCTGAACGCCATCGAGTTGCTCTCGCTGGCCGTGGACGCCGGCATCGCCTTCGTGCCCGGTGCGGCCTTCTATGCCGCCAACCCCGACCCGCGCGCGCTGCGCCTGAGTTTCGTCACGCTCACGCCCGACCAGATCGAGAAGGGCGTGGCCATCCTGGGCAAGGTGCTGCACGACGCGCTCAACAGCACCCACGCGATTCCGACTCCTTGATGCAGCAGATCGAGCGCGGCGGCCGCCGCTACACCCTGAGCAGCGACCCGGCCGCGCTCGATGTTGACGCGGTGCACGCGATGCTCAGCCGCGCCTACTGGTGCGAGGGCATCCCGCGCGAGGTCGTGGCCAAGGCGATGGCGCACTCGCTCGCCTTCAGCCTCTGGTGCGAGGAAGCGCCGCGTCGCCAGGTCGGCATCGCCCGCTGGGTGACCGACCGCGCCACCTTCGCCTACCTCTGCGATGTGTTTCTGCATGAAGACCACCGTGGCCTGGGACTGGGCGATTGGCTGGTGGGCCAGGGGCTCCAGCACCCCGATCTGCAGGGCCTGCGCCGCCAGGTGCTGTTCACCGCCGACATGCACGCCCTCTACGCCCGCCACGGCTTCACGCCGCTGAAGACGCCCGAGCGCGGCATGGAGATCGTGCGCCCCAACCTCTACAAGGCCAAGGCATGAAGAGCCGCCGCTACACCGTCGTCGATGTCTTCACCGCCACGCCGCTGAAGGGCAATCCGCTGGCCGTGGTGGTCGATGCCGAAGGCCTGAGCGACGCGCAGATGCAGGCCTTCGCGCGCTGGACGAACCTGAGCGAAACCAGCTTTCTGCTGCCGCCCACGCAGGCCGGTGCCGACTACCGCGTGCGCATCTTCACGCCGCAGCGCGAGCTGCCCTTTGCCGGCCACCCCACGCTGGGCAGCTGCCAGGCCTGGTTGAGCCAGGGTGGCGAGCCGCAGGGCGACGCCGTGGTGCAGGAATGCGCCGTGGGTCTGGTGCGGGTCCGTCGGGAGCAAGGCCGGCTGGCCTTCGCCGCGCCGCCGCTCTTGCGCAGCGGGCCGCTGGAAGAGGGCGTGCTGGCGCAGATCCAGACGGCCCTGCATCTGCAGCCCGAGGACGTCGTGGCCCACCAGTGGGTGGACAACGGCCCCGGTTGGTGTGCGGTGATGCTGCGCTCGGCCGAGCAGGTGCTGGCCTTGAAGCCGGACTTCGCCGCCCTGCAGCCCCTGGAGCTGGGGGTCGTCGGCCCGCATCTGCAGAAGGTGGGTGTGGTGGCGCCGCAGCAAGGCGAGGCCCAGTTCGAGGTGCGCGCCTTCATCTCGACGATGGGGGTGCCCGAAGATCCGGTGACCGGCAGCCTGAACGCCGGCTTGGCGCAATGGCTGATCGGCAGTGGCCTGGCGCCCGATCACTACGTGGCCGCGCAGGGCACCGCCCTGGGCCGCGCGGGCCGCGTGCATGTGCAGCGCGAGGGCGCAACGATCTGGGTCGGCGGCGCCGTGCAGACCCTGGTGCAAGGGATGGTGACGCTGTGAACCCGACCGAAGAACTGTTCCGCGAGGACGCGCACCTGCTGCGCTGCGAGGCCCTGGTGCTGGGCCTGGAGGAGGGCGGCGGCCTGATTCTCGACCGCACCGTGGCCTACCCGCTCGGCGGTGGCCAGGCGGGCGACAGCGGCTGCATCCGCGCCGGCGACCAGAGCTGGCGCTTTGCCGACGCGCGCAAAAGCAAGCAGCATCCCGGCGCCATCCTGCACCTGATCGAAGGCGAGGGGCCACCGCCCGGCACGCCGGTGGTGGTGGAGATCGACGCGGCGCGGCGCGACAAGCACCGCCGTTTTCACACCAGCACCCATCTGCTCTGTGCCCTGCTGCCCTACCCGGTGGACGGCTGCTCGATCACCGAGGCCTACGCGCGCCTGGACTTCCACACCGACGAGGCCTTCGACAAGGAGGCCCTTCAGGCCGGCCTGGACCGACTGGTGGCCGAGGCCCGCGCCGTGCGCCACCGCTGGATCAGCGAAGAGGAGCTGGACGCCAACCCCAGCCTGGTGCGCAGCATGAGCGTGCAGCCGCCGCGCGGCTTGGGGCGCATCCGCGTCATCGAGGTGGAGGGCGTGGACTTGCAGCCCTGCGGCGGCACGCATGTGGCGAACACGGCAGAGATCGGAGAGGTGCGCGTGACCAAGATTGAAAAGAAGGCGGCCAAGACCCGGAGGGTCGTGCTTGGTTTCGACGCCTGAACCGCTGCGACTGTTCATTGCGCTCTGGCCCGATGCGGCCACGGCGCAAGCGCTCCACGCCTGGTCCGATGGCCTGCACTGGCCGCCCGGCGCGCGCCGCCATCCGGCCGCTCATCTTCATCTGACACTGCACTTCCTCGGCGCCACCGCGCCAGACCGCGTGCCCGAGATCGCGGCGCTGCTGCCCGCGCGCATCGAACCCATTGAGCTGCATTGGGGCGAGCACCAGGATTGGGGCCACGGCTTGCAGGTGCTGTGCCCACTGGATCCGCCTGCGGCCCTGTTCGAGTTGCAGCAGCAGCTGGGTCAGCGCTTGCAGGCGCACGGATTGCCGGTGGAGACGCGCCCTTACCGCCCGCATCTCACGCTCGCGCGCAAGGCGTCGGGCGTGCGGGCGGCGCAGGAGTTGGACCTGCGTTGGCGCGCCACCCGCCTGGTGCTGGCGCAGTCACTGCGCGGCTACCACGCGCTCTGGAGCAGTGCTGACTAAACTCCGTCGCTCATCATCATGAGTGCCCCTAACCTGAGTCTGATCGCGCCGGCCGACGCCGCGCTCTGGGATGCCGCCCGGCACATTGCGCGCGAGTACGCCGAGCAGCTGGGTGTGGATCTCTGCTTCCAGCAGTTCGATGCCGAGCTCGCGGCCATGCCCGAGCACTACGGCGAGCCCCAGGGCCTGTTCCTGCTGGCCATGGTCGACGGCGAGGTGGCCGGCTGCGGTGGCTTTCGCCCGCTGCCCGATGTCGACTACCCGAATGCCTGCGAGATGAAGCGCCTGTTCGTGCGCCCGGCCTTCCGGCGTTTCGGGCTCGGGCGTCTGATCGCGCAAGGCCTGATCGATCGCGCGCTCGAAGCCGGCTACTCGACCATGCTGCTCGACACCCTGGACGACATGGAGGCCGCGCGCGGGCTCTACGAGACCCTGGGCTTCGAAGAGGTGCCGCCGTACTACTACAACCCGATTCCGGGCGCGCACTACCTCAAGGTCGATCTGACCGCACCGCGCAGTTCGTATTTCGGCTAGTTACAGGCCTAGAGTGCCTGGATGACTGAACCCCGCATCCAAGCCCTCGGCAGCCACCGCTGCGAACTCGGCGAATCGCCGCTCTGGCACCCGGCCGAACAGGCGCTGTACGCGGTGGACATTCCGCGCCGCCAGATCCTGCGCTGGCGCAGTGGCCAGACCGAGCCCGAGATTTGGAGCCAGGACGCCGAGCCCAGTTGCCTGGCCCTGCGCGCGCAGGGTGGCCTGTTGGTGGCGCGGCGTGATGGCCTGTTTGCCTTCGGCCCCGAGCGCGGCAGCAGCGAGCGCCTGCAGCCGTCGCCCTTCGACCCGGCGCGGCAGCGCTACAACGATGGCAAGGTCGATGCGGCCGGGCGCTTGTGGGTCGGCACCATCGACGACGCGCGGGCCCCCGAGGCCGCGCTGTACCGCCTGGATCGCGACGGCGCGCAACGCATGGCTGGCGGCATCACCACCTCCAACGGTCTGGCCTGGAGCCCGGACGGGCGCTGGATGTACTGGGCCGACACCAAGGCGCACACCGTCTTTCGGCTGGGCTTTGATGCCGAGCAAGGCGAGCTGGGTGAGGCCGAAGCCTGGCTGCGCTTTGCGCCACGGGCACCGGAGCAGCCCTTGGAAAGCTATGGCGGCCGGCCCGATGGGGCGGCCGTGGATGCCGAAGGCTGCTACTGGGTGGCGATGTTCGAAGGGCAGCGCCTGCTGCGTTTGGCTCCTGATGGCCAGCTGCTGCAGGCCGTGGAACTGCCGGTGCGCTGCCCCACCATGCCCTGCTTCGGCGGCTCCGATCTGCGCACGCTCTACCTCACCACCGCGCGCGAGAAGCGCCCGGCAGAGGAGCTGGCGGCCCAGCCGCTGGCTGGCGCCGTGCTCACCCTGCGTGTGGCCGTGCCGGGCCTGCCCGCAGTGGCCTGCACCCTGTAACTGAACCCAGGCTTGCAAAGGCTTGCGAAGCTAGGAAGGGCTCTCGGGCAAAAGTCATAGGCAGCCACCAAAGGTTTCCACCTATACTCCCGTGGTTTTGCCGACCGGTGTGAGCCGGTCGCGCCGTTTCTGGAAGGCCTGCATGTCAGAACCACAACCCTCTGCCGCAGACCGCTGGGACGACGCGATCGAGTCCGTGCCCGTCGCTCCCTGGACCGCAGAGCAGGTGCGCGCGCTGGAACAACAGCAGCCGTCCCTGTCGATGTGGCGGGTGGTGGCGGTGCAGGCGCTGGTGGGCGCGGTGCTGGCGGGTTTGTGGGCGTTTTTTGGCTCGCAACCGCGCGCGCAGGCGGTTTCCGCCCTGTGCGGTGCCGCGGCGGTGGTGCTGCCTTCGGCCGCTATGGCCTGGGGGCTGCGTCGTCGCAGCGAGCAGCCGGCCGCCGCACTCCTGGGCTTTCTGGTCTGGGAGCTGGTGAAGATTGGTTTGACGATCGCCATCCTGGTGGCGGTGGTCAAGACGCTGCCCGAATTGAGCTGGCCAGCCCTGCTGGTGAGCCTGATCGGGTGTCTGAAGGTGCATGTGTGGGGCCTCTGGGCCTTGCGCAGAACTAACTAACGAACAGAGCGAACGACGATGAGCAGCGAACAGCACGCGCCCAGCGCCGGTGAGTACATCCAGCACCACCTGCAGCACCTCCAGAAGGATTTCTCCTTCAATAGCGTCAAGCAGACGGACATCGTCGATTTCAGCCTGTTCAATTTCGACTCGCTGTTCTTCTCCGTCACGCTCGGCATGCTGGTGCTGTTCCTGATGTGGCGCGGTGCCCGCAAGGCCAGCTCGGGGGTGCCGGGCCGTGGCCAGGCCTTCGTCGAGATGCTGGTCGAGCTGGTTGACGGCCAGGCCAAGGGCGTAATCCACAACGAAACCAGCCGTCGCTTCGTCGGCCCGGTCGCCCTGACCGTGTTCGTCTGGATCTTTGCCATGAACTTCATGGACATGCTGCCGGTCGACTTCCTGCCGCTGATCTGGCACAGCGCCGGCCCGGCCCTGGGCTTCAAGGACTACCTGCGCGTCGTGCCCTCGGCCGACCTGAGCACCACGCTCGGCATGTCGACCATGGTGCTGCTGCTCTGCATCTACTACAACATCAAGATCAAGGGTCTGGGTGGCTGGGGCCATGAGCTGATCTCGGCGCCCTTCGGCTCGCACCCGGTGCTGTGGCCCTTCAACTTCCTCATGCAGATGATCGAGTTCGTCGCCAAGACGGTCTCTCATGGCATGCGACTGTTCGGCAACATGTTTGCCGGCGAACTGGTGTTCATGCTGATCGCCCTGATGGGCGGCGCGTGGGCGCTCAATGCCACCGGCATCAGCCTGGCATTGGGTCATGTGGTGGCTGGCACGATCTGGACGCTGTTCCACATCCTCGTGATCGTGCTGCAGGCCTTCATCTTCATGATGCTGACGCTGATCTACATCGGCCAGGCTCACGACGCCCACTGAGCGTCTTCTCTTTCCCGTCCCTTTCTTTCCCTTACCCCTCTAGGAGCTCTCAAATGGAAAACATCCTCGGCCTCGTTGCTCTGGCTTGCGGCATCATCGTTGGTCTGGGCGCTATCGGTGCCTCGATCGGTATCGCGCTGATGGGTGGCAAGTTCCTGGAGTCGTCGGCTCGCCAGCCCGAGCTGATGAACCAACTGCAGACCAAGATGTTCATCTTGGCCGGTCTGATCGACGCCGCCTTCCTGATCGGTGTCGCCATCGCCCTGCTGTTTGCCTTCGCGAACCCGTTCGTCCTGAAGTAATCACCGCTCCCTTTCACGCTTGAAAGGAGTTAAGCCGTGAACATCAACGCAACCCTGTTCATTCAGTGGATTCCGTTCCTCGTTCTGGCTTGGTTTACGGCGCGCTTCATTTGGCCGCCGATCACCAAGGCCCTGGACGAACGAGCGGCCAAGATCGCTGACGGACTGGCGGCTGCCGACAAGGCCAAGGCCGCGCAGGCGGACGCCAACAAGGCGGCCGACGCCCTGCTCGCGCAGACCCGCGTCGAGACGACCAAGCAGATCGGCGACGCCGAGAAGCGCGCTGCCGCGCTGATCGAAGACGCCAAGCGCCGTGCCGAAGAGGAAGGCGCCAAGATCCTGGCCCAGGCCAAGGCGGACGCCGACCAGCAGGTCATCCGTGCCCGCGAAGCCCTGCGTGACCAGGTCGCCGTGCTGGCCGTCAAGGGCGCCGAGCAGATCCTGCAGCGCGAGGTCAACGCCGGCGTGCATGCCGAGCTGCTGAACCGCCTGAAGACGGAGCTCTAAGCATGGCCGAACTCGCCACCATCGCCCGTCCGTACGCGGAGGCGCTGTTTCAGGTCGCCGTCAAAGGCGACCTGAACGGCTGGCAGACGCAGCTCGACGCTCTTGCCCTGGTGGCGGGGGACGAAGGCCTGCGCCAGTTCGCCGCGCATCCGAAGACTTCGGCTGGCCAGGTCTTTGACCTCGTGGTCGAGGCCGCCAAGCTGCCCCTGGCCGATGGCATGCGCAACTTCCTGCGCACCGTCATCGAGAACGGCCGTCTGGACGCGCTGCCCGCCGTGGCCGCGCAGTTCCACGCGCTGGCCAGTCAGGCGCAGGGCGTGGCCGATGCGGTGGTCGAGAGCGCCTTCCCGATGGACGCCGCCCAGCTCGCCGAGCTGAGCGCCGTGCTGGAAAAGCGCTTCGGCCGCAAGCTCAAGCCCGAAGTCAAGGTCGAGCCCAGCCTGATCGGGGGCGTGCGCGTCACCGTCGGCGACGAAGTGCTCGACACCTCGGTGCGTGCCCGCCTTGAGCGCATGAAGACCCAGCTGACCGCCTAAAGCAGCCTCAACATCCAACGCCCGGGGCTGGCCCCCGGGCGGGAGAAGCAAGATGCAACTGAACCCTGCAGAAATTTCCGAACTGATCAAGAGCCGCATCGAGGGCCTGGCCCCGAGCGCGGATGTGCGCAATCAGGGCACCGTCGTCTCGGTGTCCGACGGCATCGTCCGCATTCACGGCCTGTCGGATGTGATGCAGGGCGAAATGCTGGAGTTCGCCGCGGACGCCAGCGGCCAGCCCAGCTTCGGCCTGGCCCTGAACCTCGAGCGCGACTCCGTCGGCGCCGTGGTGCTGGGTGCCTACGAGCACATCTCCGAAGGCCAGACCGTCAAGTGCACCGGCCGCATCCTGGAAGTGCCGGTGGGCCCCGAGCTGGTGGGCCGCGTGGTCAACGCCCTCGGTCAGCCGATCGACGGCAAGGGCCCGATCAACGCCAAGATGACGGACGTGATCGAGAAGGTCGCTCCGGGCGTGATCGCGCGCAAGTCGGTGGACCAACCCGTCCAGACCGGTCTGAAATGTATTGACACCATGGTGCCCGTCGGTCGTGGCCAGCGCGAGCTGATCATTGGCGACCGCCAGACTGGTAAGACCGCTGTCGCCATCGACACGATCATCAACCAGAAGGGCCAGAACATGGTCTGCGTCTACGTCGCCATCGGTCAGAAGGCGTCGTCGATCAAGAACGTGGTGCGTGCCCTGGAAGCCAACGGCGCGATGGAATACACCATCGTCGTCGCGGCCTCGGCCTCCGAATCGGCCGCTATGCAGTACGTGTCGGCCTACTCGGGCTGCACGATGGGCGAGTACTTCCGCGACCGCGGCCAAGACGCCCTGATCATTTACGACGATCTGTCCAAGCAGGCCGTGGCCTACCGTCAGGTGTCGCTGCTGTTGCGCCGCCCGCCGGGCCGCGAAGCCTTCCCCGGCGACGTGTTCTATCTCCACAGCCGTCTGCTGGAGCGTGCCGCCCGTGTGAACGCCGACTACGTCGAGGCCTTCACCAAGGGTGAGGTCAAGGGCAAGACCGGTTCGCTGACGGCCCTGCCGATCATCGAAACCCAAGCCGGTGACGTCTCGGCCTTCGTGCCGACCAACGTGATCTCGATCACCGACGGCCAGATCTTCCTGGAAACCAATCTGTTCAACGCCGGCATCCGTCCCGCGATCAACGCCGGTATCTCGGTGTCGCGCGTCGGTGGCGCTGCCCAGACCAAGCTGATCAAGAACCTGTCCGGCGGTATCCGTACCGACCTGGCGCAGTACCGTGAGCTGGCCGCCTTCGCGCAGTTTGCCTCGGACCTGGACGCCGCCACCCGCAAGCAGCTGGACCGCGGTGCCCGCGTGACCGAGCTGCTGAAGCAGGCGCAGTACCAGCCGCTGTCGATCAGCCTGATGGCCGCGTCCATCTACGCCGCCAACAAGGGCTATCTGGATGATCTGGACGTCAAGAAGGTGCTGTCCTTCGAGCACGGCCTGCACCAGTTCCTGAAGACCAGCCACGCCGCCCTGCTGGCCAAGCTGGAGCAGGACAAGGCCATGGACAAGGACGCGGAAGGCCAGCTGAACGACGCGATCGCGACGTTCAAGAAGTCCTTCGCTTGAACTGACCACCAGACGCGGGGCTGAGCAGCCCCGCGCTCCAACGAGGAGAAGACATGGCGGCAGGCAAGGAAATCCGCAACAAGATCAAGTCGGTCGAGAACACCAAGAAGATCACCAAGGCCATGGAGATGGTCGCGGCGGCCAAGATGCGCAAGGCGCAGGACCGCATGCGCACCGCCCGTCCCTACAGTGAGAAGGTGGCGACGATCGCCGGGCATCTGTCGATGGCCAACCCCGAGTACGTGCATCCCTTCATGGTGTCCAACGACGCCAAGAAGCCGGTCGGCATCGTGCTGGTGACCACCGACAAGGGCCTGTGCGGCGGCTTGAACACCAACATGCTGCGTGCGGTGACGCAGAAGCTGCGTGAAGTCGATGCAGCCGGCGGCAAGGCTGAGGTGGTGGCGATCGGCAACAAGGGCTTCGGCTTCATGAACCGCATCGGCGCCAATGTGGTGGCCCATGCCACTCAGCTCGGCGACACGCCGCATCTGGACAAGCTGATCGGTCCCGTCAAGGTGCTGCTGGACAAGTACGCGGCCGGCGAGCTGAGCGCCGTCTATCTGTGCTTCACCCGCTTCATCAACACGATGAAGCAGGAGCCGGTGCTGCAGCAGTTGCTGCCGCTCTCGGCCGAAAGCCTGAAGGACAAGGCCCGCGCCTCGCACGCCTGGGACTACCTGTACGAGCCCGACGCGCCCACCGTCATCGACGAGCTGCTGCTGCGCTACACCGAGTCGCTGGTGTACCAGGCCGTGGCCGAGAACATGGCTTCGGAGCAGAGCGCCCGCATGGTGGCCATGAAGGCCGCCACCGACAACGCCGGCACCCTGATCAAGGAGCTGAAGCTGGTCTACAACAAGACCCGCCAGGCCGCGATCACGAAGGAACTGTCGGAAATCGTCTCGGGTGCCGCCGCCATCGGTGGCTGATGAACTGAATACAGCAAGACAAGGAAATGAACATGGCTAACGCTCAAGGCAAGATCGTTCAGTGCATCGGCGCCGTGGTGGACGTGGAGTTCCCGCGCGACCAGATGCCCAAGGTGTACGACGCCCTCAAGATGGAAGGCTCGGCCCTGACTCTGGAAGTCCAGCAGCAGCTGGGCGACGGCGTGGTGCGCACCATTGCACTGGGCTCCAGCGACGGCCTGCGCCGTGGCTCGATGGTCTACAACACCGGCGACACCATCAAGGTGCCGGTGGGCAAGGCCACCCTGGGTCGCATCATGGACGTGCTGGGCAACCCGATCGACGAGCGCGGCCCCGTCTCCGGCGAGCTGACCGCCTCGATCCACCGCGCCGCTCCGGCTTACGACGAGCTGAGCCCGTCGCAAGAGCTGCTCGAAACCGGCATCAAGGTGATCGACTTGATCTGCCCGTTCGCCAAGGGCGGCAAGGTGGGTCTGTTCGGTGGCGCCGGTGTGGGCAAGACCGTGAACATGATGGAGCTCATCAACAACATCGCCAAGGCGCACAGCGGTCTGTCCGTGTTCGCCGGCGTGGGTGAGCGCACCCGTGAGGGCAACGACTTCTATCACGAGATGTCGGACTCGAACGTCGTGGTGCAGGAGAACCTGAGCGAGTCCAAGGTCGCGATGGTTTACGGCCAGATGAACGAGCCCCCGGGCAACCGTCTGCGCGTGGCGCTGACCGGTCTGACCATGGCCGAAGCCTTCCGCGACGAAGGCCGCGACGTGCTGTTCTTCGTGGACAACATCTACCGCTACACCCTGGCCGGTACCGAAGTGTCCGCCCTGCTGGGCCGCATGCCTTCCGCCGTGGGCTACCAGCCGACGCTGGCCGAGGAAATGGGCCGTCTGCAGGAGCGCATCACCTCGACCAAGGTCGGCTCGATCACCTCGATCCAGGCCGTGTACGTCCCTGCGGATGACTTGACCGACCCCTCGCCCGCCACGACCTTCGCCCACTTGGACGCCACCGTCGTGTTGAGCCGTGACATCGCCGCGCTGGGTATCTACCCCGCCGTGGACCCGCTCGATTCGACCTCGCGTCAGATCGACCCGAACGTCGTCGGCGAAGAGCACTACAAGACGACCCGCGACGTGCAGGCCGTGCTGCAGCGCTACAAGGAACTGCGCGACATCATCGCGATTCTGGGCATGGACGAACTGAGCCCGGAAGACAAGCTGGCCGTGGCCCGTGCCCGCAAGATCCAGCGCTTCCTGTCGCAGCCCTTCCACGTCGCCGAAGTGTTCACCGGCTCGCCGGGCAAGTACGTGCCGTTGAAGGAAACCATCCGCGGCTTCAAGATGATCGTCGCCGGCGAGTGCGATCACCTGCCCGAGCAGGCGTTCTACATGGTCGGCACCATCGACGACGCTTTCGAGAAGGCGAAGAAGATCCAGTAAGGCTGCGCATTCGGGCCGGGGGCGTTGTTGCCGTGCTCGCTGGACTCAGAGTCCAGCTCCGCGCGGCCCCTAGCCCGCAGCCCGACTGCTTGCTTACTGAACCTTCTTGCACGCTAAGAGGAATTTGAGATGGCAACGATTCACGTCGATGTGGTGAGCGCCGAAGAGAGCATCTTCTCGGGTGAGGCCAAGTTCGTCGCGCTGCCGGGCGAGAACGGCGAGCTGGGCATCCTGCCCCAGCACACGCCGCTGATCACCCGCATCAAGCCCGGCGCGGTGCGCATCCAGCGCGCCGACAACGGCCAGGAAGAGTTCGTGTTCGTGGCCGGCGGCATCCTCGAGGTGCAGCCCAATGCCGTGACCGTGCTGGCCGACACCGCCATCCGCGGCAAGGACCTGGACGAAGCCAAGGCGAACGAAGCCAAGGCCCTGGCCGAGGAAGCGCTGAAGAACGCCAGCAGCGACCTCGACCTCGCCAAGGCGCAGAGCGAACTGGCCATCCTGGCTGCCCAGATTGCCGCGATGCGCAAGCTGCGTGGCATGAAGCACTGAGAGTGACCTGAAGGACCCCGCCAGCGGGGTCCGGACCGCGAGAACCCCAAGCCCGCCCTCCGGCGGGCTTTTCAGCTTCTGAAACCCGTCCCCCATGACTGTCGTCAATGCCCTCCAGATCGTGCGCTGGGCCGCCTGGGCCCCCGGCCTGGATGCGGCTGCGGACTGGGCGCAGTGGCTGGCGGCGCCGACCCCGCTGCGGGGGGGCGAGGTGGCCGCACCACCGCTCACCGAAGTGCCTGCGATGGCGCGCCGGCGCATCGACCCCCTGGGCCGCATGGCCCTGCAGGTGGCCTACCGAGCGCAGGACGACCTGACGCCTGAGACGGTGCAGGCCATGCCGCTGGTGTTCGCCTCGCGCTGGGGTGAACTGGACCGTTCGGTGGCGCTGCTGCAGGACCTCGCGCGCCAGGAGCCGCTGTCGCCCACCGCCTTCAGCCACTCGGTGCACAACGCCATCGGGGCGCTGTACTCCATCCAGCGCGGCGTGCGGGCGAATCTGTCGGCGGTGGCCGCCGGCGCCTACAGCCTGGAGGCCGGATGGGTCGAAGCCCTGGGCCTGCTGCGCGAGGGCGCAAGCGAGGTGCTGCTGGTGGCCTTCGACGCCCCGCTGCCGGCCCCCTATGCGGGCAGCGGGCTGGACGCCGCGCTGATGCGTCCACATGCACTGGCCTTGCGCTTGCGTCTGGGGGGCGGCTTGCAGCTGCAGGCTGAGTCACAGACGACCGAGCCCGATGACGGCTTCCCGCCGGCGCTGCGTGCCCTGCGCTTTTTCACCGGTGGCGAAGCCGAACTGCGCCAGGGGCCCTGGCGTTGGAGTCGCGCGTGCTGACTTGGTGGCGCCGTGCCTGGCGGGCGCCCGTCACGGGCCTGCTGTTTGCCTGCTTCGGCCTCGGTGGGGTGCTGCTAGGCCTGACCGCCTTCCCGCTGCTGCAGCTGCTGGTGCGGGACCCGCAGCGCCGCGTGCGCTGGGCGCGCCGGCTGGTGCAGCGCAGCTTCGCCGCCTTCGTGTGGATGATGCGCGCCGGCGGCATCGTGGACACCCGCATCGTGGGCGCCGAGCGCCTGCAGCGCCGTGGCCAGCTGATCCTGGCCAGCCACCCGACCCTGGTGGATGTGGTGGCCCTGATCGCCGCCACGCCGAACGCCGACTGCGTGGTCAAGGCCAGCCTGGCCGACAACCCCTTCACGCGCTGGCCGGTGCGCGCCTGCAACTTCATCCGCAACAACGGCGGCCCCGAGCTGCTGGACGATTGCAAGGCCAGCCTCGCGGCCGGTGGCAATCTGGTGATCTTCCCGGAGGGCACGCGCAGCGTGCCGGGCCAACCCCTGCAACTGCAGCGCGGCGCGGCGCAGCTCGCCCTGCGCGCGGGCGTGCCGGTGACCCCGGTGCGCATCTTGTGCGAGCCCATCGGCCTGACCAAGGGACGCCCGTGGTGGCGCACCAACGACCGGCCCATGCGCCTCACCCTCGAAGTGGGGGAGGACTTGCCGATTGCGCCCTTTCTAGAGGCCGCGAACGGCGAAACCCCGCTCGCCGCCAGGCGCCTGACGGGATACTTGAAAGCTTATTTTTCGGAAGGGAGAGCGGCATGAACGATGCCCTGGAGCTGGAGATCAAGAACCTGCTGATCGAGGCCCTGAATCTGGAGGATCTGAGCCCCGAACAGATTGACCCGGAGGCCGCCTTGTTCGTCGAAGGCCTGGGGCTGGATTCGATCGATGCGCTCGAGCTCGGTCTGGCGCTGCAGAAGCGCTACGGCGTCGCCATGTCGGCCGACTCCGAGCAGACCCGCCGCCATTTCCGTTCGATCCGCGCGCTGGCCGAGTTCGTCGCCGGCAGCCGCAAGCAGTGAACCGCCTGAGCAGTTGAGGAGTGCGCCGCCATGAGCGAGCAAGAAATTTTTGAGCGCCTGCGCGCCATCCTGATCGAGACCTTCGACATCGAAGCGGAGCTGATCAAACCCGAGGCGAAGCTGTACGAGGACCTGGACATCGACTCCATCGATGCAGTGGACCTGATCGTCAAGCTCAAGCCCCTGGTGGGCCGCCGCCTGCAGCCCGAGGCCTTCAAGTCCGTGCGCACGCTGCAGGACGTGGTGCGCGCGCTGCAGGGCCTGCTGGCCGAGGCCGCCGCCGACGAGCAGGGACCGCTGGCGAGCGCCGCCTGATCCTTTGCGAAACCTTTTCTGGGTGGCGCTGACCGCCACCTACCCCCTGCTGGTCTACCTGGGCCTGGCGCACGCCGAACCGCGTGCCCTGGCCCTGCTGCTGCTCGGCCTGGCGCTGGCGCGCTTCCTGGCCTCGCGCAGTCAGCAGGCCTTGGGGCTGGCCCTGGCCGGCCTGCTGCTGGCCGCGCTCACCGCCTGGTCCAACCAGCTGCTGCCGCTCAAGCTCTACCCGGTGGCCGTGAGTGCCGCGCTGCTGGTGCTCTTCGGCCTCAGCCTGTGGAAGGGCCCCACCGTGGTTGAGCGCCTGGCGCGCCTGCAGGAGCCGAACTTGGACGCGCACGGCGTGGCGTACACGCGCCGCGTCACCCAGGTGTGGTGCGGCTTCTTCGTGCTCAATGGCAGCCTCGCGCTGGCCACTGCGCTGTGGGGATCGGACGCCACCTGGGCGCTCTACAACGGCCTCATCAGCTACGGCCTGATGGGCCTGCTGATGGGCGGCGAGTGGCTGGTGCGGCGGCGCGTGCGCGCCCACAAGACGGCGGAGAGCTGAACCATGTGGCGTGAATTGGCACTGGGCCTGGCCGGCCCGCTCAGCCCCATGCGCCAGGCGCAGCCGGTGGGCTTTCGGGCCGGCCAAGCGGTGACGCAGCGCGAGTGGCGCGCCGAGGTGGCCGGCTGGGCCGCGCATTTCGCCGCCCAGCCCGGCGCTGACGTGGCCCTGTACTTCGAGGACAGCTTGCGCGCCGCCGCGGCCTTGTTCGGCGCCTGGCATGCCGGCAAGACGGTGTGGTGGCCCGGCGATGCCCTGCCGGCCACGGCCGAGCGCCTGGCGGCCCAGGGGACGCACTTCGCGGGCGACTGGCCGGGGGGGGCTTGCGCACGCGTGGCGCCGCAGCCGGAGCCGGAGCCGGAGCCGGAATGGCAGCCGCTCGATGCCCAGGCCCCTGCGCTGGTGGTGTTCACCTCGGGCAGCACCGGCGAGCCGGTGGCCATCACCAAGCGCCTGCACCAGCTGTTCGATGAAGTGCGCGCGCTGGAAACCTGCTTCGGCAGCCGCCTGGAGGGGGCGCGTGTGGTCGGCACGGTCAGCCACCAGCACATCTACGGCCTGCTGTTTCGCTTGCTCTGGCCGCTGGCGGCCGGCCGGCCTCTGGTGGCCGAGCGCCAGGCCTACCTGGAAGACCTGACCCGACTGGACGCGCGCCTGGCCCTGGTGGCCAGCCCCGCGCACCTGAAGCGCCTGGACCTGCCCGACCTGGCCGGCCTGCCGGTGCGGCTGGCGGCGGTCTTCAGCTCCGGCGGGCCGCTGCCGGACGACGCGCTCGCCCCCTGCGCTGAAGGCCTGGGCCAGACGCCGATCGAGGTCTACGGCAGCAGCGAGACCGGTGGCGTGGCCTGGCGCCAGCGCGCCCCGGGCGCCGATGCCCAGCACCCCTGGCGGGCGTTGCCCGGCGTGGACTGGCGCATCGAAGACGAACAGCTGGCGCTGCGCTCGCCGCAGCTCGGCAGCCTGGACTGGTTCTTGGCCGCCGACCGCGTGCGCGCCGAAGGCCCGGGCTTCGTGCTGCTGGGCCGCGCCGACCGCATCGTCAAGATCGAGGAAAAACGCGTCTCGCTGGCTGCGATTGAACAGGCCTTGCTGGCCCTGGGCGGCGTGCAGGAGCTGCGGCTGCCCTTGCTGCCTGGCCGGCGTCAGGAACTGGGCGTGGTGCTGGTGCCCACGGCCGAGGCCTGGGAGGCCATCGAAACCCAGGGCCGCGCTGCCTGGCTGGCGCCGCGCAAGCGGGCGCTGGAGCCGCTGCTGGAAGCGACGGTGCGCCCGCGCCGCTGGCGCCTGGTCAGCGAGCTGCCGGTGAACGCCCAGGGCAAGACCACCCAGGCCGCGCTGGCGGCCTTGTTCGACCCCATGCGCCCGAGCGCGCGCCTGCTGCAACGTGAGGCACAGCGTGCTTGCTGGGCGATCGAGGTGGAGGCGCGCCATCCGGGCTTCGACGGCCACTTCCCCGGCCACCCGGTGCTGCCGGGCGTGGTGCAGCTGGATTGGGCCGAGCGCTTTGGCCGCGAGGCTTTTGCCCACCTGCAGCCGGCCTTTGCTGGGCTGGATCAGCTGAAGTTCCAGCAAGTGATTCCACCTGGCGCGTGCGTGGAGCTGGAGCTGCAGTGCGACGAGGCCGGGTGCGTGCTGCGTTTCGTGCTGCGCAGTGCGCGTGGACCCCATGCCAGCGGCAAGCTGCGCTTTGCCGCGGCCGGGGAGGGCGCATGAAGCTGGTGGTGGTCATCCCCGTCTACAACCACGGCCAGGCCGTAGGTGGCGTGGTGGCCAAGTTGCGCAGCCAGGGCCTGCCCGTGCTGCTGGTGGACGACGGCTCGAATGCCGACACCGCCCGCGCCCTGGACGCGCTGGCCACGCAGGACGGCGTCCAGCTGCTGCGCCTGGCGCAGAACCAGGGCAAGGGCGGCGCCATGATGGCGGGCTTTCGCGCCGCGGCGGCGCAGGGCTACAGCCACGCGCTGCAGATCGATGCCGACGGCCAGCACGATGCGCTGGATGCACAGCGCTTCGTCGCCGCGGCACAGGCGCGCCCCGAGGCCTTCGTCTGCGGCTGCCCACTGTATGACGCCTCGGTGCCCAAGGGGCGGCTGTACGGGCGCTATGCCACCCATGTCTGGGTCTGGATCAACACACTCTCGTTCGCGGTGCGCGATTCGATGTGCGGCTTCCGGGTCTATCCGCTCGCACCCACGCTGGCGCTGATCGAGCGGGTGCGCATCGGTACGCGCATGGACTTTGACGTCGAGATCGCCGTGCGCCTGGTGTGGGCCGGCGTGCCGGTGGTGAACATGCCCACGCGCGTGCACTACCCCGAGGACGGCATCTCGCACTTCCGCGTCTGGCGCGACAACCTGCGCATCAGCTGGATGCACACGCGCCTGTTCTTCGGCATGTTGCTGCGCTTGCCGCTGCTGCTATGGCGCAAGCTGGCCTGAACCCCGCCCAGCGCCCCGGCACGCATTGGGCGGCGCTGGGCGAGCACACCTTTGTCGGCGGCATCTGGCTGCTCTATGCCGTGCACCGCCTGTTCGGGCGCGCCGCCTTTCGCGTGCTGAGCGCGCCGGTGGTGCTGCTGCACTGGTGCACGCGCCCCGCGCTGCGCGCGGCCTCGCTGGACTACCTGCGCCGGCTGCACGCCGCGCGGCCCGGCGTGTTCGTGCGCGCACCCGGCTGGCGCGAGGGCCTCCGCCATGTCGCCTGCTTTGCCGAAACCATGCTGGACAAGCTGCTGGCCATGGCCGGCCGCTACCCGGCCGCGCGCATCAGGGAGCAAGGCGTGGCCGCGGTGGACGCCGACCTGCGCGCCGGCCGCGGGGGCATCTTCGTCACCGCGCACATGGGCTGTCTGGAGTTGTGCCGCGCCTTTGCGCGCGACAAGTCCATCCTCAAGCTCACCGTGCTGGTGCACACCAAGCATGCTGAGCAGTTCAACCGCTTGCTGCAGCGCCTGGACCCGCAAGCCCGCGTGCGCCTGCTGGAGGTCAGCGAATTCGGCCCGGCCACCGCGGTGCAGCTGCAGGCCATCGTGGCCGAAGGCGGTTGGGTGGCGATTGCGGGCGACCGCGTGCCCATCCACTCCGCGCAGGTGGCCGAAGTGCAGTTCCTCGGCCACACCGCGCCGCTGCCGGTTGGCCCCTATGTGCTGGCCAGCCTGCTGCGCTGCCCGCTGGTGCTTTTGAGCTGCCTGCACCAGGGGGCCGGCTACGAGATCCGTTTCGAGCGCCTGGCCGAACGCGTCGAGCTACCGCGCGGTCAACGCGCGCAGGCCCTGCAGCGCTACGCGCAGGCGTATGCCGATGCGATCGCGGCCCGCTTGGCCGAATCGCCTTACGACTGGTTCAACTTTTATGCCTTCTGGGAACGCCCCGATGCACCGCCCCCCGTCTGATTCCGTGTTGTTCGACGGCCGCCCGCTGGGCCTGGAGGACATCGTGCGCATCGCGCGGGGCCAGGCGCGCGCCGAGCTGTCGCGCGACGAGGCCTTCGTCGCCCGCATCGAGGCCGGGGCCGCCTTCGTGGCGCGCCTGCTGGCCGAGGACGGCGTGGTCTACGGCATCACCACCGGCTATGGCGACAGCTGCACCGTCAGCATCCCGCCCGCCCTGGTGGCGCAGCTGCCCACGCACCTCTACACCTACCACGGCTGCGGCGCCGGGGCCTTGCTCACACCGGAGCAGACGCGCGCCGTGCTGGCCGTGCGCCTGCAGTCGCTGGCGCAGGGCGTCTCGGGCGTCAGCTACGCGCTGCTGCAGCAGCTGGCCGCCCTGCTGGCGCACGACATCCTGCCGCAGATCCCCTCCGAGGGCTCGGTGGGCGCCAGTGGCGACCTGACCCCGCTGAGCTATGTGGCCGCGGTGCTCTGCGGCGAGCGCCAGGTCTGGTTCCGCGGTGAATCCATGCCCGCCGCCCAGGCCCTGGCCGCGGTGGGCCTGCAGCCGCACCGCCTGCGCCCCAAGGAGGCGCTGGCCATCATGAACGGCACGGCGGTGATGACCGCGCTGGCCTGCCTGGCTTATGTGCGCGCCGAGCAGCTCGGCCAGCAGGCCACGCGCTGCACGGCCGCGAACGTCATCGCCAGCAGCGGCAACGCCCACCATTTCGACGCCACCCTGTTCGCCGCCAAGCCCCACCCCGGCCAGCAGCGCGTGGCCGCGCGCCTGCGCGCCGACCTGGCCAGCGACCGCCCCAGCCGAAATGAGCTGCGCCTGCAGGACCGCTACTCGCTGCGCTGTGCGCCGCATGTCATCGGCGTGCTGGAAGACGCGCTGCCCTTCTTGCGTCAGCTGATCGAGAACGAACTCAACAGCGCCAACGACAACCCGCTGATCCACCCCGAGGAAGAGCGCGTGCTGCATGGCGGGCACTTCTACGGTGGCCACATCGCGCTGGCGATGGACACTTTGAAGAACGCCGTCGCCAACCTGGCCGACCTGCTGGACCGCCAGCTGGCCCTGCTGGTGGATACGCGCTTCAACCATGGCCTGCCCTCGAACCTGAGCGGCGCGCTGGGCGAGCGCGCGGCCATCAACCATGGGCTCAAGGCGCTGCAGATCTCGGTCTCGGCCTGGACTGCCGAAGCGCTCAAGCAGACCATGCCGGCCTCGGTGTTCAGCCGCAGCACCGAGTGCCACAACCAGGACAAGGTCAGCATGGGCACCATCGCCGCACGCGATGCGCTGCGCGTCATCGAGCTGACCGAGCAGGTGGTGGCCGCCATGCTGATCACCGCCCGCCAGGCCCTGGCCCTGCGCGAGCGCCTGGGTGCCCTGAACCTGACGCCGGCGCTGGCCGCGTGGCGCGCAGACCTGGAGGCGCGCGTGGCCCTGATCGAGGAAGACCGCGCGCTCGACGCCGACCTGCAGCGCCTGCTCACGGCCCTGCGCGAACCTGCTTGGGATTTGTATGCCGGGACGTGAAGACCCCCGCCTGGTGCACGAGACCGAGCTCAGCCCGGCCTTCCATGACCTGGACCCCATGCACATCGTCTGGCATGGGCGCTATGTGCAGTACCTGGAGATCGCGCGCAGCGCGCTGATGCAGCGCTTCGACTACGACTACCCGCAGATGAAGGCCAGCGGCTACGCCTGGCCCATCGTGGACCTGCACCTCAAGTACGTGCGCCCGGCCGAGTACGGCATGAAGCTGATCGTGCGCGCCGCCATCACCGAGTACGAGAACCGCCTCAAGGTGGATTACCGCATCCGCGACGCCGCCAGCGGCAAGGTGCTGACCAAGGGCCACACCATCCAGGTGGCGGTGCGCTGGGAAACCGGCGAGCTGCAGTTCGTCTGCCCGCCGGTGCTGTGGGAGCGCCTGGGCGTGAAGCCGGAGGACGCCGCATGAAGCGCCGCCACCTGCTGCTGGCCACGCTGCCGCTCAGCGCAACGGCGGCGCCGCTGGCCGAGATCCAGCAGCGCCTGCACCAGCCCGCGCTGGCGCGCGGCCGCTTCGAGCAGGACAAGCGCTTGGCCGGCTTTGCCAAGCCGCTGAAGAGCACGGGCGACTACCTGCTGGTGCGCGGCAAGGGCGTGCTCTGGCGCACGCTCACGCCCTTTGCCTCGCAGCTGGCGCTGACGCGCGATGCCATCCGCGCCGACCACTTCCAGCTCGACGCCGGCAAGGAGCCCAGCGTGCGCGTCGTCACCGGCCTGATGCTGGCCTTGCTGGACGGCAACCTGGCCGCGCTGCAGTCGCAGTTCGAGCTGAGCGGCAGCCTGCGCGGCGCCCAGGGCTGGCAGGCCGAGCTGAAGCCGCGCGAGGCCGCACTGGCGCGCCTGTTCCAGCGCATCGAGCTGGAGGGCGACCGCCAGGTGCGCCGCATCCAGCTCTTCGAGGCCCAGGGCGACCAGACCCTGATCCGTTTTGACGAGCAGCAGCGCGAGCCCGCCGCGCCGAATGAGGAAGAGGCCCGCCGCCTTGCCTGAAACGACCCGCTGGGCCTGGCTGTGGGCGCTCCTGCTGTTGCTGCTGGCTGCGGGCCTGGGCCTGACGGCCTGGCAGGGCCGCCTGCGCATCAACACCGATGTGCTGGCCATGCTGCCCAAGGACGAGCGCCGCCCCGAGGTCGAGCAGGCGCTGCAGGCCCTGGCCAAGGCGGGGGACGGCCGGCTCATCGTGCTGGTACAGAACGCGGCGGCGGCCGATCGGTTCGCCGAGGTTTTCGCCGCCCAAGCCCCGGGTGTGAGCCTGCGCCACAAGGTGGACCCGGCCCAGCAGGCCGCCTGGCTGGACTTCTTCAGCCCGCAGCGCGGCGCCCTGCTGACCGATGCGCAGCGCGCCCAGCTGCAGCAGGCCAGCGCCGAGGCCCTGGCCCAGCAGGCCCTGCAGAACCTGCTGCAGCCGGTGGGCGCGCTGCGCGTGGGCCGCTGGGCCGACGACCCCTTCAACAGCCTGGGCCAGTGGTTCGCTGAGCGCGCCCAGGGCAGCCGCGTGCGTGTGCACGAAGGTCGCCTGACCGTGCATGCCCCTGACGGCGACTGGGCCCTGATCCTGATCGACAGCCCCGGCAGCGCCTTCGCGCTGGCGCATAACGAGCGCCTGGCCCAAGCCCTGGCCGCCGCCCGTGCCGCGGTGGCGCCGGTCAAGGTCATCGCCGCCGGCGTGCCCCTGCATGCGCACGCGGCGGCCACGCAGGCGCAGAGCGAGATGCATCTGATCGGCGCCGGCTCGCTGGTCGGCGTGTTCGTGCTCAGCTGGTTCGCCTTTGCGCGCATCCGTCCGCGCCTGCTGGTGCTGCTCTCGGTCGGCAGCGGTCTGCTGGTCGCCGTGGGTCTGACCCTGGCGGTGTTCGGCGAGCTGCACCTCATCACCCTGGTGTTCGGCGCCAGCCTGGTGGGCGTGGCCGAGAACTACGCCAGCAGCTACTACGCCGCGCGCATCGAGCGCGGCGCCGAACAGCGCTTTGCCGTGATGCGCGAGCAGCTGCCCACCATGGGCCTGGCCCTGCTCACCACCTTGGCCGGCTACGCCCTGCTGGCCACCACGCCCTTCCCGGGCCTGCAGCAGGTGGCCCTGTTCTCGGCCGCCGGCCTGGCCGCGGCCTTTGTCACCACCTGGCTGTGGTTCCCGCACCTGGACCAGGGCAGCGTGCCGCTGCGCCCGCTGACCCGCGCGATGGGTCGTGCCTGGGCCGCCTGGCCGGCGCTGCGGCCGCGCGCCGCGGCCCTGCTGCTGGCCGGTCTGGGCGGGTTGACGGCCTGGGGCTTCGTGCGCCTGCAGGCCAACGACGACATCCGCCTGCTGCAGGCCACGCCGCCGGCCTTGCTGCAGGACCAGATCGAACTCGCGCGCCACCTCGACCTGCCCAGCCCGGCGCAGTTCTTCCTGCTCGAAGCGGGCAGCGAGGCCGAGCTGCTGGCCGCCGAGGAAGCGCTCAAAGCCAAGCTCGCGCCGCTGCGCGAACAGAAGCTCATCAGCGGCTGGCAGGCGGTGTCGGACTGGGTGCCTTCGCCCGCGCGCCAGCAGGCCGATGCCGCGCTGCTGCAGCGCCGCTGGGCCGAGGCGGCTCCCTTGGTTCAAAGTCTGCTGGGCCAGACCCTGCCTGCGGGCGGGGCCGTGCAGCCCAAGTTGCTGATGGTCGCCGACTGGCTGGCCGCGCCGGTGTCCGAGGCGGCACGCCATCAATGGCTGGGCGCCAATTCGCAGGGCCGCTGGCATGCGGTGCTGCAGCTGCGCGGCGTGGCCGGCGTGCAGGCCCTGCCGGCCCTGGCCGCGCTGGCCGACGGCAACGCTGTCCGCTGGGTCGACAAGGTGGCCGAGGTCTCCGAACTGCTGGCGCGCCAGCGCGTGCGCATGGCGGGGGTGCTGGCCATCGCCGTCGTCGCCGTGGCCGGTCTGCTGGCCTGGCGCTTTGGCCGGCGCAGCTGGCGCGCGCTCTTCCCCACCGTGCTGGCCGGCGCCCTGAGCCTGGCCCTGCTGGGCCTGAGCGGCCAGCCGCTGCAGCTCTTCCATGTGCTGGCCTTGCTGCTGCTGCTGGGCGTGGGCGTGGACTACGGCATCTTTTTGCTCGCCCAGCCGCAGCGCGCAGACTTGCGGGGTTTTGTCTCCGTCACCCTGGCGGCGGCATCCACCTGGCTGGCCTTCGGCCTGCTGGGTCTTTCCAGCACCCCGGCGCTGCGCGCCTTCGGCATCACCCTGGGCCTTGGCATCGTGCTGGCCTGGGTCTTGACCCCCTTCTTCATTCCAGATGAGTCCCCCCATGCGAGTTGAAACCTGCGACGTTTGCATCATTGGCGCCGGCCCCTCGGGCGCGGTGGCGGCGGCCCTGCTGCGCCAGCAGGGCCTGGCGGTGACGGTGCTGGAGCAGCAGCAGTTCCCGCGCTTCTCGATCGGCGAGAGCCTGCTGCCGCAGTCGATGGAATACATCCAGAAGGCCGGCCTGCTGCAGGACGTGGTCGAGGCCGGCTTCCAGTACAAGAACGGCGCCGCCTTCCGCCGCGGCGAGAAGCGCACCGCCTTCGACTTCCGCGACAAGTTCAGCTGCGGCTGGGGCACCACCTACCAGGTGCAGCGCGCCGCCTTCGACAAGGTGCTGGCCGATGGCGCGGCCAAGGCCGGAGCAGACATCCGCTACCGCCAGCAGGTCACCGCGGTGACGGTGGGTGAGGGGCAGCAGCCGCTGGTCACCGTGCAACCCCTGGAGGGTGGCGATTCGTATCAGGTGCAGGCCCGCCACCTGCTCGACGCCAGTGGCTTCGGCCGCACCCTGCCGCGTTTGCTGGACCTGGAGTTCCCCTCGCAATTCCCGGTGCGCGCGGCCACCTTCACCCATGTGCAGGACGGCATCAAGGATCCGAGCTTCGACCGCAACAAGATCCTCGTCACCGTGCACCCCGAGCATGTGGATGTCTGGTTCTGGACCATCCCCTTCAGCAATGGCCGCTGCTCGCTGGGCGTGGTGGCGCGCGCCGAGTTCTTCGCCAAGTATTCGACCGACGCGACCGAGCGCCTGAAGGCCATCGTGGCCGAGACGCCCACGCTTTCCACTTTGCTCGAGAACGCCGTGTGGGACACGCCGGCCAACGAGCTCAAGGGCTATGCGGCGAACGTCAAGTCGCTCTGGGGCCCCGGCTTCGCGCTGCTGGGCAATGCCGGCGAGTTCCTCGATCCGGTGTTCTCCAGCGGCGTGACGATCGCCGTGCGCAGCGCCGATCTGGCCGTGAGCTGCATCCTGCGCGAGCGCGCCGGCGAGACGGTGAACTGGGAGGCCGATTACGCCGTGCCGCTGCGCACCGGCGTCGATGCCTTCCGCGCCTTTGTGGAGAGCTGGTACCGCGGCGGCTTCCAGGACGTGATCTTTCACCAGGACCAGAACCCCGAGGTGCGCCGCATGATCAGCTCCATCCTGGCCGGCTACGCCTGGGACAAGAGCAACCCCTACGTCGCCAAGCCCGAGCGCATGGCCACGCTGGAAGCCCTGTGCGCCGCCTGATCCTGTCCTTGCTTGTGAGCCTGCTGGCCGCCTGCGCCAGCACGCCGCCGGCCCCGCCGCCGCGCCTGCCCGCCTTCCGTGTGGCGCCGGCCGACTTCGGCGCGCCGCTGCAGCTGGTGCAGCGCCTGCAGGTGCTGCGCGTCAGCGAAGACCCGCGCGCGCCCAAGGAGCGCCAGCTCGACACCCTGCTGCAGCTGGACGGCGAGGCCCTGCGCCTGGCCGCGCTGGCGCTGAACCAGCGCGTGCTGACCCTGGTGTGGGACGGCCGCGAGCTGCAGGTGCAGCGCCACACGATGCTGCCGGCCGAGGTGGACCCCGAGCGCGTGCTGCGTGACATCGCGCTCGTGTTCGCGCCCTTGCAGGCCTTGCGCCAGGGCCTGGGCCCGGAGTGGGAACTGAGCGAACTGGCGCAGCGCCGTGAGTTGCGCCTGAACGGCGAGCTGCTGCTGGTGGTGCTGTACCTGCAGGGCCGCGAGCAGGTCGAGATCGACAACCGGGTCGAGCGCTACCGGCTGCGCATCGACTCGCGTGCGGCCGAAGGAGCGGTGTGATGCAGTTCCATCTGAATGCCTTGGGTCTGATCTGTGCCGCCGGCGCCGACCCCGCTGAACTGGCCACTGCGCTCTGGGCCGATCAACCCCGCGGTGTGCAGCCCGAACCCTGGCGCGAAGGTCGCGAGCTGCACCTGGGCCGCGTGCGCGCGGCGCTGCCGCCGCTTGACCCGGCCGCAGCCCTGGCCAGCCGCAACAACGCCCTGCTGGCCGCCGCGCTGGCGCAGATCCGCCCGCAGGTGGACGCCGCCATCGCCCGCCACGGTGCGGCGCGGGTGGCGGTGGTGCTGGGCACCAGCACCTCGGGCGTGGGCGAGGCCGAACAGGCCTGGGACGAGCAGGTGCGCAGCGGCACGCTGTCCGCCGGCTTTGATGTGCGCCAGCAGGAGATCGGCTCCCCTGCGCTCTACCTGGCCTGCACCCTGGGCCTGGGTGGCCCTGCTTATGTGGTGTCCACCGCCTGTTCGTCCAGCGCCAAGGCCCTGGCCAGCGCGGCCCGCCTGCTGCGCGCCGGCTTGGCCGATGCCGTGCTCTGTGGCGGTGCCGACAGCCTGTGCGACTTCACGGTCGCCGGCTTTGCCGCGCTCGAAGCCGTGAGCGCGGCGCGCTGCAATCCGATGAGCGCGAATCGGCAAGGCATCAACATCGGCGAGGCCGCCGCGCTGTTCCTGATGGAACGCGAAGGGGCCGGCCCGCGCCTGGCCGGCTGGGGCGAGAGCAGTGATGCCCACCACATCTCCGCCCCCGAACCCAGCGGCCGCGGTGCCGAAGCGGCCATGCGCGCCGCGATCGCTTGTGCCGGCCTGCAGCCGGCCGACATCGGCTACCTGAACCTGCATGGCACGGCCACGCCGCACAACGACGCGATGGAGTCACAGGCCGTGGCACGGGTGTTCGGCCTGGAGCTGCCCTGCAGCTCCACCAAGCCGCTGACCGGCCACACCCTGGGCGCGGCCGGCGCGCTGGAAGCGGCGGTGGCCTGGCTGACGCTGCAGGGCGAGGGCCGGCTGCCGGTGCACCATTTCGACGGCGCCCGCGACCCCGCGCTGCCGGCCATTCGCTTGGTGCGCCCGGGCGAACGCCTGGCCAGCGCACCGCGCGCCGTGCTGTCCAATTCTTTTGCTTTTGGCGGCAGCAATGCCGCGTTGGTGCTCTGCCGTGATGACTGAAGTCGCCATCGACGAACTGGTGCCGCACCGCGGCACGATGAGCTGGCTGGGCCGTGTGCTTGAAGCCGGCGAGGAACATCTGGTGGCCGAGGCCACCATCGGCCCCGACCACCTGCTGCTGCGCGACGGCCAATTGAGTGCCGCCGCCGGCATCGAGTACATGGCCCAGACCGTGGCCGCCTGGGCCGGCGCCGGCCGCCGCGCCGCGGGCGGTGCGCCCAAGATCGGCTTCCTGCTCGGTACGCGGCGCTACACCTGCTCCCGTTCCAGCTTCCGGGTGGGCGAAGTGCTGCGCATCCGCGTCGAGCATCGCTTCCAGGCGGACAACGGGCTGGGGCAGTTCGAGGCCTCGATCGAGATTAACGGCGCCGAGGTGGCGCGGGCGAGCCTGAACGTGTTCGGGCCCGAAGAGCCTGAGGCCTTCTTGAATGGGCAGGGCTTGTGACTGAATGCATTTGGTCATCGGTAGAGCCCGCAGGGGTCTTCAACCCTTGCACCCCGACCCGCATTTCTTTGCTGCGCCAAAGAAACGCGGGGCAAAGAAAGGCGCTGAATGCACGCAGCCGACCTAGGGTCGGCCGCGACTGCACGGCTGGTTCACATGGCTCCCACACCCCTCCTGGGACTGCGAAAACCTGCCCGCTAAGCTGGCCGGAGTACCGGCCGACTAGACCACTGCAAACCATCGCGGGCTTTCTGCGATGAATGGATCCCCAACCAGCTTCTTGTTGCCGCGTTCGCGGCCCCGCAAAGCGCTGTGGTGCAAACCATGAACCCCGACCAAACCATCCTCATCACCGGCTCCAGCCGCGGCATCGGCAAGGCCATTGCCCTGCGCCTGGCGCGCGATGGCTTCGACACCGTCATCCACTGCCGCAGCCGCCGCGACGAAGCCGAGCAGGTGGCGCAGCAGGTGCGCGAACTGGGCCGCCGGGCCCGCGTGCTGCAGTTCGACGTGGCCGACCGCGCCGCCACGGCTGCGGCGCTTGAAGCCGATCTTGAACAGCACGGCTGCCCCTATGGCGTGGTGGCCAATGCCGGCATCGCGCGCGACAACGCCTTTCCGGCCATGCCGGCCGAGGATTGGGACGCGGTGATCCATACCAACCTCGACGCCTTCTACAACGTGCTGCACCCGCTCACAATGCCGCTGGTGCGGCGCCGCAAGCCCGGGCGCATCGTCACCCTGGCTTCGGTGTCGGGGTTGATGGGCAACCGCGGGCAGGTGAACTACAGCGCCGCCAAGGCCGGCATCATCGGCGCCACCAAGGCGCTGGCGGTGGAGCTGGCCAGCCGCGCCATCACCGTGAACTGTGTGGCACCGGGGTTGATCGAGACCGACATGGTCGAGCCCGAGTTGCTCGCCGAAGCGCTGAAGATCATCCCGGCCAAGCGGGTGGGCCAACCCGAGGAGGTGGCGGCCCTGGTGAGCTTCTTGATGGGACCGGATGCGGCCTACATCACGCGCCAGGTGATTTCGGTGAACGGGGGGATGGTGGGATGAAGAGCTTGAAGCGTGTGGTGTGCACCGGCGTCGGTGCCCTCAGCCCCCTGGGTCATGACTGGGCCAGCGTGCAGCAGCAGCTGCGCCAGCGCCGCAGTGCAGTGCAGCGCATCGCCGGCTGGGCCGAGATCGAAGGCCTCAACACCCAAGTCGGCGCGCCCGCCGCACCCTTCGAGCTGCCCAAGGAGCGCTACAACCGCAAGACCATGCGCAGCATGGGCCGCGTCTCGGTGCTGGCCTGCCGTGCCACCGAGCTGGCGCTGGAGCAGGCCGGTCTGCTGGGGGATCCGCTCGTCACCAGCGGCCAGATGGGCATTAGCTACGGCAGTTGCTCGGGCGAGCCCGCCGCTTTCGGCGACTTCGCCTGCATGATGCGCGACAAGACCACCGAGGGCATCAACGCCAACACCTACATCAAGATGATGTCGCACACCGCGCCGGTGAATATCGGCGTGTTCTTCGGCATCACCGGGCGCATCGTCACCACCAGCAGCGCCTGCACTTCGGGCTCGCAGGGCGTCGGCTACGCCTTCGAGGCCATCCAGAGCGGCAAGCAGATTGCCATGGTGGCTGGCGGCTCGGAAGAGCTCGATGCCAGCCAGGCCGCGGTGTTCGACACCCTGTTCGCCACCTCCACGCGCCACAACGACACGCCCACCCAGACCCCCAGCCCTTACGACGCGAACCGCGATGGCCTGGTGCTGGGCGAGGGCGGCTGCAGCCTGATCCTGGAAGAGCGTGAGCACGCGCTGGCGCGCGGCGCCAAGCCGCTGTTCGAGATCGTCGGCTACGGCACCAACAGCGATGGCGCGCATGTCACGCAACCCAAGGCCGAGACCATGGCCATGGCCATGCGCCTGGCCCTGGCCGATGCCGGTCTGCCCCCCGAGGCCATCCCCTACGTGAACGGCCACGGCACCGCCACCGAGCATGGCGACATCGCCGAGAGCCAGGCCACCCAGGCCGTGTTCGGCTCGCGCGTGGCCATATCCTCGCTGAAGAGCTACATGGGCCACACCCTGGGCGCCTGCGGCGCGCTCGAGGCCTGGATGACCGCCGAGATGATGAAGAGCGGCTGGTTCGCGCCCACGCTGAACCTCAGCCAGGTAGATCCGCGCTGCGCCGAGCTGGACTACCTGATGGACGGCGGCCGCGCGCTCGACACCGAGTACGTGATGAGCAACAACTTCGCGTTCGGCGGCATCAACACCTCGTTGATCCTGCGCCGTTGCTAACGATTCGACACCAGCGCGTCGGCACAATCGCCGCGCTTGCCACCCACCAACCCCGAGGAGGAGAACCCATGCGTCAAACCCTGAAGAGCCTGGCCGCCGTGCTGGCCCTGTCCGCCCTGCTGGCTCCGGCCGCCCAGGCCCGCGACACCGTGTTGCACATCAAGCTGTCCGACGTGCTGGAAATGCCCGACGCCAAGGGCAAGCTCGACGGCGACGTCAAGTTCTACCTGGCCGGCGCCAAGACGCCCAAGGTGCTGAAGGAGCTGGGCAGCGACACCACCAACCAGAAGACCAATGGCGTGGGCAAGTCCGACGAGTTCGGCTGCAAGTGGGCCATCCTCTCGGGCCTGATCGCGCTGGAGAAGAAGGCCAAGCAGAACGGCGCCAACGCGGTGGTGGACATCGTCAGCTACTACAAGAAGAACGAGGTCAAGGACGCCGAGACCATCGAATGCCATGCCGGCAGCATCGTCATCGGCGCGGCGCTGAAGGGCACCTACGCCAAGGTGGCCCCCTAAGGTGAACCCGCAGATCTGCGTGGCGCCGCTGGCGGCGCTGCAGGCCGATCTGCCCGAATGCCCCGAAGCCTGGTTGGCGCGCAGCGAAGCGGCGCGGCTCCAGGCTTTTTCCTTGCCGGCGCGCCGGCAGCGCTACCTGGCCGGGCGCTGGCTGCTGCGCCGCCTGCTGGGCGCTGCCAGCGGCCAGGCCCTGCCGCAGCTGGAGCAGGACGCCGAGGGCCGCAGCCTTTGCCCGACGCTGCCCCCGTGGCGGCTCTCGCTCAGCCACAGCGGCGACTGGTTTGCCGCCGCCGTGGCGGAAGAGGCCCTGGGCATCGACATCGAACAGCCGCGCCCCGGGCGCGATCTGGCCGCCCTGGCATCCGGCCTGGGCCTGCCGGACGCGCAGGCGCCGGCCTTCTACCGCCACTGGACGCTGGGTGAAGCCTGGCTCAAGCAGGGCCCGGGGCCGGGCCTGCTGGCGGCGCAGCGCCAGCTGCGCTGGGTGCCCGACCCCCAAGGGGCGGGGCGCTGCTGGCACCAGCCGGCGCACGACCTGCATCTGGCCCTGTGGGCGCCGCCCCAGGCCGTGCCGCGCTTCTGGCCCTACCCCGGCACGGCGCCCCTGGCATGGGCCGACCAGGGCCGCTGGGGGCCGGCCAGCGATGATCCCGCCCTGAACCGGAGTTTTTCCCCATGAGTGCCCCAGCCGAACAAGCCCAGATCACCCTGCAATCTCCCGACGGCGCGCGTGCCACCTTGCTGCTTCATGGCGGCCAACTCGTCAGCTGGGTGCCGGCGGGCGGGGCCGAGCAGCTCTACCTGTCGCCCACCAGCCGCTACGGCGCGGGTGTGGCGGTGCGTGGGGGCGTGCCGGTGATCTTTCCGCAGTTCGCCGCGCAGGGTGACGGGCCGCGGCATGGCGTGGCGCGCACGCGCGCCTGGGAGCTGGTGCAGCAGGAAACCGGTGACCGCGATGCCCTGGCCGTGCTGCGCCTGCAGGACGACGCCGACACCCTGCGCGCCTGGCCGCAGGCCTTCGCTCTGGAGCTGACGGTGCGCATTGCCGGGCGCACGCTGGAGATGGAGCTGGCGGTGGAGAACCGCGGCGAGGCGCGCTTCGCCTTTCAGGCCGCCTTGCACAGCTACTGGGCGGTCGAAGACGCCGCTCGCGTCGTCATCGAAGGCCTGCAGGACCGCCGCTACCTGGACAGCCTGCGCGGCGAAGAGGGCGTGCAGCACAGCCACCGGCTGGAGCTGCTGCAGGGCCAGCCCATCGACCGCATCGTCTACGGCCCGGCCGCGCCGCTGCGCCTGGTGGGGCTGGGTGAAAGCAGCACGCGCCGGCTGCTGATCGAGACCGAAGGCTTTGACGACGCGGTGGTCTGGAACCCCGGCGCGAACCATGGCCTGGCGGACCTGCCCGCCGAGGATTGGCGCCGCTTCGTCTGCCTGGAACTCGCCCAGATCGAGCACCGGCCGGTGCTGGACCCGGGCGAGGAATGGGTCGCGCGTCAGACCCTCACTTGCCTTTAGTCGGCGCGGGCGGCTGGATGGGCTTGAGCCCGCCGCAGTCCGCCCCCAGCCAGCGCGCCTGGACCTGGGTCTTCATGGTCTGCGCCTGGCCCTTGCCGGTGCTGGTGAACTGCATGTCGCTGCGATAGCCCTCGCCGCCGCTGAAGGTGGTGCGGCCCTCGCCGTGGCCCTCCTTGCACTGCACCTTCCAGCGCCAGGTGCTGCCGCCGCGCTCGACGACCTCGGTCTTGCAGTCGTTCTGCCCTTGCGGGCTGCCCCAGGCGCTTTCTTTCATCGACTCGGCGCTGAAGCACATGCGGATGCCGCCGCTGGCCAGGTCGATGCCCTGGGCCTTCATGCGCTCCTGCATCATCTTGCGCACCTCGGGGGGCATTTGTGCCATCTCGGGCGGCATCTGGCCGGGGGTGGGCATGGGCTTGCCGTCCACCTCCAGGCTCAGGGTCTTCATCTCCCACAGACCGGGCTTGGAGGGCGGGCTTTGGGCCAGCGCCGTGCCGGCCAGCAGGATCAGCAGTAGGGGATCAAGGCGCATCTCATGGCTCCTGTGGGGTTCTTGAGACCTGCCGCGCATGATTCAGCACAACCAAGTGCCACCGTGGAGCCGGCTCCGCCGGGCCACTGGTGGCGCCCCCTCCGGGGGAGGCGCCGCAGGCGCTTCGGGGGGAGGCTTACTTGCCCTTCAGGCACTCGGACATGAACTTCTTGCGCTCGTCGCCGGCCAGGTTCTTGGTTTTGGCGTCGGCATTGCAGGTCTTCATCTTGTCCTGCTGGGTGGCGGGGGCTGCAGGTGCTTCTGGCTTGGCCTTCAGGCAGTTGCTCATGAAGCTCTTGCGCTCCTCGCCGGCCAGGTTCTTGGTCTTGGCCTCGGCATTGCAGTGCTTCATCCTTTCCTGTTGCGGGCCGGCCCAGGCGCCACCGGCGGCCAAGGCGAACACAAGCATCAGGGGCAGGGCTTTGATCTTCATCGCGTTTCCTCTCTGGGTGGATGCCAAGACGGCGGGGGGATCTTCCGTGAAGCGGCGCTCGCGTGGGGCTACAAGATGCGACGCGGGTGCGCCAGCTGCTCGTGCGCTGCATGCAGGCGGCGTACCAGCACCTTGATGAAGGCGCGATCGAAGCGGTGCTGGCACTCGCCCGAGAGCGAGCCGATCAGCTGCGGCGTGAAGCTCACCGTGGTGCAGACCTGGGTGACGCGCACATCGGTGCTGTGGGTGCGCATCTCGGGGTTGGGCGCCAGGTAGGCCATCTCGCCCACCGAGGTGCCCACGCCCAGCTGGGCGGCCACGCGGCCCTCGCGCACCACCTCCACCGCCCCCAGGGCAATGATGTGCACGCTGTTGCCCTCCTGGCCCCGCTTGAACAGATGGTGGCCGACGGGGTAGCGCCGCCAGCGCGCGCGCCGCACCACCTCCCACAGCTCCACGTCGCCGAACTCGGCAAAGAACTCCAGCTCGCGCAGCAGGTTGAAGCGCTCGGAGTCCTTCACCTCGGTGAAGCGGGCCAGCGGGATCAGCTGCTTGGCCACCAGGTCGGAGAGCGCGCGGGCGAACTCGTCCCAGTCGCGGTAGCGGTCCTCGGGGCGCTTGGCCAGGGCGCGCAGCACCACCGCGTCCATCTCCGGGCCCACGCCATCGCGCAGCTCCTGCAGGGACTTGGGGGGCTGGTGGTAGATCTGGTGCATCAGCGCCATCTGCGCCGGCGCCTCGAAGGGCGGCTTGCCGGCGATCAGGTGGTAAAGCACGGCGCCGAGCGCGTACATGTCGGCGCGGGCGTCCAGGTCGCCGCCTTCCAGCTGCTCGGGCGCCATGTAGGCGAGCGAGCCGACGCGGTGCACCTGGGTCTGGTCGCTCTCCAGGTGCAGGGCGGAGCCGAAATCGCTGACCTTCACGTCCACCGCCTGGCCCTGCTCGTCGATGACGGCGAGCAGGTTGGCGGGTTTGACATCGCGGTGGATGAGCCCTTGGCGGAAGCAGTAGCCCAGCGCCATCGCGCACTTGAAGCCCAGTTCGACGATCTGGTCGAGTGGCAGCAGGCGGTCGGCGCGGCAGAAATGCTTGAGCGTGACGCCCGGCACGAACTCCATCACCAGATAGGGCTCGGGCGCATCCGTCACGGCGTCGAGGATCTGCACCACGTTCGGGTGCGTCAGCCGCCCGGCGAGCGAGGCCTCGGCAGCGAAGAAATGGTCGCGCATGTTCAGCGCGGCCTCGCCGCTGCGGCTGGCCTCCTTCCAGGCGCGCACCTTCTTGATCGCCACATGGCGGTCCTGGAAGGCGTCGTGGCAGAGGAAGACGTCGGCCGTCGCCCCCTCGCCCAGGCGCCGGATCACCTTGTACTTGCCGATGTGGCTGGGCAGTTCCGCCTGCGAGGGCGGCTCGCTGGCCGGAAAGGTGGAGCTCGGCGGCAGGCTTTCGCCGGTGGCCGAGCTGGCGGGCGGGGTGGACATGGGGCCTGATCCTGCCATCAGTCCTGCGGGGCGGCCATGCGGGCTTGAGAGCAGTTGTTGCTTCGCCTCCTAGAATCCCCAGCATGATTCATGCCACCCAGGCCCTGCTCGATGCCTTGGGCGCCGCCCTGTGCGAGATCGCCCCCGAGAACCCTCCCGCTCCCACCTTCGAGGCCCCCAAGCAGGCCAGCCACGGCGATCTGGCCGTCACCTCGGCCATGCAACTGGCCAAGGCGCTGAAGGCCAACCCGCGTGAACTGGCCACCCGGCTGGTGGCGGCGTTGAACGCCCAGCCCGCGGTGCAGCAGTGGGTGGACGCCATCGAGATCGCCGGCCCCGGCTTCGTGAACCTGCGCCTCAAGCCCGCCGCCAAGCAGGCGGTGGTGGCCGAGGTGCTGCAGGCCGGCGCCGCCTTCGGCTGCCAGCAGGTCAAGGACCCGCGCCGCGTGCTGGTGGAATTCGTCTCCGCCAACCCCACCGGTCCTCTGCATGTGGGCCATGCCCGCCAGGCCGCGCTGGGCGATGCCGTGTGCAGCCTGCTCGCCACCCAGGGCCATGAGGTGACGCGCGAGTTCTATTACAACGACGCCGGGGTGCAGATCGCCACGCTGGCGCGCAGCACGCAGCTGCGCCTGCAGGGCTTCAAACCGGGCGACCCCTGCTGGCCCACCGACCCCGAAAACCCCGAGAGCAAGGGCTTCTACAACGGCGACTACATCCAGGACATCGCCGACGCATTTGCCCGCCAGGAGACCGTCAAGGCCGATGACCGCGAGTTCACCGGCTCGGGCGACCCCGAAGACCTGGACGGCCTCCGTCAGTTCGCCGTCGCCTACCTGCGCCACGAGCAGGACCTGGACCTGCAGGCCTTCGGCCTCAAGTTCGACAACTACTTCCTTGAATCCAGCGTCTACGCCAACGGCCAGCTGGAGGCCGCCGTGCAGCGCATGGTGGACAGCGGCAAGACCTACGAGAAGGACGGCGCGCTCTGGTTCCGCTCGACCGACTACGGCGACGACCAGGACCGCGTGATGCGCAAGCGCGAGGGCGGCTTCACCTACTTCGTGCCCGACGTGGCCTACCACGTCAACAAGTTCAAGCGCGGCTACAGCCAGTGCATCAACATCCAGGGCACCGACCACCACGGCACCATCGCCCGCGTGCGCGGCGGCCTGCAGGCGCAGGGCCTGGGCATCCCGCAAGGTTTCCCGGACTACATGCTGCACAAGATGGTCACCGTGATGCGCGGCGGCCAGGAGGTCAAGATCAGCAAGCGCGCCGGCTCCTACGTGACGCTGCGCGACCTGATCGACTGGACCAGCCGCGACGCGGTGCGCTTCTTCCTGATCAGCCGCAAGGCCGACACCGAGTTCGTGTTCGACATCGACCTCGCGCTCAAGGCCTCGGATGAAAACCCGGTCTTCTACGTGCAGTACGCGCACGCGCGCATCTGCTCGGTGCTGCGCACCTGGGGCGGTGAAGTCGGCGCTGGTGCGGACCTGAGCCTGCTGACGGCCCCGACCGAACTGGCCCTGATGGCCAAGCTGGCCGAGTTCCCCAAGATGCTGAGCCAGGCCGCCAAGGACCTGACGCCGCACGACATCGCGTTCTACCTGCGCGATCTGGCCGGCGCCTTCCACAGCTACTACGCGGCTGAGCGCTTCATCGTCGATGACGCCGCGCTCTGCCGCGCCCGCATGGCCCTGCTGGCGGCCACCCGTCAGGTGCTGGCCAACGCCCTGGCCGTGCTGGGCGTTTCGGCCCCTGAATCCATGGCCCGGGAAGACCGAGAGGAATCTGCTGCATGAGTGAAGCGAAGAAGGCGCCGTCGTCCAAGGGCGGCGCGCAGAAGGGTGGTTTTGGCCTTGGCCTGGTGGTGGGCCTGCTGCTCGGCCTGGCCATCGCCCTGGGCGTGGCGCTCTACGTCACCAAGGTGCCCATCCCCTTTGTGGACAAGACCCCGCAGCGCAATGCCGAGCTGGACGCGGCTGAGGCGGCGGCGAACAAGAACTGGGATCCGAATGCCGGACTGAACGGTGGCAAGAGCCGCGTGGCGGCCAGCGGGGTGGTGGCGGCGGCCTCGGTGCCATCGGCCCCGGCCAGCGCGGCACCCGTGCCCGCGCCGACCCCGACCCCCGTGCCGCAGGCCAGCGCCGTGGCCACCAAGCCCACCGAGCCGGCCGCCAGCAAGCCGGCGGGCGCCGACCCCTACGTCTACTTCGTGCAGGCCGGCGCCTTCACCAAGCCCGAGGAAGCCGAGCAGCAGCGCGCCCGCCTGGGTCTGCAGGGCTTCAATGCCAAGGTCTACGAGCGCGAGGCCAATGGCCGCGTGGTGTACCGCGTGCGCATCGGCCCCTTCGACATGAAGGCCGACGCCGACACCCTGCACGCGCAAGTGCAGGATGCCGGCCTGGAAGCCGCCGTGGTGCGCGCCCAGCGCTGAACAACCGGAACGTCCCCGATGAAGCACTCCACCCGACGCCAGGCCCTGGGCCTGCTGGCTGCCAGCCCCCTAGGCGCCCTGCACGCGACGGCGCAGGCCTCTGACTGGCGCCCCGGCCCCGAGCATTTCCGCCGCCTGCGCCAGCCGCTGCGCCGCCCGGCCGGCAAGCTCGAACTGATCGAGTTCTTCTGGTACGGCTGCCCGCATTGCTTCGAGTTGGAACCGCATCTGCAGGTGTGGCTCAAGCGCCTGCCGCCCACGGTCGAGTTCAAGTCGGTGGCGGTGCCCATCCGCGGCTATTCGGTGCAGCACCAGCGCCTGTTCTTCACCCTGCAGGCCATGGGGGTGGAGCACAAGTTCCGCGCCAGCATCTTCCAGGCCCTGCACCGCCAGGGGCAGGACCTGGGCAACAACGTGGAAATGATCAAGCTGCTGCAGCCGCAGGGCCTGGACGTGGCGCTGTTCGAGCGCACCTGGGCGGCCTTCGACCCCAAGGCCTTCAGCGCCGCCCAGATCCGTGCCGCCAATCAGATGGCCGATGACTATGGTGTCGAGGGCGTGCCCACGCTGGGCCTGGGCGGGCTCTACACCACCTCGCCTTCGCTGGCGGGCGCCGGCCAGCCGCCGGCCGAGGCCGCGCGCCGCACCTTCGCAACCCTGGACTTCCTGATCCAGAACTACGGAAAAGTCTGAGCATGAGCCAAGTCTTCACCCGCCGCACCGGCCTGACCCTGCTGGCCGCTGCCGCCGCCGGCCTGCCGACCCTGGCCGCTGCCCAGGGCGCGCCGCGCGCCGGCCAGCACTACCGCAAGCTCAGCCAGCGGCTGCCCGCCAGCCCGGGCAAGATCGAGGTGGTTGAGTTCTTCTGGTACGGCTGCCCGGCCTGCAATGCTTTCGAGGCCGTGCTGCAGCCCTGGGTCAAGCAGCTGCCGCCCACCATGCAATTCCGCCACAGCCACATCGGCGGGCGTGCGCAGGTCAAGCCGCACCAGCGCCTGTTCTTCGCGCTGCAGACCATGGGCGTGGAGCACCAGTTCCGCAGTGCCATCTTTGCCGCCATCCACCAGCAGCACCAGGCGCTGGACAAGCCCGAGGACATGATCAAGCTGCTGCAGCCCCTGGGCCTGGACGTGGCCAAGTTCAACAGCACCTGGGCCGCATTGGATCCGAAGGGCATGGGCGGCGTGCGCATCACCCAGGCCGACAAGCTGGCCGAGGCCTATGGCCTGGACGGCGTGCCCACGCTGGGCATTGGCGGGCTCTACACCACCTCGCCCAGCAAGGCCTCCACCGGCGAGCAGCTCAACGCCCTGCAGGGCGGCCAGCGCGCGCTGATGGTCACCGAATACCTCGTCAACAACTTCGGCAAGGTATGACCCACCCCCGAAGCGGCTGCGCCGCCTCCCCCTCAAGGGGGCCGCACCAGTGGCCCGGCAGAGCCGGTTCCACGGTGCGACTTGATAAGGACCGAGCATGACGGTATTGAGGGGCAGGTTCGTGGCGGCGACGCTGCTGGCCCTGGGAATGGCCTGCGTCGCCCAGGCCGCCAAGGACGACCGCACCAAGCCGCTGATCATCGAGAGCGACCAGGGCGGCACCATCAACCAGCAGACCGGCCGCACCGAATGGACCGGGCCGGTGCTGCTGGTGCAGGGCAGCCTGCAGGTGCGCGCCAGCCGCCTGGAGGCCGAGCGGCGCGCGGACGACAGCCACTTCGCCGTGGCGGCCGGCAAGCCCAGTGAGCCGGTGCGCTTCAGCCAGGCGCTGAACACGCCGGGCGAGACGCTGGAGGGCAGTGCCGAGCGCATCGAGTACGACACCCGGGCCGAGACCGTGCGCTTTGCCGGCGGTGCCCTGGTGCGCCGCATGAAGGGCAACCAGGTGCTGGACGAGCTGACCGGCGCCACCATCGTCTACAACAGCCGCTCCGAGATCCTCAGCGTTGAGCCTGGCCAGACCTCGCCGCAGCCGCAGGGCAAGGTGCGGGTGGTGATGATGCCCCGGCCCGCGCCGGCGGCCTCGGCGCCGGCCGCACCCGCCAGCAGCGTGCCCCTGCAGACGACGCCGGCCTTGCCGCCGCCGAAGAAATGACGCAGGCTCCCAGCCGCCTGGAGGCCCAGGGCCTGCAGAAGAGTTATGGCGTGCGCAAGGTCGTCAAGGACGTGCACGTCTCGGTGTCCGGTGGCGAGGTGGTGGGCCTGCTCGGCCCCAATGGGGCGGGCAAGACGACGAGCTTCTACATGATCGTCGGCCTGGTGCGCGCCGATGCCGGCGTGATCCGCATCGACGGCCAGGAGGTGCAGCACCAGCCCATCCACCGCCGCTCGCGCCTGGGCCTGAGCTACCTGCCGCAGGAAGCCTCGATCTTCCGCAAGCTCAACGTCGAGCAGAACATCCGCGCCGTGCTGGAGCTGCAGCTCGACGAGAAGGGCAAGCCCTGGGCGACGGCGCGCATCGACGCTGCGCTCGAAGGCCTGCTGAAGGATCTGTCGATCGAGAAGCTGCGCGACACCCCGGCTCCCGCGCTCTCGGGCGGCGAGCGCCGCCGCGTGGAGATCGCCCGTGCCCTGGCCACGCAGCCGCGCTTCATCCTGCTGGACGAGCCCTTCGCCGGTGTGGACCCGATTGCGGTGCTGGAGATCCAGCGCATCATCCACTTCCTCAAGGAACGCGGCATCGGGGTCTTGATCACCGACCACAACGTGCGCGAGACCCTGGGCATTTGCGACCGCGCCTACATCATCAGCGACGGCCGCGTGCTGGCCGAAGGGGAGCCCGAGGCCATCGTGGCCAACCCCGACGTGCGCAAGGTCTATCTCGGCGAGCACTTCCGCATGTGATGAAGCCGAGCCTCCAGCTCCGCCAGAGTCAGCATCTGGCCCTGACCCCGCAACTGCAACAGTCGATCCGGCTGCTGCAGCTGTCGACGCTGGAGCTGCAGCAGGAAGTGCAGCAGATGCTGGACAGCAATCCGCTGCTGGAACTGGAGGCCGAGGACTTTGAGCCGCGCCCCGGGGCCGAGGCGGTGTCGCTCGCCCCCTCCAGCAGCGCCGCCGACGAAGGAAGCGGCGGCGGCGAGGAGGGCGGCGAGCGCGAGCTGGTGGCCGATGACTTCGGCGCCACCGAGCGCGAGGACTGGGCCAACGGCACCGAGGGCGACGACTTCGACGGCATCCAGGAGCTGCCGCCCAACCGCTCAGAGGGCGCTGACGACGACGACGAGCGCCGCAGCGGCGAGCAGGACAGCGTGGGCATCGACTTGGTGGCGCATCTCCGCCAGCAGCTGGCCGGCCGGCGCCTGAGTGCCACCGATCTGGCCGCGGTGGAGCTGCTGATGGGCAGCCTGGATGAATCGGGCTACCTGGTGGACACCCTGGATGAGCTGGTGGAACAGCTCGCCGGCCCCGACCCCGAGGAACGCGAGGAGCTGCAGGAGCGCCTGCAGGTGGCTCTGGCCCTGCTGCAAAGCCTGGATCCGGCCGGCGTGGGCGCGCGTTCATTGAGCGAGTGCCTGCTGCTGCAGCTGCGCGTGCACCCGCCGCACCCGCGTCTGGCGCTGGCGCGGCGCGTGTGCGAGCCCAAGCACCTGGAGCTGCTGGGCAAGCGCGACTGGCGCCGCCTCGGCCTGCTGACGCACAGCGAGGAGACCGAGCTGCGCGAAGCACATGCGCTGATCGCCCGCCTGGAGCCCAAGCCCGGCCGCCGCTTTGCGCGCGACCACAACAGCCCCGTGGTGCCCGACGTGCTGGTGCAGAAGGCCGGCCGCGGCTGGCGCGCCGTCATCAACCCCGAGGTCTGCCCCAAGCTCTGCGTCAACGAGCTCTATGCCCGCTTGCTCAAGCAGAACAAGGGCACGGCGCTGAGCGGCCAGCTGCAGGAGGCGCGCTGGTTCATCAAGAACATCCAGCAGCGCTTCGAAACCATCGCGCGCGTCTCGCAGGCCATCGTCGAGCGCCAGAGCGGCTTCTTCACGCATGGCGAGCTGGCCATGCGCCCGCTGGTGCTGCGCGAGATCGCCGACGAGCTCGGCCTGCACGAATCGACGATCTCGCGCGTCACCACCGCCAAATACATGGCCACGCCGCACGGCACTTTCGAGCTGAAGTTCTTCTTCGGCTCGGGCCTGAGCACCGAAACCGGCGGCGAGGCCAGCAGCACCGCCGTGCGCGCGCTGATCCGCCAGTTCATCAGCGCCGAGGACCCGAAGAAGCCACTGTCCGACAGCCAGCTTGCCAGCATGCTGGAAGAGCAGGGCATCCAGTGCGCGCGCCGCACCGTGGCCAAGTACCGCGAGGGGATGAAGATCCCCACGGCTCCACTAAGAAAGCAGTAACCCCCGATGAGTGCCTACGCCCTGTTCCTGCCCTGTCCGAGCGGGGTCGAGCCGCTCTTGCTCGACGAAGTGCGCGCACTCGGGCTCAAGGCCGATGCGGCGCGCGGTGGCGTGCGGCTGGCGCGCGCCAGCCTGGTGGATGCGATGAAGCTCAATCTGCACAGCCGCCTGGCCACGCGCGTGCTGGTGGAGCTGGCCCATGGGCCCTATCGCGACGAGGCCGACCTCTACCACCTGGCCTGGACGGTGGACTGGAGCGAGTGGCTGACCCCCCAGCACCGCTTCCGCGTGGACTGCACGGCGCGCCAGAGCCCGCTCAAGAGCCTGCACTTCGCCGCACTGAAGGTGAAGGACGCGCTGTGCGACCAGATCCGAGACAAGCACGGCGAGCGCCCCAGCGTGGACACGCGCGACCCCGACCTGCCGGTGCTGCTGCACCTCGAAGCCGACCGCGCCACGCTCTATGCCGACAGCAGTGGCGAGCCCCTGTTCAAACGCGGCTGGCGCTACGACAAGGGCGACGCCCCGCTGAAGGAAACCCTGGCCGCCGCCATGCTGGCCGCGGCCGGCTGGCGCGGCACGCCGGAAAGCGGCGGTGCGCTCAACGACCCCTGCTGCGGCAGCGGCACGATTGCCATCGAGGCCGCGCTGATCGCCTGCGGCATCGCCCCCGGCAGCCAGCGCGATTTCGCCTTTGCACACCAGCCGCCTTACGCCGCGCTGTACCCCGAGTGGCAGCGCCTGTTGGCCGAGGCCAAGGCCGCCGAGCATGCCCCGGCCGTGCCCGTCTTTGCCAGCGATGTCGCCTTCCGTATGGTGGACTTCGCGCGCCGCAATGCCGAGCGTGCGGGCGTGGCCGATGCCATCCGCTTCCAGGGCGGTGACGCGCTGGAGCGCCCGGCGCCCGAGCTGCCCGCCGGCATGGCGGGCACGCTGATGATGAACCCGCCCTATGGCGAGCGCATCGAGGTGCGCGGCAAGGCCGGTGAACACATCGATCGCCCGGCGCGTGAGATCGCCGAAGGCAACGACTTCTTCGCCCGCCTGGCCGCCCACTGGAAGCGCCAGTACACCGGCGCCAACCCCTGGACGGCCTGGCTGCTCAGCCCCGACCGCGAGCTGCCGCGCCGCATGCGCCTCAAGGAGAGCCGCAAGGTGCCCATGTGGAACGGTCCGATCGAATGCCGGCTGTTCCGCTTCGATCTGGTGGCCGGCTCGATGCGCGAATGAGCCTGCGCCGGCGCAGCCTGTGCCTGTGGGCGGGTGCCGCGCCGGCTTGGGCGCAGCCGGCCCCGCCCGCCGAGCCGCTGCGCGTGCAGTGGATGTTCTCGAGCGGCGTGCAGCGCGACCTCTGGGTGCGCATCGCGCGCCGCTACGAGGCCCTGGGTCGGCCGCTGGAAAGCCGCGAGCGCGAACAGGCGCAGTACAAGGCCGAGTTCGATGCCCTGCTGCGCCAGCAGCCGGCCGCGGCCGACGTGGCCTTCTGGTTCGGCGGTCAGCGCCTGCGCGAGTTCGTGGACCAGGACCTGCTGGAGCCCCTGGACGATCTGGCCCAGGGCTGGGAGTCGCAGTTCCACCCCGCCATGCTGGACGCGGTTCGGGTGCAGGGGCGCGTCTGGGCCCTGCCGTTGGCCACCTACCAGTGGGGCTTCTATTACCGCCGCAGCGTGTTCGAGCGCCTGCGGCTGCAGCCCCCCGCCACCTGGGAGAGCTGGCTGCAGCTCAACAGCCAGCTCAAGGCCGCCGGCCTGGCCCCCATCGTGATGGGCAGCCGCGAGGGTTGGCCGCTCGGGGCCTGGTTCGATTACTTCAACCTGCGCCTGCATGGCAAGGCCTTCCACACCGAGTTGCTGAGCGGCCGCGCGAGCTGGCTGGATGCGCGCGTGCGTGCCGTCTTCGAGCGCTGGCGCCAGCTGCTGCAGCGCGGCGACTTCCTGCCCGGCAGCTTCGAGCGCGACTGGCGCCAGGCGCTGCCGTACGTGACGCGTGGCCACGCCGGCATGGTGCTGATGGGCAACTTCGTCAGCCTGGCCTTTCCGGCCGCGGTGCGGGTGGACCTGGGCTTCTTCCCCTTCCCCACGCTGGACCCCCGCGTGCCCTTGATTGAGGACGCGCCGCTGGACGTGCTGGTGATCCCGCGTGCCGCGCGCCACAAGGCGGCCGCGCGCGAGTTCCTGCGCTACTTGGCGCAGCCGGAGCTGCAGACCGAGCTGAACCAGGCCATGGGCCTGATTCCGCCGCACCGCGCGGCCGCCGTGGGCAGCGACCCCCTGGCCCAGGCCGGTGCGCGTCTGCTGGCCCGCGCGGCCGGCAGCATGCAGTTCTTTGACCGCGACGCGCCGGCCGCCTTCAGCACGCCGGCGCTGGAGTGGCTGGCGCGCTTTGAGCGCGAACCCGCCAACCTGGAGCCGGTGTTGCAAGGGCTGGAGGCGCTGCGCGCGCAGGTCTGGCCCGCGGACAATCCACGCCGATGAAATCTGCCTTTCGCGCTTTGCTCGGCCTGCTGGCCGGGATGATGGTGGCCGTGGCCGTCATCGCCACCATCGAGGCCGTCGGCCACAAGATCTGGCCGCTGCCGCCCAGCAGCGGCAACAGCAAGGACCCCGCCGTGGTGGCCGCGCTGCTGGCCGCGGCGCCGCTGGGCGCGCTGGTTTCCGTGGTGCTGGCCTGGTGGGCCGGCGCGGCGGGCGGCGCCTGGATCGGTTACCGCTTTGCCGGTGAACCCCATGCCCGCGCGGTGGGCCTGGGTGTGGCCGGCGTGATCTGGCTGGCCACGGCGGCCAATCTGCTGCTCATCAGCCATCCGGCCTGGATGATGGCGGGCGGCCTGCTGGGCGTGCCCCTGGCGGGCTGGCTGGCGGTGCAGGGCGCGCAGGCGCGCCAGAAACGTCAGAGCTGAGCCAGACCCCACCAGGAGAGCAGGGCCAGCGGGGCGGTATCGGCGCGCAGCACGCGCGGGCCCAGGCCCACGGGCTGAAAGCCTTGGGCTTGTGCCGCCGCTTCCTCGCCCGCGCTCAAGCCGCCCTCGGGGCCGGAGAGGCTCCAGAGTTCGCCCTGCGCCGGCCGCCCCGGCAGGCCCTGGGCCTGCGGGCTGAGCAGCCAGCGTGCTTCGCCCGCCGCGGGCGGCAGCTCGGCCAGCCACTGGGGCAGCGTGCGCACGGCCGCCACCTGGGGCACGCGGGCGCGCCCGCATTGCTCGGCCGCGGCCTGCGCCACGCCTTGCCAGTGCGCCACCTTCTTGTCGGCCCGCTCGCCGGAGAGGCGCAGCACCGAGCGCTCGCTCATCAGCGGCTGGATGGCGGCCACGCCCAGCTCGGTGGCCTTCTCGACCAGGAAGTCCATGCGGTCGTTGGCCGGCATCACCAGGGCCAGGCGGAAGCCCTGCGGCAACTCGTGGCGCAGCACGCGTGCGCTCAGCAGCCGCACGCGCACCACGCTGCGCCCCATGGCCAGCACTTCGGCCTGCCACTCCTGCTCGCCGCGACCATCGAACAGGGTCAGCACATCGCCCGGCTGGCTGCGCAGCACCTGGGCATGGCGGGTCGGTCCGGGGGGCAGATCGAGTTCCTGGCCTTCGGGGCCGAGGGGCAGGTCAACGTAGAGGCGGGCGGACATGACGGGGCAAGATTCAAGCGCCGACAGCGCTTGGACGTACAGGGTGGGCGCATCGGGTTTGCCGATGCGGTGGCGCGAAGCGACACAGGGCGGCTACGCCGACCTCAAGCCCGAAACGGCAAAAAGGCCGGCGGGAGCCGGCCTGGGATTCTTGCTCAGCGCACTCAGCTCTTGGGCTTGTCGCGCAGCTCGCGGCGCAGGATCTTGCCCACCGGGGTCTTGGGCAGCTCGGTGCGGAACTCGACGATCTTGGGGCGCTTGTAGCCGGTCAGGTTGGCTTCGCAGTAGGCGCGCACATCGGCCTCGGTGACGTTCGGGTCCTTCTTGACGATCACCACCTTCACCGCCTCGCCGGCCTTGTCATCGGCAACGCCCACGGCCGCGCATTCCAGGATGCCGGGCATGCTGGCCAGCACGTCCTCGACCTCGTTCGGGTACACATTGAAGCCGCTGACGAGGATCATGTCCTTCTTGCGGTCGACGATCTTGAAGAAGCCGCGCTCGTCCACCACGCCCACGTCGCCGGTGCGGAAGAAGCCGTCGGCCGTCATGACCTTGGCGGTTTCATCCGGGCGCTGCCAGTAGCCGGCCATCACCTGCGGGCCCTTGATGGCGATCTCGCCAGGCTGGCCGGGGGCGACTTCGTGGCCGTCATCGTCCAGCAGCTTGAACTCGGTGCTGCTGACGGGCAGGCCGATGGTGCCGGTGAAGGCGGTGCTGTCGGTGGGGTTGCAACTGGCCACGGGCGAGGTCTCCGACAGGCCATAGCCCTCGCACACCGGGCAACCGGTCTTTTCCAGCCAGAGCTTGGCGGTGGCCTGCTGCACCGCCATGCCGCCGCCCACGCTGATGACCAGATGGCTCCAGTCCACCGTGTTGAAGTCGGGGTGGTTGGCCATGGCGTTGAACAGGGTGTTCACGGCCGGGAAGCTGTGGATCTGGTGTTGGCTCAGCTCCTTGAACACGGCGGGGATGTCGCGCGGGTTCGGGATCAGGATGTTCACGCCGCCCTTGTGCATGGAGAGCATCAGGTTGGCCGTGAAGCCGAAGATGTGATAGAGCGGCAGCGCGCAGACGGTGTGCACGGCCTGGCCGGCCGGCACCTTCTTGAGGGCCGGCTCGTAGAAGGCCTCGGCCTGCAGCACATTGGCCACCAGGTTGCGGTGCAGCAGCACGGCGCCCTTGCTGACCCCTGTCGTCCCGCCGGTGTACTGCAGCAGGGCGATGTCCTCGGCCTTCATCTGCGGCCGCGTGTAGGGCAGGGCGCGGCCCCGCTTGAGGGCGTCGTTGAAACGCACCATGCCCGGCAGCTCGATGGGCAGGATGTTGTTCTTCTTGCGCACCACATAGTTGATGACCAGGCCCTTCAGGAAGCCGAACTGGTCACCGATGGAGGCGAGGATGACGTGCTTGGTGGGCACCTTGTCGAACACCTCCTTCAGCGTGGGCAGGAAGTTCTCGACGATGACGATGGCCTTGGCGCCGCTGTCCTTGAGCTGGTGCTCCAGCTCGCGCGGGGTGTAGAGCGGGTTGACGTTCACCGCCACGAAGCCTGCGCGCAGCACGGCGGCAATGGCCACCGGGTACTGGAAGACGTTGGGCATCATGATGGCGACGCGGTCGCCCTTGGCCAGGCCCAGGCTCTGCAGGTAGGCGGCCAGGGCGCGGGAGTCTTCGTCCACCTGCGCAAAGGTGCGGGTGGCGCCCATCATCTTGTAGGCCGGCTTGCTCGCGTGGTTCTTGAACGCGGTCTCGATCAGCTCGATGAGGTTGGCATAGCGGCCCGGGTCGATCTCGGCCGGGACGCCGGGGGAATAGTGTTTGAGCCAAATCTTGTCCACGCGGGGCCTCCTTCAATGCGCGATCGATTCTGCGAGGGGAGGGCGGGTGGGCTCCTAGGGAGTTGGCCTAGGAACGCTTGCCAGAGGCCGAAGCCCGCGTTGGAATTGCTCCCAAACCCCGGGGAAAACCATGGCACTTGTGCGCGCGCTGCTGATTTTTTTCCTGCTCTGCGGTCTCCACCTGGGCCAGGCCGCACCGGCCGGCTTCAGCGCCTGGGCCGAGGCGGCCGGCCCGCTGCACCGCACCAGCCTGAGCGTGCAGCTGCAGGCCGGCACGGCCGACCAGGGCCAGAGCAGCCAGCTCTACATCGCCGCCAACACCCCCGATGGCCAGTGGTACAGCTACACCCCGGCCGGCTGGCGGCATGCGCCGAACGGTGACGTGCAGCCCTACCAGGCCGTCACCCTGGGCCAGCACAAAGTGGCGGTGCTGCGCCAGATGGACCTGCGCGGCCTGGAGGGCACCGCCATCTACGCCGGCTATGGCCAGAGCGTGGCCGAGGTGCTGGCGCGCCAGAGCTACACCCGCGTCTACTACGTGGGCAGCACCCTGGCCGGCGCGCCCGATGCCGGCGACTGGCTGCAGTTCTCCATCAATGTGCAGGACTTCTCCTACCCGGAGCTCAGCGCCGCCGCCGTCACCCGCATCGTCGACCTGCACGAGCAGTACCGCTTTCCCGTCGACATCTACCTCAGCGACACGATGCTGGACGTTTACCAGTCCAGCTATCCGGCCCTGCTGGAGCGCCTGCGCAGCTCGCCCTTCGTGGGTCTGAACTACCACATGCGCCCGCCCAAGCCCTACTACCTGAACTACGACTGGGCCGGGCTGGCGAACCTTTCTGCCAGCGCGCAGACGGCCGAGATCCAGGCTTATGAATCGGTGCTGGTGGACCTGACGACGGGCCAGAAGACCAGCAAGCCCGGCGGCTACCAACTGCTGCGTACGCTGGGTGACAACGCGCGCATCGCCATCGTGCCGGCCATGCAGGCGGACGAGAAGTTCCTCGACGCCACCGCCACGGCCTTCAAGAACCTGGGCGCCAGCTGGACCCTGGCGCACACCGGCGGTGCGCTGAACCTGGGTGACACGGCCCGCGGCCTCTACCTGCGCCCCGAGCACTACGACCTCAAGCTCTTCGAGCTGACCGGCCAGACCGGGCAGGCGGTGGTGGAAGCCGCCTTCAGCGCCGCGCGCGCGCTGCCTGGTGCGCGCGCGCCCTTCTTCGTCGGCGCCAAGATGCACGACAACGACTTCTTCGCGCAGAAGTCCGCCTGGAACGTGGTGTACGTCGACGGCGGCAAGCGCCCGCCCTGGAATCCGGCGCTCAAGTCCGCACTCAAGAGCAGCGCTGACCAGGCGGCGCAGTGGGCCATCTACGAATCCGCCCTGGCCTACGTCAGCAGCCAGCGCCAGCGCTTCGGCATTGCCAATGCGCCAGGCCTGGCCCAGCTGCGCGCCACGGCGCAGGATGCTGGCGGGCCGCAGCTGCATGTCAGCGGCACCATGCACATCGAATCCGTGCCCACCAACTGGCCGAACGTGGACGATCTGATCGCCTTCTTCCGCCGCGCCGTGGTGGCCGGCAAGGTGGGCACGCAGGCCACGGGGATGCGCTGGTCGATCGGCGCGGACATCGGCTGGCTGAACGGTGAGGCCCGCGCGGGTGAAGTCATCCGCACCCTGCAGCCCCTGGGCGTGGAGTTCGACGTGCACGCGCACAGCGCCGCCGACCGCGCCGCCTGCGCCGAGCGCATCCGCGCGCTGGGGGGCACGCCCAATAGCGTGGCCTCGGGCCTGCTGAACACCGAGATCGATGGCCTGCGCCAGCCGCAGCGCGGCAGCACGGGCTCCAGCTGGCAGGCTGAGACCCTGTGGGGCATCGTCACCGGCGTGGGCCATGGCACGGACAGCGACGACACCGCCGCCGGCCTGTGGCGCCCGCGCTCCGGCAGCGACTGGAAGGCCCACGACCCCGCCGGCAACCTCGTCGCCGTGGGCAATGGCGGCCGCACCCTGCAGGCCGCCGAAGCGCTGGCCAACAGCCTGCTCACAGGCAGCCATGTGATGCCGGTCTACAGCGTCACGCTGAACGTGGCACCCAAGACCCTGACGGTGGTGGACACCAGCGATGGCATCACCCAGATCGAGGCCTGGGCCGCGCGCGTGGGTCTGCTGGCGCCGGTGCGCTGGAGCAGCATCAGCGCCACGGCCGCAGCCTTCAAGGCCGCCGGCGGGCTGCCCAGCCGCGTCAATCCGACCAACACGGCCACGGCGCTGTCGCGGCCGGCCAGGCCCCGGTAAACCCCTTCCTGCTTAAGGGGAATGGCGATGCGCGGCGGCACCCATCTAAGCTCGGCTTGGGCCGTTATGGCCGCAGGGAGCCAACAAAAATGGGCGAACAGGCGCAGGAGCGCGTGTTGCTGGACGCTGGATTGCGGGCCTTGTTCGATGCCGACCTGCCGGTCGGCCTGGCCCTGCTGGACCGCGAGCTGCGCTATGTGGAGCTGAACCAGGCGCTGGCCGACTACAACGGCGTGAGCCTGGAACAGATGCGCGGGCGCAGCGTGGCCGAGGTGTTGCCGGATGCCTTTCCGGTGCTGGAGCCGCGGCTGCGGGCGGTGCTGGATGACGGGGCGGAGCTGCGCGGCTTCCAGGTCCAGATCGCGATGCCCGGCCGCCCTGGCGAGCTGGCCGACTGGGAGGCCAGCTACCTGCCGGTGCGACAGGGCAGCGGGCCGGTTCTGGGCGTGCTGGTGCAGGCCGTCAACGTGACCCTGCAGCGCCGCGCCGCGCGAGCGCTGGAAGAGACCGAGGGGCGCTCGCGGCGCGTGCTCGACAGCCTGTTCGCCTTCGTCGGTGTGACCACCCCCGATGGCCTGGTGGTGCAGATCAACCGCGTCTCCACCGAGACCGCCGGCATCCACAGCGAGGAGGTGGTCGGCCGGCCGGTCTGGGAGACCCATTGGTGGAACCACGACCCGCAGTTGCAGGACTGGTTGCGCAGCGCCACCGCGCGCGCCGCCCGCGGCGAGCAGTTGCGCCGGGACGTTGAGGTGCGCATGAAGGGCGCCTCGCGGGTCACCATCGACCTGATGATCGAACCGCTGCGCAACGAGCAGGGCGAGATCACGCATCTGGTCCATTCGGCCATCGATGTGTCCGACCGCGTCGCCAGCGAGGCGCGCTTCCGCTCGGTGTTCGAGACCGCACCCGATGGCCTGGCCCTGGTCAACGCCCAAGGCCGGCTCTCGCTGGTGAACCGCAGCCTGGCGCGCCTGTTCGGCTACTCCGAGGCCGAGCTGCTCGGCCGCCCCGTCTCCGACCTGGTGGGCGAGGGCGACCGCGGCCGCCACGAGGGCCTGATGCAGGCCTTCCTGCGCGCCCCGGAGGCGCGCGCCATGGCCGGCAAGCGCCATGTGGTGGGGCGGCGTGGCGACGGCCGGCCGGTGCAGATCGAGGTCGGCCTCAACCCCATCCCTTCCAGCGAGGACCCGCAGGTGCTGATCACCGTCTCCGACATCGGCGAGCGCCTGCGCGCCCAGGCCCTGATCCAGGCCGCGCTGAACGAGAAGACGGTGCTGCTGCAGGAGGTGCACCACCGGGTGAAGAACAACCTGCAGATCATCGCCAGCCTGCTCAGCCTGCAGACCCGGCATGCCGACGCAAGCACCCAGTCCGCGCTGCGCGACAGCCAGAGCCGGGTGATGGCGATGTCGCTGACGCACCAGCTGCTGTACGAGCTGAACGACTTCTCGGCGCTCGAGCTCGGCCCCTATCTGCGCCGCCTGACCGGCCTCGTTCACGCCGCGTTTGCGCGCGAGGGGCAGCAGGTCGAGCTGCAGGTCGAGGCGCCCGAGGAAGGCCTGCGCATCGACCTGCAGCAGGCCGTGCCCTGCGCGCTGGTGATCAACGAGCTGCTGACCAACTGCTTCAAGCACGCCTTTCCGGACGGCCGGCGCGGCCAGGTGTGGCTGCGTGCCAGCTGCAGTCCGCAACGCCGCGTGCGCCTGGAGCTGCAGGACAACGGCATCGGCCTGCCTCCCGGGGTGCGCCCGGGCCAGGGCGGCTCGCTCGGCTTCCAGCTCGTGCCCCTGCTGGCCGACCAGCTGGAGGCCGAGGTGACCCTGTTCGATGGGCCGGGCACGCGCTTCGCCTTCGAGTTCCCGCTCCCGCCCGCCCAGGAGGCCCCCGATGCTTGAAACCGAACGCCCGCGCATCCTGGTGGTGGAGGACGAGCGCATCGTCGCCCAGGACCTGAAGCTCAACCTGGAAGCCCTGGGCTACGACGTGGCCGGCGTCGCCGCCTCCGAGGCCGACGCGCTGCGCAATGCCCAGACCCAGCGCCCCGACCTGGTGCTGATGGACATCAACCTCGGCCGTGGCGGCGACGGCATCCGCGCCGCCGAGTCCATCCTGCGCGAGCAGGGCGCGCCGGTCATCTACCTGACCGCCTACGCCGAGCCCGAGACCCTGCGCCGCGCCGGTGCCACCGCGCCCTACGGCTACCTGCTCAAGCCCATCGAGCTGCGTGAGCTCAACGCCACCATCCGCATGGCCTTGGCGCGCCATGCCGCCGAGCAGCGCGTGGTGCGCGCCGAGCGCCGCCTGCGCCTGGCGCTGAAGGCCGCGCAGATGGGCGTGCTGGAGCTGCAGCCTGGCCAGGACCTGACCCTGGTGGACGGCGCCGACCTCGGCGCCCAGGGCGAGGGCCTGCGCGGCTTCAGCCTGCAGCCGCAGGACTTCATTGCCGGCCTGCAGGCTGAGGTGCGCGAGCAGGTGCGCGGCCTGCTCGATCGCCCGCAGGCCAGCCTGCACCTGGTGACGCGCTGGGGTGGCGCCACCGAGCCCGCGAGAGGTTCCGTCGTCTGGCTGGAGATCCACGCCGCCCACCTGGCCGACGAGGGCCGCGTGATCGGCGTGTTCCGCGACGTCAGCGAACAGGTGCGCACCGAAGGCCTGCTGCGCCAGGCCGCGGTGGTGTTCGAGTCCGCCGCCGAGGCCATCCTGGTGCTGGACCGCGAGGGCCGCGTGCTCTCCGCCAACCCGGCCTTCTGCGCCCTTACCGGCTGGGCCGGCACCGAGGTGCAGGGCCGCCACCCCGACGAGTTCCTGCACGCGCGCCGCAGCAGCGACCGCGGCCTGCTGCCCGCCGGCGGGCGCGTGGCCGAGCCCCAGCAGGCCGAGGTGGTGTGCCAGCGCCGCGACGGCACGCTCTTCCCCGCCTGGGAGCAGCTCGCGCCCGTGCGCAACCCCCTGGGCGTGCTGACGCACCGTGTGCTGAGCTTCTCCGACATCTCCGCCCTGCGCCGCGCCGAAAGCCGCGTGCACCACCTGGCCTTCCACGACCCGCTCACCGGCCTGGGCAACCGCAATCAGCTCGACGACAGCCTGCGCCAGTGGATGGCGGACGAGGGCACCGGCTTCGCCATGCTGTTCCTGGACCTGGACGGCTTCAAGCTCATCAACGACACCCTGGGCCACGCCGCGGGCGATCAGCTGCTCATCACCATCGCCCAGCGCCTGCAGTCCTGCCTGCGTGTGGAAGACGAGGCGGTGCGCCTGGGGGGCGACGAGTTCGTCATCCTGGCCCGCGTGGACCAGCCCGAAGCCGCCGCGCTGCTGGCCGGCAAGCTGCTGGAGCAGGTGCGCCTGCCCGTGCCGGCGCCCAAGGGTGAGACCGTGCGCGTTTCGGCCAGCGTGGGCATCGCGCTCTACCCGGCCCATGCCAGCGATGGTGACGCGCTCACCAAGGCCGCCGACAGCGCCATGTACGCCGCCAAGGGCCGCGGCCGCAACCGCTATGCCTTCTACACGGCCGACCTGGCCGCGCGTGCGCAGAGCCGCATGCAGATCGAGCAGGGCCTGCGCACGGCCATCGCGGCGCGGGAGTTCAGCCTGGCCTGGCAGCCCCAGGTGGACCTGCGAAATGGCGCCCTGCTGGGCGCCGAGGCCTTGCTGCGCTGGCATTCGCCGCCGCTCGGCACGGTGCCGCCGGACCGCTTCATTCCCGTGGCCGAGGACAGCGGCCTGATCGGCGAACTGGGCCAGTGGGTGCTGGAGCAGGCGCTGCGCCAGTGGCGCGACTGGCAGCGCCGCGGTCTGGCCGTGGGGCGCCTCGGGCTGAACGTCTCGGCCCTGCAGCTGCGCGATGAGAGTTTCATCAATCAGGTGCGCGCGGCCCTGCAATTGCACGGCCTGGCGCCCGAGCAGCTGGAGCTCGAACTGACCGAGAGCGCCCTGCAGGCTACCGAGGGCGCGCCCGAGCGCCTGCGCCTGCTGCAGACCCTGGGCGTGCGCCTGGCGCTGGACGACTTCGGCACCGGCTACTCGTCGCTGGCCACGCTCAAGCTGCTGCCGCTGAACCGGCTCAAGATCGACCGCAGCTTCGTGCACGAACTCGAGACCGAGACGCGCGACCGCGCGCTCGTGCGCGCCATCGTCGGCATGGCCGATTCGCTCGGCCTCGGGGTGATCGCCGAGGGTGTGGAGACCGAGGCGCAGCGCCAGCTGCTGATCCGCCTGGGCGTGCTGCAGGGCCAGGGCTGGCTGTACAGCAAGGCCCTGCCGGCCAGCGAGTTCGAGCGCTACCTGCGCCTTCATCCTCTTGGCGGATAGGCACGCGCGGCACAGCTTCCTACGCTGCGGCTCCCCTGTTCACCGACCGTTTCAAATGAACGCACGTGAGTCCAGCAACACCCCTCTGATCGCCATCGGCGTGGCCGTCCTGGCCCTGGTGATCGCCCTCTTCGGCCTGCTGCAGGCCAACCAGGCGGTGCGCGATGCCTACCGCAACCGCTACGCCAGCTTCCTGCTTGCCGACGAGCTGCGCCAGAGCAGCGACGACCTGACCCGCCTGGCCCGCACCTACGTGGCCACCGGCGACGCCAAGTGGGAGCGCCAGTACTTCGAGATCCTCGACGTCCGCAACGGCAAGCTGCCGCGCCCCAAGCACTACGAGCGCATCTACTGGGACTTCCGCGCCGCCGATCAAACCCCCGCCGGCGGTACCGAAGAGGCCGTGCCGCTGCAGGAGTTGATGAAGCGCGCCGGCTTCAGCGAGGCCGAGTTCGCGCAGCTGCGCCAGGCGCAGGCCAATTCCGATGGCCTGGTGAGCACCGAGACCATCGCGATGAACCTGGTCAAGGGGCGCTTGGCCGATGGCGCTGGCGGCTTCAGCAAGAGCGGCGAGCCCGACCCGGCCACGGCGCTGAAGATGATGCACGACGCGGCCTACCACGCCGAGAAGGCCAAGATCATGGGCCCGGTGGCCGAATTCCAGCGCCTGCTGGACGAGCGCACCCAGGCCGCCATCGACCTGGCCAGCGCGCGCGAGCGCAACTGGCTGATCCTGCTGGTGGCCGCCATGCTGGCGCTCGGTGTGGCGATGGCCTGGTCGGTGCGGCGCGCGCACCTCACCGTCAAGCGCCTGGGCGGCAGCCCGGTGGCCGTGCTGGAGCGCGTGCAGGCCCTCACCGAGGGCGACCTGCGCAACCAGGGCGATGCCCACGACACCCATGTGCTCGGCCATCTGGAACTGATGGCCCAGGCCCTGCGCGAGCGCGTGCAGCAGGTGCGCTCGGCGGTCGATTCCATGGCCACCGCCACGCAGGAGATCGCCAGCGGCAACCAGGATCTCTCGCGTCGCACCGAGCTGCAGGCCAGCTCCCTGCAATGCACCGCCAGCACCATGGAACAGCTGGGCAGCACCGTGCGCACCAATGCCGAGAGTGCTGCCACCGCCAACCAGCTCGCCAGTGGCGCCAGCGATGTCGCCGCGCGCGGCGGTGCGGTGGTGAGCCAGGTGGTGGACACCATGCGCGGCATCAATGAGAGCTCGCGCAAGATCGCCGACATCACCTCGGTGATCGACAGCATCGCCTTCCAGACCAACATCCTGGCTTTGAACGCCGCGGTGGAGGCGGCGCGCGCCGGCGAGGCCGGGCGCGGCTTCGCGGTGGTGGCCAGCGAGGTGCGCGTGCTCGCGCAGCGCAGCGCTGAAGCCGCGCGCGAGATCAAGAGCCTGATCGGCGCCAATGTCGAGCGCGTGGAGCAGGGCACCGAGCTGGCTGACCGCGCCGGCCACACCATGCAGGAGATCGTCGAGTCGATTCAGCGCGTCAGCGCCATCGTCGGCGAGATCTCCAACGCCAGCGCCGAGCAGAGCAGCGGCGTCAGCCAGGTGGGCCAGAGCATCGTGCAGATGGACCAAAGCACGCAGCAGAACGCCGCCCTGGTGGAGCAGAGCGCCGCCGCCGCCGAGAGCCTGCGCCAGCAGGCCCAGCAGCTGGTGACGGCGATGGCCATGTTCCGCACCTGAGGACGCCCGCAAGCGCGGGGCGCGCCAGCCGGCCGCCCCGCCAGCCCCGCACGGGCCTGCTACAAGCCTGTCCATGACGCCCGAACAAGCCCGCCAGGCCGTGCTGGCCCTGGCCGAACAACTCGCTGTGCAGTCGGAAGACGGCAGCGGCCCGCCCGCCTTGCCCGAAGCCCCGCCGCTGGAGCGCAGCTGGGGCTGGGCCTTCAGCCTGGAGTGGCCCACGGGCCCCGGCCAGGCTGATGACCCCGAGGCCGGCCCGCGCCGCCTGCATGTGCTGATCGAGCGCGCCACCGGGCGCCTTTCGGTGGGTTCGCCCGGCCGCAGCCTGGAAGAGCATCTGGCTCGCTTCGAGGCCCAGGCCGCCCAGCTGCTGCAGCTGCGCCGCGGCCCACGCGGCGTCAGCGCCCCGGTGTTGGAGCGCGAGCTGCACGTCGTGTTCCGCTGCAGCCCGGCCGAGGCCAGCGCGCTGACGCAGCGCTGCCTGCGCGGTGAAACCTTTGCGCTGCGCCTGGGCCCCGGCGCCGACCCCGAGCGCAGCCGCCAGCGGCTCGAAAGCCTGGGCCTGGAAATCGTCAGCCCGCCCAGCGCCGAAGCGGCGCAGCCGCAGGACGGCTGATGCCCCGCGCCGAGACCCTGGAGGCCTTCGTGGCCTGTGTGGAACAGGGCGACACCCTGGCGGCCCTGGAAACCTTCTAAGCCGAGCAGGCCCGCCAGCAAGAGAACCACGACGCCCCGCGCGTGGGCCGCGCCCAGCTGCTTGCGCACGAGCGCAGGGCGCTGCAGGGCATCCGCTCGCTGCGCGCCGCCTGCGTGCGGCCCTGGCTCGTGAACGGCGACCATGTGGTGATCCGCTGGGTCTTCGCGTTCGAGGCGCTCGACGGCCGCCGCATGCGCCTGGAAGAGCTGGCCTACCAGCGCTGGGAGGGCGAGCGCATCGTCGCGGAGCAGTTCTTCTACGACCCCGCGCAGCTGCAGGCGGCCCCCGCCTGAGCCCTGTCCTTCACCACTTGCAGCCCTTGCCGCGCAGCGCATCCGCCGCCAGCGCGGCAGCGCCCAGCAGACCCTTGTCGGCATGGGCCTTGCGGCAGTCCTCGCGGTTCGCCTCCTCGATGGCCTTTTCCATCTTGCTGCGCGTGTCGGGCACGCCGGGCAGGATCTGGATCAGGCTGCTGCCCTGACGCAGCAGCGGGCCGCTGCGTCTGGGCAGGTTGAGGTTCAGCGGCGTGGGCACCGCGCTGGCCGGGGCGGACGGGGCGGTGGCCACGTCATGCCCGAGCTGCGGGCCGGCATCGGGCGAGCCGGGCGAGGCGCGTTGGCCCGGCAGCGTTTGACCCTGCGGGTCGCCGCGGCTCATCGGCTTGGTTGGTGCGGGGCTGGCCTGGGGCGGGAGGGCGTCGGCGGCGCCGGGCTCGCGGGGGCTCGGGGAACTGGTCGCCGGCAGACTGCTGGGCTCCGGCGCGGCCAGCGGCGCCGGGCTGGCCAGCGTGGGGGCTGCGGGCAGGGCCGTGGGCGCGGGCAGGGGCGCGCTGCGTGGGCGCAGCAGGGGCGCGGCGGGTTCCAGTGCCGGCGTGGGCAGGCGTTCGGGGGCGAGCACCGGGGTCGCCGGCGCCTGGGCGGCCAGGGGTTCGATGGCAGTCGCGCGCGCGCCCGGGCGCGCCGGGCTCGGGCCTTCGGCGGCCAGGGTGGGTGCGGGCAGCTCCAGTGCGGGCGGGCTGGGCAAGACCGCAGCGGCCGTGGGGCGCGTGGCCTCCAGGCGGGCGGCGGGGGCG
>NZ_JAEDAK010000007.1 GCF_016093275.1 Inhella proteolytica
CCATCGAGATGGGCGCGGATGCGGTGGACATCGGCAAGACCATCCACCCGCACCCCACGCTGGGCGAGAGCATCGGCATGGCGGCCGAGGTGGCGCACGGCAGTTGCACGGACGTACCGCCGGCGCGGCGCTGAGCTCCTGCTAGCAGCCAGCAAGAGCCCGTCCGCAAGGACGGGCTTTTGTTTTTCCTCAGCCGGCCGTCGCGCTCTCTGCCGGCGGGCTGCCCCGTACCACCCGCGCCTCGCACTCCAACTCCCCGCTGAGCGACTGCGCGATGGCAAACGGCGTGCCGCGCCCCTGCACCACGCCGACCCAGCGGTTGCGGCCCTCGCGCTTGGCGGCGTAGAGGGCGGCGTCGGCCACCGCGAGCACGGCGGACCAGGGGGCTTCGCGCGGGGCGCTCGGGTCCAGCGGGTAGCAGGCGAAGCCGATCGAGCAGGTCACGTTCAGCGGCTCGCCGTTGGGGATGACAAAGGGCTCATCGGCCATCACGTGGCAGGCCTGCTCGGCCAGGTCGGCCAGGCTTTCGCGCGAGGTGCCGCGCACCACTACCAGAAATTCCTCACCGCCCCAGCGCACGAGGTAGTCGGAAGTGCTGAACACCTTCATCAGGCGCGGGCGAATCTGCGCCAGCACGGCGTCGCCGGCGGCGTGGCCGCGTTCGTCGTTGATGCGCTTGAAGTGGTCGATGTCCAGCATCAGGAAGGACAGATCGGCCGCCGCCGGCGGGGTGCGGCCCTGCAGCAGGGCCTGTTCGGCGATGCGGCGCGCCAGGCGCTGGTCGTCGTCCAGGCGCTGCAGTACGAAGCGGCGGTTGTGCAGGCCGGTGAGCGCATCGGTCAGGGCGGATTGCTCCAGCGCCTTGGAGCGCGCCTCCAGCGCGTGGGTGGCGATCGCCACCTGCTCCTGCAATTCCTTCTGGCGCAGGCGCAGCCGGCGCGTGCGCCACTGCGCCACGCCCCAGCCCAGGCCCAGCAGGCTCAGCACGATGAAGCCACGGCCCCACCAGGCCTGCCACCAGGCCGGCTTCACCTGCACTTCCACGCGCAGCAGCTTGGGGCTCCATTCACCGTGGCGGTTGCTGCCCTGCACCTCCAGGATGTAGCGGCCGGGCGCCAGGCCGCCATAGCTGGCCTGACGCTGGCGCGAACGGGATTCGACCCAGTCCGCATCCACGCCCTGCAGGCGGTGGCGGTAGCGGTTGCGCGCAGGGTCGCTCAGGTCCATGGCGGCGAACTCCAGGCTGAAGCTGCGCTCCTCAGGGCTGAGCTCCAGGCGGGGCTGCAGGCGCGCCAGCGGCACCTCGCGCGAGCCGATGCGCAGGCTGGTGGCCACCACCGGCGGCGCGAAACGCGTGAACTGGAAGGCCAGCGGTTGCACCACCAAGATGCCGCGGCTGCCGCCGAACAGCATGCGCCCGTCGGCCGCCTGGGTGTAGGCACGGAACCAGGCCGAGCCGATGTCGACCCCGTCGGCCACGCCCAGTTGGCGCGCCTGCTGCTGCATGGGGTCGTAGATGCCGCGGTGGGTCCACAGCATGCCGCGGGCGTCCTGCAGCAGGTTGGCGCCGAAGGCCTCGCTGCCCATGCCGGGTTGTTCGCCCAGGTAGCGCAGCGTGGCGGTGCGGCCGTCCCAGGCGCGCAGACGGTGCAGGCCGGCGGTGGTGTCCACCCACAGCTCACCGGAGCGGCCGATCAGCAGGCCCACCACGTTCTGGCTGGCCAGCCCGGCGCCGGCGGCGTAGTCGATCGGCCCGAGCCCCTTGCCGCCCACCGCGATGGGGAAGAGCCCCGCCTCGGCGCCCACCCAGAGCTTGCCGTCAGGCGCCTGCACGATGGCATTGACGCCGCCGAGCAGGGGGCGGCCGTCATGGTGCGTCACGCGTTCAAAGCGCCCGCCAGTGGCGGCGCGACGGAACAGACCGTCCTGCGTGCCAGCCCAGACGTTGCCCTCGCGGTCCACCATCAGGCGGCGCAGCCGGCCGCGGCCAAGCTCGTGCGCGTGAGCCTGCACCCGGGTGTGGGTGAATTCGAAAACCTTGGATTCCACGCCCACCCAGATGCGGCCGTCGCCTCCCTGCGCCAGCGCAGTGACGCGGCCGGGCGCCAGGCCCTGCTGGCCGCCGGCGATGCCGCCCACGGTGCGCAGCGCCGCGTCCAGGATGGCAATGCCGCGGTCGTTCGTGCCGGCCCAGAAGCTGCCATCGCGCAAGGCCAGTAGGCTGCGTACATCGGGTTCGGCCAGGGGGCTGGCGGGCTCCTCGTCGGCGCGGCGCACCCACAGCGCCTGATCGAGGTTGTTGACGCGTTGCAGCCCGGTGCCGTAGCCGGCCACCCAGAGCAGGCCGGCCGGGTCGTTCAGGATGGCGCGGATGTCGGCACCCGCCAGGCCCCAGGGCTTGCTGGCGCGTGGGCGCAGGGCGCGCAGCAGGCGGCCGCTGGCCAGCTCGCGCAGCTCGACGCCCGCCGCCCGGCCCACCCAGACCTCCTGCGCTCGTACGGCGGTGAGCGTCTGCACCGCGCCGAGATTGCCGGGGCGCTCATCCAGCTGGCGGCTGCGGCCCTGCGCCAGATCCACACGCCAAAGTTCCCCCTCCTGGGTGCCCAGCCACAGGCTGCCGTCTGCCAGGGGGGCGATGGCATGCACCACCTGGCCGGGCAGGCGCAGCTCGGTGCCATCGTGCAGGGTCAGCGGACTCAGGCGCGTGGCGCCGGGCGCCAGGCGCACCAGGCCGTTCCAGGTGCCGACCCAGACCGTGCCGTCGGTGCCGATGGCCAGCTTCTGCACGCGCGGATCGGGCAGGCCTTCGGCCGCGCCGTAGCGGCGGAACTGCGTGCTGCCGGGCTCCAGCACCTGCAGGCCGCCGCCGTTGCTGCCCACCCAGATGCGGCCCTGTGCGTCTTCGGCCAGGGTGCGCACCACGCCCCCCAGGCTGCCGGGGTCCTTGGGGTCATGGCGGAACACCTGCCATTGCTCGGTGCGCGGGTCGTAGCCGCCGAGCAGACGGCCGTCGGTGCCCACCCAGATGCGGCCGTCGCGTGCGGCCATGAGGGTGCGCACGAAGGTGGTGCCCGTGCCGCTGCGGCCCAGGCCGGCCATGGAGACGGGCACGAAGAGGTGGCCGTCAAAGCGCAGCAGGCCCACGCTGGTGCCCACCCAGACCATGCCGCTCGGGTCCAGCGCCATGGCGGAGACCACGCCGTCCGGGATCGCACCGGCGTCGCTCAGGCTCTCGAAATGGGGTTCGGCCAGGGGCTCCGGCAGGGCGGACGGCAGGCCTGGAGAAGCAGGTGCGGCGGATGGCGTGGCGGTGGCCAGGCCCAGGCCGAGAACCAGACACAAACCCCAGGCGAGTCGACGCAACGGATGCTCCTTCAAACCCGCCATTGTCCGTGGCCCGCCCCGCTGGGCCGCCACTGCCCAGCCCCGGGCTTGCCCGGGGCGCCGCCTCAGCGCGCCAGGAAGCTGGCGCAATCCGCCACGCCGAAGCGGTCGACCTGCAGGCGCAGTTGCTGGCCCAGCGCCAGCCGCTGCCAATCGGCCACCGACAGGCGGCAGGTCCACTCGCGGCCGTCTTCGGCGCGCAGCAGCAGCTCTTGCTCGGCAAGGCGGCGGCCGGCCCGCTCGCCCTCCGGGCTGCCGGGGTTCTGCAGTTCCAGGGCCGGCCAGAAGGGGGGCACTGGGGCCTCGCCGTCGGCCACGGCGAAGCGGCGGCGGCGCCACTCGGGGGCGCGGAAGCGGCAGTACTCCGCCAGGCCCCGCTGGCCGCTTGGGTCTTCGCGCATCTGACGCTCCACCCCTTGCGCCTCGGCCGGCAGGCGGTCGCACCAGTCGGATTGCATCTCCAGCACGCGCCGCTCGATCTCGACCAGGCGCCGCCAGGGCTTGGCGACGACCGTGACGTCGGCCCGGTGCGGGCCGGAAAACACCCAGCCCAGCAGGGGCAGGGCCAGCAGGCCCAGGCCGAAGTAGAGCCAGCGCCAGTGCCGCTGGAAGGTGAGCGAGGGTTGGGGTTTCAAGGCGGCGGCGGTGGCGCTGCGGTCAGCGCGGGTGTCGCGACCAGGGGCGGGCTTCGGGGTTCAAGCCGGCATTGTCGGGGCCGGGCCGGCGGCCGCAGGCGAGGTGTCGCGCAGGGCTTCGATGGCCCGCTCCGGCAGTGCCACGACGGTGTTGGCGTCGCTGACGATGCGCGACACGATGGCCTCGCGCGGCCCCTGGCGCCAGGCCGGCGTGGCGTAGAAGGCCGCCTGCGACTGCTCCAGATGGGCCAGCGAATTGAAGGCGCGCATCAGAAAGTAGGCGTCCGGCTCGTGCAGCGAGGGGCCGAAGCGCACCACGTCCATGCCCCAGGCGCGCAGCAGCGGCACGCTGTGCTCGGCCACCAGGCGGTGGAACTCGGCGCCGCTGCCGGGCTGCAGCTTGTAGCTGCGGATTTCCAGCACGCGGTTCTCGGCGCTCATGCGGCCGGATCCACGCGGCTGAACTCCATCACCCAATTGGTTTCCCAACTGGCGCCGCCGTCGGCTGAGAAGGCCTGCTCCCAGCGCGGGTGCTCGGGGTCCGCGCTCAGCCACAGGAAGCGCACCACGATCGGGCGACCGTCCAGCGTGTCCTGCGCCAGAAAGGTGCCGACGCCCTTTTGAAACCGTCCCACCACCGGGACGTCCAGCGCGCCCGGCATGCGGGCGTCCAGCCACCAGATCGACCAGGTGCCCGCCTTCGGGTCATAGGCGCGCAAGGTGACGGCGCGGTAGGCGCCATCCGGCAGTTCCAGCAGGTTGTCGTCCACATTGCCGAAGCCGCCCAGGGTCTTGTGCATCGTGCTGCGGCCTTCGAACGCCTCCCAGTTCGTGCTGCCGACCAGACGCCCCTTCAGGCGCCGGTGCTGCACGCGCCAGTGGCCGACGAAGAAGTCGAAGTCGGCCGGGGCGTCGGGTAGACGGGGGAGATGGTCGAGGGTGGGCATGAGGGCGTCCTTGCAAAGAAAAAGAGGGTGTGGAGGCTTCAGGCGCTGGCGGCGCGCTGGGCCTGCAACTGCTCGTGGCGGCGCATCGCGGCGGCCAGTTCGTGGCGGCCGTAGCGGGCCAGGCCGGCGTAGGTGTCGGCCAGCACGTCGGCCGGGTCGCCCTGGCCGAGCTTGAACTGGGCCTCAGTGGCGACGATGCGGGCGCGAAAAGGCACGATGTACTGCGCCAGCTGCGCAAAGCGCGGCCCCATCTCCTGGCTGCACCAGGGGGTGGGGTAGGGCGCCTCGGCGTGGGCGATCAGGGTTTCGAGCGCGGCGGCCGCGGCCTCGGGGCGGTCGTCCAACTCGATGTCCACCGTGAAGTGCACGGCCTCGTAGTTCCAGGTCGGGGCGTAGCGGCGGTCCCTGAACCAGCTGGTGGCGATATAGCCCTGCGCGCCGCTGAAGGCCACCAGGCCGCGCGGCTGCTGGCGGATCAGGTCGAGCTGCGGGTTCTTGCGCGAGAAATGGCCCACCAGCACGCCCTCGCCTTGAGCGTCGCGCTGCAGCACCAGGGGCAGCGGCGTGGCCTGCGGGCTGCCGTCGGCAGCGGCGGTAATCACCAGGGCCAGCGGGTATTCGGCGACCAGGCGGTCGATCTCGCTGGGCCGGGCGGGCTGGAAGGCGGCGACGGGGTTCATGGCGGTGCGGTGCTGCAAGGAAGGTCGCCAGTGTCGAAATTCCGCAGGCCTCGTGCACTTGCAAAATTGCAATGAATTTCGACACTCGTGCAAGAAAGGCCTGCCATGGACGCCCCGCCGCGAATCCGTTCCGCCACGCCCGATTGGGACGCGCTGCGCCTGGTGCTGCATGTGGAGCGCGCCGGCGGCCTGGCCGGCGCGGCCGAGAGCCTGGGCCTGAACGCCGCCACGGTGTTCCGGCGCCTGGCGGCGCTGGAGCAGGAACTGGGGCTGACCCTGTTCGAGCGCCGCCGCAGCGGCTACCAGTGCACGCCGGCCGGGGCCGATCTGGTGGCGGTGGCACGCGGCCTGGAGCGCGAGGTGGCGCGCCTGACCGACCGCCTGCTGACGCGCGACTCCTGGCCCGGTGGCGTGCTGCGCCTGACCACGGGCGACACCCTGATGCACGCCCTGCTGCCGCCGCTCTTGGCCCAGTACCAGGCGCTGGAAGGGGTGCAGGTGCATGTCAGCACCGATCCGCGCCGCTTCGACCTGCTCAAGGGCGAGGCCGACGTGGCCTTGCGCACCGGCGGCCCACCGCCGGAGCAGTTGGTGGGCCGGCGCCTGGCGCGGGTGGACGCCACGGTGTACCGCAGCGTGCGCCTGGGCGGCGTGCAGGCCGGCCAGTGGGAGGCCTGGCCCTGGGTGGGGGTGGACGAGCACCTGGCCCATCTGGATTCCGCCACCTGGCTGCGCCAGCAGGGCCTGGAGGGGCGGGTGGCGGTGCGCACCAACAGCCTGATGAACGTCTACAGCCTGGTCTGCGCTGGCGTCGGCCTGGGGGCCTTGCCCTGCTACCTGGGCGACAGCCACCCCGAGCTGCGCCGCGTGTTCGAGCCGCCGCGCGAGTGGCGCAGCGAGCTCTGGCTGCTGACGCGGCCCGAGCTGCGCAAGGTGCCGCGGGTGCGCAGCCTGTTCGACCGCCTGTACGAGGGCACGCGCGCCAGCGTGGACCTGCTGGAGGGGCGCCGGCCTCAGTCGGCCTGAGCGCGCGCCGCGCTGCAACTGGCCAGCGTCTCGGCCATGGCCTCGATGAAGACGCGCGTGCGCAGCGGCATCAGGCGCCGCTCGGGAAACACGGCCCAGCAGGCCGTGGGGGGCAGGCACCAGTCCGGCAGTACACGGCGCAGCCGGCCGGCTTCTACGTCGGCGCGAGCGTAGTGGAGGCCCACGGCCGTCACCCCCAGGCCGGCACAGGCCATGCGCATCAAGGCGTCGGGGGCGTTGATCAGGGTGCGCCGCAGCGGCAGGCCCTGCCAGGTCTCGGCGCCTGGCCCTTCGCCGCGGGTCAGCGTCCAGGGCCAGGGTTCGCCGTTGCGGCCCAGGATCATCAGCCCCTGCAACTGCAGCAGGCCCTCGGGGCGCTGTGGCTCGCCCTGCTGGGCCAGGTAGTCGGGCGCGGCGTAGAGCCCGTTCTCGATCAAGGCCAGGCGGCGCGCGCCGAGCTGCGAGTCGGCCGGCAGGCTGCCCATGCGCACCGCCAGGTCATAGCCCTCGGCGATCAGGTCGACGCGGCGCGGCGACAGGTCGAGCTCCAGCTGCACCTCGGGGTAGGCCTGCACGAAGGCGTTCAGCATGCCGCCCAGGGCCTGGGTGGCGAAATCCCCCGGCATCGAGACGCGCAGCCGCCCACTGGGCCGCTGCTGGCGGTGCAGGGCCAGGGCCAGGGCTGCGTCCACCTCGCTGCTCAGGGCGCGCGCGTGTTCCAGCACGCCTTGGCCGAACTCGGTCAGCGTGAGCCGGCGCGTGGTGCGCTGCAGCAGCTTCTCGCCCAGCCGCCGCTCCAGCGCAGTCAGGCGGCGCGAGACGGTGGACTTCGGGCACTGCAGGCGCTCCGCCGCGCGGCTCAGGCTGCCGGACTCCACCACGCGGGCAAACACCAGCAGGTCGTCGGCATCGGTGTTCATGGCTTCATTGTTCTATTGATGGAACGATGTTGTGCAGTTTGCCGGCTTTTTCCGCAGATTGGTTCTCCATAGAGTTCAGTCATGGCCAACAAGGCCTGCCAACCCAACGGAGCCCGACCATGAACATCCTGCAAATCAACTCCAGCGCCCGCCCCGTGCAGAACGGCGAGGGCTCCTTCTCGACCCGCCTGGCCGCCGAGCTGGTGCAGCGCCTGCGGGTCGCCGAGCCCGACAGCACGCTGCAGGTGCGCGACCTGGTGCAACACCCCCACCCGGCGCTGGACGAGGAAGCCCTGCAGGCCCTGTTCACCCCGGCCGAGCAACGCAGCCCGGCGCAGGCCGAGCGGGCCGCGCTGGATCAGGCGCTGATCGAGCAGGTGCAGGCAGCCGATGTGCTGGTGCTGGGCGTGCCGATGATCAATTTCGGCATCCCTGCCCAGCTGAAGCACTGGATCGACGCCATCGCCAAGGCCGGCGTCACCTTCCGCTACACCGCGCAGGGCCCAGTGGGCCTGCTGCAGGGCAAGAAGGTCTATGTGGTGACGGCACGCGGCGGCATCCACCGCGACCAGCCGGCCGACACCATGGTTCCCTATCTGCGCACGATGCTGGCCTTCCTGGGCATCACCGATGTGGAATTCATTTACGCCGAAGGCCTGAACATGGGCCCCGAGGCGCAAGCCAACGGCCTGGCCCAGGCCCGTGCGCAAATCGAACAACTGACCCAACCCGCTTTGACCCAATAAGGAGCGCCCCATGAGCACGCCGACCCTGCAACGACCGCGCGCGGTCGAGACCCTGATCGCCGGCCAGCCGACCCAGGACGGTGCCGGCGTCAAGCTCACCCGCGTGCTGACCCAGAACCTGCAGCGCCGCCTCGACCCCTTCCTGATGCTCGACGCCTTCGGTTCGGACCGGGCCGACGACTACATCGCCGGCTTTCCCGACCACCCGCACCGCGGCTTCGAGACCGTCACCTACATGCTCGAGGGGCGCATGCGGCACCGCGACTCGGTCGGCCACGAGGGCCTGCTGCAGAGCGGCGGCGTGCAGTGGATGACGGCCGGCCGTGGCGTCATCCACTCCGAACTGCCCGAGCAGGAGGAAGGGCGCATGGAAGGCTTCCAGCTCTGGCTCAACCTGCCGGCGCGCGACAAGATGCGCGCCCCCTGGTACCGCGACATCCCCGCCGCCGAGATCCCCGAGCTGCAGCTGGAAGGCGTGCGCGTGCGCGTCATCGCCGGCCACAGCCAGGGCGTGGCCGGCGCCGTGCAGCGCGAGCACACCGAGCCGCTCTACCTGGACATCGAGCTGGCCCCGGGCGCGCGCTTCGAGCAGGCCCTGCCCGAGAGCCACAACGCCTTCACCTACGTCTACCGCGGCAGCCTGCGCTTCGACACCGGCTGCAGCGTGCCGGCGCAGCGCATGGCCATCCTGGCCAACACGCCGGGCAGCGACGGTGTGCGCCTGCAGGCCGGCGAACAGGGCGCGCGCCTGCTGCTCATTGCCGGACGGCCGCTGGGCGAACCGATTGCGCAGTACGGCCCCTTCGTGATGAACACCCAGGCCGAGCTGCTGCAGGCGGTGCAGGACTTCCAGGCGGGCCGGTTGGCCTGAAGGACTGGCGTACCCCGGCAGGCTGTCACGCCGCCGGTCGGGTTCTGCATCGGCCGCCCTAGGGGCTTGCGCTAGGCTCATCGGCTTCCGACTCAGGCGCGCCAGCACACCTTCATGGGCATCGAATTTCCTCGTCAGGCGGACGGCTCGCGCAGCAGCACGGCCGCCGGCGCGCGCATCGTGGCGGCGGCCCTGCGTGCGCTCGATCAGGGCCGCGCCGCCCAGGCGGCCGAGGCCGAAACGCGTTGGCGCCGCCGCTACCCCGCCTACTTCCGCCAGCTGATCGAGGCTGCCGTGCCGCAGCCCGAGGCCGCCCTGGCCAGTGCGCGCGCTGGCTTGCAGGCGGCCTGGCAGACCCTGGTCTGGGACGATTCCCAAGGCCAGTCGCGCCCGCTGGCTCAGGCCCTGGAGCAGCCCGAAGGCTGGCCGCTGGGCACCATGACCCTCAAGGGCGCGGGCGCCAGTTCCGTGCAACCCTGGACCGTGCCCTACAAGGGCCAGCAGCTGCACGGCGATGCACTCCTGCGCCAGCTGCTCGATTGGGTCGAGAACGGCATCATCGAAGCCAGCGCCGCCAAGGCCCTGGGACGCTGCGTGCGCCACCCCGAGTGGTTCGACCTGTCGGACCGCCATATCGCCCTGCTGGGGGCTGCCAGCGAGGCCGGCCCGTTGCGCTGGCTCTGCCGCTGGCGCGCCAATCTGTATGCGGTGGATGTGGACCGCCCCGAAGTCTGGGCCCGCGTGGCGGACCGCGTGCTGGTTGGCAACGCCCAGCTGCACCTGCCGATCCGCAGCAGCAGCACGGCGCGCGCCGACTGGACCGCCCAAGCTGGGGTCGACCTGCTGCAGGATGCGCCGCGCGTTGCCGCCTGGCTGCGCAGCTTCGACCGCCCGCTCGACCTGGCCTGTCTGGCCTACCAAGACGGCGAGCGGCATCTGCGCGTCAGCCTGGCGATGGACATGGTGGCCTCGGCCCTGCTGCGCGCGCAACCCGCCAGCAGCCTGGCCTATCTGGCCACGCCCACGGATGTGTTCGCCATTCCCGAGCTGACGGCCCAGGCCTCGCAGCGCATGTACGCCGCACGGCCCTTGCTGACGCGCAGCCTGCAAAAGCCCCTGCACCTGGCGGCGGGCGAGCGCTTCTTCCAGCCCAATGTGGAGTGCCTGCTGCAGGGGCCGCAGGGGCGCCGCTACGGCCTGGTGGACAGCTTGGTGCTGGAGCAGGGGCCCAACTACGCGCTGGCCAAGCGCTTGCAGCAGTGGCGCGCGCTGTGGGCGCGCTCACTCGGCCACCGCGTCAGCCTGAACATCGCGCCCTCGACGGTGACCGCCTCCGTCATCAAGAACCCCGCCCTGGCCGCCGGCTTTGCCGGCGCCTCCAGCTTTGGCATCGAGGTCTTCGAGCCCGAGACCACCAACGCCTTGATGGCCGCGCTCTGGGTGCACGACCTGCGCACCGACCGCGGCGCGGCCGATCCGCGCGTGGAGCTGGCCCACCCCTTCGAGCTGTTCATGGACCAGGCCTGCCACGGCGGGCTGTGGTGCACGCCCTACCGGCCGCGCTCGGCGCTGCCCTTCGCCGTCGCGTGGGGTTGGCTGCGGCGCGCGGGGCGCAGCTGAAGCGGGTTCAGCCCCGGCCGGCCAATTCCGGCAGGCGCTGACGGATGGCCTGGTTGACCCGCTCCAGCACGGCGGGGTCGACCTGGCGTGAGCACATCAGGTAGCGCAGCAGGCCGGCAGGCATATCCGGAAACTCGAAGCGCACCAGGTTCAGGCTGTTGAACTCGGGGTCATTGCGCAGCCAGCCCAGGTCTTCCTGGTCGATCAGCATGTAGTCGGCCCGCTGCGCCGCGATCATCCGGGCCAACTGCCCCGGGTTCAGGCGGGCTCGCACCGCCGGCTTGCGCGTCTGGGCCAGGGCCTGGTCCAGCTCCGCGCCATAGGAGACACCGTCCAGCAAGCCCGGCGTCAACTGCGGGTCGGCAAACAGGGCGCTGAGCTTCGCATGGCGCTGGATGGCCTTGGCCGCCTGCGCATGGGCCAGCACCACGTGGGGCTTGTCCTGGTGGATGGGCAAGGAAAAGCGCGCGAACTTCTCCCGCTCAGGGAGCTTGTACCAACTGGGCGAGCAGATCGGCGCCTGGTTGCCTTCGATGTCCTGCAGGATGCGCTTGACCGGCACCTCCAGGAACTCGGCCTCCACCTTGGCCTGCTCCAAGAGCTCGATGGTGCGCAGCAAGAGGAAGCCCGCCGGCCGGCCCCGTTCGGTGTAGCTGTAGGGCGGCTTGTCGCGGTACTCGATCTGGACGGTCTGCGCCTGCGCCAGCGAGGACGCCAGCAACAGCATCAGGGCCAGGGTTCGGCGGGCTGGCCGGGCGAGGTCAGGGCGCAACTTGGGGACCGTTCAACGAGAGGTAGTCCACGTGGCGGAGGCTGTGAGATTCGAACTCACGGGCCCTTGCGAGCCGGCAGTTTTCAAGACTGCTGGGTTAAACCACTCCCCCAAGCCTCCGCGCGAAGGGCGCGCATTGTCACTCAGCCGGCGCTCAGCCCGGCTTTTGCGCCTGCTCGCAGCGCACCTGCACGATCTCGCGGCGGCCGCCGTCGATGCGGGCGGCACTCAGGCAGCCGCCCCAGACGCAGCCGGTGTCCAGCGCCAGCAGGTCCGGCTGGTTGATCAGGCCCAGCGTGCTCCAGTGGCCGAAGGCGATCGGCGTGCCGCGGCTGGCGCGCTGGGGGTGCTCGAACCAGGGCAGCAGGCCGGGCGGGGCGGCATCGGCGCCCTCCTTGGTCTCGAAGTCCATGCGGCCGCCCAGGTCCACGAAGCGCAACCGGGTGCAGGCGTTGATGATGGTGCGCAGGCGCTCGGGCCCCTGGAGTTCGTCGCGCCACAGATCGGGCTGGTTGCCGTACATCTGCGGCCAGAACGCGGACAGGGCCTGCGGGTCGCGCAGCAGCGCCTCGACTTCGGCCGACAGGGCCAGCGCCTGCTCGGCCGACCAGCCGGGCAGCAGGCCGGCGTGCACCAGCAGCCAGCCCGGCGCCTGGGCCACCAGGGGGCGCGCGCGCAACCAGTCCAGCAGCAGCTCGCGGTCGGGGGCCTGCAGCAGGGCATCGAGCTGCTCGCTCTTCTTGGCCTTGCGCACGCCGGCCGCCACCGCCAGCAGGTGCAGGTCGTGGTTGCCCAGCACGGCCTGGGCGCCCAGGGCGACGACGCGCCGCAGCGTGGCGAGCGACTGGGGCCCGCGGCTGACCAGGTCGCCCAGCAGCCAGAGCCGGTCGCGCGAGGGCGAGAAATCCACCGCGGCCAGCAGCCGCCCGAGGGCGTCGTCACAGCCCTGCAAATCACCGATGAGCCAATCCATGGCCGCGCATTGTGGGGGCGGGGGAACCCTGGTTCGGCCCGCCCACCCGAGGCTGAGAGAATGCGCCCCGCGCCGCCTGCCGGCGCTTTTTTCTGGCGCCGCCGCGGCGCCGCACTGAATGGATACCGCGCTACTTCTTTTCCTGATCCTGCTGAACGGCTGGTTTGCCATGTCGGAGATGGCCCTGACGGCCAGCCGCAAGGCCCGCCTGCAGGTGATGGTGGAGGCCGGGGAGCACGGCGCCAGCGCCGCGCTGGCCCTGCACGACAACCCGACCAAGTTCCTCTCCACCATCCAGATCGGCATCACCTCGATCGGGGTGCTGAACGGCATCGTCGGTGAGGCGGCCTTTTCCGGCCCGCTCTCGGAATGGCTGGAGCGTGGCTTCCCCTTCTTCACCGAGAAGAGCGCCAACCTGACCGCGACCGGCCTGGTGGTGCTCATCATCACCTTCCTGACCATCGTGTTCGGCGAGCTGGTGCCCAAGCGTCTGGGGCAGCTCTATCCGGAGCTGATCGCCCGCCTGGTGGCCAAGCCGATGGAGGCGATTTCCACGCTGACCCGGCCCTTCGTGCGCCTGCTGACCTTTTGCACCGAGGCCACGCTGCGCCTGCTGGGGCTGAAGGACCAGGGCCAGCGCAGCGTCACGGAAGAAGAGATTGCCGCCAGCCTGGAGGAGGGCCTGGACGCCGGCGTGATCGAGGAGAGCGAGCACCAGATGGTGCGCAACGTCTTCCGCCTCGACGAGCGCCAGATCGGCTCCATGATGATTCCGCGCGCCGAAATTGCCTGGCTAGATGCCGATGCGACACCCGAACAGGTGTTGGCGGTGCTGCAGGCGCATGGCTACAGCCGCTACCCGGTGTGCCGGGGCGATTTGTCCGATGTGCTGGGTGTCGTCACCGCCCAGGGCCTGCTGGCGCGTGCGCTGGCGGGCCTGCCCCTGAATCTGGCCGACACGCTGGATCCGCCGGTGTTCGTGCCCGAAACCCTGTCGGGTATGGAACTGCTGGAGCATTTCCGCGCCAGCGATGCCCCGCTCGTGTTCGTCGTCGACGAATACGGCGAGGTGCAGGGCGTGATCGGCCTGCGCGACCTGCTGGAAGCGATTGCCGGCGAGTTCAATGCGCCCAGCGACGGCGAGGCCTGGGCGGTGCAGCGCGCCGACGGCAGCTGGCTCATCGATGGCTTGATTCCCGTGCCGGAACTGAAAGACCGGCTCGGACTGAAGGAACTGCCCGAGGAAGACCGCGGGCGATACAACACCCTGGCCGGCATGATCATGCTGCTGCTGGGGCACCTGCCGCGCACGGCCGACGCGGTGGAGTGGGAGGACTGGCGCTTCGAGGTCGTCGACCTCGACGGCAAGCGGGTGGACAAGGTCTTGGCCACCCGACTCGCCTGAGCCTCCAGCACGGCGCCACGGCGCCGACATTCGGCCCTTATCTGAGAGAAATCCCATGCAACTCCCCCCGATGTACCGCAGCCTGGTCGCTCTGGACCGTGCCCAGCACCGCAACCTGCGCGTGCGCCAGGATCTGATCAACCTGAACCCGGCCAAGAGCCTGAACTCGATGTTCCTGAACGTCATCGAGTTCGCCGATGCCTGCCAGAACTTCCCCATCGTGTTCGTGCGCGCCGGTCAGGGCCAGGATGGCAAGCCCGCGCCGCTGATGCCGCTGGCCGTGCTGGGCCTGCAGAACGGCGAAAACCTGTTCATCAAGGAAGACGGCACCTGGGACGCCGAGTACGCCCCCGCCTACCTGCGCCGCTACCCCTTCGCCATGGCCCGCCTGGACAACGGCGAGCAGATGGTGGTGTGCATGGACGACCAGTGGGAAGGCTTCTCGCAGACCGAGGGGCAGCCGATGTTCGACGACAAGGGCGAGCCGACCGAGTTCACCCAGTCGGTGCTGAAGTTCCTGGAGAGCTACGAGACTGAGGTCGAGCGCACCCGCTTGGTGTGCGAGGCGCTGGACGAAGCCGGCATCCTCGAGCCGATGCGTTTCGAGGCCTCGATGGAAGGCGGCCAGAAAATCGAAGTCGATGGTTTCCTGGCCATCAACGACGAGAAATTCGCCAAGCTGGAAGACGCCAAGGTGCTGGATTTCCACCGCCGTGGTCTGCTGCAGGTGGTCGAATATCACCGCATCTCGATGCGCAATATGCGCCGCCTGGCAGCGAAACGCCTGCAGAAGTAATTGCTCGTAGCAGAAACGGCCCTGCGTGCAGGGCCGTTGTTGCGAATAGGCCTTGCATCAGGGGATTCCCGGGCTTATTCCGTCAATAAATTCACGCTTGCCGGCTACATTGCGGTTCCCTCTGTCTTCCGAGGGATTGGCGAGCGAGGCAGTAATGAGCGATTCCAGCAGAGAAGAAGCAGGCCCCTTGGGGGCGCTGGAGGCTTGGCTGGCTCCCGCCGCGCCCCCCCTTGAACGATTTGCGGCCGAACGCGTGCAGGGCAGCGCGGGTTGGCTGGCCAACCAGGCCCTGGTGGGCCGGCGCTATGGTCAGCGCGGCTTGCGCGTCACCCCCCTGGAGATGGCGGCCGATGGCCTGGCCAGTCTGCGGGTGCGCGAGGGCGAACAGGTGGTGGGCACCCTGACGGTGCGTATGGACGGCCCGGCGGGCTTGGCGGCCGATGCGGTGTTCCCGGAAGAGCTGCGCGCGCTGCGCGAGCAGCAGCGCTTGTGCGAGTTCACGCGGCTGGCCGTCGATGGCGGCACCGAGTCCAAGCCCGTGCTGGCGCGCCTTTTCCATATGGCCTATCTGTACGCGCACCGGATCGAAAAGGCCGAATTGATCGTCTTTGAGGTCCATCCGCGTCATTCCCCCTTCTACCGGCGCATGCTGGGCTCCCGCCTGCTGGCCGGCGAGCGCCTCGATCCGGCCGTCAACGCCCCCGCGGTGCTGATGTGCAAGCCGCTCGACGAGATGCGGCGCGACATCGAAACCATGGGAGGCCGGGCGGACCTGGCCGCGCAGGCGCGCAGCCTGTATCCGCTTTTCTACGGCCCGGCCGAGGAAACCGCGCTGCTGCGCGAGATGCGCCTGGGCGTGTAACCCAACTGGGCCGAGCAGGCCTGCGCGGTGCGCAGCAACTGCTCCAGGGCGACGCCCTGTGGCCGCCCGGGAGCTTCCAGCCACTGCTGACGAGGCGCCAACGCCACCAGCGCCAGTTCGACCCGACCCGCGGCGTTGTGCACCGGCACGGCCACGGCCGCCACGCCGGGCGCCAGGGCCTCGTCGCTCAGGGCCCAACCCTGTTGCTGCACGGTTTCCAGGATCAACCGGCCGGCGCTGGCCTGGCCGCGCCAATGCCGGCCCACCTCGTCCCAGGCTCGAGCGGCCGCCAGCACGCGGCCGCTGGCGCTGTCCGCCACGCTGAGCACGCTGCCGTGGCGCAGGTGGATGTGCACGGGGGCGGGTGGGTGCGCCACGCGCAGCACCGTCGGGCCCTGGTTGCCCCAGACGGCCAGGCCCACCGTCATGCCGAGCTGCTGGGCCAGGGGCTCCAGCTGTTCGCTGGTCAGGCGCACCGGGTCGTGCTGCTGCAGGCTGATGAGGCCAAGCTCGCGCGCGGTGGGCCCCAGCGCATAGGGGCCGCCTTCGACCGGCTGCTCGATCAGCCCGAGCCGGCAGAAGCTCACCAGATAGGCATGGGCCTTGGCGGGCGGCATGCCCGCGGCCTGCGCCAGATCCTTCAGCGCCAGGCTGCCGCCGGCATCCATCAGCGCGCGCAGCAGGGTGCCGCCGACCTCGATGCTCTGGATGCCACGGGCGCGCGAAGGATTCATGCGCAGATTCTAGATAGACGAATGAATTTGGAATGGCAGAATTCCGGCCCGCCGCCTACCACTCCCTCTGGACTGCCATGAGTTCTCTGTCCTACCTTGCCGGTTTCGGCAACCAGCATGTCAGCGAGGCCCTGCCCGGCGCGCTGCCGGCCGGCCAGAACAGCCCGCAGCGCTGCCCCTACGGCCTGTACGCCGAACTGCTCTCAGGCACCGCCTTTACGGCGCCGCGCGCGGTGAACTTGCGCACCTGGATGTACCGCCGCCAGCCCTCAGTGGTGGCGGGGCGCTACGAGGCCTACACGCAGCCGCTGTGGCTGAGTGGCGCCGCCAACGTGAAAGCCAGCCCACCGCAACCGCTGCGCTGGGGCCCGCTGCCCTGGGCCCAACCCGGGCTGGACTTCGTGGACGGCATGCGCAGCTACGCCGTCAATGGCGATCCGGACGCCGGCGTGGGCATCGCCGTGCACTTGTATGTGGCCGACCGCGCAATGGGCCGCCGTGCGATGGTGAATGCCGACGGCGAGATGCTGATCGTGCCGCAGCAGGGCGTGCTGCAGATCCGCACCGAGTTCGGCTGCCTCGCGGTGGAGCCCGGCGAGATCGCCGTGGTGCCGCGCGGCGTGGCCTTCAAGGTGGATGTGGACGGCCCGGTGCGCGGCTATGTCTGCGAAAACCATGGCGCCGCTTTCCGCCTGCCCGAACTTGGGCCCATTGGCTCCAACGGCCTGGCCAACCCGCGCGATTTCCTGGTGCCCGTGGCCGCCTTCGAGGATGCCGCCGGCCCCTACGAGATCGTCAAGAAGCAGGACAACCACTTCTGGTGCAGCGAGCAGGCGCACAGCCCCTTCAATGTGGTGGCCTGGCACGGCAACCTCTACGCCTACAAGTACGACACGCGCCTCTTCAACACCATCAACACCGTCAGCTTCGACCACTGCGATCCCAGCATCTTCACGGTGCTGACCTCGCCCTCGGACACCCCGGGCTGGGCCAATGCGGACTTCGTGATCTTCCCGCCGCGCTGGATGGTGGCCGAGAACACCTTCCGCCCGCCCTGGTACCACCGCAACGTCATGAGCGAGTTCATGGGTCTGGTCTACGGCCAGTACGACGCCAAGCCCGAAGGCTTCAAGCCCGGCGGCGCCAGCCTGCACAACGCCTATGTGCCGCACGGTCCGGACACCGACGCCTTTGCCGGGGCCTCGGCCGCGGACCTGAAGCCGCACAAGCTCGATCACACCCTGGCCTTCATGTTCGAGACCCGGCTGCGCCTGCGCCCCACGCCCTTTGCGCTGGGCGGCGGCGCCATGCTCGAATCGAACTACGACCAATGCTGGGCCGGCCTGGCCGACCACTTCAATCCGAGCACCAGGTAGCCCCCCCGAAGCGCTGACGCGCCTCCCCCCAGGGGGCGGCACCTGTGGCCCGGCAGAGCCGGTTCCACGGTGCCACTTGATTGAGACCTGCCCAGAGTGAGCCCGCACCGACCGGAGAGCTGCATGCAATCCCTTGACTTCACCCACGACCCCGCCGCCCAGAGCTGGGTGGCCAGCGCCAACGCGGTCGACACCGACTTCCCGCTGCAGAACCTGCCCTATGCGCGTGCGCGCCGTGCCGGCACGCAGCAGGATTGGCGCATCGTCGTCGCCATCGGCGACCAGGCGCTCGACCTGGCCGCGGCCGCCAGCGCCGGGCGCTGGAGCAGTGCCGTGCAGGTGCTGCTGGACCCGCTGGCGCGCGGCGACCTGAATGCCCTGATGGCCCAGCCCGTGGCCGCGCGCCGCGCGCTGCGCCAGGCCCTCTTCGACGCCCTGCGCGAAGGCAGCCCGCAGCAGGCGCGCCTGCAGGGCGCGCTGGTGGCGCAATCCGCGCTGGAGTTCAGCCTGCCCGCGCGCATCGGCGACTACACCGACTTCTATGCCGGCATCCACCACGCCGTCACCGTCGGCAAGCTGTTCCGCCCGGACAACCCGCTGCTGCCCAACTACAAATGGGTGCCGATCGGCTACCACGGCCGTGCGTCCAGCATCGTGGTGAGTGGCACGCCGCTGCGCCGCCCCTGGGGCCAGCGCAAGGGCCCGAACGACGAGGTGCCGCAGTACGCCCCCAGCCAGCGCCTGGACCATGAGCTGGAACTGGGCCTGTGGGTGGCGCAGGGCAATGAACTGGGCGAGCCGATCCCGATCGAGCGCGCCGAGGAGCATCTGTTCGGCCTGAGCCTGTTCAACGACTGGTCGGCGCGCGACATCCAGCCCTGGGAGTACCAGCCGCTCGGTCCCTTCCTGGCCAAGAACTTCGGCAGCACGGTCGCGCCCTGGGTGGTCACGTGGGAAGCGCTGGCCCCGTTCCGCTGCCCGATGGAGCGTCCGGCCGACGATCCGCGTCCGCTGCCCTATCTGCAGCACAACGCCAATGAAGTGGCGGGGGGCGTGGACCTGCAGCTGGAGGTCTGGATTCACACCGCCGCACAGCGCGCCGCCGGCCGCGGCCCCACGCGCCTGGCCTGCAGCAACATGCGCCATATGTACTGGACGGCCGCCCAGCTGCTGACCCACCACGCCAGCAATGGCTGCAATCTGCAGCCCGGCGATCTGCTCGGCACCGGCACCATTTCCGGCCCGCTGCCCGAGCAGGCCGGCTCCCTGCTGGAACTGACCCAGGGCGGCCGTCAGCCGATCGACCTGGGTGAAGGCGAGACCCGCACCTTTCTGCAGGACGGCGACGAACTCAGCCTGCGCGCCTACGCCGAGCGCCCGGGTGCGCGCCGCATCGGCCTGGGGGCCTGCAGCGGCCTCATCCTGCCCGCGCTCGCCCGCTGAGCTTGTTCAGCAACGCGGAAAGACCCAGCCCCAGGCCGATCCCGATGGCGTCGGCCAGCCAATCGGCCGCCTCGCCCTGGCGCGGCGGCAGCTGGGTCTGCAGCAGCTCGATCAGCAGGCCGTAGGCCAGCCAGGCCGCCGCGTGGCGCCAGCGCGCGGCCCGGGGCCAGCCTTGCCTACTGACGAAGCTCAGCGCGGCAAAGGCGAAGGCGTGGTTGGCCTTGTCCCAGCCGGTGCTGGCCAGGTCGGGCGGGGCGGGGCTCAGGGCCAGCCAGCTCACCAGCAGGGTGAGCAGGGCGCACAGCAGGCGCCAGGTGAACAGGGGCATGGCTGGGGATTGTCCTAGGGGCGAAGACGCCACAGCCGGGCCGGGCGGGGTCCGCACGGAAGGCATGCTTCACCCATTCGATGGAGACCGGCCGGCGCCGGTCCTGGCACCCTGGAGACCTGCATGAAGTTCAAGCTCGGCCTGTGTGCCGTAGCCCTGGCGGCCCTGGCCGCCTGCGGCGGCGGAGAAAACAGCCCACCGCCCCCCAGCACCACCACCACCACCCGTCTGATCGCCTTCGGCGACAGCCTGACGGACGGCGGCGCCTACTCGCGTGGCAATTCGCTGATCCTGCAAAGCCAGGCCGGCGTGCCCAAGGCGGCGGCCGATCTGGTGGGCAAGTTCACCAACAGCCCGGGTGAAATTTGGGTGGAGGTGCTGGCACGGCGCCTGGGCACCACCATCGCGCCCGAGCGCTTCGAGGTCGGCTCGGCCAGCCCCGTGGCCGCCAGCAACGGTGCCAACAGCGCCGCCAATGCCACCAACTACGCCCAGGGCGGCGCCCGTGTGGCCAAGGTGCCTGGCGTGGGTTGCAACCCCAATGCGGCCGGCGCCTGCACCGCGCAAGCCGCCGTGCCGCTGGTGACGCAGATCGATCGCGCGCTGGCCAAGGGCAACTTCAACCCCACCGACCTGGTCGTGATCTGGGGTGGCGCCAACGACGTGTTCTTCAACGCCACGCTGGCTGGCAATGACATTGCCGCCGCCAGCGTGGCCGCCGGGCGCGCGCTCACCACGGCCGAGACCCAGCTCATCGTTGCCAAGTACGTCATCGAGATGGAGCAGGCCGGCCTGGCGGCGATCGCCCAGGTCAAGCGTGTCAAGGCCGCGGGTGCCCAGCGCGTGGTCCTGATGACCATCCCGAATGCCGCTCAGACCCCCTTCGGCGTGGCCGGTGGTGCCTCCACCCAGGCCCTGCTGACGGCCCTGAGCGGCGCGTACAACGCGCAGATCAAGAAGGAAGTCGAGCTGATGGATCCGGGCGTGCTGCTGTTCGATGCCGGCGCGCTCGCTTCCAACTGGTACGGCAATCCGGCCGCCAATGGCTTCGTCAACGTGCAGGCACCGGTTTGCAACGTGCCGGCGGCGCTGGGCAGCAGCAGCTCGTTCTGCTTTGTCACCGCGGCCCCGGCCGGTTCGGCCGGCAACCCCTTCCTGCGCGTGCTGCCGGCCGGCGTGACGCCGGCCAACTCCATGTTTGCCGATGGCGTGCACCCCTCCGTGGCCGCGCATGAGAAGTTCGGCGTCGCCATGCACGAGGCCCTGAAGGCCAAGGGCTGGGTCCAATGATCGCGAAGGCAGGAGTTCCCACCATGAAGCACATCGCACTCAGCCTTCTGGCCCTGGCGGCCGGCGCCGTGCAGGCGCAGAGTTCGGTCCAGCTCTACGGCATCCTGGACGTCGGCGTCACCAGCATCGAAGGCTATGGCAGCGGCAAGCGCACCTTCGTCTCCAGCGGCACCCAGCTGGGTTCGCGTCTGGGCCTGAAGGGCACCGAAGAAATCGCGCCGGGCTGGAAGGCGATGTTCCAGATCGAACATCAGCTCTACGCGGACACCGGCTCGCAGAACCAGCAGACGCCCATCAGCGGCACGGCCCTGCCGGCGCGCGTGCTGGTCGACATCCCCAACACCATCCGCGATCAGCTGGTGCCGCAGCTGGGTGCCTCGCTGCAGGCCTCGCTGAACAACCGCTTCTGGCACCGCCAGGCCTGGGTGGCGGCCGTCACGCCGGCCGGCGCGGTGTCGCTGGGTCGCCAGTACAGCCCGGTGTTTGCCACCTTCGGCCGTTTTGACCCGCACCAGGCAGGCAATGTGGGCAACGCCTTCGCCACGCTCACCGTGCCCACCGGCCTGGAAGTGCGCATTGACAACTCGATCCAGTACGTGGCCGAGATGGGCGGTTTCCGCCTCAACGCCATGTACTCGCCGGACGAGAAAGAAGTAGGCAACGGCCGCTTCTGGGGCATCAGCACCGGTTACGAGATCGGCGGCTTCGACTTCGGCATCGCGCACCAGCGCCGCAAGACCTCCGAAGGCCTGGATTCGCTCGAGAACACCATGATCGGCGCCAGCTACGAAACCGGTCCCTTCAAGCTCTGGGGTCAGTGGATCCGTGCCAAGGACCTGCACCCGGTGCTGGGCGCCCAGCTGCGCGCCACGCTGAATGCCAGCACGGCCATCCCGGCCTCGCTGAAGCCGGCCTTCCTGGCCTATGGCTCGCAGATCGCCACCGCGCTCGGTTTCGATGGTTCGCTCAGCTATGTGGGCGTGCACTACAAGATCAACCCGACGCACAAGCTGGTGGCCAGCTACGGCGTGTACAACGACAAGCGCGCCATCAATGCCGATGCCGCGATTGCCGGCCTGGCGCTGGAGCACATCAAGAGCAAGCGCACCTCGATCTGGCTGTCGGGCAGCTACGTGGACAACAAGGAAGTGCAGCAGATCCTGCCCTACTCGCAGGGCCTGCTGTACGGCTTCACCGACAAGCCGGGCCGCGACGCCAGCGCCCTGTCGGTCAACATGGTGCACCGCTTCTAAGCGCGCCGCCCCCTTGCTCCCAGCCCGGCCTCGGCCGGGCTTTTTTACGCCTGTCGAATCAGGCCCAGCCCCAGGCTGAGTAGCAGCAGGCCCATGGCCGTGTCCAGCGCGCGCCAGGTGGCTGGGCGCGCCAGCCAGGGGGCCAGGCGCAGGGCGGCAAAGCCCAGGGCGCCGAACCAGAGCAGGCTGGCGAGCGCCGCCCCGCCCACGAAGGCCGGCTGCAGCGCGGGCGGCTGTTGCGCGCCCACGCCGCCGAGCAGCAGCACGGTATCCAGGTAGACATGCGGGTTCAGCAAGGTGAAGGCAGCGGCCTGCGCCAGCGCGGCGCGGCGGCTGCCGGCGCCCTGCTGCGCGGCCTGCAGGCTGGCACCGGCGCGCGCCGCGCGGTGGAGCGCGCGCAGGCCGTAGGCGCACAGAAAGAGCGCACCGCCCCAGGCCAGGCCGGTGCTGAGCCAGGGCAGGCGCGCGCCCATCCAGGCCGCGCCAAACACGCCCAGGGCCACCAGCAGGGCATCGGCCGTGGCGCAAAAGGCCAGCACGGGCAGCAGGTGCTCGCGCCGCAGGCCCTGGCGCAGCACGAAGGCGTTCTGCGCGCCGATGGCGACGATCAGGCTCAGGCCGAGGCCGAAACCCTGGGCGACCGTCAGCAGATGGGGTAGTTGGTTTTGCATGGCCACCATGCTCGCTCTGGGGCATGCTGCAATCCAGCCAAAGTTTCTAAAGCTGCTGAAGCCAAACTGAAGCCATGCAACTCGACTACGCCCAGCTCGCCGCCCTGGTGGCAGTGGTGCGCGAAGGCAGCTTCGACGCCGCCGCGCGCGCCCTGCACCTGACGCCCTCGGCGCTGAGCCAGCGCATCAAGGCGCTGGAGCACCGCCTGGGCGGCCCGCTGCTGCTGCGTGCGCGGCCCTGCCGCATCACGCCGCTGGGCGAGCCGCTCTTGCGCCACGCGCAGCAGGTGGAGCTGCTGGAGCAAGGCCTGCTGCAAGGCTTGCTGCCCGGTACGCGTGGCGAGACCCCGAGCCTGGCGGTGGCAGTGAATGCCGATTCGCTCAGCACCTGGTTCATGCCGGCGGCCGCCGCCTTTACCCAGGCCAGCGGGGCGCTGCTGGATTTGCGCGTGGACGACGAGGGCCATACCGCCGAGGCCCTGCAGCGCGGCGAGGTGCTGGCGGCGGTGACGACCCGGCTCAGCCCGCTGCAGGGCTGCCGCAGCCTCAGCCTGGGGCGGCTGCGCTACCGCGCCTGCGCCAGCCCAGCCTTCGTGGCGCGCCACTTCCCGCAGGGGTTGAGTGCGCGCAGCCTGGCGGTGGCGCCAGCGCTGCGCTTCAACGCCAAGGACGAACTGCAATACCGCTGGCTGCGCCGCCTGCTGCGGCGCGAGCTGCGCCCGCCGGCGCATGCCATTCCCAGCAGCCAGGGCTTCGTGCAGGCCTGCGAGGCCGGCCTGGGCTGGGCCCTGCAGCCCGAGCCCCTGGTGCAGGAGGCCCTGGCTGCGGGGCGCTTGCTGGACCTGGCGCCGCAGCTGCCGCAGGACGTGCCGCTGGTGTGGCAATGCTCGCGCCTGGAGCTGCCGCTGCTGCAGCAGCTCACGGCGGCGGTGCGTCAGGCCGCGGGCGTCTTGCGGCGCTGAAGGGCCAGCGCCAGCAGGCCCAGGCCCAGCAGGGCCAGTGGTGTGGGCTCGGGCACGTTCTGGCCGGGGCCGTCCTGGCCGTCGCTGAGCCAGAGGCCGCCGAGGGCCGGGCTGACATAGCTCAGGTGGCCGAGCGCGCCATGGTCCAGCACGCTCAAGCTCACGCTCTGCAACGCGGCCGTGCTGTGCAGGCCCACGAACAGCGGCTCGAAGGAGAGCTCCAGCACGCGCTGGAAGCTCGCACCCAGCACGTCGGTCAGGTTCAGCTGCACCAGCACGTGCTCGCGGCTTTCGCCGAACAGGTCGAGCGCGCTGACCCAGCCGGCCAGGCCGGTGACGCCGGCGCTGAAGCTATTCAGCTCCAGGCGGTCCAGCACGGCCTCGGTGCTGAGCGTGAGGCCGCCCTGGCCGTCGGCAAAGCCGTAGAGCGCGTGCTGGGTGCTGTCCACCTGGTAGCCGTGGCGGCCGGCCTGGCGTTGCAGCGGGCCATTGAGCACGGTGTCGGCGGGCAGGTCGGCCAGGTTGTCGTGGCCGGCGTGGGCGTACTGGGCCTTCCAGGCGGGGGCGTCGAGCAGGGTCAGGTCGGCGCGGGCAGAACCAGCCAGGGCCAGGCCCAGGCCGAGCAGGGAGATGAGACGAAGTTTCATGGGAGAGAGCTCCTGAGGGCGCGCCGCCGCGGCGGCGCGCGAGAGGGGTTTACTGGCCGAAGGGCAGGGCGCTGTACATGCCGCGCAGGCTGGCGCCGGCAAAGCCGGCGCGCGGCACCACGGTGACGTAGATCCAGCCCTGGCCGTTGGTGGGCACGTTCAGTTGCAGGGCGCCGCCGGCCTGGACTTCACCGCGCACCTGGTGATCCTGGGCGGTGGCCCAGCCCCCGGCCTTGGCGTAGACGTCGGCGCCGCCGCCGGCCACATCGGCCAGGCGGAACAGCACCTGGTTCCAGCCGGTGCCGCGCAGGTAGTAGTAACGCGCGCCGCTGTTGCCGGGCACCGCGCGGGCGCAGCCGTTGCCCAGCTCGGACTCGGTGGCCGCACGGCAGGGGCCCACGGCATTCGCGTCCACCAGGGGCAGGGTGCCCGGGCGCTGCGAGAGGCAGCCGCTGGACTGCAGCTGGCCGCCGCCCACGCACTCGTTCAGCCAGCGCGAGAAGTCGGCGTCCAGCTGCGTGCCCAGCCCCAGGATCTGCTGGCTGTAGCCGGCGTAGTCGGCCACGCGCGTCTTGGGCAGGAAGGCGTCCACCAGCTGCGGCTGGCGCTCCACCATGTAGCGGGCGGCCAGGTAGCCCCAGTTGTAGACGCGCGCGCTGCCGCTGTCGTAGCTGTTGCGCATGACTTCGCTGAGCGCCAGCGGGGCCGTCTGGGCGCGCGAGGTGGCGTCGGCATTGAAGCGGCGCAGATGGGCGAAGGAGACGTACTCGGCCAGGCCCTCGATCCACCACACCGACGAGGCGCGGTTCACGCCGTTGCTGAGCGGGTAGTCGTTGAAGCCGCCGCCCATGTTGAAGCGGCCGTCCAGGTAGTGCACGAACTCGTGGTTGAGGTTCCAGATCTCGAAACCGCTCAGCCACTCGGCGCGGTGGGCGATGAAGCGCGCCTGGTTGCCCGCCACCCAGGGGCTGCCTTCCAGGTAGATGCCGCCGTTGTCGGTGTTGTTGCCGAAGATGTGGCCCGAGAAGCGTTTGTATTGCTCCGAGCTGTCGAACACCACCAGCTCCAGGCTCTGGTTGTTGTCGTTCGGCACCGGGCGGCCCAGGGTGTTGAAGACGGCATGGAACTCGCCGGCCTGCTGGATCACCGATTCGCAGCTGGCCTGCAGCTGGGCCGGCGTCATGGCCTGGGCACGGATCACGTAGTGCGCATTGCAGGCGTGGCGGATCGGCAGCTTCTGCTGTTCCAGGGTCTGCGCGGCATTGCAGGTGCCGTACGAGGCGCAGTAGGGCGCGTCATAGGCGTCCACCATGTCGGCGGCGCGCAGCCAGATGTCGATGGCCTGGTCGTTGCTGGGCTGGAACTGGCCCATCTGCGCCACGCCCATCAGGCGCACGCCGTCCTTCAGCGCCGGGTGGCGCAGGAAGCGCAGCAGCTCGCCTACCGCATTGCGCAGGTGGTAGTCGTTGTCGGTGCCCAGCAGGCTGCGGTTGCGGCTCAGGAAGCCGTCGAGCGCGCGGGCGTAGCGCAGGTCGTTGCGCACCAGGGTGATGTAGGCGGTCTGTCCGTCGCCATAGAACAGGGTGTTCATGGCGGCCAGCAGGGCGTCGTTGTGCCAGTAGCCGGCCTGGGCGTGCTGCGGCTGGAACTGCTCGATCCAGCGCGCCGCGGCGGGTGCCAGCGCGGCGGCAAAGCCGGCCGGCACGGTCTTGAAGACCTCGGCCACCACATAGGCATTGGTCTCGTTGCTGTCGTAGAAGGCGGGCGCGGCGGCCAGCTGCTTCATCGCGCCCAGGGCCGCGTTCATCACGCTGCGCGAGGCGGCCGGCACGCCGGTGCTGCTGTTGCCGGTCTCGCTCAGGTACCACCAGTAGCCGGCCGTGCGCAGGTAGGAGAGCAGGTTCTTGACCTGGTCGCTGTCGGTGCCGGTGTAGTTCAGCGCGCGCAGGCGCAGGGTGTTGGCCACCGTCACCATGTTCTCGTTGCTGAACACGGTGCGGTGGTCGGCGGCGCTGCCGGTGTAGAGCTGGTACATGCAGCCGCTCAGCGCGGCCTGGTCGATGAAGGCGATCAGGTTCGCGCCGCTGCGGCCGCGGAAGTCGGCGGCCTGGCAGCTCTGGGCGGCCTGGGCCGATGCGCCATCCGCCAAGGCGCGGGCGGACAGGGCCGACTGCTGGCGCTTGCGCAGCTTGCTTTCGGCCGGCAGGGGCTGCGGCAGTTCGCCAATGCGCTCGCGGCTGGGCAGCAGGTCTTCGGCGCGGCGCAGCGGCAGCTGCGAGGGGTGCAGGCCCTGGCGCGCCACGTGCTCGCCCTGGCGCACCTGGCCCGGCTGGCTGGGGGCCTGCACCTGCAGGCTTTCGGCCTGGGCGCGGCGCAGGGTGGTGGGGTCTTCGGGGCGGGGCAGGCTGGCCAGCGCGGGCTGGCTCAGCAGGCCGGCGCAGAGCAGGGCCGCCGGCAGCCGCCAGGCGGAGGGGTGAGAAGGCATCGGGAACTCCGGGTTGGGGTGGCCAGAACGGCCACGGGAAACGCAAGCAGCCCGGTACTGCGCAAGCCGGGAAAGCGCGGTCGGCAGTCTGCGCAGCGGCCGCTTGTCTGTCTTGCGCTGCCCCGGCGCGCCAGCGCCCGAAATCAGCACAGGGGGTGATGCCGGTCAAGGCCGCTGCACGGCCATCGCCCTAGGCTGGCGGCCCCCTTGTCTTGCTGCCTGCACCATGTCCGAGCCCGCCGCCCCTGCTGCCGACCTCCTCATCGTGGGCGCCGGGCCGGCCGGCCTGGCCCTGGCCTGCGCACTGCACGACCAAGGCTGGCGCCCGCGCGTGCTCGAACAGCAGCCCGAGGCCGCGCTGGCCCAGCCGGCCGGCGACGGCCGCGAGATTGCGCTGACGCACCGCGCACGCCGCATCCTCGAAGGCCTGGGCCTGTGGCAGCGGGTGTGCGAGCAGGGCGAACCCGTGCCCCTGCGCGCCGCCAGCGTGCGCAGCGCCGGCAGCCCGCGCGTGCTGCCCTTCGCTTCGCCGGCCCACGAGGCGCTGGGTTGGCTGGTGCCCAACCAGCGCCTGCGCGCCGCGGCCTGGGCCGGTGCCCGCGCGCGCGGCATCGCCATCGAAACCGGCGTGGCCGTGCAGGGCCTGCAGCGCGATGAACAGGCCGCCACCCTGCAGCTGGCCGATGGACGCCAGCTGCGCGCCCCGCTGGTGGTGGCGGCCGACAGCCGCTTTTCCAGCCTGCGCCGCCTCGCCGGCATCCCGGCGCGCAGCCTGGATTTCGGCCGCTCCGCCCTGCTGTGCCCACTCACGCACGAGGCCGAGCACCAGGGCGTGGCGCAGGAATGCTTTCTGGCCGGCCACACCCTGGCCCTGCTGCCCATGGCCGGGCGCCAGAGCTCGGCCGTGTGGACGGTGCGCAGCGACGCCGTGCCCGCGCTGCTGAGCCTGAGCGAAGTCGAATTCGCCGCGCGCGTGGAGCAGGCCTGCGAGGGGCGCTTGGGGCCGATGCAGGTGGCCGGCGCGCGCCAGGTCTACCCGCTGGTGGCGGTGTACGCCGAGCGCTTTGCCGCGCACCGCTTCGCGCTGGCGGGCGACGCGGCGGTGGGCATGCACCCCGTCACCGCGCATGGCTACAACTTCGGTCTGTACGGCATCGAGACCCTGGCGCAGGAGCTGGGCGCGCTGCGCCGCGCCGGCGGCCGCGACCCCGGCGACGCCGTCGCCCTGCAGCGCTACGCCCGCACGCACCAGCGCGCCACCCGCTTCATCTTCGAAGGCACGAATGCCATCGTGCGCCTGTTCACCGACGAGCGCCCGCCCGCCATGCTGCTGCGCCGCGCCGTGCTCGATCTGGCCACGGCGCTGCCGCCGCTGCGCTGGGCCATCACGCGGCAGCTCACCGGCGGCTGAGCGGCCGCCTAGATCTGCACGCGCGTGCCCAGCTCCACCACGCCGTTGTCCGGCAATCTGAAGTGGCGCGCAATCGAGCCGGCGTTGTGGCTCATCAACCCGAACAGGCGCTCGCGCCAGCGCGCCATGCCGCTGCCGGGGGTCGAGACCACCGTCTCGCGGCTCAGGAAGTAGCTGCACTCGAAGGCCGGCAGGCCCAGCGCCTCGAGCGCCTGCGGCACATCCGGCGTTTCCATGAAGCCGTAGTGCAGGGTGATGCGCTCGAAGCGCTCGCTCAAGGGCTGGCGCTGCGCGCGCTCCGCCGCGGCCACCCAGGGGCGGGCCTCGGTCACCACCGTCAGGATCAGGTTGCGCGCGTGCAGCACCTGGTTGTGCTTGAGGTTGTGCAGCAGGGCCTGGGGCACGCGGCTCGGGTCCGCTACCGGGTAGACGGCGGTGCGCGCGGTCTGCGGCAGCTCGCTGCTCTCCAGCTGCGCCAGGAAGGGCTCCAGCTCCAGCCCTTCGGCGTGGATGCTCTCCATCACCAGCGCGCGCCCGCGCGCCCAGGTGCTCATCAGCACGAACAGGCCCAGGCCGAAGGCCAGCGGCGCCCAGCCGCCGTCGAAGAACTTGATTGCGCAGCCGGCCACCAGGGCCAGGTCCACCGTCACGAAGAAGGCCGTGGCGGCCAGGGCCAGCGGGCGCGGCATCTGCCAGGCGCGGCTGATGACCACATAAGTCAGCAGCGTGGTGATCAGCATCGTCAGCGTGACGGCGATGCCGTACGCCGAGGCCAGCGCCGACGAACTGCGCGCCAGGACCACCGCCGCCAGCACGCCCAGCAGCAGCGCGCTGTTCACGGCCGGCAGGTAGATCTGCCCCGAGGCCGCCGCCGAGGTGTGGCGCACCTGCATGCGCGGCAGAAAGCCCAGCGCGATGGCCTGCTTGGTGAGCGAGAACGCCCCCGAGATCACCGCCTGCGAGGCAATGATGGCGGCAAAGGTGGCCAGCACCAGGGCCGGCAGCAGCCAGGCGGCGCTGAAGAGCTTGAAGAAGGGGTTGGCCAGCGCGGCCGGGTCGCCCATCAGCAGCGCGCCCTGGCCCATGTAGTTCAGCGCCAGCGCCGGCAGCACTAGGCCCATCCAGGCCAGGCGGATCGGGCGGCGCCCGAAGTGGCCCATGTCGGCGTACAGCGCCTCGGCGCCGGTCAGCGTCAGCACGATGGCGCCCAGCGCCGCCAGCACGCCGAAACCGCGCTCACTCAGGAAGGCCAGGCCATGCAGCGGGTTCAGCGCCTGCAGGATGGCCGGCTGCTGGGCGATCTGCACCACGCCGCTGCCGGCCAGCAGCAGGAACCACAGCACGATCACCGGCCCGAAGAAGCGCCCCACCGCCGCCGTGCCATGGCGCTGCACCAGGAAGAGCCCGGTGAGGATGGCCAGCGCCGCCGGCACCACATAGGATTTCAGCGCCGGCGTCAGCACCTCCAGCCCCTCCATCGCCCCCAGCACCGAAATGGCCGGCGTGATGACGCTGTCGCCATAGAACAGCGTGGCCCCGGCCACGCCCAGCAGCAGCAGCGCCGCGCGCAGCCGCGGCTGCCCCGCCACCGCCTGGCTGGCCAAGGCAGTCAGCGCCAGCACGCCGCCCTCGCCGCGGTTGTCCGCGCGCAGGATCAGGATCACGTACTTCAGCGTCACCACCAGCATCAGCGCCCAGAACATCGCCGACACGGCCCCGATCAGGTTCGCCTGCGTCAGCGCCACGCCGGTGTGCGGCGAGAACACCTCCTTGACGGTGTAGAGCGGGCTGGTGCCGATGTCGCCATAGACGACGCCGAGTGCCGCCAGCGTCAAGCCGGCCAGGCCTTGGGCCGGGGTGGGATGGGAGGAATCCGAGGAAGACATGCGAACGCTTCGTGATGCGGGGTGCGAAGCGTCGCGGTGGGGGTGTCAGGAACGCATAAGGCTTGGGGGCAGCTTGCCAGCGCAACACACGATTGCCGGCGCTCTCAGAAGTCGGCGTTCCACCGACTGCTTGCCGCGAATCGAGCAGCTGTTCAGGTGGCTCCGCGGTCATAGGCGTACCTCTGCCTTGCCAAAATGGAGTCCTCGGTCTGAGGAAAGCAAAGGCTCTTTTGATGCTTCGACGAACGCTTGTGTGCCTTCCTGCGGCTGCTGCACTCCTTGCGGGTTGCAGCAGCCAGCGCCTCCAGCAGGGTGAAGCATTCGCTGCCTATCTCAGCTTCCTCTTTCGCGGTCTGCCAGCCCTCAAGGCACTGTCTGCCTGGGATCAACCGCCGTATTTCGAGGCCGTGGAAGCCGGTACTGGGCGCACCACGACTGGGAAGTACACGGAGCGGTTGGTGGTGAGTTCCCAGACCAGTGTGGAGTTCCGCCGCGAATGGAAAGACGCCGACGCGGCTCGCCAAGTTTTTCCGGATATGCACCCTTCCGCTGCAAAGAGCCTGATGCAGCGCAGCGAGGCAGCCCGCAGTCTCTACTTGCCGACGTCACGTTTGCCGCCCAAGTTGATTGTTGATCTGGTATCCCCACAGCTGATCCAAGACGCGTTGGGCCCGGGGGCGGACTTGAATGAACGCTGGAATCGCTTCTACGAGCGCTACCCGGAGTCTCGCGGCATTGCCCACTTTTCGGCGGCCGGTATCAGCGTCGACGGGCAACAGGCGGTCTTCACCTATGAGTTGGGCTGTGGGCCTACTTGTGGATGTGGCTACGCCGTTTTGATGCGCCGAGTGAAAGGGGCGTGGTGGGTGGAGGACCATCGAATGATGTGGATTAGCTGACCTCCAATCTCGGTGACTTGTGGCGCCAGGGAGGCGGTCGCTGTCAGGTTGAGCGAGGCCCGAACGGGATCGGCAGCTCCGCTTGAAGACGCTTGGTCGTCAGTCCTCCCCGTTGCTGTGCCCTTCAGAGCCGGTGGGCGCCTCCGCAGCTGCTGGCAGCTCACACTTTGGAGGAGCTGCGTGCCGCGCAGCGTGGCCGTGCTTATCGCTGCCCCATCGATGCGGGCGCCATCGATCACTCCCCGCGGCTCACCGCCCCCGCTCCCGCACCGGCACGCTCACGCTGCACAAATCCACATGCCCATGGCTGTGCACGAACCAGCCTTCGCGCCAGCGCCGTGCCTGCAGCAGGGCGGTCCAGCTCGGGGAGTCGGTGCGCAGCACCTCCACGCGCGGCCGCTCGGCTTCGGGCAGATCCGCTGCCAGACGCACCCGGGTGATCGGGGTGCGCTGTTCGGGCTTTTCGTAGAAGCCCAGCGCCGCGCCACCGCGTGGCAGGGACGAGAGCAGCTCGATGCCCTGCAGCACCCGGCCCACCAGGGGCACGTTCAGGTCCAGCCCGCGGGCCGGCGCGATCATGGCGTAGAGCTCGGCGCCGTTGCTGGAATCCACCGCCATGTCGCGCCCCGCGCCCACCATGCCGTAGCAGTGCGAGAGCCAGGCCTGGTTGCGCTTGGGATCCGCGGCCATCGGAAAGCCGTCCACGAATCCCTGCACCGGCGCCCAGCCATCGCGGTCCGGCAGGGCCTGGAGGGGCAGGCCCTTGAAGGGCACGGCGAACTCGATGCCGGGCTTGGACAGGCCGGGCGGCAGCGGCTTGGCGCCGCTCGGGTTCTTCTCGGCCTCGGGGTCGCCCCATTGGGCGACGTAGTTGTCCTGCACGCGCAGCACGGCCAGGCCGTCCCAGTAGGCGGCGCGGGCCAGGGTGCGGATGTTGGCGACATGGCGCGGCGCGAAGCGCGGCGCCAGCTCGATCAGCACGCGGCCCTGGGGCAGCTCCATCACCAGCAGGTTCTCGGGCGCGGGCTCGCGCCAGTCGGCCGCGGGGGCGGCGGCAATGACCTCGGCGCTGCTGCGCCAGGGCTTGGGCGGCGGGCCGGCCAGGGCAGGGGCGCTGGCCAGGGCCAGCAGCGGGAGCAGGGCAAGGGCGCGAGGCATGGGCGGCTTCCAGTGGCGAGGGGCGGCGCAGCATAGGGCGGCCAGCAATGAAGCCGATACAAAACCCGCCTAGGCTGCGCGGCCCGGCTGCCGCCCTCCATCCGCTTCATTCCTCTGCCTGAAGTCCATGCGCCTCTCTCTCGCACTTCTTGTCCTCGCCCTGGCCGCCTGTGCCGGCGGCCCGCCGCGCGCGCAGCCTGATGCAGCGCGCGTTGAAGCCTTTCGGGCCCAGGGTTGGGCAGCGGGTGCGGCCCTGCAGCCCGAGCCCGAGCAGCTGCTGCTGTGGGGCCAGGGTGATGCGGCCTTGCCCTACCGCCTGGCCCTGCCGGCGGCGCCGGGCCCACGGCCGCTGATCGTCTACCTGCCCGGGCTGGGCGAAGGCCCCGAGGCCGGCCAGCGCTGGCGCGAGGCCTGGGTGCGGGCGGGCTATGCGGTGCTGAGCGTGCAGGCCCTTGCCGAGGACGGCGAGGCCTGGCGCTCGCCGCTGGCGCGCCAGGGTGAGTTCGCGGCCCTGGCCGCGCACCACCAGGGCCTGCGCGGCGCGCGGCTGCAGCGCCTGGGCGCCTTCCTGGCGGCCTTGCCCACGGCCCTGCCGGCCCCATGGGCCGCGCGCCTGGACCTGCGGCGTGCCGGCCTGGCGGGTTACGACCTGGGGGCCGACGCCGCCCTGCATCTGGCCGCCCAGGCCGGCAGCGGCTGGGCGTGGCAGGGCTTGTTGCTGATCAGCGCGCCGGCCGAGGGGCCAAGCCCGGCGGCGGGCCTGCCGCTGCTGGGCATCAGCGGGCCGGGCGATGGCGACGCGCTGCGCGGCCTGGATGATGGCCGCGCGGCCGGGCGCGAGGCCCTGTTCCACCGGGCACCGCTGCTGTGGCTGCGCCAGCTCAGCCATCTGCAGTTCAGCGGCAGCGCCGAGGCGGAACGCGCGCAGTCGGAGGGGCGGGCGCAGGGCGGGGGCGGGGAGCATGGCGGGGCGGCCGGCGGGCGTGGGCGCCGCGGCGGTGGCGGCGGCATGCCGGCCAAGGGCGGCCGCACGGGTGGCGACGGGCGCGATGGACCGATGGCCCCTGTGCCCCCCGGCCTGAACGCCCACCAGCTGACCCTGCTGAGCCAGGAGCGCGTGGCCGTGCAGACGGTGAGCACCGCCTTCTGGGACGCGACGCTGCGCGGCGACACGGCGGCGCGCCAGTGGCTGCGCGAACAGGCGCCGGCCTGGCTCGCTCCGGTCGGGGAGCTGCGCGGCGGGCCGGCTCAGGACTCCGCTTCGACCAGCCGGTAGCCCACGCCGGGCTCGGTGAGCAGGCGCTGCGGGCGCGCGGGCTCGGCCTCCAGCTTGGCGCGCAGCTGGCCCATGTAGAGGCGCAGGTACTGCGTCTGCTCGGTGCACTCGGGCCCCCACACATCGGCCAGCAGCTGGCGGTGCGTGACGACCTGGCCGGCGCTGCGCACCAGGCGCGCCAGCAGCTTGAACTCGGTGGGGGTGAGGTGGCAGTCGGCGCCGTGCAGGCGCACGCGGTGGGCGGCGAGGTCCACGTCGAGGCCGCTATGCTGGTAGCGCGTCTGCGCCGGCTGCACGGCATGGCCGCGGTGGCGTAGCGCCACGCGGATGCGCGCCAGCAGCTCGCCGATGGCGAAGGGCTTGACGAGGTAGTCGTCGGCGCCGGCGTCCAGCAGTTCGATCTTGCCGCTCTCCTGCCCGCGGGCCGAGATCACCAGCAGCGGCAGCTTGCCGCGCCAGGCCTTGAGCAGCTCGCTGCCCTCGCCATCGGGCAGGCCCAGGTCCAGCAGGGCCAGTTCGAAGGGCTCGTGCAGGCGCTCGGCCGTCTGCCACAGGGCCAGCGCGTCGGCGCAGCTGGCGGCGGCCAGCACCTGGTAGCCCTCCACGCGCAGGGCCTCGGCCAGCAGGGCGCGCAGCGCGGTGTCGTCTTCCACCAGCAGCAGCTTCTTCATGGCGCGGCCTGCTCGGGCAGGGGCAGCGCCAGCTCGAAGCTGCTGCCGCCATGGCCGCGGGCGCGGTAGTGCAGCTCGCCGCCATGGGCGCGGGCGATGGCGCGGCACAGGGCCAGGCCCACGCCGGTGCCGCGGCCCTGCGCTTGTTCGCCGCGCTGGTAGGGCTCGAAGATGCGCTCGCGCTGGCCCAGCGGCACGCCGGGGCCGCGGTCGCGCACGGCCAGCTGCAGCTGCTTGCCGCGCTGGCGCGCGTGCAGCTCCACCGTGCCGCCGCCGCCATGGCGCAAGGCGTTGTCGAGCAGGTTGTCGAGCAGCTGCACCAGCAGCACGGCGTCGCAGCGCAGCAGCGGCAGGTCGGGCGCCAGGTGCAGCTTGATGCGGCGCTGCGGGTCGCGTTCGCGCAGGCGCTGCAGCACGCTGCCCACCAGCTCCTCCACCGATTCCCAGTCCAGGTTGAGCGCCAGGCCGGGCTGGCCCAGGCGGGCGAGCTGCAGGGCGTTGTCGGTCAGGCGGGCGAGTTGCTCGGCCTCGCTGACGATGCGCTCGGCCAGGCGCTGGCGTTGCAGGCCGTCGAGGCGCTCGGCCTGGTCGCGCAGGCTGGTGGCGGCGCCCAGGATGGTGGCCAGGGGCGTGCGGTGGTCGTGCGCGATGGCGGCCAGCAGGGTGTTGCGCAGGCGCTGGCTGGCAGCCTCTTCCTGCGCGGCCTGGGCGCTGGCCAGGGCCTGGGCGCGTTCCAGCGCCAGGCCGAGCTGGTCGCACAGGGCCTGGGCCTGCAGGCGGTCGGCTTCATCGAACTGCACCGGGCGTTCGCCCAGCGGCAAATGGGCGGCGCCATGGCAGGCCTGGCGGCCGCGCAGCGGCAGGTACCAGGCGTCTTCGTCCTCGTGGTGGCCGCAGCCCGGGCCGAAGGCCTGGGCCTGGGCCATGCACAGCGCAAGACCAGTGGCGGCGCCGGGCGTGGGCTGGCCGAGCAGCTCGCCGTCCGCCAGGCGCAGGCTCACCGGCCCACGCGCCAGCGCCTGCAGCTGCGGCAGCAGGGCGGCGGGGCCGGCGCCGTCGCGCAGGTGCTCGGCGAAGGCGCGCAGCTCCTCGCTGCGGCGCGCATGGGCCTGGGCGGTGTCGGCCAGGCGGCGCTGGCGCGCCATCAGCCCCGCCACCAGGGCGCTGGCGCCCAGCAGGGTCAGGAGCAGCAGCAGGTCTTGCGGGCGCTCCACGCGCAGGCTGCCCTGCGGGGGCACGAAACGCCAGTTGAAGGCCGCCACCGCCAGCACTGCCACGGGCAGGGCCAGGCGCGGCGGCCACCACAGCCCGGCCAGCAGCGCGCCCATCACCATCAGCAGGGCCAGATGGGCCAGTTCCAGCTGCGGCGCCAGCACCAGCAGCAGGGTCCAGCACAGAGCCCAGGTGGCGGCACCAGCCAGCAGGGGGCGCAGAGAGGGGAAGCGCATGGCGGCACCCTAGCAGGCCGGGCATCAGGATGGCATCAGGGCTGCATATTGGGATATTGGATCCAATGTATGTGGCCGCGGGCATACTCGCGCCATGAAGCCCATCCCCGCACTGGACCTGGAAGCCGCGCTGCGCTGGCAGCCCCCCGCAGGCTGGACCTGCATCGAGGCCCTGGACGCCCACACCGCCGGTGAGCCGCTGCGCATCATCCTGGCCGGCTGGCCGGACCTGGGCGGTGGCACGGTGCTGGCGCGCCGCCGCCGCGCCCGGGCCGAGCTGGAGCCGCTGCGCCGCGCCCTGATGTGGGAGCCGCGCGGCCATGCCGACATGTACGGCTGCGTGCTGATGCCGCCGGAGCGGCCGGATTCGCACATCGCCGTGCTCTTCACGCACAACGAGGGTTACAGCAGCATGTGCGGCCACGGCATCGTGGCGGTGGTGACGGCGGCCTTCCAGTGCGGCCTGCTGCCGCCCGCGCTGGCCCAGGTGCGCATCGACAGCCCGGCCGGGCTGATCGAGGCCGAGCCGGTGTGGAACGCCGATGGCAGCCGCGTGCAGGCGGTGCGCTTTCGCGGCGTGCCTTCGTGGGTGCTGTGCCTCGACGACACAGTGGACGTGCCAGGCCTGGGCCGGGTGCGCTTCGACATCGCCTACGGCGGCGCCTTCTATGCCTATGTGGAGGCCGGCCCGCTGGGCCTGGCGCTGCGGCCCGAGCGGGCCGGCGAGTTGATCGACGCGGGCCGGCGCATCAAGCAGGCGGTGGCGGCGGCGCGGCGCTTCGAGCACCCCGAGCACGAAGACCTGGGCTTTCTGTACGGCACGATCTTCACCGGCCCGGCCGAGGCGGCGGACGCGCACAGCCGGCAGGTCTGCATCTTTGCCGACGGCGAACTGGACCGCAGCCCCACGGGCACCGGCGTGTGCGGCCGCGCCGCGCTGCTGCACGCGCGCGGCGAGCTGGCGCCGGGGCAGGCGGTGGCCATTGAATCCATCCTTGGCACCCGCTTCGGCGTGCAGGCCGGCACCGAAATGCCGCACCATGGCCGGCCCGCGCTGCGGCCGCTGGTGGAAGGCTCGGCCTTCCTGACTGGCCGGCACCGCTTCTTCATCGACCCCGCCGACCCCCTGGGCGCCGGCTTTCTGCTGCGCTGATGCACCTCATCGACCGCCACGCCCTGGAGCAGGCCCTGAGCCTGGACGACGCCCTGGCCAGCCAGCGCGAAGCCTTTCTGGCCGACCGGCGCGGCGAGTACGAACAGCCGCCGCGCAGCCGCTTTGATTGGCCGAGCCTGGGCCAGCGCACCCTGGTGATGCCGGCGCTGCGCCGCGGCCAGCCCTGGCTGACATTGAAGATCGTGCAGGTCAGCGATGCCGGCGCGGTGACGGGCCAGCTCTGGGTGCTGGACACGCGCACGCAGCAGCCGCTGGCCTTGCTGGATGCCGAGCCCATCACCCTGCTGCGCACGGCCGCGGCCTCGGTGCTTTCGGCCCAGCTGTGGGCGCCAGCGGGCGCGCAGACCCTGGCCGTGCTGGGTGCCGGCGCGCAGGCTCTGGCCCATGTGCGGGCGCTGGCCGCTGCCGGCCTGGTGGCGCGGGTCCGCGTCTGGGCGCGCCGAGCCGAGCAGGCCGAGGCGGCGGCCGCGCAGTTGCGCGCCGAACTGGAGCTGGCGGTGGAGGCCGCCCCCAGCCCGGCGGCGGCGCTGGCGGGTGCCGGCCTGGTGTGCACCTGCACGCCGGCGCTTCAGCCCCTGTTCGAGGCCGGCGCGCTCGCGCCCGAGGTGCATGTGATGGCCATCGGCGCCTTCCGGCCCGAGATGTGCGAACTGCCGCCCGCCCTGTTCGCGCAGGCCGGCGTGCTGGTGGACCGCCTGGCTACCGCGCGCACGGAAGCCGGCGACCTGCTGCAGGCGCAGGCCCAGGGCCTGCTGGATTTCGAGCGTCAGGTGCGGGAGCTGGGCACGCTGCTGCTGCAGAGCGCGCCGGCGCGGCCGGCGCGCACGGTGTTCAAGTCCGTCGGCCTGGCGCTGCAGGACCACGCGCTGGCCTGCCTGGCGCTCAGCCGCCTGGGGCTGCTGCCTTGACGAGGCTCTGCACGAAGGCACGCGCCAGCGGCCGGAATTCCACGTAGCGCGGCACATGGCAATTGCCCGGCAGCAGCTCCAGCCGGGCCGGGCCGCGGAAGGCCTTTTGCAGGGCGCGGGCATGGGCCACGGGGGTGACGGGGTCCTGCTCGCAATGCAGCTGCAGCACCGGCACGGCCACCTGGGCGGCGGCGCGGTCGGCGCGGTGCGGGTCGCGCATCAGCCAGTCCACCGGCAGCCAGGGGTAGAGGCCGCGGGCGATGGCCAGTGCCGAGTCGAAGCCCGAATCGAGCAGCAGGCCGGCCACCGGCTGCTCGGCGGCCAGCATCACGGCCTGGGCGCTGCCGAGCGATTCACCGAACAACACGATGCGCGCGGGCGCGATGCCGCGGCGCTTGAGCTCGGCGTAGCCGGCGCGGGCGTCCTCGCGCCAGCCGGCCTCGCTGGGTTCGCCGCTGCTGCCGCCGTAGCCGCGCCAGCTCAGGGCCAGCACGCCGAAGCCGTCTTCATGCAGCGCGGCCAGGCGCGGGCTGCGCGCGTCCAGATTGGCGCCATTGCCGTGCAGGTAGAGCAGCACGGCGGCCTGCTCGTTCGGCGGTGCCAGCCACCAGGCCTGCAGGCGCTCGCCGTCGGCGGTTTGCAGGCGCAGGGTCTCGGCGGCGGCCGGGGCCTCGCGCAGGGGGTTGGCGTCGGGGTGGAAGAGCAGGCGGCGCTGACCCGTCCACACGCCCATGCACAGCACCAGGTAGACCAGGGCCGCGGCGGCCAGCAGCACGGCCAGGCTGCGCAGCAGGGTTTTCATCCCAGTGCCGGCCAGCCCTGGGTTTGGCGGTGCTCGTTGTCCACCGCCGCGGGGTCGATGGCGCCGTGGAAGAACAGCAGGCAGGGGGCGTCGGCAAACAGATCGCCATGCAGGCTGCCGGCCGGGGCGAACTGGAAGCCGCCCTCGGGCAGCAGCAGGTCGTCCATGAACAGCTCGCCCTCGACCATCAGGCATTCCTCGTCCAGGCCATGCGGATGGCCGGGCACGCGGCCGCCGGCGGCAAAGCGCGCCAGCAGCGAGATGGCGGCGCCTTCGCCATGCAGCGGGCAGATCTCCACCCCGGGGCGCAGCGGCTGCCAGGTTTGCGGCGTGTGCAACTGGGGCGCGGCGGGTGCCTGGAAGGGGCCGGCGGCGCCGTGCTCACGCCAATACAGGCGCAGCGGGCCCGTGGCGCTGGCGCGCAGGGGCGTGCCGGGGGGCAGCAGGGCGTGGCCGCAGGCGTGCAGGGCCTGGCCGTCCTCCAGCTCCAGGCGGCCGGCCAGCACCAGCAGTTCCAGCGCGCCGCTGCCGCGGCCATTCAGGCGGGCACCGGGGGCCAGTTCCAGCAACCAGCTGCCGCCATGCAGGGGGTGGGCCTGCACGCCTTCGGCCCAGGCCTCGGCTTGGCCCTGCTGCAGCGGGCGGCGGCGGGTGAGCATGGGGGCATTGGCGGCGCGCTGGCCGCGCACGCGTTCCAGCAGGCGCGCGCCCAGGGCGGCGGGCACGGGGCTGCTTTCGCGCAGCGCGGCACCCAGGGCACCCGCGGGCCCGGGCTCGGCGGCGCGGGCATGCGGCAGGGGCAGGGCCTGGCCGAGCGCGTCGAGAACGTCAGGGGCGTGGGCGGGCTTCATGGTGCGTCCCCCAGCAGGGGCTTGAGCGCGCCGAGGGCGCGCCGGATATGGGACTTGACGGTGCCGAGCGGCAGCCCGGTCTGGGCGGCGATTTCGTCGTGCGTCAGGCCGCGGAAAAAGGCCAGCGCGAGCAGCTGGCGCGGCAACGCGGCGAGCTGCTGCAGTGCGGCGTGCAGGGCGGCGTGGTGGCGGCTGGCTTCGAGCAGGCTGCCGGCGTCTTGCTCGGCGTCCTCGGGCGGTTCGAAGCCGTCTTCCTGCAGGGCGTCGAGCGAGACGGTCTCCTCGCGCTCCTGGCGGCGGGCGCGGTAGGCGTCGAGCGCGCGGCTGCGCGCCAGCGTCAGCACCCAGGCTTCGGCGCAGCCGCGCGTCGGGTCGAAGCGGGCGGCCTGGCGCCAGACCTGCCAGAAGCAGTCTTCCACCGCCTCTTCGGCGGCGGCGGCATCGCGCAGGATGCGCAGGGCCAGCGCGTGCACGCGGCCGGCCAGGGCCTCGTAGAGCTGGGTGAAAGCGGCCTCGCCGGCGGCGTCCTGCTCGGCCACGGCCAGCAGCAGGGTCTGCAGGCGCAGCGAGGCGGCGTCGCGCACGTGCGCGGCGCTGGCTTCTATTGGCGGTTGCAGGGCGGCGAACTCGTCCATTGAAAAGGCGCCCAGGAGCGCGGGCCAGAAGGGCCGCGCTGCGCTGTGTAGGCCGGTGAGCATGGCGGTCTCGCGATTCTCTCAGCGCCCCAGCATCTCGCGATGCAGGGGAGCGAGCTTGGCGAGCATGCGGTTCTGGTCCGCAAAGGCGATGCCGCGCGCCTGCATGGCGGCCTGCAGCACCTCCACCAGGGCGTTGAAGTCGGCCTTCTGCAGCTCCATGCCTTCGTGGGCGCTGGCCATGTCGGGGCCCTCGTACTTGCAGGGGCCGCCGGCCAGCTCGCACAGCTGCTCGGTGAGCTGGCTGGCCAGGTGCTGCGGGTCGGTCATCTTGAAGCGCCGGCCGATGCGCTCGTGCTGGGGCAGGCGGGCCACGAAGTCGTCCATGACAGCGCGGATGCCGGGCTTCTCGCCCCAGGCGCGGTAAAGGGTGTCATCGGCCCGGGCGGTGGTGCTGAGGGCGAGCAGCAGGGAGATCAGGAGCAGGCGCATGGCGGTCAGAAGCTGAGCTGGACGGACAGGTAGGCGCCGCGCTGGCGGCGCGGCTGCAGGGCCGGGGCGATGCGGCCCAGATCCACTGCGGCGGCGGTGAAGCTGAGGTGTTTGTTGGGCGCGAAGGCGAGGAAGGCGTCAAACCAGTCGTCCTCGGCCAGCGCGCCGGTGCCCAGCACGCTGCGGTTCAGCGCGTTCGGCTTGGCGCGCGCCTCCACGCCCAGCGCCAGCTGCGGGGCCAGCAGCAGCGCCACGGAAAGTTCCGGCTGCAGGCGCCAGCGGCGGTCTTGTGCGCCACCAAAACCCAGCAGGCCGTTCTGGTTGGCCCGCGTGGCGCGCAGCGTCAGGTTGGTGAGCAGGCTGTGCTGCAGCCAGAGCTTGGTGGCGGCGGCGTAGAGCTCGGTGTCGCTGCGGCGCGCGCCCAGCGGGCCGAAGAGCGTGGGGGCGAAGGCGCCCGCCTGGCTGCGGCGGTGCAAGGCGCCCAGGGCGATCTGGGGCATCCAGCGGTCGGCGTCCAGCACGGCGTCGCCCGCCACGCGCCACTTGGCGCCCAGGATGTCCTGCTCCAGCTGCAGCCCGCCCAGGCCCAGCGGGGCGAGGTTCTGGCGCGTGTCGAAGCGCTGGCGCGCGATGGAGAACTCCAGGCGTTCATCCCAGGCGACGGCCGCGCCGGCCACGCGCAGGCCGTAGTCGCTGGTGCGGGCGGCGGTGACGAAGGCGCTGCCGCCCCATTCGCCGGGGCCGGCGTAGCTGCCGGTCAGGGCCCAGGGTGTGAGGCCGCCGCCGGCGGCGCCGTCGATGCTGGATACGCCGCCGGTGAGCAGCAGCTTGCTGCCGGCCGCCTGGGCGGGCAGGCCAAGAGCGGCCAGGCACAGGCCGGCCAACAGAGGAAAGGGGTGCAGGTTCATGGTGAGCAGGAGGTGTTGCCAGCTGTTACGCCGGGCCTGCCCATTTGGATGCAGGCAATTCAGCTTTTGCCGCGAAATTCGCGCAGGGCTTCCAGATCCAGCACCCGCACGCCGCCGTATTCCACGCGGATGGCGTTGGCCTCCTGCAGGTGCTGCAGCGCCAGGTTGACCCGCTGGCGCGAGAGCCCCACCAGATAGGCCAGCTCCTGCTGGGTGATGCGCAGCAGACTGCCCACGCCGGGGTAGAGCTGGGGGTGGAACAGGGCGGCCAGGTTGCGTGCCACGCGCAGGTCGGGGTCGGTGCTGCGGTCGGTCTCGCGCGCGGCGATGAACTGGCCCAGGCGTTCGTTCAGCTGGTCCAGCACATAGCGGTTGAAGGCGATGGAGCGGCCCAGCAGGGCTTCGAACTGCTCAAGGGGCAGGCCCGCCACCACCGAGCGGCGCAGCGCCTGGATGTTGTAGCGGTAGGCCTCGCGCTTGAGCAGCGTGCCCTCGCCGAACCAGCCCCCCGGCGGCAGGCCGGCGAAGGTGATGGGCGGCATGCCGGTGGCTTCGTCGTTGCTCATCTTCAACAGGCCGTCCAGCACCCCGAACCAATAGGTGGCGGCCTTGCCCACGCGGCACAGGCGCTCGCCCGGCTCGGCCACCGCCACGTGCAGCTGGGGCGCGATCTCGGCCTGCTCTTCGGGCTTCAGCAGCGGCCACCAGGGAATGGCCGCCAGCTCCTCCGGCAAGGGAGGGCGGGCACGTTGACGCAGGGTGGGGGAGGCGGCGTCCATCCGGCCCATTGAACGCTGCGACACGTTCCGTTGCATCGGGGCGTTCCCGCCCCATTTCCTGGGGGTGGGGCGTGGGGGTAAGTCCTGCCCCGATCAAACCCGCGCTTTGTCGTCAATGCGACACCTGAACGTCAAAGCGGGCTCCCAGAATCGCGCACCGTTTTGGAGCTGGGCTTGGGCGCTGATTCCACCTTCCCGCATCTGCTGTTGGCGCATGCCGCCGCGCGCCCGCATGCGCCGGCCCTGCGCGAGAAGCAGCTGGGCATCTGGCAGACCCTGAGCTGGGCCGAGCTGCGTGACCTGGTGGGCGCCCTGGCCCTGGGCCTGGAGGCCGCCGGCCTGCGGCCAGGCCAGCACCTGCTGGTGCTGGGCGAGAACCGCCCGCGCCTGTACGCGGCCATGCTGGCGGCCCAGGTGCTGGGCGCCGTGCCGGTGCCGCTGTACCAGGATGCGGTGGCGGCCGAATACCGCTTCCCCGTCGAACTGGCCGAGGTGCGCCACGCGGTGGTGGAAGACCAGGAGCAGCTGGACAAGCTGCTGGAGTTGCGCTCCGAACTGGGGAACGGGCTCCTGGCACAGATCTGGGTGGACGATCCGCGGGGCCTGCGCCATTACCGCGACGAGGGCTTCGAGCTGCTGGACGCCCTGCTGGCGCGCGGCCAGGCCCTGTTCCAGGCCAACCCCCTGTGCCTGAGCGGCCGGGTGAACGAGCGCCGGCCCGAGGAAACGGCCGCGCTGTTCTTCACCAGCGGCACCACCGGCGTGCCCAAGGGCGTGGTGCACACCCACGCCAGCCTGCTGGACCGTGCGCGCGCCGGTCAGGCCTTCGACCGCCTGACCGAGCGCGAGGAGGTGCTGGCCTATCTGCCGCCGGCCTGGATCGGCCAGAACATCTTTTCCTTCGCGCAGTGGCTGCAATGCGGCTACGTCGTCAACTGCCCGGAGTCGCCCGCCACGGTGGCGATCGACCTGAAGGAGATCGGCCCGAGCTACTACTTCGCCCCGCCGCGCGTGTTCGAGGCCCTGCTCACCAGCGTCAGCATCCGCATGGAAGACGCCAGCGCCCCCAAGCGCTGGCTGTACGCGCGCTGCATGGACTGGGCGCGTGCCATCGGCCCGCGCCGCATGGCGGGCGAGCGGCTGGGCCTGGGCGAGCGCCTGCGCTACGGCCTGGGCGAGCTGCTGGTCTACGGGCCGCTGCGCAATGCCCTGGGCCTGAGCCGCGTGCGCGTGGCCTACACGGCCGGCGAGGCCATCGGCCCCGACCTGTTCAGCTTCTTCCGCGCCATCGGCGTGAACCTCAAGCAGCTCTACGGTTCGACCGAAACGGCGGTGTTCGTCTGCCTGCAGCCCGACCACGAGGTCCAGCCCGACACCGTGGGCGTGCCCATCGAGGGCGTGGAGATCCAGGTGGCCGAGGGCGGCGAGGTCTGGGTGCGTTCGCGCGGCCTGCTGCAGGGCTACTACCGCAACCCCGAGGCCACGGCAGAGGTGCTGACGGCCGAGGGCTGGTACCGCACGGGGGATGCCGGCTTCATCGGCGCCGACGGGCATCTGAAGATCATCGACCGCGCCAAGGACGTCGGGCGCTTGGCCAGCGGGGCGATGTTTGCGCCCAAGTACATCGAGAACAAGCTCAAGTTCTTCCCGCAGATCAAGGAGGCGGTGGCCTTTGGCGACGCCCGCGAGCAGGTCTGCGTGCTGCTGAACATCGACTTCGAGGCCGTGGGCAACTGGGCCGAGCGGCGTGGCCTGGCCTACGCCGGCTATGTGGACCTGGCGGGCAAGCCCGAGGTGCTGGAGCTGATGCGCGGCTGCGTCGAGCAGGTCAACGCCGACCTGGCACGGGACGAGCGCCTGGCCGGCTGCCAGGTGGCGCGCTTCCTGGTGCTGCACAAGGAGCTGGACGCCGACGACGGCGAGCTGACGCGCACGCGCAAGGTGCGGCGCGGCTTCATCGGCGAGAAATACGCCGTGCTGGTGGATGCGCTGTATGGGGGCTTGAACGAGCAGTTCATCCGCACCCAGGTGCGCTTTGAGGATGGTCGGGAGGGGGAGGTTTCCGCCACCTTGAAGATCGTGGACGCGAAGCGCTTCCCGGTGCTGGGGGCGGCGGCATGAGTGCGCAACCGGTCATCCTCGATGTCAAGGACATCTCCCTCTCCTTCGGCGGCGTCAAGGCGCTCACGAACATCAGCTTCGACGTCCGCCAGGGCGAGGTGCGCGGCATCATTGGTCCGAACGGTGCGGGCAAGAGCTCGATGCTGAATTGCATCAACGGCGTGTACCGCCCGCAGCAGGGCGAGATCACGCTCGGCGGCCGGCACTTCCATGCGATGAACCCGCGCCAGGTGGCCGAGATGGGCATCGCTCGCACCTTCCAGAACCTGGCCCTGTTCAAGGGCATGAGCGTGCTGGACAACATCATGACCGGCCGCAACCTGCGCATGAAGACCGGCCTGCTGGCCCAGGCCTTCCACTGGGGCCCCGCGCGGCGTGAAGAGATCGCGCAGCGCGAGAAGGTCGAGCAGATCATCGACTTCCTCGAAATCCAGGCCTGGCGCAAGACCCCCGTGGGCCGCCTGCCCTACGGCCTGCAAAAGCGCGTGGACCTGGGGCGCGCCCTGGCCATGGAGCCGCAGCTGCTGCTGCTGGACGAGCCGATGGCCGGCATGAACCTGGAGGAGAAGCAGGACATGTGCCGCTTCATCCTGGACGTGAACGACGAGTTCGGCACCACCATCGTGCTGATCGAGCACGACATGGGGGTGGTGATGGACCTCTGCGACCGCGTGGTGGTGCTGGACTACGGCAAGAAGATCGGCGACGGCACGCCGGCCGAGGTGCGCAGCAACCCCGATGTCATCGCGGCCTATCTGGGGACGGCGCACTGATGTGTAGCCCCCACGTCACTGCGTTCCTGCCCCCCGAGGGGGCCCAGGCCTCCCTTGGGGCGGCCCTGCGGGAGTCCTGATGGCCTTCTTCCTCGAAGCCCTCTTTGGCGGCCTGATGGCCGGCATGCTCTACGCGCTGATCGCGCTGGGCTTTGTGCTGATCTTCAAGGCCAGCGGCGTCTTCAATTTCGCGCAGGGCGCGATGGTGCTGTTTGCCGCGTTGGCCATGGCCCGGCTGTCCGAGTGGATCCCGGGCTGGACCGGGCTCACTGGCAAGCTGGCCGTCAACCTGCTCGCCTTTGCCGGCGCCTTCGCGCTGATGGTGGTGGTGGCCTGGGCGGTGGAGCGCTTGGTGCTGGCCAAGCTGGTCAATCAGGAGCCGATTGCGCTCTTGATGGCGACCCTGGGCATCGCCTACTTCCTCGACGGCTTTGGCCAGACCCTGTTCGGCTCGGACATCTACAAGATCGACGTGGGCATGCCCAAGGATCCGATCTTCCTGCTCGAGGGCCTGTTCGAGGGTGGGGTGCTGATCAGTCAGGAGGATCTGATCGCCGCCGGTATCGCGGCGGCGCTGGTGCTGCTGCTGGCCCTGTTCTTCCAGATCACCGCCACCGGCCGCGCGCTGCGCGCGGTGGCCGATGACCACCAGGCCGCGCAATCCATCGGCATTCCGCTGGAACGCATCTGGGTCATCGTCTGGAGCGTGGCCGGCTTCGTGGCCCTGGTGGCCGGCATCGTCTGGGGCAGCAAGCTGGGCGTGCAGTTCTCGCTCTCGCTGGTGGCACTCAAGGCGCTGCCGGTGGTGATCCTGGGCGGGCTGACCTCGGTGCCCGGGGCCATCGTCGGCGGGCTCTTGATCGGGGTGGGCGAGAAGCTGTCCGAGATCTATATCGGGCCGCACCTGGGGGGCGGCATCGAGATCTGGTTTGCCTACGTGCTGGCCTTGCTGTTCCTGCTGGTGCGGCCGCAAGGTCTGTTTGGCGAGAAGATCATCGATCGGGTCTGACCATGTTCTACCGAGAGAACGGCCAGTTCAAAACCTCCTACGCGGCGGATCAGCAGATCCTGCCGATCCGCCAGGACCGCTGGTTCCTGGCCCTGCTGCTGGGCTTCGCGCTCATCGGCGTGCCCCTGCTGGCCGATGAGTACCTGCTGCGCGCCATCCTGATCCCTTTCCTGATCCTCAGCCTGGCCGCCCTGGGCCTGAACGTGCTGGTCGGCTACTGCGGGCAGATCAGCCTGGGCTCGGGCGCCTTCATGGCCGTGGGGGCCTACGCGGCCTACAACTTCTTCGCGCGCGTGCCCGAGTTGCCGCTGCTGGCCTCACTGCTGCTGGGTGGCCTGTGCGCTACCGCCGTGGGCCTGCTGTTCGGCCTGCCCAGCCTGCGCATCAAGGGCCTGTACCTGGCCGTGGCCACCCTGGCGGCGCAGTTCTTTGCTGACTGGGCTTTCTTGCGCATCAAGTGGTTCACGCTGGATTCGGCCTCGGGCTCGGTGAGTGTGGGGGCGCTCACGGTGTTCGGGCTGCCGCTGGCCACGCCGCAGCAGCGCTACCTCTTTTGCCTGGTGCTGGTGACGCTGTTCGCGCTGGCGCTGAAGAACCTGGTGCGCGGGCACATCGGCCGCAGCTGGATGGCGATGCGTGACATGGACGTGGCCGCCGCCGTCATCGGCATCCGCCCCATGCACGCCAAGCTCTCGGCTTTCGCGGTCAGCAGCTTCGTCATCGGTGTGGCCGGCGCGCTCTGGGGCTTCGTGCACCTGGGCGCCTGGGAGCCGGCGGCCTTCAGCATCGACCGTAGCTTCCAACTGCTCTTCATGGTCATCATCGGCGGCCTGGGCTCCATCCTGGGTGGATTCCTGGGGGCGGCCTTCATCGTGGTGCTGCCGATTGCGCTGAACCAGCTGCTGCCTTGGGTGGGGCAGCTGGCCGGGCGCAGCGTGGATACCGCGCTGATCAGCCATGTGGAGAGCATGGTGTTCGGCGCGCTGATCGTGTTCTTCCTGATCAAGGAGCCCCATGGCCTGGCGCGGCTGTGGGCGACCGCAAAAGAAAAATTGCGCCTCTGGCCCTTCCCGCACTAGGAGACCCGTGATGAAGATGCTTGCCCTTGTTGCCGCGCTGTCGGCCGCCCTGCTCGCTCCGCCTGCCTTGGCCCAGGCCAAGGAGCAGTTCTTCCCGGTGCTGGTCTACCGCACCGGCGCCTATGGGCCCAACGGCGGCCCCTGGGCCAACGGCTACCTGGACTACCTGAAGCTCACCAACGCCAACGGCGGCATCAACGGGGTCAAGATCACCTACGAGGAATGCGAGTTCGGCTACGCCACCGACCGCGGTGTGGAGTGCTACGAGCGCCTCAAGGGCAAGGGCGCCACGGTGTTCCAGCCGCTCAGCACGGGCGTCACCTTCGCGCTGACGGAAAAGGCCCCGGTGGACAAGATCCCGCTCATCACCGCCGGCTATGGGCGCAGCGAAAGCCAGGACGGCGGCGTGTTCACCTGGAACTTCCCGCTCATCGGCAGCTATTGGATGGCGGCTGATGTGCTGGTGCAGCACATTGCCAAGCAGGCCGGCGGCTTCGACAAGCTCAAGGGCAAGAAGTTCGTGCTGGTTTATCACGACAGTCCCTACGGCAAGGAGCCCATCCCCATGCTGACCGAGCGCAGCAAGATGCATGGCTTCGACCTGAACCTGATCCCGGTGGCGCACCCCGGCGTGGAGCAGAAGAGTGCTTGGCTGCAGATCCGCCAGCAGCGGCCGGATTACGTGCTGCTCTGGGGCTGGGGCGTGATGAACACCGCGGCGCTGAAGGAAGCGCAGGCCACCGGCTTTCCGCGCGACAAGATGTACGGCGTGTGGTGGGCCGGCGCCGAGCCGGACGTGAAGGACGTGGGCGAGGGCGCCAAGGGCTACCACGCGCTGACCATGCAGCACGGCGTGCACCCGGACGCCAAGGTGGTCAAGGACATCCTGGCCAAGGTGCATGACAAGGGCCAGGGCACCGGCCCCAAGGACGAGGTGGGCCAGGTGCTCTACATGCGCGGCCTGATCTCTGCCATGCTGGCCGTGGAAGGCGTGAAGCGCGCGCAGGAGCGCTTTGGCAAGGGCAAGGTGATGACGGGCGAGCTGACGCGCTGGGGCCTGGAGAACCTGGCCCTGGACCAGAAGAAGCTCGACGCGCTGGGCTTTGCCGGCGTGATGCGGCCGGTCTCCACCAGCTGCCAGGACCACATGGGCTCGGCCTGGGCGCGGGTGCATACCTGGGATGGCAAGAAGTGGGTGTTCTCGTCGGACTGGCTGCAGGCGGATGAGGCGATCTTGAAGCCGATGGTGAAGCAGGCTGCCGACAAGTACGCGGCGGAGAAGAAGCTCACTCGTCGGACGCCGGCTGAGTGTCAGAGTTGATTTAGTGGGTGTTGCTGTGTTTGCGTTGCAGCCCGCAGGGGGCTTCACCCCCGCGACAGCTCGCTTGCAAGCGGGCTGTCCTTCGGCAGGGGTCGCAAGGCCCGCAGGGGCCTTGCTCGCTCCTGCCTCAGCCCCGTCCCGCATTTCTTTGCTGCGCCAAAGAAACGCGGGGCATCGAGCGGCGCCAACCCACACAGTCGCCCTAGGGGCGAACTGTGATGGCGGTGCTTGGGCTCACACTGACACGAGCCCTCCTCTGACTCCGACGGTCAGGACGACGAAGGCGCCCGGAGTACCGGTCGTCCCTGGCACCCAGGACCATGGTCTCCGAGCGACGAAGATCAGACCCCCAACCAGCACCAGCCCAAGCCAAATCACTCGTTGGGGACCTGTTCATCGCAGAGAGCCCGCGATGGTTTGCGGTGGTCTAGTCGGCCGGTACTCCGGCCGGCTTAGCGGGCAGGTTTTCGCAGTCCCAGGAGGGCTGTGGGAGCCATGTGAGCCAGCCGTGCAATCGCGGCCGGCCCGAGGCCGGCTGCGTGCATTGGCGCCTTTCTTTGCCCCGCGTTTCTTTGGCGCAGCAAAGAAATGCGGGTCGGGGTTCGGGGGTGAAGCCCCCGAGGGCTCCCACCAAGGAGCGCAAACACCATGACAACGACGCTCCTCGACGTCAACGGCATCGAAGTCATCTACAACCACGTCATCCTGGTTCTCAAAGGCGTGTCCTTGCAGGTGCCGGAAGGCCGCATCGTGGCCTTGCTCGGGGGCAACGGCGCCGGCAAGACGACGACCCTGCGCGCCGTTTCCAACCTGCTGCAGGGCGAGCGCGGTGCGGTGACCAAGGGCCGCATCGAGCTGCGCGGCGAGCGCATCGACAACCTCAGCCCCGCGGCCCTGGTGCAGCGCGGCGTCGTGCAGGTGATGGAAGGCCGGCACTGCTTCGCCCACCTGACGATCGAAGAGAACCTGCTGACGGGGGCGTTCTCGCGCAAGGACGGCAAGGCCGCGCTGCGCGAGTCGTTGGAGAAGGTCTATCACTACTTCCCGCGCCTGAAAACCCGCCGCAGCAGCCAGGCCGCCTACACCTCGGGCGGCGAGCAGCAGATGTGCGCCATCGGCCGCGCGCTGATGGCCCAGCCGCGCCTGGTGCTGCTCGATGAACCCAGCATGGGCCTGGCGCCGCAGATCGTCGAGGAGGTGTTCGGCATCGTGAAGACGCTGAACCAGCAGGAGGGCGTGAGCTTTTTGGTGGCCGAGCAGAACACCACCGTGGCCCTGCGCGTGGCCGACCACGGCTACATCCTGGAAAGTGGCCGCGTGGTGCTGGACGGCAGCGCCGCCGAGCTGGCCGAGAACCAGGACGTCAAAGAGTTCTACCTGGGCATGGGCAGCGGCGAGCGGCGCAGCTTCCGCGACAGCAAGTCCTACAAACGAAGAAAGCGTTGGCTGGCATGAGGGCCCACCCCCGAAGCGCTTCGCGCCCTACGGGCCAGCCAAGCCCAGAGGTCTTGGCCTTCGGCAGGCACAGCCAGCCCTCAGGGCTGGCAGCGTCCGGCCTCAGCCCCCTCAAGGGGGCGTCGCCAGTGGCCCGGCAAAGCCGGTTCCACGGCGCCCGCTTGATGAGTTGTGCCCAGCGTCTGCAACCCAATGGAGGACCTTGTGAGCGATGAACCCTGGGGCTTTGCCCCACCGCCCTTCAAGGCGGCCGAAGCCTTGGTGCAACTGCAGCGCGCGCTGCGCGACCAGGGCCTGAAGGAGCGTGAGCGGGGCTTCGAGCAGGCTGGCAAGCGCGTGCTGGAGTACGAGCTGGGCGAGGGGCAGATCGCCATCCGCCTGGCGCAGCGTCTGCAAACGAATACGCCGAACTGGGACCGCTTCGCGCTCAAGAGCGCGGCGGACCAGCGCAAGCTGCTGGACGAAGTGAAGAAGCGCCTGGCGCGCTGGCGCGATGAAGACTGAACCCGGCGCCGGCTTCTTTGACCGGCTGGAGCAGCGCCCGCCCGCCGAGCGCGAGCAGGCGCAGTTCGCTCAAGCGCGCGCGCTGCTTGCCCGCCTGCAGGTCCACACGGCCTATGGGCAGGAGCAGCTTGCCGGCTTCGATGCTGCCGCCCTGCAGGGCCGTGCCGACCTGGCCCGCCTGCCCGTGCTGCGCAAGGCCGACATCGCCGCTCGCCAGGCCGCGCTGCGCCCTTTCGGCGGCCTGACCCTGCCGGATGCCGCGCCGCGCAAGGTCTTCCAGTCCCCCGGCCCGATCTACGAGCCCGAGGGCCACGGCCCCGACCCGTGGCGCCTGGCACGCGCGCTGTTCGCGGCCGGTTTTCGCGCCGGTGATGTGGTGCACAACAGCTTCAGCTACCACCTCACACCGGCTGGCTCGATGTTGGAGGGCGGCGCCCTGGCGCTGGGCTGCAGCGTGCTGCCGGCCGGCGTGGGCCAGACCGAGCTGCAGCTGCAGGCCGCGCGGGAGCTCGGCTGCAACGCCTACACCGGCACGCCAAGCTTTCTGCGCATCCTGCTGGAACGCGCCGGCGACGCGCCGCTGGGCTTGCGCAAGGCCCTGGTGAGCGGCGAGGCCTTTCCGCCCGGCCTGCAGGACTGGGTGGCGGCGCGCGGCGTGCAGGCCTACCAGTGCTACGCCACGGCGGACTGTGGGCTGATTGCCTATGAGACCCCGGCGCGCAGCGGCCTGGTGGTGGATGAGGGCGTGATCGTCGAGATCGTGCGCCCGGGTTCGGGCGAGCCCGTGGCCGAGGGTGAGGTGGGCGAGGTCGTCGTCACCCGGCTGGATGCGGCCTACCCCTTGATCCGCTACGCCACCGGCGACCTGTCGGCCTTCCTGCCCGGCCCCAGCCCCTGCGGGCGCAGCAACCGGCGCCTGCGCGGCTGGCTGGGCCGGGCCGACCAGAGCGCCAAGGTGCGCGGCTTGTTCGTGCATGCCGGACAGGTGCAGCAACTGCGCGAGCGCTTTCCCGAGCTGACTGGACGCATGCGCTGGGTCATCGAAGGGCAGGACGCGCAGGACCGTTTCACCGTGCTGCTGGAAGCCGCCGAACCCGCCGACGGCTGGGCCGAGCGCCTGCTGCAGGCCGTGCGCGACATCACCAAGCTGCGTGCCGAATTGCGCTGCGTGCGCGAATTGCCCAACGACGGTCGGCTCATCGACGACCGGCGCTGAGTAGCATCGGCTGCATGGCGGCAGCAGCGTATGGGTGGATGCGCAGGAGAGCGGCATGGCGGGCCTGAACCCGCTGCGCCTGGCGTGCCGCGTCTGGACGCTTGGGCTGACCCTGTGGGCGACCCAGGCGCCGGCTGCCGAGGGGCCGCTGCGCCTGTGCATGGCCGAATCTGCGGCGCTGCCGGCCCGCGTGTGGCAGGAAGCGGGGCTGGGCGAGCCCGCGCAGCGCCAGCTGGACGTCTTCACCGCCGCGCTACTGGCACGCCAGGCCGAGCGGCCCGTGCAGGCCCTGGTGCTGCCCTGGCGGCGCTGCCTGCTGGAGGTTCAGAATGGCCGGGTGGATGGCGTGCTGGGCCTGAGCTACACGCCCGAGCGGGCCGAATGGGCCGTGTTTCCGCTGCGCCAGGGCCGGCCGGACGACGCCTTGCGCCTGCGCCGCGACGCCTACCACTGGTACGTCAACACCACCCAACCGCCGCGCTGGGATGGCGCGCGCCTGCAGAGCGACAAGCCTCTGCGCCTGGGCACCGTGGCGGGCTATTCGGTGGTGGCCCTGCTGCACCAGCAGGGCTACGAGCTGGACACCCAGACCGCCAACAGCGCCGCCACCTTGCGCATGCTGGCCCTGGGCCGGCTGGATGCCGCGGCGCTGCTGCCTGGGGAAGTGGAACCCTGGCTGGCACGCGAGCCGACCTGGTCCCGCCACATCCAGCGCCTGGATCCGCCACTCGAACAGCGCAGCTACTTCCTGGCCTTCAGCCAGGCCTATGCCCAACGCGAGCCCGAGCAGCTCGCGCGCATCTGGCAGGCCCTGGCGGTGGTGCGGGATTCAGCCCTGCAGCGCCGCGCGGAAGCGGACGCGGTGGGCGGCTGAGCGCGCCTCAGAACTGCATCGGGATGGTGACCGGCCCGTCGTTCACCAGATGCACCTGCATGTCCGCCGCAAACACGCCGCTGGCCACCTGGGGGTGCAGGGCGCGGGCTTGGCGCAGCAGGTCCTCGTAGAGCTCGCGGGCCTGCGCCGGCGGCGCCGCACTGGAAAAGCTCGGGCGGTTGCCGCCGCTGCAGTCGGCCGCCAGCGTGAACTGCGAGACCAGCAGCAGGCCGCCCTGCACATCCACCAGGCTGCGGTTCATCTTGCCTTCGGCATCCGAAAAGATGCGCAGCTTCAGCAACTTGGACAGAAAGCGCGCGCCCGTCTCAGGGGTGTCGGCGGGTTCGGCGCACACCAGCGCCAGCAGGCCCGGGCCGATGGCACCGACCACCACACCGTCCACCTCCACGCGTGCCTCGCGCACCCGTTGCACAACCACCTTCACAGCGCATCCTTCTTGTCGTCAAAGTGCGCCTCCACATCGGAAGGCAGCAGCTGGATGGTGGCGCGCAGGCCCGGCACGGCGGCCATCAGCGCCTGCTCCACCGAGCCGCGCAGCGCGGCGGCGCGGCCCAGGGTCCAGCCCGCCGGCATGTGCATGTGCAGGTCGGCGTAGCGCCGGCTGCCGGCGCGGCGGGTGTGCAGATGGTCGAAGCGGATCGTGGGATGCGCAAACTCGGCCAGGGTGCCGTGGATGCGTTCCACCCATTCGGGCTCGAGCGCGCGGTCCATCAGCCCGTCCACGGCCGCGCGCATCAGCTTGAAGCCTTCACGCCCGATGTGCAGGGCCATCAGCAGGGCGGCGGCGGCGTCCAGCCACAGCCAGCCCGTCAGGTGCACCAGCAGCAGGCCCGCCACCACACCGGCCGAGGTCCAGACATCGGTGATCAGGTGCCGCGCATCGGCTTCCAGCGCAATCGAGTGGTGTTCGCGCGCCGCGCGCAGCATGCCCCAGGCCAGCGCGCCGTTCAGCGCCGAGCTCAGCACCGAGAGCAGCAGGCCCAGGCTCAGGTCCTCCAGCGGCTGCGGCTGCAGCAGGCGCTGCACCGCGGCCGCGCCCATGGCCAGCGCGGCGCCCAGGATCAGCAGGCCCTCGAAGCCCCCGCTGAAGTACTCGGCCTTGTGGTGGCCATAGGGGTGTTCTTCGTCCGGCGGCTGCGCGGCCAGGATCACCATGGCCAGCGCGAACAGCGCGCCGGCCAGGTTGACCAGGGACTCCAGTGCGTCCGAGAGCAGGCTGATCGAGCCGGTGGTCCACCAGGCGGCGGTCTTGAGGGCCATGGTGGCCAAAGCCACCGCCACGGAAAGCTTGAGGTAAGAGCGCGGCTGCATGCTGGCATTGTGGGCGGAGGGCTGATGCACCCGCTTCCTAGAATCCCCCGCAGCTCCCCCTTCCTTGATGCCGGTTCAACCTTCCTCCTTTCGCGCACCGCGCCGCTGGGCCCTGGCCCTGCTGCTGGGGGTTGCGGCTGGCCTGGTGCCGGCCGCGCCGCTGCGCGTCTGCATGACCGACGTGCCGCACGCCCCCTGGCGCCTGCCGGACGCCGACGGCCGCGTGCGGGAGGCCGGGCTGGACTTCCGGCTGCTGCGCGAATTCGAACGCCTGGGTGGTTGGCAGGTGGAAGTGCAGCTGCGCCCCGGCAAGCGCTGCCTGCTCGATCTGCAGCATGGCCTCAGCGACGCCACGGTGGGTCTGAGCCACAACAGCGAGCGTGCCGACCTGTTCGTCTACCCGCTGCGCCAGGGCCAGCCCGATGCGCGCCTGGCGCTGCGCTTCGACAGCTACTCGCTCTACCGCCTGCCGCGCACCGAGCTGCATTGGGACGGCGTGCAACTGGTGCTGCCCAAGGGTGGTGCCATCCTTTCCCAGCCTGGGCATACCTCCTCGCTGTTCCTGCGCGAGCGAGGCGTGGCCGTGGACGAGCGCCTGCGCAGCGCCGAGGCGCTGCTGCGTGCCGTGCTGGCGGGTGAAGCGGCGCTGGCCGCGCTGCACACCACCGAGGCCGAGTCCCTGCGCGCCCAGCACCCCGAACTGGCCGGCCTGGTGCAGGTGCAACCCCGCTTGATTCAGAAACCCTACTTTGTGGTTTTTTCGAAGGCCTTCGCGCAACGCCACCCCAGCCAGCTGGGGGCGCTGTGGCAGCAGTTCCAGCGCGCTGCCCAGTTCCCGGACTACCAGCGCGCCGCGCAGGAAGGGGCCGTGCAGGGGGCTCCCTAGAATCGCCCGACCCCTTTCGAGCGAGCGCGCGAGCCCCCCATGAGCAGTTCCGTCCAAGCCCCCGACGTCACCCACATCGCCCCGCGCGAGAAGGCCGAGATCCTCAGCCAGGCGCTGCCCTATATCCAGCGCTTCCATGGCAAGACCGTCGTCATCAAGTACGGCGGCAATGCCATGACCGATCCGGAGCTGCAGCAGGATTTCGCCGAGGACGTGGTGCTGCTCAAGCTCGTGGGCCTGAACCCGGTGGTGGTGCACGGCGGCGGCCCGCAGATCGAGAACGCGCTCAACAAGCTCGGCAAGAAGGGCCACTTCATCCAGGGCATGCGCGTCACCGACGACGAGACCATGGAGGTCGTCGAGTGGGTGCTGGCCGGACAGGTGCAGCAGGACATCGTCGGCCTGATCAACAAGGCCGGTGGCAAGGCCGTGGGTCTGACCGGCCGCGACGGCGGGATGATCCGCGCCAAGAAGCTCAAGATGGTCGACCAGAAGGACCCGACCATCGAGCACGACGTCGGCCTGGTGGGCGACATCGAGTCCATCGACCCCAGCGTCGTCAAGGCCCTGCAGGACGATGCCTTCATCCCCGTCATCTCGCCCCTGGGCTTCGGCAAGGACAACGAGAGCTACAACATCAACGCCGACGTGGTGGCCGGCAAGCTGGCCGAGGTGCTGAAGGCCGAGAAGCTGGTGCTGCTGACCAACACGCCGGGCGTGCTGGACAAGGCCGGCAATCTGTTGACCGATCTGACGGCGCGCGAGATCGACGCGCTGTTCGAGGACGGCACGCTCTCCGGCGGCATGCTGCCCAAGATCGCCTCGGCCCTGGATGCCGCGCGTTCGGGCGTGCATGCGGTGCACATCATTGATGGCCGCGTGCCGCATGCCTTGTTGCTGGAGGTGCTGAGCGATCAGGCCTACGGCACCATGATCCGCAGCCACTGAGCCGATCGTGCACTTGGTCCAGCCCGAGCCCGCCAAGCCGGCGCGGCTCAAGCCCGGCGAGCGGCGCGCGCAGATCCTGCGCGTGCTCGCTGCCATGCTGGAAGACCCGCGCGGCGAGCGCGTGACCACGGCGGCGCTGGCCGCGCGCCTGCAGCTGTCCGAAGCCGCGCTGTACCGCCACTTCGCCAGCAAGGCGCAGATGCTGGAGGCGCTGATCCAGCAGGCCGAGGAACAGCTGCTGGCCCAGGCCGAGCAGATCGCCGGCCTGGCCCAGCCTGCCGAGGAGCGTGCGCAACGCCTGATGCTGGCCCTGCTGCGCTTCGGCGAAGCCCAGCCCGGCCTGGCCCGCGTGCTGGTGGGCGACGCCCTGGTGGGCGAGCACGAGCGCCTGGCCCAGCGTGTGGAGCAGCTGTTCCAGCGCCTGGAGGCCACGCAGCGCCACTGGCTGCGCGAGGGCGACCTGGACAGCGCCCAACCCGGCGCCGATGCCCAGGGCCGCGCCGCGGTACTGATGGGCTTCGCCCAGGGCCGCCTGCTGCGCTTTGTGCGCTCCGGTTTCAAGCGCGCCCCGACCGAAAATTTGGAGCAATGGCGCCGCTGGCTGCCTGGATGAGATGGATGTGATCAGCCCTGCCGACTTGCTGGAGCGCTGCGTGCAGCTGCTCGAGCGCATCGATGCCCGCCAGGCCGGCGGCCTGCTCGAACCCGATTGGGGCGCGGCGCGTGCCTGGCGCCTGCGCCGCCTGGGCACCGCCCTGCAGCTGCAGCCCATCCAACAGCTCGCGCCCTTGCGCTTTGCCGATTTGTTGGAGATCGAGCCGCAGAAGGCGCGCTTCCAGCGCAATCTGGCCCAGTTCGCCGCCGGTCGCCCGGCCAACCATGTGCTGCTCTCGGGTGCACGCGGCTGTAGCAAGAGTTCGCTCGTCAAGGCCGCGCTGAACGAATGGCCGGAGCTGCGCCTGATTGAGGTGGACAAGGACGATCTGCACGAACTTCCGCTGCTGACCGAAGCCCTGGCGCGCCGCCCCGAACACTTCCTGGTGTTCTGCGACGACCTCAGCTTCGAGGCCGGGGAGGGCGGCTACAAGGCCCTGAAGTCCGTGCTGGACGGCACCGTGGCCGCGGGTTCCGAGCGCCTGCTGGTGGTGGCCACCAGCAACCGCCGCCACCTGATGCCCGAGCAGATGAAGGACAACCTCGAAGCCCGCGGTCGGGGGCCCGATGGCGAGATCCACCCCGGCGAGGCGGTGGAGGAAAAGGTCTCGCTGTCCGAGCGCTTCGGCCTGTGGATCAGCTTCTACCCCTTCAGCCAGGACGAGTACCTGGCCATTTGCGCCCAATGGTTGCAGGGCTTCGGCTTGGCGATGAACGACGAACTGCGTGCCCAAGCCCTGGTCTGGGCGCTGGAACGCGGCTCGCGCAGTGGCCGTGTGGCCTACCAATTCGCCCGCGATGCCGCGGGCCGCTCGAATGTCTGATGTGAAACAACCGACCGATGTGGCGGTGGGCGTGCTGCTGCGCGCTGCCGACCAGGAATTCCTGCTGACCTCGCGCCCGCCCGGCAAGGTCTACCCCGGCCACTGGGAGTTCCCGGGTGGCAAGTTCGAGCCCGGCGAGGACGCCCACCAGGCTCTGGCGCGTGAACTGCATGAGGAGCTCGGCATCACCATCGGCACCAGCGAGCCCTGGCGCATCGAGACGATCAGCTACCCGCACGCCACCGTGCGCCTGCACTTCCTGAAGGTGCGCGAATGGCGGGGCGAGCTGCACATGCGCGAAGGCCAACGCATGGCCTGGCAGCGCCTGCCCACGAGCGTGTGGCCGGTGCTGCCCGGCACCGTGCCGGTGCTGGACTGGCTGGCCGCCGAGCAGGGGCACGTGGGCGCTACTTATTCGAAGGAGCCGTCCACCGCCCCAGCCTGGCTGGACCAGGTGCGCTGGGACGAGCGCGGCCTGGTGCCGGTGATCGCCCAGGAGCAGGGCAGCAACGACGTGCTGATGGTGGCCTGGATGAACCGCGAAGCCCTGCTGCAGACCTGGGCACGCGGCCAGGCCGTCTACTGGAGCCGCAGCCGCAACAAGCTCTGGCACAAGGGCGAGGAGTCGGGCCATGTGCAGACCGTGCACGACATCCGCCTGGACTGCGACCAGGACGTCATCCTGCTCAAAGTGAAGCAGGAGCACGGCATCGCCTGCCACACCGGCCGCCATTCCTGCTTCTATCTCCAGCTCGATGGCGAAGGCTGGCAGGCCGTCGAGCCGGTGCTCTGCGACCCCGAGAGGATCTACCGATGAACGATCAGGTGCTGGCCCGCGTGGCCGACACGATTGCCGAACGCCGTGCCGCGGCCGACCCCGGCAGCAGCTACGTGGCCAAGCTGGCCGCCAAGGGCTTGGACGCGATGCTGAAGAAGGTGGGCGAAGAGGCCACCGAGTTCGTCATGGCCGCCAAGGATGGTGATGCCCAGAAGCTCACCTACGAAGCCGCCGACCTCTGGTTCCACAGCCTGCTGGCCCTGGCCGAACTGGGCGTGCGCCCCGAGGCTGTGCTGGCCGAACTGGCGCGCCGCGAGGGCCTCTCAGGCCTGGCCGAGTTTGCTTCCCGCCCCAAGGAGTGAGCGATGAACCCGCAGGAACAAGGCCTCTACAACGTCAGCCTGGTCAGCTATGTGCTGCACGCCATCGTCGCCATCGGTGCGGTGCTGCCGGGTTTCCAGCCCGGCGTGGCGCTGCTGCTGATCGCCATCGTCATCGACCTGGTCAAGCGCGGCGACGCCCAGGGCAGTTGGCTGGAGTCGCATTTCCGCTGGCGCCTGCGTTCGGTGCTGTTCGCCGGCCTGGCCTATCTGCTGACGAGCTGGCTGTGGTTCCTGCTGATCGTGCCCGGCTGGATCGCCTGGTTCTGCATCTCGCTCTGGTTCCTCTACCGCATCGTCACCGGCTGGAGCGCGCTGCAAGGCCGGCGCCCCATGGCCACTTCCTGAAAGATTCCCCATGAGCCACGACCCGAACTGCATCTTCTGCAAGATCGTTGCCGGCCAGATTCCCTCCAAGAAGGCGTTCGAGGACGAGGATCTGATCGTCTTCCACGACATCCAGCCCTGGGCGCCGGTGCATGTGCTGATCGTGCCCAAGTTGCACATCGTCAGCCACGCCGATCTCGGCCCCGAGCACCAGAGCCTGGCGGGCAAGATGATGGTGCTGGCCCCGAAGCTGATGCGTGACTTGGGCGTGAGCGGGGGCTTCCGTACCCTGATCAATACCGGGCGTGATGGTGGGCAGGAGGTGATGCACCTGCACATGCACGTCATGGGCGGGCCGCGTCCTTGGGCCAAAGGCTGATTTGCGGCCGGTTTCAGCACTGCCGCCAGCGGTGACAAACCTGTCCCCCGTCAAATCCACGCCATACACCGCGACCTAGAATCGCACTCTCTATCTCTGGAGCATGTAATGGGTGGTTTGAGCATTTGGCACTGGCTGATCGTGCTGTTGGTGGTCGTGCTGGTGTTTGGTACCAAGAAGCTCAAGAACGTGGGCTCCGATCTCGGTGCAGCCGTCAAGGGTTTCAAGGACGGCATGAAGGACGGCAGTGCGCCTGCTCCGAACGATCCGCAGCAGCGGGTCGGCCAAGCGAATGACGCCAACACGGTGGACGTGCAGGCGACCGAGAAGAAGACCCATTCCTGAGCGGTTCGCCGCTCCTAGCACGCAAAGGCGCCCATGCTGGACCTGGGTCTGGACAAGCTCGCCATGATCGGCGTGGTGGCGCTCATCGTCATCGGGCCGGAACGCTTGCCCAAGGTGGCGCGTACGGCGGGCCACCTGCTGGGCAAGGCGCGCCGCTATGTGGCGGACGTCAAGGCCGAGGTGAACCGTTCGATGGAGCTCGATGAGCTCAACAAGATGAAGTCGCAATTCCAGGAGGCTGCAGCAGAAGTCAGCGGCAGCCTGAACGAAGTGCAGACGACCTTCAACGAAACCTGGGCCAGCGGCGAATCTGCCGAACCCAACTGGAGCCCGGCACCCTACAAGCCGCCGCGCAAGAACTGGCGCATCCGGCGCTCCAACACGCCGGTCTGGTTCAAGCAGCGCAACGGGGTGCGGCGCCATGTTCAATCCGGCGCCGCGCGCGTGGCCCGCCACCGCCCCCGTCGATGAGCTCCAAACCGCAAGACCCTGACGACGAACTGGCCGGTACCGAGCAGCCCTTCGTCGAACACCTGATTGAGCTGCGCGACCGCCTGGTGCGCGCGCTGCTGGCCATCGGCCTGGGTTTTGGCCTGCTCTGCCTGTGGCCGGGCCCGGCCGGTCTGTACGACCTGCTGGCCGAGCCGATGACGCGCAGCCTGCCCACGGGCACCAAGCTGCTCGCCACGGGCGTGTTCTCCGGCTTCATGGTGCCGCTGAAGATCACGCTCATGGGCGGCTTCCTGATCGCCTTGCCCTTCGTGCTCTACCAGCTCTGGGCCTTTGTGGCGCCTGGCCTGTACTCGCATGAAAAGCGCTTCGTGCTGCCCCTGGTGGTCAGCAGCACGCTGCTCTTCTTCGTCGGCGTGGCGTTCTGTTACTTCATCGTGCTGCCGGCGCTGAGCAAGTTCCTGGTGGCGGTGGCGCCCACGGCGATCCAGGTGGCGCCGGACATCGAACAGTATTTCGGCACCGTGCTCACGCTCTTCCTGGTGTTCGGCATTGCGTTCGAGGTGCCGGTGGCCGTGGTGGTGCTCGCGGCCCTGGGCATCGTGTCGGTGGAAAAACTCAAGGAGTGGCGCGGCTACTTTGCCGTCGTGTCCATCGTGGTGGCGGCCATCGTCACGCCGCCGGACGTGATCTCGCAGCTGTCGCTCTTCATTCCGATGTGCGTGCTGTATGAGATCGGCATCTGGACCGCGGTGCTGCTGCGCCGCAACAAGGGCGGCGACGAGACTCAGTCCTCGACGTCCGGCTGATCCGGCTGGTCCGCGCGCGGCCGCACGCCCACCTGAACCTGCACGTCGAGCGCCTTGCTGCCGCGCAGCAGGCTGAGGCGGGCCGGCTTGTCCGGGGCGAGCGCGGCCACACGCTCCAGCAGCTGCTCCGGGCTGTGCACCGCCTGACCGGCGACGGCCTTGAGCACATCGCCGGCCTGCACGCCCGCCCGCGCCGCCGGCGCGCCAGCCACCACGGCGCTGACGAGCACCCCTTCCGAACTGCCCAGCTTCAGCGCCTGCACGAGCTCGGGTGTCAGCGAGCGCGTCTGCACGCCGATCCAGCCGCGGATGACGCGGCCGTCGCGCTGCAGGGCCTGCAGTACCTCGCGCGCCAGCTCGGCTGGGATGGCGAAGCCCACCCCCAGGCTGCCACCGCTGCGCGAGTAGATCGCGCTCGGAATGCCGACCAAGCGACCCTCGCGGTCCACCAGCGCGCCGCCGGAGTTGCCGGGGTTGATGGCCGCATCGGTCTGGATGAAGTTCTCGAACACATTGATGCCGAGCTGGCGGCGCTGCAGCGCGCTGACGATGCCAGCCGTCACGGTCTGGCCGACGCCAAAGGGGTTGCCGATGGCCAGCACCGGGTCACCCACGCGAAGGGCCTTGGAGTCGCCCCAGCGCGCCACCGGCAGGCCGGGCAGCTGGATGCGCAGCAGGGCCAGATCGGTCTCGGGGTCGCTGCCCACGCGCGTGGCCTCCACGCGGCGGCCGTCCTGTAGTTCCACCTCGATGCGGCGCGCGCCCTGCACCACATGGTGATTGGTCAGCACCAGGCCCTGGCCATCGACGATCACCCCGGAACCCATGCCCGCGCCGGGCTCGCCGCGCTGCTGCTCCACATCGATGGCCACCACGGCCGGGGCGGCCCGCCGTGCGGCCAGGCTCAGCTCGCCGGCACTCGTGGCAGGTGCCGGTGCCGCGCGTTCGAACCATTGCGGCTTCAGCGTCAGCAACACGAAGCCGGCGGCCAGAAGCACCGTACAGGCCTGGGCGAAAATCAACCACAGCCGCTTCAGCAAGGATCCCCCTCATGGTCGAACGCACGGAACTCGAGCGTTACCTCAGCGACGCCCTGTGCGTGAGCCAGTTTAAGGACTACGGACCGAATGGCCTGCAGGTGGAAGGCCGGCCGCAGGTGCAGCGCCTGATGGGGGGCGTGACGGCCAGCCGGGCGCTGATCGAGCAGGCGCTGGAGTGGCGCGCGGATGCGCTGCTGGTGCACCACGGCCTGTTTTGGCGGGGTCAGGACGGCCGCCTGACCGGCTGGCTGCGCCAGCGCGTGGGGCTGCTGCTCGGGGCGGACCTGAACCTGCTGGCCTATCACCTGCCGCTGGATGCTCACCCCGAATGGGGCAACAACGCCGCCCTTGGGGCGCGCCTGGGCTGGGTGGCGGACCAACGCCTGGGCGAGCAGCAGCTGGTGTTTGCGGGTGCGCTGCCGCAGGCTCTGTCGGCCCAAGGCCTGCAGCAGCAGTTGCAGGCGGCGCTGCAGCGCCCGGTGACCCTGCTGCCTGGCGACGGCCGCCCGTTGCGCCGCGTGGCCTGGTGCACCGGCGGTGCACAAGGCTATTTCGAAGCGGCGATTGCAGCGGGCGTGGATGCCTTCGTCACCGGTGAAATGAGCGAGCCCCAGCTGCACCTGGCACGTGAGACCGGCGTGGCCTTCTATGCCTGTGGTCACCATGCCAGCGAGCGCTACGGCGTGCAAGCCCTGGGGGCGCATCTGGCGCAACGCTTTGCGCTCGACTGGCAGTTCTGCGATCTGGACAACCCGGCATGAAGCCCATCCTTCTGACCCAGGGCGATGGGGCCGGCATCGGCCCGGAGCTGATCGTCAAGGCCTGGGCGCAGCGTCCGCCCGGGCCGGCCACGGTGGTGGGTTCGGCGGCGGTGCTGCGCCGCGCGTTGGCCCAGTGTGGTTTGCAGCGGCCCCTGGCCGTGCTGGACACGCCCGACGAGCCGGCACCACCCGGTGCGCTGGCGGTCTGGGAGCCGCCCGGCCTGCCGGATTCCCTGCTGGTGGGTGAGCAAGGGCAGGTGCGCGCCGATTGCGGTCGGGCCGCGGCGCGCTGCATCGAGACCGCCGTGGCGGCCATCCAAGCGGGGCAGGGCAGCGGACTGGTGACCGCCCCCATCCACAAGGAGGCCTTGCACGCCGCGGGGGTGAACTACCCCGGCCACACCGAGATGCTGCAGGCCCTGGCGGGCGTGCCTGCGGTGCGCATGATGCTGGTGAACGAAGAGCTCCGCGTCGTCCTGGTGACCGTGCATGTGGCGCTGCGCGAGGCCGTGAACCTCGTCACCCGTGCCTCGGTGCGCGACACGGTGCGGATGCTGGACGCCGCCCTGCGCGGCCCCTTCGACCTGGCGGCGCCGCGCATCGCGGTGGCGGGGCTGAACCCGCACGCGGGCGAGGGTGGACTGTTTGGCGACGAGGAACTGCGCGAGATCGCGCCGGCCGTGGCCGACTGCCGCGCCGTGGGAATCAATGCGCAAGGCCCTTTCGCACCGGACACCGTCTTCATGCGCGCGCGCACCGGCGAGTTTGACGCCGTGGTGGCGATGACGCACGACCAGGGCCTGATCCCTATCAAGTACCTGGGCCTGGACGAGGGCGTGAACCTGACCCTGGGTCTGCCCTTTGTGCGCACCAGCCCGGACCACGGCACCGCCTTCGACATCGCGGGCCGCGGCCTGGCCGACCCGCGCAGCCTGCTGGCGGCGTGGCGGCTGGCCGCACGCCTGTCGGATCAGCGGGTGGCGCCCGCCTTCGCAGCCGGCAGCAAGGCCGCGAGCTGATTGCGCGCGCGTGCGGTGGCGCGCTCCAGCAGGAAGGCGTTTTCCACCGTGCGCAGACGCTCGGTCTCGCAGAGCCGGCGCAGCATGCGCGCGGTCATCGTCACCGTCTTCGGGAACTGCTCGCCCTCGGTGAAGATGAAGAAGCTGCGCTGCGCGCTGATGTGGGTCAGCTTGACCTTCTTCCAGTCCGTGCCAGTGTGGATGCGGTAGGCGCAGCCCAGTTGCAAGTGGTCGAACAGGGCGGTGCCTGAGGTCGGCTCGGGTGCTTCGGCCTCAGGCAGGCCATCGATGCTGATGTCAACCGCCTGCAAGGGCGCCTCGGGCTCGGCGCCCAGGTCGATGTCGACCTGCCCGTTCCAGGCCACCTGGGCCTCGGCCACCAGGCCGACCTGGCTGGCCTCTTCGGGGGCGAAGACTTGTTCGAGATCGATGTCCAGCGCCGCCGTGGCGCGCAGGGCCTCCGCTTCGCCCGGCACCGCCAGACCGAAGGCCGCCTCGATGCGCTTGACCAGCAGGTTGTGGTCCAGCGGGGAGAGGCTCGGGGTCTTGAGCGACTCGGCATGCACGGGCAGCAGGTCGGCGAACAGCTGCTTGCGGATCGCCTCCGGGCTGCCCACCGTGTCCAGGCCAAGGTTGACGCCACGCACCAGCAGCGGCAGCTGGGCCAGGAAGTCCTTGCGCGCGGGCGAGCCGCCCTTGGGTAGCACCGAGACCGCCAGATCACGGCCCTGGCGGCGCGCCATCAGTTCCTGCGCTTCGCCCTTCGTGGAGGCCTCGACGATCACCGGCCCCCAATCGCGCGCCAGGAAGCGGCGCAGGAACTCGGGCAGCGGCAGATCGCCCAGCGCCTTCTCCAGCTGCTTCTGGTACTGCAGGCGCTGGCGCGCCAATGCTTCTTTGCGCTCCAGCAGCGCGGCGGTGTCCTGGCCTTGCGCCTGCAGGGTCTGCTGGGCCTGACCAGCGATGAAGGCGTCGAGTTGGTCGAGCTGGTTCTCGTAGGTCTTGATGCGCTCGAAGTCGCCGCCGGCGATCTCCTCGACCAGCTCGGAGACGCGCTTCAGGAAGCCCAGGCCGGGGTCGCGGCTGAAGTCCTCAAACGAGCAGGCCAATGAGGCCAGGCGGTTGACGAAGCGGCGCACCGGGTGGTTGCGCTTGGCAAAGAAGCTGGTGTCGCCCAGTGCGGCGCGCAGCACCGGCAGCTGTAGGCGTCCGAGCAGGCGCGCCATCTGGGGCGGCACCTTGGGGTCGGCCAGGATGGCGTCGAAGAGGCTCGCCACCACGTCGATCACCATGTGGTCGAGCGGTGTGTGAGTGGCCTGACGCAGCTCGTCACGGTGCTGGTGAATCAGATTGCCCGGCATGGCCGCCGTGGCGCTCGGATCGGCCAGCGCTGCCATGCTGACCGCCGGCGTGGCGACATGCAGGCGCCGCAGCAGGTCCATCACCATGGGTTCCACATGGCCCAGTCCGCCCTGGGCGCCGATGGGCGCCGGCGCGACAGGCTGACCGCCTGGGGCAGCGCCTTGGGCATCCGGACCTGCAGCCGGGCTGCCGGGCGGCCGTACGGCGGACTCGCTGGTGAGCGCACGCAAGTCCTGCGCCTTCAGCCCGCGCTGGCGGAACTGCACAGCCAGATCGGCGTAGCAAAGCTTCATCTGAAGCGACAGGCTGCGCGTGATTTCTTCGCTCAGGGTCTGGCGCAAATTGGCCTGGTCGGTGAGTTCGTCCACCGCATACATCAGTGCCCGGGCGACGATCTCGGGGCGCACCGGGTTGCGGTCCGGGCCCGCCTCGTCGTCGTTCAGCAGCGCACCGACGAAGGATTCGACGTCGCGCAACTCCCATTCGCAGCCATGGCCCAGCGCCTTGCCGATGCGGTCCGCCGCCACCAGGGCATCTACCGCGGAGTCATCCATCAGCGATAGCTCCCCCCAGGCGGAGGGGCGGTTGCGCACGGGCTCGCCGACCGTGCGGGCCTGCTCCCACTGCTGCTTCAGGCTGTGCTCGAAATTGCCGATGCACTGCGTGTGCTGCTGCCGCAGCAGGGCCTGCGTGAGCAGAAGCTCGTCGCGCCGCGAGGTCTTGAGGGCCGAGCCTGCCAGCTGCCCAGTGACTTCCTGCGTGCGCTCGAGCGCCTGCTCGAAAGCCTGGCTGAGGCGCTGCAGGGAGAGCTGGAGGTGGGGAGAGAGTGGGGTGGACATGGGTTGGAGCCGCGCGAGAAAGCGAGAGGGCGCCCAGGGGCGCCCATCATGCCGGAAGAGCGGGTTGTTTCAGCGCTTGAGGCTGTCGCGGATCTCGCGCAGCAGCACGATGTCTTCGGGCGTCGGGGCGGGTTCGGCCGGGGCTGCCGCGGGCGCCTCGCGCTTGATGCGATTGATCTGCTTGACCATCAGGAAGATCACGAAGGCCAAGATGATGAAATTCAGGGCCACCGTGATGAAGCTGCCATAGGCCAACACGGCACCGGCCTTCTTGGCCTCGGCCAGCGTGGCGGCCGTCTGGCCGGCCAGCGGGATGAAGTAGTTGCTGAAGTCCAGGCCGCCGAAGATCTTTGACACCACCGGCATGATGACGTCGCCCACCAGCGAGTCGACGATCTTGCCGAAGGCGCCGCCGATGATGACGCCGACCGCTAGGTCGATCACATTGCCCTTGACGGCGAATTCCTTGAACTCGGAGAAAAAGCTCATGGCCTGGACCTCTTGGATGGGGAGGGGCGCATTGTGAGCATGACGGCGGGGCGGCTTGTGGCGACTTTCCCGAGGGCGCCCCCAGGAAGGCCTTGACCCTGCCGCTAGAATCCGCGCCGCTTTGCGAGCGTGCTTGCCCCTTTTGCAGCATGCTCAGTGCGCCTGCCCCCTCGCCCGAGGGGCTCCGGACCCTCCGGAGCGGCGTGCCCGAAGAATCAGAAAACCCGCCAGAGGATGCTCATGAGCGATGTGGATAACAGCAAGCGCACGTGGATGATCGCCACGGGATGCGCGGGCGCAGTGGGCGGGGTGGCGGTGGCCGTCCCGTTTGTGAAGACCTTCAGCCCCTCCGAGCGCGCGCTGGCCGCCGGGGCCGCCGTCGAGGTGGACATCGGTGCCTTGAAGCCGGGCGAGAAGCTCACGGTGGAATGGCGCGGCAAGCCGGTCTGGATCGTGCGCCGCACGCCCGAACAGCTCGAGGCCCTGAAGAAGACCACGCCCCAGGTGGCCGACCCGGATTCCAAGCGCACCGCCTACCCGACGCCGGACTACGCCAAGAACGAGTACCGCTCGATCAAGCCCGAGTACTTCGTGGCCGTGGGCATCTGCTCGCACCTGGGTTGCTCGCCGTCCGACAAGTTCCAGACCGGCGCCCAGCCCTCGCTGCCCGATGACTGGAACGGCGGCTTCCTCTGCCCCTGCCACGGCTCGACCTTCGACATGGCCGGCCGCGTGTTCAAGAACAAGCCGGCGCCGGACAACCTGGAAGTGCCCCCGCACATGTACCTGTCCGACACCAAGCTGCTGATCGGCGAAGACAAGAAGGCATAAGGACCCAACATGGCCGAATTCAAGGAAGCGCCCGCGGGCGCCTCGGTGGGCGTGAAGACCATGACCTGGCTGGAGAACCGGTTCCCGACCGCGTTCGATGCCTACAAGGTCCACATGTCGGAGTACTACGCGCCGAAGAACTTCAACTGGTGGTACATCTTCGGTTCCCTGGCCCTCTTGGTGCTGGTGATCCAGATCGTCACCGGCATCTTCCTGGTGATGCACTACAAGCCCGACGCGAACCTGGCCTTCGCCTCGGTCGAGTACATCATGCGCGACGTGCCCTGGGGCTGGCTGGTGCGTTACATGCACAGCACGGGCGCCTCGGCCTTCTTCGTCGTCGTCTACCTGCACATGTATCGCGGCCTGATCTACGGCAGCTACCGCAAGCCACGCGAGCTGGTCTGGATCTTCGGTTGCGCGATCTTCCTGTGCCTGATGGCCGAGGCCTTCATGGGCTATCTGCTGCCCTGGGGCCAGATGAGCTACTGGGGTGCCCAGGTGATCGTCAACCTGTTCTCGGCCATTCCCTTCGTGGGGCCGGACCTGGCGCTGATGATCCGCGGTGACTTCGTCGTGTCCGACGCCACCCTGAACCGTTTCTTCAGCTTCCACGTGATCGCCGTGCCGCTGGTCCTGCTGGGCCTGGTGGTGGCGCATTTGCTGGCACTGCATGACGTGGGCTCGAACAACCCGGACGGCGTGGAAATCAAGAAGCACAAGGACGCGAACGGTCGTCCGCTGGATGGCGTGCCCTTCCACCCCTACTACACGGTGCACGACATCTACGCCGTGTCGCTGTTCCTGATGGTGTTTTGCGCGATCGTGTTCTTCTCGCCGGAGCTGGGTGGCTACTTCCTGGAGTTCAACAACTTCATCCCGGCCGATCCGCTGAAGACGCCGGCGCACATCGCCCCGGTCTGGTACTTCACGCCCTTCTACTCGATGCTGCGTGCCACCACCTCGGCCTTCATGCCCTTCATGTGGCTGTTCTTCGTGCTCGTGGGCCTGATCTCGGTGCGTCGCTCCAGCCTGCCGGCCTGGTTCAAGAGCGGCTACTGGGGCCTGATGGCGGTGCTGTTCTTCCTGTTCGGCGTGCCGGCGGTGCTGGGCGGCTGGATGGGCATGGAAATTACCAACCCGCTGCTGGCCGGCTTCGACGCCAAGTTCTGGGGCGTGGTGGTGATGGGCGGCACCGTGGTGATCCTCTTCTTCCTGCCCTGGTTCGACCAGTCGCCGGTGAAGTCGATCCGCTACCGCCCGGACTGGAACAAGTGGCTCTATGCCGTATTCGTGGTGGTCTTCCTGATCCTGGGCTATCTGGGTGTGCAGCCGCCGAGCACGGCCGGCACCATCGTGTCGCAGATCGGCACGCTGTTCTACATGGGCTTCTTCCTGCTGATGCCCTGGTGGAGCGTCAAGGGCGAGTTCAAGACTCCGCCCGACCGCGTGACCTTCCACGCCCACTGATCGCCCGGAGACGAACAACCATGAAGAAAATCCTCGCCTCCCTGATGACTGCCCTGAGCCTGAGCGCCTTCGCTTCGGGCGGCGGCGTGGCCTGGGATCGCTTCCCGACGGAGAAGATGAGCGACATGGCGGCGCTGCAAAACGGTGCCAAGCTGTTCGCCAACTACTGCCTGAACTGCCACAGCGCGGCCTACCACCGCTTCAACCGGCTGCAAGAGATTGGCCTGACGAAGGAGCAGATCAAGGACAACCTGATGTTCACTACCGACAAGGTGGGCGAGCAGATGAAGTCCGCGATCGATCCCAAGGAAGCCAAGGCCTGGTTTGGTGCCACGCCGCCGGATCTGACCCTGGTCGCCCGTTCGCGGGCCGATGGCGCCAAGGGCACCGGGGCCGACTACCTCTACACCCTGTGGCGCAGCTACTACCGCGACGACACCAAGGCCACGGGCTGGGACAACCTGGTTTTCCCCTCAATCGGCATGCCCCATGTGCTTTGGGAACTGCAGGGCGAGCGCAAGCCGGTGTTCGAGGAGCGTGAAGAGCATGGCCACAAGGTCCATGTCTTCACCGGCCGTTGGGATGTGGTGAAGCCCGGTCAGATGAGCGCGCAGCAGTACGACAGCGCGGTCGGCGATCTGGTGGCCTATCTGAACTGGATGGCCGAGCCGCAGCAGAAGCAGCGCTTCAGCCTCGGCGTGGGCGTGCTGGTGTTCCTGGGCATCTTTGCCCTGTTCGCCTGGCGCCTGAATGCGGTCTATTGGAAGGATGTGAAGTAAGCCCCTGCGCCTACTTCCCGGCGCAGTGCGGGGCCTCGGTGAGTCCGGCCGCGCACTGCGTCTTTGTTTTTTGATCTGACTTCGGAGTCCAGCACCATGATGGTCCTCTACTCGGGCACGACCTGCCCTTACTCGCACCGCTGCCGCTTCGTCCTGTTCGAGAAGGGCATGGACTTCGAGATCCGCGATGTGGACCTGTTCGCCAAGCCCGAAGACATCGCGCTGATGAACCCGTACAACGACGTGCCCATCCTGGTGGAGCGTGATCTGATCCTGTACGAGAGCAACATCATCAACGAGTACATCGACGAGCGCTTCCCGCACCCGCAGCTGATGCCCGGTGACCCGCTGGCCCGCGCCCGCGTGCGTCTGTTCCTGCTGAACTTCGAAAAGGAACTGTTCGCCTACGTGAACATCCTGGAGAACCGCAGCGGCGGCCCCAAGCCCACCGACAAGCAGCTCGAGAAGGCACGCAGCCAGATCCGCGACCGCCTGACGCAGCTGGCGCCGATCTTCCTGAAGAACAAGTTCATGCTGGGCGACGACTTCTCGATGCTCGACGTCGCCATCGCTCCGCTGCTGTGGCGCCTGGACTACTACGGCATCGACATGAGCAAGAACGCCGCGCCGCTGTTGAAGTACGCCGAGCGCATCTTCTCGCGCCCGGCCTACATCGAGGCGCTGACGCCGTCCGAGAAGGTGATGCGCCGCTGATCGGCCGACGATGCAAGCGACGCCCGACGATCTGCCCTCGACCCGGCCCTATCTGATCCGCGCGCTGCACGAGTGGTGCTGCGACAACGGCTTCACGCCCTACCTGGCCGTGCAGCTGGGTGCTGGCGTGCGCGTGCCCATGGAGTTCGTGCGCGACGGGCAGATCACACTGAACGTCGGTCTGGAGGCCACGCAAGGCCTGCAAATCGGCAATGAGTGGATCGAGTTCAAGGCCCGCTTCGGCGGCGTGGCGCGCGAGGTGCAGGTGCCCGTGGGTCAGGTGCTGGCGATCTACGCCCGCGAAAACGGCCAGGGCATGGCCTTTCCGGCGCCAGAGGCCTCCGCGGAGGCCGCCCAGGAACCCGAAGCACCGGCGCTGCGTCTGGCGCCTCAGCCTGGCAAAGGCGCCGACAAGAGCGCCGAGAAATGCGGTGACAATCCGCCGCCCGAGGATCCGGGGCCGCGCCCGACCCTGAAACGGGTCAAGTAAGCGCACCAGGCCTGCCGCGCAGGCCTCAGCCGGCTTAGCTCAGTTGGTAGAGCACCCGCCTTGTAAGCGGAAGGTCGTCCGTTCGATTCGGACAGCCGGCACCACATCACGCCATCACGCGGATGCGCAAGTTCTCCTCAGGCCCGTAGCGCTCCTTGAGCAGCATCTCCAGATGGGGCTTGAGCTGGCGCAGCTTGGCGGCCGCCGCGGCATTGCGCACCAGCAGGCTCCAGCCTTCGGCATCCAACGGGCCGGGCAGCAGGGCGCCATGCAGGCTGCGCGGCACGGCGGCCTTTACGCATTCCAGCCGAGCTCGCGAGCCGGCCATCAACTCCCCCAAGTGCACGAGCTGGTTGCTGGCGCGCAAGGCCTGACCGACCGTCAACGGGGCCGGAACGCTGGGCTTGACTCGGCGCGGCTGGACCATGGGCTCAGTGTAGGGGCCGCTGCTAACATCGCGCGCTTTGCCCGAGCCCCGTGCCGGGTTTGCCGCCCTTGTGAAGCGGCGTTCCGCCCCAAACTGGCGCGGCTTGCCGAACCGGCACCCCTAGAACAGCGATCACCCATGTTGCCCAAGCTCCTCACCTCCATCTTTGGTAGCCGCAATGAGCGCCTGCTGCGTCAGTACCGCAAGACGGTGCAGGCCATCAACGCGCTGGAGCCCCAGATCGAGGCCTTGAGCGACGAGGCGCTGCGTGCCAAGACCGCCGAGTTCAAGCAGCGTGTGGCTGGTGGGGAAAGCCTGGACAACCTGCTGCCCGAAGCCTTTGCCGTGTGCCGCGAGGGCAGCAAGCGCGTGCTGAAGATGCGCCACTTCGACGTGCAGCTGATCGGCGGCATGGTGCTGCATGCCGGCAAGATCGCCGAGATGCGCACCGGTGAAGGCAAGACCCTGATGGCCACGCTGCCGGTCTACCTGAATGCGCTGACCGGCAAGGGCGTGCATGTGGTGACGGTGAACGACTACCTCGCCCGCCGCGACGCCGAATGGATGGGCAAGCTGTACAACTTCCTGGGCTTGACGGTCGGCATCAACCAGAGCCATGTGCCGCGCGAGACCAAGCAGGAGGCCTACAACGCCGACATCACCTACGGCACGAACAACGAATACGGCTTCGACTACCTGCGCGACAACATGGTGCAGATGACCGAGGACCGCGTGCAGCGTGGCCTGGCCTATGCCATCGTGGACGAGGTGGACTCGATCCTGATCGACGAGGCGCGTACGCCGCTGATCATCTCGGGTCAGGCCGACGACCACACCGATGTCTACCTGCGCATCAACGCCATCGCGCCGCAGCTGAAGAAGCAGATCGGCGAGGCCGACCCGCGCACCGGCGAAGGCGTCATCGAGCCGGGCGACTTCACGGTGGACGAGAAGTCGCACCAGATCTTCCTGACCGAGGCCGGCCACGAGAGCGCCGAGCGCCTGCTGAACCAGGCCGGGCTGTTGCCCGAGGGCGCGAGCCTCTACGACCCCAGCAACATCTCGCTGGTGCACCACCTGTACGCATCCTTGCGCGCCCACCATGTGTTCCAGCGCGACACGCATTACGTGGTGCAAAACGGCGAAGTCATCATCGTGGACGAGTTCACCGGCCGCCTCATGACCGGCCGGCGCTGGAGCGACGGCCTTCACCAGGCCGTCGAGGCCAAGGAAGGCGTGGCCATCCAGGCCGAGAACCAGACCCTGGCCTCGATCACCTTCCAGAACTACTTCCGCATGTACGGCAAGCTGTCGGGCATGACGGGCACGGCCGACACCGAGGCCTACGAATTCCAAGAGATCTACGGCCTGGAAACGGTGGTCATCCCGCCCAACAAGCCGACCATCCGCAAGGACGAGCTTGACCTGGTCTACAAGACCACGAAGGAAAAGTACGAGGCGGTCGTCAAAGACATCCGCGCGGCGCACGAGCGCGGCCAGCCGGTGCTGGTGGGCACGACCTCGATCGAGAACTCCGAGATCGTCTCCACGCTGCTGGAAAAGGCCAAGCTGCCGCACAACGTGCTGAATGCCAAGCAGCACCAGCGCGAGGCCGAGATCATTGCCCAGGCCGGTCGTCCGGGTCAGATCACCATCGCCACCAACATGGCCGGCCGCGGTACCGACATCGTGCTGGGCGGCAACGTCGAGAAGCAGGTGCAGATCCTCGAGGCCGACGAGTCGATCCCCGCCGCCGAGAAGGAAGCGCGCATCCGCAAGCTGCACGACGAATGGCAGGGCCTGCACGAGCAGGTCAAGGCGGCGGGCGGCTTGCGCGTGGTCTCGACCGAGCGCCATGAGAGCCGCCGCATCGACAACCAGCTGCGTGGCCGTTCGGGTCGCCAGGGCGACCCGGGTGCCTCGCGCTTCTACCTCTCGCTGGACGATCCGCTGATGCGCATCTTTGCTGGCGAGCGCGTCAAGGCCATCATGGAGCGTCTGAAGATGCCCGATGGCGAGGCCATCGAGGCCGGCATCGTCAGCCGTTCGCTGGAGAGCGCGCAGCGCAAGGTCGAGGCGCGCAACTTCGACATCCGCAAGCAGCTGCTGGAGTACGACGACGTCGCCAATGACCAGCGCAAGGTCATCTACCAGCAGCGCAACGACATCCTCGAAGCCGCCGACCTGATGCCGCAGATTACGCATCTGCGCGAGGGGGCCATCACCGACGTGGTGCGTGCCCATGTGCCGGCCGAAAGCCTGGAAGAGCAATGGGATCTGCCCGGCCTGCAGCGCGTGCTGAAGGACGAGTGGCAACTCGACCTGGACCTGCTGGGCATGACCCAGGCCTCGGACTCAATCACCGACGAGGACATCCTCGCCAAGGTCATCCAGACCGCGCACCAGGCCTTCAATGCCAAGGTCGAGGCCATCGGCGCCGATCAGTTCATGCCCTTCGTGCGCATGGTGCTGCTGCAGAGCATCGACCATCGCTGGCGCGAGCACCTCGCGGCGCTGGATTACCTGCGCCAGGGCATCCATCTGCGCGGCTATGCGCAAAAGAACCCCAAGCAGGAATACAAGCGCGAGGCCTTCGAGCTGTTCGCCCAGCTGCTGGATGCCGTGAAGCTGGAAGTGACGCGAGTGCTGATGAACGTGCGCATCCAGACCGAGGCCGAGGCCCAGGCCGCTGCGGAGGCGGCGGCCCGTGCGGCCGCCGCCGAAGCGCCGCGCAACATGACCTATACGCATCCGAACGAAGATGGTTCGGTGTCGCAGGAGGCCGAACCCAACCAATTCGCCGGCGTCGGTCGCAACGATCCCTGCCCCTGCGGCAGCGGGCAGAAGTTCAAGTTCTGCCACGGAAAGCTGGCTTGACCCCCCCCGAAGCGGCCCAAGGGGCCGCCTCCCCCCAGGGGGCGACACCAGCGGCCCGGCCAAGCCGATTCCGCGGTGTCACATGATCCCCGCTGACTTCGTTTGACTTGGCCGCCCTTGGGCGGCCTTGTCGTTTCTAGAATCCGCGGCCCCTTAGGAGTCCACCATGCCCGTCGATCTGCAAGCCCCCAATCCTGCCGACCTCTTGCCCGTGCCGGGGGTGCGCATCGGCTCCACCATGGCTGGCATCCGCAAGCCGGGGCGGCGGGATCTGTCGGTGTGGTTGCTGGACGAGGGCGCGGCCGTGGGCGGCGTGTTCACGCAGAACCGCTACTGCGCCGCTCCCGTGCAGCTGTGCCGCGAGCACCTGCAGCGCCCGGGCATCCGCGCCTTCCTGATCAACACCGGCAATGCCAATGCCGGCACCGGTGCCGATGGCCTGGCGCGTGCCAAGCGCAGCTGTGTGGCGCTGGCGGCCAAGCTCGGCATCCAGGCCGAGCAGGTGCTGCCGTTCTCCACCGGCGTGATCATGGAAACCCTGCCGGTCGAGCGCATCGAGGCCGGGCTGGACGCCGCAATTGCCGCCGCCGCCCCCGCGCAGTGGTTCGAGGCCGCCCAGGCCATCATGACCACGGACACCTTGCCCAAGGCGGCCTCGCGCCGGATCGAGATCGAGGGCCGCCCGGTGACCCTGTCCGGCATCGCCAAGGGCGCCGGCATGATCCGCCCCAATATGGCGACCATGCTGGGCTTCATCGCCACCGATGCCTGCGTGGACCCTGGTCTGTTGAACGCGCTGGCGCGCGAGGCGGCCGATGCGAGCTTCAACCGCATCACGGTGGATGGCGACACCAGCACCAACGACAGCTTCGTCGTGGTGGCCACGCAGAAGGCCGGCCATGCGCCCATCACGGACCTGAACAGCCCCGCCGGCCAGGCGCTGCGCGACGCGCTGAACGACTTGGCCGTGCAGCTGGCCCAGGCCATCGTGCGCGACGGCGAGGGCGCCACCAAGTTCATCCGCGTGCAGATCGACGGCGGCCGTGACGAGGCCGAGTGCCGGCTGGCGGCTTATGCGGTGGCCCACTCACCGCTCGTGAAGACGGCCTTCTTTGCCAGCGACCCCAACCTCGGCCGCATCCTCGCCGCGGTGGGCTACGCCGGCATTGCCGATCTGGACCAGAACCGCATCGAGATGCACCTGGGCGACGTGCATGTGGTGACCCAGGGCGGCCGCCACCCCGCCTACGTGGAAGCCGAGGCCGCCAAGGTCATGGCCGCCAGCGACATCCTGGTGCGTGTGCACCTGGGCCGCGGCACGGCCAGCAGCACAGTTTGGACCTGCGACTTCAGCGAAGACTACGTCCGCATCAACGCGGACTATCGGTCCTAAAAGTCCACCGCGCGGGTCTTCCAGCCGCGCGCCACCATGGTGGCGTTGACGATCTGGGCTTCCTCGCGCGTGCCGAAGGGCCAGACTGCGGCGCGCCAGCCTTGCGGGGTTTCAAACACCTCGGCCTGCAGCAGCGCGGCGTCGCTGACGATCGTCCGCACATGGGTGCGCATGCGCTCCAGCTGGGCTTCGGCCTCGGCCTTGTTGGCAAAGCCAGGGCTCACCAGGGCCACTTGCGGGCCGGCCGCGGCGTTCTGCAGGCGCAGCTGCTCGGGCGTGGCGGCGCCGCGGTAGGGTGCACTGGCGCCGGCAGGCGGGCTGGCTGGGCTGCTGGCGGGTGTGGCGCTCACGGGAGCGCCCGGCGCGTTGGCCTTGCCCTGCAGCACCTCGCGCGGGCTGCGGCGCACGGGCCCCAGGCGCGGCCGGATGTCGGGAATGCCGGAGGCGGCCTCCGAGGCCGGCTCCGACGCCGCTTCCGGAGCGACGGCCGAGGCGGGCATCGACGCAGCGTCGACCGGCGCTGCCGCGCTGGCCGATGCCGCACTGGCCGGGGCCGAGGCGGGCACGGGGGCCGAAGCCGCCGCTGAGGCGGCGCTGGCGGCGGGCGCAGGGGTGGGTACCTGGGCGGGTGCCTGGGCCGTGCCGGCGGGCCAGAGCAGCCAGGCCAGCGCCAGGGCCGCAAAGGCCGCCAAGGCTCCCGCAATCGCCAGGCGCGGGCGCTCCCAGTGGCGGGTGCTGCCCAGCACGGCCAGGCGACCCTGGTGCTCGCCCACCAGCACGCGCAGGCGTTCGCCCTGGTGGTCGACGGCGGCGGCCACCAGCCAGCGCTCGGTGGGCCAGGCGCCGGGGCAGGCCTCGGCCAGCGCGCTGTCCACCTCCACGCGGCGCTGCGGCCATTCCGAGCCATCGTCGAGCGGCTGGTGCCAGGCATGCAGGGCGGCAAAGGCGGCCACGCGGCGCGGTTTCAAGCCTTCGATGAAGGTTTCGCTGAACACCGGCCAGGGGCCGCTGCCGCGCGCCTGACGGCGCGTCCAGCTCGGCAGCTGCCAGCGCGGCCGCGGCTCCACCAGGGTGGGCGCCTCGCTGGCCGCGGCATCGAGCGAGGGCTCCTGCGCCTGCGCGGCCTTCATGAAGGGCAGCGCCACCCAGCCCACGCTGTGCACCGCTTCCGCGCCGATGCGCGCCGCCAGCGGGTGACGGTTGTGCCAGGCGCAGACGGCGGCCTGGATGTCCTCAAGCGGCAAGGGCATGGTGGGCGGCAGGTGGGGAAGGGGGGATGCTACGGCGCGGACAATTCAGCCCATGAGTGAACAGGATCTGGCGCTGTTGCGCTTCTGGCAGTTGTGTGCACCCGCCCTGCACGAGGACGCGGGCTTGGAGCTGCAGCTGAGTGCCCCCACGGCCCAGGCGGGCGACTTGCAGCGCCTGCTGCTGCGCCCGGTGCAGCTGAAGCAGGGCCGAGCGCTGCAGCTGGTGTTCCGCCATGCCACCAAGGACATCACCCGCAACCTCAGCCCCGACGAGGCGCTGGCGGTGCTGCAGGCGCATCTGGGCCCGCTGCTGCGGGCGGCGCGCCTGCAGGGCGCGGGGGGGCATTGGCAGCTGGACTTCAACCGAAAGGGCCGCGCGCGCCTGGTGCAGCACTCCAAGGGGGCGGCGCCGGCTGCGGCCGCGGCCGGCCACAACCGCGAGAAGACGCGCTGGCTGCACCTGGAAGAACCGGTCTGGCAGGCCCTGTGCCTGGCGCAGATCGGTCGCGGCGGCGAGGTCGAACTGGTGCCTGCGATGGCGCGCAAGTGGCGGCAGATCAACCACTTCGTCGAGATCTTCGATGCCGGTCTGCGCGCCGCCGGCCTCAACCCAGGCCAGCCCGTGCGCGTGGCCGACTTCGGCTGCGGCAAGGCCTACCTGACTTTCGCGGTTCACGAGCATCTGCGGCGTGGCGGCTGGCTGCCGCAGGTGCGCGGCGTCGAGCTGCGCCAGGAGCTGGTCGATCAGACCGAGACCATCGCGCGCCGCCTGGGGCTGGAAGGATTGAGCTTCAGCCAGGGCGATGTGGGCCATGAGCAGGTGCAGCCCCTGGACGTGATGATCGCCCTGCACGCCTGCGACACCGCCACCGACCACGCGCTGCACCACGGCCTGCGCGCCGGCGCGCGTCTGATCCTCAGCGCGCCCTGCTGCCACAAGCAGCTGCGCGGCCAGCTGCAGCCGCCGGGTGTGCTGCGCCCGCTCTTCAAGCACGGTGTGCACCTGGGCCAGGAGGCCGAAATGCTCACCGACGGCCTGCGCGCGCTGCTGCTGGAAAGCCAGGGCTACGACACCCAGGTGTTCGAGTTCATCGCCCTGGAGCACACGCAGAAGAACAAGATGATCCAGGCCGTGCGCCGGGCGCAGCCCAGCGCGGAGCGCCAGCAGCAGGCCACCGAGCAGGCGCGGGCGCTGAAGGACTTCTGGGGCGTGCGCGAGCAGGCGCTGGAGCGTTTGCTGGTGGGCCAGACCTAGGCAAAACGCTGGCCTGCCCCGGGGATGCGGCCCCGGGGCAAGCGCAGCGGCCACCATGGACTCGCCCTTTGACGCCGAGGCGTGGGGCTGCGAGACCGGCAGTGGCGCAATCGACGATTGCGGCGTCGATGGACAGACGCAGGCCGGCCCGCGGCGCAGCGCCAGGGCTTGCCGCGGCCCTGCAGAAACCTGCTGGGGGCTGCGCGTCGTCATGGGGCGGCAGTTTCGCGATCGGGCTCGGGCCCCAAGCGCGGAGAACCGCCGCCATGCCGGCGCTACTTACTGGCTGGCTTTCCGCGTGCTTTTTCCAGCGCCTGCAGCTGCGCGTTACTGGGCTGGCCCAGGGCGAACAGCGGCGCCTGGCCCGGGCGCAGCAGCGCCAGATAGGGCGTGATGCCCTTCCACTGCGGGTTCACGGCATGGCGCAGGGCCAGTTCATGGCCCTCGAAGCGCCAGCGGCGTTCGGCCGGCAGCGGGTGGGTCTCCTCGCCGTCGTCCGTCAGCACCAGCCACAACGGCATGCCGGCGTGCTGGCGGCGCAGGCCGGCCACCACGGCGGGGCAGTTGCCGCAGTAGGTGGCGCTGAACACCAGCCAGGTGGGGGCCTGCACCTGCTGCTGCAGTTGCTGGAAGGTCTGCGGGCCGAAGGCTTCTTCGGCGGCGCTGCAGGGCAGGGTGGGCAGCGCCAGGGCCAGCGCCAAGAAGAGTGCCTTACGCATGGATTTCGAGGGCGCGCACGCCCTGGGTGTCGCGCCACACGGCCCACAGCTGTTCGCCGTGGCGCAGCAGGCGCGGGTGGTCATTGGGGTGGGAGCTCTGGGCCAGTTCCAGGGCCTGCCAGCGGCGGCCGTCGTCGCCTGAGAGCAGGGCCTGCAGCCGGGTCTGGCGGCCATCGAACTGGCGCCAGACCAAGGACACCCGCTCGCCGGCGCTGACCAAGTCTGCATGTTCGGCCTCGGGCAGGGCGCGCGGGCTGCCATTTGAGTGGTCGGTAGGCCGGCCCTGCGCGTCCAGCCGGCCCAGGCGCACCGCGGGCTCGCCGGCGCGCTGGCCGTACCAGCAGGCATGCCAGCCGCCATCGGCCGCGGCGGCCAGGCCGGGGCCATGGTGCGGGCAGGCGTCAATCGCCCAGCGGTCCAGGCTGGCGCGCACAGGGGCGCTGCCGTCCAGCCAGGCAAAGGCGTGGTCGCGCTCGTTGGGCTCGAACACATGGCGCCACAGTGCGGCCAGTCGACCATCGGCCGCGGGGCTCAAGGCGATGCGGCAGCACTCGCAGGCATGGTCGGCCAGCTTGATGTCGGGCCCGAAGCTGGCACCGCCGTCCGTGCTGACATTGCGGTACACGGCTGCGCCGCGGTAGGGCCGGCCTGCCGCTTGGGCGGCCTCCAGATCGCGCTTGTCGATCCAGGCCAGATGCAGACTCCCCTGGCCATCAAAGGCCATGGCCTGAAAGCGGTGTGTGATCGGCTGGCGGTCCTGATGCACGGTGATCGCGGGCGCGAAGTGGGCGCCGCCGTCCAGCGAACGCAGCAGGCGCACGTCACCCGTATAGGGCTTGAGGCCGGCGCGTACGTAGCTCAGCAGCACCAGCCCGTCGGCACCGAAGAGCAGGCGCGGCGTGGCCTCACCATCGGCGGCCACGCGGTCCTCGCCCACGTCCAGGCCTTGGCCTTCCTCCAAAGGGCCGGCGCCTTGGCGCAGGCGCAGCTGGCCGGCGCGGTCCAGCCCGGCCAGCCAGAGCTTGCCTGCGGGGTCAAAGGCAGCGGCGGTGGCCAGCTTCGGGGGTGGGGCGGCCAAGGGCTGGGTACCTGCGGCGCAGGCGGCGAGGCCAAAAGCAAGGGTTTGACGTCGGGTCAGCATGCAAGCTCTTTCATTGGGTGAACCTTGATCAAGCGGCCAGCGCGGAACCGGCTTTGCCGGGCCGCTGCTGGCGCCCCTGGGGGGAGGCGCCGCAGGCGCTTCGGGGGGAGGGTCACAGGCTCCAGCGCAGTTCGGCCAGCAGGGTGCGGCCGGGGTAGGGGTGGCTCTGATAGGCGCGCTGGTCCAGCGCGTTGTTCAAGCCCAGGGCGAGTTCGATGCCGTGGTCCAGCTGCCAGCCGCCGCGCAGGTCCACCAAGGTGTGGGCCGAGATGCCGCCATAGACATCGCTGTTGAAGTCGGTGTTGCTGCTGGTGCCATAGCTGCGGCTGCTGTGGCGCAGGCCCAGCGAGGCAAAGGGCTGGGTCGGCATGGCACGCCAGCGGTAGCTGGCCAGCAGATTGGCCCGCACCTTGGGGATGCGCGGCCACTGCTTACCCACCTGCGCGGGGTCGCGCCGGTTGGCGCGCACCACGGCGTCGGCCAGGGTCAAGTTCGCGTCCAGGCTCAGGCCCTTGATCCCCAGGTTCTGCGTCTGCCACACCAGCTCCAGCGCCTGCGTGCGCACGCGGTCCACGTTCGACACCCGAGTGACCGCCGGGAACACCGTGGCGTCGCTCTGGCGCAGGATGGCGTCGCGCACTTGATCGTGTACCAGCGCAATGCGCAACTTGTGGCCGGCCTCGGGCTGCCATTCGGCGCTGAGCTCCACGACGTCGCCACGCTCGGCGCGCAGTTCGGGGTCGCTGAGGGTCTGGCTGGTGGCGCTGAAGCTGGCGTTGTAGAGCTCTTCCACATTCGGGAAGCGCAGGCCGCGCCCGGCGCTGAGCTTGAGCAGCCAGTCGTCCGAAACCGTCCAGGCCAAGCTGGCCTTGGGCGATTCACCCCGCAAGCGGCGCTCGGCGTAGGCCAGGCTGCGCAAGACCTGGCCATCGGCCTGCTGCTCGCAGCGAATGCCGGCCTCGGCACGGCAGCTCGCGGCGCGCAGCAGCTGCTCGCCGTCGAAGGCGCGGAAGCGCTCGCTGCGCCAGCCCAGGGTCAGGGTCCAGTCGGGGGCGATCGCCCAGGCATCCTGGGCGTAGAGCGAGGCGACCTCGCTGCGGCCGCGGTAGGCCTGGCTCAGCGTCGTGCCTTCGATGCGCCAGTCGCTGCTGGCGTAGGTCGGACTGTCAAGCCGGTAACGGTTGTGGTGCGCCCCCAGGGCCACGCGGTGGGCCGTGCCGCGCCACAGGGCCTGCAGTTCCAGCGTGCCCCAACCGGTGCCGTCGCGCCGGGTCACGCTGCCGGCGCCGCCTTCGCTGAAGGCGCGTGGGTCGGGCAGGGTGGCCTGGTGGGCGCGGTCGCGGTCAATTTCATAGCCCGAGGCCACCAGCGACGCATTCCAGCCGGCCGCCGGCTGGGTCTTCAGCGACAGGCCCCATTGCTGGTGCTGCTCCTCGCGGGTGCTGGGCGCGAAGGCCGTGCCGGGGATGACGAAGCCGCGCTCGGGGTTCGTGGCATCGCGCACCGCGCCGACCCAAACCGTCTGCCCCTGCGCGTCGCGCAGGAAGCTGCGGTTGTGGGCGTCGCTCTGCTGCTTCCAGCCGGCCCACATCAGGCTGGCACGCCAACGGCTGCCCAGCGGCGCGCCAAGCTTGAGCTTGGCGGTGGACTGCTCGGTGTGGTCGTAGGCGCCGGCGCTGGCGCCGAACACCGCGCGCGGTTGGCCGTTGGGGTCACGGTCGTACTGGATGCCTTGCACGGCCACCGCCTGGGCGGCCGGCTTGCTCCAGCCGTTCGGGCCGGCCAGCAGGTTGAAGTACTGCATGGGCTGCGAGTCCGCCACCTGGTGGTTCAGGCTCAGGCTGGCCCACAGGCCGGACTGCCAGCGCTGCGCCAGGTAGGCGCTGGCCTGCTGGCTGCCCAGGCGGTCGCGCTGGCCATAGAGCGTGAAGCCCTGCTCGTGACGGCTCAGGCGCGCGGCGGCCTCGAAGCGCAGCGGTTCGCGCTCCGTCACCAGGGCCGTGGCGCCGATGGAATTGCCCGGCAGCAGGGCCGAGAAGGGCCCCTGCAGCAGGTCCACGCGGGCAATGGCCTCGGGCGTCAGCATGTTCCAGCGCGGGGCATCGAAGCGGCCGAGGAAGTTGGAGATCAGATAGCCGTCCACATAGGCCAGCGCACGCGAGGGCTGCAGGGTGCCGAAGCTGCGCCCGCCGAGCAAGGCATTGCGGTCACCCACATAGCGCTTGCGCACGGTCAGCCCTGGCAGCTGGGCCAGGGCATCTTCCGGGTTGATGAGGTTTTGCAGGCGCAGCTCCTCGGCGCTTCGGCCGCTGAGATTGCCAGGCACGTCAGTGGGCAGTTGCGCGCGTAACGCGCGGCCGAGCAGCACCACGGTTTCGAGTTGAGCATCGCTGGCCACGCCTTGGGCGAAGGCGGCGGCGTGGGCGGCCAGGGCCGCGCCGAGTGCGAGCAGTCGCACCCTGAAATGGGAGTTCATGGAGATTCAGGCAGCAGTGAAGGGCGCCGGCCCCTGCAGGGCGGCGAGCGGCTTCAAGCGGCCTGAGGAGGGGCGCGGGCCGGCGGCCGCAGCCTGGGCTGCGCCTGGCTGGGAGTGACCGCCGCCCGCGCGACCAGCACCGGGCGCAAGCCGGGTGGTGGCAGCAGCAGGACGGGGCTGGGCGGGGCGCCAAGCGCTTGAGCGAGCGCGCCGCAGGAGGCGCAATGCTCGAACCAGCCGGCCATTGCGCGCGGGCTTTCGCCATCGGGGCTGCGGCACACGCCCACCAGCGGATCCACTGGCCCCAGCGACAGGCTGATCGCAGGCGCCAGCAGGCCCATCCAGAGGATGAGAACCAGCAGGTAGCGAGGCAGGCGGCGGATGGGCTTCATGAGGGCGCGCCGATTCTAGGAACCTGGGGTGAACCCGCACTTGTTCTGTATCAAGGCGTCAAAGTGCGATTTGAGCCTGCGCATAGAATGCGCCGCCTTTTTGGCCGCACCCTTGCTGGGGTGACGGCCTTGCGTCCGTGGCCCCCAAAGCAAGCCGCCTCGGCGCGACCCGCAGCAACCGGAGTCGAAACGCAGACATGAACAACGCACACAAAATCCTGCAGGGCCTCGGGCGCTTGGCGCAAGCCGGCCTGGCCCTGACGACCCTGGTGGGGGCGCATGCCGCCCTGGCCGTGAACGACCTGCCCGGCGGCCCGGCGGTCAACCAGATCAATCTGCATCCGCCGGTGACCAAGATCGCCGCCGATCAGATGTGGCTCCACAACATGATGCTGTGGATCTGCACCGGCATCTTTGTGGCGGTGTTCGGGGTGATGTTCTATTCGATCTTCAAGCACCGCAAATCCCGCGGTGCCAAGCCGGCCAACTTCCATGAGTCGGTGGCGGTCGAGATTGCCTGGACCATCGTGCCCTTCATCATCGTCATCGCGATGGCCCTGCCGGCCACCAAGGTGGTGGTGGCCATGAAGGACACCACCAATGCCGACATCACCATCAAGGCCACCGGCTACCAGTGGAAGTGGGGCTACGACTACCTGAACGGTGAGGGCAAGGGCATCGGCTTCCTCTCCACCCTGGATTCGGCCCAGCGCGAGCAGAGCGACAGCGGCAAGCCCGAGCAGGTGGACAACTACCTGCTGAAGGTGGACGAGCCGCTGGTGGTGCCGGTGGACAAGAAGATCCGCATCATCACCACCGCCAACGACGTGATCCACGCCTGGATGGTGCCGGCCTTCGGCGTCAAGCAGGATGCCATCCCCGGCTTCGTGCGCGACACCTGGTTCCGCGCCGAGAAGGAAGGCGACTACTACGGTCAGTGCGCCGAGTTGTGCGGCAAGGAACACGCCTACATGCCGATCCACGTGAAGGTGCTGTCGGCTGCCGACTACACCGCCTGGGTGGACAAGAAGCTCAAGGAAGCCGCGGCCAAGGCCGACGATCCGAGCAAGGAATGGAAGCTGGACGAGCTGATCGCCCGTGGCGAGAAGGTCTATGCCGCCAATTGCGCCGCCTGCCACCGTGCGGACGGCAAGGGCGCCGGCCCGATCAAGCCGCTCGACGGTTCGGCCGTGGTGCAGGACGCCGACAAGTCCAAGCAGATGACCATCCTGCTGAACGGCGCCGCCAATGGGGCGATGCCGGCCTGGAAGCAGCTCAGCGATACCGAGCTGGCCGCCGTCATCACCTACACCAAGAACAACTGGTCCAACAAGACGGGTCAGATCGTGCAGCCGGCCGAGATGGCCGCTGCCCGCAAGTGATCTGAGAAGGAACCACCATGAGCGCAGTGCTTGATCACCACGGCCACGGCCACGATCACCACGATGACCACCACCACGCCCCCACGGGCTGGCGCCGCTGGGTCTTCGCCACCAACCACAAGGACATCGGCACCCTGTACCTGCTGTTCGCTTTCACCATGCTGATGGTGGGCGGCGTGCTGGCACTGCTGATCCGTGCCGAGCTCTATCAGCCCGGCCTGCAGTTCTTCAACCCCGAACGCTTCAACCAGTTCACGACCATGCACGGTCTGATCATGGTGTTCGGCGCCATCATGCCGGCCTTCGTGGGCTTCGCGAACTGGATGATTCCGCTGCAGATCGGCGCCAGTGACATGGCCTTCGCGCGGATGAACAACTTCAGCTTCTGGCTGATGATCCCCGCGGCCATCATGCTCGTGGCTTCGTTCTTCATGCCCGGCGGCGCTCCCGCCGCTGGCTGGACGCTGTACGCGCCGCTGACCCTGCAGATGGGCCCCTCGATGGATGCCGGCATCTTCGCGATGCACATCCTCGGCGCCTCGTCCATCATGGGTTCGATCAACATCATCGTCACCATCCTGAACATGCGCGCTCCGGGCATGACGCTGATGAAGATGCCGATGTTCGCCTGGACCTGGCTGATCACCGCCTACCTGCTGATCGCCGTGATGCCCGTGCTGGCCGGCGCCATCACGATGACGCTGACCGACCGCCACTTCGGCACCACCTTCTTCAACCCCGCCGGTGGTGGCGACCCGGTGATGTACCAGCACATCTTCTGGTTCTTCGGTCACCCCGAGGTCTACATCATGATCTTGCCGGCCTTCGGCATCGTCAGCCAGATCGTGCCGGCCTTCGCCCGTAAGCGCCTGTTCGGCTACGCCTCGATGGTCTACGCGACCGCCTCGATCGCGATCTTGAGCTTCATCGTCTGGGCCCACCACATGTTCGCCACCGGCATGCCGGTGACGGGCCAGCTGTTCTTCATGTACGCGACCATGCTGATCGCGGTGCCCACGGGCGTGAAGATCTTCAACTGGCTGGCCACGATGTGGCGCGGCTCGATGACCTTCGAGACCCCGATGCTGTGGGCCGTGGGCTTCATCTTCGTGTTCACGATGGGCGGCTTCACCGGCCTGATCTGTGCCATGGCGCCGATCGACATCCAGATCCAGGACACCTACTACGTGGTAGCCCACTTCCACTACGTGCTGGTGGCCGGCTCGCTGTTCGCGCTGTTCGCCGGCGTGTACTACTGGGGCCCGAAGTGGAGCGGCGTGATGTATTCGGAGTTCCTCGGCAAGGTCCACTTCTGGGGCTCGCTGATCTTCTTCAACATCACCTTCTTCCCGATGCACTTCCTGGGCCTGGCGGGCATGCCGCGTCGCTACGCCGACTACCCGCTGCAGTTCGCGGACTTCAACGCGATTGCCTCCGTGGGCGCGTTCGGATTCGGTCTGATGCAGGTGTTCTTCTTCCTGGCCATCTGCGTGCCGATGCTGCGTGGCAAGGGCCAGCCAGCCCCGCAAAAGCCCTGGGAAGCGGCCGAAGGCCTGGAATGGGAAGTGCCCTCGCCGGCGCCTTTCCACACCTTCGAGACCCCGCCCAAGCTGGACGCCACCGCCACCAAGGTGATCGGCTGATGAGCCCTGAGCAGCAGAAGGCCAACCGTCGCCTCGGTCTGATCCTGTTCAGCGTGGCGCTGGCCTTTGGCGTGGGTTTCATGGTCAAGATGATCTATTTCTGATCGCCATGAAGTCCTGGGTCGCCAAGGTTCGCCACGCCAACCGCCAGCTGCTGTTCAAGCTGGCGGTGGTCAGCCTGCTGATGTTCGGCTTCGGCTATGCGCTGGTGCCCATGTACCGCGCCATCTGCGAGGCTTTGGGCATCAATGTGCTGTCGCTGGCCGAGCGCAAGGAGCAGGCCAAGAACACCCAGGTGGACACGAGCCGCACCATCCTGGTGGAGTTCGATGCCAATGCGCGCGGCCCGTGGGACTTCAAGCCGGCGATCAGCCAGATGAAGGTCCACCCGGGCGAGATGGCGACGGTGATGTACACCTTCCGCAATCGCCAGGAGCGCGCCATGGCGGCCCAGGCGATTCCCAGCTACGCCCCCAAGCAGGCCGGTGCGCACTTCAACAAGTTGGAGTGCTTCTGCTTCAACGAGTACACCTTGCAGGCCGGTGAAAGCAAGGAATGGCCGGTCGTCTTCGTGGTGGATCCCAAGCTGCCGAAGGACGTCCACACGATCACCTTGTCCTACACCTTCTTTGAGGTGCCGGGCAAGAAGCTGGCGGGGCTCTGAGGCGTGAATCCAGGCGAAGAGTTGAAACAGGTCGCAGCACGGCCGCTGTCCTTCGGGCAGACGATCCGCGCCGTGGCCTGGAGTTTTTTCGGTGTGCGCAAGGGCTCCGAGCATGAGGCCGACATGGCCAAGCTCAACCCGGTGCACGTCATCATTGCCGGTGTGATCGGCGCAGCGCTGTTCGTGCTGCTGCTGGTCCTGCTGGTGCGATGGGTGATCAGTTCCGGCGTGGCCGGCTGAGCACCCGCAGCAAGAGTCAGAGAAGAACCGTTCGAGGAGAACCTTAGATGGCAGCAGCAACCCCCGGGGCCGCGCCCCATTACTTCGTGCCCGGTCCGTCGCGCCACCCGGTGATGGCGGCGATCGGCCTGTTCTTCGTGATCCTGGGCGCGGGCCAGTGGGTCAACGACCACGCCTGGGGCGCGTACTCCCTGGTCTTCGGCCTGCTGTGGTGGGCCTTCGTGCTCAAGCAGTGGTTTGGCGACGCCATCCGTGAGAGCGAGGGCGGCCTCTACGGCGACCGCATCGACCTCAGCTTCCGTTGGAGCATGGGCTGGTTCATCTTCTCGGAGGTGATGTTCTTCGCCGCATTCTTCGGCGCGCTCTATTGGGCCCGGGTGCATTCGGTGCCGATGCTGGGCAATGCCGAGCACGCGCTGCTGTGGCCGGACTTCAAGGCGCTGTGGCCCAGCACCGGGGGCGGCACCGCCTCCCCGGCCGGCACCATCGACGCCTTCTCGACCATCGGTCCCTGGCCGCTGCCGACCGTCAACACCGCGCTGCTGCTGACCTCGGGTGTGACGCTGACGATCGCGCATCACGCGCTCATCGCCGGCGACCGTGCCAAAACCATCAAGTTCATGTGGGTGACGGTGCTGCTGGGCATCACCTTCCTGTTCGTGCAGGGCTATGAGTACGCACACGCCTATCGCGACCTGAACCTGAAGCTGAGCTCGGGCATCTTCGGCTCGACCTTCTTCATGCTCACAGGCTTCCACGGCTTCCACGTCTTCGTGGGCATGCTGATGCTGCTGTTCATCACCCTGCGCCTGCAAAAGGGCCACTTCACGCCGCAGCGTCACTTCGGCTTCGAAGGCGCGGCCTGGTACTGGCACTTCGTGGACGTGGTCTGGCTGGGCCTGTACGTCGTCGTCTACTGGATGTAATTCAGAGCCTGACAAGCAAAAGGCGCCGCGATTGCGGCGCCTTTTTTCATGTTCTGGGGGGGTCTATCGCCCCAGCGGACGGGGTTGGATCCAGCCCATCTTCCAGGCCAACAGGATGAACAGAAACAGCGCGATCGACAGGCCGACCCGCACCGCAAGGGCGCGCGCCATGTGCTTGGAAGCGTCGTGCTTGGCCTGGGGCCGCTTGAGCATGAAGATGCCGGCGGCCGCGAGCGCGCCGAGGATGCCGATGAAGGCGATCAGAAAGAGCCAGTTCATGGAGGCACTGTAGGACATGCGGGCAGAGCGATGGCTGCTGGGCGTACTGGCCCTGGTGGGGGCTGGTCTCACCGGCTCATTGGGCCTGTGGCAGCTGGACCGGGCCCAGCAGAAGTTGGCGTTGCAGGCCGAACAGCAGGCCGCAGAGCGCCTGCCAGTGCTGGGCAATGCGGAGCTGCCGGTGCGTGTCGAGGCGGCCGGCGTGCGCCGCCTGGCGCGCCTGCGCGGGCACTGGTTGCCCGAGCAACAGCTCTGGCTGGACAACCGCCCGCATGAGCGACGCAACGGCACCCTGCTGCTGACGCCGCTGCAACTGGAAGGGCGGCCGGAGCTCATCTGGGTGCAGCGCGGCTGGCAGGAGCGCACGCCGGGCCTGCACCAGGTGCCCCCCTGGCCCGCCACACCCGGCGGTGAGGTGGAGGTGCTGGGGCAGTTGCGGCCGCAGGCCTCGCAGGTGAAAGCCTTTGGGGCGGAGTCAACCGGCCCGCTCCGGCAAAATCTCGACCTTTCCGCCAGCACAGCCCAGCTCGGACGTCCCGTCCTGCCCTGGGTCCTCTGGCAGACCGGCCCGGACTGCGCACCCCTGCGCTGCGACTGGCCGGCCCCGGACAGCGGGGTTCACAAGCATTGGGGCTATGCCGCGCAATGGTTTGCGCTGGCGGCGCTCATCCTGGGTTTGTATGTCTGGTTCCAATTTCTCAAACCAGCCCGCGCCGGTCAATGACCCGGCGCAGCTGACGGTGCATGGGCTCGGTGCGGTCGAGGCGCTGACGCAGGCGGAGCGCACGCGGCGTGGCCGCTGGATGATGGGCTGGGTGGTGTTCCTGTGCGCACTGCCGGTGATCGCCAGCTACTTCACCTTCTACGTCGTGCAGCCGCGCGGCAAGGCCTATGGCGAACTGATCACGCCGACGCGCGACCTGCCCGCCGATCTGGCGCCGCGCACGCTGGCCGGCCAAGCGGTGGCGGTGGAAGCTCTGCGCGGGCAGTGGCTGCTGATCGTCGTGGATGGTGGCTCCTGCGTGGGCGATTGCGAGAAGCGCCTCTTCATGCAGCGCCAGCTGCGCGAGATGCTGGGCAAGGAGCGCGACAAGCTCGACAAGCTCTGGCTCATCAGCGACGAGGCGCCGGTTTCCGAAACCCTGCGCCAGGCGCTCGAGACGACGCCGGCGATGCAGTTGCTGCGCGTCGATGGCGCCGCGCTGGCGCGCTGGCTCAGCCCCGCCGAGGGCCAGGCCCTGACGGCGCATCTCTACCTGGTCGACCCACTGGGGCGGTGGATGTGGCGCAGCCCGGCCCAGCCCGACCCCTCGCGCGTCAAGAAGGACCTGGGCCTGCTGATGAAGGCCAATTCCGGCTGGGATCGGCCCGGGCGATGACGACCGGTGTCGACTGGTCGCCCATCCTGCAGCTGCTGCTGCTGGGCCTGGCCCTGGGCTGTCTGCCGCTGCTCGTTTGGGTGGCGCGCTCGCGCGGGCGCACCGCGCCGCAGCGCCTGCGTGCCTTGCTGCTGCTGACCCTGTTCCTGAGCTTCGACCTGGTGGTATTCGGGGCGTTCACGCGCCTGTCTGATTCCGGTCTCGGCTGCCCCGACTGGCCGGGCTGCTATGGCGAACTCAGCCCCTTGGGCGCGCGCGCCGAGATCGCGGCCGAGCAGGCCGAGCGCCCGCATGGCCCGGTGACGCATGGCAAGGCCTGGGTCGAGATGGTGCATCGCTACTGGGCCAGCGCCGTGGGATTCCTGATCGTGGTGAGCGTGCTGCTGGCATGGCGTTGGCGCCGTGAGCTGGGCGCGCGCGCCTGGCAGCTGGCGCTGCTGACGCTCGGCTGGGTGCTCTTGCAGGGGGCTTTCGGCGCGCTGACGGTGACGATGAAGCTGTTCCCGGCCATCGTTACCTTGCATCTACTGGGCGGCCTGGGCCTGCTGGTGTGCCTGCTGCTGCAGGTGGAGCGCTTGCGCCCGCAACCCCTGGCGCTGCCCCCGGCCGTGCGGGCCGGGCTGGGCCTGGCCCTGCTGGCGCTGCTGCTGCAGATCATGTTAGGCGGCTGGGTCAGCACCAATTACGCGGTGCTGGTGTGCCGCGACTTTCCGACCTGCCAGCAAAGCTGGTGGCCCGAGATGGACTTCGCGGCCGGCTTCACGCTCTGGCGCGCGCTGGGCCAGACCGGCGATGGCGCCTGGCTGGGCCTGCCGGCGCTGACGGCGATCCACATGGCACATCGTCTGGGCGCCTTGCTGCTCAGCGCCGTGCTGCTCGTGCTGGTGCGGGCGCTGTGGAGCCGGGCACCGGGGCATGCGCGGGCGCTGCTGGCCCTGCTGGCGTTGCAACTGCTCTCCGGGGTGTCGAACGTCGTGCTGGGCTGGCCGCTGCTGGCTGCGCTGACGCACACCGCGGGCGCGGCCGGCTTGACGCTGATGCTGGTGAGCCTGGCCTGCCGGGCGCAAGCGGCCCCGCAGGCACGGCCGCAGGCGGCGGGAATCGAGGTGTGTGCATGAATGCTTCTACGAGCAGCCCCGTGGTGGGCCTGTCGGTCTGGCGCCAGTACAGCGCGCTGACCAAGCCCCGGGTGGTGCAGCTGATCGTGTTCTGCGCCCTGATCGGCATGGCCCTGGCGGTGCCCGGCCTGCCCAGCCGTGGTGAGCTGGGCGTGATGCTGGCCGCCTGCCTGGGCATCTGGCTGGTGGCGGCCGCTGCGGCGGCCTTCAACTGCCTGATCGAGCAACGCATCGACGCCCGCATGAAGCGCACCGCCTGGCGACCGACGGCACGCGGCGAACTCAGCCCGCGCCAGGCGCTGGTGTTCTCGGCCCTGTTGTGCAGCGCTGGTGCGGCGGTGCTGGCGGTCTGGGTCAACTGGCTGACGCTCTGGCTGACGCTGGCCACCTTTGTCGGCTATGCGGTGGTGTACACCGTCTGGCTCAAGCCCACGACGCCGCAGAACATCGTCATCGGGGGGGCTTCCGGCGCCATGCCGCCGGTGCTCGGCTGGGCTGCGCTGCGGGGTGAGGTTGGGGCCGAGGCCTGGCTGATGTGCCTGATCATCTTTCTGTGGACGCCGCCGCACTTCTGGGCCCTGGCCCTGTATCGCGTGGAGGACTACGCCCGCGCCGGCCTGCCCATGCTGCCGGTGACGCATGGCAATGCCTACACGCGCCTGCAGGTGCTGCTCTATACCTGGATCCTGCTCGCAGCCACCTTGTTGCCGTACCTGATCGGCATGAGTGGCTGGCTCTACTTGGTGGCGGCGCTGCTGCTGGGGCTGCGCTTCTGCTGGTTCGGCTGGCAGCTGTGGCGCCAGTACTCGGATGACCTGGCCCGCCGCACCTTCTGGTTCTCGATCTGGTACCTGACCCTGCTGTTTGCTGCCCTGATGGTGGATCACTATGTCGCACCCTGGCTCTATTGATCGCCGCAGCCTGCTGGGCCTGCTCGGGCTTTCGGCTCTGGCGGGCTGCCAGCCCAACTCGGCGCCCAGCTTCAAGGGGGTGGATCTGACCGGTGTCAGCTACGCCCAGAAGCTGGAGCTGCCAGACGCGGACGGGCGACCGCGCAGCCTGGCCGACTTCAAGGGCAAGGCCGTGGTGCTGTTCTTCGGCTACACGCAGTGCCCGGACGTCTGCCCGGCCACTTTGGGCGAGCTGCGCCTCGTCAAGGAGGCCATGGGAAAGCAGGGCGAACAGGTCGTGGGTCTGTTCGTCACCGTGGACCCCGAACGCGACACGCCGGAGTTGCTGCGCGAGTACATCGCCAACTTCGGCCCCGGCATGGTGGCCCTGCGTGGCAGCCCGGAACAGACGCAGGCCGTGGCCAAGGAGTTCAAGGTGTTCTACGCCAAGGTGCCGAGTAAAACCGGACCCGGCTACACCATGGACCACACGGCGGCGAGCTTCCTGTTCGACACCACCGGCAAGGTGCGGGTCTATCACCGCTATGGCGCCGGCCCGGAGGCGCTGCGCCATGACCTGACCCAGCTGCTGGCCGTCAAGCCCTGAGCGGGCTGCCGCACCAAGAAGCAGGGGCCCCGCGGGGCCCCTGTTGTCTTCAGGCGCTCAGCGCCAACCGCATCTTCTTGAGTGCAGCCGCCTCGATCTGACGGATGCGCTCGGCGCTGACACCGTACTCGGCTGCCAGCTCATGCAGGGTCTTGCCGCCGCTGCTGTCGTCGTTTACCTCCAGCCAGCGGGCCTCGACGATGCGGCGGCTGCGCGGGTCGAGCTGCTCCAGGGCCTGGATCAGGCCCTGGCCGGCCATTTCGTCGCGGTTGCGCCGCTCGAGTGCGCGGCTGGGCTCGTGTTGATCGTCGGCCAGATAGGCGATCGGGGCGGGCGGGGCGCCGTCCTCGTCATCCACCGGGCTATCCAGCGCCACGTCACCGCCGGCGAGACGGGTTTCCATCTCGATCACTTCTTCGGGCTTGACGTTCAGGCTACGCGCCACCGATTCGATCTCGGCCACGCTCAGCGCCTGACGCTGGGGATCCTCAGCATCGGCCTTGAGGCTGTGCTTGAGCGAGCGCAGATTGAAGAACAGCTTGCGCTGTGCCTTCGTCGTGGCCACCTTCACCAGGCGCCAGTTGCGCACGATGTATTCGTGGATTTCGGCCTTGATCCAGTGGATGGCGTACGAAACCAGACGCACGCCTTGCTCAGGGTCGAAGCGGCGCACGGCCTTCATCAGGCCCACATTGCCTTCCTGGATCAGGTCACCTTGCGGCAGGCCGTAGCCCAGGTACTGGCGCGAAATCGCGACCACCAGACGCAGATGCGACATCACCAGCCGTCCCGCGGCATCCAGATCGCCCTTTTCGCGCAGCAGGCGGGCGTCCTGGGCCTCTTCCTCTGCGCTCAGCATGGGCAGGGCCTGGACGGCACGGATGTAGGCGTCCAGGTTGCCCAGCGAAGGCACCAAGGCCCAGGGGTCGCGTACGGCCAGGGCGGTGGGGGCGGTCAAGGCAGCGGTCATTGCGGAGTTCCTCCAAACCAGAGCCACTTTGGGCTCCGACCTGAAAATATTAGCACTCTCGGATGGTGAGTGCTAATCGTCTGGTGGAAAGAACTGCCGACTCCGACGCCTACTCGGTCAGGCCAAATTCAGGGCTGGCCACCATGCCCTCGATATCCAGCAGGATCAGCAGGCGTTCGCCGACCTTGCCCAGACCGGTGACGAAGCGCGAATCGATCGAGGCGGAGATTTCCGGTGCCGGCCGAATCTGGTCGGCGGGCAGTTCGAGCACATCGGACACCGAATCCACCACCATGCCCAGCACGCGATTGCCGATGTTGAGCACGATGACCACCGTGAAGGCGCTGTACTGCGCTTCGCAGTCCAGCCGAATGCGCAAATCCATGATGGGGACGATGACACCGCGCAGATTGACCACGCCCTTGACGAAGCTGGGCGCGTGGGCGATGCGGGTGGGCGCTTCGTAGGAGCGGATCTCCTGCACCTTCAAGATGTCGATGCCGTATTCCTCGCCTCCGATTCGGAAGGTGAGGAATTGCTTGCTGGGCTTGCTGCCGCCCGTGGTTTCGCCGACGGAGGACAGCACCAGTTCGGTGGAGCTCATGGTTGCAAGGGCTTCCAGTTGGGGGTGAGGGGCATTGTGCCAAGCCGGCCCAAGGGGCCGCTTGGCGCTCACCCTATCTCGTTCCAGCTTGTGCAGCACGCCACGCCCAGCCAATGGCCATGCGGTCTGGCGGGCGGAAAGGGCTCGCCGGGCGCATGCGCAAAGGACTTTAGTTGCCGCTTGCGCTGACGGCGCGGGGACGCGCCTTGGTGGCCTGCCAAGAAGGCCGATTGAGGCAGGGGGCGGAGCGCGTTTGTGTCAGGCTGTCAAGCGGGCAACACGCTAGGGATAGTGGTTGAGTGCGCGGTGACCGCTAGATATAGTGGCTGTGGTATCGTGACGACCTTCACAAAGCGCAGTCCCTGCCCATCGTTTCAACGCCTTTCTCGGCGTCCGGAACGGGCGGCGGCGAGCCGGAATCGCAGGCCGTCGAAAGCGCGTCCCTTGAATCACACCGCAAGGCCCCGCGAGGGGTCCTTGCCCCGCCTTTGCCCATCGCCGGCAAAGCCCGTTTGACCGTTGTAAGAGGTTCATTCATGCAAAGCAGCGTCCTGTCCGCCGTCCCCGCTGGGGAACGTCCCGTCAGCGCGAGCGCCCACGCGCTTCCGTCGGCTTACCAGGCTTACCAGATCATCCGCCGCAACGGCGCGGTGGTCTCCTTCGAGCCGAGCAAGATCGCCGTGGCGTTGATGAAGGCCTTCCTCGCGGTGCATGGCGCGCAAGGCGCGGCCTCCGCCAGCGTGCGCGAGACGGTGGATGGTCTGACCGAGGCCTGCGTGCGCGCCCTGCTGCGTTCGCGCCCGGGCGGTGGCACCTTCCATATTGAAGACGTTCAGGACCACGTGGAGTTGGCCCTGATGCGCGGCGGCCACCACGAAGTGGCGCGCGCTTATGTGCTGTACCGCGAGCGCCGCTCCGCCGAGCGCGCGGCCAAGGGCGAGGCCCCGGTGGCCGCACCGCCGGCGGAAGCGCTGTTTGTGCTGGACGGCGGCGTGCGCAAGCCGCTGGATCTGGGCGCGCTGCACGCCCTGATCGAGTCGGCCTGCGCCGACCTGGGTGCTGAAGTGAAGGCCGGACCGATCCTGGCCGAGACCCAGCGCAATCTGTACGACGGCGTGCCGCTGGACGAGGTCTACAAGGCCGCCATCCTGTCGGCCCGGACCTTGATCGAGAAGGAGCCCGGCTACACCCGCGCCACCGCCCGCATCCTGCTGCACACCATCCGCAAAGAAATCCTGGGCGAGGAAGTGACCCAGGCCGGCATGCAGCAGCGCTATGCCGAGTACTTCCCCAAGTACATCAAGAAGGGCGTCGAGGCCGAGTTGCTGGACCCGCGCCTGCAGCAGTACGACCTGGCCAAGCTGGGTGCGGCGCTGAAGGCCGAGCGCGACCTGAACTTCGACTACCTGGGCCTGCAGACCCTGTACGACCGCTACTTCCTGCACATCCGCAAGACCCGCATCGAGATGCCGCAGGCCTTCTTCATGCGTGTGGCCATGGGCCTGGCGCTGAACGAGATCGACCGCGAGGCACGCGCCATCGAGTTCTACGAGGTGCTGTCGAGCTTTGACTTCATGAGCAGCACGCCCACGCTGTTCAACAGCGGAACCCTGCGTTCGCAGCTGTCCAGCTGCTACCTGACGACCGTCGCCGACGACCTCGACGGTATCTACGAGGCCATCAAGGAAAACGCGCTGCTGAGCAAGTACGCCGGCGGTCTGGGCAATGACTGGACCCCGGTGCGCGCGCTGGGCAGCCATATCAAGGGCACGAACGGCGAGAGCCAGGGCGTGGTGCCCTTCCTGAAGGTGGTGAACGACACGGCGGTGGCCGTCAACCAGGGCGGCAAGCGCAAGGGCGCCGTCTGCGCCTACCTGGAGACCTGGCACCTCGACATCGAGGAGTTCCTGGAGCTGCGCAAGAACACCGGCGACGACCGCCGCCGCACCCACGACATGAACACGGCGAACTGGATTCCCGACCTGTTCATGAAGCGCGTCATCGAGGGCGGCGACTGGAGCCTGTTCTCGCCCAGCACCACGCCGGACCTGCACGACCGCATCGGCGCCGATTTCGAGAAGGCCTATGTGGCCTACGAAGAGAAGGCGGCCCGCGGCGAGATCAAGCCTTACAAGAAGATCGGCGCGCGCGAGCTTTGGCGCAAGATGCTGACGATGCTGTTCGAGACCGGGCATCCCTGGATCACCTTCAAAGACGCCTGCAATGTGCGTTCGCCCCAGCAGCATGTCGGTGTCGTGCACTCCAGCAATCTGTGCACCGAGATCACGCTGAACACCAATGACAGCGAGATTGCCGTCTGCAACCTGGGCTCGATCAACCTCGCCCAGCACCTGAAGGATGGCCAGGTCGATCACGCCAAGCTGAAAAAGACCGTGTCGACGGCCATGCGCATGCTCGACAACGTCATCGACATCAACTACTACGCGGTCAAGAAGGCGCGCGACTCCAATCTGCGTCACCGCCCGGTGGGCCTGGGCCTGATGGGCTTCCAGGACGCGCTGTATCAGCTGCGGGTGCCCTATGCCAGCCAGCAGGCAGTCGACTTCGCCGACCGCTCCATGGAAGCGATCTGCTACTACGCCTACTGGGCCAGCTCGGAGCTGGCCGAGGAGCGCGGCCGCTATTCCACCTACCGCGGCTCGCTGTGGGATCGCGGCATCCTGCCGCTGGACAGCCTGGACCTGCTGGCCGAGCAGCGCGGCGGCTTCGTCGAGGTGGACCGCAGCAGCACGCTGGACTGGGAGGCCCTGCGCACCCGCATCGGTCAGCACGGCATGCGCAATAGCAATTGCGTGGCGATCGCCCCGACCGCCACCATCTCCAACATCATTGGCGTAGACGCCTCGATCGAGCCGAGCTTCGGCAACATCTCGGTGAAGTCCAATCTCTCGGGCGAGTTCACCGTCGTCAACGAGTACCTGGTGCGCGACCTCAAGAAGCTCGGCCTGTGGGACGAGGTCATGGTCATGGACCTGAAGCACTTCGATGGTTCGCTGCGTCGCATCGACCGGGTGCCCGAAGAGGTCAAGGCCCTGTATGCCACCGCCTTCGAGATCGAGCCGCAATGGCTGATCGAGGCCGGCGCACGCCGCCAGAAGTGGATCGACCAGGCGCAGAGCCTGAACATCTACATGGCCGGCGCCTCGGGGCGCAAGCTCGACGAGACCTACAAGCTGGCCTGGACGCGTGGCCTGAAGACCACCTACTACCTGCGCACCATCGGCGCCACGGCGGCCGAAAAGAGCACCGTCAGCCGGGGTCAGCTGAATGCCGTGTCGAGCAGCGTGCCACAGACGCCGATGGCCGCTGCCGAGCCCGAGCTGCCGGCGACCGATGCGAAGTTCTGCAGCATCGACAACCCCGACTGCGAGGCCTGCCAATAAGGCAGCTGCGAGGCCCGATCTTGGGCCTGCGGTGCTCGCCGTACGAGAGTGCGGAAGCGCGCCTCAGGCCCATCCTCGGACTCCTCGCCACGCCTTTTTGGCTAGCTTCGATCGCTGTTTGGATGGTTTGATTAAACGTTCAATCATTTGAACAAAAGTGCAATTCGATGCCATGGCGCAACGCATTTGCGCAATGACTTCGAAATCGATGCAAAAACCATTTGCCGACTCGCCGTCATCACTTTGATAATTTGCTAGAAGAGGAACGTCCATGTTGCATTGGGAAGACGACGTCAAACCCAGCCCCGCACTCGCCACGCACAGTGCCCTGCCTGCCGCAGCCAAGAGCCCGGCCAGCGTTCCCGTCACCCCTTCGCAAGTCCACTCGTCGAGCACTGCCGCGCAGAGCGGTTCGCGCCGCGTCAACGTCGCCGACAAGCGCATCATCAACGCGCAGACCGACGTCAACCAGCTGGTGCCCTTCAAGTACAAGTGGGCCTGGGAAAAGTACCTCGCCACCTGCGCCAACCACTGGATGCCGCAGGAAGTGAACATGAGCCGCGACATCGCGCTCTGGAAAGATCCGAACGGCCTGAGCGAAGACGAGCGCCGAATCATCAAGCGCAACCTCGGCTTCTTCGTCACGGCGGATTCGCTGGCGGCCAACAACATCGTGCTGGGCACCTACCGCCACATCACGGCGCCCGAGTGCCGCCAGTTCCTGCTGCGCCAGGCCTTCGAAGAGGCGATCCATACCCACGCCTACCAGTACATCGTTGAGAGCCTGGGCCTGGACGAGGGCGAGATCTTCAATGCCTACAACGAGGTGCCCTCGATCCGCGCCAAGGACGAGTTCCTGATCCCGTTCATCGACGCGATCATGGATCCGGCCTTCAAGACCGGCACGCCCGAGACCGACCAGACCCTGCTGAAGAGCCTGATCGTGTTCGCCTGCCTGATGGAGGGCCTGTTCTTCTACGTCGGCTTCACGCAGATCCTGGCGATGGGCCGCCAGAACAAGATGACCGGCGCGGCGGAGCAATACCAGTACATCCTGCGCGACGAGTCGATGCACTGCAATTTCGGCATCGACCTGATCAACGCGCTGAAGCTCGAGAACCCGCATCTGTGGACGGCCGAGTTCAAGGCCGAGATCAAGGCGTTGTTCCTGAAGGCCGTTGAGCTCGAGTACCGCTACGCCGAAGACACCATGCCGCGTGGCGTGTTGGGCCTGAATGCCTCCATGTTCAAGGGCTATCTGCGCTACATCGCCAACCGCCGTGCGGTGCAGATCGGCCTCGACCCCCTGTTCCCGAACGAAGAGAACCCCTTCCCCTGGATGAGCGAAATGATCGACTTGAAGAAGGAGCGCAACTTCTTCGAGACGCGCGTGATCGAGTACCAAAGCGGGGGCGCGCTCAGCTGGGATTGACCCGGCTGGCCCTCCTTGGTCGAACTGGATAAGAGCCACACAGCTTCAGCACTTGCGTTCACGGCCCCTAAAGAAGGGCCGGAACCGGGTGCCAACGAATTCACCCCCGGTGGCCTGAAGGCTGCTTGGGGTGAATGGCCGTACCTGCTGCGTCATGCGCGTTGCAGGGCGGTTTTTTCCTCCCCTTGATCAAGGAGATTCACATGGCAACTGCGAAGAAGGCCGCTCCGGCCAAGAAGGCCGCCCCGGCGAAGAAGGCCGCTGCTCCGGCGAAGAAGGCCGCCCCGGCGAAGAAGGCCGCTGCTCCGGCGAAGAAGGCCGCTCCGGCGAAGAAGGCCGCTGCTCCGGCGAAGAAGGCCGCCCCGGCGAAGAAGGCCGCTGCTCCGGCAAAGAAGGCCGCCCCGGCGAAGAAGGCCGCTCCGGCGAAGAAGGCCACCCCGGCGAAGAAGGCCGCCCCGGCGAAGAAGGCCGCCCCGGCGAAGAAGGCCGCCCCGGCGAAGAAGGCCGCCCCGGCGAAGAAGGCCGCCCCGGCGAAGAAGGCCGCCCCGGCGAAGAAGGCCGCTGCTCCGGCCAAGAAGGCCGCTCCGGCGAAGAAGGCCGCTGCTGCCAAGCCGGCTGCGAAGCCTGCAGCCAAGCCTGCGGCCAAGAAGGCCTCGGCCACCAAGTCGCCGCCCGTGAAGGCTGCGCCCACGGCCAAGACCACGCTGAGCCCGCAAGCCGCCTGGCCTTTCCCGACGGGCAACAAGCCCTGAACGAGTTCGGCCCGCCTCGGGTCGAATTTTCAAAGCCCGCCACTGGCGGGCTTTTTTTATGGGTGGAAGAGGCCGACCTCGTATCCGGCCAGCCGCCCATCCAGGCGGAAGGTGGCCTGCAGATCCAGGCTGGCGCCGGGCTCGATCCGCTGCATGTGCTGGCCCATTTCCGCCGGGCTGAGGCTGCGGCGCAGCAAGCGGCGTCCGTCGCCATCGGCCAATTGCAGGTCCACCCAGGGAAGCCGCAGCGCATGGCCGGCGCGGTTCTCGATGCGCATGCGCAGTTGGTAGGCCTGGCCCTGGGGGGTCGGTTGCAGGCTGGATGAAGCAACCACCAGACCATCCAGGCGGGTGAGCGTCACGGGTTCACAGTCTCCGCACGCGCGCTGCCACAGGGTTTCGAGCAGCGGCCACTGCGCCCGCAGGGCATCCCGTTCGATCCAGGCCCATTGCAGGGGCAGTGCCAGGACGAGCACGGCCACGGCCAGCCAACCCAGGGTGCGCAGGCCGGTGCGGGGGCGTGGCGACCGCTCCAAGGATGCGAACGGGGTCGGGGCCGCTTCGGCCGGGGAACCATCGGGCTCGGTGGCGCCGAGCAGGCGGCGCATGCGTTCGGCGGCCTGCCGAGCATCCGGTTCGGGGTCTAGTTCGGCACCCGGCTCCGCCGCCGAGACCTCGCTCGAGCCCAGTGCGGTTGGCGCAGGTTCGAGCGGCTCGTCCTCAAACCCCGGCTCGGTTCGGCCGAAGCGGTCTTGCGACCAGGCCGGCGCCGCATCTTCGTGCGGCAAGTCCGCGGCATCCGGCTCGACGTGCGGGGTCTCGGTGCTGGCGAAGGTGGATGCGAACCCGCTGGACTCGGGGGCGGGTTCGAATGGGTCCGGCTCGGGTGGGGCCGGGGCGGGAACTGGCGAGGGAACTGGAGCTGCGGGGCGGATGCTGGCACCGGTGTCCAGATCGAACAGATGGGCGCGGGCGTCGAACACGGCATCGCAGCGCCCACAGCGCACAAAGCCCTCGCTGACCCGGAGCTGGTCCTCCGCGACGCGGAACACCGTGGCGCAGGAGGGGCAGCGGGTCGCCCAGCTCATCGTGTCCCGGTCAGCAGCACCCAGCCGTCTTCGGCGTCCGTCACGCTCAGGGCCAACCAAGGTGCGTACACCGCGGCCAGTTCCTCGGCCTGCCGTTCCAGCAGCCCTGCCAGCACCAAGGAGGCGCCCGGCTTCAGATGCGCGCAGAGTAGTGGCGCTAGCAGCTTCAGCGGCGTGGCAAGGATGTTGGCCAGCACCAGATCGAACTCGCCCTGCGCCAGTTCGGGTTGGCCGACCTGCACCTTGACCCCGTTGGCCTCGGCGTTGTGGCCGGTGGAGGTGACGGCGGCGGGGTCGATGTCCACGCCGGTCAGGTCGGTGGCGCCGAGCAGGCCGGCCGCAATGGCCAGGATGCCCGAGCCGCAACCGTAATCGAGCACGCGACGGCCGCTCCACTCGCCCTGGCGGGCCAGCCAGCGCAGGCACATGCGGGTGGTGGGATGGGTGCCGGTGCCGAAGGCCAGCCCCGGGTCCAGGCGCATCACGGTGCGGGCCTGTGGCGGGGCCTCATGCCAGCTGGGCACGATCCAGAAGCTCTCGGTGATGGGCACCGGCGCGAACTGGGATTGCGTCAGGCGCACCCAGTCCTGGTCGTCCACAGGCACCAGGCCCTGGACATGCACCTCGGCCGCGAAGTCCTGCGCCAGCAGCGTGGTCAGGGCCTCGCTGGCCTCTTCCTGCGTGCCGAACAAGGTCTTGAGGATGCTGCGCTGCCAGCCCGCACGCGGGATCGGCATGCCGGGTTCGCCAAAGAGGGCCTGCTCGTCGGGGCTGTCGGCATCGGCATCTTCCACCGTGACCGACAGCGCATCGAGTTCCATCAGCGCATCGCTGACCCGTTCCACCTGTTCCTGCGGGCAGATCAGTGCGAGTTCGACGAGCTGGCTCATCGCTTGTGCTGGGCCATCCAGTGTTCAAGGTAGTGGATGCTGGTGCCGCCCTCGATGAACTTGGCGTCCACCATCAGCTCGCGGTGCAGCGGGATGTTGGTCTGGATGCCTTCCACCACCGTCTCGGCCAGCGCGGTGCGCATGCGCGCCAGCGCCTGCTCGCGGGTGTCGCCGTGCACGATGATCTTGCCGATCATCGAGTCGTAGTTCGGCGGCACGAAGTAGTTGGTGTAGGCATGGCTGTCCACCCGCACGCCGGGGCCGCCCGGGGCATGCCAGGCGGTGATGCGGCCGGGCGAGGGCACGAACTTGACCGGATCCTCGGCATTGATGCGGCACTCGATCGCATGGCCGCGCAGCTCGATCTGCCGCTGCGTGAAGGGCAGCTTCTCGCCGGCGGCGATCAGGATCTGCTGCTTGACGATGTCGATGCCGGTGACCATCTCGGTGACCGGGTGCTCCACTTGCACGCGCGTGTTCATCTCGATGAAGTAGAACTCGCCGTTTTCGTACAGGAACTCGAAGGTGCCGGCGCCGCGGTAGCCGATCTTCTTGCAGGCGGCGGCGCAGCGGTCGCCCACCTTCTCGATCAGGCGGCGCGGGATGCCGGGGGCCGGCGCTTCCTCGATGATCTTCTGGTGGCGGCGCTGCATCGAGCAGTCGCGCTCGCCCAGCCAGACGGCGTTCTTGTGCGTGTCGGCCAGGATTTGAATCTCCACATGGCGCGGGTTCTCCAGGAACTTCTCCATGTAGACGGCCGGATTGCCGAACGCGGCGCCAGCTTCGGCACGGGTGGTCTGCACGGCGTGGATCAGCGCGGCCTCGGTGTGCACCACGCGCATGCCGCGCCCGCCACCGCCGCCGGCGGCCTTGATGATGACCGGGTAGCCGACCTCGCGCGCGATGCGCACGATCTCCTTCGGGTCCTCGGGCAGGGCGCCTTCGCTGCCCGGCACGCAGGGCACGCCGGCCTTGATCATGGCCTGCTTGGCGCTGACCTTGTCGCCCATCGTGCGGATGGCCGCCGGCGTCGGGCCGATGAAGGTGAAGCCCGAGCTTTCGACGCGCTCGGCGAAGTCGGCGTTCTCGCTCAGGAAGCCGTAACCGGGGTGGATGGCCTCGGCGTCCGTCACCTCGGCGGTGGCGATGATGGCTGGCATGCTGAGGTAGCTCTGCGCCGAAGGCGCCGGGCCGATGCAGACGGCCTCGTCGGCCAGCTTCACATACTTGGCCTCGCGGTCGGCTTCCGAGTACACGACCACGGATTGAATGCCCAGCTCGCGGCACGCCCGCTGAATCCGAAGAGCAATCTCTCCTCGGTTCGCAATGAGAATCTTCTTGAACACGGTGAACCCGCTTTACTCAATGATGAACAGCGGCTGACCGAATTCGACGGGTTGACCGTTCTCGCAGCAGATCTTGGTGACCGTGCCGGTGGCGTCGGCCTCGATCTCGTTCATGATCTTCATGGCTTCGATGATGCAGATCGGCTCGCCGGCCTTGACCTGCTGGCCCACTTCCACGAAGGCCTTGGCGTTGGGGCTGGAGGCGCGGTAGAAGGTGCCGACCATCGGCGACTTGACGACATGGCCGCTCGGCGCGGCTTCGACCGGGGCGGCCGCCGGGGCCGCAGCCGCCGGGGCGGCGGCCATGGCGGGCGTCATCGCCTGCATGGGCATGGCCTGCATCGGCATGGCCTGCACCACCGGGGCGGCGGCGGGGGAACTCTTGACGATGCGCACCTTGCCATCGGCCTCGGTGATTTCCAGCTCCGAGACGTTGGACTCGGACACGAGGTCGATCAGGGTTTTGAGCTTGCGCAGATCCATGAGGTGTTCTCCGTTCGTGCCGGCGCGCCTCAGGCCGAGGCCAGGCGCGCCAGCGCGGCTTGCAGGGCGAGCGAATAGCCCTGCGCGCCAAGGCCGCAAATGACGCCCTCGGCCAGCTCACTGAAATAGCTGTGCTGGCGGAAGGCCTCGCGGCGGTGGATGTTGGAAAGATGAACTTCGATGAAGGGAATCGCCACGGCCGCCAGCGCGTCGCGGATGGCCACGCTGGTGTGGGTGTAGGCGGCCGGGTTGATCAGGATGAAGCGCGTGCCATCACGCGCCGCGGCCTGAATCCGGTCCACCAGCGCACCCTCGTGGTTGCTCTGGAAGCTGACCAGGGCCACACCGGCGGCCTGGGCCTGGGCGGCCAGGGCGGCGTCGATATCGGCCAAGGTTTGGCGCCCGTAGACCTCGGGTTCTCGCGTGCCGAGCAGGTTGAGGTTGGGTCCGTGCAGTACCAGAAGGCTCACTAGAGCGGCTTCCCTAACGATGAAAAGGGCGGACTTTACGCGTTTTCGTTACAGATCCGGCCAATTTCGTCAGAAAAGGGCGCAGACCGCCTGGGTTAACCCTTGCTCTGGGGCAGCTCCGCCAACTTCTCCAGATCGGCCGGGTGCGTGACACCCAGGCGCCGCCACACGATGCGCCCCTGCGGGTTCAACGCCACGCTGAAGGGCAGGGCGCCGGTCTTGTTGCCCAAGTGGCGCGCCAGTTCGCTGCCCGACAGCCCGGCCAGTCCGATCGCGAAGCCGACCGGGCGCTTGGCCAAGAACTCACGCACCGGCGTGGGGCCGTCAATGGCCAGGCCCAGCACCGTCCATTGGGTGTTCGTGCGCGCAAAGGCGTCGAGGTCGGGCAGTTCGCGGATGCACGGGGCGCACCAGGTGGCCCAGAAGTTGACGAACAGCCAGCGCCCTTTGAGCTCCTGCATCACCAGTTCGTCCCCGCCCGGGCGGGCGAAGCGGCTGGCCCAGAGCTTGTCTTCGGGGGCGGCCCCGGCAGGTAGGGCGGCTGCGAGGCCGCTGGGCAGACCCAGCAGGAGCTGGCGGCGTTTCATGGAGCCTCACTTTCGGCCAGGCGGCGGCGCAGGCCGGCGGCGTCACCGCGCCAGGTCTGGCCCCGCGCGTCGGGCAGCAGGGCGCCGCGGCGTTCGCGCGGGTCCAGCACGGCCAGATGCAGGGCCACGGGCTGGCTGAAACCGGGCGGCGGGCGCAGCCAGATGACGAGGTTTTGCAGATCCTGTCCGCGCGCATCGCGCCCCTGCGGTCCGGGTTCGGGGTTCTCGCCGAGGTTCAACAAGGCGATCTCGGGCGCCTTGGGGTCGTCGGCAAAGAGTTCCAGGTGCAGGTCGGAAAAGCGGTTGGCCGTGCCCCGCCAGGCGGCACCCACCAGCAGGGGCTCGAACTCGGCCAGGCGTTCCAGCCAGCGCAGCGCCAGTTCGCGCAGGGTGCGCAACTCGGCCGGCTGGGTGTCGGCCTGGAACAGGCTGAGGTGCTCGCGCAGTGCCTCTTCCACCAGCTCGTTGCCGGGCAGGGCGGTGCGCGGGGGCAGGCCCAGATCGCGCAGCGCGCGCTGCTTGGCTGGCCCCCAGGGCAGGCCCTCCTCGGCAATCAGGCGCGCGCTGGCCTGGGCAATTTCCAGTTCAAGACTCATGGGATGGGGGTGGCCTGGTGAAAGCGCAGCTGCCAACCGGCCGCGCCATGCTGCCAGATTGAGCTGCGCCAGGCCGGGCGGGGGCCCGTGCTGCACCAGCTTAAGAGCCAGCAATCGGGCGCCAGTTCGATGGTCTGTACGTCGCTGCGCAAGGGTGCTTCGCCCGCGCCGCTCAGTTCGGTCAGCACCTCGGCACGGCTCCAGCGCCGGCCGCTGCGGCCGAACTCGAAGAACTCGGGATGCAGCAGGCGCTCGAAGTCCTGACCCCGGGCGAGCCGGTCTTCCAGCGCCAACAGGGTGTCCCTCATGGCAGCTCCACCGCCGGCATGCGGGCCTGGATGGTGGCGGTGCGGCCGCTCAGGTAGGGCGAACCGGGGCGCTTCTCGAAGCGCTTGGGGGCTGGCAGCATCACCGCCAGGCGGGCGGCCTGGGCGCTGCCGAGCTGCTTGGCGGGGATGCGGAAGTAGTGGCGCGCGGCGGCCTCGGCACCGAACACGCCCTCGCCCCACTCCACATGGTTCAGGTAGATCTCCAGGATGCGGGATTTGCTGAGGAAGAGCTCCAGCTCCAGGGTGATCAGCGCCTCCTGGGCCTTGCGGGCCAGATTGCGCTCTCCGCTGAGGAACAGGTTCTTGGCCAGCTGCTGGCTGATGGTGGAGCCGCCCACGACCTTGGCTGGCTTGGCCTGGGCGCGCTTGGCGGCGCGCGCTTCGGCCTTTTCGTTGCGCTCCCAGGCCTTGTCCACGGCGTCCCAGTCGATGCCGCTGTGGTCCACAAAGCCGGCGTCTTCGGAAGCGATGACGGCGCGTGCCAGTTGGGGCGAGATGGCGGAAAGGTCCTGCCAGTCCTGGCGCCAGGGCAGCTGGCCCTGGGTGCGCAAGATGCGCAGGGCCTCGCTGCGCTGGAAAGTGGTGGAGCCTGGGTCCAGCACGTTCATCAGCAGGATGCGCCCGGCCAGATAGAGCTGCAGGGCCAACACGGCCAGGCCCAGCAGCAGCAGCCAGCGTCCCAATATCCCGATGGGCCTCAGCATGCCTGGGGCACCTCGGCGCGCAGGGCGGCGAACACGGGGGCGGTGTCCGGGCGCAGGCCCTGCCAGGCCTCGAAGGCCAGCGCGGCCTGCTCGACGAGCATGCCCAGGCCGTCACGCACCCGTGCCCCTTGCGCCTGCGCGGCCTGCAGGAAGCCGGCGGCGGCTGGGCCGTAGACCATGTCAAGCGCCCAGGCTTCGGGCGCGAACAGGCCCGGTGCCAGCTGCAGCTGGCCACCGCCCAGGGCGGTGCTGGTGCCGTTGATGACGCCCTCGAAAGCGTGCGCCGGCGCGGCACCCCAAGGCAGGCTGTGCAGGGTCACGCCCAGATCGGCGTGGCGCTCGATCAGGGCCTGCACCTTGTCCGCGCTGCGGTTGCTGAGGGTGATGGAGGCCGGCCCGGCAGCGATCAGCGGCGCCAGGCAGCCGGCTACGGCGCCGCCCGCGCCCAGGATCAGCAGGTGCCGGCCGGCCAGGGCGAAGCCGGCGCGCTCCAGCAGGTCGTTCACCAGGCCCTGGCCATCGGTGTTGTCGGCCCAGAGCAGGCCGGCGTCGTCCCAGCCCAGGGTGTTGGCGGCGCCGGCACGGCGCGCGCGCTCGCTGGCGCGCTGCGCCAGCGCGAGCGCCTCGGGCTTGAAGGGCAGGGTGATGTTGCAGCCGCGCAGGCCCTGGGCGTGCAGCCGGTGCAGGGTGGCGGCCAGGCCGTCGAGCGGGGCCTCGATGGCTTCGTAGCGCAGGGGCCGGCCTGTCTGGGTGGCAAAGGCGACGTGGATGCGCGGCGAGCGGCTGTGGGCGATCGGGTGCCCGAGCACCGCGTAGAAGGGCAGTTCGTTCATGGCGAGGCGGGCGCTTCGAGGGCGGTGTGCAGGCCCTTGTCGCGGTCAAAGCTGAAGCGGGCGCTGATGACGAGGATCTCCGCCTCCTGGCGCATCTCCTTGCTGAAGGCACCAAAGGGCCCGGCGGCGCGCACGATGGCCACGGCGCGCCGGTCCAGCAGGTTGTTGCCCGAAGGCTGCACGATCTCGGTACCGAGCAGGCGCCCTTCGGCATTGACGCTTAGGGTCATGGTCAGCTGGCCATAGAGACGGCGGCCCTGCTGGGTGGGGAAATCGGCCGTGCCGCGCGCCTCGATGCGACGGCGCAGCGCGTCGTAATAGCGCGCGTACACCACCTCCTGGGTGGCGGGGCTGACGAAGCGCTGCCGCGGCCCGCTGTTGTCCTGGTTGACGCGCCGCTCGATCTCCGCCATCAAGGCCAGCAGCTGGCGGCGCCGCTCGGCCAGCGCACGGCCCTCGGGGCTGGCGGCCTCTTCTTGCGGGTCGGGCGGGGGGAGCTTGGCCAGTTCGCGGCGTGCCTCCACCAGCAGCTGGCGCTGCTGCTGGCGCAGCTCCTGCACGCGTTTCTTCTGGCTGGGGTCGATGGCGTCGCCCAGCTCCATCTCGGTGGAGGGCGGCAAGGGCGACTGGGCGCGCTCGGGCGCCGGGGAATCGCCGCCACCGCTGAGGTTGGCTTGCGCCAGGGCCTGCGCCTTGGTGGGGGCGCGCTCGCCCTGGGTGTTGACGAGGATGACCTCCAGCCGTTCCTCGGCCCAGCTGCGCAGCGCGCTGCCGGGCGTGGCCAGCTGGACGAAGAGCAAGGCGATGTGCAGCAGCGCCGAAGCCGCCAGGGCGGCGTGCAAGGGCTGGGCCTGGGCGCGCTGCAGCAGCTTCATGCGCCGGCTGGGGCCTCGGTCTCGGCGTCCGCCAGGTCCACGGCGATGGCCAGCGGGGCGGCCGCGGCCTCGTCTTCGCCCTCGTCCGCCTCTTCAGCGGTGACAGGAGCGGTTTCCATGCGCTCCAGCAGATTGGCGTGCAGCTCCAGCGTCAGCAGGTCGATGCCCGTGACGCGCACCTTGACGGCGGCGCCACGCTCCAGGCTTTCGCAGCCCAGGGCCTTGAAGACCAGGGGCAGAGTATCGGCGCGCACCAGGCCATCGCGCAGCGTGGTGGCGGTCAGCTCGCTGATGCCGTTCTGCTGCAGGTAGCGCAGCGTCCAGTAGCGCTCGATCTGGCTCTGGAAGCCGTTGTAGGCGCTGTAGGCGGCGTCGAAGCTGGAGAGGATGGCGAACAGGTTCGCGTCCTTGGGCTTGAAGGGCGCCACCAGCGGTGCCGTCTGGCCGTGGCGCACCGCAGCAATCAGCTGCCACTGGTTGACCAGGTCCACATAGCGGCGCAGGGGCGATGTGCACCAGGCGTAGCAGGCCACGCCCATGCCGGCGTGCGGCAGGGGCTTGATGCCCATGCGCACCTTGATGCCCGGCGCCAGGCTGGCCTGGCTGCGGTAGAGGCCCGGCAGGCCGACCTCGGCCAGCCAGGCGCCCCAGCGGCTGTTGGCCAGGATCATGGCCTCGGCCACGATCAGGTCCAGCGCCGTGCCGCGCGCGCGCTGGCTGATGTGCACGGTCTCGTCGCCCCGCGGCGGTTCGCTGCGCTCGCCTTCCAGCTTGAAGCTGTAGTCCGGCCGGTTGAAGTTCTCCGGCTTGCCGCGCACCTGCTCGCGGCCGGCCTTCAGGTGCCGGGCCAGGCGGTGGGCAAAGGCGAGCTCGGCGGCGAACTCGTAGTCGGCCGGGGCCGCGCCGGTCAGGCTGGCCTCGGTGATCACGCCGTCCAGTTGGTCATGGCGCAGATTGCGCACGATGGGCACCGCTTCGATGCGGGTCTCGGTGCTCTTGAGCTCCAGCGTCGCCTCGTCGAACTGGCAGTACAGGCTGAGTGCCGGGCAGTCGCGCCCTTCGGTCAGCGTGTACACCTGCACCACGCTGTCGGGCAGCATGGTGATCTTCCAGCCCGGCATGTAGACGGTGGACAGGCGCGTGCGCGCCACCGCGTCGACGGCGGCATCGGGCTGGATGGCCAGGCCGGGCGCGGCGATGTGGATGCCGAAGGTGACCGTGCCGCTGCCCAAGCCCTGCACCGAGAGCGCGTCGTCGATCTCGGTGGTGCTGCTGTCGTCGATCGAGAACGCTGCCACGGCCGCACGCGGAAGCTCCCCTATGGCCGGGGCCTGCAGCTCGGGGAAGCCGGTGCCCTTAGGGAATTGCTCGAATAGGAAGCGCTGCCAGTGGAACTGGTAGGGGTTGCCGATGGCGCCGGCAGCGGTCAGCAGGTCCAGCGGGGCCTTCTTGGCCTGCAGCGCGGCCTGCACAAGGGCCTTGTATTCGGGGCCGTTCTTGTCCGGTTTGAAGAGCAGCTTGTAGATCTGCGCCGCAATCGCTTCGGGGCAGCGGCCGGCGGCGAGCTCGGTGGCCCAGCTCTCGATCTGGGCCTGCTGTTCCTTCTTGCGGGCGATGCCCAGCAGCGCGGCCTGCACCTGCTCCTGCGGCGCCTTCTTGAACTGCCCGCCCTTGCCGGCGCGGCGGAAATAGTGCGGGGCACCGCTCAGGGCCAGCCAGGCGGCGGCCTGTTCGGTGGCGCTGGCCTTGTCGGAGAAATAGTCGCGCGCCAGATCGGCAAAGCCGAACTCGCCCTCGGGCGCGAACTCCCAGGCGAGATCGAGGTCGATCTGCGCGCACAAATCGGCCGAGGCACGCAGCAGCTCGGCCGGATTGGGGGCCGAGAACTTCAGCAGGCTCTGCTGGGCCTTGAGCTTGACGCGCTTGCCGCTGTCCAGCTCGACCTGCAGCGATGCATCGGCCTCGGAAAGGATGCGGCCGGCCTGGGCCCTGCCGCTGTCATCGAACAACACAAACATGGGGCCGGATTGTCTCCGAAGGCCCTGGGGCGGCCGGGTGGGCCTCCGTAGGAATCCGCGCCCATGCCGATCACCCGGGCAAGGTCCACGCCCGGTGCCCACTTGGCAATGCGATCGCGCGCGAGGCCTGGAACCCCAGCGAGCAGCTGCGCGTGATCCTGCTGTTCGAAATCTGGCGCCCCGAGCTCAGCCCGCTGGAGCGCGAGCTCGTGAACGAAGTCTTCATGGCCATTGGCGGCCAGCAGGGCGAGGAGCGCCTGTAGCGCCGTTCAGGGGAGCTGGTACTGCGCGCTGCCCATCAGGTCGATGCCGCAGGACAGCTCGCGCACCCAGTCGATGAACTGCTGCACCGCCGGGCCCTCCAGCGGCGCGCCGTGCTGGGGCACGATCAGGTCGATGGGCAGCTGGCTGACCATGTCCGCCCACAGCCGAAGCACCTTGTTCGAGACCATGTAGCGCCGGTGGAAGGCTTCCATGTGGCGCAGCTGCGGGCCGAGCTCGCGCACGCGCTGCGTCGGGTCCACCGCGCCGCCCAGTGAGGCCCCCAGATCTCCCGAGAACAGGATGCGGCTGACCGGGTCGTAGAAGTGGAAATTGCCCTCGGCGTGCAGGAAGTGGGCGGGCAGGGCCCAGAGCTCGAAGGCGTCGTCGCCCTGGCCCAGTCGCAGCCGTGCGCCGGCATCGTCCAGCCCCTGGATGCGCCCGCGTGTCTTGCCCGGCTTGCAGAAGTGCGGCGCAAAGCGCTCCCACAGGCGCGAGATGTAGACGGTGGCCTCGGTGGCCGTCAGCCAGCGGTCAAGCGAGGCAATGATGTCCGGGTCGGCATGCGAGGCCAGGATGGCCGCAAGCCGCTGGGGCGGGAAGTGCTCGGCCATGCCGAGGAAGAGCTCGTTGTAGGCCAGATTGCCGCCGGGATCCAGGATGGCCCCGGTGCCGCCATTGACCAGCAGGAACTGGTTGGACTGCACGCCCTCGCTGCCGCTGAGCTCGGAAAACATCAGGCACTGGTGCCTGCCCTGCTTGAAAAGAATCGTCGCCAAATTGACCTCCGGAACCGCGGAACACTGTAGGCAGGCGCGCGTCCGGAGGTGTTGATGGCCGTCAAGCGGCCGCGCCGGGCTTCAGGCGTTGCCGCGCCGCAGGCGGAAGGCCGAGACGGTCTCCACCAGCTGCCGCGCCTGCACCCGCAGGCTCTCGGCGGCGGCGGCGCCTTCTTCCACCAGGGCGGCGTTCTGCTGCGTCACCTGGTCCATCTGGCTGATGGCCTGGTCGATCTGTGCCACGCCCAGACTCTGCTCCTGGCTGGCGCTGCTGATCTCGCCAACGATGTCGGTGACGCGGCGAATGGCGGTGACCACCTCGCCCATGGTGCCGCCGGCCTGGCCCACCAACTGCGAGCCCTGTTCGACGCGCTCCACGCTGGTGCCGATCAGGGCCTTGATTTCCTTCGCCGCTTCGGCGCTGCGGCCGGCCAGGGCGCGCACCTCGCTGGCCACCACGGCAAAGCCGCGGCCCTGCTCGCCGGCTCGTGCGGCTTCCACCGCGGCGTTCAGGGCGAGGATGTTGGTCTGGAACGCAATGCCGTCGATCACGCCAATGATGTCGGCGATCCGCTTGCTGCTCTCGTCGATGCCGCGCATGGTCTGGATCACCTGCTCCACCACATGGCCGGCCTGAACGGCCACCTGCGAGGCGCCCTGGGCCAGCTGCGTCGCCTGGCGGGCGCTCTCGGCCGTGAGCTGCACCGTGCTGGTGAGTTCTTCCATTGAGGAAGCGGTTTCCTCCAGGCTGGCGGCCTGGCGCTCGGTGCGGTGGCTCAGGTCCTGGTTGCCGCTGGCGATCTGCGTGCTGGCGCCAGCCACCGACTCCGAGGAGTCGCGCACGGTGGCCACCACCTCGGCCAGTTTGTGCCCCATGTCCTGCAAGGCCCGCATCAGCTCGGCCAGCTCGTCGTCGCCGCGGGTGTCGATGTCGGCACTCAGATCACCCCCCGCCACGGTCTGGGCCACGCTGACGGCCTTTTGCAGCGGCCGGGTGATGGACCGGCTCAGCGCCAGGCCTGCCCAGATGCCGACGGCACTGGCCACCGCCATGAGGATCAGGCTGATCTGGGTGGCGCGCCGGCCCGCGGCGGCGGCCGCGTTGGCGGCTTCCTGGCTGTCGGCCTGAATCTTCCTGCCCACCTCGGTGATCAGCTTGGCAGGCTCACGGTCCATGCCCTGCACCGCCTTGTCGCCAGCGGTGTGGTCATGGTCGGCGGCCTTGAATTGCTCGAAGGCACTGCGGTACTTCTGGCCCATGGTGGCATGGGCCTGGGCAAAGCGCTGGACGAGATCCTTGGCCTCACCCGCCGGCAGGCGATCCACGAGCTGCTTTGCCCGCTCGGCCACTTCCGTCTCTTCCTTGCGAAAGGCGCTCCAGTACTTGTCGAGCTGCTTCGGGTCCTTGCCGCGCAGCAGGGTGTTCTTCCATTCCTGCACCTGGGTCTTGAAGCCGCTGGCCATGGCGGCGGCCAGGCGCTCGTTCTCGGTATGCGCCTGCACCTCGGTGGTGAAGGTGCTCACGGCGCTGTTGAGCTGGTAGATGCCCAGCAGCGCGGCAACAAAGACCAGGGCCAGCACGGCCGCCACAACCAGCGGGAGCTTGCGTTTCAGTTTCATGGTGGAGACCCAGGCGGGAGGGGGAGACGGATGAGAAGGGAGCCGCCGAGCCTTGTCAATGGATCCAAAGTGGGAGGGGGTTTGCACGGGTCCGCCGGGGCTTCCTACACTGCCCGGCTTTGACATTGCACCGGCGCCACCGACCATGAACCGTTCGACTCTCCTGGCCCTGAGCTTGCTGGCCACGGCCGCACAGGCCCTGGCTTCCGCCTACCCCGAGACCCCCGTGAAGCCGGTCCGCGACCGCTACCACGGCGTCACCGTGACCGACCCCTACCGCTGGATGGAGGACATGGCCTCGCCCCAGTTCCAGGCCTGGCTGAAGGCGCAGTCCGAATTCACCGCGGTGGGCCTGAAGACGCTGCCAGGCCGCCAGGCCCTGCGCGAGCGCCTGGGGCAATTGGCCGATGCCGGCGTCATCACCGGGGGCTACACCCCGTCGGCGGGCCAGGTGCTCTACCTCAAGCGCGAGCCCGGCCAGAACCAGCGCCGCCTGTGGCTGCGCCAGGGTGTGGACGGGGTGGAGCGCCAGCTGCTCGACCCCCTGGCCGTGCCGGGCATGCCGGGCAAGCACTCGATCGATTTCTACAGCCCCTCGCCCGACGGCAAGCGGGTGGCGCTGGGCCTCTCGGCGGGCGGCAGCGAGAACAGCACCCTGGTGGTGATGGATGTGGCCAGCGGCGAGCTTCTGTCTGAACGCATCGCCCACGCCGGCCTCAACCAGTACGGCGTGTCCTGGCTGGCGGACGGCAGCGGCTTCTTCTACAACCGCCACCCGGCCGAGGAGCGCTACAACAAGAGCGCCGTCTACTTCCACCGCCTGGGCAGCACGGAGGCCGACCGCCTGGTGTTCGGCTGGGGCGCTCCGAAGAGCAAGTGGCAGATCGCCGACCTGCCTTATGTGGTTGTGAGCAAGCAGTCCAAGTGGGCGCTCGCCGAGGTGCTGCACGGCGACGCCGTGGACCGCAGCTACTACGCCGCGCCCCTGGAGGCGGTGCTGAAGGACGGCGCTGCAGCGCCCTGGAAGCGCGTCATCGGCCCCAAGGACCGGGTGACCAAGGCCGCGCTGGATGGCGACCGCCTGGTGGCGCTCAGCCAGGCCAAGGACCCACGCCGAGAACTGCTGGCCTACCCGGTGGCGGGCGGCGCGGCGCAAACCCTGCTGCCGGCCAGCAGCCAGGTGCTGCTGGAGTTTGACAAGGGCGAGGGTGAGCTGCTGGTGCGCGGCCTGGATGCCGGTGTAAGCCGCCTGACGCGCGTGCCGCTGAAGGAAGGTGCGCAGCCCGAACGCCTGCTGCTGCCCTTTGACGGCACGGTGCGCGAGATGGCCGCGCTGGACGGCGGCGAGTGGCTGGTGCGCCTGGAGGGCTGGACCCAGCCGGCGCAGACCCTGGTGCTCAAGCCCGGCAGCATGCCGCGCGCCGTCAACCTGCAGCCCCCCAGCGGGCTGGACGTGACCGGCATCAGCGCCGAGCGCGTGATGGTCAAGAGCCACGACGGCGTCGAGGTGCCGCTGTCCATCATCAGCCCCAAGGGCGCGATGGTGGCGCGGCCCACCATCCTGACGGGCTACGGCGCCTACGGCATCGTGATGGAGCCGGGCTTCCGCGCCAGCCGCCTGGCCTGGGCCGAGCAGGGCGGGCGCTTCGCCGTCTGCCATGTGCGCGGTGGCGGCGAGCTGGGTGAGGCCTGGCACCAGGGCGCGCACATCGTCAACAAGCAGAACACGGTGAGCGACTTCATCGCCTGCGCGCAGTACCTGATCGACAAGGGCTACACCAGCCCGGAGCTGCTGGCCGGCACGGGAGGCTCGGCCGGTGGCATCACCATCGGCGGCGCCATCAACCAGGCGCCGCAGCTGTTCGCCGCGGCCCAGGCCGCGGTGGGGGTGAGCGACATGCTGCGCATGGAGCTGACGCCCAACGGCGCGCCCAACATCGCCGAGTTCGGCACGGTCAAGAACCCGCAGCACTTCAAGGCCATGTATGCGCTCAGCCCCTATCACCGCGTCAAGGATGGTCAGGCCTACCCGGCCGTGATCGTCACCACCGGCGCCAACGACCCCCGCGTGGACGCCTGGATGCCGAGCAAGTTCGCGGCCCGCCTGCAGGCCGCCACCGCCAAGAACGCGAACGCCAAGCCCGTGTGGCTGCGCGTGGACTACGAGGCCGGCCACGGCATGGGTTCGTCGATCAGCTCGCAGCTGGACGAGCAGGCCGATGTGTGGAGCTTCTTCCTGTGGCAGTTCGGCCACCCGGCCTACCAGCCGGCGAAGTGATGGTCACGCCCGTTGTCATCGACCCGGGCGCCGGCCCGCGCGCCCAGGCCCATGCCTTTTACCGCGCGGCCAAGCAGCCGCGCTGGGGCTTCACTACTCGCTTGGACGTGGGGCCGCTGCGGCGCGCGGTGCGCATCTGGCAGGAAGACTGCCCGGACCTGACGCCCATGCTGGCCTACCACCATGCGTTGCTGCAGGCCACGCTGGCGGTGCCGGCGCTGCGGCAGCGCCTCACGCCCGAGGGGGGGGCGGTGGAGTGGCCGAGTCTGGACGCTTCCATCACCTTGGTGCGTGACGACGACAGCTTTGCCATCGCCTATCTGCCTTGGGCGCCGAAGTTGCGCGACTTCGTGGCGCCGGCGCGCGCTGCCATGGCGGCGGCGCGCCAGCCCGGCACCGACTGGGGCCTGGGCCAGGCGCACCGCGGCTGCCTCTACACGACCACGCTGCCGTGGCTTGATTTCACCCACTTCGAGCACGCGCACACGGCGGCCTTCGATGAGGGCACGCCGCGTGTCGCCTTCGGGCGCTTCTGCCCGGTGGACGACACGCGCACCGAGATGGCCTTCAACCTGGAGATCCACCACGCGCTGGTGGACGGCGTGCATGCCGGCCACCTGGTGCAGGCGCTCGAGGCGCTGCTGGCCGAGCCCGGCCAGCTCTGGTGACTACATCGAGAGGCCGCCGCTGACTTCCAGCACCGTGCCGGTGATGTAGGCGGCTTCGTCGCTGGCCAGGAAGGCGTAGGCGTTGGCGATGTCTTCGGGCGCGCCCAGGCGCTGCAGGGGCACGGCGGCGGTCATCTTCTCGGTCACCTTGGCCGGCACGGCCGCCGTCATCGGCGTGGCGATGAAGCCCGGTGCCACCGCGTTCACGCGGATGCCGCGCGGCCCGAACTCGCGCGCCCAGGTCTTGGTCATGCCGATCACGCCGGCCTTGGCGGCGGCGTAATTGGTCTGACCGAAATTGCCGTGCAGGCCCACCACCGAGCTGGTGTTGACGATCGCACCGCGGCCGGCGGCCAGCATCGGCTGCAGCGCGGCCTGGGCGCCATGGAAGACGCCGCGCAGATTGACGTCGATGACGGCGTCGAATTGCTCCACGCCCATGTGCTCGAAGCGCGCATCGCGCGTGATGCCGGCGTTGTTGATGAGGATGTCCAGGCGCTGCCAGCGTGCCAGCGCCGCCGCAACGGCGGCATCCCAGGCGCTGCGCTCGGCCACGCTGCCGGGCTGGGCGATGACGTCGGCGCCCTGTGCGGCACAGCCCTCGGCCACACGGGCCAGGCTCTCCGCGTGCAGGTCCAGCAGCACCAGGCGGGCGCCTTGCGCGGCAAACAGCAAGGCCGTGGCTTCGCCAATGCCCTGGGCGGCGCCGGAGATCAGGGCGACGCGGTCGGTGAATCGCTTCATGGGGATTGCAGGTGTCGGGTCAGTTCGGGGAGCCAGCGCTCGAAGTCGCTGAGGGCATGGTCGGAGGCCGAGAGCAGCAGCACCCGCCCCAGGCCGTAGCGCGCCAGCATCTCACGCCAATCCAGCAGTTCGTCGCCCTTGGCCAACAGGGCAAACCAGCGGGTGGGTTGGGGCAGGGTGTCGGGCCGCAGGGCGCGCAATTCGTCCACGTACTCGGGCTGGAAGTAGAAGGCCTCTTCCGGGCGATGCCAGTAGCGCTGCTCGCCGATGTAGGCGGCCAGATCGCGCGCCGGGTCCACGGCGGGGTTGAGCAGGCCGACCCGCCACTGCGCCCGCCGTGCGGCCAGCGCGGCGGCATAGAAGCCGCCCAGCGAGCTGCCCACCACGGCCGCGCCCTGGGCCGGCCAGGCTGCGGTGAGCTGTTCGATCAGAGCGAAGGCCGCGCGCGGTGAGGGGGGCAGGGCCGGGGCCAGGAAGTGCAGGCCGGCTTGCTCAGCCGCCCATTGCGCCATGCGCTGGGCCTTGGCGGATTGCGGGCTGGAGCGAAAGCCGTGCAGGTACAGCAGGTGGGTGAGGATCATGACCAACCGCAGTGTAGGCAGGCAGAAATTACGCTTTGGCCCTGCGCGCGGAACATGACCATCCGCACTGCGGGTTGCCCGCCTTGACGCTCACGGGTGCCGCTGGGACAGTGCCGCGCTTTTGGCCCCCGCCGACCGGGTGGGGCCGCTATGACCAAGGACACCCCCTCGATGAACACCAAGCTGAAGTCCGCCCCGCGTTGGGCTCTTTCGGCCCTGAGCCTGGCGCTGCTGAGCCTGGGCCAAGCCCAGGCGCAGACCCCGCCGGCCACGCCCAATGGCGGTGCCTCCGCTCCGGCCGCCGCCGCGCCCCGCCCCCCGGCGGACCCGACCGCGCTCAAGCCCTTCGCCGAGATCTCCAAGGACTTCAAGAGCCAGGAAGGCCTGTTCAGCATCTGGAAGAAGGACGAGAAGGTCCTGCTCGAAATCCCGCGCGCGATGCTGAACAAGCCCTTCTTGTTCACCGTCAACATCGCCAACTCGATCGGCGAGCGCGGCATGTATGCCAGCCAAATGGGCCCGGACACCATGGCCGAGTTCCGCCTGGTGGGCCGTCAGCTGCAGCTGATCGCCGTCAACAACAAGTTCCGCGCCAAGGGCGAGGGCAAGGAGTCGGTGGCGCAGGCCTTCTCGCCCAGCCTGATTGGCGCCACCAGCGTGGCCAGCGCCGACCACCCCGAGCGCAAGAGCTTCCTGGTGGATGCCAGCTTCCTGCTGTCCGACATCCCCGGCTACAGCACGCGCCTGGAATACGCCTATCGCCTGCCTTACAGCCTGGACAAGTCCAACTCCAGCTTCGCCGCCACGCGCGCCGAAGCCCAGCTGGCCACGCTGACCGGCCGCATGCACTTCGCCACCGCGCGCATCCCGGCTCCGCCGCTGATGCCCACGCCGGTGCCCATGCCCACGCCGCCGCAGTCCGTGCCGGATCCGCGCAGCTTCTTCGTGGACTACGTCTACAACTTCCGCGCCCTGCCGGATGAGCCCGCCGCGACGCGCCCCATCGACCCGCGCCTGGGTCACTTCATGGAGTCCTACGTCGATCTGGACTCGGATGTGAACCCGAACAACCGGGTGCACCTGCTGAACCGCTGGCGCCTGGAGAAGCAGGACCCGAGCGCCGCCCTGAGCGAGCCCAAGCAGCCGATCGTCTACTGGATGGACAAGAACATCCCGGCGCGCTACCGCAAGGCCGTCGAGGCCGGCATCCTGGAGTGGAACAAGGCCTTCGAGAAGATCGGCTTCAAGAACGCCGTGGTGGCCAAGCAGCAGCCTGACGACGCCAACTGGGACAACATGGACGCCACCCATGCGTCCATCCGCTGGTTCGTCGGCGCCGATGTCGGCTTCGCCATCGGCCCCAGCCACACCGACCCGCGCACCGGCGAAATCCTCGATGCCGACATCGGCATGAGCGATGTGTTCGCCCGCGGTTCGCGCCGCTTCCTGGTGGAAGACGTGCTGACGCAGGGTCAGTCGAGCGAAAGCAAGCTGGCCGCGCTGACCCAGGGCTGGAAGGAAGGCAACCGCTTTGCCGCGCAGTGCAACTACGCGCACGAGGCCAGCGCCGAGATGAACTTCGCGATGGACATCCTCGAGGCCCGCGGCGACATCGCCCCGGACAGCCCCGAGGCCGAGGCCTTCGTGAACTCGGTCATCAAGGACGTCATCATGCACGAGGTGGGTCACACCCTCGGCCTGAAGCACAACTTCAAGGCCTCGACGGTGGTGACGCGCGCCCAGCTGCAGGACAAGGCCTTCACCGAAGCCAACGGCATCTCCGCCTCGGTGATGGACTACAACGCCTACAACGTGCCGTTGAAGGGCGAGAAGACCGGTTCCTTCAACAACACCACCCTGGGCCCTTACGACTACTGGGCGATCGAGTACGCCTACAAGCCGATCGACCCGGCCGCCGAAAAGGCCGAGCTGGCCAAGATCGCCTCGCGCTCGACCGAGCCGCAGCTGATCTACGCCGATGACATGGACGCCGGTGTGGGCGGCCCGTACGACGGCATGGACCCGCTGGCCAACCGTTTCGACCTGGGCGACGACCCGCTGGCCTACTTCACCAAGCGCCTGGCCCTGAGCAAGGAGCTGTGGGACCGCGTGCAGGAGCGCGGCTTCAAGCCGGGCGACGACCCGCTGCGCGCCCGCCGCGTGCTGCTCTCGGGCTTCCAGCAACTGGGCCGGGGCGCCGAGTCGGCAGCCAAGTACGTGGGCGGCATGACGGCCCTGCGTGACCTGCCCGGCACCACCGGTCGTCCGGCCTTCCAGCCGATCGCACCCGCCAAGCAGCGCGAGGCCCTGAAGTCGCTCACCAGCGGCCTGTTCAGCGCCGACAGCTTCCGCTTCAAGCCCGAGTTCATCAGCAACCTGCGCGTGGACTACAACGAATGGGATCGCGGCGGCCTGGCTGATATCGGTGGCGCCGTGGCGCGCCTGCAGCTCGGCGCACTCGACCGCCTGATGAGCCCGGCCACCGCCAAGCGCCTGCTCGACCTGCCCGGCTACCTGGCCGAGAAGGACCGCAAGGGCGCCATCAGCCTGGCCGAGGTCTACGGCAGCATCCAGGGCGCCGTGTGGAGCGAGCTCAAGACGGGTGCCGAGATCGAGCGCCTGCGCCGCAATCTGCAGCGCGAGCACCTGAAGCGCCTGACCACGCTGCTGACCAAGGGCGGCCCGCTGCCGGCCGACGCCCTGGCCCTGGTGCGCTGGCATGCCACGCAGCTGCAGGCCGACCTGAAGGCCGCGTCCGCCAAGGGCGGCTCCGTCGAGACCCGCGCCCATGTGGCCGAGTCCCTGTCGGCGCTGACCGAAGCGCTGCGCGCGTCGATGTCGCGCGTCTGATCGCGTGAAAGCCCCGCGTGAGCGGGGACGCCAAAACAAAGGGCCGGCATTGCCGGCCCTTTTTCATTGGGGTGCGTGATCAGTGCGCGGCCATCAGGCCCTGGCGGCCAAGCATTGCAGGAGTTTGTCGTGAATGCCGCCAAAGCCCCCGTTGCTCATGCACAGCAGGTGGTCGCCCGGCCGTGCTACCTTGAGCACCTGGCGCACCAGGCTGTCGATGTCCTCGGCCACCAGCGCCTTGTCACCCAGCGGAGCCAGGGCGGCACGCGCGTCCCAGCTCAGCCCACCCTGGTGGCAGAAACTTTGGTCGGCCTCCTCCAGCGCCCAGGGCAGTTGCGCCTTCATGGTGCCCAGCTTCATGGTGTTCGAGCGCGGCTCGAAGATCGCCAGCAGGCGCTCGTTCGGGGCGATGCGCCGGCGCAGGCCCTCCACGGTGGTGCGGATGGCCGTCGGGTGGTGGGCGAAGTCGTCGTAGACCTTGATGCCGCCCACCTCGCCGCGCAGTTCCATGCGCCGGCGCACGCCCTCGAAGCGGCTCAATGCCGCCGCGGCGGCCTCGGGCGCCACGCCCAGGTGCTCGGCCGCGGCAATGGCGGCCAGGGCATTGAGCTGGTTGTGCTCGCCCGACTGGTTCCACTCCACGCGCGCCACGCGCAGGCTGCCGCGCAGCACGTCGAAGGCATGGGGCTCGCCGCGGGCCCGCAGCATGCCGGGCTCTTCCTTGCGCGCGCCGAAGTGCTGCACGCTGCTCCAGCAGCCGCGGGTCAGCACACGCTGTAGCGCTTCCTCGCGCGCGTTGACGATCAGCTTTCCGGATGCCGGCACGGTGCGCACCAGGTGGTGGAACTGGGTCTCGATGGCGGCCAGGTCCGGGAAGATGTCGGCGTGGTCGTACTCGAGGTTGTTGAGGATGGCCGTGCGCGGCCGGTAATGCACGAACTTGCTGCGCTTGTCGAAGAAGGCCGAGTCGTACTCGTCCGCTTCAATCACGAAGGCCTTGCCTTCGCCCAGGCGAGCACTGGTGGGGAAGTTCTGCGGCACGCCGCCAATCAGATAACCCGGCTGCAGGCCGGCGGCCTCCAGGATCCAGGTCAGCATGGCGGTCGTCGTGGTTTTGCCATGCGTGCCGGCCACGGCCAGCACATGGCGGCCCTGGAGCACATGCTCCTGCAGCCATTGCGGGCCGCTGGTGTAGGGCAGGCCGGCGTCGAGGATGGCTTCCATCAGCGGGTTGCCGCGGCTGACCACATTGCCGACGACGTACAGATCGGGCTTGAGTTCGAGCTGGTCGGGCGACCAGCCCTCGATGAGCTCGATGCCCAGCTGCTGCAGCTGGGTGCTCATCGGCGGGTAGACATTGGCGTCGCAGCCGGTGACCTTGTGGCCGGCCTCGCGCGCCAGCGCGGCCAGGCCACCCATGAAGGTGCCGCAGATGCCGAGGATGTGCAGATGCATGGGAACAGCCGGGGCGGCGTGCGCCCCGGTCTCTCAGGAAGGGCTCAGGACCAGGCGTGGGCCGCGGCGGCCAGCGTGGCGTCGATGTCGGCCACGCTGTGCGCGGCGCTGACGAAGCCGGCCTCGTAGAGGGCCGGCGCGAAGTACACGCCCTGGTCCAGCATGGCGTGGAAGAAGCGGTTGAAGGCCGGGCCGTCGGTGGTCATCACGACCTGGTAGTTCTGCGGCAGCTCGGGCAGCAGGAAGAAGCCGAACATGCCGCCCTCGCAGTCGGCGCTGAAGGCGATCTTCTTCTCAGCGGCCAGGGTCTTGAGGCCGTCGACGAGCCGGCGCGTCTTGCCGGCCAGCGTCTCGTAGAAGCCGGGCTGGCAGATTTCGTGCAAGGTGGCCAAGCCGCAAGCCGTGGCCACCGGGTTGCCTGAGAGCGTGCCGGCCTGGTAGACGCCGCCCAGCGGCGCCAGCTTGGCCATCACGTCGCGGCGGCCACCGAAAGCCGCCAGCGGCATGCCGCCGCCGATGACCTTGCCCAGCACCGTCAGGTCGGGCGCGAAGCCGGGGATCTGCTGCGCGTAGAGCGACTGCGCGCCGCCCAGCGCCACGCGGAAGCCGGTCATCACCTCGTCCAGGATCAGCAGGGCACCGTGCTGAGTGCAGAGCTCGCGCAGGCGCTTCATGAAAGGCACCGAGGCGCGCACGAAGTTCATGTTGCCGGCGATCGGTTCGATGATGACGGTCGCCAGTTCGGCGCCGTGGCGCTGGAAGGCGAGCTCCAGCGCTTCGACATCGTTGTAGGGCAGCACCAGGGTGTGCTGCGCCACCTCGGCCGGCACGCCGGCGCTGGTGGGGTTGCCGAAGGTGGCCAGGCCCGAGCCGGCCTTGACGAGCAGGCTGTCCGCATGGCCGTGGTAGCAGCCCTCGAACTTGATCATCAGGCTGCGGCCGGTGAAGCCGCGCGCCAGGCGGATGGCGCTCATCGCGGCCTCGGTGCCGGAGCTGACCAGGCGCACCTGCTCGATCGAGGGCAGCAGGGCGATGATGGCCTCGGCCAGTTCAATCTCGCGCTCGGTGGGGGCGCCGTAGCTGAAACCTTCCAGCACCGCGCGCTGCACCGCCTCGACCACTTTGGGGTGGCCGTGGCCAAGGATCATCGGGCCCCAGGAGCCGATGTAGTCGATGTAGCGCTGGTCGTTCGCGTCCCAGAAGTACGCACCCTCGGCGCGGCGCACGAAGCGTGGCGTGCCGCCCACGGCACGGAAGGCGCGCACGGGGGAATTCACACCGCCCGGGATCACGGCGGCGGCGCGGTCAAACAGTTCTTGGTTCTTGTCCATATCGGGTTCCGGTTCGGCGGAAGGCAAAGGCGGCCCGTGGGCCGCCGGGTTTCAGTGCATCCGCCGCGGGGGCGCCTGATTCGCTGGCGTGTCCTCGGGCGTCTCGGCCTCGGCTTCGCCTTCCTCTGGCACGGGCAGGGCCCAGAAGAAGCGATCCGGAATGACCTGGCCCATGCCGGGCTGGAAGCCGGCGTCGAGCGCCTGGTCCAGGAAGGCCAAGGCCTCGCCCACCGCCTCGTGCAGCTCGACGCCCACCGCGAGCAAGGCGGCCAGCGCGGCCGAGAGGGTGTCGCCGGCGCCGATGAAGCTGGCCTCGAAGCGCTCGAACTTCTCGCCGGTGATGGGGCCCTGCGGGCCCGCCAGCACGTTGTCGACGAACTGGTTAGGCAGGCTGATGCCCGTCACCAGCACATGGGCGGCGCCCAGCTTGTGGGCCGCGTTGGCCAGTTCGCGCGGCGAGGCCGGGCGGCTGCCATCCCAGTCGGGCAACAGAAATTCGGTCAGCACGGCGTGTGCGCCCACCAGCACCAGGGTCTGCGGCAGCACCAGTTCGCGCAAGGCATCGTGGTAGCTGCTCTGCTGTTCGTCATCCAACCAGGGCGTGCTGCCCAGGTAGGTGACCAGCGGCAGCTCGGGGTAGTCGGAGAGGATCTCGGCCACCGCGGAAACGGTCTCGGCGCTGCCCAGGTAGCCGACCTTCCAGGCGCCGATGGTGATGTCCTCCAGCACCGAGCGGGCCTGCTCGGCCACCAGTTCATCGTCCAGCGCGTGGTGCTCGAAGACGTCGGCGGTGTCGCGCACCAGCACGCCGGTCACGACCGGCAACGCGTGCGCACCCATGGCGGCGATGGCGGCGTTGTCCGCGCCCAGGCCGGCGGCGCCGGTCGGCTCGCTGGCATTGAAGCTCAGCACGCAGGGGGGCGCGGCGTCCTCGTCCGGGTTGGCTTCGGGCGACTCAGGATTTGGGTTCATGGTGTGGGAGGAGGGCGCCCAGATGGACCATCCGCGCACGCGCTGTAGCCGCTTTGAGCGGGCGCGTACCCTCGGGCGTTCCCCAGGGGGACCACCCCGATGGCCCCTAGAGGAGCGTGACTAGAATGAATCGATTGTAGTTAGCCCCTTTTCGAGGGGCGATGACGTAGAGGACTTGACTTGAACACGAGCGTGAATACCGAGCTTTGCACCTGGATGTGTCTGATCTGCGGCTGGATCTATGACGAGGCCGAGGGCGATCCCGAGCATGGCATTCCCGCCGGTACCCGCTGGGCCGACGTGGACCTGAACTGGACCTGTCCGGAATGCGGGGCGCGCAAGGAAGACTTCGAAATGGTGCGCATCTAAGCCAGGTACACGGCGCCAACCCTAGGGGGATACCCATGTCGGCAGAAACTCCGCTCAAGGTGCTGGTCATCGACGACAGCAACACCATCCGCCGCAGTGCGGAAATTTTCCTCAAGCAGGGCGGTCATTCGGTGGTCTTGGCCGAAGACGGCTTCGATGCGCTGGCGAAACTCAGCGACTTCAAACCGGACCTGGTGTTCTGCGACATCCTGATGCCCCGACTCGACGGCTACCAGACCTGCGCCATCATCAAGCGCAATGCCGAGTACTCTGACGTGCCCGTCATCATGCTGTCCAGCAAGGATGGCCTGTTCGACAAGGCGCGGGGCCGGATGGTGGGTTCGCAGGACTACCTGACCAAGCCCTTCACCAAGGATCAGCTGCTGCAAGCTGTGCAGCAGCATCAGAACCGCCCATAAGAAGCGCCATCATGAGCATCAAGAACATCCTGCTGGTCGACGATTCGAAGACCGAGTTGCACCACCTCAGCGACATGCTGACCAAGCGCGGCTACAAGGTGCGCACCGCCGAGAACGGCGAAGAGGCCTTCAAGCGGCTGGAAGAAGAGGTGCCCGACCTGATCCTGATGGACGTGGTGATGCCCGGCCAGAACGGCTTCCAGCTGACCCGCGCCATCACCCGCGACGAGCGCTACGCCAAGGTGCCGGTGATCATGTGCACCAGCAAGAACCAGGAAACCGACCGGGTCTGGGGGCTGCGCCAAGGCGCCAAGGACTACGTCGTCAAGCCGGTGCAGGCCGAAGAGCTGATCGGCAAGATCAAGGCGCTGGGCTGATGACCGCTCCGCGCGCTCCCCGGCTGTCCCGCCGCCCGCTTGATGGAGAGCGGGCATGAGCAACAAGCAGGCGCTGAGAGACTTTCAGGCGCGCCTGGCGCAGCGCCTGCAGGCGGTGCGCGAGCAGACGCAGACGGCGCGTTGGCTGGCGGTGGATTGCGCTGGGCTGGGCTTGCTGCTGCCGCTGCAGCACGCGGCCGAGATCTTCGCCCCCGTGCCCGTCACCACCGTGCCCTACACCCAGCCCTGGATGATCGGGGTCGCCAATCTGCGCGGCGGGTTGCACACCATCGTGGATCTGGCCCAGTTTCTGGGTCTGCGCGAGGGCCGCGCCGAGACGCAGGGCGGGCGCCTGGTGGCCTTCAACCCCGAGCTGAACATCAACTGCGCACTGCTGGTCGACAAACTGCTCGGCCTGCGTGGTGAAGAGCAGCTCGCTCCCGCGCAAGGCGCCGGCACGCGCCCGCATTTCGCCAGTGACCAGCGCGTCGACGACAAGGGCCGGGTCTGGCAGGTGCTCGACCTGGACGCCTTGGCGCGCTTCCAACCCTTTCTGGACATCGTGGTCTGACCCCCGGATCCCGCTTTCCCAATACCACCGTTTTCACGCAGAACGAGGCAACGATGAGCCTGCTGGACAAGATGAAGTCTTCGAACGACCGCGGCACCGACAGCACGCAGGCGGACGCACCCGACAGCGTGTATGAAACCGTTCACCTCGACAGCCAGACACACGACGCCCCGTCCAGCACGCTGGCGCCGGCCGACAGCGCGATGAGCGGCTTCGCCGAGACGGGCGCGAGCCAGACCACCCAGTACAGCACCATGGAGCCTCTGAGCCAGGCCGCGCCGCAGCGCCGTCTGCGCGGGCAGAACCTGTTCACCGGCCTGGTGGCGGCGGGTCTGGTCGGCACCCTGGTCGGGGTGTTCTCGAACATCTATCTGGCCGGCAAGAACTCTGACCAGGTGCGCGAAACCGGTCTGGCCCTGATGCAGTCGCAGCGTCTGGCCAAGGCGGTGTCGACCGCCATGGTGGGCACGCCGACCTCCTTCGCCGAGCTGCGCGAGTCGCTCGACAAGCTGGCCAGCGTGACGCGCAATCTGCACACCGGCGATGGCGGCCCGCTGTCGCGCGCGCCGTCGTCGGTGCGTGAGCAGCTGGACCCGCTGCTGCCCATGGTGGACCGCGCCGAGAAGAACGTGAAGGTGGTGCTGGGCACGGAAAAGGTGCTGACCGAGGTGGGTACCTCGCTGCGCACCATCAACCGCCAGTCTTCCGATCTGCTGGAGTCGGCCGAGGCTGTCAACTCGCTGGAGCTGCAGTCCGGCGCCTCGCCGGTGGAAATCGCCGCTTCGGGCCAGCTGGTGATGTTGACCCAGCGCATCGGCAAGAGCGCCGGTGAATTCCTGACGCAGGAGGGCGTGAGTCCCGAGGCGGTGTTCCTGCTCGGCCAGGATCTGAATGCCTTCCGTGAAATCACCCAGGGCCTGCTGAGCGGCTCCAAGGAACTGAACCTGCCGCCGGCGCGCGACCCGCAGCTGCGCGAGAAGCTCAAGACCCTGCTCACCCAGTTCGAGGCCACCGATCAGCAGGCCAAGGCCGTGCTGACTAACCTGACCGGCCTGGTGGCGGCGCGTGAAGCGGCCAACTCCATCCTGAAGGACTCTGAGCCGCTGCGCAAAGGCATGGAGCAGGTCGTGGATGGCCTGAACCAAGCCGGTGGCCTGGCCTGGTGGCAGGCCGTCCTGCTGGCGGGCTCGCTGGCGGCACTGGTCTACGGTGCGGTCGGTTTCCTGCGCCTCTACATCGCCGGCCAGCAGCGCCGCGCCCAGCTCGCTGAAGAGCAGCGTCGCCAAGCCCAGGCCCAGGAGCTGGAGGCCAAGCGCGTCAACGACGCCAACCAGGCCGCCATTCTTCGCCTGATGAACGAGCTGGCCGCGGTGGCCGACGGCGACTTGACGCAACAGGCCACGGTGACGGAGGACATCACCGGCGCCATCGCCGACTCGGTGAACTACACCGTGGAAGAGCTGCGCAACCTGGTGTCGCAGGTGCAAGGCACGGCCATCCGCGTGACCGAGACCACGCAGCAGGTCGACCAGACCTCGACCGAGCTGCTGGCGGCCTCGACCGAACAGCTGCACGAGATTCGCGCCACCGGTGACGCGGTGCTGCAGATGGCCGGCCGAATCAACGAGGTGTCCACCGAGGCCCAGAACGTCGCCCAAGTGGCCCGCCACTCGCGCGAAGCCGCCGAGCAGGGTCTGCAGGCGATGCAGAACAACCGCGAGGGTATGAACGCCATTCGCGATCAGATCCAGGAAACCTCGAAGCGCATCAAACGCCTGGGTGAGTCGTCGCAGGAGATTGGCGAGATCACGGAACTGATCTCGGACATTACCGAACAGACGAACGTGCTGGCCCTGAACGCTGCCATCCAGGCCGCCTCCGCCGGTGAAGCCGGTCGCGGCTTCTCGGTGGTGGCGGAAGAAGTGCAGCGCCTGGCCGAACGCTCGGCCGACGCCACGCGCCGCATTGCGGCCCTGGTGAAGGCGATTCAGACCGACACCCAGGACGCCGTGGCCGCCATGGAGCGCTCGACCGCCGGGGTGGTGCAAGGTACGCGCCTGTCAGACGCTGCCGGTCAGGCGCTGGAGGAGATCGACTCGGTGGCCCGTCGCCTGAACGACATGGTGGCCGGCATCTCGAACCGCGCGCTGGAAGAAGCGGCCTCGGCCAACGAGGTGGCGTCCAATATCCAGCACATCTTTGCGGTGACCGAGCAGACCTCGGAGGGCACGCGCTCGACCGCCAAGATGGTGCATGAACTGTCCCGTTCCGCCGAAGCCCTGAAGGGCTCGGTGGCCCGATTCAAGGTCGGCAACGCCGCCTAAGGCCTTCGGCGCATGATCTCTCCCTCCGACCAGGAAAACCGTGACTCCGCCGACCTGACGCCACTGGCCTGGGTTCAGGAGGAGATCCGGCGCACGCTCGAGGGCGTGCACAAGAGCCTGCGCCGCACGCTGCGTGAATTTGATCTGCGCAGTGCCACCGGCCAGGTCGATGCCAACCAGCTCGGCACCGGCCTTGGGGCCGTGGCGCAGCAACTGCACCAGGTGGCCGGCGTGCTGCGCATGGTGGGCCAGCCCGAGGCTGCCCACTTGGCGGTGGCAAACGAGGGCCTGGTGCGGCGCATGGCCGATCAGGTGCGCGTGGGCGCGGCCGAGGTCGAAGCCATCGAGCGCGCCGATTTCGCGCTGCTCACCTACATCGTGCGCCGCTTGGGTGCGAACCCGGCCTCGCCGCTGGGCCTGTTCCCGTCCTATCGGCGGGTCCAGGAACTGGCGCAGGCCGAGCGCGTGCATCCGGCCGATTTCTGGTCGGCCAATTTCGAGTGGAAGACCCTGCCGCCGCCGCAGATGAGCCAGCCCGTGCCGGCGCTGGACGCGCTGCGCACGGCATTCGAGACTGCGCTTCTGCGGCAGATGCGCCAGACCACGCCCGTGCATGCGGCGCAATTGGCCGAGTTGTGCATCGGTCTGGCGGCGGCGCTGGCAAGTGAACCGCAAGCCAGCTTCTGGCAGTTGGCGGCGGCCCACTTCGAGGCCCAGGCACTTGGGCAGGTAGACACCGACGCCTATGTGAAGCGGCTGGGTTCGCGCCTGCTGGCGCAACTGCGCAGCCATCTGCAGGGCCACCCTCAGCCGGCGGATCGCCTGGTGCAGGACCTGCTGTTCTATTGCGCCCAGAGTGGCGACCCGCCCGAGGGCCGGGCACCGCACCTGCAAGCGGTGCGGGCGGCCTACGGCCTGGATGGCGCGCTCAGCGGCGACTACCGCGACGAGAGCCTGGGCAAGATCGACCCGGCACTGGTGCTGCAGGCGCAGAAGCGCGTGCTGGCGGCCAAGGAGGCCTGGGGCGCTGCGGCCGAGGGCGAAACCGCCCGCGCCGCCAGCATGGATGAAGCGTTTGCCAGCCTGGGCGAATCGCTGCAGCAGATGGTGCCCGGCGCCGAGGTGCTGGTGCAGACCCTGCAGCGCGCCGCGGTGCTCACGCTGCGTTCCGGGCAGCGCCCGCCCGCGGCGTTGGCCATGGAAATGGCCACCGCATTGCTGTATCTCGAAGCCATCTTTGATGACGGCGTGTTCGACTCGCCCGAACAGGCCCAGCGGGTCCAGCGCGTGGCCCAACGTGTGCAGGCGGCTGCGTCCGGCCAGGCCGAGGATTCGCTCGAGCCCTGGATGGAAGACCTGTTCCGACGCGTGGCGGACCGCCAGACCCTGGGCAGCGTGGTGCATGAGCTGCGCCACAGCCTTACCGAGGTCGAGCGCCAGGTCGACGAATACTTCCGCGACCCGAGCCGGCGCGAGCAGCTGATCCCTGTGCCCAGCCAGTTGCAGGCCATGCGCGGCGTGTTCACCGTGCTCGGCCTGGATCAGGCCGGCATCACCTGCGTGCGCATGCGCGACGAGGTGGATCGCCTGTGCAACACCGAGGTCGACCCCAGCCTGCCCGGGCCGCGTGCGATCTTCGAACGCCTGGCCACCAACCTGGGTCAGCTCGGTTTCCTGATCGACATGCTGAGCGTGCAGGCCCCGCTGGCCAAGTCGATGTTCCGCTTCGACGATGCCAGCGGCGAGCTCAAGGCGCTGGTGGAGCGGGAACGGCACGAGCTGCCGGTGGCGCTGCCCAGCTTGGTGGAGCAGGCCCGTGAGGCCATGGCCAGCGAAGACCCGCAAGCCAAACGCGAGGCGCTGGAGCAGGTGGCCTTGCAGGCGGCCGCCGCCGATCAGCCCGCGCTGGCGAGTGCCGCCAAGGAAGCCGCTGCTGCGTTGCAGGCGCCCAGCCTCGACTTCGGATCGCTGGAACTGCCCAGCCTGGACCTGGAGCCCAGCGCTCCCGCTGCGGACGAGGCCCCTGCCAGCACCGCGTTGGAGGCCCTGGAAGCCCTGGTGGCGCCGCCAGCGGCTCCGGAGCCCGCGCCCAGTGCTGCCTTGCCGGAAACCGAAGAAGCCCTCGATCAGGAAATGCTCGAGATCTTCCTGGAGGAGGCCGCCGAGGTGGCCGAGACCGCGCGTGCGGCCTTGGCGCAGCTGGCCGACGACCCGGCCAATAAGGTCGAGCTGACGACGGTCCGTCGCAGCTTCCACACCCTGAAGGGCAGCTCACGCATGGTGGGCCTCAACGAGTTCGGCGAGGCGGCCTGGGCTTGCGAGCAACTCTTCAATGACTGGTTGGCGGACGGCAAGCCCGCCAGCGAACGCCTGCTGGCCTTCAGCGCCGATGCGCTGGAAGAGCTGTGCGCCTGGCGCGATGATGTGGCGGCGCAAGGCCGCAGCACCCGTCGCGCGCAGAGCCTGCGCGAGCGCGCCGATGCCCTGCGCCTGGGCAAGCCGATGCCTGCCGCCGCCGCGCCGGTGGCCCCAAGCTTCGTCAGCACCGAACCGACGCTGGACAGCGTGGCGGCCGAGCCGGTGCCGCCGCTGACGCCCGAGCTCCAGCTGGACTTCGAGTCCACGGCCCCGCTGCCCGAGCCTACGGAAGCCACGCCGCTGGAAGGCACCGAGACCGAGACCCTCACACTCGACTTCAGCCTGGAAGAGGCCCCCGCCGAGTTGGGCCTGAGCGATGCCGAGGTCGAGCCGATCGCCGCCCCGGCGCTCGAAGCTCTGCCCGAGCCGGAGGTCGAGACCCTCGAGTTGGGTGCCGACGACTTGCTGCTGGGTACGCCCGCCCCCGCCGAACCCCAGGCCGAGCCTTTGCCCGTGCCGGAGATGGTGGAGCTGCCGGCCGACGAGGCGGGCTTCGAATTGGATCTGAGCCTGCCCACACCGGCCGAGCCGCAACCAGCGGAAGCCCTGCCGGCGCTTGAGCTCAAGCTGGATCTGGGCGAGCCTGAGCTGCAGAGCCTGGCCGAGCCCGATGCCGCTCCCGAGCCGGCCCCGCAGGCCGAGGCGCCGCTGGAGCTGAGCTTCGGAACGGCGGGCGCGGAAGCGATCGAGCCCACGCATGCGGCAGAGGCCTCTGCCGACGCTGTCCTGCCTGACTTGGCCGCCGAAGCGGCCACCTTGGACCTGCGCGTTGCCGAGCTGCAGGCTCAAACCGGAAACGAGCAGAAACACGAGCTCGACCTGTCGGGTGACCAGCCGACGCTGGATCTGCGCGATGACATGCGCACCCTGGACCTGAGCGCCGACATGCCGACGCTGGACCTGAGTGCGGATGTGCCGACTCTGGACCTCAGTGCCGACATGCCGACGCTGGATCTGTCCGCGCCCAGCGCACTGGACGCCGAGGCGCTCGCGCCGACGCTGGATCTGCGCATGCCGGCGGACGAGCCCCTGATCCAGGCGGCGATGGAGGCCGTGCACGCGGGCGAGCCGCCAGCCGCGGCGCCCGAGCTAACCGAACTGCCGGTCGGCTGGCCGACCGAGCTGCCGATCGAAACCGTGCAGCTGGCGGACGCCATGGCGGACGAGCCGCCCGTGCCTTCGGTTCAGGCCGAGCCCGAGCCGCTGCCAAACGTCGAGCCCGCGGCGGAGGCTGTTGCTGAGCCCGAAGTGGCGGAGGACGAGGAACGCCAGATCGGTTCGCTGCGCGTTTCGCGCGCCCTGTTCGATATCTTCGTGGGCGAGGCCGACCAGCAGTCCGGCCGCCTGGTGCTGGAGCTCGCCGAGTGGGCGGCCCAGCCGGACGAGGCGCCGCCCGCGAACACCGAGGTCTATGCGCACGCCCTGGCGGGCAATGCCGCGACGGTGGGATTCGAGGCGCTGTCCGTGCTGGCGCGTGCGCTGGAGCATGCGCTGGGCCGCGCGCAGCGCGCCCGGGCCTTCGACGCCGAGGTGGCGGCGCTGTTCCGCCGTGCAGCGGAAGAAATTGCGCACCTGCTGCATCAGTTCGCCGCCGGCTTCCTGCGTGAGCCCGCGCCTGAACTGGTGCCGGCCCTGCAGGCCTACCAGCCCGAAATGCGCGACGAGCCCGACACCGGGCTGGGTGCGCTGGGTGAGCCCAGCGAACCGGCGCCCTTGCTCGACCACTCGCCGGTGGAGCATGCCCCGGTGCTGTCGGCCCGGGCCGATGATGCCGAGTACCTGAGCGGCGAGCCCGACCAGATCGACGACGAGCTCTGGGAAATCTTCGAGGAAGAGGCCAGCGACCTGCTGCATCAGCTGCACGCACGTCTGCGTGACTGGACCGGCCACGCCCAGGATGACGCCCGTGGCGACGCCTGCATGCGCACGCTGCACACCTTCAAGGGCGGTGCGCGCCTGGCGGGTGCGATGCGCCTGGGTGAACTGGCGCACCGCCTGGAATCGGCGGTCGAGGGCCTGATGGGCCGCGGTAATCGTGCGGCTGCCGACCTGCTGCCCCTGCAGGATCGGGGCGACGAGCTGGAAGTCGAATTCGAACGCCTGCGCCTGGCCTTCCGCCAGCCCAAGCCCGCCCCCGTGCCGACGCCGGCTCCGGTGGCGGCGCCGGTGGCTGCCCCTGCGGCCGAGCTCGATCTGCTGCTCGAAGAGCATCTGGTCGACGTGGAGCTGGAGCCGCCCCCACTGGCCGAGCCCGAACCGGTGGCGCCGCCGCCGATTCCGCTGGCCGAGCGCGAGCTGCCGCCTCTGCCCGAACCCGAGCCCGAATTCATCGTCGGCCCGGAGGCCGTGAACTGGGACCGTTTTGCCGGTCTGGGGGCCCGCGAGATCTCCAGCGCCGATGCCGCGCCGCTGGTCAGTGGCCAGGCCATGGTGCGCGTGCGCTCCAGCCTGCTGGATCGTCTGGCCGCGCAGGCTGGCGAAGTCTCGATCCGCCGTGCGCGGATGGAGAACGAGCTGACGCAGATGAAGACGGCGCTGCTCGAACTGGACGACAACCTGGAGCGTCTGCGCACCCAGCTGCGCGAGCTGGAGGTGCAGGCCGAGGCGCAGATCAGTTCGCGCCAGGAACAGGCCAAGGCCCTGGGCTCGGACTTCGACCCGCTCGAATTCGACCGCTACACGCGCTTCCAGGAAGTGACGCGCATGCTGGCCGAATCGGTCAACGACGTGGCCACGGTGCAGCGCTCGCTGCAGCGCAACGTCGCGCAAGGTGAAGACGAACTGGCCGCCCAGTCGCGCCTGACGCGTGAGCTGCAGGACGATCTGCTGCGTAGCCGGATGGTGGAGTTTGATTCGCTCGCCGAGCGCCTGCACCGCGTGGTGCGCCAAGCGGCGCGCGAGGGCGGCAAGCAGGTGCAGCTGGAAGTGCAGGGCGGCGGCATCGAGCTGGACCGCGGCGTGCTGGAGCGTCTGATCGGCGCCTTCGAGCATCTGCTGCGCAACAGCGTGGCGCATGGCATCGAGCAGCCGGCCGAGCGCGAGAAGGCCGGCAAGGGGCCGATGGGCACCATCCGCATCAAGCTCTCGCAAGAGGGCAACCAGGTGCTGATCGCCTTTAGCGACGACGGTGCCGGCCTGAACCTGGCCCGCATCCGCGAGAAGGCGGCCAAGCTGGGCCTGCTGCCCGAGGGTCGCGAGGCCACCGATCACGAGCTCATGCAGCTGATCTATGCGCCGGGCTTCTCCACCGCCGGTCAGGTGACCGAGCTGGCCGGCCGCGGTGTGGGCATGGACGTGGTGCGCGCCGAGGTCAACACCCTGGGCGGCTATGTGCTGACCCGCAGCCAAGCTGGCAAGGGTGCCGAGTTCGATCTGCGGGTGCCGCTCACCACCGCCCTGACGCAGGTAGTGCTGCTGCGCTGCGGTGAAGTCGAGGTGGCGGTGCCTGCCAGCTTGGTCGACTCCGTGCTACGCCTGCCCAACTCGCAGCTGGAAAAGGCCTATGCCGAAGGGCATCTGACCGCCGGCATGCGCGGCCAGGAGATGCAGGTTCCGATCTACTGGATGGGTGGCCTGCTCTCGCACAACGACCACCCGCAGCTGCATGGCAAGCATGCCGCCGTGGTGCTGGTGCATTCCGGCCCGGACCGCATCGCCATTCACGTGGACGAGGTGGTCGGCAACCAGGAAGTGGTGGTCAAGAACCTCGGCCCGCAGCTCATCCATGTGCCGGGCCTGGCGGGCATCAGCCTGCTGGCCAGCGGCTCGGTGGCGCTGATCTACAACCCGGTGGCCCTGGCCGAGCGCTACGGTGCGCAGGCCAATGCGCGCGCCCATGCGGGCGGTGCGCCGGTCATTGCACCGGTCGCGGCTGCCGAAGTGCTGGCGCCTCTCATCCTGGTGGTGGACGACTCGCTCACGGTGCGCCGCGTCAGCCAGCGCTTCCTGGAGCGCGAGGGCTACCGCGTGCAACTGGCCAAGGACGGCCTGGATGCGATGGAGCAATTGGCGCGCGAAGATCTGCCCGATCTGGTGCTCTCCGACATCGAGATGCCGCGCATGGACGGCTTCGACCTGGTGCGCAACCTGCGTGCCGACGAGCGCCTGCGCAAGCTACCGGTGGTGATGATCACCTCGCGGATCGCGGCCAAGCATCGCGAGTACGCCGAGGCGCTGGGCGTGCAGGGCTACCTGGGCAAGCCCTATGACGAGGAAGTGCTGAAGGGTCTGATCCGTCAGTACACTGGTTCGAAGGCGGCTGCGGTCGCGGTCTGAGCGGAAAGGGGGCAGGGCGCAGCACCTGCCCCCGCCAACAGGGCATGACGAAGGTCGTTGAACAACTCGCGGAGTTGACGGGCTACAAGGACCGTGACGTCATGGACGTCACGTTGGTCGTGGCCTTGCGCGACCTCCTCAATCCGCTGTGCGTGAGCATCTATCGCGCCGTCGGCACGCCGCCCGACCTGCGTTGGATGTCGCGCGCGCACCTGGGCTATGGCGAGCTGGTGCCCACCGCCGATTCCTTGGCGGGTGATCTCTCCAGTCTGCCGCCGCTTGATCAGTACCCGGCGCGTCTGTCGTGCCTGCAGCGCCGCGAGCTGCGCGAATCGGCCAGCCGCTCCGAATTCACCTGCCACTTCCCGCTGCTCTCCGAGCACGATGGTGACGGCGTGCTCGAAGTGGTCACCCGCACCCGTCTGAGCCCGGCCGAGCAGCGCACCGTCAGTGCCATCCTGCGCGTGTTCCACAACTTCCAGGGTCTGCTGGACTACTCGGAACGCGACTCGCTCACCGGCCTGCTGAACCGCAAGACCTTCGACGCGAGCTTCCTCAAGCTGCTGGGCGAAGCCCCGGCGATGCCGAGTGCCGTGGCGGTGGGCGACCGCCGCCACGATGTGCACGCCACCTACTGGCTCGGCGTCATCGACATTGACCACTTCAAGCGCGTGAACGACGGCTTCGGCCATCTGATCGGCGACGAGGTGCTGCTGCTGCTCTCGCGCCTGATGCGCACCTGCTTCCGCTATCACGACCGGCTCTACCGCTTTGGCGGGGAGGAGTTCGTGGTGCTGATCCGCTGCGAACTGGGCGACGACGCCCAGCTGGTGTTCGAGCGCCTGCGCCAGCAATGCGAGGCCTTCAACTTCCCGCAGGTCGGGCATGTGACGCTGTCGATCGGCTACACCCGTATCCGTAACCCCGACACCCCTACCGCCTGCTTCGACCGCGCGGACAAGGCGGTCTATTTCGCCAAGCACCATGGTCGCAACCAGGTGCATGGCTACGAGCAGCTGCTCACCGCCGGGCATGTGCAGGAAGAGACCGAAAAGGCAAGCGACGTCGAGCTGTTCTAGGCTCGCACCCGTACTGCTTCTCGAAGGCCGGGCACCCTCCGGCCTTTTTCATTTCTGCCCGTCCTCCCTCATTCGGCGGAGTTTGGAAATAAATCAAGCAAGCGCTTGAATGGTTTGCTAGCATGCGCCGCCATGCCGAAAACCCTTAGTCCCCACGCCCCCGCCGACAAGAGTCCGGGGCGGCCGCGCCAGGCCCAGGAGCAGGGCGCGCGCGAGCGCCTGCTGGATGCCGCCTCGGTGCTGTTCGCCGAACAGGGCTTCGCCGAAACCTCCACGCGCGAAATCTGCACCGCGGCCGGCCTGAACCCGGGCGCCATCCACTACCACTTCGGCGACAAGGACGGGCTTTATCGCGCCGTGCTGGCGCGCCCGCTGGAAGTCATGAGCGCCCAGCACGAAGGCTTTGCCGATCCGGCGCTGAGCCTGCGCGAAGGGCTGGGGCGCTTCTTCGGCAGCTTCTTGAGCGAAGCCGCCGAGGAGCTGGAGCTGCGCCTGCACCTGCGCGAGCTGCTCAAGCCCAGCGCCGTCTATGCCGAGACGATCCAGGCGTACATCGGCCCCAACCAGCGTGCGCTTTCCGAATTGCTGGCGCGCCACATCGGCGTGGCGCCCGACGACGAGACCGTGCTGCAGCTCGGCTACGGCCTGGTGGCGATGGCCCAGGACTACTGCCTCTCGCGCGCCTTCATGCAACTGCTGACGCCGGGCTACCTGGCGGACCCGCAGGCGTTCGAGCGCATCCGCGAGCGCCTGCTCGACTGGGCCGAGGTGCTGGTGGCGCACGAGCGTGCGCGCCATGCCGCCCGGCCCCGGGCGAGCGCGCCGAAAAAGAAGACCTCCGTACCCAAGACGACCCGATGAAATCCGCTTCCCAACTGGGCGCGCTGGCCGCGGCCCTGCTGCTGTCGGCCTGTGCCGTGGCGCCGCCGATGCAGGACCCCAAGCCGCCGCTGCCCGCGCAGTGGCTGGCCCCTTTGCCCCATGGCGGCCAGGCCGCCAGCCTGGTGGACTGGTGGCAGGCCTTTGGTGATGCCCAGCTGCTCGCCCTGCAGGCCCAGGCGCAGCAGCGCAACCCGCAGCTGGCGCAGGCGCTGGCGCGCTTGAGCCAGGCACGCGCCCAGCGCGAGGCGGCCGGGGCGCTGCTGGCGCCCCAGCTCAGCGCCCAGGCCAGCGCCCAGCGCGCCAAGAGCCTGCCGAGCTTCCAGGCCATGGGCAGTGGCGTGGCGCAGCTGCAGGCCAGCTGGGAGATGGATCTGTTCGGCGCCCAGCGCGCGCAGGCCCAGGCCGGCCAGGCCCTGGCCGAGGCGGCGCAGGCGCAGTGGCATGAGGCGCGCGTCAGCCTGGCGGCCGAGGTGGCCCAGGCCTACCTGAGCTACCGGCAGGCGCAGATCGCCGCTGGCCTGGCCGCGCAGGATCTGGAAGCCGCCGAGCGCATCGAACGCGCCGCCGCCCAAGCCGCCGAGCGGGGCCTGGTGGCACCGGCGCAGGCGGCCGAGGCGCGGGTGCAGCTTTCCGAGGCGCAGGTCATGGCGGCCACGCAGCGGGCGCTGCCGGGGCTGTGGCTGCAATCCCTGGCCGTGCTGGTGGCGGACGACGCTGCCGCGCTGGCCCAGCGCCTGGGCGAGGCCGCCTTGCCGCAGGCACCGCAATTCCCCGTGCCCGGCGTGCCCGCCTCCGTGCTGGCGCAGCGGCCGGACTTGCGCAGCGCGCACCAGCAATGGCTGGCCGCCGTGTTCGAGCAGCACAGCGCCGAGGCGCAGCGCTACCCGCAGCTCAGCTGGGGCGCGCTGCTGGGCGAAGGCCGGCTGCGCCTGGACGGGCAGACGCTCAAGGGCAGCTTGTGGTCCATCGCGCCCAGCCTGAACCTGCCGCTCTTCGATGGCGGGCTGCGCAAGGCGCAAAGCGCCGCGGCCGCGGCGCGCGAGCAGGAGGCACGCGCCGTGCTGGAGGCGCGCTGGCGCCAGGCCGTGGCCGAGGTGGAGGAGGCCCTGCTCACGGTGCAGAAGAGCGAGACCCAGGTGGCCGCCGTGCAGGCCGCAATCTCGCAATGGCAGCGCCTGGACGCGGTGGCCGAGCAGCGTGCGCGCGCCGGGTTGATCAGCGGCCTGGAGCGCGCGCAGGCCGCGCGCCAGTTCATCGCCGCCAAGCAGGGCGCCTACGAACTGGCCCTGGCGCGCTCCGACGCCTGGATCGCCCTGTACCGCCGCCTCGGGGGCGGTTGGTCGCAAGAACAAGATTCCTGAAAGCCCGACATGAAGACTTATGCCCTTGCGCTGGCGCTGCTGGCCACTCTTTCCCTGAACGCCCAGGCCCAGCAGGCGGCCCAAGCCGCCCAGCCGGCCCCGGCCGGCGCGCCCAAGCCGGCACTGAACGTCAAGCTGGTGGCCGCGCAGAGCCAGAACTGGCCGCAAACACTTTCAGCCACTGGCAACCTCGCCGCCTGGCAGGAGGTGGCGGTGGGCAGCGAGACCGGCGGGCTGCGCCTGGTCAAGGTGGAAGCCCAGGTGGGCGATGCGGTGAAGAAGGGCCAGCTGCTGGCCCAACTGGCCAGCGAGACCCTGGAGGCTGAGCTGGCCGCCACGCGTGCCGGCCTGCGTGAGGCCGAGGTGGCGGCGCGCGACGCCGCGGCGCAGGCCGCGCGCGTGCAGGCCCTGGCCGGGGGCGATGCGGTGTCGGCCCAGCAGGTGGAGCAGCTGCAGGCCGCCGCGGCCGCGGCCGCGGCGCGCTTGGAATCGCTGAAGGCGCAGCTGCGTGCGGCCGAGGTGCGGCTCTCGCACACCCGCGTGCTGGCGCCGGACGACGGCGTGATCGCCGCCCGCGAGGCCCTGCCGGGGGCCCTGGCCCAGCCGGGGCAGGAGCTGTTCCGGCTGATCCGCCAGGGCCGGCTGGAATGGCGGGCCGAGGTGCCGGCGCCTGAGCTGGCGCAGCTCAAGCCGGGCCAGGCCGTGACGCTGACGCCGGTGGGTGGTTCCGCCCTGGAAGGCCGGGTGCGCGTGGTGGCGCCCAAGGTGGACCCCGCCACCCGCAACGGCCTGGTCTATGTGGACCTGCTCAAGCCCGGCGCGGCGCGTGCCGGCATGTTTGCGCGTGGCGAGTTCCAGTTGCAGAGCGGTGCGGTGATCGCGCTACCGCAGAGCGCTGTGCTGCTGCGCAACGGCTTTGCCTATGTGTTCCAGATCGACAAGGAGATGCGCGTGCGCCAGCGCAAGGTGGAGCTGGGCCGGCGTGTGGGCGAGGCCGTTGAAGTGCGCAGTGGGGTCAAGGCCGGCGATCTGGTGGTCGCGCAGGGCCTGGGCTTCCTGGCCGACGGCGACCTCGTCAAGGTGGTGAAGTAAATGCTGAACGTCTCGTCCTGGTCGATCCGCAAGCCGGTTCCATCCATCCTGCTCTTCATCATGCTCACGGTGGCCGGCCTGCTGGCCTTCCGGGCGATGAAGATCCAGAACTTCCCCGACATCGACCTGCCCACCGTCATCGTCACCGCCCAGCTGCCCGGCGCCGCGCCGGCGCAGATGGAGACCGAGGTGGCGCGCAAGATCGAGAACAGCATCGCCTCCATCCAAGGCCTGAAGCACACATACACCAAGGTGTACGACGGCGTGGCCACGGTGGCGGCCGAGTTCCGGCTGGAGAAGACCACCCAGGAGGCGATGGACGATGTGCGCGATGCGGTGGCGCGCGTGCGCTCCGACCTGCCGGCCGAGCTGCGCGATCCGGTGATCAGCAAGATGGACCTGAGCGGCACGCCGGTGCTGGTCTACACCCTGGCCTCGGAGCGGCGCGACGAAGAGGCGCTGTCCTGGTTCATCGACAACGAGCTCAGCAAGAAGCTGCTGTCGGTGCGCGGCGTGGGCGCGGTGGGCAGCGTGGGGGGCGTGAAGCGTGAGCTCAAGGTGGAGCTGAACCCCGAGCGCATGCTGGCCCTGGGTGTGAGCGCGGCCGAGGTGTCGCGCCGGCTCAAGGAGGTGCAGCAGGAGGCCCCGGCCGGGCGCTCGACCATCGGTGGCATCGAGCAGTCGCTGCGCGCCATCGCCACCGTGCAGAGTGCCCAGGAGCTGGCGGCGCTGGAGATCCCGCTGATGGACGGCCGGCGCGTGCGCCTGGACCAGGTGGCCACGGTGATGGATGGCATCGCCGAGCGCCGCTCGGCCGCACGCGTGAACGGCAAGCCGGTGGTGGCCTTTGAAGTGACGCGCGCCCGCGGCGCCGGCGAGGTGGAGGTGATGCACGGCGTGCGCGCCGCGCTGGAGGAATTGAAGGCGGCGCACCCCGACCTGGTCGTCACCGAGGCCTTCAACTTCGTCGACCCGGTGGTGGAGAACTACGAGGGCTCGATGAGCCTGCTGATCGAGGGCGCGCTGCTGGCGGTGCTGGTGGTGTGGCTGTTCCTGCGCGACGGCCGCGCCACCTTTGTGTCGGCCGTGGCCCTGCCGCTGTCGGCCATCCCGACCTTTCTGCTGATGCACTGGATGGGCTTCACGATCAACATCGTGACCCTGCTCTCGCTCTCGCTCGTCATCGGCATCCTGGTGGATGACGCCATCGTCGAGATCGAGAACATCATGCGCCACCTGACCATGGGCAAGACGCCCTTCCAGGCGGCGATGGAGGCGGCCGACGAGATCGGCATGGCGGTGATCGCCACCACCTTCACGCTGATCGCCGTGTTCCTGCCCACCGCCTTCATGAGCGGCGTGCCCGGCAAGTTCTTTGTGCAGTTCGGCTGGACGGCGGCTCTGGCGGTGTTCTTCTCGCTGGTGGTGGCGCGCATGCTCACGCCCATGATGGCGGCCTACATCCTGAAGAAACCCAGCAAGCCGCACCCCGAGCCCTTCTGGATGCCGATGTACCTGCGCTGGGCCAAGTGGTGCCTGCAGCACCGCGGCAAGACCCTGGCGGCCATGCTGGCCTTCGGCGTGGCCAGCTGCGCGCCGCTGTTCATGGGTGCCATTCCGGGCGCCTTCATTCCGCCCGACGATTTGTCGCAGACCCAGGTCTACCTGCAGCTCGAACCGGGCAGCCGGCTGGAGCAGACGGTGGAGCTGGCCGAGGCCGCTCGTCAGCGCGTGGCCGCGAACCCGCATGTGAAGCTGATCTACACCGCCATCGGCGGCGGCGCTGCTGGCTCCGACCCCTTCCAGGGCAGCGGCGCCCCCGAGGTGCGCAAGGCCACGCTGACGATCAACCTGACCAAGCGCCAGGACCGCCCCGGCGTGACCAAGCAGATGATCGAGAAGGACCTGCGCGAGCGCCTCTCCGACCTGACCGGCGCGCGCATCAATGTGGGCTTCGGCGGCTCGGCCGAGAAGTACATCCTGGTGCTGAGCGGCGACGACGGCGACGCCCTGCTGGCCCATGCCACCCAGGTGGAGCAGCAGCTGCGCACGCTCAAGGGCATCGGCCAGGTCACCAGCAGCTCCAGCCTGCAGCGCCCCGAGCTGGTGCTGCGGCCCGACTCGGCGCGCGCCGCCGACCTGGGTGTCAGCACCGCGGCGATTGCCGACACCTTGCGTATCGCCACCGCGGGGGACTATGACCAGCTGCTGCCCAAGCTGAATCTGGCCGAGCGCCAGGTGCCGGTGGTGGTGAAGCTGCCCGATGGTGCCCGCGCGGACCTGGCCCTGATCAAGCAGCTCACCGTGCCCGGCAGCAAGGGGCCGGTGGCGCTGCAGCAGGTGGCCGAGCTGGAGCTTGGCAGCGGCCCGGCGCAGATCGACCGCTTCGACCGTTCGCGCAACGTGAACTTCGAAATCGAGCTCAACGGCCGGGCCCTGGGCGAGGTGGCGGCCGAGGCCGATCTGCTCCCGGCGCTGAAGAACCTGCCCGCCGGCATCACCAAGACGGTGACGGGCGACGCCGAGGCCTTTGCCGAGCTATCGCAAAGCTTCCTGCTCGCCATGGGCACCGGCGTGGCCTGCATCTACATCGTGCTGGTGCTGCTGTTCCACGCCTGGGTGCAGCCGCTCACCATCCTGGTGGCCCTGGTGCTGTCCATCCCCGGCGCCATCCTGGCGCTGTTCGTCACCGGCACCGATCTGTCGATGCCGGCCATGATCGGCATGATCATGCTGATGGGCATCGCGACGAAGAACTCGATCCTGCTGATCGAGTACGCCATCGTTGCGCGTGACGAGCGCGGGCTCACGCGCCTGGAGGCCCTGCTCGACGCCTGCCACAAGCGCGCCCGCCCGATCGTGATGACCACCCTGGCCATGGGCGCGGGCATGCTGCCCATCGCCCTGGGCTTCGGCACCGACCCGAGCTTCCGCGCGCCCATGGCCATCGTCGTCATCGGCGGCTTGATCACCTCGACCTTTCTGTCCTTGCTGATCGTGCCGGTCGTCTACACCTGGGTGGACGACATGGTCGAGTGGTTCATGCGCCGGGTGCGCCGCAAGGCGCCGGCACCCGCTTTGGAGGCTTGAGATGAAACGCCGCGTCCTTCTGATGGCCGGTGCCAGCGGCCTGCTGGCCTGCGGCGCGCTGCGCGCCCGTGAAGAACCGGCGCCGCAGGAGGCGCTGGCGCCACCGGCCTGGCGCTACGAAGAGTTCGAGTGGCAGGACGCGGCGCGCCAGCGCGAGGTGCCAGTGCGCCTGTACCTGCCGGCCCAAGCGCCCGCCGGCCCGCTGCCCCTGGTGCTGTTCTCGCACGGCATCGGCGGTTCGCGGCGCGGCTACTCGTACATCGGCCAGCATCTGGCCAGCCAGGGCTTCGCCAGCCTGCACGTGCAGCATGTGGGCAGCGACCGCAAGCTCTGGGGCGGCAACCTGCTGCAGCTGGCCTGGCGCCTGCAGGCGGCGGCGCGCAGCGAGGAGGCGCGTGCCCGCGCGCACGACCTGCGCTTCGCGCTCGACCAGCTGCTGGCCCAGCAGCCCGGCCTGGTGGACGCCAGCCGCATCGCCGTGGCCGGCCACTCCTACGGCGCCAACACCAGCCTGCTGGTGGCGGGAGCCGCCATTCCGGGCGAGCCCGAGCCCCTGGCCGACCCGCGGGTGCGCGCGGCGGTCTTCATCTCGGCGCCGCCGCTGCACGGCGTCAGCCAGCCCGAGCGCGCGCTGGCCGCCATCCGCGTGCCCAGCCTGCACATCACCGCCACGGATGACGTGATCCAGGTGCCCGGCTACCACAGCACCGCGGCCGAGCGCATTGCGCTGTTCCAGGCCACCGGCAGCGCGCTCAAGCGCCTGGTGGTGTTCCAGGGCGGCTCGCACTCGGTGTTCACCGACCGCAGCGGCACCGGCGGCGTGCTGGCCAACCCGCGCATCAAGCAGGCCACCAAGGAAGTGGTGGCCGAGTTCCTGCACGGCGTGCTCGACCTGGGCACCGTGGACCATCTGCACAGCTGGTCGCAACGCCATCAATCTCTGCTTGCCCACTGGGCCGCTGCCTAACACCCCACGATGTCCTTCTCCATCCGCCCCGCCGCTCCCGCCGACGTGCCCGACATCGTCGGCCTGATCCGTGAACTGGCCGAGTTCGAGCAACTGACCCACCTGGTGCAGACCTCGCCCGAGCGCCTGCACGAGCACCTGTTCGGCACCCGCCCGGTGGTGGAGGCCGTGGTGGCCGAGGCCGGGGGCGCGGTGGTGGGCTTTGCGCTGTTCTTCACCAACTACTCCACCTTCCTCTCGCTGCCCGGCCTCTACCTGGAAGACCTGTACGTGCAGCCCGCCCAGCGCGGCAGCGGCCTGGGCCAGGCGCTCTTGCGGCATCTGGCACAGATTGCCGTGCAGCGCGGCTATGGCCGCTTCGAGTGGAGCGTGCTGGACTGGAACGTCAACGCCATTCGCTTCTACGAGCGCATGGGCGCCACGGTGATGCCGGACTGGCGCATTTGCCGGGTAACGGGCGAGGCCTTGCAGGCCCTGGGTCGAAAGGCCTGACGAGCTTCGTTACAGAATGCCGGCCACCATGAGTCTGGCCACCGTTCCTGCCGAGATCGCGATCACCAAGATCCAGGCGCCCAAGCCGCGCAGCAGCGGCTTCCTGGCGCGTGCGCGGATCGAGGAGCGCCTGGGCCAGGCGCTGCTGCGCCAGCGCCTGGTGCTCGTCACCGCACCGGCTGGCTATGGCAAGACCTCGGTGCTGGCGCACCAGCTGGGTGAACTGCCCGCCGGCGTGGCCCATGCCTGGGTGGCGCTGGAGGAGGGCGACGACCTGCAGCGCCTGCTCGAAGCCCTGGTGGCCGCGCTGGAGCCCTACGACCCGCCCTGGCGCACCGCGCCCGAGGCCCTGGCCACCACCGCCACCCAGCCGGGCCGGCGCGCGGCCGTGGTGAGCGAGCTGGTGAACGCGCTCGATGCCTGCGAGGTGTCGCATGGCGTGATCGTGCTGGACGACCTGCACCGCGTCAGCGACCCCGAGGCGCTGGAGTTCCTGAAGCTGATGGTGGAGCGCCTGCCTACGCGCTGGACCCTGGCCGTGGGCACCCGCACCGAGCCGCCGCTGGCCCTGCCGCGCCTGCGCGCGCTGGGCGAGCTGGCCGAGTTCCGCCAGCTGGACCTGGCCTTCGGCCGCAGCGAGGTGGCGGCCCTGGTGCGCCTGCTCGGCCTGCCCGAGGAACGCGCCGAGGCCCTGTGGGAACGCACCCAGGGCTGGCCGGTGGGCCTGCGCCTGGCGCTGAACGCCTGGCAGGACGTGGCCCCCGGCACGCAGCGCCTGCCGCCCATCAACCGCCATGTGTTCGACTACCTGGCCGCCGAGGTGCTGGACCGCCTGCCCGAGCACCTGCGCCGCTTCTTGCTGCGCTGCTCGGTGCTCACCGAACTGGACCCCAAGCGCTGCGCCGCGCTCAGCGGCGAGCCGCGCTCGGCCGAGCTGCTGGAGGAGATCGAGCGCCTGGGTCTGTTCGCCACCGCCATCGACGGCGAGGACGGCGGGCTCAGTGCCCCGCTGACCCTGCGCCTGCACGACCTCTTCCGCGCCGCGCTGCTGCACCGCCTGGAGCGCGAGCACCCCGAGGAACTGCCCGGCCTCTTGAAGACCGCCGCCGCGCATGAAAGCGACCCGGCGCGCAGCGTGCCCCTGCTGGTGCGCGCAGGCGAGCTGCATGGTGCGGCCGAGCTCCTGCTGGCGCAGGGCCACCGCCTGCTCACGCTGGGCGCCGGCGCGCTGGTGGACCGGCTGCTCGGCCTCTTCCCGCCCGACTTCCAGCAGCGCTGCCCCGATTGGCTGCGCATGCAGGGACTGGCGGCCTGGAACCGCTGGGATTGGCCCGCCATGCTGGCGGCGATGCAGCAGGCCGAAGCCGCCGCCGCCGGCGACCCGCTGCGCCAGGCGGTGGCGCGCGTCTACCAGGTCATCGCCACGCTTTCGCTGGACCGCCTGGAACCCCCTGAGCAGCATCTGCAGGGCTTTGACGAGGCCGCACTGCCGCTCAATGCGCGCGTGGTGTTCCTCTTCACCCAGGCCTGGTACGCGCTGCAGACCGGCCGGCTCGGCGACGTGGGGCCGCTGCTGCACCGCATGGTGGACCTGCTGGAGCAGACCGATGCACACGAGGTCTGGTACCAGGTGCTGCCGGTGCCGCGCTTCGTCGGCCTGCCGGGCCAGCCCGGCCTGGGCCATGCCAACGGTGCGCTGCAGCGCTACGCCGAGGGCCTGCTGCGCATCGCGGCCGATGCCCCGACGCCGCTGCGCGGCATCGCCGTGGTGCAGCAGGGCTGGCTGCTGCTCTGGGCTGGCCGTCTGGACGACGCCGAGGCCGCGCTGGCGCGTGCCCGTGCCGACGCCCACTGGGCCGGCGAACCGGTGACGGTGCGCGTGCCGCTCAAGGCCCTGACGGCCCTGCTGCGCACTGCCCAGGGCCGTGGCGACGAGGCGCTCGAAGAGGTGCGCCAGCGCGTCACCGATCTGCCGCGCTCCGGCGGGCTGAACACACGCTGGACCGCGCTCTTTCTGTGGGGCCGCGTGGCCGTGGCCTTCGGCCGCCTGGATGAATGGCAGGCCTGCCGCGAACAGTTGGACCGGGTGCGTGCCGCCCTGGCCTACGAACCCCTGCTGGGCCGGGCGGTGCCCGCGCTCGAAGCCTGCGTGATGGGCCAGCGCGCCGCCGAGGTGCCGGCCTGGCAGGCCCTGCTGGAGCAGGAGGAATCCATCGACATCATGGGCCTGGCCGTGGAAGCGCGGCTGCGCCTGGCCGAGGCCCTGCTGGCCCTGGGCCGACGCGCCGAAGCCGCCGAGGCCCTGCTGCCGCTGCCGGCGCGCATCGCCCGCCAGGGCGGGCCCGGTGGCGCGCTGCTGGCGCGCAGCGCGCTGCGCCGCGTGGCCGAGCAGGCCTGGGGCGATCTGCTGCCGGCCGACTTGCAGGCCCAGCTGCGCCGCTGCGCCGGCCTGGGGGCGCTGCCCCTGGCCGAGCCGCCCAGCCCGCTCAAGCCCGTGCCCGCAGCGGACATCTCGGCCGCGGGCCTGACGGCGCGCGAACTCGAAATCCTGGAGCGCCTGGCCGCGGGCGAGAGCAACAAGGTCATCGCCCGGGTGTTCGAGCTCAGCCCCTTCACCGTCAAGCGCCACGTCGCCAACATCCTGGAGAAGCTGGGCGTGCAGTCGCGCGGGCAGGCGGCGGACTGGTTCCGCCGCCGCGCCTGATCAGTCGGCGTTCGCCCCCGCCTGCGGCGGCAGCACGAAGCTCAGCGGCGCGCGGCGCAGGCGCGCGCGCAAGGCCTGCGCAATGCGCCGGCGCTCATGCAGGCGGATGCCGCGCGAGCGCAGCGCCACGCGGAAGGCCAGCCAGAAGCTCACGCCCACGTTCAGCGCGCCGATGCCTGCCACCGTGACCACGCAGGACCAGAAGGCGGGCTCGTGCAGCAGGCCGGCCCCCAGGGTGCCCAGGGCCGCGGCCAGCTGGCCGGTGGAAAGCGTCACATGGCGCACGTCCAGCCCCAGGCCGAAGAAGCCGAGCACCACCGGCACCAGGCCGAGCAGAAAGCCCAGCGAGATGTTGGCGGCCAGGCCCGAGATGTTGCCCCGCCACCAGCGCGCCCAGCGCTGCGCGCGCTCCGGCCCCAGCAGGGCCTGCAGGCGCGGGTTCCAACGCAGCGCGCTGTCCAGCCGGTGCAGCACGAAGGCGTTCTCGGCCCAGCCGGCGATCAGTGAGCTGCCGAACAGCAGCACGCCGGTGAAGGCGGCGAACAGCAGGCTGGGGCCGAGCAGGCTCAGGCTGTCCAGCACGTAGCGGGCCTTGGCGGCGTCGATCACCGGTGCCTGGCCCAGGCCCTGCAGCAGCAGCTGCAGGCCCAGCACCAGTGGCCCGCACACCGCCACGTTGCCGACGATGCCGGCCACCTGCGAGCGGATCAGCGCCGCCACGCGGTCCACGAATCCTTCCACCGCCTGCGTCACCTCGGCCTCGTCGCGCAGGCCGCGCAGCGCGGTCAGGCTGTCGGCCAGGGCCGGGGCCGTCATGGCGGGCTGCTTGGTGGCCACCGTCCAGTGCAGCAGCATCACCAGCACGAAGCTGACGGCGTAGTTCAGCCCGGCCGCAAAGCCGCCCCAGAAGGGGCTGAGCGCCAGCGCCATGAGCGCGAACTTCAGCACCGTGGTGCCGGCAATCACCAGGCCGCCGCCGGCGGCGCGGCGCAGCATGTCGAAGTACTCGGTGCGGCTGCGGGTGATGTAGTGCTCGCCGGTCTCGGCGCTGCGCTCGGCGATCTGGCGCGCCAGCAGCTGGAAGTGCTGGCCCAGCAGCGGGCGGATGCCGCGCTGCGCGCCGCCCAGTTCGATCAGGCGCAGCAACAGGGGCAGGGCGGGGCCACCCAGGGCCAGGTTCAGCAGGGCCTCCAGGCGCTCCAGCCGGCCGTCCAGCTGGTCCAGCGTGAACACCAGGTCGATCGACACGCCATGGCTTTCCAGGTGCGTGAGCACGCTGGCCGCGGCGCGGCGGCAGGCGTCCAGCAGGGCGCGCAGGTAGGCGGCGTGCTGCAGGGCCTCGGCCTTGGCGCCTTGCTCCAGCGCCTGGGCCAGCTGGGCCACCGTCAGCGGCAGCTGGCGAAAGGGCTGCGCCTGGCGCAGGGCCGGATCCATGCGGCCGCGCAGCTCTGCGTCCTGGCCTTCGGCCGCCGCCTCGTTGGCCAGCAGGGCCAGGGCATCGAGCGCCTGGGCGCGGGCGGGGAAGGCCAGCAGCTCGGCCAGGCGGGCTTCGAGCGGTTTGTCCAGCGTGGCCAGCCAGGCGGCGTCGGCGGGGCGGAAGGCCAGCTCGAACAGGGCACCGAGCTGGTCGGTGTCGGGCGTGCCGGGCAGCCAGCGCAGCGCGGCGCGGCGGCGCAGCTCGCGCAGCAGCGAGAGGCGGCGCGCCAGCCCGTATTCGGCCAGCAGGCTGCCGCCGTCGGATTCGCTCCACAGCAGCGCCAGCAGGGCCTGCACGCGCGCGCGCAGTGCGGGTTCGTCGTCCAGGCGCTGCAGCAGCTGCTGCAGGCGCAGCACGGCCATCTCGGCGCCCTCGTGGCGGCCCGGGCGCAACCAGGCAATCAGCTGCACCAGGGCCAGCTGGCGCTCGGCGCGCACGGCCGCCGGGTCCAGCCGGGCCAGCAGGGTGTTCAGGGTGGGCAGGGCTTGCATGGGGGCGCACCTTAACGGCAATCGCGCGCGCTCGCCCTGTGCCGCTTCCTTCGGCGCGGCGGCCGAATGCGGCACAGCCTTGCCGCGCTTCACGCGACCGTCACACCGGCTTCCAACACTGCGCGCGCCTTCCACCCCCAGGCCGCTCGCAGCGGCCGCGCACGCCCATGAATTCACCGCATTCGCGCCGCCGCTTCCTGGCCGCCGGCGCCGCCCTTGGCAGCAGCACGCTGGCGCAGACCCTTCAGCGCGCCCTGGCCGTGCCAGCCGCGCGCCGCAGCGGCACGCTGGCCGACATCGGCCACATCGTCTTCCTGATGCAGGAGAACCGCAGCTTCGACCACTACTTCGGCACCCTGGCCGGCGTGCGCGGCTTCAACGACCCGCGCGCCATCCGCCTGCCCTCGGCCAAACCCGTGTGGCACCAACCCCATGGGGCCGCCGAGGTGCTGCCCTACCACTTCGATGCGCGCGGCACGAACGCGCTGCGCATCGGCCTGAACCACAGTTGGAAGGGCAGCGAGGCCACCTGGAAGGACTGGGCCGCCTGGCCGGCGCAGAAGGGCCCACGCTGCATGGGCTTCTTCGACCGTCAGGACCTGCCCTTCTATTACGCGCTGGCCGATGCCTTCACCGTCTGCGACGCCTACCACTGCTCGGTCTTCGGCCCCACCGACCCGAACCGCCTCTACGCGCTGAGCGGCCACGCCGGCGGCGTGCTCACCGGCATCTCCGACAGCCGGCTCTACAACGTCCACAACGGCATCTACAACGCCGACATCGTCAACGACCACCCCAGCGCCCCCGGCATCGCCTGGAGCAGCTACGCCGAGCAGCTGCAAGCCCTGGGCGTGAGCTGGAAGGTCTACCAGGAGTGGGACAACTACGGCGACAACTACCTGCAGTACTTCCAGCGCTTCCGTGTGGACGCGCAGGGCCGCCGCCTGACACCCGATTCGCCCTACTACCGCCAGGGCCGCGCATTGGCCCCCGGCTCCACCGCGGCCAATGCGCCCGGCACCAGCGGCCAGTGGCTGATCGACGACTTCCGTGCCGACCTGCGCGCCGGCCGCCTGCCCGCCGTCAGCTGGATCTGCGCCCCCACCGAGTACTGCGAGCACCCCGCCGAGACCCCGAACGCCGGCGAGCACTTCACCGCCCGCCTGCTGGCTGCGCTGGCCGAGCACCCCGACACCTGGGCCCGCACCGTGCTCGTGCTCAGCTACGACGAGAACGACGGCTTCTTCGACCACCGCCCGCCGCCCATGGCACCGCGCGATGCAGCCCAAGGCCGCAGCAGCTACCCGAACAGCGGCGAGCTTGACCCGGGCCGCGAACCCATCGGCCTGGGCCCGCGCGTGCCGGCCCTGGTGCTTTCGCCCTGGAGCAAGGGCGGGCGCGTCAACTCCGAGCTGTTCGACCACACGTCGCAGATCCGCCTGCTCGAAGAGTGGCTCACGCAAGGCCTGGGCCTGCCGCGCGCGGCCGTGCAATGCCCGCACATCAGCCCCTGGCGCCGCGCGGTGTGTGGCGACCTGACCAGCACCCTGAACCTGAGCCAGCCCGACGCGCAATGGCCGCAGCAGCTGCCGCGCAGCGCCGTCTACTTCAAGGGCTGGGGCACGGCCGATGCGCTGCCGCCCGCCATCCAGACCCTGCCCAGCCAGGAACGCGCGGCCCGCCCGCGCCCGGCCTGCGCCTTGCCCTACCGCGTGGCGGTGGAGGGCGCCATCCAAGGCGATGCCCCGCAGTTCGCGCTCGACTTCGTCAACAGCGGCACGGCCGCCGCTGCCTTCATCGTCTACAGCGGCCTGCGCGGCGACGGCCCCTGGCACTACAGCGTCGCTCCCGGGCAGCGCATCGCCCAGGAAGTCTGGAACTGGACCGGCGGCGAGTACCACCTGGCCGTGCAAGGCCCGAACGGCTTTGCGCGCGAGTTCTGGGGCCGCCTGGGTGCGGGCATGCTGCGCGTGGAGGCAAGCCTCATTGAGCAGCCGCAGGCGCAAGGCGTGCAGCTGCTGCTGCGCAACGGCGGCGGCAGCACCCAGCGCCTGCAACTGCGCGACTTGGCCTACGGCGACCGCAGCGTGCAGACGATCGAGCTCGCCCCCGGCCAGCAGCGCCTGCTGGCGCGCAGCCTGCTGGCCAGCCAGGGCTGGTATGACCTCGGCCTGCGCCTGGAGGGCGACCCGCGCTGGTGGCGGCGCCTCAGCGGCCATCTGGAAGGTGCCGGCCTGGATCACAGCGACCCCGTCCTCAGCGGCCTGGCCCAGGCCGAACCCTCGCCCTGGCCCGCCCCCGCCAGCGGCCCCGCGCCGGTGCAGTTCGCCGCCTCCACGGCGCTGACGCGCGTGGGCGACAGCGTGCAGCTGAGCTGGCGCGAGCTGCCCGCCGGCCGCACGCATTGGCTGGGCGTCTACCGCAAGGGCCAGACCCCGGGCGTGCAGGGCGCGCTGAAGTGGAACTACGTTGCCGCCCCGGCCGGCAGCCAGGCCCTGAGCGGCCTGGGGGAGGGCGAGTACTTCATTGGCCTCTTTCTGAACGACGGCTACGCCCCCGCCGCCGCCTACCTGCCCCTGCGCGTGCTGCGCCGCGGCGACCTCAACGGCGACGCCCGCATTGACGCCACCGACCGCGAAGCCCAGCGCGCCGCCCTGGGCAGCTGCGCCGGCCAGCCGCGCTACCAGCCGCTCGCCGACTTCGACGGCGACGCTTGCATCACCCAGGCCGACTACCGCGCCTGGTACGAGATCTTTGCCAAGGAAGCCCAGCCATGTACCCCATCGCCCGCACGCTGCTGGCACCCTTGCTGGTGCTGCTGATCCAGTTGGCCACCCCCGCCACGGCCGCCCCCACGCTGCGCCTGCAAGGCCCTGAGTCGTTGTTACCTGGCCAGAATTTCTCGCTGCAGCTCCGGCTCGACCAGCCTTTTGACGGCCTGCCGCCCGGCGACGCGCTGCTGTTCTTTGGCCTGCAGCTGCAGCTCAACGGCCTGCACCTCCTCGGCTTCGAGCCCGCACCCGGCTGGAGCGACGACAGCCCCTGGCTGGGGCCTGATGTGATCGCTGCCTCGCGCTTTCCTGGTCTGGTCGATTTCGGTCAGTCGAGCGAGGTGTTGGGGTGGCTGCGCTTCGAGGTGCTGCAGCCGGGGGCCGTGGTGGTGGATCTGGCCGCTGCGGCGGGGGAGCTCAGCTTGGGCCTGGGGTATTGGCACGGTGGGAGCTTGGCGGCGGGGGCGCGGTGGGAAGGGGTGGCTGTTCCGGAACCCGGTGGGGTGGGGTTGCTGTGCTTCGCGCTCTTGGCTGCTTGGTTGGGGACGAGGCGTCGAGCGGGGTTGATGGCGCGCTGCGTGACAGCCCGTGGGGTCTTCAACCCCACACCCCGACCCGCATTTCTTTGTCTTGCCAAAGAAACGCGGGGCAAAGAATGGCGCTGAATGCACGCAGCCGGCCTCGGGCCGGCTGCGACTGCACGGCTGGCTCACATGGCTCCCACACCCCTCCTGGGACTGCGAAAACCTGCCCGCTAAGCTGGCCGGAGTACCGGCCGACTAGACCACCGCAAACCATCGCGGGCTCTCTGCGATGAATGAACCCCCAACGAGCGCCGAGCCGGCCATTGCGCTGGTTGGGGGTCTGTTCTTCGGAGCGCCGAGGGCGGAAAACCTCAGCGAGATTCAGAAGCTCCGTTCTTCATCCTGGCGAGCATGTCGATGAAGACAAGTTGTCGTTCTCCGTCGACATCTTTGCTCCTCGTTCCAATTGGGTAATCGACGAGATTCACGCGCCGGACCGTCCAACCTTCTCTGCGCGACGGGTCATCTCCGCTTGCGACCACCTCCATCGCCCCACGCCATATTCCAACCATTGCAAGATCAGGCAGGACGCTCTTGCAGCGAGTCTGGAAATCAGGGAATCGATCGAATCTGACGTTTCTGTATTCGTCGAGCAGAACAAAGTACTTCGTGCCGATCTTGAGGCCAGGTGCAAATCCAAACTCGATGAGCTGGCCTGCGGTTGCGTTCTTTGTGCCCTCGAGAACACGTCCCTTGTATCGCGCTCCACAAGTGTCAGCGCCTGCTGCGACGACTCGTCCGTCGAGGATCTCAACAACGCCGACGACGCTGGAGACGGCAAATAGCTCTCGTAACGAAATTGAAGTTTCGCGAGAGGCAACCGCGCTTGCCGCGATGACTAACGCCAGCAGCGCTCCCAGGATTCGATGGGTCATATGGCCAGATCTGCCGGAACTGTGGCTACACCTTACTCGACGAAAAGCCTAGCCGAGACCACTCGATCACGAGCGGTCCCTCCGTGCAAGAAAGCGGGCACCTGGCTTCATTCAAAAGGCTGCGGTCCCATGAAGCCTTCGCGGTCCCGCCCCTTCAGGCCAACACGCGGAACTCAATCCTTCGATTCCGCGCCTTCCCCGCCGCACTGCCGTTGTCCGCCACCGGCCGGTCCGGCCCCGCGCCGTCCGTGACGATGCTGGCCGCTGGGATGCCGCGCTCCACCAGGTAGCGCTTGACGGCCTCGGCGCGGGCCTTGGAGAGCGCCATATTGGCCTCGCGCGCGCCGTCGCTGTCGGTGTGGCCCACCACCTCGAAGCGGCGGCCGTCGAACTGCTTGAGCAGGGGCAGCAGCTGGTCCAGCACCTGGGTGCCGGTGGCGGTGAGCTGGTCGCGGGCGGGCTCGAACTCGACGATGCGGTTGGCGAGCGCGGCGTCCAGCTGGGCCTGGCCGGGGCTGTCCACGCGCAGGCCGGCGCGCAGCTGGTAGCTCGGGTTGGCCAGCTGGCCCTGCAGGCTGGCGGGGATGCTGGCCACCAGGGCCTGGCTGCCCACCTGGCCGTTCAGCTCCACCACCGAGCCGCGAACCTTGAGCTCGCCCTGGCTGACCTGCTTGAGCTCGGGCTGCATCAGCTTGACGACCTGCTGCGTCCAGTTCGGCGGGGCGGCGAGCTTGCCCACACCAAGCTGGTCGACCACGCGCTCGGGGCCGTAGAGCTCGCGGGCGCGGGCCAGGATGGCGGCGCGGCTGGCTTCGTCGGGCACCACGCCGCTGACGATGACGGGCTTCTGGGCCGGCGCGGGTGCAGGGGTTTGGGCGAAGGCGGGCGCGGCACTTAGCAGCAGGGCGGCGCTCAGCAGGCGAAGGGAAAGGTTCATGGCGTCACTCACCGAGGAAGGCCTCGCGGAAAGTCTGGGTAGCCTGGCGCAGCGACAGGCCCTGCTGCTGCAGGTAGCTGGCGAGCTTGCGCACGGCGTAGTCCTGCTCGGCCAGGGCATCGGCCCAGTCGGGGTCGAGCAGGTCCACGAAGGGGCCGCTGTCGGGCTCCGGCACCTGGCCCAGATGCGCGGCCAGCGCCGTGGCGCTGCCACCGGCGAAGCCCAGGGCCAGCCAGGGGGCGGCGTCCTGTGGCCAGAGCAGCAGCAGCTCGAAATTGGCACGGCGCAGGAAGCCGGACACCAGATCCAGCCACCAGCTGGCCATGAAGGGGGCGTAGAGCGGGTCGGCCGGCAGGGGCAGGCGCAGGCCGCGTTCCAGCCGGGCGCTGCCGCTGGCGGGCACGGGCTGCAGCAGCAGGCCCAGGCCCAGCACCACGCGCGCCAGGTCCACCTCCGGGTGGGCGCGCGCCAGCAGGGCCTGTGCGCTGCCGATGGTCTGCAGGTCAAGGAAGTCGGTCAGGGCGGCGTCGTAGGCGCTGGGCTGCAGGTTCAGGTCCACGCGCTGCTGTGCCGCCTCGCCCAGCAGGGTGGTGGCGTCCGCCGCGCCTTGGGCGCGGCGCGCCAGCTGCTCGGCCTGGCTCCACAGCCGGTTCAGGGCGAGCGGCGCGCGGCCGATGAAGTGGCCGGGTGCCTCGGCCTCGAAGCTGCTGGCCACCAGGAAGGGGAAGCGCCGGCCTGAACCATCTTGCGAAGGCCGGATGTGCCCGGCCACGACCTGGCGCTGCTGCGGCCCGAGCACGGCGAAGTGCAGGGGCGCGGCGCCGTCGTACAGGCCCTTCCAGTGCGCGTTCGGCACCAGCAGTTCGAGCGCACCGCTGAGCCAGCGGTCAAAGCTCTGCACCAGGGCGGGCTGCTGGGCGCTGCGCACGAAGTCGCCCCGGCTGGGCAGCTTGCCGAAGAAGAGCAGGGGCGCGCTGGCCTCGTTCAGCACCGCGCTCACAGCTTGGCTCCCGTGGCGGTGGCAGCGGCGGCCGTGGCGGTGGCGGCACTGCCCGTCGCACTGTCCACGCCCACCACCAGGGGCGGCAGCTTCAGGCCCTTGAGCCCGCTGCCGGCGCTGGCGGTCTGGGTGGCCTGGGCGGCGGCGCCGGGTGCGCGCACGATGCGCAGCTGGATGCTGACGCTGTGCTCGCCCTGGCTCCAGCTCATCTCGTTGATGTCGCCGGGCAGGCGGCGCGTCTTGGCCAGGCTGAACATGCGGTCCAGGCCATAAGCGCCCATGACGTTGACGAACTCGACCGTGCGGCCGTCCACCGTGATGCCGCTCAGGCGCACGCCGGGCTGGCCGGCGGGGTTGGGCCAGACGAAGTCCGTCCACTGCGCCGCGCCGTTGCGGTAGCGCAGCTGCTGGCCGTCGATGCTGAGCGTGTACTCCAGCAGGCCCGGCGCGCCCTGGGGCTGCACCTGGAAGGCGTACTGCGCACTGGCAGCGGCCGGCGCGGTGCTGGCGGTTGGCGCAGCGGCGGCGCCGTCGAGCGGCGCGATCCAGCGGCCGTAGCCCTCCAAGAAGGCCGGGCGCAGGCGCAGGCCGATGTCGGCCCAGGTGCGCGCCTCGATGCTGTCGCCGCGGCGCACCACCATGGTTCCCAGGGTGTCATTGCCGAACTTGGCGATCGCGCCCTCGGGGCCGAAGAGCTTGGCGATCTCGGCACTGCCGGCCTCGACGCGCGAGGCGGTGTCGAACGGGTACTTGCCAGCCAGGGTGCGCTGGAAGGGCCCGTAGACCTCGGCCTCCCAGCGGCGGTTCAGCTCGGTCTCGGCGGCGGGCACGGAGACGGCGTAGGCCTGCATCAGCGGGCGCACCAGCAGCGGGCGCAGGGTGCTGCGCTGGCTGGGGCTCAGGCCCAGCATCATCTGCTCGTCCACGAAGCGCAGGGCCTCGGCCAGCTCCGAGTTGCCGGCTTCCAGCGTGCCGCTCATCAGGTTGCGCGCACCGGGGCCGGGGTTGCCCTCGTTGGCGATGGTGTTGAAGCGGCTGCGCAGCTTGGCGAGCGCGGCGAAGTAGCCCTTGACCAGTGGCGGCCCGCTGTCCTTGGCCAGCATCAGGCGCGGCAGGGCGGCGAACTCGCGACCGATCGGGCCCATCGGCACTTCCTTGTTGCCGCCGCTGATGTTGACGTCCACCTCCACGCGCGAGGGCGCCATGCGCAGCACCGACTGCTTGAACCAGGCGATCACGCCGCCCTGGGTGCGCTTGAGCCGGTCGTTGAGGATGCTGGGGTTGTCCCAGCTGGTCTGGTCCAGCAGGGCTTCGAGCACCAGCTTGAGCGGCGAGTCGCTGGCGTCGCCCAGGCGGTTCAGGTGCTTGACGGCGTCGCCGAAGTCCTGGAACTCGGCCACCGTCACACCCTGCACGAAGCGCTGCCACTCCTTGACGTACTCGGTCTTGTAGAGCTCGGTGAGCGCGGCGCGGATCTGCTCGGGGCTGCCCTCGAGCGAGAGGTCGTCCTTGGCGGCGACGTTGAGCACCCAATCGACGCGCTGCAGCTCGGTGGTGGCGGCCTGCTTGATGGCGGGCTGCACATAGTCTTCCCAGGCCTGGCGCGTGAAGCTGCCCGGAATGGCATAGCTGCCGGCCACCGAGGGCAGGCTGCCCGCCTCGGTGGGGCGGCCGGCTTCGGTGAGGATGCGCGCCACCGTCATCGGCGCAAAGCGGGTGGCGGCGCGGGCCTTGATCTCGGCGTACACGCGGTCGCGCGCCGGCATGCCGCGCATCACCTTGCGCAGGTTCTCGCGCGTCTGGTCCACCAGGGCCAGATTGGTGTCCAGCACCGGGAAGGCCGGGTCCTGCAGATGGGCCAGGCTGAAGGCGAGCAGGCGTTCGGCGCTGCGCACCAGCTGGTCGCGCGGCAGGCTGCCGCGGTTCTCGTCCAGCCAGCCGCGCCAGAAGCGGGTGATCTGATCGGTCAGGTGGGCCGGCTCCATGCGGCTGCGCTCGGCCAGCATCAGGTAGGTCTTGAGGGCGTTGTAGGCCTCGCCCGCGTGCGTGGGCGAGGCATCGGTGTAGCGGCTCGGCGCACCGGGGGCGGATTCGCTGGCGGCCACGCCGGAGTCGGGCGTGCGCGTCAGCGGGCTCAAGTTGGCGGCCTGCTGGTTGACCTCGGTGAGGTAGCCCTCCACCGCCTGCGCCACCGGCTGCAGCATCAGCTGGCGGATGCCGGCGAAGTATTCGGCGCGCAGCTTGCGTTCGATGGCCTCGCCCTGGTAGAGGCCGAAGCCCAGGCCGAGCGGGCGGTCGTCGTGCAGGCGCTCCAACTCCTCGATGCGCTGCTGCAGCACCTCCAGCGCCTCCAGGCGCGCGCCCAGGTCCACGCGCTCGGCCTGCAGGGCTACGACCTTGCGCAGATCGGCCTCCACGCCATCCAGCAGCTGGCGGTTGCCCAACGCCGACCAGGCCCACATCCCCAGCAGCAACGCCAGCGCCGCCACGCCGGCCGCGAAGGCGGCGGTGCGCAGGCGCAGCTTGCCGCGGCTGGCGTACTGGCGCACCAGGTTGCGGTCCGCAAACACCACCTTGCTGAAGAGCTCGCGCAGGAAGTAGCCAGCCTCGGACAGCACCACCGCGCTCCCCTGCGCGCCGCGCGCCTGCAGGCCGAAGGCCTTGGCCACCTCGGCGCTGGCGGGCGACTGCGCGCTGCCTTCCTGCACCGAGCTGGTGAAGTAGAAGCCGCGGAACACCGGCTTGAACTGGAAGGGGTTGTCCTCGAACAGGGTGGCCACGAAGCTGCGCAGCGCGGGCTTCAGCGCCGCGAATTCGAGCGGGAAGCTCAGCACGCCGGTGGGCAGGGCCTGGCCGCGCTGCAGGCTCATGCGCGCCAGCGTCAGCTCGCGCAGGCCCTCTTGCAGTTCATCGAAGTGGCGCTCGAAGTGGCCCACCGCGTCCTCGCCGCTCTCGGCCTTGTAGGGCAGGGTGGCGCCCCAGATCTTGTCGCGCTCGGCGGCGTCGCGGTCGGCGAAGAACTCGACGAAACCGGCCACCAGATCGACCTTGGTGAACACCAGGTAGACCGGGGCGAACACCTCAAGCGATTCGGTCAGCTCCTGCACGCGCTGGCGCAGGCTCTTGGCGAGTTGGATGGCGGCGTCGGGCGTGCTGCCCGAGAGCTCGGCCACCGAGACGGCGATCAGGATGCCGTTGATGGGGGCCAGCGGCCGTGCGCGCTTGAGCAGGCGCAGGAAGCCCAGCCACTCGCTGCGGTCTTCCTCGTGCACCGAGTAGCGGCCGGCGGTGTCGAGCAGGATGCCCTCGCTGGTGAAGAACCAGTCGCAGTTGCGCGTGCCGCCGATGCCCTGCACCGCGCTGCCGGCCTGGTCGGCGAAGGGGAAGTTCAGGCCGCTCTTCAGCACCGCCGTGCTTTTGCCGGCCGCGGGGTTGCCGATGATCATGTACCAGGGCAGCTCGTACAGCGCGGCCTTGCCCACGCTCTGGCCGAGCTTGCTGGTCTTGATGGTCTTGACGGCAGCGTCCATGCGCCCGCGCAGGGCCTGCAGCGAGGCCTTGTCGCGTTCGCCGGCCGCTTTGGCAGCGGCCTCGGCCTCGGCGTCCAGCCCCTGCTCCAGGCGGCGCGCCGCGCGCACGGCGCGGGCCTTCTGCAGCGCCCACCACAGGCCATAGCCCAGCAGCACCGCCAGCAGGGCCAGCAACGCCCAGATCAGCCCCAGACGCAGCATGTCCGCGCCCAGGAAGAGGAAGGTGGCCAGCGCGATCAGACCCAGCACGCTGAGCGTGCGCAGGTCGAACAAGAAGCGGAAGAAGAGTTTCATGGCGGGGTGACTTCGTTCAGGCGGGTGCGCCGCGGCGCACCAGCAGGCCCAGGCGGGCCTGCAGATCGTTCAGGCCCAGGATCAGGCTGGGCCGGTGTTCCTCGTCGGCCGCGGCGCGCTGCGCGGCCAGGGCTACGGCGGCGACGCTGCCCACGCTGCCCAGGTGCCCGCAGGCGGCACCGAGCAGTTGCATGTCCTCGATCGGGTCGAGCGGCAGCTTGTGCGCCAGCACGGCGCCGAAGAGCTCGGTATTGCGCGGGCCGTGGCGGTCGGCGTCGCACACCAGGCTGCCCAGCGCTTCCGCGCCGCAGCGGCCCAGCGCCAGGGTCTGGGCCAGCACGGCCTCCAGCACCTGGTGGCCGACCTTGCCGGGGGCTTCGATGGATTTGTCGCGCTGCGCCAGCACCGGGCGGTGCAGATGGGGCAGGGGAGGCTCGTCGCCGAGGGCGGGCCAGTCCGCCGGGCCCAGCACCAGCACGGCCGCGCCCTCCCCGGGCATCAGACCCTTGGGCTGGCGCTCGGCATCGAACAGCCGGCCCTCGGCCTCCCAGCGCTCCACCAGGTCTTCAGCCAGATGGCTGTGTGCGGCCACCAGCACCAGCAGGTCGGGGCTGCGTTCGCGTTGCAGCAGGGTGAGCAGCCGGTCGGCGCCCTGCCAGATCGCCTGGGCCGGTTCGGCCGCGGCGGGCAGGGGCTCGATGCGCAAGCGCTCCAGGGACAGGCCGGTGGCCTCGGCCAGCTGCTGCTGCACCCATTGCGCCACGGCCTCGCTCTCGCGCGCCGTGCAGCCGGTCTGCAGCAGCAGGCGCAGGCTGGGGGCGGGCTCCTGCGTCCACGCGGCCAGGGCCTGATGGATGTCGTCGGCGCTGCGCTGCAGCGGCTCCAGCAACGCGGCCAGGGCGCGGCGCGTAGCCGTGCTGAGCTCGCGGTCGGCGTCCGGCCAGCTGGCTTCCAGCGCGCTCGGGTCAAGATCGGCCATGCGGGCGGCCAGGATGGGCAGGCCGCGCGCGCCGCGCAGTTCGCTGTCCACGCCCGGCGCGGCCTTGCCGCTTTGCAGTGCGTCCTGCACCTCGCTGGCGCTGCTGCCGGCGCTCAGGCGCAGCTGGGCGCTCAGCACCGGGTGGGCGCGCTCGCGCGCCTGTTCCTCGGCACTGCGGGTCGGTGGGGCGGCCGCTGCCGCGGCGGGTTCGGCCGCGGCGGCGGCCTTTTCGGCGGCCAGTCCGGGCAGCAGCACCGCCTGCCAGGCCCAACGCAGCAGCAGCAGGCCGGCAAACAGCATCAGCGGCAGCACCAGCAGGTAGAGCAGGGCCTCGCCGGTGCTGGGCTGGTGGCCCTGGGCGTCCCAGCGCCACAGCATCAAGAGGCTGCTGCCGCACAGCAGCAGCACCAGCAGGGCCAGGGCCTTGAGCAGCTTGCCGCCCATCAGTCCACGCTCGGGCTCTGGCGCATCAGCAGGGTGGCGCCGCAGGTGGTCTTGTCACCGTGCCGGGCGGCCGGCTTGCCGTCAATGATGCAGCTCGGGTCGCCGGTGGCGATGACCGCGCCGCCATGGCCGGGGATGGGGCAGGGCACGGCGTCGCCGATGCGCGAGATCGGGATGCCGTAGTGAAAGGTCGTGGGCGCACCCTCGACGACGGTGCCGCCGTGGTCGGTCCTGCAGCCGATGATGATGAATGGGCGCTTCTTCATGGTTTCTCCCTCTCAATGCGTGTGTGCGTGCCCGGCCTCGCGCCGCAGCACGCCGGGGCGGCGCAGCTCCACATGGCCGTAGTCCTTCAGGCTGCGCCAGCCACCGCCCCAGGTCAGGCCGACCGATTCGGCGGCTGCGCCGAGCATCTGGTAGCCCTGCATCGCGTAGGGCTCGCGCTCACTGATGACGATGCGGCCCTCGCGCAGGAAAGCCACGTCAGCGGCCAGGCCATGCTGGTGGTAGCTCTCGAAGGCGCCGGCCTGCGTGACCTGCGGCCCCAGGGCCTGCAGCGCGGCCTGGCGTTCGGGGCTGCGGTAGCCCTCGATCAGCACCGCCTCGTAGCCGTGGCGCTCCTTCAGGATCTGGAACACCACCAGCAGACGCTGGCGGAACTCGGCGTCCAGCAGTGCCCACTCGCGGTTCGCGCTGCGCACCAGGGGGCGCGCCTGCTCCAGCTCGCGCTGCAGGAAGAGCTCGGGTGGCAGGGTCGGGGGGGGCACCAGCTGCTCGCCCATCAGCAGCGCGGCGATGCGCTCATCTCGCGGCCGCTCCAGGCGGTGGTCGTAGGTGTCGGCCGGCAGCCGCAGGCGCAGCAGCCCGAGGGCGGCGGGCACCAGCAGCAGCACCAGCAACGCCAGTCCGATCGGCCAGGCGTGGCGGCGCACGAAGCCCAGCCAGTGCACTCCCCGGGCGCCGGCTTTGTGGCTCAATGACTGAGCCACTTGGGCTTGGCGCCACTGCCAGCTGCGCAGACGCGAGTGCCCGCGCGCGAGCCCGCGCCACGTGGCCGCACGAGCGCCCGGCACGAGCAGCAGCAGGGCCAGCGCGCACGCGGCCAGCAGATACAAAAACAAGCCAACAATTACACCCAGAAGCATGGGCAGAAACAGGTGAAAAACGGGCTGATGGTGGGCCGCTCGATGAGCGCTGAATGCGCTGCGTTTTCATAGGAGAAAACGCGGTTCTTCGAGCCCATTTCGGTGCTCAAAAACAAGCTGCGCGGCGATGCGATCAGTGTGCCGTCTCATGGCCTGCGCAGCACCCCTTGCCGAGGGGGGCAAAGCGGGCGTGAAACACGCGGCCAGGCCCTAGACTTTTTCACGTTCCTGCGCCCGCGCGCCGGGCCCGCCGGAACCCTTGGCGGGCCGGTGCTTGCCTGATCCGCACCTCATCAAGCCATGCCAAGCAATGCATCCGTGTTCCCCAAGTCGAGCTCGCGCCCGAGTCTGCTGGCCCGTGCCGGGCAGGGGGCGGATCCTGCTGATGCGGAACCCAGTGGCTTTGGCCTGAGCATCCTGAGCGCCGCGCGGGAGGACCAACGTCCGGAGACTGCCACGCGCGCTGGTCGGGCCGTTTTCCATGGGAGAAATCGGCGCGCCAACGGGCTCTGGTTGCTGGGCACCGGCCTCGTGGCCCTGGCCTTGATCGGCTTGTCGCAGTGGCGGCCGTCTGCGCCGTCCACGCCATCGGTTGCCCCGAATCCCAGCGTGTCAGCGTTGCCAGCGCCTGTGCCGGCGCGCACCGTTGTGGCTCAGTCGGTGAGTCAGTCCCAGCCGTCGGTGGCGCCACCGCCTGCGACGGCCAGCGCGGCGGTGGAGGTGGTGCCGGGCGAAGCGCTGCGCGCATTGCCCGTGGCTCGGCCGGCCGCGCCGGCCAAGCCGAGCAAGCCGGTGGCCAAGGATCCGGATGCCGAGTTGGTGGCGGCGGTCATGGCTCACAGCGACCTGGCGCGCCGCCCAGCCGCTCCCAAGCCCCTGAGCGATGTGCAGCGCTTCCAATTCGCCATGGAGCTACGGCGCTGCAAGGGTTTGCCGAACCAGACCACCCAGGACGCCTGCGTGGTGGCGGCCTGCGAGGCCAAGGCTTACTGGGGCCGTACGCGCAGCTGCCCTTTGCCGCCCGAACCCAGGCCGCAGCGCGCCGGTACGGGCGCGGCGGGTTCAGCGAACCAGGGTTGAGATTGCGGCGCCGCCCGAGGCCGGGCGTGCCGCCGCAGGGGTCTAGGGCCTGTTCACACTACGCGAAGCCACCGCGTTGCCATCCAGAAGAGGCGCCAACGAGGCGCGAAATGAAGCCGGGGTAGGCCTTGCAGGCCGCGCTGGGCCAGAGGCCCAGCTCTGTGTGAGGCAGTTCGGGCCCTCAGGGCCCAAACTGTCCACACACCGCCCCGGCGAGGCTTCGCAACGAAGTGGGCGCCTCTTTCTGGTGGCAACCCGAAGGGAATGATGCTGTCCGGCCGCCACGCGTCGTTGCAGCGCTCGCCCAGACGCGAGTCTGGGCGTCGCACTGCGCCTAGCCTGGCGGCCGGGCAGCCCCATTCGCGGGGCTGCCCGCGCAGTGTGAATAGGCCCTAGCTGGACGCCTCGATCTTCACGATCGCGATCGACAGGTTGTCGCCACTGCCTTGCGCGCGCTGGCGGGCCTTGTTGATCAGCAACTCGGCTGCTTCCCGCGGCGGCAGGCTGTGCATCACCGTGCCGAGCTCGCGGTTGTTGAAGTAGTGCCAGAGGCCGTCGCTGCAGCACATCAGCACGTCGCCGGCCTGCAGGTCGTGGATGGCGCTCTCGACCGGTTCCGGATCCTGCACCGTGCCGAGGCAGGCAGTGAGCAGATTGGACTGCGGGTGGCTGGCAGCGTCGGCCTCGGTCAGCGTGCCCTCATTGATGAGCTTCTGCACATAGGACTGGTCGAGCGTGCGGCGCATCAGCGTGGGGCCACGGAAGTGATAGATGCGCGAGTCGCCGGTGTGCAGCCAGAAGCACTGCTTGTCGGGTGTGACCATGAAGGCCGCCAGCGTGCTGTGCGGCTCTTCCTCGGCGGACAGCGCCGTCAGTTTGATCATCAGGTGCGCTTCCGAGCACAGCTGGCGCAGCAGCTCGGCCGGGTCTTCATCGCCGGGCGAATGACGCTCGAACAACTGCTGGGCGGTGAGCAACACCTGGTCAGCGGCCTTGCGGCCACCACTCTTGCCCCCCATGCCATCGGCCACGACGCCGAGCACGCAGCCCGGCACGCGCGGGTGCACGAGCACGGCCACCTGGTCTTGCTGGTAGAGGCGATCGCCCCGGTGCAGGCCGGTGGCTGCTACCAGACGGTGGCTGGGCTTGGGTGGCTTCGCGGCGCGTTGAATTGCCATGCCGCGATCCTAGAGGCCTTCGGGGGCGATCTGGCGTCTGGGCATGGATACGCGGGGCAGGGGTTTCAGGGGTGGCGCGCGGCGCTCACCAGAGACGCCACCAGGGCTTGTCCTGGCGGCCGCCATCGGCCAGGTACTTGCTCTGCGGGAAGTTCTTGCGCAGCACCCGCAGGGCGTCGTCGCGCAGTTGAGGCAACTGCAGGCGGTCGTAGCTCTGCGCCTGGATGGACAAGGCCTCTTCGACGGCCGGGGCGTATTGGTACTCTGTCACCGCCGTCTGGGCACGGCTGGCCGCGGCCACATAGGCGCCGCGCACGAAATAGTAGCGCGCCACATGCACTTCGTGCTGGGCCAGGGTGTTGGTGATGAAGTCGATGCGGGTGCGCGCGTCGGCCGCGTAGCGCGAGCTGGGGTACTTCTCGATCAGCTCGCGAAAGCTCTGCAGCGCGTCGCGTGAAGCCTGTTGGTCGCGCTCGGAGACGTCCTGGTTGGCAAGGCGCCCGAACAGGCCGAGATCCTCGTTGAAGTTGACCAGGCCCTTGAGGTAGAGCGCGTAATCGGCGCCAGCCGAGGAGGGGTGCAACTTCAGGAAGCGATCCAGCGTGGCCAGGGCCTGGGCCTTTTCGCCACTGCGATGCTGCGCCCAGGCCATTTCGAGCATGGCCTGCTGCGCCATCAGCGTGCCGGCGGCTCGCCCCTCAATGCGCTCAAGCAGCTTGATGGCACGCTCGTAGGCGCCTGTCGAAAGCTCGTCCTTGGCCTCTGCATACAATTTGTCCAGACTGGCCTGCGAGTTCGGATCGTCCTTCGGGGTGTTGCTGCAGGCAGCCAGCACAGCCAGCGCAAGCAGGCTGCCGATGCGACCGATGTGGTGCATCCAGGGGCCTTGCGGGCCATGAACAGGCGCTTCGACGGCGCGCGATGCGCGGCGCTGCAGGGCAGCGCGAGAACTCGAGACGGGCATTGACAAGCCGACGATTCGGCCACTGAGAGAGGGGTGCGGGAATTATAGGAAGCGCAGAAGCCTTGCCTGGAGACGAGGACGAGCTTGAAGAAGCCGCACCCGAAGCGGTCCAGGATTGGAGCGGCGAGATCCTGCCGCAGTGGGCGGGCTGGCGCTTGGATCGGGCCCTGGTGGCGCTGTATCCGGGCTATTCGCGCTCGCACCTGCAGAGCCTGGTGGAAGAAGGGCGTGTCGGGCTGGACGGCGCCCCTTGCCCGCAGGCGGCGCGCAAGCTGCGCCTGGGCCAGCGCCTGCAAGTGCAGTGGCGTGCGCCACAACACGAGGTGCCGTTCGCGCCCGAAGCGCTGCCCATCGACATCCTGTTCGAGGACGCCCATCTGCTGATCTTGAACAAGCCGGCGGGCTGGGTGGTGCATCCGGCGGCCGGCAATTGGAGCGGCACGCTGCTGAACGCTCTGCTCGCCCACCATGAGGCGGCTCGCCTGCTGCCGCGGGCTGGCATCGTGCACCGGCTCGACAAGGACACCTCCGGCTTGATGGTGGTGGCCAAGAGCGTGGCCACCTACCACGCGCTGGTGGCCCAGCTGGCTGCGCGCGAGGTGGGGCGCGAGTACATGGCGCTGTGCCATGGTCGCGTTGAGCAAGCCTTCAGCGTGGACGCCCCGATCGGCCGCGACCCGCGCAGCCGGGTGCGCATGGCCGTGGTGTCGGACGGCAAGCCGGCGCGCACGGATTTCACGCCCTTGGCGGTTGGCGCGGCCTCCAGCTTGCTGCACTGCCGGCTGCACAGCGGGCGCACGCACCAGATCCGGGTGCATGCGGCGTCGCGGGGGTTGCCCCTGGTGGGTGATGCCCTTTATGGCGGGCGGGAGCTGGCGGGCATGCAGCGCCAGGCGCTGCACGCGGCCCGTCTGCGCCTGCAGCATCCCGTGCGCGGTGTTGCGTTGAGTTGGTCGGTGGCGCCGCCGGCGGACTTTCTGGCCGCTGCGAGCGCGCTGGTGGGGTGGTCTGGCGGCGGGTTGTCGGAGGGCCTTTAGAATCAGCGCAATACCTGCGCGGCGTGGATCGCGCAGGCCGCGGGGCCAGGCGCCCTGCCGGAGGCGCCGCGGCAGATCGGCGGCGCTCCAGATCGGATGCCAGCGGCGTCCAGCGCGGGAAGCCAAGCTTCCCATGTGTAAGCAGGGCACCGAGGGTGCCAGCCTGAACCAGAGGTCCATGGAGATTCAAGCAGCGGAGGCGAAGTCCATCCTGGAAGCGGCGTTGCTGTGCGCGCTGCAGCCCATGCCTTTGAAGGACATGCAGGTCCTGCTGGGTGACGGGGTGGATGCCGATGCCGTGCGGGCCCTGCTGGTCGAGCTGCAGGGAGATTGGTCCCATCGCGGGCTGGAATTGGTGCAGCTGGCGGGTGGCTGGCGCTTTCAGACGCGGCTGCAGCTGCGTTCTCACCTGGAGCGACTGCACCCCGAGAAGCCGCAGCGCTACTCGCGTGCCGCGATGGAAACTCTGGCGGTGATTGCCTACCGCCAGCCGGTCACGCGCGGCGACATCGAGGACATCCGCGGGGTGGTGGTGAGCTCGCAGATCGTGCGCCAGCTGGAAGAGCGTGGCTGGATCGAGAGCATCGGCCACCGTGAGGCGCCGGGGCGGCCCGCCCTCTATGCCACCACGCGGCAGTTTCTTGAGGACCTCGGCTTGCGGTCCCTTTCGGACTTGCCGACGCTGGACGCCATGCTGGCCACCGGCCTGACGCCGGAACAGGCCAGCCTGCTGCCCGAGACCGAAGCGGCCGGTACGCCGGCCGATGAGATGAGCCCGCAGGCTGAAGCTGCGGACGAGATGGGCGAAGGCCCGAACCCGGCGACGGATGCTTCAGCGAACGTTGCCGCCCCAGTGCCTGAAGCCCCGGCTGCGGCCGAGTCCCCCGAATGGCTTCCCCAAGAAGACCCCGAAGCGAGCGCACCATGAGCGACGAGCAAAACCCAGTCCCGAACCCTGACGTGGCCGCCGAGGCGCCGGCCAAGCCGGCCCGCAAGCGCACTCCGCGGGCCAAGCCGGCCGCAACCGAAGTGGCCGCGGCACCCGAGCTGACGGCCGAGGCGGCCACCGAGGCCTCCGCAGAGGAGGCCGTGCCCAAGGCCCGTGCCCCGCGTCGCCGCAAGCCGGCGGTGGCGGCCGAAGCGGCCCCTGCGCTGGAGACGGGCGAAGCCCAGGCGCAGCCAACGCCAGCGGCCGAGCTTGCCGCGGAGCCGGCACCGGAGGCCGCTGCGGCGGCGCAGACCCGGGAAGCCAGTGAGCCCCGCGAAGCTCGTGGCCCACGTGAGGCTCGTGGTCCGCGTGAAGCCCGCGGGCCGCGCGAAGCGCGCGAGCCCCGTGAGGATCGTGAGCCTCGCGAAGCCCGTGACGAACCGTCCGCGCCCAGCCTGGTGCTGCAGGACGAGCAGGTCGAGGCCGCGCTGTCCGAGCGCCTGAATGCCCTGCTGGCCGAAGGCGACGCTGCACCCGAGCCGGATGCTGCCGAACTGGCGCCCGCCGAAGCGGAAAAGCGTGTGCTCGCCGCGGAGGCCGATGCACCCAAGCTGCAAAAGGTGCTGGCGCAGTCCGGCGTCGGCTCGCGGCGCGACATCGAGGCCTGGATTGCCGAGGGCAAGATCGAGGTCAATGGCGAGCCGGCCCATATCGGCCAGCGCATCTCCTGGGGCGACCGGGTGAGCGTCAACGGCAAGCCGGTCAGGATCCGCATCCAGCCGCCGCTGCCGCGGGTGCTGGCCTATCACAAGCCGGTGGGCGAGATCGTCACCTTCAATGACCCCGAGGGCCGCCCCACGGTGTTCCGCTCCCTGCCCAAGCTGCAGATGGGCAAGTGGCTGTCGGTCGGCCGCCTGGACATCAACACCGAAGGCCTGCTGCTGTTCACCAACTCCGGCGACCTGGCCAACCAGCTGATGCATCCGCGCTTCGGTGTGGAGCGCGAATACGCGGTGCGTGTGCTTGGCCAGCTCGACGACGAGGCCAAGGCGCAGCTGCTGGAGGGGGTCGAGGTCGACGGGCAGACGGCCGCCTTCAAGAGCATCGAAAGTGCGGGCGGCGAGGGCGCCAACCGCTGGTACCGCGTCGTCATCACCGAAGGGCGCAACCGCGAGGTGCGCAAGCTGTTCGACGCTGTGGGTCTGACGGTCAGCCGCCTGATTCGCGTGCGCTACGGCAGTGTGGTGCTGCCCCTGGGGCTGAAGCGTGGCGTCTGGGTGGAGCTGAACGGCTTCGACGTCAAGTCCATTCGCCGGCTGGCCCAGCCCGGTGGCGGCGAGGAGCGCCGCCCTGACGGCGGCCGCGGCGGTCCGCGGGCTGACAAGGGCAAGGGTCCGCGCGAGAACCCTCGTGGCGAGCGCCCGCCGCGTGCCGAGGCTCCCTTTGCCGAGCGTCCGCCGCGCGCCGAGCCGCGCCAACGTGCCGAGGACGACGACGACTACATGCCGCGCGACATCAACCCCTTGGAGCAAACCTTCGACCGCCGCTTCGCCAAGAGCAAGCGCGGCTTCCCGCAGGGGTTTGGCCATGGTGGCAGCGCGCCCGATCACGGCCAGGCCCCGCGCGGCCGCGGGCCGGGTGGTGAGCCCGACCCGATGCGCACTTCGGTCGGCTACATCGGTGCCGACAGCTTCCATCGTCGCAGTGGCGGCGGTGGCGGTGGGGGTGGCAAGGGCGGTGGCGGCGGTGGTAAGCGCCGTCGCTGAGTGAAGGCTTCCGTTCGACCTGCTCGCGCGCCGCGCCGGCAGGTGACGGAGGCCATGGCCCTGCACCTACAATCGCGGGCTTTGCCGAATTGCCAGTAAAAGGAGAAACCCCATGGCCATCGAACGTACCCTGTCCATCATCAAGCCCGACGCCGTTGCCAAGAACGTCATCGGTCAAATCCTGGCCCGCTTTGAAGGCGCCGGCCTGAAGATCGTTGCCGCCAAGATGGTGCACCTGTCGCGCGCCGAGGCCGAGGCCTTCTACGCCGTGCACAAGGCGCGCCCCTTCTTCAACGATCTGGTGAACTTCATGATCTCCGGCCCGGTGATGATCCAGGTGCTGGAAGGTGAAGGCGCGATCCTGAAGAACCGTGACCTGATGGGCGCCACCGACCCGAAGAAGGCCGAGAAGGGCACCATCCGCGCCGACTTCGCCGACAGCATCGACGCCAATGCCGTGCATGGCTCCGACGCCGCCGAAACCGCTGCCGTGGAAGTGGGCTTCTTCTTCCCGGGCATGAACGTCTACAACCGCTGATGGCCATGACGGCAACCAATCTGCTCGGGTTCGACCTGGAGGGCTTGGTTGCCTATTGCGAAGGGCTGGGCGAAAAGCGCTTCCGCGCCGTCCAGCTCTTTCGCTGGATTCACCAGCGCGGGGTCGCCGACTTCGCGCTGATGAGCGATCTGGCCAAGTCCCTGCGGGACAAGCTGGCCCAGAGCGCCGAAGTCAGCGCGCTGCGCGTGCTCTCCGAGCAGCGCTCGGCCGACGGCACCATCAAGTGGTTGTTCGACGTCGGCAATGGCGACGCGGTCGAGTCCGTCTACATCCCCGAAGACGACCGCGCCACGCTGTGCATCTCCTCGCAGGCCGGCTGTGCGGTCGGCTGCCGCTTCTGCTCCACCGGTCACCAGGGCTTCAGTCGCAACCTCAGCACGGCCGAGATCGTGGCGCAGCTTTGGTTTGTCGAGCACCTGCTGCGCGGCGAGGGCAAGGCGCGCGACCAGAGCGGCCGCGTCATCAGCAACATCGTCATGATGGGCATGGGCGAGCCGTTGCAGAACTACGCGGCCCTGGTGCCGGCGCTACGCACCTTCCTGGACGACCATGGCTATGGCCTGTCGCGCCGCCGCGTGACGGTGTCCACCTCCGGCGTCGTGCCGATGATCGACCGCCTGCGCGAGGATTGCCCGGTGGCGCTGGCGGTGTCGCTGCACGCCCCCGACGACGCGCTGCGCGACCAGCTCGTGCCGCTGAACAAGAAGTACCCGATTGCCGAGCTCCTGCAGTCCTGCCAGCGCTATCTGGAAGCCGCGCCGCGCGACTTCATCACCTTCGAGTACTGCATGCTCGACGGTGTGAACGATGCGCCCGAGCAGGCCGAACAGCTGGTCAAGCTGCTCAAGGGCGAGGTGCCCTGCAAGCTCAACCTGATCCCGTTCAATCCCTTCCCGGCCTCCGGCCTGAAGCGCAGCCCGCGGGAACGCGTGCTGGCTTTTGCCGAGGTGCTGATCCGGGCCGGCATCGTGACCACGGTGCGCAAGACCCGGGGGGATGACATCGACGCGGCCTGTGGCCAGCTCGCCGGTGAGGTGCAGGACCGCACCCGTGCCGAGCAGCGCATGACGCGCGCCCCGGTGGTGGTGCACCGCCGGCCCAGCTCTTGAAGAATCGCGATCCCAGTCCACTGCGAAGGCTGCCCATGCTGCGTGTGCTTCTAGCTGCCAGTTGTCTGACCGTTCTAGCCGCCTGCGCCCAGCAGCAGGCTCCGCGCGAACCGCGCACCGAAGTGGATGCCAACGAGGTGGAACGCCGCGCGGCGATGCGCATCGAACTGGCCGGCGGCTACCTGGCGCGTGGCCAGTACAACGTCGCGCTGGACGAGGTCAAGCAGGCCTTGGCGCTGCGCCCGGACACCCGCGAAGGCCTGAACCTGCGCGCGCTGATCCTGGCCGCCATGGGCGAGACGGGCGCCGCCGAGGAAGGCTTCCGTCGCATCCTCATCCTTTACCCGAACGACCCCGACACCCTGCACAACATGGCTTGGATGGCCTGCCAGCAGCGGCAATGGGAACAGGCCTTCAGCCGCTTTGACGAGGCGCTCAAGCAGACCAGCTACCGCGCGCCTGCGCGCAGCTGGCTGGCCAAGGGCGTGTGCGAGCTGCGCGCCGAGCGCCTGGAGGCGGGCGAGCGCAGCCTGATGCGGGCCTTCGAGCTCGACCCAGGCAACCCGAACATCAACTTCACGCTGGCCGACCTGCTGCTTCGCACCAACCAGCTCGAGCGGGCGCGCTTCTACGCGGCACGGGTGAACGCCAGTGCCGCCAATGCGCAAAGTCTCTGGCTGGCTGCGCGCATTGAGCAGCGCCTCGGCAACCGGCCAGGCACCGCCGAGTGGGGACAGCGCCTGTTGCGCGAGTACCCGCAAGCCGCGGAAGCCCAGCTGTACCGCGACGGACGCTTCGAATGAGCGAGCAATACGCTGCTGCCGGCGCCGGCGCGCGGCTTGCTGCGGCCCGCAAGGCGCGTGGGCTGAGCCTGGCCAGCCTGGCGGCCCAGTTGAAGGTCTCCGAGGCACGGCTGGCCGCGCTGGAGGCTGAGCGCTGGTCCGAACTGCCCGACGGACCGTACGCCCGAGGCCTGGCCACTTCGTTCTGCCGGGCATTGGGCCTGGACCCCAAGGATGTGCTGCAACTGATGCCTGACGCCGCGCCGGTGGCCCTGGAGAAGGTGGCCGAGGGCATCAACCGCCCCTTGCAGCTGCATCCGCGCCAGCGCCTGCAGGCGTCCGGCCCCTTGCTCTTGCTGCTGATGCTGCTGCTCGCCGTGGCGGCCGGGGTGGCCCTCTGGCCGCAAGGGCGTAGCCTGCCGTGGTCCTTCTCCACCCAGACGGCCGAGGCTGATGCCGAGCCGGTCCGGATGGTTGAAGCGCCGTCGGTTCCGCTGCCTGTCAGTACGCCCGCAAGTGCTAGCACTGCAGCCGTGCCGCTGCCCCGCCCGTCCAGCGCAGTGGCGTCGGCGGCCTCCGCGGCGGCCGCGGTTGCGTCGACGGCTTCGGTACCCGCCGCAGCGGCCCCACCCAGTTCCGCACTGCTTCCCCAGGCGGCGCCGGCGGTGCTTGCGCAAGGCGTCGGTCCGGCGCCCGCCACGGCCGCTGAAGCGGCCTTGCTGACCGTGGTGGCGCGCGAAGAAACCTGGGTCAGCATTTCCGACGCCCGAGGCGCCAGCCTGGTGGCCCGCGTGCTGACGGCGGGCGAGCGCGTGCAGCTGGAGGCGCCGGCGGCGCCGCTGCGCGTCGTGCTGGGCAATGCGCCCGGCGCCGAATTGAACTGGCGCGGCCAGAGCCAGGACCTGGCGCCCTTCCACGCCGTGCGCGTGGCCCGCCTGACCTTGAACTGAGCGCCATGAATTTGCAGCAGCCTTCCGGGGCCATCCTCGGCCTTCCCATTCCTGCCCGGCGCAGCCTGCAGGCGCGCGTGCGCTGGGGCGAGCGCGTGGTGACCATCGGCGGCGACGCCCCGGTGCGCATCCAGTCCATGACGAACACCGACACGGTGGACGTCATCGGCACCGCCATCCAGGTCAAGGAGCTGGCCATCGCCGGTTCGGAGCTGGTGCGCATCACCGTCAACACGCCCGAAGCCGCCGAGGCCGTGCCGCACATCCGCGAGCAGCTCGACCGCATGGGCATCGACGTGCCCTTGGTGGGCGATTTCCACTACAACGGCCACCGCCTGCTGAGCGAATTCCCCGCCATGGCGGCGGCCTTGAGCAAGTACCGCATCAACCCCGGCAATGTCGGCAAGGGCGACAAGAAGGACCGCCAGTTCGCGCAGATGATCGAGGCCGCGCTGCAGCACGACAAGGTGGTGCGCATCGGCGTGAACTGGGGCAGCCTGGACCAGGAACTGCTGGCCGGCCTGATGGACGAGAACGCCCAGCGTGCCCAGCCCTGGGAGGCCAGTTCGGTGATGTACCAGGCGCTGATCGATTCGGCGCTCCAGTCGGCCGCCTATGCGGTGGAGCTGGGCATGGACCCCGGCCAGGTCATCATCAGCTGCAAGGTCAGCGGCGTGCAGGATCTGATCACCGTCTACCGCGAGCTCAACCGCCGCACCCGCCACCCGCTGCATCTGGGCCTGACCGAGGCCGGTATGGCCACCAAGGGCACGGTGGCGTCCACGGCAGCGCTGTCGGTGCTGCTGCAGGAAGGCATTGGCGACACCATTCGAGTGAGCCTCACGCCACAGCCGGGCGAGGCGCGCACGCAGGAAGTGGTGGTGGCCTCCGAGATCCTGCAGGCCCTGGGCCTGCGCACCTTCAACCCGAGCGTCACCGCCTGCCCGGGCTGTGGCCGCACCACCAGCACCACCTTCCAGGAGCTGGCCAAGCAGATCGACGACTTCCTGCGCGAGCAGATGCCGGTCTGGCGCGCGCGCTACCCCGGGGTGGAGAACCTCAAGGTCGCGGTGATGGGCTGCATCGTCAACGGCCCGGGCGAGAGCAAGCATGCCGACATCGGCATCAGCCTGCCCGGCACGGGCGAGGCGCCAGCTGCGCCCGTCTTCATCGACGGCGAGAAGGCACTCACCCTGCGCGGCGAGGGCATCGCGCGCGAATTCCAGACCCTGGTCGAGAACTACATCGAGCGCCGCTTCGGCGCCACCGCATCCGCATGACTGAACAGAAAAAGCCCGAGCCCCTGAAGGGCGTCAAGGGCATGAACGACACCTTTGCGCCCGCGTCCGGCCATTGGGAGTGGCTGGAGGCGCAGATGCGCGAGCTGCTGCGTCTGTATGGCTATCGCAATGTGCGCACGCCCATCGTCGAGCCTACGGCCCTGTTCGTGCGCGGGATCGGTGAGGTCACCGACATCGTCGAGAAGGAGATGTACACCTTCACCGACAAGCTCAATGGCGACGAACTGGCGCTGCGCCCGGAGATCACCGCCGGCCTGGTGCGTGCGGTGATCGAGCACAACGCCCTGTACGACGGCCCCTTGCGCATGTGGTCCATCGGCCCGGTGTTCCGCCACGAGCGTCCGCAGAAGGGCCGCTACCGCCAGTTCCATCAGCTCGATGTGGAGGCCATGGGCTTCGCCGGGCCGGATGTGGATGCCGAGCTGATCCTGCTCAGCCGGGCGCTGTGGCAGCGCCTGGGCCTGAAGGTGGGTGAGGACATTCATCTGGAGCTCAACAGCCTGGGCGAACCGGCCGAGCGTGCCGCCCATCGCGCGGCGCTGATCGCCTACCTGGAACAGCACCAGGAGCTGCTGGACGAGGACGCGCGCCGCCGCCTGCACACCAACCCTTTGCGGGTGCTGGACACCAAGAACCCTGCCATGCAGGCCCTGGTGGAGGCCGCGCCCAAGCTGCTGGATTTCCTCGGCCCCGAATCGCTGGCGCACCTGAACGCCGTGCGCGCGGCGCTGGACACCGCCGGCCTGGCCTACGCCATCAACCCGCGCCTGGTGCGCGGCCTGGACTACTACAACCGCACGGTGTTCGAGTGGGTCACGCCGCACCTGGGCAGCCAGGCCACCGTGTGTGGCGGCGGCCGCTACGACGGCCTGATTGCCCAGCTCGGCGGCAAGGGCGCGCCGGCGGTCGGTTTCGGCCTCGGCATGGAGCGCCTGCTGCTGTTGCTTGAAGCCCTGAACCTGCTGCCGGGCGAAGACGCGCCCGATGCCTACGCCGTGCTGCCCGACGCTGCCGCGCTGCCCCAGGTGCTGCCGGTCCTGGAGGCGCTGCGGGCCGCCGGGCTGGCAGTGCAGATGCACGCCGGGGGCGGCAGCATGAAATCGCAGTTCAAACGCGCCAACGGCAGCGGGGCCCGCTACGCCCTGGTGTTCGGTGGGGATGAGCTGGCGCGCGGCGAAGTGGCCATCAAGCCCCTGCGCGACGAAGGCGCCGCCCAGTTCAGCCGTGCCTTGGGTCAGGCTGCCCAATGGGCGTCCGAGCTCCGGACCGCATAATCCCGCCGCTTTTTCCGCCCGACTTCACCGCGACCCGCCATGGCCACGCTCGACCTCCAAGAACAAGAACAACTCGACAACCTCAAGGCCTTCTGGCAGCGCTGGGGCAACCTCATCACCACCCTGGTCACGCTGGCCCTGCTCGCCTTTGCGGGCTGGAACGGCTGGACTTGGTGGCAGCGTGAGCAGGGCCTGAAGGCCAGCCTGCTGTACGACGAGGTCGAGCGCGCTGCCGAAGCCAAGGACGTCGACAAGACCCTGCGCATGTGGCAGCAGATGAAGGATCAGATGCCGCGTGCCACCTTCACGGCCCATGCGGCGCTGCTGACGGCCCAGGTGGCCTTCGACGGTGGCAAGGCCGATGCCGCCCTGGGCGCGCTGGAGTGGGCGGCCGAGCAGGCCAAGCCCCAGGCCTTGCAAGAACTGGCGCTGCTGCGACTGGCCGCCGTGCATCTGGAAGCCAAGCGCTTTGCGCCGGCCGAAGCCGCGCTGGCGCGTATCCAGTCCACGGCCTACGCCGGCCTCGTGGCCGACAAGCGCGGCGATCTGGCTCAGCTCCAGGGTCAGGCCGACAAGGCGCGCGAGCACTACCAAACCGCCTTCCTGGCCCTGCCCAAGGAACAGCCCTACCGGCAACTCGTCGAGGCCAAGCTGACCGCCCTGGGCGTGGACACCAGCAGCCTGACGGCCAAGGAAACCAAGTGAAGCCGACTTCTCGCGCCCTGTTGGCGTTGCCTCTCAGCCTGGCGCTGGGGGCCTGTTCCCTGTTCGGCAGCGATGCCCCGAAGCCCACGCCCCTGCAGGCGGTCAGCCCGAGCCTGGCCGGACGCGTGGTGTGGAGTGCGCGCATCGGCGATGTCGATTTCCCCCTGCAGGTGGCGGCCACGGCCGAGCGCTTCGTCGTGGCCGACAGCGGCGGCCGTGTGCTGGCCTTGCGCGCCCAGGATGGCGCCGAAGTCTGGCGCGGCGATGCCGGCGCCAAGTTGATGGCGGGCGTGGGTAGCGATGGCCGCTGGGCGGCTGTCGTCACGCGCGACCAGGACCTGGTGGTGCTGGATGCCGGCCGCGAAATCTGGCGCAAGCGCCTGGCCGCGCCGGTGCACACCGCGCCCCTGGTGGCCGGCGAGCGCGTCTTCGTGCAGAGCGTGGATCGCGCCGTTCAGGCCTTCGACGTGCTGGACGGTCATCGTCTGTGGGAGCTGCGCCGCCCGGGCGATGCACTGCTGCTGGCCCAGCCCGGCGGCCTGGCCGCCTTCAAGGACACCCTGGTGGTGGGGCAGGGCGCCCGACTGGCGGGGGTAGACCCGCTGCGCGGCATCCTGCGCTGGGAGGCCAATGTGGCCAGCCCGCGCGGCACCAATGAGGTCGAGCGCCTGGCCGATGTGGTCGGGCCGCTGGCCCGCACCGGCGACTTCCTGTGCGCCCGCGCCTTCCAGTCGGCGGTGGGCTGCATCAATGCCCAGCGCGGCAGCCTGGTGTGGAGCCGCCCGAGTGCCGGCGCCAAGGGCGTGACGGCGGACAGCAAGGCCGTGATCGGCTTTGATGCCGTGGACCGGCTGACGGCCTGGCGCACCGAGAACGGTGAAACCCTGTGGAGCAACGAGGAGTACCAGCACCGCCAGCTGAGCGCTCCGCTGCTCAGCGGCACGAGCCTGGTGTTTGGCGACCTGGAAGGCCAGGTGCACTTCTTGGCGCGGGACACCGGCAAGATCCAGCTGCGCGTGCCGACGGGCGGTAGCCCCATCGCCGCCGGCCTGGTGCAATCCGGCACGACCCTGCTGGCAGTGGCGCGCAACGGCGGCGTGCACGCCCTGCGCCTCGAATAAGGCTCAGATGAAACCCGTCATCGCCCTGGTGGGGCGCCCCAATGTGGGCAAGTCCACGCTGTTCAACCGCTGCACCAAGAGCCGCGATGCGATCGTGGCCGACTATGCCGGCTTGACGCGCGACCGCCATTACGGTGACGGCCGCATCGGCCGGCGCGAGTTCATCGTCATCGACACCGGTGGCTTCGAGCCCACGGCCGAGACCGGCATCGTCAAGGAAATGGCCAAGCAGACTCGTCAGGCCGTGGCCGAGGCGGATGCCGTCATCTTCGTCACCGACGTGCGTGCCGGCATCTCGGCCCAGGACCATGACATCGCGTCCTACCTGCGCACCTCCGGCAAGAAGGTGCTGCTGGCGGTGAACAAAGCCGAGGGCATGAAGGATGCACCGGCGCTGGCGGAGTTCTACGAACTCGGCATCGGCGAGCCCATCCCCATCTCCGCCGCGCATGGCCAGGGCATCCGCAGCCTGCTGGAGGCCGCGCTCGAAGGCTTTGAGGAGCCGCCCGAGGAAGACGAGGCCGAGCAGGGCGACAAGCCTATTCGCTTGGCCGTCGCCGGCCGTCCGAATGTCGGCAAGAGCACCCTGATCAATGCCTGGCTCGGCGAAGAGCGCCTGGTGGCCTTCGACATGCCGGGCACGACGCGCGACGCCATCAGCGTGCCCTTCGAGCGCGACGGCCGCAAGTTCGAACTGATCGACACCGCCGGCCTGCGCCGCAAGGGCAAGGTGTTCGAGGCGATCGAGAAGTTCTCGGTCGTCAAGACCCTGCAGGCGATCGCGGACGCCAATGTGGTGCTGCTGCTGGTCGACGCGACCCAGGGGGTGTCCGACCAGGACGCCCACATCGCCGGCTACATCCTCGAATCGGGCCGTGCGGTAGTCATCGCCATCAACAAATGGGATGCGATCGACAGCTACCAGCGTCAGATGCTGGAGCGTTCGATCGAGGCGCGTCTGTCCTTCCTGAAGTTCGCGCCGCTGGTGCACATCTCGGCGCTGAAGCGGCAGGGCCTGGGACCGCTTTGGAAGGCGCTGGCCGAGGCCCACTCGTCGGCTTTCAAGAAGCTCAGCACCCCGGTGCTGACGCGCCTGATCCACGAGGCCGTGCAGCACCAGCAGCCGCAACGCGTGGGCGCCTTCCGACCCAAGCTGCGCTATGCGCACCAGGGCGGCATGAACCCGCCGATCGTCGTCGTACATGGAAACTCGCTGGAGCATGTCAGCGATTCGTACAAGCGCTATCTCGAGGGCCGCATCCGCACCCATTACGGGCTGACCGGCACGCCGATGCGCATCGAAATGCGCTCGGGCAGCAACCCCTTCGACAACGAATCTTGACCCTGTCGAGCGGGCAGGGCTGGGGCCTGTGTTAAGGTGCCGCGGCACTGCCCACCACAACCAACACGGAGCATATCGTGAGCAATAAAGGCCAACTGCTGCAGGATCCCTTTCTGAACCTGCTGCGCAAGGAACATGTGCCGGTGTCGATCTACCTCGTCAACGGCATCAAGCTGCAGGGCCAAATCGAATCCTTCGACCAGTACGTGGTGCTGCTGCGCAACACGGTGACCCAGATGGTCTACAAGCACGCCATCTCCACCGTGGTTCCCGGTCGCGCGGTGAACTTCCACCCCAGCGACGCCGGCGCCTGAGCCGCGCGCTGAACTCCGCGGGCCCGCGCCCGCGGCGCATCCTTTGAACGACACCTTCATCGCCGACCCAGCCCGTGTGGTGCTGGTCGGTGTCGACTTCGGGCGTGACCCCGACTTCGACGACAGCCTGGACGAACTGGCCTTGCTGGCCGGAACCGCCGGGGATCAGGCCGTGGCGCGTGTGGTCGCCCGCCGCAAGGCGCCCGACGCCGCCCTCTTCGTGGGCAGCGGCAAGGCCGACGAAATCAAGGCCCTGGTGCTGGGCGAGCGCGCCGAAGCGGTGCTGTTCGACCAGGCCCTCTCGCCCATCCAGCAGCGCAACCTCGAAAACCACCTCGGCGTCCCGGTCTCGGATCGCACCGCCCTGATTCTGGAAATCTTTGCCCAACGGGCCCGCAGCCACGAGGGCAAATTGCAGGTCGAGTTGGCCCAGCTCCAGTACCTGGCCACGCGGCTGGTGCGGCGCTGGTCCCACCTGGAGCGTCAGCGCGGCGGCATTGGCGCGCGCGGCGGCCCGGGCGAGCGCCAGATGGAACTGGACCGCCGCATGATCGACGAGCGCATCAAGCAACTGAAGCTGCGCCTGAAGAAGGTCGAACGCCAACGCAACACGCAGCGCAAGGCGCGCGCGCGAGGCGGGCAACTGCGCGTCTCGCTGGTGGGCTACACCAATGCCGGCAAGTCCACGCTGTTCAATGCCCTGACCAAGGCCGGCAGCTATGCCGCGGATCAGTTGTTCGCGACGCTGGACACCACCACGCGGGCGCTCTACCTCGGTGGAGACAACGGCGGCGCGCTGCTGTCCGATACCGTGGGCTTCATCCGCGACCTGCCGCACAAGCTCGTGGAGGCCTTCAAGGCCACGCTGCAGGAAGCCGCCGATGCCCACCTGCTGCTGCATGTGATTGACTGCGCCTCGCCCAAGCTGCTGGAGCAGTGGGCCGAAGTTGAACGCGTGCTGAGCGAGATCGATTGCGCCGACACACCCCAGATCGTGGTGTTCAACAAGCTGGATCGCCTGCCCGACGTGGCGCGGCCGCGTCGCCTGGTGGATCAGGTGCAGCGGCCCGACGGCAGCCGCGTCTTGCGGGTATTCGTCAGCGCCTACAGTGGCGAGGGACTGCCGGAATTGCGTGCAGCCCTGGCCGCCGTGGCGCGTGGCGAGGATGCCGCCCAAACCTTGAGTTTGGACGCGCAGCCCCCAGCTCTGATTGACACTGCGGTCCTGCCCCTTCCGCACCCCTGAATACCAACCGGTGATTGCATGACGGACCGTCTCTACGAGCCCGCCCCCCACCTCCTGGCCCGCCTGCAGCGCACGCTGCGGGGGGTGTTCGCCCAGCAGGAAGGCCCCCCCGATTTGGATGAACTGTGGCGCGATTTCAAGCGCAAGCTGGGCAATCTGCTGCCTGGTGGTGGCGGCAATGGCCCGCGCCGGCCGGATGCCCCGCCGCCAGATGCGCGTGCCGCGGGGGCGGGCATCGGCCTGATCCTGGGCGTCGTGGCGCTGGGCTGGCTGGGCAGCGGCTTCTTCATCGTGCAGGAAGGGCAGCAGGCCGTCATCACCTCGTTCGGCAAGTACGACAAGACGGTGGAGGCAGGCTTCCAGTGGCGTCTGCCCTATCCCTTCCAGGCGCACGAAACGCTGAGCGTGACTCAGTTGCGCTCGGTTGAGGTGGGGCGCAACAGCGTGGGTTCGGCCACCGGCCTGCGTGACTCTTCCATGCTGACGCAGGACGAGAACATCGTCGACATCCGCTTCACGGTGCAATACCGGCTGAAGGATGCACGCGAGTTCCTGTTCGAGAACCACAAGCCTGACGAAGCGGTGCAACTCGCGGCCGAGTCGGCCGTGCGTGAGATCGTCGGTCGCTCCAACATGGATTCGGTGCTCTATGAGCAGCGCGATGCGATTGCGAATGACCTGGCCAAGTCGGTACAGGCGCAGCTCGACCGCCTGAAGGCGGGCATCCTGGTGGTGAGCGTGAACATGGGCAGCGTGCAGGCGCCCGAACAGGTGCAGGCGGCCTTCGACGACGCCTTCAAGGCCGGCGCGGACCGCGAGCGCGAGAAGAACCTGGGCGAGGCCTACGCCAACGACGTCATCCCCAAGGCCAAGGGTACGGCCGCCCGACTGATGCAGGAGGCCGAGGCCTATCGGGCACGTGTCGTCGCCGTGGCGGAGGGCGATGCGCAACGCTTTCGTGCCGTGCTGGCCGAGTACCAGAAAGCGCCCGGCGTCACGCGGGACCGCCTCTACATCGACACCATGCAGCAGGTTTACGCCAACGTCAGCAAGGTAATGGTGGACGCGCGCACGGGCTCCAACCTGCTCTACCTGCCGCTCGACAAGCTGCTGGGCTCGCCGCAGCCGGCGGCGACCGTCGCGGCGCCGCAGGCGGTGACCCTGCCGCCCGCTACCGACAGCAGCCAGACCGTGAACATCGATGTGCGCTCGCGCGACGGCCAGCGCTCGCGCGACCGTGAAGGTCGCTGAGTCGGCCAAGGACACGCCATGAACCGAATCATTTCCGTGCTGTTTGGTGCCCTGGTGGCCCTGCTGGTTGCGAGCTCCACCTTGTTCATCGTGGATCAGCGCCAGTTCGCCGTCGTCTATGCCCTGGGTGAAATCAAGGAAGTCGTCACCGAACCGGGCTTGAAGTTCAAGCTGCCGCCGCCTTTCCAGAACGTGGTCTACATGGACCGACGCATCCAGACGCTGGACAGCCCGGTCTTCCCGCCGATCTTCACGGCCGAGAAGAAGAGCTTGGTGATCGACTGGATGGTGAAGTGGCGCATCCGGGATGCCAAGCAGTTCATCCGCAACAGCGGTGCCAGCTTGTCTCAACTGGAGGCCCGCTTGAGCCCGATCGTGCAGGCCGCCCTGAACGAAGAGGTCACCAAGCGCACTGTGCGAGCCGTGCTGTCGACCGAACGCGAGGGCGTGATGCGTGATGTCGCCAAGCGCCTGGAGGCCGACATCAAGCCCTTTGGCATCGAGATCGTCGATGTGCGCATCAAGCGAGTGGATTTCGCTGCCGGCATCACCGAATCCGTCTACCGCCGCATGGAGGCCGAACGCAAGCGCGTGGCCAATGAACTGCGCGCGACCGGCAGTGCCGAGGCAGAGAAGATCAAGGCCGATGCCGACCGCCAGCGCGAAGTCATCGTCGCCGAGGCCTACCGCGATGCGCAGAGCATCAAGGGCGAGGGCGATGCCAAGGCCTCGGCGCTGTATGCCGAAGCCTTTGGGCGCGACCCGCAGTTCGCGCAGTTCTACCGCCAGCTCGAGGCCTATCGCAAGAGCTTCCAGAACAAAAGCGACGTGATGGTGGTCGACCCCTCGTCGGAGTTCTTCAAGGCGATGCGCAACGGCGGACCGACGTCGGCTGCGCCGGCGCGCAAGTAGCCGGATGTGGGAGGTTCTGGGTCTGGCCTTGGGCCTGACCCTGATCCTGGAAGGCCTGTTGCCCCTGCTGAGCCCGGGGCAGTGGCGCGCCATGTTCACGCGCCTGACACAACTGCAAGACGGCCAGTTGCGTTTTGTCGGTCTGTGCAGTGTGGGCCTGGGCCTGCTGACTCTGCTGCTGTTGAGCTGAGCCTTCTGCGGGTGGACCCGTAGAATGCCGTTTTTAACCCCCCGGCGTTTTTTGCATGAGTTCAGCATGGCTGCTCCCTGAGCACCTGGCCGATGTCTTGCCCGCCCAGGCGCGTCGTATCGAAGAGCTGCGGCGCCAATTGCTGGACCTGGCGCGCAGCTATGGCTGTGAATTGGTGGTTCCGCCGCTGCTGGAGCACCTGGATTCGCTGCTCAGCGGTCACGGACAGGCGCAGGATCTGCGCACCTTCAAGCTGGTGGACCAGCTCTCAGGCCGTTCCCTGGGCGTGCGGGCGGACATGACCCCGCAGGTGGCGCGTATCGACGCCCACCTGCTGAACCGCAAGGGCGTGACCCGCCTGTGCTACTGCGGCTCGGTGGTGCATACCCGGCCCAGCAGCCCGCTGGCATCGCGCGAGCCTCTGCAGTTCGGGGTCGAGGTGTACGGCCATGCCGGGCTGGAGGCCGACCTCGAAGTGATCGAGCTGGCCCTCGACGCGCTCGAAACGGCCGGCCTGGGATTGCCGCTGCTCGACCTCGGGGACGCGCGCCCGCTGCAGGCGCTGCTGGCTGGTGTGCCGCAGTCTCAGCAAGAGGCCATCCGGGTGGCCATGAGCGTGCGCGATCCGGTGGCGCTGCAGGCCGCCAGTGCCGCCTTGCCTTCCGAACAGGCGCAAGCCTTGCGGCAATTGCTGGAGCTGGATGGTGGGCCGGAAGTGCTGGCGCTGGCGCGCCGCACCTTGCCCGACAGCCCGCAACTGCGTGCCGCGCTGGCGGATCTGGAGTGGTTGATCGACCACTTGCAGCGCACGCATCCGAGCCTGCGCATCAGCCTGGACCTGGCCGCGCTGGTGGGCAATGACTACTACACCGGGGTCTGCTTCAGTGCCTTCGTGGACGGCCAGCCCCAGGCCTTGGCGCGTGGGGGGCGGTATGACGAGGTGGGCGCTGCCTTCGGCCGCCGCCGTCCTGCCGCGGGCTTCAGCTTGGACCTGAAGGCGCTGGTCCAGGCCGTGCCTGCCGGCGAACTGCGTGCAGCGATCCGGGCGCCCTGGGGCGAGGAGGCCGCGCTGCGCCAGACCGTCCGCAGGTTGCGGCAAGAAGGTGAAACCGTGGTCTGTGTACTGCCGGGCCACGAGGACGAGGGCGAGGAATACGCTTGCGACCGCGAACTGGTGTTGCAAGACGGTCAGTGGTCTGTGCGGTCGCTCTGAGCGGCCATTCCAGGCGATCCAAGTTGCGCGGGCCACCTGCCCGCATGGGAAACAGCAATGAATGCAAGCAAGTCGGTGACCGGGCGTCACGTGGTAGTGGTCGGCACCCAGTGGGGTGACGAGGGCAAGGGCAAGGTGGTCGACTGGATGACCGACCATGCCCAGGGCGTGGTGCGCTTCCAGGGCGGCCACAACGCCGGCCACACTCTGGTCATCAAGGGGGTGAAGACCGCGCTGCAGCTGATCCCTTCGGGCGTGATGCGCGACGGCGTGGTCTGCTACATCGGCAATGGCGTGGTGGTCGATCCGACCCACCTGCTGTCCGAGATCCAGCGCCTGGAAGCTGCTGGCGTGGAGGTTCGTTCGCGGCTGCGCATCAGCGAAAACTGCCCCATGATCCTGCCCTTCCATGTGGCGGTGGACAAGGCGCGCGAAGCCCTGCGGGAAAGCAGTGGCAGCGGCAAGATCGGCACCACGGGCAAGGGCATCGGCCCGTCCTACGAGGACAAGGTGGCGCGCCGCGCGCTGCGCCTGCAAGACCTCAAGCATCCCGAGCGCTTCGCCAAGAAGCTGCGCGAGCTGCTGGAACTGCACAACACCATGCTGGTGGGGCATCTGAAGGCCGAAGCGCTGGCCTTCGAGCCCATCTACGAGCAGGCCATGGCACTCGCCGGCCAAGTCACTCCGCTGCTGGCGGACGTCGGCTATCAGCTCCATCAAGCCCATCTGCGCGGCGACAACCTGTTGTTCGAAGGTGCCCAGGGGACGCTGCTGGACATCGACCACGGCACCTACCCCTATGTCACCTCCAGCAACTGCGTGGCAGGCAACGCGGCCGCTGGCGCTGGGGTGGGGCCCCAAATGTTGCAGTACATGTTGGGCATCACCAAGGCCTATGCCACCCGCGTGGGCAGTGGCCCGTTCCCTACCGAGTTGGAGTGGGAGAAAGAGGGCACGGTGGGTCACCATTTGTCCGTCGTCGGCCAGGAGCGTGGCACCGTGACGGGGCGTGCTCGCCGCTGCGGCTGGCTGGATGCCGCAGCGCTCAAGCGCTCGATGATCATCAACGGCATCACGGGCCTGTGCCTGACCAAGCTGGACGTGCTGGACGGCCTGAACGAGGTCAAGATGGCCGTGGGCTACAAGCTCAATGGACAAACCACCGACATCCTGCCGCTGGATCCGGATGAGATTGCCGCCTGTGAGCCGATCTACGAGAGCTTCCCGGGCTGGACCGAAACGACCTTCGGAGCCACCGCTTGGGATGCATTGCCGGCCAACGCGCGTGCCTACCTGCGTCGCATCGAAGAGGTGATCGGCGTGCCGATCGCGATGGTGTCCACCGGCCCGGATCGCGAGCACACCATCGTGCTGCAGCATCCGTACAAGGCCTGAGGCGCCCGGCCGGGCGCCCGTCAGAATCCCCCAACCCTTTGGCACCGAAAGGCCTTCCATGCTGACCGATGACGGCAAGCACCTCTACGTTTCCTGGGACGAGTACCACCTGCTGGTGGAAAAGCTGGCGCTGAAAGTGCACGCGTCGGGCTGGGAGTTCGACCAGATTCTTTGTCTGGCGCGTGGCGGCCTGCGCCCGGGCGATGTGCTGTCGCGCGTGTTCGACAAGCCGCTGGGCATCATGTCCACCAGTTCGTATCGCGCCGAAGGCGGCACGATCCAGGGCCGCCTGGACATCGCCAAGTACATCACCATGCCCAAAGGTGAACTGGCCGGGCGGGTCCTGCTCGTCGACGATCTGGCCGACTCGGGCGTGACGCTGAATGCCGTGGTGGAGCGGCTGCGTGCGACGCCCGCGATTACCGAACTGCGCTCTGCGGTCATCTGGGTGAAAGGGGTGTCGACCTATACGCCCGACTACTACGTCGAGATGCTCGAGACCAGCCCCTGGATCCATCAGCCTTTCGAGGAGTACGACAACCTCCGCCCCGAAGCGCTGAAGCGCAAGCTGTCCATCTGAGGACAACGAACGGGCCCTGCGGGGCCCGTGATTCTTTGTGGCGCCAATGGCCTGAGCGCATATTCGTCGGCCCAAAGCAAAAGGCCAGCGCTTTCGCGCTGGCCTTTTCTGTTTGGTGCCCAGGAGAGGACTCGAACCTCCACGGAGTTACCCGCTAGTACCTGAAACTAGTGCGTCTACCAATTCCGCCACCTGGGCTTCGCTGCAATCAATCAACTGCAGGAAAGACAGTGACTATAGCATCAAAATCTTGGAATGCAACACCCCGTGGATGGATTCGCATCCCGCGTCGGCACGCCATTGGTTGGGGCGCTCACATTGTGTGCGCCGGCCCGGAATGAAAGGGAAAACGCGGGACAAAGAAAAAGGCCAGCGCTTTCGCGCTGGCCTTTAGCATTTGGTGCCCAAGAGAGGACTCGAACCTCCACGGAGTTACCCGCTAGTACCTGAAACTAGTGCGTCTACCAATTTCGCCACCTGGGCTTCGCTACAGTCGGGTGACTGCAGGAAAGACAAGGACTATACCATCAAAAAAATGAAACTCACAAGTGCCGCCGAGACTCCGGTTGCACCCGGCCTGCTGCAAGAGGTCAGCGGCATTCTTCAAGGACATCGGGATGGGCACGGTTTCGTGCTTCTGCAAGGTCAGGGGCCCGATCTCTACATCCCCTCCAATGAGATGCGTGCCGCGCTCCATGGCGATGAGGTGCGCGCGCGGGTGGTGCGCATCGACAAGCGCGGTCGCCCTGAGGGACGCATCCTGGAGATCCTGAATCGGCGCAGCCGCCCCCTCATCGGCCGCCTGCTGCTGGAGTCTGGCGTGTGGCTGGTGGCCCCCGAAGACAAACGGCTCAGTCAGGACATCCTGATTCCCAAGTCTGGAACCGCGCAGGCGCGTCCTGGCCAAGTGGTGGCGGTGGAATTGACCGAGCCGCCGACCCTGTACGCGCAGCCGGTCGGGCGCATCACCGAAGTGCTGGGTGATATCGACGATCCCGGCCTGGAGATCGAGATCGCGGTGCGCAAGTACGAGGTGCCCCATGTGTTCTCGGCGGAGACGCTGGCGCAGGCGGGCAAGCTGCCTGAAAAGCTTCGCGCCGCGGATCTGAAGGGGCGGGTGGACCTGCGCGACGTGGCCCTGGTGACCATTGACGGTGAGGACGCGCGCGATTTCGATGATGCGGTGTACTGCGAGCCGCATGGCCGCAAGGGCGGCTGGCGCTTGCTGGTGGCGATTGCGGATGTGAGCCACTACGTCAAGCCCGGGGAGGCGCTGGATGGCGACGCCTTCGAGCGGGCCACCTCGGTCTATTTCCCGCGACGCGTCATTCCGATGCTGCCGGAGAAGCTCTCCAACGGACTGTGTTCTCTGAACCCTGAGGTCGAGCGGCTCTCGCTGGTGTGCGACATGATCATCAGCGCCGAGGGCGAGACCGAGGCTTATCAGTTCTACCCGGCGGTCATTTGCTCGCATGCCCGTTTCACCTACACCGAGGTGGCGGCGATCCTGGCCAACACGCGTGGGCCCGAGGCTCAGCGCCGCGACGAACTGGTACCGCATCTGCTGCATCTGCATGGCGCCTACAAGGCCTTGCTAGGAGCTCGGGCCCGGCGTGGTGCGGTTGATTTCGATACGCCGGAGACGCAGATCATTTGCGACGAGAACGGTCGCATCGAGCGCATCGTGCCGCGCACTCGCAATGAGGCGCACCGGCTCATCGAAGAGGCGATGCTGGCTGCCAATGTGTGTGCGGCGCAGTTCATCGAGCAGGCTGAGCACCCGGCGCTCTTCCGGGTACACGAAGGCCCGACCGAGGAAAAGCGGCAGACCCTGATGGCGGCCCTGCGCTCGCTCGGCATCCAGGCGAACCTGCCCGAAAAGCTCAAGCCGGCAGATCTGCAGTCGCTGGCGCAGGCGACGCGTGAACGGCCGGATGCTCCCCAGGTCCACATGCTGTTGCTGCGCTCGATGCAGCAGGCGCTCTACACGCCCTACAACAACGGCCACTTCGGCCTCGCGTACGCGGCGTATACCCACTTCACCAGTCCGATCCGGCGCTACCCGGACTTGCTGGTGCACCGGGTCATCAAGTCCCTGCTTGCTGGCAAGCGTTATACGCTGTCCGGAGGCACTGCACGGGGTCGCCAGGCACAGGCGGCAGCACTCGGCGCGTGGGAGCAGATCGGCTTGCACTGCAGTGCCAATGAGCGTCGGGCGGATGAAGCGTCGCGCGATGTCGAAGCCTGGCTCAAATGCCGCTACATGCGGGACCGCCTGGGCGAGGACTATCTGGGTCAGGTGACCTCAGTCGCCCCCTTCGGCGTGTTCGTGCAGTTGGAAAACCTGTTTGTCGAGGGGCTGGTGCATGTGACCGAGCTCGGCGGCGAGTATTTCCGCTTCGACGAGGCGCGCCAGGAGCTGCGTGGCGAGCGCACCGGCATTCGCTACGGTTTGGGGGCGCGCCTGCATGTGCAGGTGAGCCGGGTGGATCTTGACGGGCGCCGCATCGAGTTCAGGCTGTTCCAGCAGGCCGAGGGCAAGCCCAGCGGCAAGGGCCGGGCGCGTGACCCAGCCGAGCCCACGGCGGTGCAGCGGCTCAAGGAGGTCGAGCAGGAGTCGCGTGCGCTCAAGCGTGCGCGCACGGAGCGCGCCACACCTGCGGAAGGGCGCAAGGCGGCGCCCGGCGCACGCAAGGCGGCACGCAAGAGCCGTCGCTGAGCCTCAGGGGTGCAGCTGGTGCATGCGCTGCACCAGCTGGCTGGCTGGCAAGGGGGCGCTGCCCAGGGGGAGTTGGTCAGCGGCGAGCCCATGCCAGACGGCGGCCAGTGCCGCCAGGCGCTGCGGGTCGGCCGAGGGTGCCTGCGCCCACAGGCCGCCCAGCCAGCCGGCAAGCACGTCGCCAGTGCCTGCGCTCGCCAGTGCGCCATGTCCCGTGGTGTTGATCAGCGGCCGCTGACCAGGGCTGGCAGCGACGGTGCCAGAACCCTTGAGAAGGACCGTGCAGTTCAGCTCTTGTGCCAACGCCTGGGCGCAGCGCAGGCGGTCGGCCTGCACCTCTGCCACCGCGGTTTGAAGCAGGCGCGCAGCCTCTAGGGGGTGAGGGGTCAGGATGGTGCGGGCGCCTCGGCCGGCGCGCTGCTGCAATCGGGCGCGCAGGCTGGCATCGGCAGCCAGACTGTTGAGGGCGTCGGCGTCGAGCACCAGATGCTGGTTGCGCTCCAGCAGTTCGGCTAGGCGGTCCGCTTGGCCCTCGCCCCAGCCGCAGCCCGCTACAAGGCAGCTGCCTACGGGCGGACCTTCCGCGGGCAGGGCTCGCAAGATCAGTTCGGGCTGGAGGCTGTCCGCTTCGAGGCGGCCATCGAGATAGACCCGTCCCGCGCCCGCATGCAAGCCGGCGCGTGCGGCCAGCAAGGCGGCACCTGGCATGGCGCCGCCAAGCACCCAGAGGTCGCCTTGGCGGCCCTTGTGCGTGGCGTGGCTGGATTGCGCGCGTGGCGAGAGGGCGCGCCAGCTGGCGAGCAACGCGCTGCTAGCCAGTTCGGCCACGGCAGGTTCGCCGCCGAAGGATGCGCCCAGCTCATCCAGCCAGACGCGCCCGGCAAGCGCACGCCCAGCGCCGGTGAAGAGGCCGGGCTTGGCGCTCAGGAAGGTCAGGGTGTCCGTGCACGCGGCGGCGCCCCAATCGCGCCCGGTGTCGGCTTCCAGGCCGCTTGGCAGGTCAAGCGCCAGCTTTCGGGCCGGGTGCTGGCCCAGCGCGCGCAGGCAATGCGCCAACTCGCCGGCAGGGGCCGAGCGCAGGCCGATGCCCAACAGGGCGTCCAGTACCAGCTCTGCCTGAGCGGATGGCTGCGGCTCGTTGGAGATGGGCACGCCCGCGGCGCGGGCGCGCGCCATGGCGGCGCGGTGGTCCGATGTGCGGCTTTCGCCGCCGAGGGCATGGGCGGTTACCGCCACACCCCAGCGGTGCAGGTGCCAGGCGGCTACCCAGCCGTCGCCACCGTTGTTGCCAGGCCCGCAGAGCACCGACACCTGTTGCGCGCCCGGGCAGAGTGCCCGCGCCAGGCGGGCGGCCGAAAGGCCGGCGCGCTCCATCAGCAAGGAAGGCTGGGGGCCGGGCGCCGCCGCGCGCGCCTCCAGCCGGCGTGTGGCCGCGGCGTCGAAGGCGAGGAGGGTTCCGCCCAGGGGCAGCAGCGCACGCGGAGGCTTGTTCATGAATGCGGCTATACTCTTTGGGTTTTGCGCGGCACGCCGCTGCGTCAAGACGTCCTCAACCTCGTGGTATTCGCGGTAATTCGCGAGCCGGGCACCGAATGGTGCCACCACCCTTGCGGGTCGGTGGTCTAGCCCGGCTTCAGACCCAACCTTCGGAGACTCTCATGTCCGTCACCATGCGTGAAATGCTGGAAGCCGGTGTCCATTTCGGCCACCAAACCCGCTTCTGGAACCCCAAGATGGCCCCGTACATCTACGGCCATCGCAATAAGATTCACATCATCAACCTGGAAAAGAGCCTGCCGGCCTTCCAGGAAGCGCTGAAGTTCGTGCGCCAGCTGTCGGCCAAGCGCGGCAACATCCTGTTCGTCGGCACCAAGCGCCAGGCCCGCGAGATCGTCGCCCTGGAAGCCCAGCGCGCCGGCATGCCCTTCGTCGAGCAGCGTTGGCTCGGCGGCATGCTGACCAACTTCAAGACCGTCAAGGGTTCGCTGAAGAAGCTCAAGGACATGCAGGCGGCCAAGGAAGCCGGCACCGAGTCGAAGATCAAGAAGGAAGCCTTGATGTTCGATCGCGAGATCGCCAAGCTGGAAAAGAACATCGGCGGCATCCAGGACATGGGCGCTCTGCCTGATGCCCTGTTCGTCATCGACGTGGGCTACCACAAGATCGCCGTGGCCGAGGCCAAGAAGCTGGGCATCCCCGTGATCGCCGTGGTGGACACCAACCACTCGCCCGAAGGCATCGACTACGTCATCCCCGGCAACGACGACTCGGCCAAGGCCGTCGCCCTGTATGCCAAGGCCATGGCAGACGCCGTGCTGGAAGGCAAGGCCAACGCCGGCAACGAGCTGGTCCAGGCTGTGACCACCGGCGACGAGTTCGTCGAGGTCAGCGAAGGCAACTAAGCCTCGCCCCAACGCTTTTCCGAAGGGGGCTTTCAGGCCCCCTTTGTCCAACTGAATTCTGGAGAGATTGATGGCTGCTATCACCGCAAGCATGGTCGCCGAGCTGCGCGCCCGCACCGACGCCCCGATGATGGAATGCAAGAAGGCCCTGACCGAGGCCGACGGCGATCTGGCCCGTGCGGAAGAAATCCTGCGCGTCAAGCTGGGCAACAAGGCTGGCAAGGCCGCCTCGCGCGTGACTGCCGAGGGCGTGATTGCCGCCGCCGTGAAGGGTGATGTCGGTGCGCTGATTGAGATCAACTGCGAAACCGACTTCGTCAGCAAGAACGACGCCTTCCTGGCCTTCACCAATGCGCTGGCCGCCCTGGTGGTCGAGCACAACCCGGCCGACGTGGCGGCCCTGTCGGCCCTGCCGCTGAGCCAGGAAGGCTTCGGCCCGACGGTGGAAGACGTGCGCAAGGGCCTGATCGGCAAGATCGGCGAGAACATGTCGATCCGTCGCTTCCAGCGCTACGCCGGCGCCGGCAAGCTGGCCCACTATCTGCACGGCACCCGCATCGGCGTGCTGGTGGCCTTTGACGGCGACGAGACCGCCGCCAAGGATGTCGCCATGCACGTCGCCGCCATGAAGCCGGTGGCGCTGAGCAGCGCCGATGTGCCTGCCGAACTGATCGAGAAAGAGCGCAAGATCGCCACCGAAAAGGCTGCCGAGTCGGGCAAGCCGGCCGAGATCGTCGCCAAGATGGTGGAAGGCTCGGTGCAAAAGTACCTGAAGGAAGTCAGTCTGCTGGATCAAGTCTTCGTCAAGGCCGCCGATGGCAAGCAGTCGGTCGGCGCCATGCTGAAGGACAAGGCCACCAGCCTGAAGAGCTTCACCCTCTACGTGGTGGGTGAGGGCATCGAGAAGAAGGTTGACGACTTCGCTGCTGAAGTGGCAGCCCAGGTGGCTGCCGCCAAGGGCCAGTAAGCCGATCCTGCCTTCCTTGCAAAGGGCGCCTGCGGGCGCCCTTTAAACTGGTGAATCCCCTCGAAATTGACCGTCATGGCAGCCCACAAACGCATCCTGCTCAAGCTCTCCGGTGAAGCCCTGATGGGCGACGATGCCTACGGCATCAACCGCGCCACCATCGTGCGCATCGTGCGCGAGATCCAGGAGGTCACCCAGCTGGGCACCGAGGTGGCGGTGGTGATCGGCGGCGGCAACATCTTCCGTGGCGTGGCGGGCGGCTCGGTGGGTATGGACCGCGCTACGGCCGATTACATGGGCATGCTGGCCACGGTGATGAACGCCCTGGCCCTGGCCGACACCATGCGCCAGGAAGGCATGACGGCCCGTGTGATGTCCGCCATCGGCATTGAGCAGGTGGTCGAGCCCTATGTGCGGCCCAAGGCCCTGCAGTACCTTGAAGAGGGCAAGGTGGTGGTGTTCGGCGCCGGCACGGGCAACCCCTTCTTCACCACCGACACCGCTGCTGCGCTGCGCGGTGCCGAGATCGGTGCCGAGATCATGCTCAAGGCCACCAAGGTGGACGGCGTCTACACCGCCGACCCGAAGAAAGATCCGAGCGCGACCCGCTACACCCGCCTCAGTTTTGACGAGGCCATCACCAAGAACCTGCAGGTGCTGGACGCCACGGCCTTTGCGCTGTGCCGCGACCAGAAGCTGCCGATCCGTGTGTTCAGCATCTTCAAGCCGGGTGCTCTCAAGTCCGTGGTGATGGGCCACGACGAAGGCACCCTGGTCCACGTTTGAGTCCAACGAGAGTTCCCCATGAGCACCGCTGACATCAAGAAGAGCGCCGAAGCCAAGATGGCCAAGTCCATCGAGGCCTTCAAGACCGAATTGCAGAAGATCCGCACCGGCCGTGCCCACCCGGGCATCCTGGACCAGGTGCATGTCGACTACTACGGCTCGATGGTGCCGATCTCGCAGGTGGCCAATGTGTCGCTGCTGGATGCCCGCACCATCAGCGTGCAGCCCTGGGAAAAGCCCATGGCGGCCAAGATCGAGAAGGCCATCCGCGAGTCGGACCTGGGCCTGAACCCGAGCAGCCAGGGCGATCTGATCCGCGTGCCGATGCCGCCGCTGTCGGAGGAGCGCCGCAAAGATCTGGTGAAGGTGACCAAGGGCACCGGCGAAGACGCCAAGGTGGCCGTGCGCAACGTGCGCCGTGATGCCAACGAGCATGCCAAGAAGCTGCTCAAGGACAAGGCCATCACCGAGGACGAAGAGCGCCGTCTGCTCGACGAGATGCAGAAGCTCACTGACAAGACCGTGGCCGAGATCGACAAGCTGCTCGCTGCCAAGGAAGCCGAGATCCTGGCTGTCTGATGGGTGCCGCACTGGCGGCCGCCATGCCGCGTCACATCGCCATCGTGATGGACGGCAACGGCCGCTGGGCGAAGAAGCGCTTCCTGCCGCGCTTCTTCGGCCACAAGGCCGGCGTCGATGCCTTGGTCCGCATCATCCAGGCCTGCATCGACCGCCAGGTCGAGCAGCTCACCGTCTTCGCGTTTTCTTCCGAGAACTGGAAGCGGCCGACCGATGAGGTCAGCGGCCTGATGGGCCTGGTGCTGGCGGCGGTGAGCCGCTACCTCGTGCGGGTGGGCTCGATGGGGGTACAGATCCGCATCATTGGCGACCGCGACGCCATCCCCGACAAGCTGCGCAAGGCCTGGGCAGACGCCGAGGCTGCGACCGCACACAACAACAAGCTGGTGCTCAACGTCGCCTTCAACTACGGCGGTCGCTGGGACATCGTGCAGGCCTGCCGAAAGGCGATCGCCGCCGGCCTCAAGCCGGAAGAGCTGACCGAAGCGCAGTTGGATCGATTCATGGCGATGGCTCATGCGCCCGACCCCGATCTCTTCATTCGCACCGGGGGCGAGCTGCGCATCAGCAACTTCCTGCTGTGGCAGTCGGCGTACACCGAGTTCGTGTTCTCCAACTGCCTGTGGCCAGACTTCAATGAAGCGGAACTGGACGCGGCGATCCGTTCGTTCCAGGAACGCGACCGGCGCTTTGGCGGCGTCAAGCTGGAGGCCCAGCCATGCTGAAGCAGCGCGTGATCACCGCCCTGGTGCTGCTGGCCATCCTGCTGCCCGCACTTTGGGCGCCGGTAGCCTGGCCCTTCATGCTCTTCGTGTTGCTGGCCATCAGTGCGGCGGCTTGGGAATGGGCGCGGCTCAATGGCTGTGAAGGCGCTCGTGCCTGGCTCTTGGGTGGCTTGGTGCTGCTCGGTTTCGGGGCACTGCTGCAGCAGCAGCCGGCCTTGCCCGCCACGGTTTGGATCGTCGCCCTGGCGAGCTGGTGCCTGGGTGGCAGCCTGGCCCTGCGGGGTGCGGCGCCTGGCTGGTCGCGCTGGCCGCAGCCGCTGCGGCTGGCGCTGGGGCCTTTGCTGTTGCTGCCGGCGGGTCTGGCCTTGCTGGCCTGGAAAGGGCAGGGGCTGAATGCGCTGCTGTCCACGCTCTGTCTGGTTTGGGCTGCAGACATCGCGGCCTACTTTGGCGGTCGTCGCTTCGGGCGCCGCAAGCTGGCGCCAGCCATCAGCCCGGGCAAGAGCTGGGAAGGCGTGTGGAGCGGCTTTGTTGGCGTGCTGCTCTTGGCCTTGCTTTGGGTGCTGGTGATCGACCGCCAAGCCTGGGTGGATGGCCCGAGCTTGTTCGGCCAGTTGGTCGGTCGCCATGGTTGGCCGCTGGCCGGCCTGGCGCTGGCCTTGCTGACGGCGCTGAGCGTAGTTGGCGATCTGTTCGAGTCTCTGGTCAAGCGGGCGGCGGGTGCCAAGGACAGCAGTCAGCTCCTGCCCGGCCACGGTGGGGTCCTGGACCGCATCGATGCCCTGCTGCCCGTACTGCCAGCTGCGCTGGCGTTGACGACGCTCTGAGTTCCCCATGAAGCAACGATTGCGCGTCTGCGTGCTGGGCTCGACCGGCTCCATTGGCGCCAACACGCTGGACGTGATCGCGCGCCACCCGGAGCGCTTCGAGGCCGTGGCCCTGACTGCGCACAGCAGGGCGGACGAGCTCTTTCAGCAATGCCTCCGCCACCGCCCCCGCTGGGCCTGCCTGCCCGACCCGGCCGCTGCGCTGGACCTGCAGCGCCGCCTGCGCGAAGCCGGCCTGAGCACCGAAGTGCTGCAGGGTCCGGCGGCGCTGGAGCAACTGGCGGCGCACCCTGAGGTGGATGCCGTGATGGCCGCCATCGTGGGGGCGGCCGGGCTGTCGCCTTGCCTGGCGGCTGCGCGGGCCGGCAAACGCCTGATGCTGGCCAACAAGGAAGCCTTGGTGGTGGGCGGTGCCTTCTTCATGCGGGCCGTGCAGGCCGGTGGTGCCACGCTGCTGCCGGTCGACTCCGAGCACTCGGCCATCTTCCAGTGTCTGCCCGAGGCGCGCGCTCGCTGGCCCGAGGTCATCGACCATCTGGTGCTGACGGCCTCCGGCGGCCCCTTCCGGCAACGCGATCCGGACAGCCTGCACGCCGTCACGCCCGACGAGGCGTGCGCGCACCCGAACTGGATCATGGGGCGCAAGATTTCGGTCGATTCGGCCAGCATGATGAACAAGGGCCTGGAGCTGATCGAGGCGCGCTGGCTCTTCGACCTGCCGCCCGAGCGCCTCAAGGTGCTGATCCACCCGCAGAGCATCGTGCACTCCATGGTGGTGTGCCGCGATCAATCCGTGCTGGCGCAGCTCGGCACGCCCGACATGCGCGTGCCGATCGCCTATGCGCTGTCCTTCCCCGAGCGCATCGAATCGGGCGCGGCGCCCTTGAACCTGCTGGACTTTGCCGCCCTGCAATTCGAGGCCCCCGATTTGCGCCGCTTCCCGGCGCTGGCCCTGGCCTGGCAGGCCCTGCGCGGACCTGAAGGTAGTACGGCGGTGCTGAACGCCGCCAACGAGGTGGCCGTGGCCTCCTTCCTGGCGGGCAGCCTGCGGTTCACCGGCATCTCCGAGTTGGTGGCGCGCTGCCTGGAGCAGGTGCTGCCCGCGGCCGATGAGGTCGGCAGCGTGGCCGGCCTCTTGGAGCTGGACGCGCGCACCCGCGCCAAGGCCCAAGAGCTCCTGGGCAAGCCCTGACCGTCAGATATCATGCCCCGCACTTTCCCGAGGGCTGCGCGGGCGCACTGTCTGGTGCGCTGCGAGTCGCCTGAAGGCGACCCTGGTGCGTTGGCCTCCCCTGCCACGTACCGCCCCTCCCACCGGTTCCCTGATTCCCCTGCTGCATGGCCGCTTTCGAACGTTCGCGCTCGCGCATTCACTCGTCCCTGCTGACCCTGGTGCTGTGCGGCGCCGTCCATCTGCCCAGTTGGGCGGTGGAGCCGTTCAAGCTGCGTGACATCCGCGTCGAGGGCCTGCAGCGCACCGACCCGGGCACCGTCTTCGCCAGCCTGCCCTTCCGCATCGGCGACACCTACAACGACGAGAAGGGCGTGGCGGCCTTGCGTGCGCTGTTCGCCACCGGTCTCTACAAGGACGTGCGCATCCAGATCGACGGCGACGCCGTGGTGGTGCTGATCGAAGAGCGCCCCATCATTGCCGACGTCAGCTTTGTCGGGCTGAAGGAGTTCGACAAGGAAGCTCTGACCAAGTCTCTGAAGGACGTGGGCATCGGCGAAGGCCGTCCCTTCGACCGCGCACTGGCCGACCGCGCCGAGCAGGAGCTCAAGCGTCAGTACCTGACCAAGAGCTTCTACGGCGCCGAGGTGACGACCACCATCACCCCGATCGAACGCAACCGCGTCAATGTGGCGTTCTCGGTGGTGGAAGGCGAACCCGCCAAGATCGCCGACATCCGCATCCTGGGCAGCAAGGCTTTTTCCGAATCGACCCTGCTCGGCCTGCTGGAGCAGACCAGCTCGGGCTGGCTGACCTGGTACACCAAGACCGACCGCTACTCGCGCGCCAAGCTAAACGCCGACCTGGAGACGCTGCGCTCGCACTACCAGAACCGCGGCTACCTGGAGTTCAACGTCGAGTCGACCCAGGTCACGATCTCGCCGGACAAGCAGCGCATCGCCATTGCCGTGACCGTCAGCGAAGGCCAGGCCTACACCGTGGCGGCCGTCAAGATGGAAGGCGATTACCTGGGCCAGGAAGAGAATTTCCGCCAGCTGATCGCCATCAAACCGGGTGAGGCCTACCAGGGCGAGGCGGTGGCTCGCACCACGCGCGCCTTCAGCGATTACTACGGCAGCTTCGGCTACGCCTTCCCGCGCGTGGAGCCGCGTCAGGATATCGACCGAGCCACCGGCTTGGTCACCATCACCCTGGTGGCCTCGCCCGAGCGGCGTGCCTATGTGCGGCGCATCCAGGTCGCCGGCAACAACAAGACGCGCGACGAGGTGATCCGCCGCGAGTTCCGCCAGTTCGAGGGCGCCTGGTACGACGGCCAGCGCATCAAGGCCTCGCGCGACCGCGTTGATCGTCTGGGCTTCTTCGAATCGGTCGAGATCGATACGGTTGAAGTGCCGGGAGCGCCCGATCAGGTCGACGTGGTGCTCACCGTCAAGGAGCGTTCGACCGGCAACATCACCTTCGGCGCGGGCTACTCCAGCCAGACCAAGGTGACGCTGACCGGCTCGGTGCGCCAGGACAACTTCCTGGGTTCCGGCCGCTCGGTGGAGATGGAGCTGAACACCTCCAGCCTGGGCCGCGCGGTGGTGCTGGGCATGGCGGATCCCTACTCGACCGAAGACGGCGTCTCGCGCCGGGTCGACTTGTTCTACCGCACCTCCAAGCCGCTGAGCAATCTGGGCGAGGTGTACGAATTCGCCTCGCAAGGTGGCCGCCTGACCTACGGCGTGCCGATCGCCGAGTTCGATTCGGTGTTCTTCGGCCTAGGCTATGAGCGCACCAAGATCACCGAAACCCAGGGTGTGCCGAACAACATCTTCAAGTACGCGCAAGCCTTCGGCTCGTCCAGCATTGCGGTGCCGCTGACGATCGGCTGGGCCAATGACAGCCGCGACAACCTGCTCTCGCCGATTGCCGGCTCGTTCAAGCGCGTCAACCTGGAAATCAGCCCGATTGGCGACGCGCGCTACGGCCGCCTGAACCTGCAGTACCAGCGCTTCTTCCCGCTCGGCAACAAGTTCACGCTGATGGTGAACGGTGAGCTGGGCGCCGGCGACGCCCTGGGCGGGCGCCTGTACCCGGTGTTCAAGACCTTCTACGCCGGCGGCCTGGGTTCCGTGCGCGCCTTTGAAGGCGGCTCGCTCGGCCCGGTGGACAACACGGGCGCGCGCAGCGGCGGCAATCTGAAGGTGAACTTCAACACCGAGCTGTACATCCCGGTGCCGGGTTCAGGCAAGGATCGCACCTTCCGCCTGTTTGCATTTGCCGACGCCGGCAATGTGTGGAACACCGAAAGCAAGTACGAGAAAGTCGGCTTCGATTCGATGCGTGCGTCGGCGGGTATTGGCCTGTCCTGGATGTCTCCGGTCGGCCCCCTACGTCTGAGCTGGGGCAAGCCCTTCCGCTCGCAGCCCCAAGATAGAATCGAACGCTTCCAATTCCAGATCGGGAACTCTTTCTGATGATCGCCATGAGTCTGCGTGCATTGACCCTGGCTGCGCTTGCTGCGCTGCCCCTGAGCAGCGTGTCGGCGCAAGAGCTGAAGATCGGTTTCGTCAATAGCGAGCGCGTGGTGCGCGAGTCGAATCTGGCCAAGGCTGCGCAGGCCAAGCTGGAGGCTGAATTCGGCAAGCGCGAGAAGGAATTGAAGGACGCGGCAGCCAAGCTGCAGGCGGCAGGCGAAAAGTTCGAGAAGGATCAGGCCCTGCTGACGGAAGCCGAGAAGGGCCGCCGCCAACGCGAGCTGATCGAGAGCGACCGTGACCTGCAGCGCAAGCGCCGCGAGTTCCAGGAAGACGCGCAGCAGCGCCGCAATGAAGAATTGCAAGTCGTGGTCGAGCGCGCGAACCGCGTCATCAAGCAGATCTTCGAGCAGGAAAAGTTCGACCTCATCGTGCAGGACGCCATCCATGCGAGCGCCCGCATCGACATCACCAAGCGCGTGATCGACGCGCTCAACGCGCAGAAGTAAGCGTGCGTGGCGGCAGCACGGTTCGACTCGGGGAGCTGGTCGAGGCGCTCGGCGGCGAACTGATCGGACCGGCGGATCTGCCGCTTCAGGGTCTGGCCAGCTTGGCCTCGGCGCAGATCCAGCACATCGGATTCGTCACCGGCGCCCGCCATGCCGAGGCCATGCGCGCCAGCCATGCCGGTGCGCTGATCGTGCCCCCCGAGCTGGCCGAAGAAGCCGCGCAGCAGGCGGCACTGATCGTCAGTCCCAACCCCTATCTCTATTACGCCCGGCTCAGTCAGTGGTGGGTCGCGCGCCTGCGCGCACCCGCGGCAGGGGTTCACGCCCAGGCGGTGGTGCACCCCAGCGCCGTGCTGGGTGAAGGGGTGGAGGTGGGGGCCCTGGCTTTCGTCGGAGCCGGCGCCGTGCTTGGCGCGGGCGCCCGCATCGCTCCGCATGCCGTCATCGAGGCCGGTGCCCGCATCGGGCCGGGCACGCACATTGGTGCCCATGTGGTCATTGGCGCCGACTGCGAGCTCGGCGCGCGCTGCATCGTGCATGGCGGCACCGTCATCGGCGCCGATGGCTTCGGCTTCGCGCCCGAGCAGGGGCGCTGGATCAAGATCGAGCAGCTTGGGCGCGTGCGCATCGGCGATGACGTCGAGATCGGTGCCAATTGCACGATCGACCGCGGCGCCCTGGACGACACCGTGGTCGAAGAGGGCGTCAAGCTCGACAACCTGATTCACATCGCCCACAACGTGCATGTGGGTGCGCATACGGCCATGGCGGGCTGCGCCGCGGTCGCCGGCAGTACCCGCATCGGGCGCCATTGCACGATCGGCGGGGACGCGAAGATCGTCGGCCACCTCACGCTGGCCGACCATGTGCACATCTCGGCCTGCACGGTGGTCACGCGCTCGATCCAAAAGCCCGGCACCTACACCGGCATATTCCCGATGGACGACAACGCGTCCTGGGAAAAGAACGCCGCCTCGCTGCGCCAGCTCTACAAGCTGCGCGAGCGGGTGCGTGCGCTGGAACAACAGCAGAAGAAGAACTGACATGGACATCCACGAGATCCTCAAGCGCCTGCCGCACCGCTATCCCATCCTTCTGGTCGATCGTGTGGTCGAACTGGACAAGGGCAAGCGCATCCGCGCGCTGAAGAACGTCTCGATCAACGAGCCGCATTTCCTCGGCCACTTTCCGCACCGGCCGGTGATGCCGGGCGTGATGATCCTGGAGGCCATGGCCCAGGCCGCCACGCTGCTGTGCGTGGCCAGCGAGGACGTGGTGCTGGATGAAAAGTCGGTCGTGTACTTCGCCGGCATCGACGGCGCGCGCTTCAAGCGCCCGGTCGAGCCGGGGGACCAGCTGATCCTGGATGTGACGCTGGACCGCGCCAAGGCCGGCATCTACAAGTTCACCGGCAAAGCCTATGTGGGCGAGGAGCTGGCTGCGGAAGCCCAGCTCATGAGCACCATGCGCCGGATTGCCTGAACCTGGCTTCAAGGACGCCGCCCGCATGAGCTCCATCCACCCGACTGCCATCGTGGACCCCGCCGCCCAGCTGGACGAGGGCGTCACGGTTGGCCCTTACGCCATCATCGGCCCCGCGGTGAAGATCGGCGCGGGCACCGTGGTGGGTTCGCATTGCGTGATCGAGGGCCGCACCACCATCGGTCGCGACAACCGCTTCTACTCGCACAGCTCCATCGGCTGCATGCCGCAGGACATGAGCCATCGCGGCGAACTGACCGAGCTGGTCATCGGCGACCGCAACACCGTGTTCCAGTACTGCACCTTCAGCACCGGCACGCACAAGGAGCAGGGCCTCACGCGGGTCGGTTCCGACAACTGGATCATGGCCTACGTGCATCTGGCGCATGACGTGGTGCTGGGCAACCACTGCGTGCTGGCCAACAACGCCACGCTCGCCGGCCACGTGCATGTGGGCGATTGGGCGGTGATCGGGGGGCTCACCGGCGTGCACCAGTTCGTGCACATCGGGGCCCACGCCATGATCGGGTTCCAGGCGCATGTGTCGCAGGACGTCGTGCCCTACATGACCGTGGACGGCAACCCGCTGGCGGTGCGCGCCGTGAACCTGACGGGCCTGAAGCGCCGCGACTTCACGCCGGCGCGCATCACGGCCATTCGCCAGATGCACAAGCTGCTGTTCCGCCAGTCCTTGACGCTGGAACAGGCCCGTAGCGAGATCGAGGCGCTGAAGGGCCAGGGCGGTGACGAGGATGTGCAGCTGATGCTGGACTTCCTGGCCGGGTCCAAGCGAGGCCTGGTGCGCTGATGCCCTTGCAGCGCCTGGGTCTCGTCGCCGGCGAGGCGTCGGGCGATCTGATCGGTGCCAGCCTGGTGCGCGCTTTGCGCGGCCGCTGGCCGCAGCTGCAGGCCGCCGGCATTGCCGGCCCGCGCCTGCAGGCCGAAGGGGTGCAGGCCTGGTGGCCATCCGAACGGCTGTCGGTCTTTGGCTATGTGGATGCGCTCAAGCGCCTGCCCGAGTTGCTGTGGATTCGCCGCCGTGCGGGCTCGCGCTGGCTGGCTGAGCGCCCGGAGCTCTTCGTCGGCATCGACGCGCCGGACTTCAACTTCGGTCTCGAAAAGCGCCTGCGCGCCGGTGGCATCAAGACGGTGCATTACGTCTGCCCTTCGATCTGGGCCTGGCGTCCGGAGCGCGTGGACACCATCCGCGCAGCCGCCGATCATGTGTTGTGTCTCTTTCCCTTTGAACCCGAGATCCTGCACCACGCCGGCATTGCGGCCAGCTTTGTCGGCCATCCGCTCACCGAACTCATCCCACCCGAGCCGCCCCGTGCAAGTGCGCGCCTGGCGTTGAGCCTGTCCGAGGGTGCGCGGGTGCTGGCCCTGCTGCCCGGCAGTCGCCAGAGCGAGGTCGAACTGATCGGCCCTGCCATGCTGCGGGCCGCCGCCATCCTCAAGCATCGCGACCCTGCCCTGCAGGTGCTGCTCCCCATGGCACCCGGTCGGAGGGCTCAAATCGAAGCCCTGCGCGCGGCCGTGGCACCTGAGCTGGACCTGCGCCTGTTGGATGGCCAGGCCCATGCGCTGCTGGCTGCCGCCGATTGCGCCCTGGTGGCCAGTGGCACTGCCACGCTGGAGGCCGCGCTGCTGCAATGCCCGCAGGTGGTCGCCTACCGCGTCAGTCCGGCCAACTTCCGGCGCATGAAGGGCAAGCAGTTGCAGCCCTGGGTGGGCCTGCCCAACATCCTGGCGCGCGACTTCCTGGTGCCCGAGCGCCTGCAGGACGACTGCCAACCCGAGCTGCTGGCCGCTGCCGCCCAGGCCTGGCTGGACGACCCGGCCGCCAGCGCGCGCCTGCGCGAACGCTGCCGCGCCCTCTACGACTCCCTGCAGGCCGACACGGCCACGCTCTGCTGTGACGCGATTGCGCAAACCCTCGGTCGCTGAAGTGGCGCCCTACACGCCAGACCTGTTCGGGCCGGCGCCGGAGGCGGCGCTGATGGCCGGGGTGGACGAAGCCGGCCGCGGCCCGCTGGCCGGTCCCGTGGTGGCCGCCGCCGTCATCCTGGACCCCGACCACCCGATCGAAGGCCTGGCCGATTCCAAGGTGCTGACGGCGCGCAGGCGCGAGCGCCTGGCCGAGGCCATCCGCGCCCATGCGCTGTGCGTCTCGGTGGCCGAGGCCTCGGTGGAGGAGATCGACCGCCTGAACATCCTGCAGGCCACCCTGCTGGCCATGCAGCGCGCGGTGCGCGGCCTGCGCCTCAAGCCCGGCCTGGTGTGGGTGGACGGCAACCGCGCGCCGGTGCTGGAGCAGCCGGTGCGCACCATCGTCAAGGGCGATGCCTTGGTGCCGGCGATCTCGGCGGCCTCCATCCTGGCCAAGGTGCAGCGCGATGCCTGGTGCTTGCAGGTGCACGAGCAGCACCCCGAATACGGTTTCGCCGGCCACAAGGGCTACCCCACGGCCGAGCACCTCGAAGTGCTGCGCCGCCTGGGGCCGGGCCCTTGGCACCGGCGCAGCTTTGCCCCAGTCCGTGAAGCCCTGGGAGTGTTGCGATGAGCAGCCCACAAGTCCTGCGCATCGATTCCAGCGCCAACCCCACGCTCAAGCGCCTGCGCGAGCTGGCGCGCGAGAGCACGGCCTATCGCGAACAGGGCCAGCTTTGGCTGGACGGCGACCACCTGCTGCGCGCTGCGCTGGCGCGTGGCCTGCAGCCCACCCAGGTGCTGGTCACTGAAGAGGCCATGCACCAGCGCCCCGAGTGGCGCGAGTTGGCCCTGCAGGCGCCGCGTGTGCTGGTGGTGCCGGCCAAGCTGTTCGAGTCGGTCAGCGGGCTGCCCTCCAGCACGCAGATCGGCGCCACGCTGGCCTGGGCCGGCCGCGCGCCCGTCCTGACCGATGTGCCAAGCGTGGTGCTGGACCGGCTGCAGGACGCCGGCAACGTCGGCACCATCCTGCGCAGCGCGGTGGCGCTGGGCGTGCGCCAGGTGCTGGCGCTCAAGGGCTGCGCGGCCCTGGGCTCGCCCAAGGTGCTGCGCGCCGGCATGGGCGCGCATTTCGGTCTGCACTGGGTCGAAGGTCTGGCCGAAGCGGATCTGGACGCGCTGCGCCTGCCGCTGCTGGCCACCAGCTCGCATGCCGAGCACGAGCTGCATCGCATCGCGCTGCCGCAGCCCTGCGCCTGGGTGTTCGGGCATGAAGGGCAGGGCGTGTCCGAGGCCCTGCTGGCGCGCTGCCAGGCCACGGTGCGCATCCCGCAGCCGGGCGGCGAGGAATCGCTCAACGTCGCCGCGGCGGCGGCCATCTGCCTGTACGAGAGCTTGCGCCGTCAGCTCATCAGCTGATCGCCATCCGGCCCGGCCAAGGGCAGGCTGAGTAGGAAGTGGCAGCCCTGGCCGGGCTGGCTCTGCACCTGCAACTCGCCCCCCAGCAGCACGCGCGCGCGGTGAAGGGCCACCGAAAGGCCCAGGCCGCTGCCACCCTGGCCGAAGCGGGTGGAGTAAAAGGGGTCGAACACACGCTCCGGCGGTTCGACCGCGATGCCACGGCCGTTGTCGATCCAGTCGATGCGGTAGTGCCCGCCCTCGATGGTGCCGCGCACCTCCAGCCGCGCCGCGGCGGCGTGCACCAGCACGTTGTCCAGCAGGGCGCGCAGCACCTCCAGCAAGGCGTGGCGGCGGCTCAGCAGGCCCGGTGCGGGCTGCAACCGGGTCTCGACCACCAAGCCGGCCTGCTTCAGCGGGCCTTGCTGGCTGCGCAGCAGCCCCTGGCAAAGCTCCGCAGGGTCCAGGGCCTCGGGGGGCTCGCTTTCGGGCTGGCTGGCCAGGCCCTTGAAGTCCTCCACCAGCAGGGCCGCGCGCTGCAGCGCGCGCTCCACCAGGTCCATGCCGTGGGCCAGGTCCGCGCAGCCGCTTTGCAGCAGGCTGCGCTTGGGCGCGAGGCTGTCCACCTGCGCCAGCAGGGCCTTCAACTGCGCCTGCATGGCGCTCAGCACCAGCAGGCAATTGCCCAGCGGGGTGTTCAGCTCATGCGCCACACCGGCCACCAGGCTGCCCAGCGCGGCCTGGCGGCGCCGTTCCGCCAGTTCGTGCTGCAGGGCAGACACCTGTTCGTAGGCACGGCAGTTCTCCAGCGCGATGGCCAGGTAGGCGGCCAGGTTCAGCACCAGCTGCTGCTCCGGGGGGCCGTAGGCGCTGCGCGCCTGCGCCTGCAGGCTGAGCACGCCCACCACGCGGCCCTGCCAGCGCAGGGGCGCGAACAGCAGGCTGTGCGTGGCGGGCACGCCGGGGATGCGGCTGGCCGATTGCTCGCCCTCCAGGCACAACAGCCGGTCCTCGCGCGCGCAGCGCGCCGAGAGCGCATGCGGATCGTCCAAGGGGATCGGGGCCAGCTTCAGGGCGTGACCGTCCTCGTGGCCGTAGAGCAGTTCCAACTGCTCGCCGCGGCGCTGGAACAGCATCATTACGTTGACCGGCAGCAGGCCGCGCAGCTCGCGTTCCAGCAGCGGGAACAGCGCGGCGGGCTGCAGGCGCGCTGTCAGGCCGCGGCCGATCTGCGCCAGCTGCTCCAAGGTGTGCAGGTTGTGCTCGGCGGCGGCGGCGCGCTGTGCGGCCGCCTCGCCCATGCGCCGCAGGGCTTCGTTCTCTTGCCGCGTGTGCTGCAGCTCCTGCTGTGTTTGCAGCACCTGCAGGCGTTGCTCACAGGCGCTGGTCAGCTCGGTGCGTTCGCGCTCGGCGGCTTGGCGCTCACATTGCAGCGCGGCGGCGAGCTGCCCCAACTGTTCGTGGGCCAGGGCCAGGCCGCGCAGCAGCTCCACCGGGGCTTCTGCGCCGGGGATCCGCTGCAACCGCGCGCGCAATGGCTCCAGCAGGGCCAGCGCGGCTGCGGGGGCGCCGGCTTCCAGCTCGATGCGGGCCTCTTGCAATAGCAGGTCCTGTTCCTGCTTGCCATAGCCCCCGGCGCGGGCCAGCTGCAGGCCCTGGTGCAGCAGTTCACGCGCCCGCTGCTGCTGCCCGGCGGCCAGTGCGCAGGCGCTCAGGCCCTCCAGGGCTTCGGCCTGGGTGTCGATGAAGCGGGCGCGCTGAGCGCCCTCGAGCAGGGCTTCGAACTGCGCCCGCGCGGCGTCCCAGCGCCCCTGCGCGGCCTCCAGACGCCCGAGGCTCCAGCGCGTCTGCTGCATCGCGCGGGACAGCGGGCGCAGCTGCAGGTCCTTGATGAGGTTCTCGAACACCTGGCGGGCGGCGTCGGTCTGCTGCTGCCGCAGCAGCGCGGCACCGAGTTCGTAACGGCAGGCAGCGCTGCGCAGGGTCCAGCCGGGTGCGGCCAGGTCCAGACCACGCTGCGCCCACTCGGCCGCGCCGCCCAGGTCGCCCAGGGCGGCAAAGCTATGCGCCAGCAGGGCGCACAGGGCCACGGCGCGGTAGCGCATGCCGTAGTCCAGCGCGGCCTCGTAGGAGTGCAGCAGCCCTTGGGCCGCGCGCAATGAATCCCCCGAGTGCACCGCCATCAAGGCCTGCACCATGGCCAGCAGGGCCGCCACGGCGTCCGAGCGATCGGGCCGCACCTGCCCGAATAGGCTGCGGCAGCGCGCCAGATCGCGCGAGGCGCAACGGGCGGCCAGTTCCAGTCGGGCCAGATCGGCCTGCTCGGACGCGTTCAGTTCTTCAAAGCGCCCGATCAGGCCTTCCAGCAGCGCCTCGACCGCCCCTTCCTCGCCGCGTGCCCAGGCCAGCTGTACCTGTACCCAACCGCACATGGCCTGGGCCAGGGGCAACTCCAGGCGTTCGAAGGCATCCGCTGCGGCCTGCAGCAGGGCCTGCGCGGGCTCGAAGTCTTCGGCGCACGCGGCGCTTTCGGCCTGTGCCAGTTGCTCCCAGGCGCGCGCCAAGGAGCCTGGGAGGGCGGCAAACAGCTGGGCGGAGCGCTCGGGTTCAAGCTGACGCAGCGCCCAGGCCAGCGCCAACGGGTCGCCAGGCTGACGGGCGAGGTGCTCGCGCTCGCTTGCCGCATAGAAGGGCCGCATGGCGCGAGCCTACGCCCGTGCCGTGGCCTTGCAAATGGCTGTGTGTTTCAGTACACGAGCCGGTCGGGCCGGATGTCCCGCAGGATGGTGGTGGCGATTTCTTCGATCGACTTGTGCGTGCTTGAGAGCCAGGCGATGCCCTCGCGCTTCATCATCGATTCGGCCTCGGCCACCTCGTAGCGGCAGTTGCCGAAGTCGGCGTACTTGCTGCCGGGGCGGCGTTCGTTGCGGATCTGGCTCAGGCGGTCGGGGTCGATCGTCAGGCCGAAGCACTTGCTCTTGTGCACTTTCAGGGCCTCGGGCAGGCGGCCGCGCTCGAAGTCCTCGGGGATGAGCGGGTAGTTGGCGGCCTTGATGCCGTGCTGCATGGCCAGGTACAGCGAGGTGGGCGTCTTGCCCGAGCGCGAGACGCCGACCAGGATGACGTCGGCGGTGTCCAGGTTGCGGGCCGACTGGCCGTCGTCGTGCGCGAGCGAGAAGTTGATGGCCTCGATGCGGTCCTGGTACTCCTGGCTCTTGGCGGCGTCGCCAAAGCGGCCGACGCGGTGGCTGCTCTTGAGCGCGAACTCCTCTTCCAGCGGGGCGATGAACATGCCGAACATGTCCAGCACCATGGCCTGGCACTGTTCACGCACCAGCGCCAGCACCTCGCGGTTCACCAGGGTGGCGAAGACGATGGCACGCGGCGCGCCCGATTCGGCGATGGCATTGATCTCGTGCACCACCTCGCGGGCTTTTTCCGCGGTGTCGATGAAGGGGCGGCGCACATGGCGGGGCTTGACGGCGAACTGGGCCAGGATGGAGTTGCCGAAGGTTTCGGCGGTGATCCCGGTGCCGTCCGAGAGAAAGTACACGGTGCGGTCGGCCATGGCGAAGCTTGGTTACGCGGGATTCCGATGGTAGGGGCAGGCCGTCTCCCTAGAATCTCGCCCATTGCGTTCGCCGCCAGATTGCCCGTGTTCCGCTGCCTCCCCCAGAACCAGAACATGACGCGTGGCAGCGTGTCGGCCCTGCGGCAACCCCGGTTTTTTCACCATCGAGGAGTTGTTCCATGTCTGCACGCTTTGAGCCGACCGCCCTGGTCGTCCCGTTCGAGCACTTAAGAAACGAAGACGTCGAAGTCGTCGGCGGCAAGAACGCCAGCCTGGGGGAGATGATTTCCCAGCTGGCCGAGAGCGGGGTGCGGGTGCCGGGCGGCTTTGCCACCACGGCGCAGGCCTTTCGCGAGTTCCTGCAGGCCGGCGGCCTGGATGCGCGCATCCACGCCAAGCTGGACGCGCTGAATGCCGACGATGTGCGCGCCCTGGCCGAGGCCGGCGCCGAGATCCGCGGCTGGGTCATGAACCAGCCCTTCCCGCCGGCGCTGGAAGACGCCATCCGCACCAGCTACGCGGCCCTGGCCGCCGGCAGCCCGGACGCCAGCTTCGCCGTGCGCAGCTCGGCCACGGCTGAAGACCTGCCCGACGCCAGCTTTGCAGGTCAGCAGGAAACCTTCCTGAACGTGCACGGCATCGAGGACATCCTGTACAAGGTGCGCGAGGTCTTCGCCTCGCTCTACAACGACCGCGCCATCAGCTACCGCGTGCACAAGGGCTTTGTGCACAGCCATGTGGCGCTGTCGGCCGGCATCCAGCGCATGGTGCGCTCGGACCTGGGTTCTTCAGGCGTGATGTTCACCATCGACACCGAGTCCGGCTTCAAGGACGTGGTCTTCATCACCAGCAGCTACGGCCTGGGCGAGACCGTGGTGCAGGGCGCGGTGAACCCGGACGAGTTCTACGTCTTCAAGCCGGCGCTGGCCAAGGGGCAGCTGCCCATCATCCGTCGCAACCTGGGCAGCAAGCTGATCCGCATGGGCTTCGCCACGCCGCAGGAGCGTGCCGAATCCGGCAAGCTCGTGAAGACCGAAGACGTGGCAGTGGAGCTGCGCAACCGCTACTCACTGAACGACGCCGACGTGGTCGAGCTGGCCCAGTACGCGGTGATCATCGAGAAGCACTACGGCCGCCCGATGGACATCGAGTGGGGCAAGGACGGCGAGGACGGCAAGCTCTACATCCTGCAGGCCCGCCCTGAGACAGTGAAGAGCCAGAGCCAGGTGGAGCACCGCTACCGCCTGAAGGCCGGCAAGGACAGCGTAGTGCTGGTGGAAGGGCGGGCGATTGGCCAGAAGGTCGGCACCGGCCCGGTGCGACTGGTGGAAAGCACCGCCGAGATGGAGCGCGTGCAGCCCGGCGATGTGCTGGTGACCGACATGACCGACCCGAACTGGGAGCCGGTGATGAAGCGCGCCAGCGCCATCGTTACCAACCGCGGTGGTCGCACCTGCCACGCGGCCATCATTGCGCGCGAACTGGGCATCCCCGCCGTGGTGGGCTGCCACGACGCAACCGAGAAGCTCAAGGACGGCCAGCTCGTGACCGTGGCCTGCTCGGAAGGCGATACCGGTTTCGTGTACGAGGGCCTGATCGAGGCCGAGGTCACCGAGGTGCAGCAGCAGGAACTGCCCTACTGCCCGGTCAAGATCATGATGAACGTCGGCAACCCGCAGCTGGCCTTCAACTTCGCGCAGATGCCCTCGGGCGGCGTGGGCCTGGCGCGGCTGGAATTCATCATCAACAACAACATCGGCGTTCACCCCAAGGCCATCCTCGACTACCCGGCGATTGATGCCGACCTGAAGAAGGCCGTCGAGTCGGTCGCGCGCGGCCACGCCAGCCCGCGCGCTTTCTATGTGGACAAGCTCGCCGAGGGCATTGCCACCATCGCCGCCGCCTTCTACCCGCGCCCGGTGATCGTGCGTCTGTCCGACTTCAAGAGCAACGAGTACCGCAAGCTGATCGGCGGCTCGCGCTACGAACCGGACGAAGAGAACCCCATGCTGGGCTTCCGCGGCGCCAGCCGCTACATCAGCGGCGAGTTCTCGGACGCCTTCGCGATGGAATGCGAGGCCCTCAAGCGGGTGCGCACCGAGATGGGCCTGAGCAACGTCGAGATCATGGTGCCCTTCGTGCGCACAGTGAAGCAGGCCGAGCGCGTGGTGGGCATGCTGGCCGAGCGCGGCCTGAAGCGCGGGGTGGACGGCCTGCGCGTCATCATGATGTGCGAGGTGCCCAGCAACGCCATCCTGGCCGACCAGTTCCTGGAGCATTTCGACGGCATGTCGATCGGCTCCAACGACCTGACCCAGCTGACCCTGGGCCTGGACCGCGACTCCGGCCTGGAGCAGCTGGCGGGCGACTTCGACGAGCGCGACCCGGCCGTGCGCAGCCTGATCAGCCGCGCCATCAACGCCTGCCGCGCCACCGGCAAGTACATCGGCATCTGCGGCCAGGGCCCCAGCGACCACCCGGACTTTGCCGACTGGCTGGCGGCCGAGGGCATCACCTCGATCTCGCTGAACCCCGATACCGTGGTCGAGACCTGGACCCGTCTGGCGGGCGTGAAGTAAGTCCGGCGGGCAGCCGCCTCAAGCCCGTTATACTCGCGGGCTTTCCCTTGCCTTGGGCGTCCGACGCCGCTCAAGGCTTCCATTCCTGGAATCCACAAGGAGTTCTCATGCGTCACTATGAAATCGTGCTGCTGATCCACCCGGATCAGAGCGAACAGGTTCCGGCCATGCTGGAGCGTTACAAGGGCATCGTCACCGCCGCCGGCGGCAAGGTGCACCGCGTCGAGGACTGGGGCCGCCGCCAGCTGGCCTACATGATCCAGAAGCTTGCCAAGGCCCACTATGTGTGCCTGAACATCGAGACCAGCAAGGACGTGCTGAACGAGCTCGAGACCGGCTTCCGCTACAACGACGCCGTGCTGCGCCACATGACCATCAAGAAGGACAAGGCCGAAACGACCCCGTCCGTCATGATGAAGGCCGTCGAGCGCGAGGAATCGCGCAAGGCCAATCAAGAGGCCGCTGCCGCCTAATTGGCGCTGACGCTTTCGGAGGACAAGACTGCAAACCCCTGCATTGCCTGCTGAGGCCTCGGTCAACGAACTGACCTTGAGTGCCCGGTGGGTGGAGCGAGCGGCGTTGCGCTACACACCGGCTGGTTTGCCGGCCCTGGATCTGACCCTCGAGCACTGCGGCGAAGCCGTGGAAGCGGGCAAGCCCCGCAAGGTCGAGATGCGTATCCGGGCCGTCGCCATCGGGCCACTGGCCCAGCAACTGCTGGGTCTGCCGAGCGAAAGCCCGGCCCTGTGGAGCGGCTTTCTGGCCGCGGCGCGCAACGGCAAGGGGGTGGTGTTCCACATCACCGGTGTGAGCCCCGCAGCAAGTCCGACGAGCACCTGATCAACACAGTACGAATCAACGAGGTCCATCATGGCCATTTCTCGAGGCAAGGGTCGCTTCTCCAAGGACAAGAAGCCCAAGCGCAACCAACAATCCCTGCTGTTCCGCCGCAAGCGCTTCTGCCGCTTCACCGTCGCCGGTGTCGAGCAGATCGACTACAAGGACGTGGACACCCTGCGTGATTTCATTGCCGAAAACGGCAAGATCACCCCGGCCCGTCTGACCGGCACCCGCGCGATCTATCAGCGTCAGCTGACCACCGCCATCAAGCGTGCGCGCGTTCTGGCCCTGCTGCCGTACACCGACCAGCACAAGGCCTAAGGAGTACCGACCATGCAAATCATCCTGCTGGAAAAAGTGGCCAACCTGGGCAACCTGGGCGAGATCGTCAAGGTCAAGGACGGCTACGCCCGCAACTTCCTGATCCCGACCAAGCAGGCGCGCCGCGCCACCGAGGCCGCGATCAAGGAATTCGAAGCCAAGCGCGCCGAGCTGGAAAAGGTCGCCGCCGAGAAGCTGGCCGCTGCCCAGGCTCTGGGCGAGAAGCTGACCGGCAAGACCATCACCGTGACCCAGAAGGCCGGTGTGGACGGCCGTCTGTTCGGCTCGGTCACCAACGCCGACATCGCCGACGCCATCAAGGCCCAAGGTATGGATGTGGTCAAGGGCATGGTTCGCCTGCCCAACGGCCCGCTGAAGCACACCGGCGAGTTCGCGCTGCAGATCGCTCTGCACTCGGACGTGGTGGCTGACATCCACGTGCACGTGGTCGCTGCCGCCGAGTAATCGCGCGCCGCACGCTGTGCCGCAAGGCCGGGCCCGCAAGGGTGCCGGCCTTGTTTTATTTCGGCCCGGAGTTTTCCCGCGCAACCCACCGCTCACGCACCGTTTGCCCACAGCCTTGTCCACAGAGGCGTTGGGCCGGCGCTCCTATCATCGACCGATGTCCGCAGACACCCGATTTGCCCCCGCGCTGGCGCGCGAAGACGACCTGGCCCGCCTGCGCGTGCCCCCGCACTCGATCGAGGCCGAGCAATCGGTGCTGGGCGGTCTGCTGATCGACAACAGTGCCTGGGATCGCGCGGCCGATCTGGTGGCCGAGGGCGATTTCTATCGCCTGGAACACAAGCTGATCTTTGCCTCGATTGGCCGCCTGATCACCGCCGGCAAGCCCGCCGACGTGATCACGGTCAACGAAGACCTGGGGATGCAGGGCAAGGCCGAGGACTGCGGCGGCCTGGCCTACCTGAACGCGTTGGCGCAGGCCGTGCCCAGCGCGGCGAACCTGCGCCGCTACGCGGAAATCGTGCGCGAGCGCGCGGTGCTGCGCAAGCTGGTGACGGCCAGCGACGAGATCGCCTCGGCCGCGCTGGCACCGCAGGGGCGCACCGTCACCAGCATCCTGGACGACGCGGAAAGCAAGATCCTGCGCATCGGCGAAGAAGGCAACCGCAGCGGCCAGGGCTTCCATCGCATGGACAAGCTGATGGTCGAGCTGATGGAGCGCGTCAACGAACTGGCCGAGAACGGCGCCAACGACGTGACGGGCGTGCGCACCGGCTTTTACGACCTGGACCGCATGACGGCCGGCCTGCAGCCGGGCGACATGATCGTGCTGGCGGCGCGTCCCTCAATGGGCAAGACCGCCTTTGCGCTCAACATCGGCGAACACGTGGCGGTCAACGAGGGCCTGCCGGTGCTGGTGTTCTCGATGGAAATGGGCGCGGCGCAGTTGGCGCTGCGTCTCGTGGGTTCGATCGGCCGGGTGGACCAGAGCCATCTGCGCACCGGCCGTCTGCAGGACGATGAGTGGGGTCGCATGATGGAAGCGGTGGAGCGCCTGGGCCGCTCGCCGATGTTCATCGACGAAAGCCCCGGCCTTTCGCCGTCCGAGGTGCGCGCCCGCGCGCGCCGCCAGGCGCGTGAGTGCGGTCAGCTCGGTTTGATCATCATCGACTACCTGCAGCTGATGACGGGCGAGGGCGGCGGCAGCGAGGAAAACCGCGCCACCGTGCTGGGCGAGATCTCGCGCGGCATGAAGGCCCTGGCCAAGGAGCTGCGCTGTCCGGTGATCGCGCTCTCGCAGCTCAACCGCTCGGTCGAGCAGCGCCCCGACAAGCGTCCCATGATGAGTGACCTGCGCGAATCCGGCGCCATCGAGCAGGATGCCGACATCATCATGTTCATCTACCGCGACGAGTACTACACCAAGGAAGAGTGCAAGGAGCCCGGCGTGGCGGAGATCATCATCGCCAAGCAGCGTAACGGCCCGGTGGGCACGGTGAAGCTCGGCTTCCAGCGCATGCACACCAAGTTCGAGAACCTGGCGCCGGACTACCAAGGTGGCGGCGGCGCGGAATACTGACGCTTCGCGGCATTCCCTTGCAAGGCCAGCCTTTCGGCTGGCCTTTTGCTTTCTGGGGCTTGGAGGGGTCGGCCAGGCGCGCTAGAGTACTGTACATAAACACAGTATTCGGATGAATTTCCGGATGCGCTGTGCCGTCCTTGCCCGCGCCTGCCGTGACCCTCGCCCCGCCCCTGCTCGACCTGTTTGGTGAACCGCTGCGCCTGCCCACGCGGCGCGAGCGCCAGCGCGTGGCCACGCGGCGCTCCGGCCCGGCGCCGCGCGCTCCAGGCGTGCCCCGGACGCTACCGCTGCCCTTGCTGCCGCTGCTGCGGCCCCAGCCTGAGCTGCCCGCGCCCGAGCCGCCCGCCGAACCGCCGGGCAGCCCCGCGCTGCCACCCACGCTGGCGGCCTTGCTGGAACGCCACCCCGGCCTGTGGCGCGGCCAGGCCCTGGGGCGCGGCCCGGCGCGCTGCTGGCCCAGTGGCCATGCGCTGCTGGATGCCGAACTGCCCGGCGGCGGCTGGCCCAGCCGGGGCCTGACCGAGCTGCTGATCGGCCCCCAGCCCGGCCATGTGGAATGGCGCCTGCTGGCCCCCGCCCTGCCACGTCTGCTGCAGGGCGGGCGGCGCTTGCTGCTGATTGACCCGCCCCATGAGCCCCACCCCCAGGGCTTGGCCGCCTGGGGGCTGGGCGTGGGGGACTGCCTGTGGGTGCAGGCGCGCGAACCCGCCCAGCGCCAATGGGCGCTGGAGCAGGCCCTGCGCGCCGATGCCGATGAGCTCGGCGCCATCCTGGCCTGGCTGCAGGCGCCGCGCCCGGCGGCGCTGCGCCGCCTGCAAACCCTGGCGGCCGCCTGCCGGGCGCCGGTATTCATCTGCCACGCGGCGGCCGGGGCGGCGCTGCACTCGGCCGCACCGCTGCGCCTGCGCGTGCTGCCGGGGCCGCATTGGGCGCAGCTGCGTGTGGAACTGCTCAAGCGCCGCGGCCCGCCGCTGGACGAGCCCCTGTGGCTGCACGCGCCGCCGCCCACGCTGCGGGCGGTGCTGCCCATTCCCCAGCCCCTCGCCGCGGTGCGGGCGCGCCAGCTGGAAGCGGCGGGGTGACGCATGCTGTGGCTGGCCTTGCGGCGTGCCGCCGGCCCCTGGCCGGAGGCGCTGGTGTGGTGGGCCCTGCAGTTCACGCCCCGGGTGGCGCGGCTGGAGGAGGCCCTGGTGCTGGAACTGGCGGCCAGCCTGCGCTTGTTCGGTGGGCGTGCGCACCTGCAGCAGCGTCTGCTGGCCGAGCTGCAAGACCTGGTGGGGGTGGGCCAAGCCAGCCTGGCCTGGGCACCGAACAGCCGCGCGGCCCTGCTGCTGGCGCGTGCGGCCACGCCGGGCGAACTGGCGGAGGCCGCGGCCGGCAACCTGGCTGCGCAACTGGACGCCCTGCCGCTGAGCGTGCTGGGCAGCGCCCAGGAGCACCTGCCGCTGCTGCATGGCCTGGGCTGCCGCCGCCTGGGCGATCTGCGCCGCCTGCCGCGCGCGGCGCTGGTTCGGCGCGTGGGGGTGGCCCCGCTGCGCGAGCTGGATGCCGCGCTGGGGCAGGGCGCCGAGGCGCATGACTGGTGTCAGGCTCCCGAGCACTTCGAGGCCAAGCGCGAGCTGCCGCAGCGCTGCGAACAGGCCCAGGCCTTGCTGCAGGCAGCCGAGCCCCTGCTGCAGGCGGCCTGCTTGTGGTTATCGGCCCGCCATGCCGGCGCGGCCGAGCTGCAGTTCGGCTGGCAGTTCGACGCCATGCGTGCGCGCGATCTGGGGCCAGGCGGCCAGATCCGGCTGGCCGCCAGCGCCCCGCACCGGCGCCTGCGCAGCTGGCAGCGCCTGCTGGCCGAGCACCTGCAGCGCCTGAGCCTGCCCGCGCCGGTCAGCGACCTGTGGCTGCGCATCGAACACGCCGAACCTCTGGCGGAAGCCAGCGCGAGCCTGCTGAGCGCCGGTGCCGAGGCCCAGCGCGCCGATGGCGAGAGCCTGGATGAGCTGCTGGCGCGTCTTTCGGTGCGCCTGGGCAAGGAACAGGTGCGCCAGGCCCGCCCGGTGTCTGACCATCGCCCCGAATGCCAGCAGCGCTGGCAGCCCTGGCAGGACGCGCCCCGCCCATCCGCTGCCCAGAACCGCCCCGAAGCCCCAGCGCAATGGCCGCAGCCCAGCTGGCTGCTGAACCCGCCCCAGCCCCTGCGCGCGCTGGGCGAGCAGCCGCTCTACCAGGGCCCGCTGACCCTGCTGGCCGGGCCGCAGCGCATCGAGGCCGGCTGGTGGGATACCGAGGCCCCGGCCTGCAGCCGCGACTACTACCTGGCCCACAGCGCGCGTGCCGGCCTGCTCTGGCTGTTCCGCGAGCGCCGTGCGGCACGCGGCGAAGCGGCCTGGTTCCTGCATGGGATGTTTGCGTGAGCACCGTCCACCCGCCGCAGGCGGCCTTGCAGGTGCTGAGCAATTTCAGCTTCCTGATCGGCGCCTCCCACCCCGAGGAGCTGGTGCAGCAGGCCCAGGCCCTGGGCCTGGGCGCCTTGGCGATCACCGACGACTGCAGCCTGGCCGGCGCGGTGCGCGCGCATCTGGCGGCCCAGGCCGCGGGCTTGAAGCTCTTGATCGGCGCGCGCTTCGATGTGCAGCGCAACGCGGCCCTCACCGCGCGGGCGGCGCCCGATGCCCAGCTGCGCGGCCTGGATGCCGGGCTGGAGTTGCCCGCGCCGGACAGCGGCCCGCTGTTCCGCCTGATCCTGCTGGCCACCGACCGCGAGGCCTACGGCAACCTCAGCCAGTTCATCACCGACCTGCGCTGCAGCGCGCCCAAGGGCAGCTACCGGCTGGACTGGCGCGGCATCCAGCCGCAGCACCTGGGCGGCCTGCTGGCCATCGCCCTGCCCAGCCGGCGCGCGCGCGATGCCGAGCTGCTGGGCATCGGCCGCTGGCTGCTCAAGCACTTCAGCGGCCGCGCCTGGCTGGGCGTGGACCTGCCGCAGCAGCTGGACGACGCGCGCTGGTGCCAGCGCCTGCGCTGGCTGGCCGAGCAGACCGCCTTGCCCCTGGTGGCGGCGCCGTGGGTAGCGATGCACCGCGCCCAGCGCAAGCCCCTGCAGGATGTGATGACGGCGATCCGCCTGCGCACCCCTTTGCGCGAATGCGGTCAACGCCTGGAGCCCAATGCGGCTGCGCACCTGCGCCGGCTGGGCGCCCCCTATGCGGCGGAATGGATCGCCCAGACCCTGGTGGTGGCCGCGCGCTGCACGTTCAGCCTGGACGAGATCCGCTACGAGTACCCCGACGAGGTGGTGCCGCCCGGCCTGACGCCGCAGGCCCATCTGGCGGCACTGACCTGGGCCGGCGCGGCGCGGCGCTGGCCGGCCGGCGTGCCCGCGGGCGTGCGCGCACAGCTCGACAAGGAGCTGCAGCTGATCCATCAGCTGAAGTACGAGCACTACTTCCTGACCGTGGCCGACATCGTCGACTTCGCGCGCGGCCGCGGCATCCTTTGCCAGGGGCGGGGCTCGGCGGCCAATAGCGCGGTCTGCTTTTGCCTGGGCATCACCGAAGTGGACCCTGCGCGCGGCAACACCCTGCTGGAACGCTTCATCAGCGCCGAGCGCGACGAGCCGCCCGACATCGACGTCGACTTCGAGCACCAGCGCCGCGAGGAAGTCATCCAGTACCTCTACGCCAAGTACGGGCGGCGCCGCGCCGGGCTCACGGCCGTGGTCACCCGCTACCGGCCGCGTTCGGCCATTCGCGATGTGGGCAAGGCCCTGGGCCTGGCGCCCGAGCAGGTGGAGCGCATTGCCAAGGAACACCAGTGGTGGGACGAGGCGCTGCAGCCCGTCGCCCCCGAAGGCATCGACCCGCAGGACCGCCGCCTGCAGCTGCTGTTCCAGCTGGCGGGTGAGCTCATCGACATGCCGCGCCACCTCAGCCAGCATGTTGGCGGCTTCGTGCTCACCAAGGGCCTGCTCTCGCGTCTGGTGCCGATCGAGAACGCCGCCATGGTGAACCGCACCGTCATCCAGTGGGAGAAGAACGACCTTGAGGCCCTGGGACTGATGAAGGTGGACGTGCTGGCCCTGGGCATGCTGAGCTGCCTGCGCCGCGCGCTGGACTTGCTGAGCTGGCAGCGTGGCACCCGCATGCGCCTGCAAGACATCCCGCCCGAAGACCCGGCCACCTACGCCATGCTCTGCCGTGCCGATTCGGTGGGCGTGTTCCAGGTGGAAAGCCGCGCCCAGATGGCCATGCTGCCGCGCCTGCAGCCGCGCCGTTTCTACGACCTGGTGGTGCAGGTGGCCATCGTGCGGCCCGGGCCCATCCAGGGCGGCATGGTGCACCCCTACCTGAAGCGCCGCCAGGGCCTGGAGGCGCCGGACTACCCGAGCGAGGCGCTCAAGCCCGCGCTGGAGCGCACGCTGGGCGTGCCGATCTTCCAGGAGCAGGTGATGCAGGTGGCCATGATCGCCGCCGGCTTCACCGGCGGCGAGGCCGACCAGCTGCGCCGCGGCATGGCGGCCTGGACGCGCCATGGCGACCTCTCGCCCTTCCGCCAGCGCCTCTTCGACGGCATGCGCGAGCGCGGCTACCCGCAAGCCTTCGCCGAGCGCATCTACCAGCAGATCCAGGGCTTTGCCGAGTACGGCTTCCCTGAGAGCCATGCCGCCAGCTTCGCGCTGCTCACCTACGCCAGCAGCTGGATCAAGCGCCACCACCCGGCGGTGTTCCTGGTGGCCCTACTGAACAGCCAGCCCCTGGGCTTCTACACCCCCAGCCAGCTGGTGCAGGACGCCGCGCGCCATGGCATCGAGCTGCGCCCGCCATGCGTGAACGCGAGCTTCTGGGAAAGCACGCTGGAAGAGGGCGCGGTGCGCCTGGGCCTGCACCTAGTGCGCGACCTGCGCGAAGCCGCCGCGCGCGCCCTGCTGGCCGCACGCGAAGGGGAGGGCAGCCCGCGCACCCAGGCCACGCCGCCGGGCGAGCCCGACGACCCCTGGGCCCGCGGCCCCTACGCCCCGCCCGACCCGCGCCGCCGCCCCTTTGCCAGCGCCGAGGAACTGGCTCGGCGCGCCCGCCTGGAGCGCTCCGACCTGCAGGCCCTGGCCGCCGCCGATGCCCTGGCCGACCTGGCCGGCCAGCGCCGCCAGCAGCGCTGGGACGCCGCCGCCCTGGCCAAGCTGCCCAGCTTGCTGCAGGACGCACCGATCTTTGAAGCCCCGCTGCAGCTGCCCGCCGCACCCCAGGGCGAGGAGGTGCTGTGGGACTACCACGCCCTGGGCCTGACCCTGCGCCAGCACCCCATGGCCTTGCTGCGCAGCGCCTTGCAGGGCCTGGGCTATGCCGATGGCGCGGCCTTGCAGGCCCTGCCCAACCGCCGCCTGGCGCGCGCGGCCGGCATCGTCACCAACCGCCAGCAGCCCGGCACGGCCAAGGGCGTCACCTTCCTGAGCCTGGAGGACGAGCACGGCTCGGTGCAGGTCATCGTCTGGAAGAAGGTGCGCCTGCAGTTCCGTGCCGAACTGCTGCACGCGCGCCTGCTGGGCGTGTGGGGCATCTGGCAGCGCGAGGCCGGCGTCTGCCACCTGATCGCCCACCGCCTGGTGGATCTGAGCCCCTGGCTCGGCCGTCTGCCCACGCGCAGCCGTGATTTCCATTGAGGTACAGCCCATGAGCGACAGCGACTGGAAACCCCTTCAAGCCCCCGCCAGCCTGAAAGGCCGCGGCGCCGCCACGGCGATGCCACACCGCTTCGAGCGTCTGGACCGCCAGGCCGAAGACGACGGCTGGCCGCAGGACGACGAGGAAGGCGCCCCGGCGCCCCCGCGCACCGAAATTCGCGAGGAGCCAGCGCGCCGCATCCTCTCGCGCAACGACTCGCCCGACATCGGCTTCGAGCTCTCCATCAACCCCTACCGTGGCTGCGAACACGGCTGCATCTATTGCTACGCGCGGCCCACGCACAGCTACCTGAACCTCTCGCCGGGCCTGGACTTCGAGACCCGCCTCGTCGCCAAGGCCAACGCGGCCCAGGCCTTGCGCGAAGAACTCTCTGCCCCCGGCTACCGGCCGCTGCGCCTGTGCCTGGGTGCGGCCACCGACTGCTACCAGCCCGCCGAGCGCAAGCTGCGCATCACGCGCGGCGTGATCGAGGTGCTGGCCGAATGCCACCACCCCTTCTCCATCATCACCAAGGGGGCGGGCATCGAGCGCGACCTCGACCTGCTGGCCCCGCTGGCGGCCCAGCGCCTGTTCTGCGCCTACATCAGCCTCACCACCCTGGACCCCGAGCTGGCCCGTGTGCTGGAGCCGCGCGCCGCCAGCCCGGCACGGCGCCTGCAGTTGATCGAGCGCCTCACGGCGGTGGGCATCCCGGTCGGCGTCAGCGTCTCGCCCACCGTTCCCTTCATCAACGAGCCCGAGCTGGAACAGGTGCTGGCCGCCGCCCAGGCGGCCGGTGCGCAGCGGGCCTTCTCCATCCCCTTGCGCCTGCCCTGGGAGCTGAGCGAGCTGTTCCAGGACTGGCTGCAGCGCCACTACCCCGGCCGCGCCGCGCGCGTGATGGCGCGCGTGCGCGAGATGCGTGGGGGCAAGGACAACGAAGCCCGCTTTGGCAGCCGCATGACGGGCGAGGGCGTCTGGGCCGAACTGCTGCGCCAGCGCTTCATCAAGGCCTGCGCCCGGCTGGGGCTGGGGCGCCAGCGCTTCGATTACGACTTCAGCCGCTTCCGCCCGCCGGGGCCGGCAGGGCAGGGCGAACTGTTCTAGCCGCGCAGCGCCACGCCGCCGGCTTGGCGCGCCCGGCCGACGCTGGCGCCCAGAGGCTTGACCCAACGGTCCTGCAGCTCACCGATGCGCAGCTCCATCGTGGCGGCCGCTTCGATCTTTTCTTCGTGGCGCTTGAGCACCGACATCGCCATGTCGATCAGCTTGGAATTGCGGGTCTGGTCGCCCTGCTGGATCAGCAACTCCACCGAGCCGGTGGCATTGCCGCGCAAGGCCTGCTTCATCGCCGTCTCGGCGATCTCGAACACCTTGGCGTGGCAGTCCTTCAGGGTCTGGACGGTGGCCTCGTGCCCGTCGGCCATCGAGACCAGGACCTCGGTGCTGGCCTTGGAATTGCAGTAGCGCATGCCCAGGCGCTGGAACATCTCGTTCATCTCTTCCAGGCGCAGATCGGCCGCGGCCAGGCGCACCCAGACGGCGATCACCAGGCTGGCCGCCTCGTGGTCGGCGTGCGGCTGGTCCAGCTCGGCAGCCAGGCGGCGCGCAGCGGTCAGGGCGTCGGCGCTGCGCTTTTCCAGCATCGCCAGCAAGGCCTGGATGGCGGTCTGCAGGCGCAGCAGGCGCGGCGAATCGGGCACGCGCTCGATTTGCCGGTGCAGCGAATCCAGGGTGTGCTTGATGCCCTTGCTGTCGCGCTTGTCGTAGCGCATCAGGGCCACCAGCACCAGGGTGTACATGTCGAAGAGCTTCGAGCGCAGGCCCGAGGCGATGGTCCGCTCCAGGATCTTGAGTGCCTCGTTGCGCTCGCCGGCGTAGAAGGACAGGGTGCCCGAGCGCTGCATGCGCAGCAGGCAGCCCGGTGTCAGCTCGGCGGCGGTGCGGTAGGTGGCCAGGGCGGCGGAAATCTCGCCCTGCTCCATGTGGATGCGGCCCAGCACGTCGTAGCTGTCGGCGTGGTCGGGCATCTCGCCGATCAGGTTCTCCAGCGTGCGGCGGGCCTGCGCCAGATTGCCGGACGCAAATTCGGAGCGCGCCACGCCGAGCTTGGCCCAGGGCACGGTCTTGGCCGCGATGATGGCCTCGTACAGGGTCTTGGCCTCGTCGGGCCGGCGCAGGCGCAGCAGCAGCTCGGCGCCGATACGCGCGGCAAACAGCCAGAACTCCTGGCGCTTGTGAAAGCGCTCCAGGCAGAGCTCGGCGGCGAGGTCGAAGTTCTGGGCCTCGATGGCCTCGAAGATGCCCTTGAGCACGCGCTTGCGGTGGCGTGCCGACTGCACCCGCTCGGCCAGCGCCGTGAGCGTGTAGGGCTTGATCAGATAGCCGTCCAGCGCGGCTTCGGCGGCCTCGGCCACCTTGGAGTAGGTGGCCTCGGCGGTCACCATCATGAAGACGGTGGAGTAGGGCAGCAGCTGCTCGCGGCGCAACTCGTCCAGCAGGTCCTGGCCCGATTCGTCGTGACCCTCGAAGTGGTAATCGCAGATCACCAGATCGAAGGGGGCGTTCTCCAGCACGATGCGGGCGTCCTTGACGCGTGTGACCGCCCGCACATACCCCACGCCGATCTCACGCAACTGGGCGGTGATCAGGCTGCGGGCGTTGGCGTTGCTGTCGATCACCAAGGCGTTGGCCTTGTGGATCGTGCTGTCGATTTGCATGCCGATAAACGAAAAGGGAGGCGAAAGCCTCCCGATTCTTCGTCCTAAATGCCACTGAACTTGAGAGGGCAAGCCCGTTGGGTGTTGCCCGAATGCTTCATTTTCAGCGACTTAGCGCACTTATTTAAACAAATCTTTGACTCGGTCGGCCCAACTCTTGGTGCTCGGGGAGTGGCGTTCGCCGCCCTCTCGGAAGCTCTTGTCCAACTCCTTGAGCAGCTTGCGCTGGTGCTCGGTCAGCTTCACCGGGGTCTCCACCGAGATGTGACAGTACAGATCGCCGGGGTAGCTGGAGCGCAGGCCCTTGATGCCCTTGCCCTTCAGGCGGAAGGTCTTGCCATGCTGGGTGCCCTCGGGCAGTTCGATCTCGGCCTTGCCGCCCAGCGTCGGCACTTCCGTGCTGCCGCCCAGGGCCGCGGTGGTCAGTGGCACCGGCACCGTGCAGTGCAGGTCGTCGCCATCGCGCTCGAAGATCTCGTGCTGCTTCTGGTGGATCTCGATGTACAGATCGCCCGGCGGGCCGCCGTTGACGCCCGGTTCGCCATTGCCGGCCGAGCGGATGCGCATGCCCTCGCTGATGCCGGCCGGAATCTTGACTTCCAGGGTCTTGGTCTTCTTGAGCTTGCCCGCGCCATGGCAGGCGCCGCAGGGGTCGGGAATGATCTTGCCGCTGCCGTGGCAGTGCGGGCAGGTCTGCTGGATCGAGAAGAAGCCCTGGCGCATGTGCACCGTGCCGCTGCCGTTGCAGTGGCCGCAGGTCTTGGCGCTGGTGCCGGGCTTGGCGCCCGTGCCATTGCAGGTGCCGCAGCTCTCCCAGGTGGGAATGCGGATCTGCGTGTCGTGGCCGTTGGCCGCTTCTTCGAGCGTGATCTCCAGCGAATAGGACAGATCCGCACCGCGGTAAACACGCTGGCCCCCGCCCCCGCCCCCGCCCCCGCGGCGGCCGGCCGCCCCGCCGAAGATGTCGTTGAACATGTCGCCGAAGGCGTCGGCAAAGCCGCCAAAGCCTTCAGGGCCGCCGCGCCCGCCGCCCATGTTCGGGTCCACGCCGGCGTGGCCGTACTGGTCGTAGGCGGCCCGCTTTTGCGGGTCGGAGAGCATCTCGTAGGCCTCCTTGGCCTCCTTGAACTTCTCCTCGGCCTTCTTGGCGTCCTCACCCTGATTGCGGTCCGGGTGGTACTTCATGGCCAGCTTGCGGTAGGCCTTCTTGATGGCGTCGTCGTCAGCGTTCTTGGCGACGCCGAGTACTTCGTAGAAATCGCGCTTGGTGGCCATGGTGTTCTTGAGAAATCAAAAAGCCCGGGCGGCATGCCCGGGCTGGTCTGAGGCCCGGGCAGGGCTTACTTGTTGTCCTTGACTTCCTTGAACTCGGCATCCACGACGTTGTCGTCGGCCGGCTTGGCTTGCGCGCCTCCCGCCGAGTGAGGTTGCTGGGCCTGCTGGAAATCGGCGCCCGGGGCCGCACCCGCCGCGCCTTGGGCCGCCTGGGCCTGCTCGTAGACCTTCTCGCCCAGCTTCTGGCTGGCCTTCATCAGGGCTTCGGTCTTGGCTTCGATGGCGGCCTTGTCCTCGCTGTCCTTCAAGGTGTCTTCCAACTCCTTGATGGCGGCCTCGATCTTGGTCTTCTCGTCGGCTTCCAGCTTGTCGCCGAACTCGCTCAGGCTCTTCTTCACCGAGTGCACCATGGCGTCGCCCTGGTTCTTGGCCTGCACCAGTTCGAGCTTCTTCTTGTCCTCGGCGGCGTTGAGCTCGGCGTCCTTGACCATCTTCTCGATCTCGGCCTCGCTCAGGCCCGAGTTCGCCTTGATGGTGATCTTGTTTTCCTTGCCGGTGCCCTTGTCCTTGGCGCTGACGTGCAGGATGCCGTTGGCGTCGATGTCGAAGGTGACCTCGATCTGCGGCACGCCGCGCGGTGCGGCCGGAATGCCTTCGAGGTTGAACTCACCCAGGCTCTTGTTGGCCTGCGCCATCTCGCGCTCGCCCTGGTAGACCTTGATCGTCACGGCCGGCTGGTTGTCGTCGGCGGTCGAGAAGGTCTGCGCGAACTTGGTCGGGATGGTCGTGTTCTTCTTGATCATCTTCGTCATCACGCCGCCCAGGGTCTCGATGCCCAGGCTCAGCGGGGTGACGTCCAGCAGCAGCACGTCCTTGCGGTCGCCGCTCAGGACCGAGCCCTGGATGGCGGCACCGACGGCCACGGCCTCGTCGGGGTTGACGTCCTTGCGCGGCTCCTTGCCGAAGAAGGCCTTCACGGCTTCCTGGACCTTGGGCATGCGGGTCATGCCGCCCACCAGGATGATGTCGTCGATCTCACCGACCTTCACGCCGGCGTCCTTGATGGCGACGCGGCAAGGCTCGATGGTGCGCTCGATCAGCTCGTCCACCAGGGCTTCCAGCTTGGCGCGGGTCAGTTTGATGTTCAGGTGCTTCGGGCCCGAGGCATCGGCGGTGATGTAAGGCAGGTTGACGTCGGTCGAGGCGGCCGAGCTCAGCTCGATCTTGGCCTTCTCGGCAGCTTCCTTCAGGCGCTGCAGGGCCAGCACGTCCTTGGTCAGGTCGACGCCTTGTTCCTTTTTGAACTCGGTGACGATGTAGTCAATGATGCGCTGGTCGAAGTCTTCGCCGCCCAGGAAGGTGTCGCCGTTGGTGCTCAGCACCTCGAACTGCTTCTCGCCATCGACATCGGCGATCTCGATGATCGAGATGTCGAAGGTGCCGCCGCCCAGGTCATAGACAGCGATCTTGCGGTCGCCCTTGCTGGCCTTGTCCAGGCCGAAGGCCAGGGCCGCGGCGGTGGGCTCGTTGATGATGCGCTTGACTTCCAGGCCGGCAATGCGGCCGGCGTCCTTGGTGGCCTGGCGCTGGCTGTCGTTGAAGTAGGCCGGCACCGTGATCACGGCTTCGGTCACTTCCTCGCCGAGGAAGTCCTCGGCGGTCTTCTTCATCTTGCGCAGCACTTCGGCGCTGACCTGCGGCGGGGCCATCTTCTTGCCGCGCACTTCCACCCAGGCGTCGCCGTTGTCGGCGGCAGCGATGGTGTAGGGCATCAGGTCGATGTCCTTCTGCACTTCCTTCTCGGTGAACTTGCGGCCGATCAGGCGCTTTACCGCGTACAGGGTGTTCTTGGGGTTGGTGACGGCCTGGCGCTTGGCCGGGGCGCCGACCAACACCTCGCCGTCCTCCATGTAGGCAATGATGGACGGGGTGGTGCGCGCACCCTCCGCGTTCTCGATGACGCGGGTGGTGGTGCCGTCCAGGATGGCCACACAGCTGTTGGTGGTGCCGAGGTCAATGCCGATGATCTTGCCCATGAAGGTGCTCCTTGAATGCTTTGAGGGAATGCGGTGTATCTGGGTGCGCTGTGGGGGCTTTCAAGACCCCGCAGCCAGCAGGTTCATTTGGGTGCGGCCACCGTCACCAGGGCCGGACGCAGTACGCGGTCGGCAATCAGGTAGCCCTTTTGCAGCACAGCCACTATGGTGTTGGGTTCCTGCTGAACGTCGGCAGGCAGAGGCACCATGGAGATGGCCTGGTGCTGGTGCGGGTCGAACTTGGCAGCGGCGGGCGGGTTGATCTCGACCACCTTGTTGCGCTCCAGCGCCTGCACCAGTTGGCGGCGAGTGGCATGCGTGCCCTCCAGCAGCTGCTCATTGCTGGCGTTGGGCAGCCCGATGGCGGCCTCCAGGCTGTCCAGCACCGGCAGCATGGCCTCGGCAAAGCCCTCGACGGCGTACTTGCGCGCCTTGGAGCTCTCCTCTTCAGCTCGGCGGCGGATGTTCTCGGCCTCGGCCTTGGCGCGCAGATAGGCGTCGCTCATCTCGGCCAGCCGGGCCTTGAGGCTGTCAATCTCGGCCGCGGGGTCCTGCAGTGCGGCCTGCGGTTCCTGGTTCAGGTCCTGCTCGGGGGTCGGCATCTCGGGGTTCATGGTGTCGTCGCAAAAAAACGAAGGCCCACACTGAGAGGGCCGAACGGGGTTCTGGCGCACACCTGGGGCTGGCGGGCCGGAATTCAAGGGGGCAGATTTTCGCTCAGGGAAAGTCCGGGGCCAGGGCCGGCGCTACTCCCGATCGAGCTCCACGCTCCAGCGGTCCCAGTCCTGCAGCGCCCGGCGGTCCTTCTTGGTGGGGCGGCCTTGCTCGATGGCACTGGCGGGTTCGGGGCTGAGCCGGCGTCGCTCGGCCGCGGCGGCGGCGTCGCGCAGGCTTTGCTCGGTGTCGCGGTAGAGGGCCTGCGCCACCGGGGCGGGACCGCGGGTCATTGAAAGTCCCAGGATCTCCACCTCACGCCGCCAGCCGGGCTGGGTCAGGCCGATGCGATCGCCCGGTCGCACATCGCGCCCAGGCTTGGCCGCCTGGCCATTCACGTCCACGCGATTCTTTTCGACGGCCTCGACGGCCAGGGCGCGCGTCTTGAAGAAGCGCGCCGCCCAGAGCCATTTGTCCAGGCGCATGCTGGCGGGCGCGTCGGCCATCAGCGCGGCGCCCCCAGTGCCAGGGCGCGTTCGCGCTGCGCCGCCAGGGCGGCGGCATCAGGCAGTTCGCGGGTCGGCCAGCCTTGCAGATGCTGCTCGGCCAGGGTGCCCAGGGCGCGCATGCCGGCCTCGCTGCTGTTGAGGCAGGGGATGTAGCGCAGCTGCCCGCCCCCGGCGGCCTTGAAGGTCTCGGCGCCTTCCATGGCGATCTCCTCCAGCGTCTCCAGGCAATCGGCTGCAAAGCCGGGGCAGATCACATCCACCGCCTCGTGCTTGGCGCGGCCTAGTTCGGTGAGCACATGCTCGGTGCTGGGTCCCAGCCATTTGGCGCGGCCGAAGCGGCTCTGGAACGCCACCTGCCAGCTGCCTTTGGGCAGTTGCATGGCCTCGGCCAGCAGGCGCGCGGTCTTGTGGCAATGGCAGAAATAGGGGTCGCCCAGGTGCAAGGTGCGCTCGGGCATGCCGTGAAAGCTCATCACCAGCGGGGCATGCGGGCCGCCCTCACGCTGCCAATGCGCGCGTACCTGGGTTGCCAGGGCCTCGATGTAGGCAGGGTGGTCGTGGTACTGGTTGATGACGCGCAGCTCGGGCTGCCAGCGCTGCGCCTGCAGCCACTCGTTGACCTTGTCCATCACGCTGGCGCTGGTGGCGGCGCAGTACTGCGGGTAGGCATTGAAGACGAGGATGCGCTGGGCGCCCGCGGCGCGCAGGGCATCGAGCTGGCTGGCAATGCTGGGGTTGCCGTAGCGCATGGCCCAGCGCACCAGCACCTTGTGCTCGCGCTCGCCCAGCCAGCCCTGCAGCAGCTTGGCTTGGGCCTCGGTGTGGACCTTGAGCGGCGCGCCTTCCTTCATCCAGACGCTGGCGTACTTGGCCGCACTCTTGGCCGGCCGGGTGCGCAAGATGATGCCGTGCAGGATCAGCCACCAGACCGGCCGCGGGATCTCGACCACGCGGGGGTCGGAGAGAAATTCCGCCAGGTAGCGGCGCACGGCACCGGTCTCGGGCGCATCGGGGCTGCCTAGATTGCACAGCAGCAGGCCGACCGCCGGCGGGCGGCCATGGTCATGAGAAACGGACATCAGCGGAGGTGGGGCAGGGTATCGGCGAAGTGCAGCACTTCGAAGCGCACGACCGGGGCATCCAGCTCAGCGGGCGAACTGCCCAAACCGATCGAGCCCGAGCCATGCAGCGTGCAGGAGTTGCGGCGCAGCGGCAGCACTTCGCCACTGGTGCCAAAGCGCACATAGCTGCCGTTGAAGCTCAGGTCCGTCAGCGTGTAGCTGCCGGCGTGCCAGTCAATGCGTGCATGGGAGCGGCTGACGCGGGCATCGGTGATGCAGAAGGCCGCCTCGGTGCTGCGGCCCAGCACGATGGGCAACTGCTCGATGTCGAAAACCCGCTCGTTGTCCAGCCAGGTCAGGCGGATGCCATCGGGTGCGGGCGGCGAGAAGGCGGCGTCGCCAAACTGGGTGGCGGCCCCATCGGTATCGCGCACCGGAGCGTCCAGCACGTGGACATGCACAGGCTCGACCCGGCCGCGCACCTTGATGCCGTCCAGGCTGCGAAAGCGCGTGCGCTCCGCCGGGGCCAGCTCGGCATGGAATTCGGCGGTCACCAGGGTTTCGTTGTCGCCCGCATGGTCCAGCAGACGGGCGGCCACATTGACGGCGTCGCCAAAGCAATCGCCCGCCATGTCCACCACTTCACCAAAGGACATCGCCACCTGCAACCGCAGCGAGCGCAGCCCCGGCGAGGCTCCGCGCTGGCGCCCCTGCTCCACCAACTGGCCGAGCGCGTCGTGCATGGCGACGGCGGCACTCAGTGCATCGCTGGGGTACTCAAAGACGGCCATCAGGCCATCGCCCAGCGTCTTGACGACGCGTCCGCCGCAGGCTTCGATCGACTGGCGCATCAGCCCGATGGTGTGCGTCACCACCGAGGTGGCCTCGGCATTGCCCAGGTTCTCGAACAGCGCAGTGCTGCCGCGCAGATCTGCGAAGACGACAGCGCGTTGCCGGATCTGCGTCATCGAATCAAAGTTGGAAAGTCGGCTGAGGGACTTTCAGTGTAAAGCCGGTAATTCCGCACGCGCCTTGCGCGGGGGCATGAAAAAGGCCGGGCAGTGCCCGGCCTCTTGGTGAGCCATGCGCTGGACTTACAGGTTTTCCAAGTAAGTGCGCAGCTTGTCGCTGCGACTCGGGTGCTTGAGCTTGCGGATCGCCTTGGCCTCGATCTGGCGGATGCGTTCGCGCGTGACGTCGAACTGCTTGCCCACCTCTTCCAGCGTGTGATCGCTCTGCATCTCGATGCCGAAGCGCATGCGCAGCACCTTGGCTTCGCGCGGGGTCAGGCTGTCGAGGATGTCCTTGACGACATCGCGCAGGCCGGCCTGCATCGCGGCTTCCACCGGGGCCACGTTGTTCGTGTCCTCGATGAAATCGCCCAGGTGGCTGTCGTCGTCGTCACCGATCGGCGTTTCCATGGAGATCGGCTCTTTGGCGATCTTCATGATCTTGCGGATCTTGTCCTCGGGCATCTCCATCTTCTCGGCCAGCGTCGGGGCGTCGGGTTCGAAGCCGAACTCCTGCAGATGCTGGCGCGAGAGGCGGTTCATTTTGTTGATCGTCTCGATCATGTGAACCGGGATGCGGATGGTGCGGGCCTGGTCGGCGATCGAGCGCGTGATGGCCTGACGGATCCACCAGGTCGCGTAGGTCGAGAACTTGTAGCCGCGGCGGTATTCGAACTTGTCCACCGCCTTCATCAGGCCGATATTGCCTTCCTGGATCAGGTCCAGGAACTGCAGGCCGCGGTTCGTGTACTTCTTGGCGATCGAAATGACCAGGCGCAGGTTGGCCTCGATCATTTCCTTCTTGGCGTCGCGGCTGGCGCGCTCGCCGGCGTTCATGTGCTTGTTGATCTCCTTGAGGTCCTCCAGCGGCACGACCGCCTTGGACTGGATGTCGATCAACTTCTGCTGCAGTTCCTGGATGGCCGGCAGGTTGCGGCCGACCACGGCGGAGTAGGGCTTGCCAGCCTGCGACTCCTTCACCGCCCACTGCAGGTTCAGCACATTGGGCGGGAAGACCTTGATGAACTGCTCCTGCGGCATGCCGCACTTGTCCACCACGATGCGGCGGATCTCGCGCTCGAACTTGCGCACGTCATCCACCTGCGAGCGCAGGATGTCGCACAGGCGCTCGATGGTCTTGACCGTGAAGCGCAGCGTCATCATCTCAGCGCTGATGGCTTCCTGGGCCTTGTTGAAGGAGGGGCTCTTGTAGCCGTCCTTCTCGAAGGCCTTGCGCATCTTGTCGAAGTGGGTCGACAGGTTGTCGAACTTCACCAGCGCGGCGTTCTTCAGCTCTTCGAGCTTCTTGGTCAGGGCCTTGCTGCCGCCCTGGCCGTCGTCGTCGTCTTCCTCGTCGAATTCGTCGAAATCTTCTTCGGCCACATAGTCATCGGCCTCGTCGTCGGACACGAAGCCGTCGACGACGTCCGAGATCTGCATCTCACCAGCGCGGATCTTGTCGGCCAGCGACAGGATCTCGGCGATGGTGGTGGGCGAGGCCGAGATCGCCAGCATCATGGCCTGCAAGCCGCCTTCGATACGCTTGGCGATCTCGATTTCGCCTTCGCGGGTCAGCAGTTCCACCGAGCCCATTTCGCGCATGTACATGCGCACGGGGTCAGTCGTGCGGCCGAACTCGGAGTCCACCGTGGACAGTGCGGCTTCGGCGGCTTCTTCGGCTTCCTCTTCCGAGGCGGCGGCGGTGCTCTGGCCCTGGATCAGCAGCGTGGCGGCATCGGGTGCCTGCTCGTAGACCGCGATGCCCATGTCGTTGAGCATCGAGACGATGGCCTCGAGGATTTCCTCGTTGATCAGTTTCTCGGGCAGGTGGTCGTTGATCTCCTGATGCGTCAGGAAACCCCGCGTCTTGCCCATCTTGATCAGGGTCTTGAGTTCGTGGCGGCGCTTGGCCACTTCCTCTTCGGTCAGCTGGGTGTCGTCCAGGCCGAACTCGCGCATCAGCGCGCGCTCCTTGGCGCGACTGACCTTCATGCGCAGCGGCTTGGCCTTTTCTTCTTCGCTGGCCTCGGCAGCCTGGGGCTCGTCCACCGCTTCCGGTTCGCCTTCCAGTTCCGCCTCGATGTCGCCCAGGTCCTCGTCTTCCTCGGCCTCGACCTTCTTGGCCTTCGGCGTCTCGGTGGCGGCCTTGGGCTTGCGTCCGCGCTTGGGCTTGTCATCCTCCGCCACGGCAGCGGTCTTGGCTGCCTTGCCAGCTTTCTTCACCGTTTCTTCGGCAGCGGCCTTGGTCGCTTTCTTGGCTTCAGGGGCGGCGGCGGGCTTTTTGGCGGTCATGCAAGTCCTTTTGGGGCGGTGGCGCTATGGGCGTCAGCAAACCTTCTATTTTACCGTCGAAGTGGCGGTTTGCTCGTGAACCTGGCACATCAGCCGGGGCTCCTTCGGCCCCGATTCAAGCCTCGTTGGAGGGCTCGAATCAGCCTTTGGGCCTGAGCGCCACCGCCGAGCGCCCCAGGATGGCGCTCAGGTTCTCGTGATCGGTCAGGACGGCGGCCAGCAGCCGGTTCATTTCGCTGCGCTGCAGCTCCACGGCAGCCATTTCATCCAGGCGCTCCAGGTCCAGCGCCGGCAGGCTGGCGGGAAGCTCGGCCTGGTCGAGCGCCTCGACGAGCCGCAGCCGCAGCTCGGCCCAGGCCAGGGCGCCGTGGTCGATCACCTGGCGGTCCAGCCACGCGAAGACCTTGGCGTGCGGCGTGCCGCGCTGGACCAGTCGCGCATGGGCGTCGGCGCTGAGGGACTCCCACCAGGCCGAGTGCAAGAGCAGCAGGCGCAGCAACTGGTCCTCCGGGCTGGCGATCGGGAGCGGGCCGCTCGGCGCCTTGAGGCGGGCATTGCGAAACGGCTTCTTGGCGTAGGGGCCACTCGCCCCGCTGCGCTCCGCATAGGGCTCCTGACGCTCCTGGGGTGGGCTAGGGGCTCGGGCGCCGCCGTCTCCCTGCCACAGCGACTGCAGTTCCGCGTCGTCCAGCCGGGCGTGGCGCGCCAGTTCGCCCAGCATCTGGCGCTTCAGGAGGCCTTCGGGCAAATCGACCCACAAGGGTTTGGCCTGCGCGAGGTAGCGGGTGCGGCCCTCCGGGGTGTCCATGCGGCAACCTTCTGATGCCACCTCGACCAGAAAGCGCGACAGTGGCTGGGCATCGGCGATGCAGGCCTCGAAGGCAGCCATGCCGTGCTCGCGCACATAGGAGTCCGGATCGTGCTCGGTCGGCAGGAACAGGAAGCGCACCTGGCGGCGCTCACCCAGATGCGGCAGCGAGGCTGCCAGTGCACGCGCGGCGGCACGGCGGCCCGCGGCATCGCCGTCGAAGCTGAAAACGATGTCTTCGGTGAAGCGGAACAGCTTGCTGACATGCTCGCCGGTGCAGGCCGTACCCAGGGTCGCAACCGCCTGACCGATACCGAACTGCGCCAGCGCCACCACGTCCATATAGCCCTCGACCACCAGCGCATGGCCGGCGCGGCGAATGGCGGGCCGGGCCTCGTAAAGACCATATAGCTCTTGGCCTTTGACGAATACGGGGGTTTCGGGCGAGTTCAGGTATTTGGGTTCGCCTTGATCCAGCACCCGCCCGCCAAAACCAATGACGGCGCCGGCCACGTTCCGGATCGGAAACATGATGCGGTCGCGAAAGCGGTCATAGCGCCGCGGATTGCCGCTCTCGTCGAGCTTGTCTTCACTCGAAATTACCAGGCCGGCGGCTTCCAGTTGCGGGTCGGCGTAATCGGGAAAACAACGCGCCAATCCGCGCCATCCAGCCGGCGCATAGCCCAAGCCGAACTGGGCGGCAATCCGGCCACTCAGGCCCCGCTGTTTCAGATACTCGACCGCGCGTGCGCTGGTCTTCAGTTGTTGGCGGTAATGCTGCGCGGCCTGCGCCAGCAGTTCGCTGAGATCCTTCTGCCGCGCCTTCTGTTCGGCCTGCTGGGCGCGCTCCTCCACGCTGCGGCGGTCGTCGGGAACTTCCAGGCCGGCGCGTCGCGCCAAATCCTGGACCGCATCGACAAACCCGAGCCCCAAATGCTCGGTCAGGAATCGCAGGGCATCGCCATGGGCGCCGCAGCCAAAACAGTGGTAGGTCTGCCGGCTCGGGCTGACATGAAAACTCGGGGTTTTCTCGCCGTGAAAAGGGCAGAGTCCTTTGAGGCTGGCGCCGGACTTCTTCAGTTGCACATGGGCGCCCACCACGTCGACGATGTCGATGCGGCCCAGCAGCTGCTGAAGGAACTCGGGGGGGATCACGCCCGCAGTTTAGGGGCGCAGAAAAAGCAACACCCGGCCTGGCAAGCTGCCAGGCCGGGTGTCGAGTGGAATTGCGCGCTTTAGACGGCGAAGTCGCTGAGTTTGGCGCCGCCGGCAAGGGCAGCCTTGAGCCACTTGGGCTGCAGACCACGGCCGCTCCAGGTTTCCCCGGTGGCCTTGTTGCGGTATTTCGCGGCCACCTTGGACGGCGCCTTGGTGGCCGTGCGGCCGCTGCGCAGGCTGAGGTCAGCCGGGGTCAGCCCAAATTCGCTCATCAAGGCGCGCACCTTGGCGATGGCCTCGCCGCGCTCGCGGTCTTTGGTTTCAGCGATTTGCTGGTCGAGTGCGGCGCGTTGCGCCATCAGTTCTTGCAGGGTTGCCACGATGCCACCTCTTTCCGGTTCGAAACCAAGCGCTGCATCCCGTGCAGCTTTGGCGCATGATAACCAGAGAATGGCATCGGGCAATACCCGGTTAATTACTTGTACCCAACGCGATCCAGCATTTGTTGTACCGCGGCAATATTTCCGGCTACGCGGCTCAGGGGAATCGTCTCAGCCTTGAACTCCCCCATGCTCTTCAGCGCGGGGTTCTCGGTACGCAGGCCGGCCACCACGGGCCATTCATTGTTGCCTTCGGCGAAATACCGTTGCGCGGCATCGCTGGCGAGATATTCAAGGAAGCGTTGCGCCGCCTCGCGGTTCTTGCTGTGCCGTGCAATTGCGCCGCCGGCAATGTTCACATGTGCGCCCTGATCGCGCTGATTGGGCAGCACAAAACCGATCTGCTCGACGGCCGCCTGGTCCTCGGGCTTCTTGGAAAGCATCATGCGCGCCAAGTAGTAACTATTGCTCAGGCCAATTTGGCATTCGCCACTCGCGACGGCGCGAATCTGGTCGGTGTCGCCGCCCTTCGGGGCGCGGGCCATGTTGGCCACCACGCCCGCCAGCCATTTCTCCATCCCTTGGGCGCCCAGACGTTCGTAGAGCGAGCCAAACAGCGAGAGGTTGTAGGGGTGAGAGCCGGAGCGCGTGCAGACCTTGCCCTTGTGGCGCGGGTCGGCCAGATCCTCGTAGCGCAGCACCTGCTCGCGCGGCACGCTCAGCTTGTTGTAGACGATGACGCGGGCCCGGGTCGAGAAGCCCCACCAGGCACTGCCCTGGGGGCCTGCTGCGGCGTGGTATTGGGCCGGCACGCGCTGTTCCAGCGTGGCGGATTTGAACGGCAGGAACAGGCCCTCGCGTTCCGCCATGTCGAGGCGGGCAGCGTCCACCAGCAGTACCACATCGGCGGGGCTGGCGGCCCCTTCGGTCTTCAGCCGCGCCAGGATGCCGGCATCGTCCGCTTCGATGCGCTGGATGCGGATGCCGGTGGCCTTGGTGAAGTTGGCGTACAGGGCCTCGTCGGTTTGGTAATGGCGGGCCGAATACAGGTTCAGAACGGCGTCCTGCGCGCGCGCGGCGGGCAGGGCGAGGGTCAGGGCGGCGGCCAGCAGGCCGGCCAGACGGGCACGAAACATGAGCACTCCAGAGGCGTCGGCGGATTGCCGGATGCCCCGGAGTTTAGCGAATGAGAATGGTTCGTGTTTGCGTTGGCGCAAATTGCGCTGGCGCTCAGGCTGCCGGCGGAACTGAGGCTGGACGCAAACAGCCCGGTGGGCTGCTTGTGCCTGCCGAAGGACGGGGTCACCGGCCCCGGCGTAGCCCGCCGGCGCGTCGGCTCCGCCGCCGAAGAAGAACTGTTGCCGCTGTGCGTCCCAGTTTCTGGCCTGAGCTGCCGCTCAGGCCGCCGGCGGTACGAAGCCCGCCGGCGCGTCGGCTCCGCCGCCGAAGAAGAACTGTTCCATTTGGCGGGCCAGGTATTGGCGGGCGCGCTGGTCGGCCAGGTTCAGCCGGTTCTCATTGACCAGCATGGTCTGGTGCTTGATCCAGGCGGCCCAGGCTTCCTTGCTGACTTCGTTCCAGATGCGCTGGCCCAGTGGGGTGTGGGCGGGGTAGGGCGGGAAGTCCAGGCCTTCGGCCTCTTTCTTCAGGTAAACGCATTGAACGGTGCGGGCCATGGCGGCAACTCCGGGGAACGTGAAATCGGGGCGGGACTGTAGCGGCGTCGCTCAGCCCAGTTGTTTGACAAGGACTTGCGAGCGCCGGTCCCAGTTGTACTTGCGCTTGCGTTCCTCGGGCAGCCAGTCCGGGTCCACCTGCACGAAGCCGCGTTTGATGAACCAGTGCATGGTGCGCGTGGTCAGCACGAAGATGGATTTCAGGCCCTGGGCCTTGGCGCGCTGCTCGATGCGCTTGAGCAGGCGCTCGCCGTCACCCTGGGATTGGGACTGCGGGCTCACTGTTAGCGCGGCCATCTCGGCGGTGCCGGCTTCCACATAGGGGTAAAGCGCTGCGCAGCCGAAGATGACGCCATCGTGCTCGATCACGGTGTAAAGCTCGACATCGCGCTCAATCTCCGTGCGATCCCGCTTGACCAGCACGCCTTCGCGCTCGAAGGGTTCGATCAGGGCAATGATGGAGGACACATCGTCGCTGCTGGCCTCGCGCAGGCTTTCCAGCTTTTCGTCCACCACCATGGTGCCGATGCCGTCGTGCGTGTAGACCTCCTGCAGCAGGGCCCCGTCCACCGCGAAAGGCAGGATGTGCGAGCGGTCCACGCCGGCGCGGCAGGCCTTGACGCAATGGCGCAGGTAGAAGCCGGGGTCGGTGGGTTGCTCGGGTTCGGGCCAGCGCGCCAGCAGGCGTTCGGCTTCGGCCACGGCCAATTCGGTGTCGATGGCGCTGCTGGGGTCGTCCGGCACCTCGTGCACGCCGGGCGTCTCGGTCATGAAGATCAGCTTGTCGGCCTGCAGCGCGATGGCGGTGGCGGTGGCCACGTCCTCCATCGTCAGATTGAAGGCCTCGCCGGTGGGCGAGAAACCGAAGGGCGAGAGCAGCACGATGGCGCCGGAATCGAGCGCGCGCTGGATGGCCACGCCATCGGCCCGGCGCACATAGCCGCTGTGCTCGTGGTCGATGCCATCGATGATGCCGATCGGCTTGGCGGTCAGGAAGTTGCCGCTGACCACGCGCAGCGTGGCGTTGGCCATCGGTGTGTTGGGCAGGCCCTGGCTGAAGGCGGCCTCGATCTCGAAGCGCAGCTGTCCGGCGGCCTCCTGGGCGCAGTCGAGTGCCACGGCATCGGTGATGCGCTGGCCGCGGTGGTGGCGGGCCGGGTGGTTCTTCAGGCGCAGCTGCTCGTCCACCTGGGGGCGGAAGCCATGCACCAGCACGATGCGGATGCCCATCGCATGCATCAGCGCCAGATCCTGGGCGAAGACCGAGAGCTTGCCGGCGGCAATCAGCTCGCCGGCCATGCCGACCACGAAGGTCTCGCCGCGGTAGGCGTGGATGTAAGGCGCCACGGCACGGAACCAGGGCACGAAGGTGTGCGGAAAAACGAGGCTCATGGGCCGGGCCGATCAGGGAAATTCTGGGGAGCCCAAGATTGTGCGGCAGCGGCTTGCCATGACGAATGGTGGTGGCGCGCGCAGGAGCGAACTGCGAGCATGGCCGCCCATTCCCAACCCCGGAGGAGCGTGCGATGAAGGAGTTCACGGACATCTATGCGACCCCTGGTGCCTTCAGCTGGAGCGAGCTGAGCACCACGGACCCCAAGGCCGCAACCGAGTTCTACGGCGGCCTGTTCGGCTGGCGTTTCGAGACCATGGACATGGGCACCGGCCCCTACCACCTCGTCAAAGTGGGCGATACCAGCGTGGCCGGCGTGATGGCCATGCCGCCCGACGCGCCGCCCGGCATGCCGCCTTGCTGGGGTGTCTACATCACCGTAGCCGATTGCGATGCCACCGTGAGCAAGGCCAAAGGCCTGGGCGCGAACTGCCTGGCCGGCCCCTTTGATGTGCCGACCGTGGGCCGCATGGCAGTGCTGCAGGACCCGCAGGGCGCGGTGTTCCAGGTAATTGCCTACTGCCCCAAGAGTTAGATCCGGCACGCGGGACAATGCGCCCGCAATGAATCAAGAACAAACCCGCAGCCGGCCTGCTCCCAGGCCGGCTGCGCCGCTTCCGCCGATCACTTTCCCGGAGTCCCTGCCCGTCAGCGCGCGTCGTGACGAGATCGCCGCTGCGCTCAAGGCCCACCAGGTGGTCATCGTCTGCGGCGAGACCGGCTCGGGCAAGACCACCCAGCTGCCCAAGATCGCGCTGGCCCTGGGCCGCGGCACGGGCAATGGCGGGCGCCTGATCGGCCACACCCAGCCACGCCGCCTGGCCGCCACCAGCGTGGCCAAGCGCATTGCGGAAGAGCTGAACTCGCCCCTGGGCGAGGTGGTGGGCTACAAGATCCGCTTCAACGACCGGCTCACCCCCGGCGCCTCGGTCAAGCTGATGACGGACGGCATCCTGCTGGCCGAGACCCAGACCGACCCGCTGCTCAAGCGCTACGACACGCTGATCATTGACGAGGCCCATGAGCGCAGCCTCAACATCGATTTCCTGCTCGGCTACCTGAAGAACATCCTGCCGCGCCGGCCGGATCTGAAGCTGGTCGTCACCTCGGCCACCATCGACGCCGAGCGCTTCGCCAATCACTTCGCCTCCCGCAAGGGGCCGGCGCCGGTGATCCAGGTCAGCGGCCGCCTCTTTCCGGTGGAGCAACGCTGGCGCCCCTTCGAGGAAAAGAAGGACTACGGCCTGGCCGACGCGATCCGCGACGCCGTGGACGAGCTCTGGCGCAGCGGCCCGGGCGATTGCCTGGTCTTTCTGCCCGGCGAGCGCGAGATCCGCGAGGTGGCCGAGGCCCTGCGCGCCCACCACCCGCCCGGGGTGGACGTGCTGCCCTTGTTCGCGCGCCTCTCCCCGCAGGACCAGGACAAGATCTTCCAGCCGCACGGCGCGCCGCGCATCGTGCTGGCCACCAATGTGGCCGAGACCTCGCTGACGGTGCCGGGCATTCGCTTCGTCATCGATGCGGGCACCGCGCGGGTCAAGCGCTACAGCTATCGCAACAAGGTCGAGCAGCTGCAGATCGAGCCCATCAGCCAGGCCGCGGCGAACCAGCGCGCCGGCCGTTGCGGCCGTGTCAGCAACGGCATCTGCGTGCGCCTGTACGACGAACAGGACTTCGCCCAGCGCCCGCGCTTCACCGACCCTGAGATCCTGCGCAGCTCGCTGGCCGGCGTGATCCTGCGCATGAAGTCGCTCGGCCTGGGCGCGGTGGAAGATTTCCCCTTCCTGGAAGCCCCGCCCGGCAAGGCGATTGCCGACGGCTACCAGCTGCTGGCCGAGCTGGGCGCGGTGGACGAAGCCAACGAGCTCACCGAGATCGGCAAGCAACTCGCCAAGCTGCCGCTGGACCCGCGCGTGGGCCGCATGCTGCTGGCCGCGCGCGACCAGCAAGCCCTGAGCGAGATGCTGGTGATTGCGTCCAGCCTCAGCAGCCAGGACGTGCGCGACCGCCCGCCCGAGCAGCAGCAACAGGCCGATGCCAAGCACAAGCCCTTCGACGACGAGAGAAGCGAGTTCAGCGGCCTGCTCAAGCTCTGGAAATGGCTGGAGACCGCGCGGGGCGGGGAGGGCGAGCACAAGCTTTCGCATCGGAAATACGAGGCGAAGCTGCGCGAGCACTTCATCAACCCCCGCAAGGTGCGCGAATGGCGCGACATCCACCAGCAGCTGCACGGCGTGGTGGCCGAGCAGGGCTGGCGCCTGAACGAGAGCGAGGCCACGTACGAGCAGCTGCACCGCGCGCTGCTGGCCGGCCTGCTGGGCAACATCGGCCTCAAGAGCGAGACCGAGGACACGAATGCCTACAACGGTGCGCGCGGCATCAAGTTCTGGCCTTGGCCGGGCGCGCACCTTTCCAAGAAGCCGGGCCGCTGGGTGCTGGCGGCGGAGCTGGTCGAGACCTCGCGCCTGTGGGGCCGGGGGCTGGCGAACATCGACCCGGCCTGGGTGTTGGCGCAATGCGGGCATCTGCTCAAGACCCACCAGGCCGAGCCGCATTGGGAAAAGAAGGCCGGCGAGGTGGTGGCGCTGGAGCGCGGCACGCTCTATGGCCTGACGCTGTACCAGGGCAAGCGCGTGAACTTCGGCCGCATCGACCCGGTGAAGGCGCGCGAGATCTTCATCCGCGAGGCCCTGGTGGGCGGCGAGATCGAATCCAACCTGCCCTTCCTGGCCCACAACGCCAAGCGCATTGCCGAGGTCGAGAAGATCGAGCACAAGAGCCGGCGCCAGGACGTGCTGGTGGACGACGAGCTGATCCAGCTCTTCTACGACGCCCACATTCCGGCTGAGGTGTGCTCGACCGCCAGTCTTGAGCGCTGGTACCGCCAGGCCAGCAAGGCTGAGCCCAAGCTGCTGCACTTCAGCCGCGAGGAGCTGATGCGCCACGAGGCCGCCGGCGTCACCAGCCAGGCCTTCCCGAAGATGCTGCGCCTGGGTGGCGTGGACTGCCGCTGCGACTACCTGCACGAACCCGGTGACGCGCGCGACGGCCTCACCGTCACCGTGCCGGTGTTCGCGCTGAACCCGGTGAGCGAGGCGGCCTGCGAATGGCTGGTGCCGGGGCTGCTGGAGGCCAAGATCACGGCCCTCATCAAGGCCCTGCCGCAAAAGCCGCGCGCCCGCCTGGCGCCGGTGCCGGCCTTCGTGGCCGAGTTCGTTGCCGCCACGCCCTTCGGCGAGGGCTCGCTGATCGAAGTGCTGCTCGCCGCCGTCAAGACCAAGACCGGCCTGCCGCTGACCCGCGCCGACTTCAAGCTCGAACTGCTCAGCCCGCACCTGTTCATGAACCTGCGCATCGTGGACGAGCATGGGCGCCAGCTCGGCATGGGGCGCAACCTGGCGGCGCTGAAGGCCGAGTTCGGCGGCCTGGCGCGCTCCAGCTTCCAGGCCCTGGCGGCACTCAAGCTGGCACCGGCCGCTGCGCCGGCTGCCGAAGCACCGAAGACCAAGCCCGGCGCTGCCGCCCCCGCCGCACCGGCCGTGGAAGCCGCCCAGCGCCACACCGACTGGAGCTTCGGCGAGCTGCCCGAGCTGCTGGAGATCCGCAAGGGCGGCCAGAGCCTGATCGGCTTCCCGGCCCTGATCGACAAGGGCGGCCATGTCGAGATCGAGGTGTTCGACGAACCCGAGGCTGCGCAAGCCCTGCACCGCGCCGGCCTGCTGCGCCTGTTCGCCCTGCAGCTCAAGGAGCCGCTCAAGGGTCTGGAAAAGAACCTCGGCCCCGACCTGCAGCGCCTGGGTGTGGCCTTCATGGCCCTGGGCACGGTGGAGGAGCTGCGTGCCCAGGTGCTGAACCTGGCGCTGGAGCGCGCTTTCCTGGCCGAGCCCCTGCCCACCACGGCCGAGGCTTTCCAGGCCCGGCTGGCCGAAGGGCGCCCGCGCCTGGTGCTGATCGCCCAGGAGGTGCTGCGCCTGGCGGGCACCGTGCTGGCCGAGTTCCAGGCCACTCAGCGCAAGCTCAAGGACGCCCGCGCCCCCAAGGAGGTGGCGGACGACATCCAGGCCCAAATGGAGCGCCTGGTGCCCAAGCAATTCCTGCCGCGCACGCCCTGGGGCCAGCTGCAGCATTTCCCGCGCTACCTCAAGGCCGTGCAGGTGCGGCTGGAAAAGCTGCGCGCTGACCCCGAGCGCGATGCCCGGCTGTTGTCCGAGCTGCGTCCGCTGGAACAGCGCTGGCAGCGCCGTGTGGCCGAGCGCCGCGGCAGCCCGGACGCGCGCCTGGACGAGTTCCGCTGGCAGTTGGAGGAGCTGCGGGTGAGCCTCTTTGCCCAGGAGCTGCGCACGCCCCAGCCGGTATCGGTCAAGCGCCTGGAAAAGGTCTGGCAGCAGATGCAGGCGTGATCGGCGTCGCGTCTTCGCCCTTCCTTGGCGCTTCTTCGGGGGTTTGACCCCGCGCGCAGCAGGTTTAATCGCTCCCAATGGTTTCCACGAATCCTCCCGCCCCGTCGCCCGCACCCCTGCGGCTGGGGCCTTTTGAGCTCAAGGCGCTGCTTGGAAAGAGCGAGCGCAGCATGCTCTGGCAGGTGCTGGACACCCGCAACCGCCAGGAACTGCTGGTGGCATTGCCGCGCGTCAAGCCGGCCGACCCGCAGCAATGGCTGCAAAACGCCCGCCAGGCCGCCAAGGTCGAGCACCCGGGCTTGGCCGCGCCGGCCGAGATCGGTTACGCCGACCCCTGGCCCTACATCGCCTACCCGCGCAGCCTGGGCCTGACGGTGGCCGAGCGCCTGACGCGCCACAAGCAGCCCGCGCCGGTGGAAGTGGCGCGCTGGCTGGAGCGCGCGCTCGATGGCCTGGCCATGGCGCATGACGCCGGGCTCTCGCATGGTGATCCGCAGCCCTTCATGTTGCTGCTGGCCGAGGACGGCCAGGCCTGCCTGCTCGGCATCGGCCTCTTGGGCGCGGGCTGGCAGAGCAGCCCCGAGGCGCGCCAGCGCCGCCAGGCCGAGGCGCTGGAAGACGTGCTCTGCATGGGCCTGTTGACCAACCGCCTGCTGGGCGGGCGCGCCCCGCTGGAGTGCACCGACACCCGCGAGGTGCTGATGCGCCTGCCCCCGCATGGGCGCGAGTTCGTGCGCCTGGGCTGGGAGCAGACCCACCCGGTGGACGAAGCCCTGCGCACCATCGTCAACCGCAGCACCGCCACCCAGCCCTCGCAGCGCTACTTGCAAGCTCGGGCCTTCGCGCGCGCCCTGGAAGGCTGGCGCGAGCGCGTGCAGAACCCCGAAGGCGGCATGGTGGCGCAGCTGCTGGATCGTCTGAAGCGCTTCGGCGGTCTGCCCGTCACCCGGCCCGAAGCCGTGCGCCAGGTGCTGGCCGGCGGCCTGGAGCAACGCCATGCCGACGAGCTGGCCGGCCTGGTGCTGCAAGACCTGGCACTGACCTTGGAGCTGCTGCGCCGGGTCAACCTCGCGCAGCGGCGCGAGGGCGGCGCCGGCCAACCGGCGGTGCTGAACATGGCGCGTGCCATCAGCCTGCTGGGCCTGGAGGAAGTGGCCACGGCGGCGCAATCGCTGCGGCCCTGGCCGGGCCTGCTGGCGCCCGAGCGCGTGGTGAACCTGCGCCTGGCCCTGGCGCGCGCCCACCAGGCCGCCGAGGTGGCGCGCCGCCTGGCCCCGGCCGGCTACGACCCCGAGGTGCTGCGCTTGGTCGCGATGGCGCAGAACCTGGGGCGCCTACTGGCCCAGTACCACCTGCCCAGCGAGTGTGAACAGATCGAGCGGCTGCAGGTGCCGCCTGAGCCCACCGAGGAACATCCCAACCCGCAGCCCATGAGCGAGCGCGCCGCCGCCTTCGCCGTGCTGGGCTGCGAGCTGGACGACCTGGGGCTGGCCGCCTTGCGTCACTGGGGCCTGGGTGATGAACTGCAGGCCATGGCGCGTCGTCCGGAGCCCGATCAACCCATCCACCATGCGCATGGCGACATCGAACAGCTGCGCCTGAGCTGTGCGATGGCCAACGAGCTGGTGGACTGCCTGGTGCAGCGCGAGCCGCGCAAGCGTCGCCAGGCCATCGAAGCCGTGACACGGCGCTATGCCCGGGCCCTCGGCCTGGGCCTGGACGACGTGCAGCGCGCGCTCTTTCCTGAATCCGCACAGGCTGCCGTGCAGCACACCTTGGCATGAGATCCCTGGGCCGCTTCAAGCTCATCCGCAAGCTCGGCGGCGGCGCGCAGGCCGTCGTCTGGCTGGCACACGACCCGCGCCTGGACCGCGAGGTGGCGCTCAAGGTGCTGAACACCGAGGCCACCACGCCGGACGCGGTGGACGAATGGCTGCACGAGGGCCGGGCGGTGAGCCGGCTCAACCATGTCGGCATCGTGCCCGTCTACGAGGCCGATCGCTTCGACGGCCAAGCCGCGCTGGTGTTCGAGCTGGTGCGGGGCGGCACCCTCAGCCGCGTGCTGGGCGAGGGCCCGCAGCCGCCGCGCAAGGCGGTGGAGACCATGGTGCAGGTGCTGGACGCGCTGGCCTTCGCCCATGCCGCCGGCATCGTGCACCGCGACCTCAAGCCCGGCAATGTGCTGATCGACGCCCAGGGCCGGCCGCGCGTCACCGATTTCGGCATCGCCGCCCGCGTCACCGACCAGAGCGCCGCCCAGGTGGTGGGCACGCCGGGCTACATCTCGCCCGAGGCTGCGCGTGGCGAGGCGCCGCAGCCGCGCATGGACGTGTTTGCCGCCGCCATCATGCTGGCCGAACTGATGAGCGGCCGCCGCCTGGTGGGCGAGGCCGATGTGGCGCGCAGCCTGCACCGCACCCAGCACGATGACCTGGAGATGCCGCACATCGACAACCCGGACGCCGACGACGCGCTGCGCGCCATCGTGCAGCGCGGGCTGGCGCGCGACCCGGTGCGGCGCTGGGAAAGTGCTTCGGCGATGCGCGACGCGCTGATGGCCTGGCTGCACGGTCCGGCCGACGCACCGGCTGAAGGTGGCGATGGCCCGGCCGGCGCCGCCGCGCTGGAGTTCCTGCTGCGCCGCATGCGCGCCAAGGCCGATTTCCCGGGCCTGACCGCCTCGATCGAGCGCATCCAGCGCCTCACGCATTCCGATAACGAGAGCCTCGCCGGCCTGGCCAACGAGATCCTCAAGGACGTGGCGCTGACCAAGAAGCTGCTGCGCCTGGTCAACACCGCGCAGTTCCGCCATGCCGGCGGCGGCAGCATCAGCACGGTGTCGCGGGCCGTCGCCCTGGTGGGCTTTGGCGGCGTGCGCAATCTGGCGCTCAGCCTGGTGCTGCTGGAGCGCATGCAGGACCGTGCCCACGCCGCCCAGCTCAAGACCGAGTTCCTGCGCAGCCTGATGGCCGGCAGCCTGGCGCGCGAGCTCAGCGGCGCCAGCCGCGAGGGCGAGGAGATGTTCCTCGGCGCGCTGTTCCAGAACCTCGGCCGCCTGCTGACCGAGTTCTACTTTGCCGAGGAAGCCTCCCAGGTGCGCCGCCTGGTGCGCGAGGCCCAGGGCACGCAGGCGCCGATCAGCGAGGCCACCGCCAGCGCGCGCGTGCTGGGCATCAGCTATGAGGAACTGGGCATTGCCGTGGCCAAGCGCTGGGGCCTGCCCGATGGCCTGACGGCCATGATGCGCCGCCCGGTGGGCGACCCGCCGGACCGCCCGCCCGAGCAAGCCATCGAGCGCCAGCGCTGGCTGGCGCGCGCCGCCAACGAGGCCGCCGACGTCATCCTGCACAGCGAGCCCGACCAGGCCAAGCTGCGCCTCAAGCAGCTGGGCGAGCGCCACTCGCGTGCGCTGCGCGTGCCGGCGGACACCTTTGCCGGCGCCTGCGGCCAGGCTCAGCAAAAGCTCGCCGACCTGGCCGACGCGATGGAACTGCGCATCGACCGCAATTCGCCCGCCCAGCGGCTGATCAGCGTCACCCCCGAGCCCAACTCAGACGCCGAGTTGGCCACCGTGGTCATGCAGGCCACCGTGGTGACGGACATCCAGGCCCAGCCGCGCGAGCAGGCCTCGCAGCAGCTCGCCGCCGGCATCCAGGACATCACCGACGCCATGGTGCAGTCCAACGACGTCGGCGCGGTGCTGCGCATGATCCTGGAAACCATGTTCCGGGCGCTCAGCCTCAAGCGCGTGCTGTTCGCCATGCGCGACGCCCGCACCGAGCAGCTGATCGGCCGCTTCGGCCTGGGCGAGGGCGTCGAAACCCTGGCGCCGCAGTTCAAGGTGCCGCTGAAGCCGGCCGCCGGCCAGGCGCCGGACTTGTTCTGCGCGGTCTGCCTCAAGGCCGTGGACACCCTGATCAGCGACGCCACCCAGCCCAACATCGCCCAGCGCCTGCCGCCCTGGTGGCGCGACAAGTTCAAGGCCGGCAGCTTCCTCGTGCTGCCCTTGGCACTCAAGGGCGCGCCCTTCGGGCTGATCTATGCCGATCGCGAGCAGCCCGGCGCGATTCAGCTCGACGAGAAGGAGCTGTCGCTGCTGCGCACGCTGCGCAACCAGGCGGTGATGGCGTTTCGGCAGAGCAGCGGCTGAGCCGCAATTCCGGCCTGGCCGGTGCGCGCCACAGCACCGACCAGCGAAGCAGGAACATCGCGGGCGCCTCTTAGCGTGACGACAGGCGCACCAGGCTGTCGTTCAAGATCGTCGTGACCCAGTCGCTGGGGCCGGCGTTGGTGCCGAAGGTATTGGTCAGCGCGAAGTGGGCGCGCCGGCCGTCCTGGCGCAGCACCACCATGCCCATGAAGCCGTTCGAGGCGCCGGTGTGGAAGAGCACCGTCTCGTTCTTGACCTGGCCGCCGGCCCAGCCCAGGGCGTAGTCGCCGGGGCGGATGCTGCGCAGGTTCTGCACATAGCTGGCCGGCAGGCCATGGCCCTGGCCTTGCAGGGCGCGCTGGTGTTCGGCCAGCCAGCGGGCGTATTCGGCGGGGCTGAGCCAGACGTCGCCCGAGGGTTTGATGGCGTCCACCCAGGGCTGCAGTTCCGGCCCGAAGCCGGTGAAGGGCTGCAGCTGGCCCGGCCCCGCGCCCTCGTAGCCCTGCACATCGGGCGAGAGGGTCTGCCAGAGCGGGTGCAGGCCCAGCGGTGCGCTGAATTCGCGCACCAGGGTTTCGAAGTCCTGGCCCGTGGCCGCCTCCAGCATGGCGCCGGCCAGGGTGTAGCCGGCGTTGGAGTAGACGAAGTCCTGGCCGGGCTGGCCGGCCGGCGGCAGGCTGAGCAGGTAGGCGCTCAAGAAGCGGCGGCGGCCGGTGTCGGTTTGCGGCGGCGGGGCGGTCTGGCTGGCCAGGTAGGCAGCGAAGTCATCGAGACCTTCGGCGCTGTCCAGCGGCACCAGGCCGGCGCGGTGGTTCAGCAGCTGGGCCAGGGTGATCTGGGCATAGGCCGGGTGCATTTGCGCGGCCAGCTCGGGCAGCAGTTCGGCGGGCTTGCTGTCCCAGCGCAGCTTGCCCCTTTCCACCCACTGGGCGGCCAGCGCCGCGGTGAACGCCTTGCTCATCGAGGCGAGGTGAAAGCGCTCGTCCCCCTGCACGGCCGCGCCCGCTTGCCGGCGCTGGCCCGCCGTGCCCAGGTAGAGCTTGGCGGTGGATTGCGCCTGCGTGGCGAACACGGCGCCCACCAGGCCGGCCTTGACGGCGGCCTCGGCCTCGCTGCGCAGGGCCTGGGTTTCGGTCAGCAGGTCCGGGTCGCGGATCTCGTCGATCTGGGCCTGGCCGCTCCCGCCACAGGCGCTGAGCAGGGCGCTCAGGCCAAGGGCGAGCAGGGAGCGGCGGGGCAGGGAAGTCAGGGCGGGCATGGTCGGACGTCAAGGCGGGTTCAGGAGGCCCGCATTCTTGAAATCCGACCCTTAAGACTCCCTAAAGGCCGATGTGGAAGGCGATGCCGCGGCCCTGCAGGCCGTTCGAGATGCGCAGTCGCGCACCCAGCCGCTGCAGCGCCTGCGCCACGATGGCCAGGCCCAGGCCGGTGCCGGACTCCTGGCTCTGCGCGCCGCGCCAGAAGCGCTCGAACATCTGCTGGTGCTGCTCGGGCGGCACGCCGGGGCCGTCGTCGGCCACTGCGAGCCAGGGCCGGCCATCGGGGCCCTGGCCCAGCTGCAGCTCCACCTCGCGTGCGCCGTAGCGGATGGCGTTGTCCAGCAGGTTCTGCAGCAGGGTCTGCAGCGCCACGCGCTCGGCCTGCCAGGGCAGGGCCTCAGGGGCCTGCAGGCCCAGCTGCACGCCACGGGCGCGTGCCTGCGGGTGCGCCTGGCGCAGCTGGGTGGCGGCCAGTTCGGCCAGGTCCAGGGTTTCCGGTTGCGGCGGCCGTTCCTGGTCCAGGCGCGCCAGGTCCAGCAGCTGCTGGGAAAGATGGGCCGTGCGCGCCAAGCCCTGCTGCAGGGCCTGGGCGGCCTGGGCGCGGCCGGCCTCGTCACGGCTGTTCAGCAGCACATGGGCCTGCGCGCCCAGCGCCGCCAGCGGGGTGCGCAGCTCATGCGCCGCGTCGTGGATCAGCGCGCGCTCGCGTGCCAGCTGCTCGCGCAGGCGCTTGAGCAGGGCGTCGAAGGCGTCGCCCAGGGGCTGCAGCTCGGCGTAGCGCAGGTCCAGGTTCAACGCGGCCAGCTCATGGCGGGTGTCCAGCGCGGCGATGCGGGCGGTGAAGCGGCGCAGCGGTGCCAGGCCGGTGCGCACCGCCAGCCAGAGCGTAAGCAGCAGCACGGGCAGGGCGAGCAGCAGCGAGCTGCCGATCTCGCTCAGCACCCAGAGGATCAACACGTCGTCGCCGATCAGCGGGTCCAGCACCTGCACCCGCCAGGGGCCGCCCTGGGCCTGGAAGACGGCATGCGGGCGGCCTTGCAGTTCGGTCTGGCTCAGGCCTTCGCTGAGCTCCGCCGCCGGTTGCGGGCCGTACTGGCAGACGCTGCGCCCCTCGCCATCGCGCAAGTTCACGCCCGCCCCACCATAGGCATAGCCCTGCAGCTTGCGCAGGCGTTCGAGCTCGCTCGCGAAGCCCTGGGCCACCGCGCAGGCGCTTTCGGCATCACGCAGCTTCTCGACGCTGCGGGCGAGCAGGCTGCCGAGCATTTGCGCGGGTGACTGCTGCACCAGCTGGCCGCGCGCCGCCCAGTAGTTCCAGGCCACCAGCAGCAGGGTGATCAGGGCATAGGCCACCAGCAGGGCGGCAATCAGCCGCCGGCCCAGGCTGCGCTTCATAGAGACTCCAGCCAGTAGCCCACGCCGCGCAGGGTGCCGATCCGCTCGGCCCCGATCTTGCGGCGCAGATTGCTCAGGTGCACTTGCAGCGCGGCCGTGTCCACCGCCTCGCCCAGGGGTTCGAGGCGCTGCGCCAGCGTGGCCTTATCCACCACCTCGCCACCGCCCTCGGCCAGCGCCAGCAGCAGCTGGTACTCGCGCGGCGTCAGGTCCAGGGGCTGGCCCTCCAGCAGAGCCTGGGAGCGCCGCGGCAGCAGCGCCAGCGCGCCGAACTGCCAGGTCTCGCCGGCCTGCGCGGCGCTGCGCCGCAGCACGGCGCGCAGGCGCGCCACCAACTCGGGGATCTCGAAGGGTTTGACCAGGTAGTCGTCGGCACCGGCGTCCAGGCCGGTGAGGCGTTCGTCCAGCGCGCCGCGTGCGGTGATGACGAGGATCGGGGTGCGGCTCTGTGCCGCGCGCCAGCGCTGCAGCAGGGCCAGGCCACTGCCGTCGGGCAGGCCCAGATCCAGCAGCACGGCGCTGCAGGCAGGGTCATCCAGCTTTACGGGCGCATCAGCAGCGCGGCGCAGCCATTGCACGCTGAAGGCCTCCAGCTGCAGGGCGCTCAGCAGGGCCTGGCCAAGGTCCAGATCGTCTTCGATCAGCAGGATGTGCATGCCAATGAAAAAAGCGGCCGCCAGGGCAGCCGCTTTTCAAGTGATGGGTGACGAGCCTTACCTCGGCACTGGTTGCAACGCTAAGGGCTGCTTGGTTCCCCACCTGACCCGGTTGGGCGCGCTCCCATGCGAGGGGGCCCGTCACCGCGCATTCTACGTGCGGGCGCGGGCCCTCCCCTGCGGCCCCCTCAAGGCTGGTAACGCCAGAGCTGGCGCGACTCGCTGCCCACGGCGTCCGAGGCCGCCGTGAAGCCGCCCAGCACGTAGATCGCATCGCCCACCGCCACCGCGCCCAGGCCATGGGCGGCGTAGGGCATGGCGGGCAGTGCCGTCCAGCTGCGCGTGGCCGGGTCGAAGCGCTCGACGGCGGCGCTGACCGAGCGCGCTGTGGTTTCGCCACCAAAGGTGTAGAGCTTGCCGCCCAGCACCGCCGCGGCCAGGCTGCCGCGCGCGGTGGGCAGGGCGGGTTCGGCGGCCCAGCTGTTGCTGGCCGGGCTGTAGCAGTCCAGGCGGTCCAACGGCTGCTGGTCGGTGGCGCGGATGCCGGGGCCGCGGCCGCCGGCCACGCACAGACGCCCCTCCAGCACGCCCGCCGCCGCGGCATTGCGCGCCGGGCTGAGCGGCGCGAGCGCCTGGGCCAGCCAGGTCTGGCTGGCGGTGTCGAAGGCCGAGTGGCTTTCCACCGAGGCGCTGGCGGCGTTGTTCAGGTTCCAGCCGCCCACCAGGTGCAGGCGGCCGTTCAGCTCGGCCGCGGCGGCGGCAAAGCGCGGTACCGGCAGGGCCGGGCCGCTGCTCCAGGTGTTGGCCGCCGTGTCGTAGATCTGCAGCGCGGTGCTGGCCTCGCCGCCCAGGGCGTAGACCTTGCCGGTGGCGCTGAGGGCCGTCAGGTTGTCGGTGCCGCGGGGCAGGCGCGGGCCGGCGGACCAGCTGTTGTTGGCGATGTCGTACAGGTAGCTGCTGGACGAGGTGTCGTAGCCGCCGGCGACGACGAGCCTGCCGTTCACCGCCGCCAGGCCGAACTTGGCCACGCCGGCGGGCAGGTCCGCCAGGCGCGTCCAGCCCGCCGATGCGGGCGCTGGGGCCGGAGCCGGAGCCGGAGCTGGCGCGGGGGCTGGGGCTGGGGCTGGGGCTGGGGCAGTGCTGCCGCCGCCACCGCCGCAGGCGGCAAGCAGGCTCAGGGTGGCAAGAAGGCTGGGCATGGTGGTGCGCATCGAGGGGGACTCCGGGAGTGTCGGGGGGCGCATTGGCGCCGCGCCCCGGGCGCTCCGCAAGCCGCCCGGCCTCCAATCGCGCTCCGCTTTCCATCCAAAAGAAATTTCTTCTTTTGAATCAGCGGCTTAGCGCAGTTCCAGCAGGTCCCCCTGGGCGCCGCCGGAGCGCTCCAGCACGAGCCGGCCGGGGCCGGCGCTGAGGCTCGGGAATTCCGCCAGCGTGCCCAGCGGCCAGCGCGCCAGCTCCTGCGCCGTGGCCTCGGGCTGGCGCTGGTGCAGCAGGCGCTCGAAGCGGCCGCGGCTCAGCAGCCACAGGCCGGCCTCGGGGTGGGGGGCCCAGCCCATCACGCGCTCGCCGGCTTCCAGGCGCGGGGCCGGCCAGGGCGGCTCCGCGGGCTCGCCCGGCTGCCAGCGCAGCAGGCCGTCCTCCCCCTGGCCCCAAAGCAGGCCCCCGGGGCCCCGCGCCAGCCGGGCCTGGGGCCGCAGCCTGGGGGACTGGGGCAACAGGCGCGGCGCGCTGCCCGGCGTCAGTGCCCAGGCCCGCCAGCTGGCGCCCGCCGGACGGCTGAAGACCAAGGTGTGCGCGTCCAGCCAGGTGGGCGCGCCGCCGGCCTGGCCGTCCTGCCACAGCACGTCCAGGGTGCCGCTGCTGCGCTGCCATGCGCACAGGGCCAAGGTGCCAGTGGGGCGGCCGCAGCGGCCCCAGAAGGCCAGGCGCTGACCATCGGGCGACCAGGCGGGCTGGCCGATCTCGCCCGGCAACTGCAGGCGCTCCTGCGGTTCGGCCTGTGCCGGTGCGGCCACCCAGAGCTGGCTGAAGCCCGGGCTGCCCCGGGCCACGAAGGCCAGGGCATCGCCGGCCGGGCCCTCGTACAAGGCCGGCTGGCGGCGCGACCCCAGGGCCGGCGCCAGCGCCTGCAGCCCGGGTGCGCCGGGCGTCCACTGCGCCAGGCCCACGCTGCCGCGCAGCACCGCCACGGTGAGCCGGCCATCGCGCTCGCGCATCGGGGCGCTGCCCTCCTGGCCCAGCGGCTGCAGCTGCCCCGTGCGGCGCTGCCAGCGCAGCAGCATGCGCGCTTCCAACTGGGTGGTGGAGAGGATCAGGTCCTCCCCCTGTGCCGTGTACGCCAGGCCGTGCAGGCTGGTGAGGCCCTGGGTGCTGAGCCGGCGCGTGCTGCCGCCGGCCAGGTCGAGCTCGAACAGCTCGCGCGTGCCCTCGCCGGGCTGGCTGCGCGCGAAGGCCAGCCGGCGGCCATCGGGAGCGAAGGCGGGCTGGTGGTCGGGCAGCAGGGGGTCGGGGGCGGTGGTCAGGCGGCGCAGGCCGCTGCCGTCGGCCTGTAGGGCGAAGAGGCCGGGCCGGCCTTCGCCCGGCGCGGTGAAAACCAGCTGCCGGCCGTCATCGCTGGCGGCCAGGATGGGCGTGAACAGGGGCTGGCAGTCGGCCAGCGGGCGCGGTTGCGCGCCGGGCTGCAGCTCCACGCGCCACAGCCGGCAGCGGCCCGCCTGCAGGGCGGTGAAGGCCAGCGCCCGGCCGCCTTCCAGCCAGGCCAGGCTGGTGACGTCGCCCTGGGCGTCAGCCAGCACGCGCGGCGGCTCGCGCCCGCCGGCGCTGCGCAGCACCAGGGCGGCATCGCCCTGGCCCTGCCACCAGGCAAAGGCCAGCCAGCGCCCGTCGGGCGAGTGCTGGCCGATGAACTCGACGCCGGGCAGCTGCGTCAGCCAGCGGCTGTGCAGCGCCGCCGGCGCGGGCGGCGCCTGGCGTGCCTGCCAGCTCAGCGCGCCGAGCAGCCCGGCCAAGCCGAGCAGCACCAGGGTCGCGGTGGCCCAAGGGCGCGCACCGCTGCGCTGGGGCTCTGCGATGGCAGAGGGTGGGGTGGCAGGCTGCCCGGACGGCAGGGCCGGCGCTGCGGGCGCCCGCGCCAGCACCTGCACCGGCGCAATCAGCCGGTAGCCCTTCTTGGCAATGGTCTCGACATAGCGCGGCGCCTCCGGGTCGTCGCCCAGCGCCTGGCGGATCGTCCAGATGGCGGTGTTGATGGCCTTCTGGGCCACGAAGGCATTGCCGTCCCAGACGCGCTCGATCAGCGTTTCACGCGCCACCACCTGGCCGGGCTGCTCGGCCAGCAGCAGCAGCGTGGCCATGGCCTTGTGGCGCAGCGGGCGGCGTACGCAGCCCTCCTGCCAGAGCTCGTTGGCGCTGCCGTCAACCGTCCAGTCGCCGATGCGCAGCAGGGCCGACGAGCTCACGCTGTGCCCATCTCAAAAGTCGACAGCGTTGCCTGGCAGCACATGCCGGCAGAACCGCCATTCGTGCACCGGCTGATCGTCCACGTAGACATGGGGCTTCGGCAGGAAGGCTGCGAAGCAGGCTTCCAGCTCCAGCTCGTGTGCGGAGCAGCGGGCGTAGTCCGCACCGCCGGAGCTCCAGAGGTACAGGGTATGGCCCGCAGCGTGCAGCCGCTTGACCTCTGCGATGGCGGCTGGCATGGGAATGCGTTTGGCGCCAACGGAGCGGATCAAGGTGTCATCCACATCGACGTAGACCACGCGATCAAGCGGCGTCATAGATCTGGAGGAGTTCGTTCTTGCGGGGCGCGGGGGCGATATGCAGCAAGCAGAAGTCCGGTAGCGATAGCACCGGGTGGTTGGCCGCGTGCTTGGCGAAGGCGAGGGCCTCGAACAACGGTTCGTCATCGTGCCATGTGGTCATCACGAAGTCTGGCCCCATGGACGCTGAAAACTTGCACGCTTCGAGGCAGGTCCAGTCCATCGCGTCATCCCAGCCCGAACAATCCTTCCCCCAGGCAACGAGGTAGCGGCAGCCGGCCTTGAAGAGCCAATCGCAGACAGCATTGCGCCAGTCGTTGGGACAGTCTTGTTCCACCACGACCGCAACGCGCAATGGACGGGCCGAGCTCAGCGCTGGCAGTGGTGCACCTGCTGGCAGGTGGAGATAGCACTGCTCGGCCACCCGAAAACCTCAGCGCAGCTGCAGATCCGCGTCAGAGAACTCGATGCCCAGCGGCTCGATGAACAGGCGCTTGGCGCCCGCTTCCACCTGGCCGGCATGCCAGGCCTGGATGCCGCAGCCCTGGGCCACCTTCACCACCTCGGCGGCCTGCTCGGGCGGCACGAAGAGGGCGAAGCCGGCGCCCATGTTCAGGGTGGAGTAGGCCTCGCGGTCGTCCAGATGGCATTCCTTCTGCATGAAGCGCAGCACGGCGGGCACCGGGGGCACGGTCTTGATGCGGTAGGTCAGCTCACCGGGGTGGCGCAGCAGCTTGCGCCAGCCGTGGCCGGTGATGTTGGCGCTGTAGTGCACCGTGAGGCCGCTCTTGTAGAGCGCCTCGGTGACGGGCGAGTACAGCGGCGTGGGCGCCAGCAGGGCGGCGCCGTAGCTCAGGCCGGGTTCGATCTCGGTGAGGTAGCCGTTCTCCAGTCGCTCGGCCAGCTTGCGCGCCAGGCTCAGGCCGTTGGCGTGGATGCCGCTGGCGGCCAGCAGCACGATGGCGTCGCCGGGGGCGAGCTGGTCGCCGACCGACAGGCGCGACTTCGGGTTGATCAGCCCGGTGCAGGAGGCGGCCAGGTCGATGCGGTCGTTCTCGACGATGCCGGCCAGCGCCGGCGTCTCGCCGCCGCCCCAGGCCACGCCGCAGGTCTCGCAGGCGGCCTTCCAGCCGGCCACCAGGGCCTGGGCACGCGGGGCGTTGCCGAACCAGTCGGAGCCGCCGGCGGCCCAGTAGGCCTGCACCACCAGGGGCGTGGCACCCACGGTGATGAGGTCGTTCACCGCCATGGCGATGGTGTCCTGCGCGATCGCGCCGTAGAAGCTCTGGCCGGTCAGCTGGGCCATCTCGTCGGCCACCAGGGTCTTGGTGCCCAGGCATTCGACGATCGAGGCCATGTAGAACGGCCCCACGTCCACCACATAGGCCGATTCGCCGCGCGAGGCCTTCACCTCGTTGAAGCCATGCACGCCCAGCTGGGTGGCGGTGCTGGCGGCGGCGCGCTGGGCGCTGACCTTCAGGGGGTCGATCAGGTCGTAGTTGACGCCGGCCTGGTCGTAGGTGAGGGGGGTGTTGGCGGGGGTGGACGTGCTCATGGCGCGGGATTGTCTCAGCCCGGGCCCGCCGCCCGCCGCCCGAGCAGGCTGCGGATGGCCGCGACCACGGCCTCCGGCGCGGCCTCCTGCACGCGGTGGTGGGCCTGCAGCTGACGCAGCTCCGCCTGCGGATAGAGGCGGTCCAGCTGGCGCTCGGCCTGCTCGGGATCCACCGCCCAGACGCCGAAATCCTCGGCGTAGAGCACGCCCTTGAGCAGGTCGCGAACCAGGCCCTCGGGCTTGGCGGCGCGCGGGTCGGGCAGGGCCACCATGCGGATCATCGGCCCGCCGAAGGCGCCGGGCTCGGCCAGCAGGCGCTCGCCCAGGTCGTGGATGCCGGCGATCTCGCGCCGCGCCGCGGCCGGCGCGAACAGCCACAGGCCCAGGCGCGTGTACCAGGGGAAATCGGCCGCGGGCTTGACGGCGCCTGGCGGCAGCGCATCCACCAGCAGCAGGCCCTCGACCTGCTCCGGGTACTGGCGCGCAAAGAGCTGGGCGTACTGCCCCCCCAGCGAATGCCCGACCAGCACATAGGGCGGTGCCAGGCCTTGCTGTTGCAGCAGCTGCTGCAGCCGCGCCGCGGCCTGCTCGGGCGGCTGCAGCGTGGGCGCCAGCGCGCTGCGTCCGATGCCGGCGCGGTGGTAGGCGAGCAGATTGCAGCAATCCCCCAGCGCCGCCACCACGGCGCGCCAGGTGTCGAGCGTGAGCATCAAGCCGTTCTCGAACACCAACGTGGCGCGCGGCTGCGCGACACGGTGCACCGCGTACTCGACGGCCAGCCCGTCGATCTCGGTCAGCGCCGGGGACCAGGCCGAGGCGGCCGCTTCGGCAGGTGCTGCCGGGGGCGCGGCTGGCGCGTCTTCCTGGGCCCAGGCCGCGGGCAGGGCGGCCAGCAGGCCGCAGATCAGCAGAACTTTCCAACTGCGCATGGTTTACAGCCCCAGTTCTTCGGCCAGATGCTTGGCCGGGTAGAGCTGGCGCAGCGCCAGCTTGATGGCCGCCTGGTGCACCACCACCGCGCGGTTGTTGCGCTCGTCGAAGGCGAAGCGCCCGGCCAGCGAATCCAGATTGCCGTCGAACACCACGCCCACCCAGTCGCCTTGGCGGTTGACGGCCGGCGAGCCGGAGTTGCCGCCCACGATGTCGGCGGTGCAGATGAAGTTCAGCGGCGTGGCGCCGGGCAGCTCGCGGCGCAGCGTGGCCAGGCGCGGGGTCAGATCAAAGGGGCTGGCGCCGGCAAAGCCGTCGGTGCGCGCCCACAGGCCGTCGAGCGTGGTGAACCAGGGCTGGCGCAGGCCGCCCAGGGCCACCTCGGCCACGCGCCCGAAGGACAGGCGCAGGGTGCCGGTGGCGTCGGGCGGGCTGCCGTCGCCCAGCACGCTCCAGCGCGTCTGGGCCAGCGGGTCGGCCTGGGCGCGCACGGGCTGCGTCACCTCGCGGGCATAGGCGTCGAGTACGCCGCGGCGCAGCGCGTGCAGTTGGCGGCCGAGTTGCAGCATCGGGTCGTCCACGGCGTCGAAGGCCGCGGGCTCCAGAGCCAGCCAGCGCGCGCGCTGCGCGGCGCTGCCGATCTGCGTGGCGGCCAGCCATTGGCGCGCCGCGGCCCGTGCATCGGCCTGGCCGGCCTTCAGGGTGCGCACCCAGGGGTCGGCCGCGCCCAGCGCCTGCTCGCTGCGCTCGATGTAGCCGGCCAGGCGCAGCTCCTCCAGCACCGGGTGCAGGGGGTGCTCGGCCTTCAGGGCCTCGGCGGCCTCGCGTGCCGCCGCGCCGCTGAAGCGCTCCAGGCGCAGGCCTTCGGGCCGGCGCGCTTCCAGCTGCAGTCCGGCCAGGGCCAGCGCGTCTTCCAGCAGCGTGCCCGAGGGCGGGCGCATGGCCACCAGCTCGCGCGCCAGGCGCTGCTGGGCGGCCGCGGCCTTGGCCACGACGAGCCAGGGCTGCTCGCTGGCGGCGCGGCCGCGCACCAGGGTCTCCTCGCGCTGCTTGGCGCCGAAGAGCTCGGGGTCCTTCAGGGCGGCCAGCTCGCCGCGGCGCGCCTTCAAGCCGTTCTCCAGCGCGTTGATGGGCTCCAGCGCCTGGCGCGCCTGCTCCTCGCCCTGGGCGGCATAGCGGTGCAGCAGGGCCTGCTCGGCCTCTGCCGCGGCGATCTCGGCGGGCAACTGGGTGTCGCGCAGCGCGGTCAGCTGGGCCACGGTGAGCAGGCGGTCGGTCTGCCAGGGGTGGCCGGGCACGAACACGGCATCGCCCAGGCCCAGGGCCTGGCGCGCCGGGCGCAGCCAGTGCAGCGGGCGCACCGGCTTACCCTGGTGGTAGACGCGCAGCAGCGCGAAGTCGAAGGCGAAGCGCGGGTAGGCGAAGTTGTCGTCATCACCACCGAAGTTGGCGGCCTGGGTCTCGGGCGCCATCACCAGGCGCAGATCGGTGTAGCGCTGGTAGCGGTAGCGCTGTTGCACCGCCCCGCCGTAGAGCGACACGAGCTCGCAGTGCTGCTCCTTCGGGCAGCTGGCTTCGAACTTGGCCAGCGCGCTGGCACGGGCCGCCGGTTCGGCCGGCAGGCTCACCGGGTCGATGCCGACCAGCATGCGCGCCGTCATGCCGGGGCAGTTCTTCTCGTCCTTCGGGCTGGCGGCCACGAAGCCATGCCTGGCCAGATCGGCCTGGGCGCTGGTCAGGCGGTCGATGCAGTCGCTCACCACATGGTGGTTGGTCAGCACCAGGCCCTGGGGCGAGACGAATGAACCAGAGGCCCCGTCAAGGTTCAGCGCCGCGCCCTGCAGCTTGGCCACCCAGGCGGCGTCCGGTGCTCGGCCCAGGTGCTCTTTCAGTGGGCCGTGCGGCAGACGGTCCAGGGGCCACATGCCTTCTGAAGCGTGGGCACCCAAAAAAGTGGCAAGTAGGGAAACAACCAGAGAACGCTTCATTGCAGTGATGTGAGCAGGACTTTGAACTGACCGGGGCAATCACTGTAAGCAACCGGTGCGCCGCATTTCCCTGTTGTTTGTGCCTAGGGTTTGCTGTTGCCGGCGCTACTGGCCTTGACGGGGGCGATGAGGTTCAGAAAATCAGGTGAGCCGGCCCAACGTTGCAGACCCAGGCTAGGAAAGTTCGGCCCAGAAGACCCGCCTAGGCTGAGGTGAAAAGTCCATTGACGACCGGCAATGTCTTGGGTCCAAGGCAGCGAGATCCGCACCGCCTGACAACCCAGGCGTTCCGGCGGAGTCTCCCAAGACATCATCAGCCCGGTTGCGCCGAACATCAGCTTGCGCTCAATGCCCTGTGGGCTCTTGGAGTGGCAGGCGTCGGGTCCGGCAAGTAGCGGGATTTCTCTCTTGATTGGCGGAGGCGCGTCGCCTGGCGAGCTGCGCATCGCCCCGGCTGTTTGAAGCTGCAAGTTCAGTCGCTGCGCCGCCACCGGGTCGCGAGGCGCCCACAGGGCCTGCCACTCCACATCCTCTGGCGGTAGGGGCTGCCTCAGTTCCCAAGAGCCAAGGCAGGCGTTCAAACTGCTTGGCTTTTCGAGTCGATCGGATCGCAGCGAAACCCCTGCGGCAAGTTGTCGGTATGCCGCAAGCAGCTCGGCCGTCGGGAGTGGCGAGTCCGATCGGACATAGAGCGAATGCCGCTCTGAATCGGAGTCCCAGATCAGACCGTGCCTTTCCTCGTCGATTTGAATCAACTGCATGTGGCGTACAGGCGTGATCCGCAGGGCATTGCGCTCCGCTTGCTTGGCCGAGTGCTGTTTGCACAGGCCTGCGGCTGCGCTGTGCGGCGCCCTTTTCAGCTGAGATTCCAGGGCCGCCAGCTGAGCGTCCAGTTCCTCACGTTCGAGCATCAATTTCTGCATGAGCGGATGAGGTTCGTCCGACGCCAGCCCGACGGCCCATTCGAATCCAGTCCCCTTTGAGGAGTTCAGGTGAACGCGGCCTCGCCAGAGCTGCAAATCCAACTGCTGGGGCGGTTCGATCAGGGACAAGCCAATGCACAGGCCGGCTTCGCGCAGGCGGGTTGGCAGAACTCCAAGCGTTGGCGCGGACGCGGTAGGTGCGGCGTGCAGAACTTGCGCACTCAGCCACTGCGCCAGCCCGTGCGGGGCTCGGCTTGTGCGAGCTGGACCGATCGTGGTGTCGCGCAGGCCCGGCATGACGGAGTGGCCCTGCAAAGGCAGACCGTCGATGGACAAGAGCTCCCCGTGAGGAATCTCGAAGCGTGCTCCATCATTTCCTACGGGCAGCGCCTTGTAGGTCCTGAAGTCGGCATTGCTGGGGGCACCGACCAGTCGGGCACCCGCATGACGATGGAGCGCGTCGGCCAGCCAGGCGGCCCCGTTGCTGGTGCCTTGGTCCATCAACACAAGTAGCGCTCCCGGTTGCGGTCGCTGCGCCGCACCGCGATCGTTGAAGCGCCGGTCTGCGGCTTCGCCTTCAACGGTGCTTAGGTCTCCCGGTGCAAAGATGTGCATCCGTACGTCGTCTTGCGGCAGAAACAGCGCTGCGAGGTCGGCCATCTCTTGCGCCGGTCCACCGCCATGCTGACGCAGATCCAGCACCAAGCCATGGCGCAGCTCCCTCTGCAGAGGCGCTAGGGCAGCCAGTACTTGACGCTGCAGTCGCCCCCCAGAATCGGAGCGCGGTCGCAGATAGACCCAATCTCCGACGGCATGTGCAACCGCCGGTGGCGTCAATTTTTGACGGCGGAGCGACCGTTCGACCTCCGCGCCATCCGCCGTGCGCCACCGAAGGCGAACCGCACTACCTTCCGGACCGCGCAGCAGGGCCACGGCTTCTTCCAGTGACTTGGTGTCCAGCGACTGCCCGTCTGCTACGAGAAGAACAGCGCCGTCCTCCACACCTGAGAGCTGGGCTGCGCCACCGGCCAAGCTCTCCTCGACTTGAATGCCCGTTTCGGTCTTGCGCAGGATCAGGCCCAAACCACTGGAGCCAGGAGGAAGCCCTATGGCTGGTGCGGGGCGCCATCGCGTGCCGGGCCACAAAGTAGATGCGGCCGCTTGAATGCAGAGGTCTTCGGAAGACCAAGCAGGAGTGCCTGTGGGTGGTGTGTTCTTGGCTGTGCTGACTGCCTGCTCGCAGGCGCCTTTCCAATCCTGCGATGCCAGCGGTGAAGGCATATTGGCCCTTGCTGGAAGAAATGGGTCGGTCAATGCGTCAACGGCGCGCTGCACGCTGGGCGAGTCCCAAGGCTTTTCGGGTTCCGATTTCGCCAGGCTGGGCGAGTGTGGCAAAAGCAAAAGCGCAGCAACGGAGCCAGTCAGGAGCGCGCGCTGGACGCTTTGGTGAGGGGACCGTTCGGGGTGTGGGCACACCGCGTTCAAGAAGTTGGAAAAGAGGGGCATGCGTCCGGCCGGTGAGCTCGGCAAGTAGGGTCCAAGAGGTTTCGGCTCCTGCCCTTCGATGCGTGCAGAGCGTTGCCAATCACAAGGTGCCGCGGTAAGCCAGCTCAGCCTTGGGCACTGGAGGGTAGTGCTGTTGCTAGGAACTGCTGACCTTCCTTGCGAGCGCCGGATTGTGAGAACCCAGGCGTGCCCTGAGGTCCCCCTGGTTCGGTGGCCGTAGCAGGCAAATGGTGAGCAGATGTGGCTGACGCTTGGTTGGGCGATGCATGCCACTCCCTAGAATCCCACCCCTACCCCCGAGCCGCCAAGACCCCTTGTGAGCGCCCAAGTCCTCGCCCGCCAGTACCGCCCCCGTCGCTTCCAGGAGCTGGTCGGCCAGGAACATGTGACGCAAGCCCTGGGCAATGCCCTCTCCAGCGGCCGCCTGCACCACGCCTATCTGTTCACCGGCACGCGCGGCGTGGGCAAGACCACCGTCTCGCGCATCCTCGCCAAGGCACTGAACTGCCAGGGGCCGGACGGGCAGGGCGGTGTGACGGCCGAGCCCTGCGGCGTCTGCCCGGCCTGCCGGGACATCGATGCCGGCCGCTTCGTCGATTACGTCGAGCTCGATGCCGCCAGCAACCGCGGCGTCGAAGAGATCTCGCAACTGCTCGATCAGGCCGTCTACAAGCCGGTCGTGGGCCGCACCAAGGTCTACATGATCGACGAGGTGCACATGCTCAGCACCCACGCCTTCAACGCCATGTTGAAGACGCTGGAAGAGCCGCCCGAGTACCTGAAGTTCGTGCTGGCCACCACCGACCCGCAAAAGGTGCCGGTGACCGTACTGAGCCGCTGCCTGCAGTTCAATCTGCGCCCGCTGCCGCCGCCGCTGGTGGCCCAGCACCTGGCCACGGTGCTGCAGGCCGAGAACATCCCCGCCGAGCCCGGCGCCCTGCGGCTGCTGGGCCGCGCCGCGCGCGGTTCGATGCGCGACGCGCTCTCGCTCACCGACCAGGCCATCGCCTTCGGCGCCGGCCAACTGCGCGAGGCCGAAGTGCTGGGCATGCTGGGCAGCACGCCACGCGCCCAAGCCCTGGACCTGCTGGACGCCTTGGCCCATGCCGATGCCGCCGCCCTGGTGGCGGGCGTGGACGGCCTGCGTGCCGCCGGCCATGGCGCCCCCGGCGCGCTGGACGAGCTGGCGCGCTGGCTGCAACTGATTGCCCTGGCCCAGGCCGCCCCCGAGGCGTTGGAGGCCCAGGACCCCGACACCCCCGAGGCCCTGCGCCTGGCCGGCCTGTGGGCCGCCGACACCCTGCAGCTGGCCTACGCGCTGCTGCTGCAGGGCCGCCCCGAGCTGGCGCTGAGCCCCGACGAGCACGCCGGCCTCCTGATGATCCTGCTGCGCGTGCTGGCCTTCCGCCCGGCGGGCGACCCGGCACCCAGCAGCGCGCCGCTGCGCCGCAGCCCCGCCGTGGCGCGGCTGACGGTGCCCGTCGCCGCCCCGGTGCCGGTGGCTGAACCCGCGGCGGCGCTGCCCGTCGCCGCCCCGGTGCCGGTGGCTGAACCTGCGGCGGC
>NZ_JAEDAK010000008.1 GCF_016093275.1 Inhella proteolytica
AAGGCCGTCGTCGGCGCTTGCATGCACAAGCTGGCGATGCTGATTTACGGCGTGCTGCGCTCAGGCCAGCCGTTCAACCCTCAAATCGCGATGCCGGGGCTTGCAATTCAAGACGGTATCTGACCCCGATATCCCCTTTCCTGGCGGATGACGGCCGCATCGCCTCCCTGGCCGATGTGCAGCCGCTGGACGAAACCAGCCATTGCTCGAAAGAGCCGGTGCGCTTTGCGCTGGAGATGAACCAGGGCTGGTTTGCCAAGCGCGGGCTCAAGCCCGGCATGAAGCTGCAGGGCAAGCCCTTCGGCACTTGAAGGGCGGGCGCTAGCCGCCGGGCTGCAGGCGCAGCGGCACCCGTACGGGGCGGTGATCGGAGCCAATGTCGGGCCCGACCTCAGCGCGACCGCGCCGCCAAGGGCCGTGGGTCCACACCATGTCGATGGGGATGCCCCACCAGCCGCCGAGCATGCCCGGCCACGTCGGCCCCAGGCCACTGGCCTGCTGCCAGCCCTGCGCAGCGAGTTGGTTTGCGCCGCGCGACCAAGGGCTCGCATTGAAGTCGCCCAGCGCCAATGCAGGCCCGCCGGGCTGAAGTGAAGCCAGCATGTCGTCACGCAACGCCGCCCAGCGTGGCGCCAGCGGCGGCATGGGGTGCAGCACCCACAGCTCAATCAGGCCGTCCGGGCTGCGCAGCCGCGCCCGCAGGCGCGGGATGCCGGCCGCGTCCGCCTCCATCCGGACCGATTCGATCGGCCAGCGCGACAGCAAGGCCAAGCCGAAGGGATCCTCGCGCGGGGCCCAATGGGCATGGGGCCAGCGGGAGTCCTGCCCCCAGGCGGCGGCAAAGCGGGGCGTCACTTCCACCAGGGCCACCACCGCCACCGGGGCGGCCGAATCCACTGCGAGCCAGGCCTTGAGGGCACGCGGGTCGTGGTTGTCGAGGTTGACGTTTGCCGTCACCACCGACCAGGCGGGCGCCGCTTCAAGAGCCGGCGTGCGCGGCGGCAGTGGCAACCAGGGCAGCCCCAGCACCACCAAGCCCAGCAGGGTGCGCCCATCGGCGTGCACCAGCGCCCAAGGCAGACACAGCAAGCCGAGCAAGACCCAGCACCAAGCCCAGTGAGCCGCCAGGTCGGCCAGCCACGCCAGGGTGCCGACGCCCAGCCATCGGCTCAGCCAGGGGCTGGCAAGACCCACAAGACTCAAGCCCAGCAGGACACGGCACCGGCTGCGCCAGCGCATGAAAAAAGGGCCCGCGGCGCGGGCCCCTTCCAAGCGATGAAACAAAACGCGGAATCAGGCGAAGTTGCCCTGCGCGAATTCCCAGTTCACCAGCTTGTCCAGGAAGGTCTCGACGAACTTCTGGCGCAGGTTGCGGTAGTCGATGTAGTAGGCGTGTTCCCACACGTCGACGGTCAGCAGGGCCTTGTCGGCGGTGGTCAGCGGGGTGCCGGCGGCGCCGGTGTTGACGATGTCGACCGAGCCATCGGCCTTCTTCACCAGCCAGGTCCAGCCCGAACCGAAGTTGCCAACCGCACTCTTCACGAAGGCTTCCTTGAAGGCGGCGTAGCTGCCCCACTTGGCATTGATGGCCGCGGCCAGGGCGCCGCTGGGCTCACCACCGCCGGCCGGCTTCATGCAGTTCCAGAAGAAGGTGTGGTTCCAGATCTGCGCGGCGTTGTTGTAGATGCCGCCCGAGCTCTTCTTGACGATCTCTTCGAGCGTCATGTTCTCGAACTCGGTGCCCTTTTGCAGGTTGTTCAGGTTCACCACGTAGGCGTTGTGGTGCTTGCCGTGGTGGAACTCCAGCGTCTCGGCGCTGTAGTGGGGGGCCAGGGCGTCCTTGGCGTAGGGCAGCGGGGGCAGTTGGTGTTCCATGTTCACTCCGGCTTGTAGGGGAAAGAGGGCGGCGATTCTAGAAACCCAGCTCGGCCTGCGGGGCCTGTGGGGTCACCTGCTCCACGCGCAGGGCGGCTTCGCCATCCGCGAGGCGGGCGCGCACGGCCTGGCCGCTGTGCAGCTGGGTGGTCTGGGTGATGGGCTGGCCCTGGCCGTCGTCCAGCCAGGCAAAGCCGCGCTCCAGCACGCGCTGCGGGTTCAGGGCTTCCAGGCGGGCGGCGGCGCGCTCCAGCCGGTGATGCAGAGCGTCCAGGCGCTGGTGGCCGGCCGAGCGCAGGCGCAGGGCGCGGGCGGGCAAGACTTGGTGCGCGCCATCCAGCCGGCGCTCCAGCGCCGCACGCAGGCGGCCTTCGGCCTGATCCAGGCGGCGGCGCGGCGCCTCCAGGCGCGGCCGCGCCAGGCGCAGGGCCGCGCGGTCCAGGCGCTGGCCCAAACTGTCCAGGTGGCGCTGCACACAATCGCCCAGGCGCTGCTGCCAGCGCGCCAGTTCGCGCAACAGCTTCTCGCGCGCGGGCGCGGCCAGCTCAGCTGCAGCGGTGGGGGTTGGGGCGCGCAGGTCGGCCGCCAGGTCGCACAGGGTCACATCGGTCTCGTGGCCCACGCCGCAGACGATGGGCAGGTGGCTGGCCGCCACCGCACGCACCAGCTCGGGGTCGTTGAAGGCCCAGAGGTCTTCCATCGAACCACCGCCGCGCACCAGCAGCAGCAGGTCCACTTCCTGGCGCTGCTGCGCCAGCGCCAGCGCGCGCAGCAGCGCCGCCGGCGCCTCGGCGCCCTGCACCAGGCTGGGGTACACGATCACCTCCACCTGCGGCGAGCGCCGCGCCAGCGTGGTGCAGACGTCATGCAGCGCCGCCCCGCTGGCCGAGGTGATGACGCCGATGGCCCGCGGAAAGGCCGGCAGCTCGCGCTTGCGGGAGGGGTCGAACAGACCCTCACGCTCCAGTTGGGCCTTGAGGCGCAGGAACTGCTCGAAGAGCGCGCCGGCGCCGGCGAGTTCGAGGCTATCGGCAATGAATTGCAGCTCGCCACGCGGCTCGTACAGCGCCAAGCGACCGCGCACGCGCACGCGCTGGCCGTCCTGCGGGGCGAAGCGCAGCTGGCTGGCCGCACGCCGGAACAGGGCCACGCGCAGCAAGGCGGCCTGGCCCTCAGCGTCCTTCAGGCTGAAGTAGCAGTGGCCGGAGGCCGCACGGGTGAAGCTGGCGATCTCGCCTTCCACCGTGCAGGCACCGACGCGCTGGTTCAGGGTCTCGGCCAGAAAGGCCAGCAGCGCGGCCACGCTCCAGGCGCGGCTGTCGGGCGGGGAAAGCATGGGTGCGGCGGCGCGGAGCCGGTGGCAAGCCCTTGGCACAATCGGCGCCCATTGCGGGGCGAGGGCCTCGGGCTCTCGGAGGATGATTTTGCTGGCGATCTTACAAGCGGCGGGTTGGCCGATCTGGCCCCTGGTGGCCTGCTCCTTCGTGGCGGTGGCCCTGATCTTCGAGCGCTTCTACAGCCTGCGCGCCTCGCGCATCGTGCCCTCCGGGCTGCTGGCTGATCTGCGGCAATTCGACCCGCAGCACATGCCCAGCGCCGATGTGGTGGGCAAGCTGGCCGGCAGCTCGCTGCTCGGCCAGGTGCTGGCCAGTGGCCTGCGCGCGGTGATGGACGAGCCGCGCATCAGCGACCAGCACCTGCGCGAGCTGTTCGAGCGTGAAGGCCGCAATGCGGTGCGCCAGCTCGAGCGCTACCTCACCACCCTGGGCTCGATCGCCACCGCCGCGCCGCTGCTGGGCCTGCTGGGCACGGTGATCGGCATGATCGAGATCTTCGCCAGCCAGGCCCCCGGCACAGGCAATCCGGCCCAGTTGGCGCATGGCATCTCGATCGCGCTCTACAACACGGCCTTCGGCCTGATCGTCGCCATCCCGGCCTTGCTCTGCCACCGCCATTTCCGCGCCAAGGTCGAGGACTTCGAACTGGAGCTGGAGAACGCCAGCGAGCGCTTCTATCACCAGCTGACGCGCCACACCCATGCGGCCATTCGCGCCGCGCGGCAGCAGCAGGGCAGCGCGGGTGAGCATCCCGAGTTCAAGAACACGGAAGTGGCGGCATGAAGTTCCGCATCCGCCACCGCGAGGAGCCGGAGATCAACCTGATCCCCTTCATCGATGTGCTGCTGGTGGTGCTGATCTTCCTGATGCTGACCACCACTTTCTCGCCCCATACCGCGCTGCAGATCCGCCTGCCCCAGGCGGGCCAGGGGCCGGCCAAGGCGGCGCCCTTCGAGATCGTGGTCGCCGTCAGCCCGGACGGGCGTTACGCCGTCAACGGCGTCACCCTGGGCGCGGTGGGCGTGGAACCCCTCGTCAGCCACATTCGCAGCGAGGCCCAGGGCCACAAGGATGTGCAGGTGGTGGTGGCGGCTGACGCCCTGGCGCCGCACCAGTTGGTGATGAATGTGCTGGACGCCGCCAAGCGCGCCGGCGTGCCCAAGCTGGCCTTTGCGGCGCAGCAGGAGCAGGGCCGCTGAACACGCAGGCCTGGCTGCAGCGAGTGTGGGCCCGGCGCGGGCCGCTGGCCTGGGCGCTGCGCCCCTTGAGCGCGCTCTACCGCGCGCTGGCCGCGCGGCAGCGGCAGGCCTATGCGGCCGGCCGCAGGCCCATCGAACGCCCCGCGGTGCCCGTCGTCGTGGTCGGCAACTGGATCGTCGGCGGCGCCGGTAAGACCCCCACGCTGCTGGCCCTGCTGCAGCGCCTGCAGGCCTGGGGCTGGCGGGCCGGCGTGGTCTCGCGCGGCTACGGCCGGCGCAGCCAGGGCGTGCGTGTGGCCGGCCCTGGCAGCACGGCGGACGAGCTGGGCGACGAGCCGCTACTCATCCACCGCCGCAGCGGCGTTCCCCTGGCGGTCGGCCAGGACCGCGGCGAAGCAGCCCGCGCCCTGTTGGCCGCCCACCCCGACATCCAGATCCTGCTCAGCGACGACGGCCTGCAGCACCACCGCCTGGCGCGCGACCTCAGCATCCTGGTGTTCGACGGCCGCGGCCTGGGCAATGGCTGGCTGCTGCCGGCCGGCCCGCTGCGCCAGGATCACACGCCTCCTCCGCTGCCGGGCAGCCGCGCGGCCCAGTTGGTGCTGTACAGCGAGGGCCAGGCCAGCACTGCCCTGCCCGGTTTCGTGGCCCAGCGCCGTCTCGCTGGCGCCCTGCCCCTGGCCGACTGGTGGGGAGGCCCGCCGCAGCCCCTTGTGCCCCTGACCGAGCTGCGCGGCCGGCGCCTGCTGGCCGCAGCGGGCCTGGCACGCCCCCAGGCCTTCTTCGAGATGCTGCGCGCGGCCGGGCTGGACATCGAACCCCTGCCCCTGCCCGATCACTTCGGCTTCGAGCAACTGCCCTGGCAAGGGGACGCCGAGCTGCTGCTGACGGAAAAGGACGCCGCCAAGCTGCCGCCCGAACGCCTGGCGAGAGGCCAGCGCGCCTGGGTGCTGCCCCTAGACTTGCAGCCCGAACCCGCTTTTGATGCCGCGCTGCTGCAGCACCTGCAGCCACTGCTCGGCCCCGCCCCAAATGGACCCACGCCTGATCGAACTGCTGGTCTGCCCCCTGTGCAAGGGCCCGCTGCAACTCAGCCATGAAGGTGGGCAGACGGAACTCGTCTGCCTGGCCGACCAACTGGCCTACCCCGTGCGCGACGGCATTCCCGTCATGCTGGAAGGCGAGGCGCGCTCGCTGACCGAAGCGCCGCCGAGCGAGCGCCAGTGAGCTTCCATGTCATCGTGCCGGCGCGCCTGGCCAGCACACGCCTGCCCAACAAGCCGCTGGCCGACATCGCCGGCCTGCCCATGATCGTGCACGTTGCGCGGCGTGCCGCGCAGAGCGGTGCGGCGCAGGTCGTCGTTGCCACCGATGCCCCCGAGGTGCTGCAGGCCTGCGCGGCGCACGGCGTACGCGCCCTGCTGACGCGCGCCGACCACCCGAGCGGCTCCGACCGTCTGGCCGAAGCTTGTGAGCTGCTTGGGCTCACCGGGGATGCCTGCGTGGTCAATGTGCAGGGCGACGAGCCGCTGATCGAGCCGGCCATGATCCGCGCCTGCGCCGACACCCTGAAGCAGCGCCCCGAGTGCGCGATGGCAACGGTCGCGCATGCGATCGAAGACGCCGACGAGTTCCGCAACCCCAATGTCGTGAAGCTGGTCTGCGATGCCGCCGGCCGGGCGCTGTACTTCTCGCGCGCCCCGATCCCCTGGTGGCGCGACGGCCCGGCGCCGGCCACCCCGCACGCCGGCGCGGTGCTACGCCATGTCGGCCTGTACGCCTATCGGGCCGACTTCCTGCGGCGCTTCCCGATGCTGGAGCCCAGCCCGCTGGAGCGCATCGAATCCCTGGAGCAATTGCGCGTGCTCTGGCATGGCGAACGCATCGCCGTGCACCTCAGCCCCGAGCGCCCCGGACCGGGCGTGGACACCCCGGAAGACCTCGCCCGCGTACGAAGCCTCATGGTCAGTCCGTAAGGGGTGCGCAAGAACCCCCATGAGATACTGCCGCGCCCTCTGAGCGAGGGCCCTTCCCCGTCAAGACAGGAACCCCATGCGACTGATTCTTCTGGGCGCCCCCGGCGCCGGCAAGGGCACGCAAGCCGCCTTCATCTGCAAGCAATTCGGTATCCCGCAGATCTCCACCGGCGACATGCTGCGCGCCGCCGTCAAGGCCGGCACGCCCCTGGGTCTGGCTGCCAAGCAGGTGATGGACAGCGGTGGCCTGGTCAGCGATGAAATCATCATTGGCCTCGTGAAGGAACGCATCCAGCAGAGCGACTGCGCCAACGGCTTCCTGTTCGACGGTTTCCCCCGCACCATCCCCCAGGCCGACGCCATGAAGGCCGCCGGCGTCAAGCTCGACTACGTGCTGGAGATCGACGTACCCTTCGAGGCCATCATCGAGCGCATGAGCGGCCGCCGCGTGCATGCGCCTTCGGGCCGCACCTACCACGTCAAGTTCAACCCGCCCAAGGTGGCCGGCCAAGACGACGAGACCGGCGAAGCCCTGATCCAGCGCGACGACGACAAGGAAGAAACCGTGCGCAAGCGCCTGGACGTGTACCAGGCCCAGACGCGCCCGCTGGTCGACTACTACTCCGGCTGGGCCGCCCAGGGCGACGCCAACGCCCCCAAGTACCGCCGCATCGAAGGCGTGGGCACGGTGGACGAGATCACCGCCAAGGCACTGGCCGCCTTGCAGGGCTGACAAGCCCCTCCCGTTTTCCTAAGCTGGGTCGCCACAAGCGACCCAGTTTTCATTTATCCCCACAAAGGAGTTCCGCTCATGGACATCAAAGGAAAAGTCTTCATCGTTACCGGCGCCGCCTCGGGCCTGGGTGAGGGCACCGCGCGCATGCTGGCGCGTGAGGGCGCCAAGGTCGTGCTGGCCGATCTGCAGGTTGAACGCGGTGAGGCTGTCGCCAGGGAAATCGGCGGCGTGTTCGTCAAGTGCGATGTGAGCTCGGCGGCAGATGCCGAAGCCGTGGTCAATGCCGCCACCGCCCAAGGCAAGCTGATGGGCCTGGTGAACTGCGCCGGCATCGCACCCGCTGCGCGCACCGTGGGCAAGGAAGGCGGCCACTCGCTGGATCTGTTCTCCAAGGTCATCAATGTGAACCTGGTGGGCAGCTTCAACATGATCCGTATGGCCGCCGCGGCCATGAGCAAGAACGAGCCCGAGAGCACGGGCGAGCGCGGCGTGCTGATCAGCACCGCTTCGGTGGCCGCCTACGACGGCCAGATCGGTCAGGCTGCCTACGCCGCCTCCAAGGGCGGCATCGTCGGCATGACCCTGCCGATCGCGCGCGACCTGGCACGCAACGGCATCCGCAACATGACCATCGCCCCGGGCATCTTCGGCACCCCGATGCTGTTCGGCATGCCCAAGGAAGTGCAGGACGCGCTGGCCGCCAACGTGCCCTTCCCTTCGCGCCTGGGCACGCCCGAGGACTACGCCAAGCTGGTGCACGCCATCGCGACGAACGAGATGCTGAATGGCGAAGTGATCCGCCTGGACGGCGCGATCCGCCTGGCTCCGAAGTAAGCCACGCGAACGAAAAAAAGGGCGCCCCGCGGGGCGCCCTTTTTGTTGCGGCAGCGAGCCGTTTACTTCTTGGCCGAGCGGCTGTGGATGAGCCACAGGCGGGCGATCTCGCCCACGCCGTCCGAACCCTTGATGCCGCGCCAGGCGGCCTGGGCCTTGGCGGTGTCGCCACCCATGAAGTGAGCCAGACCCAGATAGAGCTTGGCATCGTCCTCGCGCTTCAGGTTGCCCTTGGCAATGCCTTCCTCGATCAGAGCGATGCCGCCCTTGACGTCGCCGCGCTGCGCCTGGGCCAGGCCCAGCGGGATCAGCGCATTGCCGTCGCTCTTCACTTCCTTGGCAGCCGCCACGGCCGCGGCATGCGCCTCCTTGACGGCGGCCACGCGCTTGGTCATGAAGTCCTTCAGACGCTTGTGGCGGTCGGCGTCCTTGCCCTGGCCCAGCACGCCGGCGGCGTAGCCAGCCTCCACGACCTTCATGCCCTCGTCGGCAAAGCCGGCCTGGGCGGCGGTCTGCGACATGTCCATGTAGTCAGGCTCGCCACGCATATTGCCAGTGGCCAGACGCAGGCGGAAGACATCCAGCACCAGGCGGTCGCTGAAGCCCTTCTTCTGCTGGATGCCGGAGATGGCGGCCGCCCACACTTCCTTGCTCGGGTAGTAGGTCAGCAGCTTCTCGACGCCCAGACCATAGGCGTTCTGGTCCTTGGCCTTCTCGGCTGCGCTCATCAGCAGGCCGAGCTTTTCCTTGCTGGGCGCCTGGCCGGCCTTCTCGGCCGCCGAGATTTCCGCCAGCGTGTCCTTGATGACGGCGCCCATGTCGCCCGAGAGGAACTGCGCGCGCGTCTGGATCGCCTTCATGGCGGCGCTGTTGCCGCCTTCCTTGAAGTAGCGGTTGGCCCAGTTCAGGGCCTGCGCATTGGCGTTGATGCGGCCGTAGGTGCCGGCGATCGCCTCCAGGTACTGCAGGTTCTCCGAGCCACCGAGCTTGCCGGCGGCCTTCAGGGCCTCGTAGGCACGCACCATGGTGTCGGGCTCGGAAGCGCCCTGGGCGCCGGCAAAACGCATGCGCTCGATCAGCGCGTTCTCGTCGGCCGAGCGGTTGGCCACGCCTTCAGCGTCGCGCAGCTTGGCCAGGGCTTCCTTGTACTTGCCGCCCTTGAGCAGGCCCTGCACCGCCGTCAGGTGCTTGCCCAGTTCGGCGCTGACCTTCGCCTGCGCCTGCGCGGCACCGATCAGGCTCAGACCGCCTTCCCCGCCCGCGCCCAGGCTCAGGCCCAACACCGCCACCATGCAGGCGGCCAAGGTCTTCAGCTTCATTGTTCTCACTCCAGAAATGAAAAACGCCGTCCGGCGCGAAGCACCGGACAGCGCGTGGTCAGGCGCCAACGGGCATTCCTTACAGGAACTGCTCGTTGCCCACCATGCCCAGTTTCTTCAGGCCGATGCGCTGGGCCGTGGCCATCACATGCGCCACATGGCCGTAGTCCACCAGCTTGTGCGGCTTGATGTGGATTTCCGGCTGATCCGCATCTTGCGAGGCGGTGGTCATGCGCGCATCCAGCACGGCCCTTTCGATCTGCTCGCCGTTCCAGAACAGCGTGCCGTCGAAGTCGATGAAGATCTCGACGACCTTCGGCTCAATCGGCGGCGTCGGGTTCTTGCTCGGCACCGGCATGTCGAGGTTCACGGCATGCAGCTGGATGGGGATGGTGATGATCAACATCACCAGCAGCACCAACATCACGTCGATCAGCGGCGTGGTGTTGACGTCCATCATCACTTCTGGTTCGTCGCCACCCGAGCTGCTTCCAACATTCATTCCCATAACTTCACTCCTGGCCTCAACCGCCGCGGGCCGGCGGCTCGGTGACGAAGCTCAGCTTCAGGATACCGATTTGCTGGCAGGCAAAGATGACCTTGCCGACCGCCTCGTAGCGCGTCTTTTCGTCGCCGCGGATGTGCACTTCGGGCTGAGGTTCCATCCTCGCGATGCCGCGCAGACGGTCCTTCAGATCGTCATTGCTCTTGATCAGAGCCGTGTTCCAGTACACGTCGCCGTCCTTCGTCACGGCCAGCTCGATGTTCTCGGGCTTGGTCTGACGAATGACGTTGGTTTCCTTTGGCAGGGACAAGGTCACCGATTGGGTGACCACCGGCACGGTGATCAGGAAGATGATCAGCAGGACCAACATCACGTCCACGAGGGGCGTGGTGTTGATCGCCGAGACCACTTCGTCTTCGCCGCCGGAGCTTCCGACGTTCATCCCCATGATGGGTCTCCGGTTCGGAAGCGGATCAGCGCTTCGAGATCTGACGGCTGCCCATCAGCACGCCGTGCAGATCGGCGGCGAAGGCGCGCACTTGACCCATCACGGCCTTGTTGCGGTTGACCAGCCAGTTGTAGCCCAGCACGGCCGGCACGGCCACGCCCAGACCGATGGCGGTCATGATCAGCGCGGCGCCCACGGGGCCGGCCACCTTGTCGATCGAAGCCTGGCCGGCGACACCGATGGCGGTCAGGGCTTGCAGGATGCCCCACACGGTACCGAACAGGCCGATGAAGGGGCTGGTCGAACCGACGGTGGCCAGGAAGCCCAGGCCGCCTTGCAGCTTGGCGTTCACTTCGCTCACGGCGCGGTCCACGTTCATCGTGACCCAGGTGTTGCGATCGATGTTCTCGGTCAGCGCACCTTCGTGGTGCTCACTGGCTTCCACAGCGGTCTGAGCGATGAATCGGAAGGCGCTGCCTTCGTTCAGGGTCTTGACGCCATCGGCGAGCGACGACTTCTTGAAGAAGTTGGCACGAACTTCCTTGGCCTCGGCACCAATCTTGTGGGTGTCCCACAGCTTGGTGAACATGATGAACCAGGAACCAGCCGACATGATCACCAGCAGGGCCAGCACGGCCTTGTCCACGATGTCACCGTGGGTCACCAGAGCCATCAGGCCGTAGGGGTTCTCCCCAGCTTCCTTGGCAGCAGCAGGCGCAGCGGCGGGAGCAGGCGCTTCAGCCGGAGCAGCAGTCGCGGCTTCGGTCGTGGCGGCCGGCGCCGAGGCGGCGTCTTGGGCGAAAGCGGGGGCGGCAACCAGGCTCGCAGCAACAGCGAGAGCCGCGAACAGGGCAGAGAAACGAGAAAGCATGGAGTGAACTCCTACGTACGAAATCTAGATTGCGGCGTTGTGCCTAGAGGGCGGGCGCCCAGCTTGGGCGCCCGAGACTGCAGCGGTCTGGCCGCTTATTCGATCTTGAACACGAATTCCTGTTCAAACACACCGTCCGTCGTGCACTTGTATTCGCGCACGGCGTTTTCGATGGCGGTGATCAACTGGCGTTGGGCGCGTCGGTCAGGCACGCCGCGCTTGACAGCGACCTCAACGGCGACCACCCGACCGCCCTTGACGGTGCCGAGCACCTTGTACTCCGCCACACCCTCGTAGTTGATGCCCGGCATTTCCGGCTTGACGAGCGTGGGGCACAGCATGCCGGCCGACACCTTCCCAGTCGGAACTGGTGCCGCAGGGGGCGCCTGAACCGGCGCGGGCGGGGGCGCCGGGCGCACATCAACGGCAGGGGCCGGCGTCGTGTTCTGCACCACCGGCGCATTGGGCGGCGGCGGGGCTTGAACTTGAATTTCCGGCAACGGCACGAAGGGCGGCGGAGGCGCCTTCAAATCCGGGGGCGGCGGAACAATTTTCTCGGGCTCAGGAGGGGGCGGCTTGACCTCCTCAATGACCTTGGTCTCGATCGGGCCCTTGACAGCCTCGACCACCTTGCGCGCCAAGCCCGATGCCAGCGCCCAGATCATCAGCACGTGCAGCAAGATCACGATGCCGAAGCTGGTCATGCGCGAACCGGCCTGGTTCTCCTGCGCAAAATTCATGCGCGCTCCTTCAAACCTGCAAACAGACGCCCGCAGACGCCAAAAGCCAGGCTCGGGTCCGGCTGCCGCCAGCACCCTCACCTACCGACTCAGCGCCTTTTCAAGCGCAAAGACTGCGACGAACGCAGCAAAGCCGCTGAACAACGTCGCAAAGCCGGGCATCATAGGTGACAACCCAATACAGTCTTTAAGGGTTAGCCAGAACCCATACCAAATGCACGTGCGCCACCCAGCGCCGCACCAGAAGCTTCGCAACCTACGGAGGACAGAGCAAACAGAGCGGCGCAATGTCGCCAGGAGCGAAGTTGCAACGCCGCAGGAGCCCCTGGGTTCGAATACCAGCGTAAGACCAACCCGCATCGGTTTGCGGTGACAAGTGCCCGACGAATCAGACGGCCAGCCGTCTGCAGCCTAACCCCCTACAGCAATGCCCACCCTGCTGCGCTGACTCGGCTGTGACCGGTACCCGTGACACGTCATGACCAACCAGCCGATCTCCACAACCGGTTGAACCACGGAGCAATGCTGGAGACACGGCTCCATATACTGGTCGGCTTTGCCAGTACATGATATGGAGACGCAAATGTCTGTTGTGTCGCGCGCACTCTGCGGAGTCGCATTTGGCCTCGTGGCGCTGCTAGGTGGGCACCATGCGATGGCGGCAAGCAAGCCGGCCGAAATTCCCGTAGAGGACTTCTTCAGGGTGCCTGCCATCTTGCGGCCCGCACTTTCCCCGGACGGGAAGCGCATCGCCATGCTGGTACCGACCACCGAGGGTCGCAAAGGCTTGGCCATCGCTCGCGTCGAGACGCCGAAGAAGTTCGTCGGGATCGCCCAGTTCAGTGATGCAGATGTTGGGTCTGTCCAGTGGGTCAACAACGAGCGCCTGGTCTTCTCTGCCGCGCAGATGGACGCCGCAGTCGCGGACCGCCTGGACGGCGGCCTCTATGCGATCAATGCGGATGGCACGGAGTACAAGTGGCTGATTGAGCGAGGCTACGCGACCCATACGGTAGGCGCCACTTCAGGTACCAAGCCACTGCCCAACCGGTTCCGGCTGCATTCACTAACCCGTGACGGCAGCGATGACGTTCTCGTCCAGCAGTTCTACGAGTTCTCAGGCGACCAGAATGTGGATCCGACCTCTCGCCTGGTAAGACTGAATACCAAGGACATGACCTACAAGGTCTTGCCGGCGGGCGACGTGCCGCCCTCGACCATCGAGTGGCTGGCAGACACCAAGGGGATGCCGGCCATTGCCATCAGCACCAGCCGAAAGTCCGAAATGGCAGTGAATTGGCGCAGCTGGAAGGGCGGATGGGAAGAACTGGCGCGCTTCGACATCTTTGATCGCAGCGAGAACCGCATTGACCCGGTGGCTGTCGACTATGACGGCACGCTGCTGGTACTGGCCTACTCGGGCAATGCTGAACAGACCAAGGCGCTGTATCGCTACAACCCCACCACGCGCCAGCGCGCTGCACAGCCGCTGGTCACCATCGCGGGCTTCGACTTTGATGGCGCGCCCATCTTCGATCGCGCAAGCAAGAAGCTGCTTGGCTTCCAGTTCCTGGCCGAGACCGCCGGCCAAGTCTGGCTTGACGCTGATATGAAGGCTCTGCAAGCCGCCGTCGACAAGTTGCTACCGAACACCAACAACTTGATCCAGTGCACGGTAGCCTGCACCAGTGCGGAACATCACATCGTGACCGCCGCCTCGGATCGCCAGCCCCCGACCTATTTTCTGTATGAGCGTGCCAGCAACAAGTTGACTTTCCTGGGCGCCACCTACCCTTGGCTGGACTCGCGCTTGTTGGCCACACAGGAATACCTGCGCATCAAGGCTCGTGACGGCATGGAATTGCCGCTCTACTACACGAAGCCCCAAGGCAAGGGCCCCTTCCCCACCGTGGCGCTTGTCCATGGCGGTCCGTTCGTACGCGGGCACCAATGGGGCTTCTCTCCGGAAGCGCAATTCCTGGCCTCACGCGGATACCTGGTCCTGGAAGTCGACTTCCGCGGCAGCGAGGGCTACGGCGACCGGCACCAACGTGCCGGCTGGAAGCAATGGGGCCTGGCAATGCAGGACGACGTGACTGACGCCGTACGCTGGGCGATTGGCCAAGGCTTGGCAGATGCCAAGCGCATTGCGATCGCGGGCGCCAGCTACGGCGGCTACGCCACCATGATGGGATTGGTGAAGGAGCCCGAACTCTTCAAGGCTGGCATCAACTGGGTTGGCGTGACCGACATTGAGCTGATGTACGAAGTTGGCTGGAGCGACTTCATGGGCGGCAAGTGGATGCGCTACGGCATGCCGAAGATGGTGGGCGATCCGACGGCGGATGCAGCGCAGTTGGCCAGTACCTCGCCATTGAAGCGCGCCGCCGAGATCAAGCAGCCGGTCTTGATGGCATACGGGGAGATGGACTCCCGCGTACCGCTGCCTCACGGCAAAAAGATGCTGGATGCGCTGAAGAAGGCCGGCAACCAGGACGTTGAACTTATCGTCTACGAGGGCGAAGGCCACGGCTTCGGTCTCGCCAAGAACCGCTTCGACTTCTATCGGCGCATGGAAACCTTCCTCGCCAAACATCTAAACTAAAACGCTGTTGACGACCACTGGTCGCAGATTCGGCGCCAACCCGCACCCGCGCGTTGGCGCTTTTTTCATTCCCCCTCACAGCCCCACGCCGCCCCATGAAGAACCCTATCGCATCCAGCCTTCTTCTCGCTTCGCTCCTGGTCACCCTGCCCAGCCACGCCGAGAACAAGAAGGCCGCACCTGCACCCGCACCCAAGGCCGAAAAGAAGATGACGCGCGAGGAACTGCGCGCCTGCATGACGCTGCAAGCCGATGCGAACGCGCTGCACGCGGACCTTGAAGCACGCAAGGCGACGCTCAAGACGGAGAAGGACCAAATTGCCCAGGAAGCAGAGGCCCTCAAGCCCAGCAAAGCGGCCCTGGACGAGCATGTGACCCGCCTGAAGGATTGGCAGGCCAGGATGAAAGAGATGCAGACTCAAATTGAGAGTTGGAACACCCGCCGCGCTGAACTAGAAGAACAGAAGCCGCGCAATCTCGATCGGCGTCGCCTCGAGATGAGCGACGAGCAAAAGGCCCTGAATAAGAAACAAGCTGCACTGGTGTCAGAGCGCGATGCATTGGTGAAGGCTTACGAAGATGCCGTGGCCGCTTACAACGAGCGCGCCCAAAAGCAGCAGGCAATGGCAGTCGAGTGGAACAAGCGAAACGACGCGGCCGCCAATGACGCCGATCGGCTGTTCGAGATGCGCCAGGACTATGCAGCGGACTGTGCCAAGCGCAAGTACAACGAAGAAGACGAGATCGCAATCAAGCGAGGCAAGTGATGACGGCTCCCACTGCCACGCGCGACTGGGGCGACAAGCTGATGGCCGCCCAAGTCGCACTACGACGCGGAGAGTTCAGCCGGGCCCTGCCTCTGCTTGAAAGCATCGCGGCACTAGATCCGCTGGCCTTCGAACCCCGCTACCTGCTGGCTGTTGCATTGCAGCAGGCAGGCCAGGTTGAGCGCGCCTTGATCTGGCTGCGAGAAGCAATCGCCCTTGAGCCCGCGCATGCGGAACTCAACTTGCGTCTGGCCGAATCACTTGCCCAGCGCTCGAAGTTCGACGAAGCGGCGCTGGTGCTGCAAGCGTTCTTGAAGCGAGCACCTGATCATGCGGTGGCATGGCTCACGCTCGCGCAAATTTTGGACGCAGCCGGGCAGGAGGATGCAGCAACGCGCGCTGGCTGGCAGGCCATCCGCACCGCCCAAGCCAAGGGCCAGTGGGTCAGCGCCGAAACCACGCCACCGAGTTGGCACAACCTTGTGCGCAGTTGGTTGGCGCGGGTCGATGGCGTACGTCGGCAATGGCTGATGGATGTCTTGGACTCGCAGGTACAGACCTATGGCCGCGCCGAGATGCAGCGCTTCTCCGACTGCATCCACCACTACCTGGGCGAAGCTCCGCACCTGGGGCCCAGTGATCCGCACCAACGTCCAAAGTTCTTGTACTTCCCACACCTGCCGGCAGGTCCCTATCACGATCCTGCATTGCAGCCGTGGAGCGGGCAGTTGGTCGAGGCATGGAAGGACCTGCGCGATGAAGCGCTACGCCTACGCGAGGAAGATGAGGCATCCTTTGAGGACTTCCTCGGGCTGTCCGCAGACTCGGACAAGTCCGCCTATATTGGCGGCACGGGAGAGCAACCGGCCTGGGACGCCTTCTTTTTCTATCGCCACGGTCAGCGCTTTGACGCCAATCACCAGCGCGCCCCAAGGACCAGTGCACTCCTTGATTCCATCGAGCTTTGCCGTGTACCCGGACAGGCACCAGAAATTTGCTTCTCAGTCCTCACGCCAGGCTCGCACATCCTGCCGCACTACGGAACCACGAACACGCGCTTGGTCTACCACCTGCCATTGATCGTTCCCGCAGATTGCGCGCTAAACATCATTGGGCATGGTGAGCATGCTTGGCAGGAGGGGCAGCCCATGATGTTCGACGACACATTCAGGCACGAAGCCTGGAACCGCTCGGGCCAGACGCGCATCGTGCTGCTAATGGACTGCTGGAACCCCCACCTGACAGTGCCCGAGCGCAGCGCAGTCCTCGCTTTGGTCGGGCGCATCTCGGCACTTGAGGAGCCGCCGCTCTAGGACGAACGAAGAAGTTCGAAGCGGAAGGCAGACGGAACAAGGGCGCAGCAACAAGTTCGCGCGCGGCTCGTTGGCTGAGGACGAACTCGGCGCCCTAGCTTGATCGTGAGCAACAGCGCGGATCGATCAGAGTCGCAGCATTTGCGATCCAGGGCGCGCGACCTACCCTGATCGTTCGCATGCCGGTAACGCTGGCGACAAAAAAAGGGGGCCGAAGCCCCCTCTTTCAGACAGGCAGGGACTGAAGTCCCTGCCTGGATTCGCCTCGGTTCCCCGATCAGAACTTCATTTCAATACGACCGTAGTACTGACGGCCATAGGCGTCGTACAGGTAGTAATTGAACGGCTTCTGGTCATAAGGCGAACCCACCAGCGCCGGGAACTTCTCGGTCAGGTTGTTGACACCCAGGATCAGCTTGGCACCCTTGAGCGGGGTATCCCAGGCGAACTGCACGTCGTGGGTGGTGTAGGTGGGAGCGTAGTCGCCATCACGCTCACCGTTCTTGCCGATCACGTTGAGGTTGTACTGAACGGCAAAACCGCCCAGCTTCCACGAGTTGGCCAAGACGGCGCGGTGCTTTGGCGAACCGAAGGTGCCGTTGTAGTCAACGCCATCCTGCTCAGCCTTGGTCACGCGCGAGTAGGTCAGCTCGTGCGAGAAATTGCCAATACCAGCCCACTTGTGCGAGAACAGAACGCTGGCGTCAAAGCCGCCGTAGTTCAGAACACCCTCGTTGGCAGAGCCGCTGACGATCTGCAGAATCGCACCCGTGCTCGGATCGCGACGGATCGACAGGCCGGCCGGGATGGGCAGCTTGCTGTCGCCGTTATCACGATCGACGATCTGCTGGGCAGACACGAAATTGATCACGTCATGGATCTTCGTGTGCCACACGTCCAGCTTGGTGCTCAGGTTGGGCATGACATCCCACACGGCACCAATCGACCACTGCTTCGACTTTTCCGACTTCAGGGCCGGGTTCGAGATGCGCAGGCCATTGATCTGGAACTCTTCGGTCTGGCACTCGGCCGCCGAGAAACCACCATCGGCCAAGCAGTGACGCGGGTCGACAACGGTGTCAGCGCTGAAGGCAGGCTTCTGGTTCAGCTCAGGCAGCGTGGGGGCGCGGAAGCCCTCGCCAGCCGAGGCGCGCAGGGTCAGGGAGCGCATCGGCTGGTAGCGAACCGAAATCTTCGGCGAGAAGTCATTGCCGTAGTCGGAGTACTTTTCGTAGCGGCCAGCCACCGAAGCCTCCAGACCCTTCATGATCGGGAACAGAACTTCGACGGTGCCGGCGCTGACGGTGCGATGACCTTCAGCCGAGCTACCCGAGCTGCCCAGGACCTCACCGGCTTCGCTCAGCGAGTCGTAGATGTCGGCGTACTGCTGCACGCTGCGGTCCAGGCCGACGTACATACGAGCCGAGCCGTTGCCCATCTGGAACAGGTCAAACGAGGCGTTGGCAAAGTAGTCGGTCTGTGCCCACAGGCCATCACGGCCCGTGGTGGTCGTGATCGACTTCAGCACTTGGTCCGAGTTCAGGAAGGGATTGTCGACCTGGTAGACGCCATTGTTGATGGCGGCCGTTGCCAGACCCTTCACGATGAAGCCACGACCAATTTCCTGGTACTTGGAAACGGTGCGGCGAACACCCATGTCGACATCAACGCTGCCGACAGTGCCTTGGAAGCCGGCGGTGTAATCCGTCAGGGTCGCATCGGTGCTGGTATCACGGTTACCTGCAGCAGCAAAGCGGTGGGCCAGGAACACCGGCTGCGTGAACTTGTAGCGGTTGGCCAGCACGCTGCCCGGGGTCACCAGGATCGTGTCCGGCACCGGCGCATAGCGGCCGAAGCTGGTGTTGTTGGTGCTGGAAACGTTCAGGTACGCATTCCAGTCGGAATTGATGCGGAACTCACCGCGCGCAAAAATCGACTTGGCACCGGTGGCGGCTTCGTCAGCAGCCACCAGGTTGAAGTCGTAACGGCAACGGCCCGTCGCATCGACGTAGAAGCCCTTGTCCGGGAAATCGCAGCTGCCGGCCTTGCCGCGCGAACCACCGCCCGAGATGTTGGGCAGGTATTCGCCACCACCGATGTCGATCGCCTGGTAGAAGTGGTTCGAGTAGGACGAAGCACCCTTCGGAGCACCCCAGGGGTAGTCACGCACCCAGATGATGTCGCGGCTGGTGCGCGAGGCACCCATGACGACCCGGCCCTTCTCGCCAGTGATGCCCAAAATGGCCGAAGCTTCTTCGCGGTTACCACCCTTGATCGAAGGGTTGGTCTTGCCGGCCATCAAATGAACGCCTTCGAAGTCCTTGCGCAGAACAACGTTCACCACGCCACCGATGGCGTCCGAGCCGTAGATGGCGGAAGCGCCGTCGGTCAGGATTTCGATGCGCTCAACTGCAGCCATCGGAATCGAGTTCATGTCGGCAGAGTCGCCGACGTTCGGAGCCTTCGCGACGCGACGGCCATCAACCAGAACCAGGGTGCGGTTGCTGCCCAGGCCGCGCAGGTTCACGCCAGAGAACGACTGGGCGGAGCTACCCGACTGAGGGCGGAACTGACCCGTCGAAGCGAAGGTCGAGTTGCGGATGAATTCAGCGACGGTGGTCGAACCGGAGGCTTCCAATTCGGCACGGGTGATCACGGTGACAGGCAGCGCGCCTTCGGCGTCAGCGCGCTTGATGCGCGAGCCGGTCACTTCAATGCGCTCGAGCTTTTGTGCTTCTTGGGCAAAGGCGGGCATCGAGGTGGCCAAAACGCCACCGCCAACGGCCAGCAGCACGCTGGCGCACACCTTGGTCTTCTTGAACATGGAATCTCCTAGGGGAAAGGAAGCAAAACCCTCAAGGCCCGATTCAAAAAAAATCGTGCCGCCTCTATTGAGGGCATCGAGCGATTCTCAGGCCAGGGGTCACAGTGTTCGCCCGGGGCTTCCCCAAGCCGCACCGCTTCGCCGGGCCACTCGCATACACGGCGACTCTCACAATGGCAGCAAAAGCCGACAAAAACATGAACTTACAAACACATGACCCCCATCAATCAAACTTTTACCTGCAGCCAATACCGCCCCGCCGAAAGCGGCCCCGTCTCCCCGCACGCCCGCATTTGTTGCCAACTCACAACAGCATCAGAAATGCAAGCCAGCCCGCCTAGTGAATGCCCTTGGACCTACAGGGGATACGAAGGCAGCCTGCGCGGCGGAGAATTGCGCGATGCGTCCATGTTCGAGAAGTTTGAATGAGTGGTGAACGCCCCCAAGTTTGGTCCCGTTATTGGGCGACCGGTGCGCTGCACTCTTGTCACGGCAGCTTTGACCAGCAGTACGGCGGGGCGTTTGTGTCCTTCTGGGGTCACGTCGCAGCCGAACTGCCGCTCGGAGCGCGAGTTCTGGACCTGTGCACTGGCAGCGGAGCCCTGCCACGCCTGTTCGCTTCGTTGCGCCGCGAAGATGGCGCATGGCGCTGCGATGGAGTCGACTTGGCCGAACTTCCCCCTCCGGATCGCCTCGGACTCGCCGACAGTCGAATCCATTTGCATTCAAGTACGTCCGTCGAGGCCCTGCCTTTCGACTCGGCCTGCTTCGATCTTGTCGTCAGCCAGTACGGACTGGAGTATTGCGACCTCGCTCTCGCCCTCTCCGAGTCGCTGCGCGTATTGCGTCGGCACGGTCGCCTGGCCTTGGTGCTACACCACGCCGAGTCTCTGCCAGTGCGATTGGCGCGAGCCGAGGGCAGTCACATCCAAGACCTACTCGCCGCGGATGGACTGCTGGATTTGGCTGCCGGCATGCAAACCTTGCTGATGCGTGCGCGCACACCACAAGGCCGCATGGAACTCGACCGCGATCCTGCCGCATTGGCGCTACGTAATCGGTTCAATGCTGCCCAGGAGCAGATCGAACGTGAGATCGCCACCAGCCACTGCCCTGATGTGCTGCATGAGGCGAGGCAGGCCATCATGCAGGCATTTCAAGAGGGTCCGGCCGGAAGCGCACGGCTCCAGGCCTATCGCCAGCAACTGCAGGACGCTCAGCTTCGTCTTTCCGAACTTGTGACGCATGCGGTCGACGAAGCCAAACTGTCGGAACTTGAGGCCCAGCTGCACGCAAGTGGGCGCAACACCCAGCGCGCCCTCCTTCACGAGCGCGGCCAATTGATGGCATGGTCGCTGCTGGCAGGCTGACACTTCATCCGCCACCCGCCTGTCAGATGGCCCTGTGCTGGCAGCCGTAAGGGCAGCTCGACCTTGAACTGTTCACCCGCCCAAGCCAGTCGCGTGGTTCACACATGCCCCCAGGCCACCAGCACATCGCGCCCCTGCACCACCAGCTGGGCCTTGGCGCCGACCGGAAGGCAGACCTTGGTGCGGACATGACCGAAAGGCAGGCCCTGCAGGATGGGCACCGAAGTGCGTGCCTGCACCGCAGCCAGCGCATCCTTGAGCTTGTAGCCGCCGTCGAGCGGGCTGGGCTTCCAGCCGCCGCAGTCGCCGATCAGCACCGCCTTCTGCGCCGCCAGCACCCCGGCCTGCTGCAGCTGCAGCAGCATGCGTTCGACGCGGTAGGGGTGCTCGGCGACCTCTTCCAGAAAGAGGATGCCGCCCTTGATGCGCGGCCAGTGGGGCGTGCCCAGCAGCGAGCACAGCATCGTCAGATTGCCGCCCCAGAGCAGGCCCTCGGCCTCGAAGCCGTCGTGCGGCTGGGTGCCGCGCGCGGCGCCCGTCTCACGAAAACCGATGGCCTCCAGCTCGCCCTGCATCGCCTCGACGAAGCAGGCCTCGGTGATGTCGTCCACCCCACCCTGCGCGGCCGTGCGCCCGAAGTCATCGCCCGCCAGGGGGCCCTGCCAGCTCACACCACAGCCCCGCGCGTGGGCCAGCAGACCGAGCTGAAGGGCACTCAGGTCGCTCATGCCGACCCAGCGCGTACCGCGCTCGACCGAGCGGGCCAGCAGGTCCCAGTCCAGGCGATCGAGCAAGCGCGTGAGGCCATAGCCGCCCCGTGAGGCCAGGGCCACCGACACGCCACTGGCGGCCACGCGATGGATGGCGTCGAGACGCTGCTCATCCGTGCCGGCGAAACGCTGCTGGCGCAGCAGCGCCGATTCATCGAGCGTGGCGCTGAAGCCCAGGCTCCCGAGGTGCTTGGCCGCCCGGCGCAACTGCGCTGCCTTGCGGTAGACGCCGGCCGGGCTGTAGATGCTCAGGGACAGGGGCGCTGGCGCGCTGCCGTGCGGGTGGGCTGGGTGGCTCATGGCTCGAAGGAGGACGGGAGTTCGGTGGCTTCGCCGACGGGAATGGGTTCCGGCGTGCCGCGGCGCGCGGCACGGCGTTCACGCGCCTGGGCGCGGCGCTCGGCAAAGAAGTCGCGCAGCAGCTGCGCGGCGGGTTCGGCCAGCACGCCGCCTTGAATGCGCGTGTGGTGGTTCAGCAGCGGCTGGGCGAACAGGTCGACCACCGAGCCGGCTGCGCCGGTCTTGGGGTCGGCGGTGGCGTAGACGATGCGGCTGAAGCGGGCGTGCATCAGTGCCATCGCGCACATGGCACAGGGCTCCAGCGTGACGAAGAGTTCGCACTCCGGCAGCCGGTAGTTGCCCAGCAGAGTGGCGGCATGGCGCAGGGCCACGATCTCGGCATGCGCCGTCGGGTCGTGGGTGGTGATGGGACGGTTGTAGCCGGTGGCGATCAACTGGCCTTGGCGCAGGATCACCGCCCCGACCGGCACTTCGCCGGCCAGCCAGGCGTTGTGCGCCTGGTCCAGGGCGAGGCGCATGGCGTATTCGTCCTGCGGCTGGGGTGGGGTGGTGTTCAGGGCGTGGCCTCGCTGGCGCGCTCGGCGCCTTGTTGCAGCAGGCCCTCGACCTGCTTGCCCACCGCCTGCGGCAGGGCCTGGGCCGGAGGCGCGGCCGAAGCCGCCGTGGCGCCCGGCGCAGGCGCCGGAACCAGCACCTTTGTCTGCTGCTTGACCAGCACCAGCCCCACGGCCAGCACCACCAGCATCATCCCAACCCCGAACACAGCGCGCATCGCAGCTCCCTCAAGCAGCAGCGGCCCACCGGGGCCGCTGGTCGCCCGACGACCGGGCCTGCGCCGATTGTGCCGCCCTCCCCTGGCCCCGGTTAAGGCTCGGCCCCGATCAAGGGCGCCAGGCGATCGGCCTGGGTGGCGCGCCGAATGGCGGCCCGCAGGGCTTCGATGCCGCCGCGCGGGTTGGGGGCCAGCAGGCAGTAGGTCTTGACCTCATCGATGACCGCCACCACCCGCAGGCGCTGCGCCGCTGGTAGTGCGCGGTTGTGAGCGCGCAGCACCAGCTCATTGACCACCGCCACGGGCGAGCGCCCGCGCTCGAGCTTGCGCAACTGGGCAGCCTGGTTGGGCGCGTCGTCCCGGCGCAGGCGACCGGCGTCGAAGTCGGCTTGCAGGGGCGGATAGAGATAGCCGTGCACGGTGCCGACCACCAGGCGCCGGGCACGCAGGAACCCGGGCCAGTCCAGGCTCGTGCCGGGTGCAGCCACCAGCACATCGCGCATCGTGAGCAAGGGGGCACTCCAGCGGCGCAAGTCTGGCACCGGCTGGCCCCACCAGGCCGGGTTCATCGGGCACTGCAGATCGACAGCCCCGCTTTCCAAGGCCTGCGCCACGCGCAGCGCCGGCAGGCTGTGGAGTTCGGCCGGGCGGCCGGCCTCGCGCGCAATGGCTTCGACCAGATCGATCAGCAGCCCACGCAGGCGGCCGTCGGCCCCCTCGGTGACGAAGGGCGGCCCCCAGGTCTGACCAATCGCGAATCTCAAGGCTGGCGCGTCTGCCCACGCGGGTGTGGCCGCGCCCAACAGGGCCAGCGCCTCCCTGCGCCGCATGGGCGGAGTCTAGGGGGATAGCATCCTGCCCATGGAATCCCTTGCCTTCGACTACACCCGCCAGGACGCCGCCGGCACGAGTTGCACGGCGCAGGCCTGGGCCCAGGTCCCCGACCCCGTCAGCCCCGCCCAAGCGCAGGCCCTGAAAGCGCAGGCCGCCGAGCTGCTGCGCGCGCGCGGCGCCGTGCTGGTGGCGCACTACTACGTCGATGGTCATCTGCAGGATCTGGCTCTGGAAACCGGTGGCTGCGTGGCCGATTCGCTGGAGATGGCGCGCTTCGGCCGCGACCACGCCGCCCAGACCCTGGCGGTGGCCGGCGTGCGCTTCATGGGCGAGACCGCCAAGATCCTGTCGCCCGAGAAGACCGTGCTGATGCCCACGCTGGAAGCCACCTGCTCGCTTGACCTGGGCTGCCCGGCGGACGATTTCGCCGCCTTCTGCGACGCCCACCCGGACCGCAAGGTGGTCGTCTACGCCAACACCAGCGCCGCCGTGAAGGCGCGCGCCGACTGGATGGTGACCAGCAGCTGTGCGCTGGAAATCGTCGGCCATCTGAAGGCGCAGGGGCACAAGATCCTCTGGGCGCCCGATCGGCATCTGGGCCGCTACATCCAGGAGCAGACCGGTGCCGACATGCTGATGTGGCAGGGCGACTGCATCGTCCACAACGAGTTCAAGGGCATCGAGCTGCAGCTCCTGAAGGAGCAGTACCCGCAGGCCCTGGTGCTGGTGCACCCGGAAAGCCCGCGCGCGGTGGTGGAGCTGGCCGATGTGGTGGGTTCGACCTCGGCGCTCATCAAGGCCGTGGTGGAGGGCCAGGCGCAGGACTACATCGTCGCCACCGACAACGGCATCCTGCACCGCATGCGCCAGCTCGCGCCGGGCAAGAACCTCATCGAGGCCCCCACCGCCGGCAACGGTGCCACCTGCAAGAGCTGCGCGCACTGCCCCTGGATGGCCATGAACGGCCTGCGCAATCTCATCAGCTGCCTGGAGTCCGGCAGCCCCAGCATCACGGTGGACGAGCCTGTGCGCCAGCGCGCCCAGGCCTGCATCACCCGCATGCTGGACTTCACCGCCCAGCTCAAGACCCGCGCGGCGCTGCAATCGGGGATGGGCGCGGCCTGATCCCCAGCCGGCAGGCGAGCGGCTATAACCCCAACAAACTCGGAGGATCCATGGCCAACCCGGACTTCACCCAGCTCTACAACCACCACGAGCGCGAGGTCTTCGCTGCCGTGATGGACGCCGCGCCGGACTATCCGGACATCGCCATCTCCAACGACCTGCTGTGCGACGTGGCCTGTGTGGCCCTGAATCGCCTGCCGCCGCGCTACATCCGCCACGCGGTGGACTTCAGCTTCTACCTGACCGAACACGAGCGCCTGGAGATGGACCAGGGCATCGTCGATGCCGTGGCCTATGCCTTCAATTTCGTCGGCGCCCGCATGGCCATGCGGGCCAAGCAGGGCTGAAGTTCAGACGCGGCGGCTGGCCCAGGTGACCGCCTGGGCCGCCAGCAGGGCCAGGCCCAGCGCCAGCGCCGCCACCCAGAACACCGCCCGCGGGCTGCCGGCATCTAGCAGGGCGCCGGCCACTGGCGCCGCCACGGCAAAGCCGATGTCCAGGCCCGAATACACCGTGCCGTAGACGCGGCCCGTGGCGCCGGCCGGTGCCGCCTGCTTGACCAGCAGATCGCGTGAAGGGCCAGCCAGGCCGGTGCCGATGCCGGCCAGCGCCACCAGGGCCACCGCAGCCCAGGCCGACAAGCCCGGCAGCGTGGCCAGCAGCAGAAGCGCCATGGCCACCAGCAGCGCCAGCGCGATGTTGCGCTCCAGCCGGCGTGCCCGCACCACCCAGAAGCCGCCCAGCAGCATGCCCAGGGCCCCGCACAGCATGTAGGCCGTCACCACCAGGTTCAGGGATTCGGCACTGCGGCCATGCAGCAGGGCCAGGGCGGCCGGCGCAAAGCTCTGCAGCGAGGCCAGCGCCGCCGTGGTGAAGAGGAAGAAGGAGAAGCACAGCCAGATCGAAGGCAGGCGCAGGAAGGCGAGCGGGTGGGCCTCGGGCGCACCTGCCGCACCGGCTGCCTTGCGTGCGTGACCCTGGGTCTGCAGATGCTCGCGCTGCAGCACCAGCAGGCTCAGCACCAGCAGGGCCACCAGGGCGCTGGCCAGGTAGACGTAGCGCCAGCTCGCCCCCGTCCCCAGCACGGCCAGGGCCAGCACCGGCATCAGCGCCCAGCCCAGATTGCCGCTGATGCCATGCACCGAGTAGGCGTGGCCGATGCGCTCATGGCTGACCCGCTGGTTCAGGATGCTGAAGTCGGCCGGGTGCATCGGCGCATTGCCCAGGCCGGCCAGCGCCGCGGCCAGCATCAGGCCGACATAGCCCTGCGCCAAGCCCGCCGCCAGAGACGCCAGCGCGAACAGGCTCATCGCCACCATCAGTGCCGGGCGCGCGCCATGGCGGTCCACCACAAAGCCCGACAACGCCTGCCCCACCCCCGAGACCGCATAGAACACCGACACCAGCAGGCCCAGCTCGGCCCAGCTCAGGCCGAATTCGCGCGCGAACACCGGAAACAGCGGCGGCAGCAGCAGGTGGAAGAAGTGGCTGGTGCCATGGGCCAGACCGACGACACCGATAGTCGTCCAGTCGGCTCGGCTGCGGTTCGGCGCGTCGGCCGGCAGGGCTAGGGTTTGCATGGGGGTGATGCTGACAGCCCGGGCAGCGTCTTTTGGATGGCAGATCGCCGAAAACTTTCGAGAATCAGCCAATGAGCCAGAAGAAGCCCCGCCGGCGGGTGCTGCCACCCCACGACCCGCAGCGCTACGCCCCTTCCCCCGCCCACCCGGTGCGCGCCAAGGCCCGGTTGATGGCGCACGACATGGACATCCAGCCCCACCAGCATGACTGGGGCCAGCTGGTGCTCTCGATGGCGGGGGCGGTGCGGGTCGAGGCCGAGCAAGCGGGCCAGACCCATGCCTTCATCGTGCCGCCGGCGCGCGCGGTCTGGATCCCCGCCGGCGTGGTGCATGCGGTGCGCGCCATCGAGCAGGCCGAGCTGCGCACGGCCTACCTGCATGCCGGCTGCGGCCTGGCGGCCACGCGCGGCTTCGAGCGCTGCCGCGTGCTGGAGGTCAGCCCGCTGCTGCGCGAGCTGCAGCGTGAGCTCACCCCCTTGAGCGAACCCGATGCGCCCGGCGACCCGCGCGAGCCCCTGCTGGTGGCGCTGCTGGTGGCGGAGCTGCAGCGTGCCGCCCCCGTGGCCCTGGGCCTGGCCCTGCCGCAGGACAAGCGCCTGCGCCGCGTCTGCGAGGCGCTGCTGGAGCACCCCCAGCAGGACCAGGAGCTGCGCCACTGGGCCGGCGAGGTGGGCGCCAGTGAACGCACACTGGCGCGCCTCTTTCGCCAGGAGCTGGGCACCAGTTACCGGCATTGGCGCCAGCAGCTGCTGCTGGCCCAGGCGCTGAGCCTGGCGGCGCGCAAGCGGCCGCTGGCCTCGATCGCCGCCGAGCTGGGCTATGCCAACCCGAGCGCCTTCAGCGCCATGGTCAAGCGCACCGTGGGCATGAGCCCGCGCGAGTTCTTTGCCCTGGCCTAGCGGGGCGCGGGCCGGTGGCGCGAAACGATGCGCCGCCCGCCCCCCTGCACCTGGTGGCGGCGCCGCCGCGCCTCCATCGGGTCCACCGTCAGCGGGCGGTAGACCTCCACCCGGTCGCCATCGCTGAGGCGCTCGCCGCACTCGGCCTTGTGGCCCCAGATGCCGATGGCCTGCTGGGGCACGCCGGCGGGCAGCCGTGCCAGCGCGTCGGCCACGGTGGCGCCGGCCGGCAGGCTCAGGCGCAGGACCTCCACCTGGCCCGGCGCCGGGCTCCAGGCCAGATCGACCTGCAGCATCGGCTCAGCGTCGGCCATAGACGGCCTCGGCGCGCTCGACGAAGCGATCCACGAAGGTCGCGGCCACTTTGTCGAACACCGGGCTGAGCACGGCCTCGAGCGCACCGCTCGAAAAGGCGTAGCGCAGCTCGAAGTCGATCTTGCAGGCATTCACCTCGCCCGGCGCGGCACCCGGGCGCGCCAAGGGCTTGAACAGCCAGTCGCCGTCCAGGTGCGTGAAGGGGCCATCGACCAGTTCGACGCGCACGCGCCGGTCGCCTTCATGGGTGTTGCGGGTGGTGAAGCTGCTGCGCACGCCGGCAAAGGCAAGGTCCAGTCGCGCGGTCAGGCCGTCTTCATGGCGGGCCAGCACCTGGGCCTTGTCGCACCAGGGCAGGAATTCGGGGTAGCGCTCCACGCCGGTGACGAGATCCACCATCTCGCGCGGGCTGTACCAAAGCAGAACGGACTTCTTGACGGGCTTCATAGAATGCCGGCCATTCTAGGAACGCCCTGTCGGACTGCAGGGCGTTCGTTTTTGAGAACGCCATGAGCATCGTCGACAACCGCCGCGCCCGATTTGAATACCACCTTGAGGAAGAGTACGAGGCGGGCATGGTGCTGGAGGGCTGGGAGGTCAAGGCCATCCGTTCCGGCCAGGTGCAGCTGACGGGCGCCTATGTGGTGGTGAAGGACGGCGAGCTGTTCCTGGTCGGCTGCCAGATCAACCCCCTGCGCACCGCAAGCACCCATGTGCGCCCCGAGGCGCAGCGCACCAAGAAGCTGCTGCTGGCCAAGCAGGAGATCCGACGCCTGATCGGCAAGACCGAGCAGAAGGGCTACACCCTCGTGCCCCTGGACCTGCACTACAAGGGCGGGCGGGTGAAATGCCAGTTCGCGCTGGGCAAGGGCAAGGCCCTGCACGACAAGCGCGAGACCGAGAAGAAGCGCGAGTGGGAAAAGGAAAAGGGCCGGCTGATGCGACACAAGATCTCATCGGCCAAGGAGTAAGCCCCCAGCCCCAACCCGTCAGCCCTCCAGGCCCGCGCTGCCGCAGCGCAGCTGGGTCACAAGGCCATCCGCGCCCTGCAGGCTGATGCTGCGCACCGGGCCGAAAAAGGCCTGCAGTTGGTCGGGTTGCAGCACGCGCAGCGTGTCGGGCAGGGTGCGCGGGTCGTAGTAGCGCCAGTAAAGCGGCCTGCCACCGGGGCCGTAGATCACATTGAACTTGCGCAGATGGCGGCGCAGTTCGGCAAAGCCGAGCGGGGCCTGGCCCGGCGGGGTGGGCGCCAGCTCCAGCACCATCGCCAGGCCGCTGGCAAACCACTGCTGCAGCAGCTTTTCGCTCGCCGCATCCACCGACTTGAGCTGCCCGAGGTAGCCGGAGACGTCGGCCAGCTCCTCCGCCAGCTCGCCGGTGAACAGGCTCTCCAGTTGGCTGAAGAGCGCGGGCGGCAGTTCGCTGGCGCCGCCGGCCAGGCCGGCGCAATCGATCAGCACGAAGGGCGGGGGCGCTTGCGTAGTCTGCAGGGCAGACCACCACTGGCTGAAGGGGATGCTCATGATCAGGCGTTGCAGATTTCGCAGAAGGGCGTGGACGACGCGCGCGCGGCGGCCAACGCGGCGGCGGACTGGCTGATCGGTTTGTCGGTGCCGCCTTTGGAGTCCTTGGCCTCCTCGGCGTTCTTGGGCGTGTCCGGGCTCGCCCCGCTGCCAGAGCCGGCCGAGCCGCCCGAGTTGACAAACACCATCGGCCCACTGATGTGCACGCCGGCCGGGCTGACGTTGACGAAGCTGCCGCCGCACTTGAGCGAGATCTGCGCACTCGCTTCCAGCACGATGGTGGTGCCGGCCTTGAGGTGGATCTCGGTGCCGGCCTTGGCGGCCATCTTGGTGCCGCAATCGGCCTGCCAATCGGTGCCCACCTTGAGGTGCACACCCGCGGCCACCTTGGTGATCTGGTCGCCGCCGATGTCGGTGTGCACGTCCTTGACGAGCTTCTCGAAGACGTCCTTTTCGACCTTCAGATGGCTTTCATCGCCGATCCATTCGGTGCGCTTCTTGTTCGTGAAGAAGTTCAGGTCCTTCTCGGCGCGCAGATAGATCTCTTCGCTGCCCTTCTTGTCCTCGAAGCGCAGCTCGTTGAAGTTCGAGGCGCCGCCGCCGCTGCTGGAGCGGCTCTTCAGGCCCCAGCGCGTCTTTTCATCGGGCAGCTTGTAGGGCGGCACGTTCTCGCCGTTGTAGACGCTGCCGATCACCAGCGGGCGGTCGGGGTCGCCTTCCAGGAACTGCACCACCACTTCCTGCCCCAGGCGCGGAATGGCGATGGCGCCGTAGCCGTTGCCGGCCCAGGGCTGCATCACCCGGATCCAGCAGCTGGCGTCCTGGTCGGCCTTGCCATAGCGGTCCCAGCGGAACTGCACCTTGATGCGGCCATGCTTGTCGACATGGATTTCCTCGCCGCTGGGGCCCACCACGGTCGCCGTCTGCGGGCCGGAGATCAGCGGCTTGGGCGTGAGCTGGGCGGGGCGGAAGGGCGTCTTGAGGGCAATGCCTTCGAGCTCGCAGCGGAACTCGAAACCCTGGTCACCGGCGGAGCTGTCGGCACTGCTGTGCGCCAAATAGCGGGTGGCCACGATCAGGTGCTTGTCGTTGTAGGCGGCGACCGGATGCTTGGCGAGCTTGAAGCTGCGCCCCGGGCTGAAGCCGCGCACCGGGCCGAAGCCGCGGAAGACCTGGTAGCGGGCGTGCAAGGCCTCCAGGCGCAGCTTGGCCACGGCCTTGGCTTCGGTCGCCGTGGTGGCGCCGGCCGGGTCGTCGAACATGGCAAAGCTGCTCAAGGGGTGCGAGAGCGCCTTGTCGGCTTGCCCTTCCACCAGGGTGCGAGGCTTGATGTAGTCGTAATCGCGCACCACGAAGCGGCCGCTCTGCACCTCGTGCACGCCTTCCCAGCGCAGCATCAATTCCTTGTCGTCGCGGCTGTCGGAATCGAAGTGGACTTCCTCGTAGCCGGTCGCCGGGGTATGGGCACTGGGGTTGTCGGCCAGCACCAGCTCATGCTTGCCGTTGCTGTGCTCGAAGAAGTAGTAGATGCCCTCTTCCTCCATCAGCCGGCTGACGAAGTTGAAGTCGGTCTCGCGGTACTGCACGCAGTACTCGCGCTGGCGATAGCTGCCATTGCAGTCCTTGCGGAAGCTGCACAGTGCTCCATGGGCACGGAAGACGGTTTCGATGATGTCCAGCGCGCTCTTGTTCTGGAAGATGCGGCTGTTGGACTGGCGCTGCAGGAACCACAGCCAGGGGCTGAGCGTGGCCTCGTAGATGTAGCTCTTGGTGCTGGTGGCACCGTCCACGGTGTCGCGATATTCGCTCGCGCCCGTCCAGCGAGTGAAGTAGCCATTGAAGTAGCGCGACTGCTCACCCTTGCCGATCAGGCGCATGGTGGCGTTCTGGCCCAGCATGTCGGTGGGCGCGATGTCGGGGCGCTTGCTCTTGAGGCGCAGGCGGAACTCACTCAGGCGCGACAGGCCTTCGGTTCCATCCAGTTCAAGCAGCAGCAGGGCATGCGGGCCCAGCGTGGTGTCGATGGCGAGTGGCAGCGGCATGGCGTTCTCCGGAAGGCGGTTCGATTCTCAGGGCCCATCAAGGACCGTGGGGGGCGTGGAGCCCCTGCGGCCGGGCATCAAAGCTGGGGCGCATGGGTTGGCAGTAGTCGTCTGCGTCGCGCCCGGGCGCGCGCCGGCCCAGCCATTGCGTCCAACCCAGGCCCTGGCCGCCCTGCGCGCCGGGGGGCGCCAGGCGTGCGGCCGGTGCATCGCTGGCGCGCAGTACCAGCTGCAGCTCCCAGTCCCACTCGGGACCGACGTACAGGGCCACCAGGTCGCGCAGCTCCTGGTGGGCGGGGGCGCTGGGCAGGAAGCGTTCGTAGTCGGCCAGGCTAAGCGGGCCCAGCACCAGGCGGAAGCGCGAGCTGCAATCCCAGACCTGCGCCCCCGCCACCGCGTCTTGCCCCAGCCTGGCAAAGCGCTGGCCCAGGCGGCTGCGCTCCTCCTTCGGGATGGGCAGCCAGCGCGCACGGAACTCCTGCACCCGCACGCGCAGGCCGAAGTAGTGCCCGAGCATGCCGGCCAGGCTGGCCGGGCTGCGCACCCGGCGCGAGAGCGTGGCGGCAAAGGCCTGCTTGAAGGCCGGGGGAATCAGGTCGCGCGCCGCCAGCGGGCCATGGGCAAGCCCGGCCAGCGCCGCCAGCCGATCGGCCAGCGGGTGGCCGGCATGCGGACGCTGCGACGCCCCCGGCTCGGGTGCGGCCAGTTCGGCATCCACCCCCAGCACGGCCTGGGCATCGGCCCAGGCGCGGTAGAGCAGGCCGAGCTGGCGCCGCTGCAGCACATTGAGGAAGGCGACAAAGCTCTGGCGGTCTTCCTGGCGCTGGCTGCCCGACTGCAGGTCGCGCGCGTGCTGCGTCCAGGCGTAGGGCATGGCGCCGTTCGGGCCCAGCAGGCCCAGCGCATGCTGGGCGACGCGGGCACGTGCGCGCTTGGCATCCGGCCCCTGCAGGCTCACCACTTCCTTGGGCGCGAAACCCAGCAGCAGGGCCTGGTCGATGCGCACGGCCTCGCGATCCGGGTTGCTGGAGTAGCCCAGGCGCTCGTGGCCGGGTTGGGCGGCCTGCAGCAGGCGCAGGGCGGCGAACAGGCTGGGCTGCACGTCCTCGGCCCCGAGCGCGGCCAGGGCCTGGTCTGTCGTCCAGGCCTGCGCGGGCAAATCCTGCAGGCCGCGGCGCAGGCGCTGGTCAAGCTGCAGCGCCGCCAGCACCGCGGCCGCATCGGCGCGCGCCAGCACGGTGCGCAGCACGCGCCAGCGCGAACGCCAGTCGGAGGGCAGCCCTTCGAGCGTGCGCCCCTGGCCCGCCAGGACCGAACGCAGCAGGCCTCGCAGCCGCTGCGACTCGGCCCCGCTCAGGCGTCGGGCCGGCGTCCGAGTCGCGCGCGCCATCGCAGGGCCTCGCTCCATTCCTTCATTTCGAGACGCGTCTCGACGAAGGAGTTGATGGCCACATGGCTGGCCAGGAAGTGCTCGATGACGGCCGCGAGCAGGAAGGGCGAGCCGCCGTCAAAGCCGCGCTCGCTCATCTCCAGCGTGAGCTGCAAGCCGCGCGCAAAGCCAAGCGGCCCGCCCCCAGGCACGCGCCGCGTGACGGCCTGCGTGCGCACCGCCAACAGCCCCTCGGCCTGGCGGTGCAGGAAATGGGCACGCTGGGGCGCGTAGAGCGTCAGCACGGCGCGCAGGGCATCCGCTCCGCGCACGCTGCCGCCGTCGATCAGCGACAGGTAGTTGACGAACAGATGGCTGAGCGCGGTCCAGGGCTCGAAGCCGTCGACGGCGTAATCAAGCGCTTCGGAGGGCGGCACCACCGCCACGATGCGCTGCACCGGCAGGCTGTCCACCGCCTCGTAGTGCGCCGCCGCCGGCTGGTTGCGCAGGTAGCGCGGCGTTTCGCGGTCCATCACCAGGGCGCGGAACGAGAGGTACTGCAGGCCGCGCCCCTGCGGGCCGGCGCCGCGCTCGGCCAGCGCGATGTAGAGCTCGGTGCCGACGGCCGGCGCGCGCGCGCCTTCCATCTCGCCCTGCAGGCTGTCGCCCTGCAGCCAGGCGCGCTGCGCCTCGATCTCGCGCTGCGTGAGCTTGCGGCGCTCGCGCCGCTGCGTGTAGAAGCTGGAGGTGGCCAGACGACCGCTGCTGGCCACCTCGAAGATGGGCGCGAAGCGGCGCTCGAAGCCCTCGCCCCCGCCCACCACGTCGAGCAGCTGCACCACCTCGAGGCGCCGGGCCTGATGGGCGTCGGCGACGACGCGGTACTCCGTCTTGCCCGGGCTGATGTCGCAGCGGTCCAGGCCGCGCTCGCGCAGGTTCACCGCCGGGGTGCAGAACAGCGCCAGGGAGTTGGCACGCACCGCACCCTCGAGCTTGGCGTAGTTGGCGCCCACATGCAGATGGATGAAGAGCTTGCGGCCGCTCATCTTGGCCAGCAGCGGGCGCAGGCCCTGCAGCTCGAAGAAACGGAATTTCTCGGGCAGGGCCGCGAACTCGCGCAGCACCCGGAAGCCCGCATGACCACGCACCGGCATGCGCAGCAGAGCCTCGTCCTCGTCAAAGCCGATGTGGCGCACCGTGCTGCCGGGCAGCCAATGGGCATCGCGCCGGCCCGCGGCATCGCTGGACAGCCCCACCGCGATGCAGCGACCGGCAATCAGCTCCATCAGCTGGCTGGCATGAGGTTCGCCGATGGCGACGAACACGGGCAGTCGGTCCAGATCGAGTTGGGCCAGATCGCCCTCCCCGGCCAGCTCCAGCTCCAGCCGCAGACTGGCCTCGGCACGGCCCCAGCCCGGATCGCCTTGGCGCTCGGGCCGGGCGCCCAGGTATTGCACGTCGACCAGCTGCAGCGGGAACAGCTGCACCGCGCGGCAGGTCTCGAACTCGCAGCGCAGATCGGGCAGGCCGCGCACGCCGCCCACGACGACGGCGCCGCGCGGCACGGCCGGGCCGCCCATGAGCTTGTCGTCGGCCAGCTGCGGCTGCAGCTGCAGCACACAGGCCGGCGGCGTGGGGGCCAGCCAGCCGGGGAAAAGCACGTCCAGCAACTGCTGGGTGAAGACCGGGTATTGGCTGTCGAGCTTGAGCCGCGTGCGCGCGGCCAGGAAGGCCACGCCTTCGAGCAGGCGTTCGACGTAGGGGTCCTCGACCCGCCCCTTGTCGAGCGCCAGCATGGCGGCGGCGCTCGGGTACTCGGCCGCGAACTCGCGGGCCTCGCCGCGCAGGTGCTCGAGTTCCTCGTTGTAGAGCTCGATCAGGCGTGGGTTCATGGAAGCGGAGCGATGCGGAGTCGGCGCGTCATGCGATCACCTTGGCCTGACCGGTTTCCAGATCGAGTTCGGTGCGCACTTCGAATTCCTGCAAGGGATTGGCGCGCAGATAGCCCTGCACCGAGAACTTCAGGGTGTTGAAATGCGGCACCCCCGGCTCGACCAGCGGCAGCACCTCGAGATGGTCGGGGTGGATGCGCGGCTCGAAGAACATGATGCGGCGACGGATTTCCTCGGCCACGCGGCGCGGTGCCATCGTGGACTGGGTGCGGCCCGAGTACACGGGCACGCCGAAGCCGATCACGGACTGCTGCACGGCCTCGGGTAGCTCGATGCCATCGAGCTGCTGCGGTGCCTCGGTATTGAGCAGCCACTCCAGGTTGCGGATGACGTCGCGTCGCACGTCCTCCCAGCTGCTCTTGACCGCGCGCTGCCCCCGGCCGTCCAGGGCATTGCCCCAACGTTCCAGCAGGCAGGGGAGGAAGAAACTCATGGGCGTGGGCTCACGAGGTGAACAGCAGTTCGCGGACGTCCAACAGGCCGCATTCGCCGCCGTCGGTCATCAGGGTCTTCTGGCCGCGGCCGAGGTAGCTGTCGCCATCCAGGGCCTGCCAGTCGGTGCGCTCGCCCAGCATCTGGGCGTCATTCTGCGGGAAGGGGTAGCGCGCCGGCAGGAAGACTTCGACGCTGCCTTCGTCGCCCAGCTCCAGCAGGGCATGCAGCCAGAGGCGGTCGCGGATCTCGGTGGGTGGGCGCGATTCGATGCGCCGCACCAAGCTCCAGGGCAGCCACAGGTACTTGCCCTGCACCATCACCTCCAGGCACGGGCCGAGCCGGGCGTCGCCATCGCACAGCCATTCGAAGGGCTGGCCATTGAGCGTGCCCTGGCGTGCCGGGCTGTCCTGCTGCGCCCGGGCGAGCAAGGCCGCCGCGGCCGGCCATTGCGCGGCCTGCGAGCCATCGCCCAGCGTCTGCAGGCCGGCGGCCAGGCTGGCGAACCAGGCGGGCGGCTCACCCAGGCAGGTCGGCGTCTGGCGCCCGGCAAACACCTCCTGGCGCTGCGCTTCGGCCTGCAGCAGCAGGTGGCAGGCCGCTACTTCCATCGTCCAGCTGCTGTCGATCGCCAGCAAGGCATCGAGCTGGGTGCGCGCGCGGTCGAACTCGCCGCGGGCGGCAAAGATCTGCCACAAGGCGCTGCGCGCCTTGATGTCACCCGGGCTGGCTTGCACCCGGCGTTTGGCGTCTTCGAACAATGCATCAAGTGCCATGGAGACCCCCAGAACAAACCGGGGTCTGCATGGCAGACCCCGGTGAACCGAACAAGTTGAGGCTTAGGCCTTCTTGTTCTTCTGCACGTCGAAGCCGGCGATGACCGGGCCGCCCTTCTTGGCGCCCTTGTTGTCCTGCTCCTGGTACTCGACCTTGTACTCGCGGAAGGCGATGCACACGGTCTCGATCGGGGTGTCGTTGGCAGCACCGCCGACCTGCACGCTGGAGATCAGCAGATCGTTCATGGTGATCTTCAGGAACGGCACGACGGCATCTCCACCGGCCTTGCAGAAGGTCATGACCGCATCCTTGATGTGCTTGCCGGTGCAGCAGGCTTCCATCAGCTTGGGCGAGGCCTTGTCCATCATGTGCATGAAGGTCATGTCATTGAGGTTGACCTTGCCGGCCGAACCGCCGGTGCTGGAACCGAAGTTCGTGGGCATGGACATGCCCCAGCTCCAGGACTCGACCTGGATCTGCTTTTCGAAACCGGTGACCTCGGACATGCCTTCGATGCCGTCGATCTTGATGTGGATATTGACTGCCATGGTTTGCTCCTTGTGGGATGGTTAGCGCTCAGGCTTGGCGCTGGGACGGGAGTTCCGACACCAGACGCAGACCCACATTGAGGCCTTCGAGCTGGTAGTGCGGACGCAGGAAGAACTGCGCGTTGTAGTAGCCGGGGTTGGACTTGTTTTCCGTCACCGTGACCTCGGCGCCCGAGAGAGGGCGCGAAGCCAGCAGTTCCTGCGAGGCGTCCGGGTCCTCGTAGACGTAATTCAGGATCCAATCCTGAAGGTAGCGCTGCATTGCCGACGCGCTGGTGAAGCCGCCGACCTTGTCGCGCACCATGCACTTCAGGTAATGCGCAAAGCGGCAGGTGGCGAAGATGTAGGGCAGGCGCGCACCCAGGCGGGCGTTGGCGGTGACGGCCGGGTCGTCGAACACTGGCGGCTTGTGCAGCGAATCGCCGGCCATGAACACGGCCTTGTCCGAGTTCTTGCGGTGCACCAGGGCCATCAGGCCATTCTTGGCCAGCTCGCCCTCGCGGCGGTCGGTGATGGCGATCTCGGTCGGGCACTTGGTGTCGACGCCGCCGTCATCGGTCGCGAAGGTGTGGGTGGGCAGATTGGCCACTTCGCCACCACTCTCGACGCCACGGATCGCCGTGGTCCAGCCATACAGCTTGTGGGCGCGCGTGATGTTGGTGGCCATCGCGTAGCAGCTGTTGGCCCAGGTGTAGTTCTCGTGCGCCCCGCCCTCGGCATGTTCCTCGTAGGCCATGCCCTCGGCCGGGTTGGTGCGCTCGCCGTAGGGCAGGCGCGCCAGGAAGCGCGGCATGCACAGGCCGACATAGCGGCTGTCGTCGCTCTGACGGAACGAGCGCCAGGCGGCGTACTCGGGCATCTCGAAGATCTTGGTCAGATCGCGCGGGTTGCTCAGTTCCTGCCAGCTTTGCATCTGGAACAGGGCCGGGCTGGGCGAGCTGATGAAGGGCGCGTGCGCAGCCGCGGCGATCTTGGCCATGCCCTGCAGGATCTCGACGTCGGGCGGGCTCTGGTCGAACTGGTAGTCGCCCACCAGGCAGCCATAAGGCGTGCCACCCAGGGTGCCGTACTCGCTCTCGTAGATCTGCTTGAAGAGCGGCGACTGATCCCAGGCCACGCCCTTGAATTTGCGGAACATCCCGCCAAGATCCTTCTTGGAGATGTTCATCACGCGGATCTTGAGCTTCTCGTCGGTCTCGGTGTTGTTGACCATGTAGCTCAGACCGCGCCAAGCCCCTTCCATCTGCTGGAACTCGGGGTGATGCATGATCTTGTCGAGCTGCTTGCCGACCTTCGAATCGATGGCCGCGATGATGGCGTCGATCGACTGGATCACGTCGCCTTGCAGCAGCTTGGTGTCCGAGAGGGCCTGCTGGGCCAGGGTCTGCACCGCCGCTTCGATCTGCGACTGGGCTTCGTTGGTGGGCGGCCGGAATTCCTTCTTCAGCAGGGATTGCAGGTCGTTGCCTTCCTGCACTTGCACCTGGGCCAAACCACTGCTTGCTGCGTGTTCAGTTGCCATGGGGTTCCTCTTCGTGAATGCGGTGGAGCGAGATCACTCGGCCTTGTCTTCGGGCTTGGGCGCGTCGGCAATCGCCTTGAGCAAGTTCGGGTCCTCGATGATCTTGTTCAGCAGTTCCTCGGCCTGGCTCTTGCCGTCCATATAGGTCTTGAGCGCGGCGAGCTGGTTGCGCGCTTCCACCAGCTTCTTGAGCGAGTCGACCTTCGAGGCGACCTTGATGGGCGAGAAGTCGTCCATGCTCTCGAATTCGATCGAGACGGGGATCTGGCCTTCGCCGGTCAGCGCGTTGTCGACCTGGAAGCTCACCTTGGGCTTGATGGCCGCCATGCGCTTGTCGAAGTTGTCGATGTCGATTTCCATGAACTTGCGATCGGCGACGGCCTTCTTGGCCTCCTCGCTGTCGCTCTTGCCGGCCAGGTCCGACATGACGCCGACGATGAAGGGCAGCTCCACCATCTTCTTGGCGCCGTACTGCTCAAGCTCGTACTGGATCTGCACCCGCGGTGCGCGGTTGCGTCCGATGAATTTCTGACCTTCGCTCATGCTGGGCTCCTTGGGGTAAAGGGGTGGGGCTTATTCGTAAGCTTCCGGCAGCTTGTGACCGGTGATGCGTTCGATCTCGCTGATCGAGTCCGGCGCCATGTCCTTGACGATATCGAAAAAGCTGGCGGCGCCAAGTAGTCGTTCTGCTCTCCGCAGGAATAGGGGGGCTGGGTGTCCCGGTTCGCTGCGTTCGAGGTAGTCGGCAATTTCCAAGATCAGCCGGCGCGCATCTTCGCGCGTGGCCAGGCGGCCGCCAACGGTATGCGCCGGGGCACTGCTGCTGGCCGCCATGCCGGCGGGCAAGCCGGCAGCGGCGTTCACCGCCGACATCGCGGCGCCCGCGCCCAGCTGCTGCTCTTCCATAGAGAGACGGCGCAGGGCGCGACGCAGCAGGGCCAGCACGCGCTCACCGGCGGGCATCTGGCTGCCGAAGCGTTCGCTCAGCTGCACCAGGGCTTGCACCGCCGTCTCGATGGGCTCGCGCACGCTGCGAAACAGCGCGGCCAGGGCCGCGTCGTCGATCTGGCTGGGGTCGATCTGCTGCGTCTGCGCGCCGTGGATGCGCACGATGGCCTGCAGGTGCGCGGGACCACTGAGCCCCCCACCTGAGGGGTCGGGTTCGATGGCATCGTCGAGCACTTCAGCATCACGAAAGCTCATCGTGCCGGCACCGGAGCTCACGACCGGGCTCTCGCGCAGCAGGTGCAACAAGCTGTCACCATTGCAAAGCTCGCCGATCAGCATGGCGCGGGCGCTGTAGTCCTCCGGGTCGTAGTCGTCGGCACGGGGAAAGAGTTCGGTGGGCCATTGATCGAGCAGGCGCTCGCACAGCTGCAGGCTCTGCACCAGCCCGGGCACGCCGCGCAGCTGCAGCGCTGCCAGCGCGAGCTGCTGCACGACGGCCAGATCTTTGCCGGTGTTCTTCAGCAGATCCAGGCAGCGTTCCTCGACCTCCTCCGCCACACCCGCGGCGGTGGCGTTCTTGCCGGTGACCTCGCGCACGCGCGCCACCAGCTGCTTGTTGCGTTCCTCGCCCGCGGCGAGCGTGTCGCGCGCGAAGCGTTGGTCGCTTTCGGCGTTCTCGCCCGTGTAGGGCATGCGCTCGCGTCGCTTGAGCTCTTCCAGCTCGGCCCGCTGGCCCAGGTATTCGCAGAGGCTGGTGACCTCCTGGAACTTGAGCGTATAGGCGCACTCCTCGCCGGCCGGCTCCGCGTCGGAGATCGGGGTCAGCAGTTCATCGATATTCAGCACGTTGGGGAATCCTCGGCAGGGGCCTGTGCCGGGGCGGCAGGAGGCCGGGTCTCATCGTCATCGGGCGGGCCGAACCAGACCCAGCCACCGGCCGTCCAGCGGCCATCGAACAGGGCTGCGAAATCCGCCCCCCGCAGCGGGCTGGCGCGGCTCGCAAAGAACACGTCGAAACCGTCGGCCTGGGTGATCAACGCACCCGCGGCCTGAAAGCTTGGTGGCAGGTGCGAACAGGTGGCGCGCTGCGCCCCCTGCATGCGTACCTCCGGCCCTTGGAAGGCCAAGCGCTGCATGGACTCCGGCAGACCGGGCAAGGTGATGTCCTCGGCCGTGCGGAAGGGTTGCGCAGCCTGCAGCCAGTCGTTCCATTCGGCGGCGGGCGGCAGCTCGGTCAGGCGCGCCTGCAGGGCATCCGGGCCCAGCAGCTCCTGCTGCGCCTCGATGCCGATGCGGCACAGCGCCACCGCCATCGCCAGGCTGGGCCAGAGCAGGCCGGTGAAGGGGTCGCCCGCCTCCTGCTCCAGGCCGATGCACAGGGGGAAGAAGCGCCCGACGCGGTCGCTGCTCGGCACCAGGGCGCCCAGAAAGCCGCTCGGGCACAGGGCGCCGGGTTTGAGGTGCAGCAGCACCGGCACGGCGTGGCGCTCCAGGCTTTCGCGCGTGGCACCGGCCTGCTGCGCGGCCTGCAAGGCCGCCTGCAGCCAATCGTCCAGCGCCTGGCAGAGCGGCCGCGAAAAACCGCGGCTGACGAAATCCCCCACCGCAGGGACCTTGCCGTGGAAGCCGAGCTGGGCCATGGAGGCTTACTCCTGCGGGCAGCCGAAGCTGTCCAGCTCGCGCAGACGGAAGGGGTTGAAGGCCGCACTGCCCACGCGCAGCTCGATGGTGGCCTTCTGCCCATTGCCGGCGGTGTAACCCAGGCGCAGGCGGTCGCCGGCGCTGGCGGCATCGAGCTGGCCCTTGTCGACCAGGCGGAACAGCGCCCAGGCGCCTTCCACCTGCACCACCGGTGCGCCGCCGATCGTCAGCTTGGCGCCCGGGCGCGCGGGCCAATTCAGGCGTGCACTGCCACCGGCCTTGAGCTTGTGGCTGGCACCGTCGTAGTCCAGCTGCAGCTCACCATCGCTACTGGCCACGCTGAGGTCCACCACCACCTGCGCATTGGCGCCGCCACCCAGGAAGGCGGTGCGAATGGCATCGGCGTTCTGGAACTGGCGCAGGGTGGCGGCGGAGACGGGCGGTGAACCCTCGCCGGTGGCCTTGAGGCGCCAGACCGCCCCGGACTTGTCGACAAAACTCGCCAGCGTGCTGGTGAAGAAGGCGTCCAACTCGCCACCGTCCTTGAAGACGTTGACGAAGTCCTGCACGCCCACATCGTTCGGGCTGTTGCGGTTGAAGGGGTACTTGCCGGGGATGGCGCGCTTGCACATGGCCGCCGCACCGCCCACACCCGCCTTGATCTCCTGCTTGATGCCGCCGCCGGCTTCACCCTCGGCCACCGCCACCAGGCCCTTGATGACACCCGAGACCGGCATCGCGAAGCGATCGGCCTGCGCCTTGGCATTCAGCAAGCGAGCGGGCATTTCCTTCACGCCCTGGCCGCTGCTGAGCTTTTGCTGCAGCGCCACCAGCTCGGCCGCCACGTCGTTGATCAGCGCGATCGCCGCGTCGATCTCGCCGGTCTTGCCGTCGCCCAGCAAGCGACGCAGGTCGGCAAAGCGGTCTTCGAGCTGCTGTTCGAGCTGACGCGCCACATCCTTGGGCAGCACCGTGCCCACCACCTGCCCGGCCTGCGCGCCGAACAGACCCGAGGTGGCGGAGGTGGCCTTCTCGGCCAGCTTGCGCTTGGCTTCGTCTTCGGCCGCCTTGCCGGCCACATCGCCGGTGCCGGTCGGGTTGGCCAGGCGGGTCTGCTCCACCGCGGCCTGGATCAGGCGCTTGAGCGCGGAGTCGGACGTCGAGAGCACCTGCGAGGCATTGAGTGCGCCACGCAGCCCGTCGAGCCGGCGCAGGCGGATGTCGGCGAGCACGCCGCGCCAGGTCTGCTCGTAGTCGGCAAAGTAGCGGCGCTGCACCTCGGCGGCCACCTGCGCGGGGTCGCGCGAGCCCACGCCGGAGGCCTGCGAACCCATCACCCAGGCTTCCTCCTCGCCCATCAGCTTGGCCACCTCGGCGATGCGCGGCTTGACGCTGCGGCGATAGCCCTCGGCGGTGAAGACAGCCGGGATCGGCTCCGTCAGCGCCGCGCCCGAAGCGCGTTCCAGCACGCCCACGCCGCTGGCGCCCAGCACCTCGGACAGGCGCAGCCCTTCACCCGCACCGGACAGGCGCAGCATGGCGTAGGCACGGTCCACCAGCGAGGAGCCCGCCACTCGCGTGCGGGCATTGGTGACCAGTTGGGCATTGCGCGTGTGCACCGCATCGGCCTGCAGCTCGCCCGCGGCGGCCAGCGCCTGCAGGTGCGGCAGCGCGCGCGCCACCAGCGCAGGGTCGAAGGCACCGCGCCAGAGATCGCCCACCGCCCCGACGAACCATTCCTTGTTCATGCGCTTGGCGTCGAACAGCATCAGGTAGGTCTTGAGCGCGGCATAGACGGCGTCGGGCGTGGCCTGTGGCGCTGCCATCACGGTTTCCAGCTGCAGCGCGATGCGCGGGATCAGGCCGCGTTGCAGGGCCGCGCGATAGCGTTCCTGCACCTGCTCGTCCACGGCGCGACCTTGGTAGAGGCCCCAGCGCATGCCGCCGCGCGGCTGGTCGACGGGATCGTGCACGGCGGGCGGCACGGTGCGCAGATCGTCGAGCGCCTGCACCAGGCTGGCCAGGTCGCCTGCCGCGGGCGCGCCCACGGCCGTGAGGCTCTGGCGCGCGGTGTTCGCGGCGGCCGCTGCCTGCTGCAGGCCGGCGCGGTTGTTGAAGAAGCTCACCGTCCACGCGGTGATCAGGCCCAGGCCCAGCAGCAGGCTCAGGCCGATGACCGCCCAGCTCAGGCGCTTGAGCTGCTGCTCACGGCGCTCGCTGTGCCCAGCCAGGCCGGCCTCGCCGAACACCACTTCGGTGAGCAGGCGCTGCAGAAAGTAGCTCTTGGCCGCACCGCCGGTGCCGGCGGCGCGCAGCAGGGTGCCGCCTTGCAGATCGAGCGCCTGCGCCAGGCCCTGGATGACCCGATCGACCGGCGTGCCGAACTGAGTGCCGCTGCTGAAGTAGACGCCGCGCAGCAGCGCCGGCTGCGCCAGCTTGGATTCGCCAAAGGCGGTTTCGAGGAAGCTGCTGACCAGCGGGCCCACGGCCGCGAACTGCTGCGGAAAGGCGTAGAGCGCGGCGCGGCGGTCGGCGTCACGCTCTTCCTGCAGGCGCGGCAGCAGCTGCTGGTTGATGCGCTCCACCAGGCCGGGGAAGGCGGCGTCGAAACCCGCCTTGGCCGGCGTGGTGGCGCGCGTCTTCAAGTCCAGCTCGAAGGTATGGCCCCAGACCTGGCTGCGGCCCTCGGCGTCGAGGTTGGCGAAGAACTCGCTGAAGCCCGAAATCAAGTCGGACTTGGTCACCATCAGGTAGACCGGGAACTGCAGACCCAGCTCGCGTTGCAGTTCTTCGATGCGCACCCGCACCGTCTGCGCATAGGTGTTGCGCTCGGCCGCCGTGCCCTGCAGCAGGTCGGCCATCGAGAGCGTGACGATGACGCCGTTGATGGGCTGGCGCGGCCGGTACTTCTTCAGCAGGGTCAGGAAGGACTTCCAGGCCGATTCATCCACCTGGGCCTGGCTGTCCTGCGTGGTGTAGCGGCCCGCGGTGTCGATCAGCACCGCTTCATCGGTGAACCACCAGTCGCAATTGCGTGTGCCGCCAATGCCACCCAACGCCGCCGCCGCCGCGCCGGGCGCAGCGAGCGGGAAGCGCAGGCCGGAATTCACCAGCGCGGTGGTCTTGCCCGAGCCCGGCGCGCCGATGAACATGTACCAGGGCAGCTGGTAGAGCAGCTTGCCGCCGCTCTTGCCACCGAGCTTAGTGCCCTTCAGCGTCTTGAGCGCCTCGGCAAAGCGCTGCTGCAGCGCAGCCTGCTCCTCGCGCGAGGCGGAGTTGTCGCCAGCGCCAGCGGCCATCTCGTCCATCAGCTTGCGGTTGCGGCGCGCGGCCAGCCAACGCAGCAGGAACTCCAGACCGAGCCAGAGCGCCACGACGAGGATGATCAGCAGCAGGCGCACCGACCAGGGCGCGAGCGGCCGCGATTCGTCCGAACCCAGCAAGGGCGCCAGGAACCAGATCAACAGGGAGAGAACAAAGACGACAAAGCCGCCGATGAACCAGCGCTTGTGGGCACGGATGAAGTTCATACCGCCCCCCCGGCGTTGGCCACACGCAAGGTGATCTCGACCCGGCGGTTCTGCGCCCTGCCCTCGGCCGTGTTGTTCGGCGCCACGGGCTCGCTTTCGCCGCGGCCCTCGTAGCTGAGCCGGCCGCCGTCCTTCAGACGGGTCTTCATGGCCTCCGCCACGGCTCGGGCACGCGCCTTGGAGAGCTCGAAGTTCGAGGGGAACTGCAGGGTTCGGGTGGGCACGTTGTCGGTATGTCCAGTGACGACGATGCGGCCCTCGACCTGATCCATGGCCCAGGCCACGCGGTCCATCAGGGCCATGGCGGTGCCGGTGGGCACGGCACTGCCGGAGTCAAAGGCCAGTTCGCTGACCAGGATGACGCGCGACTCCAGCGCGTTCTCCTCGACCTTGAGCTGGCGTGCCTGGATCTCGGCGGCCAGCAGCTGCACCAGGCGCGGCCGCGGCGGCGGCGCCAGCGCCAGCTGGCTGGGCGGGCTGGGCTTGAGGCTGAGCTGGCTCAAGGCCAGTTCCTCGCGGTAGCCGGCCAGCTTGAAGGCATAGGCGGTGTAGAACAGCAGGCACAGCAGGGCCATCACCGCCACCGTCAGCCACATCAGGGTGAAGCCCTTGAACTGGCGCGCCGCCACGGCCACGCCCTGCCAGCGCGGCGAGAGCGCGCGCTCGACCTCGGGCTGGCCCTGGCGAATCAGGTTGTAGAGGCGCTCGCGGATGTCCGCCACCGCCTGCCGGCCATTGCCTTCCTGCAGCAGGTAGCGGCCCATGAAGCCGAGCGACAGGCACACATAGAAGAGCTGCAGCAGCCAGGCGAACTTGGTGGGGTTCTCGACCAGCTTGTCGAGGATCTGGAAGAACTTCTCGCCGCCCCAGTTCTCGCGGAAGTTGTGGATCAGCAGCGATTGACGCGCCCAGTTGGCATTGCCGCTCCAGGAGGTGCGCTGCACCGATTCGTCCACCATCGTGCACAGCGCGTAGCGGGCCAGGTGACGTTGGTCTTCCGGCACCTGGGCGCGCTCGGCGTTGGCGTCGAACTCGCGCACCATGTCCAGCAGCCGGGCGCGCAGGGCATCCACGTTGGCGGGTGCGCCGCCGCCGCGCAGCGAGGCGATCACCAGCAGCAGCGGGTTGGCCGCCGCCACCAAGGGGTTGATGGCCGCCAGGGCACCGATCTGGCGGGCGTCCAGCGTGGAGCTGGCGCGGCTCGCCGCGGAGGCCATCGCCGGGCGGTGGATCAGGGTGCGTTCGTTGTCTGCGCTCATGCTTTGATGAACCAGAGTTCGAGTTCAAGGCCGGGCGGGTCCCCGGCCACGAACAGGGCCAGTTGGCGGGCCACCTCCACGTCCTTCCAGAGCTCACTGGCGCTGTCGAGGCGGAAGTAGCTGAAGTTGGCGTGGTAGCGGATTTCTTGCGGGGCGCCGGGCAGGTTGGCGATGCGAATGCCCAGGCTCTGCGCCTGCGTCAAGGCCACCAGGCGCTCGGGGGCGCAGATGCGGATCTGGCCGGGCATCAACTCGCGGATGCGGCGCTCGTCCAGATTGGCCGCCACGGCCAGCACAAAGTGGCCGCCGCGCACCATCCGGGCGTCCGGGATCTCGGCGCTGAACAGGCCCTGGCCGCGGTCGGTCAGCGGGATCTGGATCGCCGTCTGCTCGGGCACGGTGATCATCGCCAGCCGGATTTCCTCGATCACCGGCCACAGCACCTTGTTGAGGTTGTCGTGCCGGTAGGCCGGGAAACTGGGCGGCCGGCGCGACTTGGCATCGAAGGTGCGGCATTCGCCAGCGAACTTCAGCAGTTCCTGGTGCAGCCAGTAGGGATGCAGCGGGCTGCCCGAACACCATTGCGCCAGCAGGGGCTGGTAGCGGTTGCACAGCTGCAGCAGCAGCAGATCGGCCACGCCCTTGCTGCCGGCCTGGCCCAGGCGACCTTCGAGCATGTCGCCACGCTGTTTGACGACGCCCTGCAGTTCCACCATCCAGTCGCGGATGCGCTCGAAGCTGAGCGCATCGAGCAGCGGCGGGATGAAGGTCGGATCCAGCTCCAACTCGCCATTGGCCTTGCGCTCCACCAGGCGCGCCACCGGCAGCGAGCTCATCGCGCCGTCCAGGTCGGCTTCGAAGCACAGGCCCAGCACCAGCTGGCCCAGCTGGGCCTCGGCCTCGCCCTCGGAGCCGACGACGTTGTCGGTCAGCATGGCGTCGATGGCCTGGTAGCGGGTGCGGCGTGCCCGCGCGGTGTCGGCATCCAGCGCCACGGCCTTGGCGTCGGGGCGCTGCAGCATGGCGTAGAGGTGGATGACGCTGTCGCGCGCGTTCACCGGCACGTCCAGCGGCGCCAGGGGCGCCGCCGTGGAGGGCAGCTCGAAAGGCGTGCCGTCGGGCAACAGGCCCAGCGCGCTCTTGAGCCCGAACTTGCCGCTGCGCAAGAGCGCGGTGTCCAGGCTCAGCTGGCTGAAGCCCCAGCCATAGGGCTGCAACTGCCCCACGCGGGTGCCGAGCACCCACTCCAGGTAGCGCTCCTGGTGCTGGAAATGCTGCGGGCGGAGGAACAACCCTTCGGACCAGACGATCCGTGCGCCATCAAAGCTCATGAGCGGGGAGATCAGGAGATCGCGTAAGTGAAGTCGGTGCCATCCACGCCCACCTCAATGCGCTGGATGCCCTGGCCTTCCAGCATGCGGTTGAGGATGGCCTCGCTGACGCGCGGCAGGATGGTGTTGGTGAGGATGGCGTCGATCATGCGGCCGCCGCTCTCCACCTCGGTACAGCGCGAGGCCACGAGCTTGACCACATCGTCCGAGTAGACGAATTCGGCATCGTGGTTGGCCCGCACGCGCTTGACGATGCGGCCGAGCTGCAGCTTGATGATGGCGCCCAGCATCTCGTCCGACAGCGGGAAGTAGGGAATGGTGACGATGCGCCCCAGCAGCGCCGCCGGGAAGACCTTGAGCAGGGGCTCACGCAGGCTCTTGGCCATGGCCTCGGGGTCGGGCATCAGCTCGGGGTCGGCGCACATCTGCGCGATCTGCTCGCTGCCCACATTGGAGGTCAGCAGGATCAGGGTGTTCTTGAAGTCGATGTAGCGGCCCTCGCCGTCCTCCATCCAGCCCTTGTCGAAGACCTGGAAGAAGGTCTCGTGCACGTCCGGGTGGGCCTTCTCGACTTCATCGAGCAGCACCACCGAGTAAGGCTTGCGCCGCACCGCCTCGGTCAGCACGCCGCCTTCACCGTAGCCGACGTAGCCCGGAGGCGCGCCCTTCAGCGACGAGACCGTGTGGGCCTCCTGGTACTCGCTCATGTTGATGGTGATGACGTTGTGCTCACCGCCATACAGGGTGTCGGCCAGGGCCAGCGCGGTCTCGGTCTTGCCGACGCCGCTGGGGCCGCAGAGCATGAAGACGCCGATCGGCTTGTTCGGGTTGTCCAGCTTGGCGCGCGAGGTCTGGATGCGCTTGGCGATCATCTCCAAGCCATGCTTCTGGCCGATGACGCGCTCGTTCAGCGTGTCGGCCAGGCGCAGCACGTTCTTGACCTCGTCGCCGACCATCTTGCCCAGCGGGATGCCGGTCCAGTCCTGCACCACCGAGGCCACGGCCAGATCGTCCACCACAGGCAGCACCAGGGCCGAGTCGGTCTGCAGGCCGCGCAGCTCACCCTGCACCTGCATCAGTTCGGCGCGCAGCGCGTCGGCTTCGGCTTCGGCAGCATCGGAGCCCTTGGCGGCCTGGGCGCGCAGCTCGACGATGCGCTGCACCAAGGCCTTCTCCTGCTCCCAACGGGCCTGCAGGCCCTTGAGCTCGTCCTCATTCGCTTGCAGCTGGGCACGCACTTCGGCCAAGCGCTTGCTGTGGTCTTCACCGTACTGGGTCTCGCGCTGCAGGATCTCCAGCTCGGTGTTGAGCACTTCGATGCGGCGCTGGCAGTCTTCCACCGGCGCCGGCGTGGCGTGCTGGCTCACGGCCACGCGGGCGCAGGCGGTGTCGAGCAGGCTCACGGCCTTGTCGGGCAGCTGGCGCGCCGGGATGTAGCGGTGGCTGAGCCGGACGGCGGCATCGACGGCGGCAGCCTGGATGTCGACCTTGTGGTGCTTTTCCAGCACCGGCACCACACCGCGCAGCATCTGGATGCCGCGCGCCTCGTCGGGTTCGTCGACCTGCACGACCTGGAAGCGCCGCGTCAGCGCCGGATCCTTCTCGAAATACTTCTTGTACTCCGCCCAGGTGGTGGCTGCGATGGTGCGCAGCTTGCCGCGCGCCAGCGCGGGTTTCAGCAGGTTGGCCGCGTCACCCGTGCCGGCCGCGCCGCCTGCGCCGATCAGGGTGTGGGCCTCGTCGATGAAGAGCAGGGTCGGCTGGGCCGAGCTCTGCACCTCTTCGATGACGGTGCGCAGGCGGTTCTCGAACTCGCCCTTCATGCTGGCGCCGGCCTGCAGCGCGCCCAGGTCCAGCGAGCAGATGCGCACCGTACGCAGCGAGGGCGGCACATCGCCCTTGACGACGCGCAGCGCAAAGCCTTCGACGACCGAGGTTTTGCCCACGCCGGCCTCGCCGGTGAGGATGGGGTTGTTCTGGCGCCGCCGCATCAGGATGTCGACGATCTGGCGGATCTCCTCGTCGCGCCCAAGCACCGGGTCGATCTCGCCGGCGCGCGCCTTGGCGGTCAGGTCCTGTGCGTACTTGGCCAGCGCGCTGCCCTTGGCGCCCTCACCCGCCACGGCGCCTGCTTCCTCGCCGGGTGCCACGTCCAGGGCGGTGGCCGACTCCATCTGCTCGGCCGAACCTTCGGTCAGCTGATCGAAGTCTTCGGTCAGCTTTTCAAACTTGATGCGTTCGAACTGGCGCGAGATCGCCAGCAGGGCGTTCTTCGAGGTGGCGCCGCGCAGCATGCCGATCAGCAGATGGCCGCTGCGGATCACGTCGGTGCCGTACATCACCGAGCAATAGGTCCAGGCCTGTTCGACCGCACCATCAATGTGCGTGGACAGATCGGACAGCGAGCTGTGCCCGCGCGGCAGCTTGTCCAGCGCCTTGATGAAGTCGGCCTGCAGCAGGGATTCATCGAGGCCGAAGCCCTTGATGATCAGGTTGAGGTCGCTCTTCTCGACCTGGCGCAGCTGGTGCAGCCAGTGCACCAGTTCCACATGGGGGTTCCCGCGCAGCTTGCAGAAGGTGGCGGCGGCATCGAGTGCCTTGTAGGTCGTGGGGCCCAGTTTGGCAAAGAGTCGGATGCGGCTGATGTCGGTCACTCGGTCCTCCAGTTCCATCGGCTTTGTTGGCGGCGCGACTTTCTACCACCCTGAGGGCATGACGGACCAGCGCCGCACCGCAGGAATACCCGGCCTAGGGGGGCCCGGGTGTCGCCCTCGAAGCGGCCGGATCGATCCGCTACAGTGACCCGGCTCCAAGCCGGGCCTTGCCGGCCTTCAGCAGCACCACCTCCATCAGGTTCGGGATGACTCTTCAGCTTCGCATCGAAGGACCTTCGGGCAGCCGCGTGCTGCCCCTGAACCAGGGCAAGACCCTGATCGCCGGCCGCGACGCCGGCGTGGACATCGTGCTGGCAGACCCGGATCGGCTGCTGTCGCGCCAGCATCTCAGCCTGCATTGCGGCGAAGACAGCGTCGAGATCACCGTGGTGTCGGCCAGCGGCACCGTACAAACCCCGGTGGGCACGCTGGGCCCGGGCCAGAAGGCCTTGCTGCGCGCGGGTGATCAGCTTGGCGTGGGCGACTGGCGCCTGCTGCTGGAGGCGGCCGAAGAGGCCGCCGCCGCGCCTGCTGCGACGGCCGCGTCCGACCCCCTGCTGGCCCTGCTGGGCGGCGGCGGCGCAGGCAATGCGCGCCTGGATCCCCTTTGGCAACCCGCAGCGCCCGCCCCCGTCCAGCCGGCCAGCCAGGGCTTCTGGGTAGGCGGCGGCGCCCCGGCGGCGCCGGCCGGTTTCTCTGCTGGCCCGGCCGCGCCGCTGGACCATGGGGGCGTGGCCGATCTCGGCATCCGCCCGGCGGGCGCCCAGGGCGACGGCGCTTCGGCCATCAGCGATTTCCTCGGTCCCGCGCCGGCGGCGCGTGCGCCGGCGGACCTCGGTGCCCTGCTGGTGTCGGCGCCCTCGCCCGAGCCTTGGGCCGGCCTGCCACCCGTGCTGGCGCCGACCCCCGCGCCCGCCCCCGCACCGCGTGGCGAAGACTTGTGGGACAGCCTGCGCAAGGCCTTGGTGCCGATGCCGGCCACCACCCCCGAGCCGGCGCCTGCCCCGCTGGCCGAACCGGGCACTTCGCCAGGCTTCTACGCGGTACCCCCACCCGCCGAGCCCTTGGGAGTCGCCCCTGCCGTGGACATCGGCGCCTTGCTGGGCGGCCTGGGGCCTGCCCCGGCGCCCGCCACAGGGCTGGACTTCGACTTCGGCGGCCCGGCTGCGCCGCCGCCGGTGTCGAGCGCCCCAGCGATTGACGCGCCCCCCGTGGCCCCGGCCGGCACGGCCGCCGAAGCGCTCGCGAAGGGACTGGGCATCGCCCTGCCCGCCGACATGGCCGCCGCCGACTGGGAGCGCCTGGGTTCCGCGCTGCGCCAGCTGGTGCAGGGATTTGCCCAACTGATGTCGGCCCGCGCCGCGCTCAAGCGCGAGCTGCGTGCGCACAACAAGACCGAAATGCCGATGCGCGACGTCAACCCGTTCAAGTCCGAACTGGGCCTGAACGACGTGCTGCAGCAACTGCTCTTCAATGCCAGCCGCGGCGGCAAGTTCATGCCGGTGGAGCGCGCCGTGCGCGAAGCCGCCGAAGACCTGCTGACGCATGACCTGTCCATCATTGCCGCCAGCCGCGCCTGCGTGCAGGGCACGGTGCAGGAGTTCGACCCCCAGCTCTTCGTGCAGCGCTTCGGCAAGAAGGGTCTGCTGGACCTGATGGCCGATGCCCAGCTGTGGCGCCAGTACCAGGCCTATTACGCCCAGCAGAGCGCCCAGATGGCGGACTGGCTCGAACGCCTGTTCGAAGAGCATTTCGTGACCGCCTATTGCAATGAGGCCGAGCGCCTCAGCCAACAACATGTGCCCTTGCCGTGAGTGACGACGACCGCACCGTGTACCAGCCCCACCAGACCCCGGACGGCGATACCGCGCCGGCGGTGGCACGCGTGGCGGCACCGCCCCCGCCGGAGCCCGAGACCAGCCAGGCCCTGCCGGTCGGCTTCCGCCTGCACGAGTTCGAGATCCAGTCCAAGCTGGGTGAAGGCGGCTTCGGCATCGTCTACAAGGCCTGGGACCACTCTCTCGGCGCCCAGCGCGCCATCAAGGAGTACATGCCCGGCGCCGTGGCCCAGCGCGAGGGCATCACCGTCTCGCCGCGCTCGCAGCGCATGCGCGAAATCTTCGACAGCGGTCTCAAGCGCTTCATGGAAGAGGCGCAGACCCTGGCCAAGTTCGACCACCCGGCACTGGTGCGCGTGCTGCGGCGCTGGGAGGACAACGGCACCGCCTACATGGCCATGCCCTTCTATGAGGGCACGACCCTGCGCGAGCGGGTGCGCCAGATGCCGGAAAAGCCCACCGAGCAATGGCTGATGGGCCTGCTGGCCCCGTTGACCGAGGCCATGCAGGTGGTGCACCAGAACCGCTGGCTGCACCGCGACATCGCGCCCGACAACATCATGCTGCTGAAGGACAGCGGCCGCCCCCTGCTGCTGGATTTCGGCGCGGCACGCCAGGTCATCGGCGACGTGACGCAGGAGTTGACCGCCATCCTCAAGCCCGGCTTTGCGCCGGTCGAGCAGTACGGCGAAACGCCGGGGCTGGAGCAAGGCCCGTGGACCGATGTGTATGCGCTCGCGGCCTCGATGCACTGGGCCATCATGGGGCGCACGCCGCCCCCGTCGGTGAGCCGCGTGCTGGTGGACAACTACGTGCCGCTGGTCAAGGCCGCTGAGGGCCGCTATTCCCCGCGCTTCCTGGCCGCACTGGACAAGGCCCTGCGCGTGGACTCGCGCAAGCGCACGCAGAGCATGGCGGAGTTCCGCGCCGACCTGGGGCTGGAGGCACCGGCCTACGCCCCGACGCTGGAAATGCCGATCGCCAACCCCGAGCGCCTTCCCAGCGGCAGCGGCACGGCCTTCGAACCGACGGCGATCGTCGGGGCACCCGCCCCAGCGCCCAGCGCCTACGCCGCCGCGGACGTCACCCAGGTGATGAGCCGGCCCGGCGCCCAGCCCATCATGCAGACCGTGGATGGCGGCTTCGCCCCGGCGGCCGATGGCTTGGCCGCGACGGTGCAACTCGGCAGCGAGCTGCTGCCAGGCCATGCCCCCGCGCCAGCAGGCTTCAGCGCCGCCAGCACGCCGGTGCGCCCGCCATCAAGTGCACCCGTCCCCAGCCTCTCGGCCGGCACAGCTCCGCGTTCGCGCATGCCCGTGCTGGTTGGCGGCGGCTTGGCCACCGTGGCGGTGTTGGGCGGCCTGGGGTACTGGCTGACGAAGCCGGCGCCCGTGCCGGCACCCGCGCCCGCCACCGTCACCCAGGCGCCCGCCGCGCAGGCCCCGGTTGCAGCGCCCGCGCCGACGCCGGCACCGCCCCCCGCCGTCGCGCCCACCCGGTTTGAATGGGAGGCCCAGCTGGCGGAGCTGCTGAACAAGCAGGACTCAGGCTACGAGCTCACGGTGAGCGGGCTCAAGACCGAATACAGCATCAAGCGCCAGGAGCTCATCAGCTTCCGCATGCAGTCCAACCGCGACGGCTACCTGAACGTGCTGTTGCGCGACGCCAATGGCGAACTGGTGCAGGCCTTCTCCAATCTGCCGCCGCTGCGCGTGCGCGCCGGCCAGCCGATGCAGATTCCGCCCCCGGGCAAGGACGCAATCGCGGTGGCCGAGCCCCTGGGCCAGGACGAGATCCTGCTGGTGATTTCGGCCACGCCACGGGGCTATCAGGATCTGGCCGGGCCGCGCAGCGGCAGCTTCCTGAGCCTGCAGACCGGGGAGCCCGCCCACCAGGCACTGCGCAACTGGAAACTGCCGGTGCCCATCTTGGCCGGGCGCCCGCTGGGCCCCTGCGATGGCGCCGAGTGCACCCAGTACGGCGCCAAGATGCTGACCGTCCAGGTCATGCCCTGAGCGGCCGGCGAGCGCGGGTTCAGGGGATCAGTTCGGTCACCTGGCCCGGCACCATGACGCTGATCTGGCCACCCCAGGTGCACATCAGCTTGCAGTCGTTGTTCAGCGCCGGCATGTTGGCCAGCAGCACCGTGGCGGAGCCCGGCGTCCACGGGGCCGGGGTAACCGGCACGCAGGGCATGGGCGTCAGCACCCCCTGAGCAGCGGCCGTGGCCGAGGCCACCGTCGGGTTGGCCAGGCTGCGGCAGGCGCCGAAGGGCATGATGTTGACCATGGGCTTGTTGTCCATGATGTTGGCGGCGGGCTGATTGCTGGATAGCACCCGATTGACCGGCAGGACCACCAGCGCGCTGGGCGCCATCCCCTGGCTGCACATCAGCTGCGCGCCGTTCACCACTTGCATCGCCATACGCACTCCCGAAACCGCCCCCGCGGACACGGGGCGAGTATGTCCGACTCTGGTTCGGGCCCACCGCCTGCGGTATGGTCCACCACCGATTCAAACGCCCTTCGGGAGCCATGCCATGAGGATCTGCAAAACCGCCGCCGCCTGTGCCCTGCTGCTTGTGCTGGGGGGGCAAAGCGCCTTCGCGCAAGACGCCGCCAAGGAGAAGGTGCTCAAGCCCAAGGAAGTGACGACCGAAGGGCTGATCGACGCCCTGGCCTTGCCCGAGGCCAATGCCAGCGGCGCCACGCGGGGTTTCCGCCCCGTGGCGCCGGGTGAAAAGCCCAAGCCCTATGGCCCCGGCAAGGCCAATCTGCTCGTCACCTTCGTGACCGGTTCGACGCAGCTGAGTGCTGAGGCCGAAGCCCTGCTCGACAAGATGGCCGCAGCCATGCAGAGCGACACCCTGGCCGGTGTGGCCTTCCGGGTGCAAGGCCATGCGGACGCACGCGGCGACGAGGCGCGCAACAAGGAGCTGTCGCAAGGCCGCGCCGAGGCCGTCGTGAAGTACCTGGTGACCAAGCACGGCATCCTGGATGCTCGCCTGGCGGCCGAGGGCAAGGGCTCCGCCGAGCCGATGAACAAGCAGCGTGTGGATGCGCCGGAGAACCGCCGCGTCACCTTCGTCAGCACGCGCGACCTGCCCAAGCCCTGAGCGCCTGCGCACATGCGGCGCACTTTGGGCGTGACGGTGGGCGTCGCCGCCGGGGTCGGGGCGTTGGCGCTGGGTGGCTACTGGCTGCTTAGCCTGCCGCTGAGCTCCCAGGCTGCGGACCCGGCCGCCAGCGCCTCACCGCAGTCCTCGGCTGAGCCGGCGTCGGCGACATCGCCCGCGCCGACACAAGCGGTAGCCGAGGCGGCTCAGCCGGCGGTGCGGCAAGACGCGCCGCCGCTGAGTGCTCCGGCGCTACCGGCTTCCAGCCCGCTCGCCGTACCGGTTCAAGCCCCGCCCCCGGCCGCCGCCCCGGTGGCGCCGCCGGCCCCCTCCTCCGCACCGGCCGCCAACCCGGACAACTGGCCGCTGCGCAGCACCGCCGCCCTGCTGGCGGAACGCAGCCAAGGCGACTGGCGCGTGGTGCGCTGGCAGGAAAACCCCGCGGTCGCGGTGCTGCAATTTCCCGACCTCGCCCAGCAAGGTGCTGCGTTGAACCGCCTGGCCGCCCTGGTGGAAAAGGGTGGCGCCCCGCGGGACCGCCTGCTCGGCAGCGCCGAGCTGCTGCAGCTCATTCAGGCCGGCGGGGACAACCCCCAGACCTTCTTCGGCGGCCACAACTACCGCCTCAGCCAGCTGCTGCGCTTTCATGGGCTCGCCAATCGCCAGGGCATCGGCCTGAGCCCGGAGGAGCAGCGCCTGCGCCAGCTCTTCGAGGCCCAGGGCTGGTGGGGGGAGCAGGCCGCCGACAAGGTGCTGATCACCTTCACCGACCTGCAGGCCGATGACCCCGGCACACCGCAAGATGAAGGCGTGGACGCGGTGCGGCGCGAATCGGTGCTGCGCCACGAGCTCAGCCATGCGCGCTACTTCACCGACCCGCGCTACCGCGCCCGCTGCGGCGAGATGTGGCGGCAATGGCTCAATGCGGCCGAGCGCCAGCGCATCCGCAAGGTCCTGGCCGAGCAGGGCTACGACGCCCAGAACGAAGACCTGCTGATCAACGAGGCCCAGGCCCTGCTCTTCCACACCGCCGACACACGGGCCTTCGGTGCCGCGTCCTTCGGGCTGACCGAAGCCCGACTGACTGCACTACGCAAGCGCTTCCACGCGAGCGCCAACTAGGGCCCGGTAGGGCCCTTTATGGCACCCATGCGGCGGTAGCCGTCTGGCCACCGCCGCACAGGCCGCACCGCAGCGGGGCCCTCAGCGCTGGTCGAGCTTGCGCTGCTCGAACAGGTAGTCCACCGGCTTGGGCACATTCACCGGGCCGCTGAAGCCGTACTGCGGCGACTGCGGGAACTTGCGCGCCACCATGAAGCGCACCGTCTCGAACACATTGGCCCCCGGCTTCCAGCTCGGCACCTCGCCCAGGGTCTGGAACAGGTGGAAGGCGAAGGGCGAATGACCGTTCTCGCCCGAATCGGCCACCGGCGCATTGCCACCGGAGGACATCACCACCACCGTGCGTTCGCCCAACACCTCGTTCGGGTTCAGTGCCCCGGGGGCGGGCACGGCACGCAGGCGCTGGCCAGTCACCAAGCTGCCGGAGTAGCAGCTGTCGGACAGCAAGGCCACCTGGCGCGCTGACATGGCCCGCATCAGGCGCCCGATGTCGTTGTTCGACAGCCAGGTCTCCGGGCGCCGGGCGTCGCTGTCAGCCAGCTGCCAATAGCCCTGCTTGCCCCCCTCGGGCGCATTGATTTCGTCGCCATGGCCGGCGTAGTACACGAGCACCGAATCCTGCGGGCGCAGTTCCAGCGCCAGACGGTTCAGCGCGGCCACCACCTGGGTCTTGGTGGCATTGCGCAGCAGCACGGTCTCGTAGCCCAGTCGGCTTTCGACCAGGCTGGCCATGGCTTCGGCGTCACCCACCGCGCCCTCCAGCTGCGGGATGTTGCGGTCCTGATAGTCGTTGACACCGATGACCAGCGCGATCTTGCGTTCGATCTGCGGCAAGGCGGCCGTCTTCACGGCGCGGCGCTGGCTGAAGGCGGGCGGCGGCGGCGCTGCCACGGCCTGGGCCACCGCCGGCGCAGCGGTGGAAGGTGCGGGCGCAGGTGCCGCGCCGGGCGCGGGGCTGGCCGGCGGCTTGATCGCTGACGGCGCCCCGGAAGCCTCGGCCTGCAGCTCCAGGCGCAGGGCCTCGGTGACGAGGCAATTGCCCGCCTCGGCCTCCTTGCGATTGGTGCAGGTCTGCAGATCGGCCAAGCCCGGATTGCTTTCCAGGCGGGTCAGCGCTTCCTCAAACAACTTGCGCTTGATGCGGTTGCGCTCGTCCAGCAGTTGCTGGATGGCGTCCATCGACATGCCGCCGAGGTCCACAGCTCCGAATCGCGCGCCCGCGGCGGCGATGCCGGCGCCTGCGGCCAGACCGCCGCCCATGCCCGCGCCACCACCGCTCCCGGAATTGCCGCCGGAGCCCCCGCTGCTGCCGCCCGAAGTGCCGCTTGGGCTTCCGCCGGAGGTACCACCCGAAGTGCCACCCACGCTACCGCCCGAGCCAGCGCCCGCGGCGCCGCCGGCCGGTGCACCCGCTCCGCCACCGCCACCCGCCGGCGGCAGGGGCGAACTCAGGTCCAGCACACCCAGCGGCGGCGGCGGGCCGCCCGCCGGGCCGGTGCCGCCGAGCGGCGGTACACCCGGCGGCGTGCCCGGGTCGGATCCGCCCGCGCCACCGCTGCCGCCACCGCCCACTGGCGTGACCGCCGGCGTCTGGGCCAGGATTTCCGGCGTCAGCGCATACACCACCAGGGCCGAGGCGTTGCCTGCGGCCTGCGCGAAGCTGTAGTTGGCGGCACTCAGACCGCTGCCGACGATAGCGAAACTGCCCTCCACCAAGGCCGGGGTGTTGGCGCCCCCCACCGCCGGCGCAGTGAACTGCAGGCTGCCGGTGGTGGCCGTGGCCAGGCTTTCCCCGGCCACAAAACCCGTCACGCTGCCGCTGAGTTGCCCCACCAACTGCCCGACCAGGCGCTGCGCGGGCGTGGCCACATAGGTCAGCGTGGCAGGGGTGACGACGCCGGTCAGCGCCGGCAGCGCCAGGGTGTAGTTGCCTGCATCGGCACCCCCGAGCGTCAACCCCGAGAGTTGCACCGGCTTGGCCTGCCCCACACCCGCCGCATTGCTGCCGCCAAACTGCGCCTGCAGCGTGCCCGCCAGGGCGACCTGGTCCCCCGCCACCGGGCTGATGCTGGGCGTGCCGCTCAGCGGGGCGCTGGCACTGCCGTCATAGACCTTGCTGCCGACCTGGACGCCCGCCAGGTTCAGCACCCGCGGCGTGATGTCCGCGCTCAGACTGCCGCTCAGCGTGAAGCTGTAGTTGGCGGCATCGGCGCCACCGAAGCTGAGCCCTGAGACCGTCACCGGCTTGGCCGTACCCACCTGCTTGTTGTTGAAGCGCGCATCGAGGGCGCTGGCCAGGCTGACCTGATCACCCGCCAGGATGGACAGCACCGGCGTGCCTCCCAGCGTGGCGAGATCGCTGCCGTCGTACACCTTGCTTTGCGCCTGCAGGCCGCTCACCGTGGCCGGCCGCGGCGTGATGTCGGCTTTCAGCACGCCCGCCGCCACCGGCATGTAGTTGCCGGCATCCGCCCCCGTCAGCGCCAGGCCCTGCAGGGTGACGGTCTTGCCGATGCCGACGTGCTTGTCGACGAAGCTGGCCGTGAGGCTGGGCGCAACGCCCACGTCATCGCCCGCCAGGGCCTGGAAGGTCGGCGTGCCAGTCAATTGAGCAGTGACCGTGCCGTCATAGACCTTGCTGCCAGCCACCAAGCCGGCGATGTTCAGCGGGGCTGGCGTGATCGATGCCGTCAGCGCCGACTCCGGCTTGAGCACGTAATTGCCCGCATCGGCGCCGCTCAGATTCAGGCCCGTCAGCACCACCGGCTTGTTCGTGCCGACATGACGGGTGTCGAAGCTGGCGCTGGGGCTGCCGCTGACGACGACGCTGTCGCCCGCCAGGGGCGCCGCGACGGCCGTGCCACTCAGCTGCGCGAGCGTGGTGCCGTCGTACACCTTGTTCAGTGCCGTGAGTCCGCTCAGCACCAGGGTCGCGGGGGTGATGTCACCGCTCAGCATCAGGCTGCCGGCAAAGCTGTAGTTGCCCGCGTCAGGTCCGCTCAGGCTCAGGCCGCTGACCTTCACGGGCTTGCCGGTGCCCACCTGCTTGGTGTCGTAGCTCGCCAGCGGCGTCCCGCTCAGGGTCACGGAATCGCCACCCAGCGCGGTGGGCACGGCCGTGCCGCCCAGCGTGGCCGTGGTGTTGCCGTCGTAGACCTTGGGCTCGACGATCAGCCCGCCGACGGCCAACGGAGCGGGCGTGATATTGGCGCTCAGGCTGCCGCTGAAGTTCAGGACGTAGTTGCCACCGTCCGGCCCGCCGAAGCTCAGGCCGGACAGAGAGACCGGCTTGGCCGTGCCCACATGGCGGTCGCTGAATTCGCCCGTCGGATTGGTCAGGCTGACGCTGTCACCCGGCAGCACGGTGAACGAGGCGCTACCGACCAGACCGGCGACAGTGGTGCCGTCGTACACCTTGTCTTGCGCGCTGAGGCCCGAGACCAGCACCGCCAGAGGGGTGATGCTGGCCGTCAGGCCGCTCGCGCCGACGCTGTAGCCATAGATGGGACGACCGGACCCGTCCACCGCCGTGAAGGCATCGGACGAGGTCAAGTCCAGCGGTTTGTCCGTGCCGACGTGCTTGTCGCGGAACACGGCCGTGACGCCCGGCTTGAGCGTCAGGGTGTCGCCCGCAAGCCCCGAGGCCCCCAGGCCGGAGACCGAGGCGGCCGTGGTGCCGTCGTAGACCTTGTCCAGCGCCGTGCCGGTGATGGCGGCGTAGACCGGGCTGCTGAAATGGAAACCGTTGCCCTTGCCGGCGATGAAGGTGGTGTCATACCCCGTCGTGCCGTAGGCCTTGTAGTTGGGATTGAGTGCACCCGGATTGAACTGGTTCTGCCCCGGCGTAAACGTGGCGCTGTCCAGCGGGTGCTGGCCCACCAGAGTCCATTGGCTGATGTTGCCGCCGAACAGTCCGGAACCCGACTGGTTGTCGATGCGCGACGCGCCCACCGTGCCGTCCTGACCGATCAGCACCGCCGGCACCGCGCTGCTGTAGGCGGTGATGAGGCTGGAGCTCTGGAACACCTGGGAATCGGCCTGCAGGCGCATCAGGCCGCCGCCGATCAGCCAGCTGTTGCTCAGATTGAGGCTGGGGCCCTTGATGGAGAAGTCGCGCGGATTGGGCGCGAGGTCATCCTGATTGATCTGCGAGCCACTGATCTGGATCGCACCCTGCAGGGCCTCGATCGAGAGCAGGCCCGTCATGCTGGCATCGAGTGCCTGGTAGGGCGTACTGGCGGCCGCGCCGGTGATCTGCACGGCGGGCGCGCTGCTGGAGTCGGTGCTGCCCGAGACGCGCAGGCTGCCCACCTGATTGCTGATCAGCACCGTGCCACCGCTGGAGGCATCGATGAGCACCCCGATTGCACCGCTGCCCCGGCCGGTGCCCTGCACATCCAAGGTGCCGCTGGCCAGGTAGCCATCGTGGTTCACCTGCACCTGCGAACCATTGCGGATGTGCACCCCATGTGTCGAACCCTCGCCGCGCAGCACCGCGCTCTCTTCCGACAGGATGGACGTGCCGCCTTCCACCAGAATGCCCTTGCCCGTACTGGCTTTGCCATCGATGGTGAGGCGGCGCTGCGTCAGATCGCTGCTCGTGATCTCGACGCCGGACATGCCCGCGGTGTTGGTGGCACGCAGGCTCAAGTCACCTCCCAGGTTGAAGTCCACGCCGTTCAGGTGAATGCCCGGCTGGCTCGCGCTACCGGGCGCAGGGGCGCCGGAATAGCCCCCCAGGGTGACATTGCCACTCGTGCTGATGTTCAAACCAGAGGCCAGCACGCTACCGGTACCGGAGCGTCCGGCCTGCACGTCGAGCGAGAGATTGGTTCCAAGCGCGCTGATGGTGCTGCCAGAAAAGCTGACATCGCCATCGGCGATCAGCGTGAGCGTGAGCGTGCCGACGACGCTGAGCAGCGAGAGATTGCCCGACCAGCTGATGTTGCCGGCCTCGCTGCCCGCGCCACTGGTGGTCACGGTGACGTTCTGGCCGCCCGCCAAGGCGGACTCCAGCGTGGAAATGGCCACGAAGGAACCGCTGGCCGTGGGCGCCACCAGCACCGGTGCCGTACCGGTCACGCTGACATTGGTGTCCGAACCGACACCGATGCTGACGTTGTAGGGATCGATCAGCCAAGTGCCCGCCGCGCCGCGCGCGGCATCCACCCGCATCGACGCCGGCCGTGCATCGAGCCAACCACCCGAGGTCTCCACCAGACCTCCGGCGCCGCCTTGCACACCACCGCGTGCGGAGAAGTGTCCGTAGGCACGCGTCGCCTCGTCGCTCCACAGCACCACGGTGCCGCCCTGCCCCTGCTGCAGCGCATCGGCGCGCGCCGTGGCCTCGCTGCCGAAGAAAACCGCGCGGGCATTGGGCACCCGGACGTCCTTGCCCTGCAGGCCGCCGCCGACCAGGATCTCGCCGCCACCGGCCGCGCCCGAGGCATCGACCAGCGCCTGGCCGTCGACCACCACCTCGCGCCCCAGCAGCTGGATCTGCCCGCCTGCGCCCTGGGTGCCACGTGCGCTCACCTCGCCCAACTGGGTGAGGCGGCCACTGACTGCCTGCAGCAGCACCTCGCCGCCGCGGGCACCGTCGGCATGCACCTGGCCCTGCTGGCGCACGGCGGCCGCATGCACATCAATGCGGCCGTCTTCGGCCTGGAGAACGCCGCTGTTCAACACCTCGCCGGCTTCGGCCAGCAGGCGCACGCGCACATGGGGCGCGGCGGTGTCCACCAGCTCGATCTGCCGGCCCGCCGCCAGCACGGCCTGGCCCTGCGGTGCGGAGATTTGCCCTTCGTTGCGGACATCGGCGGCCAGCAGCACCACTTGGCCGCCCTGGGCGCCGTGCAGCTCGCCCTGGTTGACGATGTGGCCACCGGGCAGGCTTGCATCCTGCTCGAAGCGCAGGCGGCCGCTCAGCCAGTCCTGGTCGGACAGGTTCAAAGTGGACGCGACCAGGCTGGCCACATCCACCCGCGCCTGGGCGCCGAACAGAATGCCATTGGGGTTCAGCAGCCAGACTTGGCCGTTGCTGGTCAGGCTGCCCAGGATCTGCGAGGGATCCTGCCCGACGACGCGGTTGAGCACCTTGCTGGCCGCATTGGCCTGCTGGAAGTGCACGCCGTAGCCGGTGCCGATGCCGAACTGGTTCCAGTTCAGGATCGCATTCGGCGAATTGGTCACCGTCATCTGCTGGCCCTGGGTGCTGACCTGGGCTTGGCCGCGCACCACCTGCAGCCCGCTGGGCAGCACCTGGCTGACAGCGGCCAGGGGCAGGCTGAGCAGGGCGCTGGCGGCCAGGGCCTGGACGAGCGGGCGCAGCAGGAAGGCGCGCGACTTGGAAGTGTTCGAAGTCTTCATCGTAATCTCCCCGGGCTCAGTCGAGCCCGTAGCTGGCAGACAGGTGCAGGCGCACATCGCCGCTTTCAGTCAGGGTGCCGGCGCGGCCGGCGCGGGCCAGGTCCACATGCAGGCGCCAGGGGCCTTCGCTGTAGCGCAGGCCCAGGCCGACGGCATGCAGGTCGCAGCTCGCCTGGCCCTGTCGGCATTCACCGCCGGTCTCGTTCCAGACCTTGCCCCAGTCGGCGAACAGCAGGCCGCGCAGTTGGGCGTCGGGCCGGCTGGCCAGGGCCCAGGGCGCCGGGCTCCATTCCACGCTGGCCAGCAGGCCGCGGTCGCCGGTGATCTCGCGTTCGCGGTAGCCGCGCACGGCATTCGCGCCCGCCAGGCCAAACTGCTCGCCCGGCACCAGGGCGTCACGCGTCCACTGCAGGCTCATTCGGGCCGTCAGCGAAGCCTGCTTGCCGCCGCCCTGCTGCAGGTGGCCGCCCAGGCGCAGCGCGGTGTAGCGGTAGCGCGCACCTTCACGCACGGCCTCGAAGTTCGCGGCCTTGGCGTAGCGCCCGCCCAGACCGAGGTTGTGCGAGAGCCCGACATTGGCGCCGAACATCACGCTGCGGCCGCCCTGGATGCTGTAGTCGAGCGTGAGCGGCTGCACAGTGACCGATTCCCCCGGCGCCCCGCAGGCGCCCTCGGGCAGGCCTTCGATGGTGCAGCGGTTGCGGTACTCGCGCTGATCGATGCCGGCGCGCAGGCGTTGGTCCCACTCGCCCTGGCGAAGCAGCAGCTGGGTCAGCTGGGCGCCCAGCACATTGCCGCGGCCGTTGAACTGCAGCGCGCCAGCGGCGGTGGGCGTGCTGCCGCCGTCCACGTTCGAGCGCACCGCATACAGATCGATGCGGCGCGCCGACTCGGGCAGCGGTGCCATGTAGTTGAGCGAGAGGATGGATACCCGGCTGGGTTCCTCCACCGAGGTCTGCCAGTTCACGCTGGCCTGATGACCCCGCCCGCCCACGTCGGCGTGGCGCAGGCCGGCGCTGATGCGGGTGCGGCCGGTCTGCTTGGTGCCGGTGTTGTCGAGCGCGAACTGCGGGCGCAGCACCGGGCCTTCGGTGACGATGACACGCGCGTCCACGGCACCGATCTTCTGACCCGGCTCCAGCGTGACCGCGAGCTTGCGCGCCGGGTTCTGGTTCGCCAGCTCGACCTGGCGGTTGATCTCGGCGATGCGCGGCGTCTTGTCCTCCTGCAGGGAAGGCACGGCGCGGCGCACGGACTCGGCGCTGAACTGCTGCGTGCCGATGACGCTGATCAAGGCCAGCTTGCCCTCGAGCACGCGCACCTCGGCGACACCATCCGGCCCCGGCTGGAACACGCTGACCAGCACCGCGCCGTAGCCCGCCTCGCGGTACAGCGCCTGCAGGGCCAGCGCGGCGGTGCGCAGCTCCTGGTTGCTGCGGGGGCCCAGATAGCGCGCCAGCACGGTCTGAAGGCGCGTGTTGTCGACCAAGCTGTTGCCGCTGATCTTGAAGGATTGGATGGCGCTGCCTGGCGCCGGGGCCGCGGTCTGCGCAGCCACCCCGACGCTGGCCGCCAGCAGGGCACCGGCCAGCCAGCGGGAGGAGGGAGTCAAGCTCTTCTTGCCCATGGTGTCTCGCTCTGAGTCGGGGCCGGATCCGCCGCGCGCTTCCTCTGCACGCGACGCTGGCGGGCCTCCCACGCCAGGCTCCGGGGGAGCTTAGCTTCCGGGGCCGGCGGCGAGTATGGCCGTGAGCAATTTCACACAAGGGCAAGCCCGGGGCCTTGCCCCGCAGCTCGGGGGGCGATCAGAGCCCTTCGAAGGCCTGTGCCAGGTCGGCGATCAAGACTTCGGGCTCTTCGAGCCCAATGGCCAGGCGCAGCACCGTCTCTTCGCTGCGGTTCACGCTGCGCAGATGCGTGAGGTCGTAGGGCACGGCCAGACTGACCGGCCCGCCCCAGCTCCAGGCCAGGCGGAACACGCGCAGCGCGTCCACCGCCGCCTCGATGCGTGCGCCCGGCGTGCCGGGCTGGAAACGCAAGGTCAGCAGGCCGGCGGCCGCACGGCACAGCTGCTTCCAGTGCACATGGCCCGGCGAGCCCGGCAACGCCGGGTGCAGCACCTGCGCCACTGCCGGGTGCTGCTGCGCCCAGGCCGCCACCTGGCGGGCGGCGGCGTCCTGGGCGGCGTAGCGCAGCGGCAGGCTGGCCAGGCCGCGGAGCACCAGCTCCACATCGTTGCCCCCCACGCCCAGGCCGCTGCGGCCATGCGTGGCGGCCAGGCGCTCGAACAAGGCGCGGTCGCGCGTGGCCACGGAGCCCATCAGCACATCCCCACCGCCGCTCGGGTACTTGGTGAGCGCATGGATGGTCAGGTCCACCCCGAGCGCAAAGGCGTCAAAGGCCAGCCCGGCGCCCCAGGTGTTGTCCAACGCGACCAGGGCCTGCGGCGCGCCCGCGCGCACCGCGGCGATCAGACCGAGCAGGTCAGGGAACTCCAGCGTGATCGAGCCCGGCGCCTCCAGCCACACCAGGCGTGTGGCCGGCGTCAGCTTGGCCGCCAGGTCAGCCGGGTCCAGCGGGTCGTACACCGCGTGGGCGATGCCCCAGGCGGCCAGCTCGTGGCGCGCGCTGTTGCGGCTGGGGCCGTAGACGTTGTCCGGGATCAGCAGCTGGTCGCCGCTCTTCAGCAGGCTGTGGTTGACAAGGTTCAGCGCCGCCAGGCCGCTGGGGGCCAGCAACACATGCTCGGCGCCTTCGAGCGTGGCCAGCCGCGCTTCCAGCGCGAAGGTGCTGGGCGTGCCGTGCAGGCCGTAGGTGTAGGCGTCACGGTCGGCCCAACGCACGCGCTTGAGCGCGGCGACGTTCTCAAAAAAGATCGAACTGCCCTTGTGCACCGCCACGGCGGGCGAGGCGAAGCCGGCCGGCGGCTGATAGGCGTGGTGGATCAGCTCGGCGGCAGGCTGGCGTTCGCTCATCAGATGGGCATCGCGACGAGGTCGTGGCCCTCGGCGGCCACCACACGGGCGCGGGTGAACTCGCCCACCTTCAGCTGCTTGCTGGCCTTTTCGGGCGGCAGCAGGCGCACCGTGCCGTCGATCTCCGGCGCATCGGCGTAGGAGCGCCCCACCCCACCCTTGCGGCCCAGGGCCGGCGCGCTGTCGATCAGCACCTGCAGGGTCTGGCCGACGCGGCGCTGCAGACGCTGCACCGACACCTGCTCGGCCACCGCCATGAAGCGCGCGCGGCGCTCCTCGCGCAGGGCGTCGGGCAACTGGCCAGGCAGTTCGTTGGCGCTGGCGCCGTCCACCGGCGAGTAGGCGAAGCAGCCGGCACGGTCGATGCCGGCTTCGCGCACGAAGTTCAGCAGGTGCTCGAACTCCTCCTCGGTCTCGCCGGGGAAGCCGGCGATGAAGGTGGAGCGCACCACCAGGTCCGGGCAGGCCTCGCGCCAGCGCAGCAGGCGCTCGAGGTTCTTCTCGCCGCTGGCCGGGCGCTTCATGCGCTTGAGCATGTCGGGGTGCGAGTGCTGGAAGGGCACGTCCAGATAGGGCAGCACCAGGCCCTCGTTCATCAGCGGCAGCAGCTCGTCCACATGCGGGTAGGGGTAGACGTAGTGCAAGCGCACCCAGGCGCCATAGGGCTTGGCCAGTTCGCCCAGTTCGCGCACCAGGTCCAGCATGCGGGTCTTGACGGGCTTGCCGTCGAAGAAGCCGGTGCGGTACTTGGTGTCCACGCCATAGGCGCTGGTGTCCTGGCTGACGACCAGCAGCTCCTTGAGCCCGCCCTCGAACAGGGCCTTGGCCTCCTTCAGCACATCGCCAACTGGGCGGCTGACGAGGTCGCCACGCATGCTGGGGATGATGCAGAAGCTGCAGCGGTGGTTGCAGCCCTCGCTGATCTTCAGATAGGCGTAATGCTTGGGCGTGAGCTTGATGCCGGCGGCCGGCACCAGGTCCATGAAGGGGTCGTGCGGCTTGGGCAGGTGCTGGTGCACCGCGTCCATCACCTCTTGCGTGGCGTGCGGGCCGGTCACGGCCAGCACCTTGGGGTGGATCTGCTGCACGAGGTTGGCGCCATCGGGGGCCTGCTTGGCGCCCAGGCAGCCGGTGACGATGACCTTGCCGTTTTCGGCCAGGGCCTCGCCGATGGTGTCCAGGCTCTCCTTCACCGCGTCGTCGATGAAGCCGCAGGTGTTGACGATCACCAGGTCGGCACCGGCAAAGGTCTTGCTGGTCTCGTAGCCCTCGGCGCTCAGCTGCGTCAGGATCAATTCGCTGTCGGTCAGGGCCTTCGGGCAGCCGAGCGACACAAAACCCACCTTGGGGGTGGCGGCAACTTCAGTCGTCATCACTTCGTCTTTCCAAATCCGGGCATGCCGGGGAACAGCGCCCCCTTGGCCATCTGCTCCTGCATCTGCACGAACAGGTTCTTGCTTTGCTCGATGTAATTGCCCATCAGGCCCTGCATCATGGGCGCCTGGCCCTGCATGAACTGGGCCCAGGCCTCGGGCGTGGCACCCAGGCCGCCGCTGTGCTCGGCAAAGCGCTGCTGCAGCTCCGTGAAGGTCTGCAGATTGCGCGCCAGGTAGTCCTGCAGCACGCCCTGCATGGCCTGGCCGTAGAAGCGGATGATCTGCTGCAGCATCGGCGTGGAGAACATCGGCACGCCGCCAGTCTCCTCCTCCAAGATGATCTGCAGAAGGATGGAGCGGGTCAGGTCTTCGCTGGTCTTGGCGTCGCGCACCTCGAAGTCTTCGCCGCCCAGCACCATGGCCTTGACGTCCTGCAGGGTCACGTAGGCGCTGGTCTGGGTGTCGTAGAGCCGGCGGTTGGGGTACTTCTTGAGGATGCGCGGCCCGCCCGCACCGGAGCCTTGCGGCGCGGTGTCGTCGGGGGCGGCCGCTCGGCGCCTTGTGGCCATGGGGGATTCCCGGGGTGCAGAAAGGGGCGAATTTTAGGAGGGGCCGGGGACATCGCCTGAACTTCTGCAAGGGCCGGCGAATCGGCGTACAAAGCCCGCTTTTCCGCCACCCCACAGGCCCGACATGACCTCCTTGACCCTCAACGGCCAAGCCCAGCGCTGCACGGCCGACCCCAACACGCCCCTGCTCTGGGTGCTGCGCGACGAACTCGGCCTGACCGGCACCAAATTCGGCTGCGGCATGGCGCAGTGCGGCGCCTGCACCGTGCACCTGAACGGCAATGCCGTGCGCAGCTGCGTGATGCCGCTGGCCAGCGCCGCCGGTGCGGAGCTCAACACCATCGAAGGCCTGGCCAAGGACCCGGTGGGCCGCGCGGTCATGGACGCCTGGGTCGAAACCGACGTCGCCCAGTGCGGCTACTGCCAGAGCGGCCAGGTGATGAGCGCCGTGGCCCTGCTCAAGTCCAACAAGAAGCCGAGCGACGCGCAGATCGACGCCGCCATGGCCGGCAATCTGTGCCGCTGCGGCGCCTACATGCGCATCCGCGCCGCCATCCATGCGGCCGCGGCCAAGCTGGCCTGAAGGGGAACCCACCATGCTGATGGACCGCATCGCCCTGCCCGTCGCCACGCCCTCGCGCCGGCGCTTCCTCACGCTCACGGTGGGTGGCCTCACCGGCCTTGCGCTGGCGCCTGGATTGGCCCTCGCGCAGGCCGGCGCACCCAAGCCCAAGCCCGGCCAGGCCCCCACCGAGCAGCCTCCCGCCTTCGTGCACATTGCGCCGGACGGCAAGACCACCATCCTGTGCAACCGCATGGACATGGGCCAGGGCATTGAGACCGCGCTGGCCATGATCTGCGCCGAGGAACTGGACGCCGACTGGGCCCAGGTCCACACCGGCTTCGGCGATCAGAAACCCCATTACGTCGACCCGGCCATGGGCATGCACCTGACCGGGGGCTCCAACTCCATCAAGAACAGCTATGCCCAGTACCGCGAGCTGGGCGCGCGCGCCCGCGCGATGTTGCTGGCGGCCGCGGCCCAGCAATGGCAGCAGCCGGTGGCCAGCCTGCGCACGGAAGCCGGCCGCGTCATCGGCAACGGCCGCAGCGCCGGCTATGGAGAGCTGTTCGCCGCCGCCATGCAGCAGCCCGTGCCCGAGGCCGTGGGGCTGAAGGATCCGAAGGACTTCCGGCTGATCGGCAAGCCCACCGGGCTGAAGGTCTCGCGCGCCAAGAGCAGTGGCACGCAAACCTATGGCATGGACATCCGCCTGCCGGGCATGAAGACCGCCGTCATCCAGCGCCCGCCGGTGTTCAACGGCAAGGTGGCCGGATTCGACCCCGCCCCCGCCCTGGCCGTGCCCGGCGTGCGCGCCGTCTTCAAGGTGGCGCTGGACCGCGGCGGCGAAGGCGTGGCCGTGGTGGCCGATGGCTACTGGCCTGCCAGCCAAGGCCGCCAGGCGCTGAAGATCGACTGGAACCTCGCCGGCCTGGAGCGCCCCGACACCGAGCGCATGCGCAAGGACTACCTGGCCATGGCGCAGCAGGAAGGCAAGCTGGTGCCCGACCCGCACTTCCGCAAGGAACTGCCTGCGGCCGACAAGTCCGCCAAGCGCATCGTCGCGGAGTTCGTCTTCCCCTACCTGAACCACGCGCAAATGGAACCGCTGGCCTGCACGGTCGATCTGCAGCCCGATGCCTGCCAGCTCTACTACGCCTCCCAGATGCCGGGCGTGGATGCCGGCGCGGTGGCGCAGCTCACCGGCCTGCCCTACGGCAAGGTGCAGATCCATGTGCAAATGGCCGGCGGCGGCTTTGGCCGCCGCGCCACGCCCAGCGCCGAATTCGTGCGCGAGGCCGTGGCAGTGGCCCAGGGCCTGGCCGCGGCGGGGCAGCGCGCGCCGGTCAAGGTGGTGTGGAGCCGCGAGGACGACATGAAGAGCGGCTACTACCGCCCCTTCACCGTTCACCGCGCCGAGATCGGCTTCGATGCACAGGGCCAGGTGCAGGCCTGGCACCATCGCATCGTCAGCCAGAGCATCGTCAGCGGCTCGCCCTTCGAGCCCTTCATGGTCAAGGACGGCGTGGACGCCACCACGCCCGAGGGCATGGGCGAGCCCTACCAGGTGCCGATGCGGCTCTCGGTGCACCACCCCAAGCAGAACGTGCCGGTGCTGTGGTGGCGCTCGGTCGGCTCCACCCACACGGCCTATGTGATGGAGACGCTGATCGACGAGATCGCCATGACCACCAAGCAGGACCCGGTGGCCTACCGCCTGAAGATGATGGCGCCGGAGGCCAAGCGCACCCGCGCCGCGCTGGAACTGGCGGTGGAAAAGAGCGGCTATGGCAAGCGCAAGCTGCCTGCCGGCCAGGCCTGGGGTGTGGCCGTGCATGCCAGCTTCAACTCGGTGGTGGCCTATGTGGTCGTGGCCTCGCTCGAAGGCAAGGGCAAGAACCGCCGCCCGCGCCTGCACGAGGTACACGCCGGCGTGCACTGCAACCTCTGTGTGAACCCGCGCACCGTGGAAGCCCAGGTGCAGGGCGCCGCGCTGATGGCCCTGGGCACCACCATGCCCACGCACCGCATCACGCTGAAGGATGGCGTGGTCGAGCAGGGCAACTTCCACGAGGTGGCCATGCCGCGCATCACCGACACCCCCAAGGTGCTGGCCGTGCACATCGTGCCCTCGCAGGAGCCGCCGACCGGCATGGGCGAGCCCGGCCTGCCGCCGCTGGCTCCCGCTTTGGCCAACGCGGTGGCGCGCCTCACCGGCCAGCGCCAGCGCGAACTGCCCTTCCGCTTCGCTTGACTCAGGTTGCCGGGGCTGCGGCCCCGGCCTTGCAGGGGAGCCTCAAGGGAACCGGTAGTAATCGCGGTTCAGCACCGCCGCGATCGCCGTCACTTCCTCGGGGAAGAGGCTGAGGTTCAGTTCGGTATTGCAGTTTTCCACCATCCCGCGCAGCAGGCCGGGGCCGTTGATGCGGCCCTTGGGGCGGTAGATGGCCGAGCCGTCGCCGCCCATCCTGCGGGCATGGCATTCGGCGCAGCGGTGCTCCTTCAGCAGACGCTCGCCCAGCCCCAGGTCGGCATCGCGAAACAGCTCGGCCGCGGGCGGCGTCTGGGCCAGCGCCGCCCCGCCCAGCAGCAGCGCACCGAGCGGGATCCAGTCCTTCCAGGTCTTGTTCATCGTGCTCTCCGGTTCAGGCCTTGGCCAAGGCCAGCAGTTCCAGCACATCTTCCTCGAACATCTCGCCGGGCACCACCGCGCGCACCGCGCCGCGGCGGTCGATCGCCACCGTCAGGGGCATCACCGCGCGCGGGCTGAACAGCGGACGAAGGCTCGGGCCCTGCATCGTCACCGGGAAGCTATAGCCCGCCTTGGCCAGGTAGCTGCGCACCACCGCCGGTTCGCGGTCCAGCGCCGCACCCAGCACCTGCAGGCGCAGGCCCTGGCTGGCGCGATGGAGCTTTTCCACATGCTGGTTGTGGCGCCGGCAAAACGGGCAGTGGGTGGCAAAGAACACCAGCACCGCCGCGCGATCCTGCCAATGCGCGGGCGCCAGGCTGCCGCCGTCCAGCAGCTCAATCTGCGGCCAATCGTGCCTGCCGCCCTGCCCTGCCAGGGCGGGGGTGCTGAGGGCCTGTAGCAGCAGCAGGCGGCGCGTCTTGTCCATCGATCTGAATATAAGCCTAAACGAATGCATAAGCAGATGGCGAAGCTCCGCTTGTGAGCCCGCGGCCTGCGGTGTAGAACCCGGCCGCCCCCACCTTCTGCAAGGACGCACGATGCAGCTCCTCCCCACGCTCGGCCTGGCGCTGGCCTTGGCCCTGAGCCACGGCCTCGCTCACGCCCAGGGTTTCGACCCGCAGTTGCAGGCCCGCAGCCTGGCCGCCACCTGCGCCAACTGCCACGGCACGCATGGCCAGGCGCGCGGCGACATGAAGCCCCTGGCCGGCATGCCGGCCGAGAAGATGCTCGCGGCACTGGCCGATTTCAAGAGCGGCGCCCAGCCCGCCACCGTGATGCACCAGATCGCCAAGGGCTACACCGAGGAGCAGCTCAAGCTCGTCGCCGCCTATTTCGCCGCCCAGCCGGCGCGCCGCTGAAGGGAGCCGTTGCCATGAAGCATTTGCATCCCTCGCGCCGCCAGCTGCTGGCGGGTGCCGCCGCCCTGCCCCTACTGAACCTGGCCGGCTGCGCCAGTGCGCCATCCGGCCCCTCGCTGGGCCGCGTCGTCGTCATCGGCGGAGGCTTTGGCGGCGCCACTGCGGCGCGCTACCTGCGCCTGTGGGGCGGCAACATCGACGTCACCTTGGTCGAGCGCAACCCGGCTTTCGTTTCCTGCCCGATCTCCAACCTCGTGCTGGGTGGCTTCAAGCAGATGGCCGACATCACCCAAGGCTATGAGGGCCTGCGCCAGGCGGGCGTGCAGGTGCTGCAGGGCGAGGCCCAGGCCATCGACGTCGCGGCGCGCAAGGTCCGCCTGGCCGATGGCCGCGAGTTGCCCTACGACCGCCTGGTGGTCTCGCCCGGCGTGGACTTCATGCTCGATCAGGTGGGTGGCCTGGCCGCCGCGCTGGACAAGGGCGAGATCCAGCATGCCTGGAAGGCCGGCCCGCAGACCCTGGCGCTGCGCCGCCAGCTCGAACTGATGCCCGATGGCGGCGTGTTCGCCATCTCCATCCCCAAGGCGCCCTACCGCTGCCCCCCCGGCCCCTACGAGCGCGCCTGCGTGGTGGCGGCCTATCTGAAGCAGCACAAGCCGCGCGCCAAGGTGCTGGTGCTGGATGCCAACCCCGAGGTGCAGTCCAAGAAGGCCCTGTTCGAGAAGGCCTTCAAGGACTACTACGGCGGCATCCTGGAGTACCGCCCGAACGCCGAGCTCAAGGAGGTCAGCGGCACGTTGGCCAAGCTGGAGTTCGAGGACGTGAAAGCCGATGTGCTGAACGTGATTCCGCCGCAGCGCGCTGGCGACATCGCCCGCCAGGCCGGGCTGATCACCGTCAACCAGCGCTGGTGCGGCGTGAACTGGCTGACGATGGAGTCGCTGGCCGTGCCGGGCGTGCATGTGCTGGGCGACTCGGTGATGCCCGGACCGCTGATGCCCAAGTCCGGCCACATGGCCAACCAGCATGCCAAGCTGGCGGCGGCGGCCATCATCCAGCTGCTCAAGGGCGAGCCGGTGAACCCCAGCCCGGTGGTGATGAACACCTGCTACAGCTTCGTCAGCGCCAAGGAGGCCATCCATGTGGCCACCGTGCACCAGTACGACGCGGCCGAGAAGATCGTCAAGACCGTGCCCGGCTCGGGCGGGGTATCGGCGGCCATCAACCAGATCGAGGGACGCTATGCGCTGGGCTGGGCGCAGAACATCTGGGCGGACATGCTGAACCTGCCGTGATGCCTACCAGCTCGCGCAGCAAGGGCACAGGGCGCAACAGCCGGTAAAGCAGCAGGCACGCCAGGGCCGTCAGCGCGATCAGGGCCAGGCCCTCCAGCACCGGGGGCCAGGCCAAGGGCTTCAGCCATTGGCTGAAGACGACGATCAGGCTCTGGTGCAGCACATAGGCGCAGAGCACCCCCTGGCTGGCCGCACGCAGCCAGGGCTTGTTTTCGCGGAACACCCGCTGCGCCCAGCCACAGGCGGCCAGGATGGCCCACCAGGCCATCAGCGCCCAAAGCACACGCATCAGCGCGCGCAGTGCAGCGGGCGGCTCGACCGTCTCATACGCACTGAAATAGACCATCAACAAGGCCCAGCCCGCCAACGCCAGGGCCAGGCTGAGCGTGCGATACCGCAGCGCGGCCTGCCACAGGCCGGGCCAGTGCGAGCGGCTGCCCCAGCCCAGGGCGAACAGATAGCCGTACTGGGCATGGTTGTAGAGGTCGGTCCACAGATCGTGCGAGCTCGGGAACAGCGGCATCAGCAGCAGGCGCGCCAACACCAGGGGCAAGGCCGGCACCAGCAGCCAGGCCCAGACCGGCCAAGCCGCCCGGGCCACCGGCCCGGGTCGACGCCAGGCCAGTAGCAACGCAGCGAACAGCGCGTACACCCAGAGATAGGGCAGGAACCACAGATGGTTCCAGGTCGGCACATCCATGCAGTCCTGGCCCCGGCAGTAGCGCCCGCCGTGCAGGTAGGCAGCCCAGAAGTCGAGGTAGCCGCCGTCACCGGGCAGCAGTTGCGGAGCCTTGGTCAGCACCTCGAAGTAGGCCTGCGGCGTGACGATCACGGCCATGCCGAACAGCAGCGGCAGCAGCAGGCGACGGCTGCGTTCGCGTATGAAGCCCCAGCCCCCGCGCCGCCGCCACAGCCCATGGCAGGCCGTCCCGGCAACCAGGAACAGCAGGCCCAGCCGCCAGGGGCTGCTCAACAGCATCAAGGGTTCGATCGTGGGGCCGGCCTGCGCGCTCTTCACATGCCAGTCCCAGCTCACGTAGTACATGCCCACGTGGTACGGAATCAGCAGCGCAAAGGCGGCCAGACGCAGGCCATCCAGGAAAGGCAGTCGGGTTTCGGAGTGCATGCCGACAGCTTCGGGGCCTGCCGCGGCGGCAGCTAGGCCGCTGGGGCGAACCGCAACCCCGCCGTGGCGAAGTGCCTGCGGCAAGCGGATGGAGGGGCAAGCAGGAGCCAGCACCGCAAACGAAAAGCCCCTGACTCCGCGAGGAATCAGGGGCTTCGAATTGGTAGGCGCGATTGGACTCGAACCAACGACCCCCACCATGTCAAGGCCGGGTGACGATACAAACGCGGTCGGCCATGGACGAAAACTCACTATGAGAACAGCGGTTTTTGTCCCCTGGAGTCCACCCAAGTTCGTATGATGTTTTCATACTTGCTTCGTACCTCCGGCCATGCCCATCCTCTCCAAGGTCGAGAACCGCGAAGCCCTCAAGGCTCGGCGCGATCCGTACTGGCACTGCCTCCGCAAAGGCTGCTACCTGGGCTTCCGCAAGATGACAGCGACCAGCCAAGGCAACTGGATCGCCCGCCATCGTGACGAGGCAACTGGCAAGCAGTCTTATCGGAAGCTTGGGGACTTCGGAGACCTAACACCGGGCCAGCGCTTCGACGCCGCGCGGAAACAGGCAGAACTTTGGTTCGACCACATCGGGGCCGGAGGCTCCAACGAGGAACTCACCATCACTGAAGCTTGCTCCCGATACGTCGCCCATATCCGCGAAACAAGGGGAGCCAGAGCTGCCCACGACATCCAGGCCCGGTTCCAAAAATACGTTCTGAACAATCCCAAGTTCGCAGCCACCAAGCTTGAGAAGCTCCAGCGGCGCCACTTTGACGACTGGCGCCGGGAGCATCGCAAGCGCCCCTGCGAGAGCGGCCCCAACCGAGGCCAGCCGCGTTCAGATGCCACGCTGAACCGCGACATGACTTGCCTACGCGCCGCGCTGAACTTTGCCAAAGAGAGCAAGGACGTAATCACTGACACAGCATGGCGCGAAGCACTCAGCCCGATTGAGGCCGCTGAGAAGCAGCGCGAGGCTTATCTGGACCCGGAGCAGCGGCGGGCACTCATTCGGGCCGCCAGCGAGGATCTAGGGGCCTTCCTGTGGGCCTTGTGCCATGTGCCACTGCGCCCAGGCGCTATGGCAGCGCTGACCGTCGCCAACTTCGACAAGCGCCTGCAAACCATCACGATAGGCAAGGACAAGAAGACAGGCCACGCCCGCAAGATCGCATTGCCTGAGGCCACCGCTGCGAAGTTTGCTGAGTTCGCCATCAACAAGCTGCCGACTGCGCCGCTCATTTCGCGCGCAAACGGGTCAGCCTGGAACAAGGACGCCTGGAAGTGGCCCATCAAGACCGCAGTCGAGGCGGCAGGCTTGCCACCGTCCACCACCGCGTATGCGCTGCGGCACAGCGTCATCACAGACCTAGTGCAATCGGGCCTGGACCTGCTCACCGTTGCCCAACTGAGCGGCACATCGCTACGCATGATCGAGAAGCATTACAAGCACTTGACCGGATCGCATTCGCGAGAGGCGCTCGCCCGCCTAGCCCTGTGAGTCCAGCCCCAGGTGGCGGGCCGCTACATCAACAGCGCCGAGCCCAAGCACGACAGCACCCTATCGTCTTCTACGACAACCAGATCATCATCAACTTGGTCGAGCAGCCCCAGCTTGTCCCCTGCGGCACCAGACGACAAGACGCCGATATGCAAGGAAACAGAGCCGATTCAAGAGCTGTCAAGCGGGCAACACGCTGGGGACAGCCGTTGTCTTCAGTGCGTCCCCGTAGACAATGAGTCACGGTCCTCCGCACGCTCTATGTGCCCGGTTTCGGCTCACTAATTCGCCGCAAACTCAAGCGATGTAGAGGGAAGCACTAGGGCCGTAAAGACGTGACCCCCGACATCCGAAGCTGCAACTTCGGAGTGGGGGCCACAAGGTCCGCATCGACTGCGAACCGTCCATGGACACGGACAGCGAGCAGTATCGCCCGGGAAGATCGCCTTCAACAAGCGGACAACCCCAGGCGCTCGATGCGGTGGACTTCGTCAATCAGGTTTGATTTCATGAAACCAACCGACACCCAAAGCCGCACAGTTCTTCGGCCACTCCAGGCTGCCGAGTACCTCAACATCTCCCGCTCCTTCCTCTACAAGCTGATCAAGGATGGGCAAATCGCCCGCCTGAAGCTCGGGGGCCGCGCTAGCGGCTTCCTGCGCGCAGACCTCGACGCTTGGCTGCTCAAGCAGCGCGAAGCGGCCACCGCCGCCTAAGGGGGAAGCCATGCTCGTTATTGATGCCGGTAATGCGGCAGGGGAAAACTCACCCTACGCAAAGGTGGCGCGCATCCTCTACCTGTTCGCAGTGAAGGGGGTAAGCCTCAACCGCTTTGAAGGGGAGCGCCACCACGACCACTGCCTCCACAGCACCGTAAGCACGCTACAGAACCAGCACGGGATCTTGATTGATCGCGTGACGGAGACAGTCCCGTGCCTGGGCGGCAGGAAGCAAACGCGTTGCAGGCGGTATTGGCTGAGGCCTTCACCTGAGAACGTAGGCAAGGCCTTGGCACTGCTGCGCGCTTGGAGGGTCATCAAGTGATCCTGCTCCTGCTTCTTCTCCACCAATCGGCGATGCGACTTCGCGAGCTGCTGGCGGCAGCAAGCCACCGACGAGGCCGCAAGCCATGAGCGGCGCCGCTTTCCTTCGGTTCAAAAAGCTGAGGGGGAGCGGCAAGTTGGCGTGCGCCGCAAGACACAACCGGCGAACCATTCAGGCAGAAGTGGGCGCCTCCGGATCAATTGATCCGAGGCGCTCACACCTGAATGAAACGCTGATTGGGCCAGCGCATGCCAATGACGTTGCCGCACTGGCTGAACACCACCAGATGACCGCAGGCATATCGAAGCTGCGCAAAGACGCAGTGCGCGCCATCGAGGCAGTTTTCAGCCTCCCGCAGAACCACACCATCAGCGACAAGGACTACTTCTTGGCTTGTACGGAATGGGCCGCCGACCGATTCGGAGGGCACCAAAACATTCTGAGCTCCGACATTCACCGCGACGAAGCAGCGCCACATTGCCATGTGTTGATCCTGCCCCTGGTGAAGGGCCGCATGATCGGCTCTGACCTTGTGGGCAATAAAGCGGCGCTCCAGGCCCACTTCGAGAGCTTCTTCAATGTGGTCTGCCGCCGATTCGGGCTTACGAAAGCGCCGCGCCTCAGCGGACCAGCCAGACAGACCGCTGCGGCCTACCTGCTGGCGCACATCAAGCGAATCGAGGACGCGGTTTTGCGCAGCAGCCTATGGCCGACCATTCGGGAGGTTCTGGAGCGCGATCCAGGCCCGCACCTTGCGTCGCTGGGCCTGGAGCCGCCAGCCCCGCCCAAGCGGCTACGGACCATGGCGCAAATCTTCACTTCCAAGGGGAAGGGCCCAAGCACTGAGAGATCCCCTATAGGGTTTGAGCAACCGGCAGAGGATCGATCCCTATGCTCTGTAGGGTTCGCCCCGCCTCCACGGCCCGCATTGGCACACCCAATCGCACCGCCAGACCCAAGCGCCGACAGAACAGAAGCCACCGTTGGAGCTGAAGACTTCGAGCGGGTTCGCGAGTCGGATCAAAGTCCAGACTGGTTCGACCCAGAAACAGGCGAGTTCGTGGCGCCACCGACAAACAATCGGAGGAAAACGAAGGCGCCGCACCTCTGACGCCGCATAGGGATCAGGACATGGGGGGAGCTCCAATCCTCGCGAGAGCCCCCCAACTGGACCGGCCAGATCGCCGGGAACCACCGCCAACCCAAGATTCTTCGTGCGCGCGCGAGCCAGCTGCGGCCTGCGGGAGATGGCAGCCCCACCCCGGGGCCTCAATCCTCACAGCTGGACCGTCCCCGTGACCGCCGGTCTTTCCACTCACGGAAAAAATTCCTGGCATCGAAAACAATCAAGCGGATTCAAACGGGAATGGGACAAGCCACCAGGCAATCAGGAGGTCGGATTGATTCTGCGAACTCTTGCCTTCACCTTCGCACTACTGGCGCTCTACGACCGGGCATCAGCGGTAACGCGTAGCGCCGCCGCCAAGGCCGAGTTCAAACGAGCGAACCCCTGCCCCGCGAACGGCAAACGGTCTGGGCCCTGCCCCGGCTTTGTGGTGGATCACATCGAACCACTTTGCGCCGGTGGCGCCGATACGCCGCAGAACATGCAATGGCAGACCCAGGACGCCGCAAAGACAAAGGACCGAGAAGAAATCCGTCATTGCCGCCAGCGCCGCGAAAGCAACGCTGTCAAACGCCTCTGAACTAGGCTGTTGCTCGGGCACCTTGACTTCTCAGCGGGTGAAATCCCTCTGCGGGCGAACGGTGGACGGCACACCCACCGATTACAGGTGTGCGAGGTGGTCGGAATACGATCAAACCGTCATAGACGGATCGCTGAGGGAGGCGGCATGAGGTCATTCGTCCTTCTTGCTTTGAGCGCATGGGCGCCCGCCGCAATTTGCGGCCCCATGTACGAAGCGACCGCCTCCACCCAGGCGACCATGAATTCGACCGAAGCCGGGGAGGTAACTGGCTGCGGCCTAAGGTTCCTACTTCTTGCCAACACAGATGTCGCTCCATTCACCATAGTGGACGCGTCTGTGTCGGTTTACAAAGATGGCTTCGGACTGATGAAGGGGGGGCTATTCACCACGCCGAGCCTGAATCAGAAAGTCACAACGCCTGTGCCGTTCCAATCGTTCTGGTTCAAGGCCGGCAACGATCAAGCTCTGCCAATAGTGGACCGCAAGTTCACTAAAGGCGACCCGGAGACCTACAAACTCGCCGGCACTCCCATGAGGCAAGCAGCTGCGTTCCTCGGGGAAGTAGTCTTCAACCCTGAAGCTCGGATCACAGTCAGCTTTCGGCGTGAGGGTGCGCCCACCGACCTTGTCCTAACCGCGTCACTCAAAAAAGACCCGGCTACGACGAGGCAGTTTGATGAATGCTTCAAGGCGCTGGAACGCAGCCTGTCGCAACCAGACTGAGGCATTACAAGGGGACTTTTCCATACCTTTTTCGTACTCTGCCGATTGAGCGAAGAGCCAAAAACGTGAGGCAGATGGAAAAAGCCCCGTAAATCAATGACTTACGGGGCTCCGAATTGGTAGGCGCGATTGGACTCGAACCAACGACCCCCACCATGTCAAGGTGGTGCTCTAACCAGCTGAGCTACGCGCCTGGGGTCTGCCTTGGATGCGTCTGAATCGCTTCAGCTCTGCACCACAAGAGCCCACGACTATACACGAGATTTTTTGAAGTCGTCAACGCCTGCGCGCACTTCGCACGCCGGGCACCTGGGCCACCGATCGCAGCACCTGCGAAAGCGACTCAGCCCCCGCGATCTCCACGGTGAAGGCCATCCACTGCGTGTCCGGGCGGCTGCCACGCTGGCTCTGTGTCTGCGCATGGCTGACGCGCAGGCGCAGCTTGGCGAAGACTTCGAGTACGTCGCGCATGACACCCGAGCGGTCCTGGGCCTCGACGACCAGATCCACCGGGTAGAGCTTGCCCTGCGTCTGGCCCCAGGTGACGTCGATCTCGCGCTCAGGCGTGCGGCGCAGGCTGTCGAGCAGGTTGCCGCAGTCGGCCCGGTGAATGGCCACGCCCTTGCCGCGCGTAACGAAGCCGCGGATCGCATCGGGCGGGGCCGGGCGGCAGCAACGCGCCAAATTGGTGAGCAGCGAGTCCACCCCCACCACCAGCACGCCGCCGCGTGGGGCCTGGGCGGCCGGGCGCACGTGGTGGCGCGCTGCCAGCGCGTCCTCGTCCTCGGCCGCCGTGGGCTCGGCCGGGCGCAGCAGCTGCTCGATGGGCTTGAGCGAGAACTCGTCCTTGCCCACCACTTCGAAGAGCTGCTCGGCGCTCTTGAAGCCCAGGCGCGCGGCCAGTTCGTCGTGCTTGATGGCCGTCTTGCCCTCGCGCGCCAGCAGCTTTTCCACCAGCTCGCGGCCGCGCGCCACGGTCTCCTCGGTCTGCAGGGCATTGAACCAGGCGCGCACCTTGGCCTTGGAGCGCGGCGAGGCAAGAAAGCCCAGCTCCGGGTTGAGCCAGTCCAGCGAGGGGCCGCGCTCCTTGCCCCCCATGACCTCGACGGTCTGGCCGCTCTGCAGCTTGGTGTTCAGTGGCACCAATTGGCCATCGACCTTGGCGCCGCGGATGCGGTGCCCCAGCTCGGTGTGCAGGTGGTAGGCGAAGTCGATTGGCGTGGCGCCGGCACACAGCTCCACCACCGCAGCCTGCGGCGTGAAGACGAAGATGCGCGCCTCCTCGCCCTCGCTGCTGGGCGCGTGCTCGGCCAGGTCGCGCTCCCAGGCCAGCAGCTGGCGCAGCACGGCCTTGCGGGCCTCGCGCACCGTGGCCTCCTGATCGCCCGCGCTGGCCTGGCCGCCATAGCCCTTGGTGCCGGCTTCCTTGTAGGCCCAGTGCGCGGCCACGCCATGCTCGGCATGTTCGTGCATGGCATGGGTGCGGATCTGCACCTCCATGGTCTGGCCATCGGGGGCACGCAACACCGTGTGCAGGCTCTGATAGCCATTCGGCTTGGGGCGCGCGATGTAGTCGTCGAACTCACCCTCCACCGGCTCGTACACCTCGTGCAGGCGCGCGAGCACGGCGTAGCAGTCATCCACACTGTCGACGATGACGCGCAGGGCGCGCAGGTCGAACACGCGGTCGAGCGTGAGGCCCTTGCCCTGCATCTTTTTCCAGATGCTGTAGAGGTGCTTGGGCCGCCCCTGCACCTCGCCCGACACCCCCAGGCGCTGCAGCTCGGCACTGAGCTGGGCGCGCGCCTGGTGCACGCGCAGCTCGCGCTCCAGGCGCTTTTCGTGCAGGGCGCGGGCCAGGCCGTGGTACTGCTCGGGCTCCAGGAAACGGAAAGCCAGATCCTCCAGCTCCCACTTGATCTGCCAGATGCCCAGCCGGTTGGCGAGCGGCGCAAAGACCTGGCGGGCTTCCAGGACCACTTCCACCGGACAGGGCTTGCGCACCTGCGCGAACCAGCGCAGGGTCTGCAGGCGCGAGGCCAGGCGCAGCAGCACCACGCGCAGGTCCTTGCTGAAGGCGAGCAACATCTTGCGCACGCGTTCCAGCTGCTGGGCGACGGCCTCGGCGTCTTCCAGGCGCGCGGCACGCGCAGCGCGCTGGATGCGCACCAACTTGCGCGTGTGGTCCACCAGATCGGCAAAGCTTTCGCCGAAGGCCTTGGCCGTGACCTCGACCGGATCCGCCAAATGTTCCGCGGCGTAGACCAGATAGGCCGCGGCCTGCACGCCGGGCGAGGCCCCGATGCCGGCCAGGATGGCGGCAACACCGTCGGCATGACCGAGCTGGTCCTCGCCGCTGTCGAGCACGCGCGCGGCCAGCAGGGGCTCGGCGAAGGCGCGGGCGCGCGTCAGCACATCGGGCGCGGCGGCGCTGCGGGCGGGGCTGGGCAGGCGCTCGGGCAGGCCGGGCGGTTCGGCGGGCGGTGCTTCGTCCAGCAGCAGCTGGACGATGGCCGCGCGTTGCGGGTCGGCGGGCGCGGTCTTCATGCGGCGCGCAGGAACTCGATCACGGGGTTCAGATGGCTGTCACGGTCCAGCATCGGCGCGTGGCCCACCTCGGGCAGCTCCAGCACCTGCGCGCACGGGCCGCAGTCGGCCATGCGCTGCGCCGTCTCCCTGCTCAGCAGATCGCTCTCGGCACCGCGCAGCAGCAGCACCGGCAGCTGCAGGCTCTCGTAGGCGGCCCAAAGGAAGAGCTCCGACTCGGCAATGGCCTCCGGTGTCAAGCTGCGAAAGGCCAGGCCGATGCCCGGGTCGTAGTGCAGGCGCAGGCCTTGCGGCGTTGCTTTGAACATCGGGCGCGACAGCACCTCCCAGGCGCCGGGCGGGAACTGCCCGAAGCCGGCCGAGATGCTGCGCAGATGGGCCACGCCCTCTTCGAAGCTGGCGAAGTGCATGCGCTGGCCCACATAGGTGCCGATGCGCTCCAGCGACTCCGCCTCCAGCGTGGGGCCGACATCGTTCAGCACCAGACGCCGCAGCGGGTTGCCCGGCACGGCCGCCAGCACCAGCCCGATCAGGCCGCCCATCGAGGTGCCGACCCAGTCGACCGAGCCGGGGTCCAGGCGCGCCAGCAGGGCCACCATGTCGGACACGTACTGCGGCAGGCCGTAATGCTCGGGCTCGGGCAGCCAGTCGGATTCACCCCGCCCCACCACGTCCGGGCAGACCACGCGGTATTCGCCGCACAGGCGCTGCGCCAGGGTGTCGAAATCGCGCCCCTGGCGCGTCAGGCCGTGGGCGCAGACGAGCACCCGGGGATTGGTCGCGTCGCCCCATTCCCAATACGCCAGGCGGTGCAGGCCGCCGGGGTTCATGGCTTGGTAATGACACAGGCGCGGGGGGCTCATTGGCTATCCTTGGATCCGGAAACGATCCTAAGGGAACTGCAATGTTGAACGGCAAGACCGCCCTGGTGACGGGCTCGACCAGCGGCATCGGACTGGGCATCGCCTTGAGCCTGGCACGCCAGGGTGCCAACGTGATGCTGAACGGCTTTGGCGACATCGAGGGCGCCCGTGCGCAGTTCGAAGGCCTGGAAATTGAAGTGGACTACCACGGTGCCGACATGGCTCATGCCGAAGAGGTGGTGGATCTGGTTCGCGCCACCGAGGCGCGCTTCGGGGGATGCGACATCCTGGTCAACAACGCCGGCATCCAGCATGTCGCGCCGATCCAGGACTTCCCGCCCGAGCGCTGGGACGCCATCCTCGCCATCAACCTCAGCTCGGCCTTCCATAGCCTGCGCGCCGCCCTGCCCGGCATGCTGGCGCGCAACTGGGGCCGCGTCATCAACATCGCCTCGGTGCACGGCCAGGTGGCCTCGGTCAACAAGAGCGCCTATGTGGCCGCCAAGCATGGCCTGATCGGCCTGACCAAGACCGCCGCGCTGGAAACCGCCACCACCGGCATCACCGTCAATGCCATCTGCCCCGGCTGGGTGCTGACGCCGCTGGTGCAGAAGCAGGTGGATGCCCGCGCGCTGGCCGACGGCGTGGACAACGCCGAGGCCACGCGCCGGCTGCTGGGCGAAAAGCAACCCTCGCTGACCTTCACCACGCCCGAGCAATTGGGCGCGCTGGCGGTGTTCCTGTGCAGCGAGGCGGCCGCCAATGTGCGCGGCCAGGCCTGGGGCATGGACGGGGGCTGGACGGCGCAGTAAGCACAGTCGCCGCCCCGCGTCTGCGGGGGTTTGGGTGAGATTTTGTAACAAGTGCGACAAGGCGTGCGAACTGCCGCCCGAATTTGTAACAAGGCCGGAGGGCGGCGGCCAGAATGCCCTTCGGCCCGCTTCAAGACCGCGGCGCCTGACAGGAGCTGCCCACCATGACCAACGCCCACAACGCCCGCACGCAACGCATTGCCGTTGTCGACGACGACGCCCGCATCCGCGACCTGCTGCGCCGCTACCTGAGCCAGGAAGGTTTCGAAGTGCATCCGGCCGAGGACGGCATGGCGCTGAACCGCCTGATGGCGCGCGAGAGCCTGGACCTGATCGTGTTGGACCTGATGATGCCGGGCGAGGATGGCCTGTCGATCTGCCGTCGCCTGCGCGGCGCCGGCAACACCACGCCCATCGTCATGCTCACCGCCAAGGGCGAGGACGTGGACCGCATCGTCGGCCTGGAGGTCGGCGCCGACGATTACCTGGCCAAGCCCTTCAACCCGCGCGAACTGCTGGCCCGCATCAATGCCGTGCTGCGCCGCGCCCCGGCCCCCGAGGCGCCCGGCGCCCCGGCACGCGACCCCGAGACCGTGGCCTTCGGCCCCTACCGCTTTGACATCGCCCAGCGCCGCCTGACGCGCGATGGCGAGGAGCTCTCGCTCACTACCGGCGAATTCGCGATGCTCAAGGCCCTGGTGCGCCACCCGCGCATGCCGCTGAGCCGCGAGCGCCTGGCCCAGTTGACGCGTGGCCGCGACTTCGAACCCTATGACCGCAGCCTCGACGTGCAGGTCTCGCGCCTGCGCAAGATGATCGAGCCCGATCTGGCCAACCCGCGCTACATCCAGACCGTCTGGGGCCTGGGCTATGTGTTCGTGCCGGACGGCGACGAAGGCAAGGGCGACAAGCCGGCCGCCAAGCCCGCGGCCGCGCAGGCGGCCTCCTCGGGCGCCTGAAGCCTGTGCCGCGGCGCGTCCTCGGCCTCAACCTCTTCTGGCGCACCTTCGCCTGGCTGGCCCTGCTGCTGGCCGGTGCGGGGCTGACCTGGCAGGCGGCCTTCCGCGCCCTCGAAGCCGAACCACGGGCGCTGCAGGCCGCGCAGCAGCTCGGCGATCTGGTGCTGCTGTCGCGCGCGGCGCTCAGCGATGTCGAGCCGATCCAGCGCCTGGTCATCATCAAGTCCATCGAACGCGACGCCACCATCAAGGTCCAGGTGGCCGAGCTGCGCGACGAGTGGAAGGCCTACGAGCACACCCCCTTCGCGCGCCAGGTGGCGCAGGCGCTGATCCAGCGCCTGGGGCCCGACACCTTTGTGGCCGAGAGCGTCAACGGGCAGTCCGGGCTGTGGGTGCGCTTCATGGCCGGGCGCGACGCCTTTTGGCTGCGCGCCTCACACGAGCCCAGCGCCAGCCTGCCCACGCCGCGCGCCTGGTGGCTGCTCATCGTTGTGGCCGCCACGCTGCTGGGCTCGGCCATCATTGCCGGGCTCATCAACCGGCCGCTGCGGGCCCTCTCGGTCGCCGCCGGGCGCATCCGTGAGGGCGAGTACGACTCGCGCCTGGACGAGCACACGCTGACGAGCGAGATCCGCGAGGTCAATCGCGGCTTCAACCGCATGGCCCGGGTGCTGGCCAAGCTGGACCAGGACCGCTCGGTCATGCTGGCCGGCATCTCGCATGACCTGCGCACCCCGCTGGCGCGCCTGCGCCTGGAGGTGGAGATGAGCGTGCACGACCCCGCCGCCCAGCTGGCGATGGCGCAGGACATCGACCAGCTCGACGCCGTGATCGGCAAGTTCATGGACTACGCCCGCCCGGGCGAGGTGAGCCAGCAGATCCTGCTGCTCGCCGACGTGCTGGAGCGCGAGACGCAGAGCTTCCGCGACCCCAACCAGATCCGCTTCCGTCTGCGCGTGCCGCCCAATCTGCGCGTCAAGGGCGACCGCACCGAGGTCTCGCGCGTGTTCCAGAACCTGTTCGAGAACGCGCGCCGCTACGGCCACCAGCCCGACCAGGCCGCGCTGGTTGACATCCTGGCGCAGATCCAGGGCAACGAGGTGCTGGTGACCCTGCGCGACCACGGCCCCGGGGTGCCGCAGACGGTGCTGAGCGAGCTCACCAAGCCCTTCTACCGCGCCAACAGCGCGCGCACCGCGGCCAGCGGCTCGGGCCTGGGGCTGGCCATCGTCGAGAAATCGCTGTCGCGCATGGGCGCGCACCTGGAAATCGTCAACGCCGAGGACGGCGGGCTGATCACCCGCATCCGCTTCCAGCGCGCCGATTAGGGCTTCAGCGCCCTCAGGCCTTGAACAGCAGGCAGACCGCGCGCGCCTCGATCGCCCGGCCCTCGCCCACCGGCCCCATCTTCTCGGCCGTCTTGGCCTTGACGTTGACGGCCTCCGGCGCCAGCTCCAGTGCCGCGGCCAGGCGGCCGCGCATGGCGTCGATGTGCGGCGCCAGCTTGGGCGCCTGGGCGACCACGGTGCTGTCCACATTGCCCAGTTGCCAGCCCTCGGCGCGCACGCGGCGGGCCGCCTCGGCCAGCAGGCGCAGCGAGTCGGCGCCCTTGAAGCGGATGTCGGTATCGGGGAAATGGCGGCCGATGTCGCCCAGGCCGGCTGCGCCCAGCAGGGCATCGGTGATGGCATGGGCCAAGGCGTCGGCATCGGAATGGCCGAGCAGGCCATGGCTGTGCGGGATCAGCACGCCGCCCAGGATCAGCGGCCGGCCGGTGACGAGCTGGTGCACATCCCAGCCCTCGCCAATGCGAATGTTCATGCCTGTCGGCTCCTCAGAATCAGCTCGGCCAGCGCGAAGTCCTCGGGCAGGGTGAGCTTGAAGTTGTCCAGCGGCGCGCGCACCAGGCGCGGCGCCAGGCCCAGCTGCTCGATGGCGCTGGCCTCGTCGGTGACGGCCTCGCCGGCGGCATCAAGGGCATGCGCCAGCAGGCCCAGGCGAAACATCTGCGGCGTCTGCGCGGCCCAGAGCTCGCGGCGGTCCTGCGTGTGCTGCACGCGGCCTTGCGCGTCGGCGCGCTTCAGGGTGTCGGCCACCGGCTGCGCCAGCAGGCCACCCACCGCATCCGCGCGGCAGGCTTCGATCAGGCCCTGCACCCACTCCGGCCGCAGCAGGCAGCGGGCGGCGTCGTGCACCAGCACCCAGTCCTGCTCGCCGGCCCCACGCTCGCGCAGGGCCTGCAGACCGGCGCGCACGGACGCCGCGCGCGTGGCGCCGCCGCAGCGCGCGCTCCAGCCGGCGAAGCCCGGCACGGCCGCCGCAAAGCGGGCGTCCTCGGGGGCCAGCACCACCAGGGTCTGCGCCAGCTCGGGCACGGCGGCCAACGCCGCCAGCGTGTGGGCGATCAGGCTGCGGCCGGCCAGTTCCACATACTGCTTGGGGATGGGCTGGCCCGCGCGGCTGCCGCTGCCGGCCGCCGGCACCAGGGCGAAGAAGCGTTCGCTCATCCTGGCCCCTAGAGCAGCACGATGTCGTAATGCTCGGTCTGGTTGCCGGGTTCGGCAGTCAGCGAGATCGGCCGGCCGATGAAGTCCGACAGGCCGGCGAGGTGCTGGCTCTCCTCGTCCAGCAGCATCTCCACCACGGCCGCGTTGGCCACCACGCGGAACTCCCTGGCCGAGAACTGGCGTGCCTCGCGCAGGATCTCGCGCAGGATCTCGTAGCAGACCGTGCGCGCGGTCTTGACCTGGCCACGGCCCTCGCAGGTCGGGCAGGGCTCGCAGAGCATGCGGGCGAGCGACTCGCGCGTGCGCTTCCTCGTCAGCTCCAGCAGCCCGAGCTGGGTGAAGCCCCCCACCGCCACCTTGGTCCGGTCCTTGGCCAGGTGCTTGCGCAGCTCGGCCAGCACGGCCTGGCGGTGTTCCTCGCGGCCCATGTCGATGAAGTCGACGATGACGATGCCACCCAGGTTGCGCAGGCGCAGCTGGCGCGCGATCGCCCCGGCGGCTTCCAGATTGGTCTTGAAGATGGTCTCGTCGAAGTTCTTCGCCCCGACGAAGGCGCCGGTGTTGACGTCGATCGTGGTCATGGCCTCGGTCTGGTCGAACACCAGGTAGCCACCGCTCTTCAGGTCGACGCGGCGCGAGAGCGCGCGCTGCACCTCGGCGTCGATGTTGCTGAGGTCGAAGATCGGGCGCTCGCCGGCGTAATGCTCCAGCTTGCCCACCGAGCCGGGCATGTACTGCTGGCCGAAGGCCTGCAGGGCCTCGAACTGCAGGCGGCTGTCGATGCGGACCTTGGCGGTGCGCTCGCTGCACAGGTCGCGCAGCACGCGCTGCACCAGGTTCAGGTCCTCATGCAGCAGGCTGCCGGGCGGCAGCGTGAGTGCGCGGTCGCGGATCGTGTTCCAGGTCTTGCGCAGGTAGGCGATGTCGGCGGCCAGTTCCTCGTCACTGGCTTCCTCGGCATTGGTGCGCAGGATGAAGCCGCCGCCCCCGCCGCTGTCGCGCGTGCCCACCAGGCCGAGCATGCGCTCACGCAGGGCCTCGCGCACCTCGGGCGAGCCGATCTTCTGGCTGATGCCGATGTGCTCATCCTGCGGCAGGTGCACCAGCATGCGCCCGGCGATCGACACCTGGCTGGACAGGCGTGCACCCTTGGTGCCGATCGGGTCCTTGATGACCTGCACCATCAAGGTCTGGCCCTCGAACAGCAGGCGCTCGATGGGCGTGGGCTGCTCGCCGCGCGGCGCCGCGGTGTGCAGGTCGGCCACATGCAGGAAGGCGGCGCGCTCCAGGCCGATGTCGATGAAGGCCGACTGCATGCCCGGCAGCACGCGCGCCACCTTGCCCTGGTAGATGTTGCCCACCAGGCCACGCTCCAGCGTGCGCTCGATGTGCAGCTCCTGCACGGCGCCGTTTTCCACCACGGCCACGCGGGTCTCCTGCGGAGACCAATTGATCAAGATGTCTTCCATCACGTCGGGTGCCGGAGGCACCCCCTCGTTGAAGGGTTCACGCAAGCAGGGCTGCTTGCGTCAAACCTCCAGCCCAGCCTCGCGCAGCAATTGCGCGGTTTCGAACAGGGGCAGGCCCATGATGCCGGAATAGCTGCCCTCGATGTGCTCGATCCAGCCGGCAATCTGGCTCTGGATGGCATAGGCACCAGCCTTGCCCATCGGCTCGCCGCTAGCCACGTAGCGCTGCAGCACGGCTGGCGGCACGGCGGCAAAGCGCACATGCGAAACGCTGACGCGCTGCGCCTGCTGCAACACCCCGCCCACCTCCCAGCCCAGGCTCACCGCCGTCAGCACCCGGTGCGTGTGGCCACTCAGGCGCGTGAGCATGTGCAGGGCCTCGGCAGCATCGGCGGGCTTGCCCAGGATGTCGCGGCCCAGGGCCACGGTGGTGTCGGAGCACAGCACCGGGCGCACCGGCAGGCGGCGCCGTTCCCGGCGCGCCAGCGCGGCCGCCAGCTTGTTGGCCGTGACGCGGCGCACGTAGTCGTCCGGCAACTCGCCGTGCAGCTGCAGCTCCAGCGCCTCGGCGTCCTCGTCGGCATCGGCCAGCAGCAGTTCGTGCGCCTGGCCGAGCTGATCGAGCAGCTGGCGCCGGCGCGGGCTCTGCGAAGCCAGGTAGATCAGGTTCGCACTCATTGCAGATGCCGGGCCTCGATGCGCTCGATGCTGCCGTCCCTGTGCATGGCCTCCAGCGCCAGGCGCAGGCGCTCGCCCAGGGCCTCCTTGTCGGGCAGCTTGCTGGCGCGCGACAGCACCAGGAAGGTCGGCCGGTCGGGCACCAGGGGTGTGGGCAGTGGGCGCACGGCATCGGCATAGCCGAGCTGGCGCGCCAGGTAACGGGTCACGACGGTCTGGCCCGAGATCGCATCGACTCGTCCCAGCATCAGCATGTGCAGACCCTGCTCGGCCCCGGCCGTCTCGTGCAGCTGGATGCGCTCGGCCGCGACCTCGGCATCGAACTCCGGGCTGATGAAGAAGCCGCGCACCTTGCCGATGCGCTTGCCGTGCAGGCTGGCCAGGCCGTCGAACGCCATCTTGCTGTCGCGCGTGACGAAGAGGGAGTAGGTGCTGTTGTGCATCACGCCGGTGAAGAGCGCGAAGCCCTCGCGCTCGGCACTGCGCAGTAGCGCCATGCCGCCATCCACGCTGCCCGCCCGCACCGATTCGACCACCCGCTTGAAGGGCACCAGCTCGATGTGGAACTGCACCCCGGTGCGCCGACCCAGCTCGTGCAGGATGTCCACATCGATGCCGACCGGCTCGGTGCCGCGCAGCGAGGAATAGGGCGGAAAGGCGAAATCGCCCAGCACCTTGAGCTGCACCTGCGCCAGCGCGCCCAGCGCGAGCCCGGGGCCCAGCAGCAGGCCGAGCAGCAACGAACGCAGCCGACGCACCGCCTACTCCCGGTGGTAGGGGTGACCGGCCGTGATCGACCAGGCGCGGTACAGCCCCTCGACGAGCAGCACACGCGCCAGCGCATGCGGCAGGGTCAGGTCGGAGAGGCGCAGGCGTTCGTCGGCCGCAGCACGAAGTTCAGGGGCCAGGCCGTCGGGCCCGCCCATGTACAGCACCACGTCGCGGCCATCGAGCTTCCAGCGCTCCAGGCGCTCGGCCAGTTGCAGGCTGCTGAGGCGCTCACCGCGCTCGTCCAGCACCACGCGGCGGGCGCCGCGCGGCGTGGCCTCCTGCAGGCGCTGGGCTTCGGCGGCCATCATCTGCGCGGCCGTCTTGCCGGTGCTCCGGGCCTCGGCCTTCACGGTCTTGAGCTGCAGCGGCAGGTCCGGCGGGAAGCGCTTGACGAAGTCGGCGGTGGCCTCGTCGGCCCAGGCAGGCAAGCGCTGCCCGACCGCCAACAACAGCAGCTGCACTTAGCGGGCGGCCTTCTTGACCGCTGGCTTCTTGGCCGGCGCAGCCTTCTTGGCCGGCGCAGCCTTCTTGGCGGGCGCGGCCTTCTTGGCAGGCGCAGCCTTCTTCGCGGGAGCCGCCTTCTTGGCCGGTGCGGCCTTCACTGCGGCCGTCGGCTTGGGGGCTGCGGCCTTGCGGGCAGCCGGCTTGGCGGCCACTGGTGCGGCGGACACCTTCTGCACGGCGGCCGCCTTGCGGGCCGACGCGGGCTTGGGCGTGGCCAGCTTGCGGGCCGGTGCGGTCACCTTGCCGGTGGCGGGTGCCGCAGCCTTGCGGGGCGCAGCCTTGCGGGCGGGCGCCTTGCGCGGAGCGGCCTTCAGGGCAGCGGCCTCAGCGGCCGCCTCGGCCTTTTGCTTGCGGGTCTTGGGCAGGGCCACGGGTTCGTTCTTCAGCGCTTCGGCCGCGCTGCCGGAACGGCGCGAGGGCGCGGACTTCTTGCGCGCCGGAGCGGCCGGCTCGCTGGCCTTGGGCAGGCCCTTGGCCGCGCCCAGCTTCATGTTGACCGGCTTCTCGCCCCAGATCTCTTCGAGGTGGTAGTAGTCGCGGATCTGCGGCTGCATCACATGCACCACGGCCGCGCCGCAGTCCACGATGATCCATTCGCCGTTTTCCTCGCCCTCGGTGCGCATGACGTCGAAACCGGCGCCCTTGACGGCTTCACGGACGCTGCTGGCCAGGGCCTTGGTTTGCCGGTTGCTACTGCCACTGGCCACGACGACGCGCTCGAACAGCGGCGACAGGTGCTCGGTGTTGAAGACCTGGATGTTCTGTGCCTTGACGTCTTCGAGACCGTCGACGATGGCCCGCTGCAGCTTGCGAATGTCCATGGGTGTTGCGGCTTCAGGCGCCGTAGAGATGGTGATGGGCAATATAGCCGGCCACATCCGGGCCGACCATGGGGGAGATGTCCGCCCCGCGCGCGCAGTCGGCGCGCAAGGCGGTGGCGCTGATGCGGTCGGCCGGGAGGGCCAGCTGCACGCTGCGGTGCGCGGGGAGCGCCGGATCCGGGTGCGGCAGCTGACCCGCTCGACCGGCCACGGCCAGGGTGCTGCGCTGCAGCAGCTCGGGCCAGCGCTTCCAGCTGCTGAACTTTTCGTACTGATCCTGACCGATGACCAGGAACCACTCGGCACCGGGATGCTGCGCCTGCAGGTGCTCCAAGGTGGCGATGCTGGTGCTCGGCTCGGCGCGCTCGGCCTCCCAGGCCGACACCTGCACACGCGGCAGGTCCTGCAGCAGCAGGCGCGTCATGGCCAGGCGGTGCTCGGCCAGTGCGAGTGCGCTGCCGGCCTTCTGCCAGGGCTGGCCGGCGGGCATCACGATCAGCTCGTCCAGTGCCAGCTGTTCGACGGCCAGCTGCGCGAGCGCGCGATGCGCGCGGTGCGGGGGGTTGAAGCTGCCGCCGAACAGCCCGATCTTCATAACCACAGGGCGGTGGGCTTCTCGTTCAGCCAGTCACGCGGCGGCAGGAAGTCGCTGTACAGGCGCGCTTCCGGCGTGCCGGCCTCGGGCTCCCACTGGTAGCGCCAGTTCGCCACCGGCGGCATGGAGAGCAGGATGGACTCGGTGCGGCCGCCGGACTGCAGGCCGAACAGGGTGCCGCGGTCCCACACCAGATTGAACTCGACGTAGCGGCCGCGCCGGTAGGCCTGGAAGTCACGCTGGCGCTGCTCGTAGGCATAGCCCTGGCGGCGCTCCACGATTGGGGCGTAGGCCTGCAGGAAGGCGTCGCCCACGCGCTGCATCAGCGCGAAGCCGGCGTCGAAGCCGCCCTCCTCGAAATCGTCATAGAAGATGCCGCCGATGCCGCGCGCTTCGTTGCGGTGCTTGAGGAAGAAGTACTCGTCACAGGCCGGCTTGAAGCGCGCGTACAGCTCGGGGCCGACGGCCTCGTGGCAGACGCGGTGGAAGTGCTGGGCGTCGCGCTCGAAACCGTAGTAGGGCGTCAGGTCCATGCCGCCGCCGAACCAGCTCGCCGCCGGGCCCTGCTCAGGCTGGGCCGACAGCATGCGCACATTCAGGTGCACGGTGGGCACGAAAGGGTTGTGCGGGTGGATCACCAGGCTCACACCCAGGGCCTCGAAAGGCGCGCCGGCCAGATGCGGCCGCGCCGCCGTGGCCGAGGGCGGCAGCACGCGGCCCTTCACATGGCTGAACAGCACCGCCGCGCGCTCGAACACCGGCCCGCCTTCGAGCATGCGTGACAGGCCGTCGCCCTCCAGCCGCCCGCCGGGCTCGCGCTGCCAGGGGTCGGTGGCGAAGGGTGTGCCGTCCAGGGCTTCGAGCCCGCTGACGATGCGCTGCTGCAGGTCCAGCAGGTAGCTGCGGACCAGGGTGGTGCTGGGGTTCATGGTTTCAGTCGGATGGGGCTGGCGAGTTCGGGCTTGAAACCGCGCTTATCGCCCAGCACCGTCTGGAAGGCCGCGAAATCGCGCTCCACCTCACCGCTCGGGAGCAGGAAGGTGGTGATGCCGAAGGTCTTGCTGGGGACGTCGAAATAGGCCAGGCCCACCGGCAGCTGCGCCTGCACAGCCACCTGATAGGCGCCGCTGCGCCAACCCGGCACGTAGGAGCGCGTGCCCTCAGGGGCCACTGCGAGCCAGAAGTACTCGTCCCGCGCCTTGGCGGCCTGCACCTGGGCCACGGTGGCGCTCACCAGGCCCTTGGGGTTCTTGCGGTCCACCGGAATGCCGCCGATCCAGCGCGCCCAGGCGCCGATGAGCGGGATCTTGAACAGGCTGTCCTTGCCCCAGTAGCGCACCGGCACCCCGAGCGCCCACTTCACCAGCACGCCGACGATGAAGTCCCAGTTCGAGGTGTGCGGGTAGACCAGCACCACACCCTGCCGCGCCGGGAAGCCCTCGAACAGCACGCGCCAGCCGAACAGGGCCAGAAGGCCGCGCGCCAACGCGCTGCCGCGCGGCTTCAGGTCCGGGCGCGGCGGCAGGCTGGGGAGCGGGGCGTGCGAAGGCACTGGCGCGACTACTTGCGGGAGATCGCGCGGTGGCCGATGTCTTTGCGGTACTGCACGCCGTCGAAGCGGATGGGCTCCAGCAGCTCGTAGGCACGCTGCTGCGCCACCCGCACCGATTCACCCAGCGCCGTGGCGCACAACACCCGGCCGCCGTTGGTGACGAGCTGGCCCTTGTCGTTCGCACCCGTGCCGGCGTGGAACACCATGGCGTCGTCCTGGTCCTCGGGCAGACCGCTGATGACGTCGCCCTTGCGCGGGTTCATCGGGTAGCCATGGGCTGCCAGCACCACGCCCAGCGCCGCGCGGCGGTCCCACTGCAGTTCCTGGTCCATGAGTCGACCATCGGTGGCGGCGTAGAGCAGCTCGAACAGATCGCTCTTCAGGCGCATCAGGATGGGCTGTGTCTCGGGGTCGCCCAGGCGCGCGTTGAACTCGATCGTGTAGGGCCGGCCCTCGGCGTCGATCATCAAACCGGCGTACAGGAAGCCGGTGAAGGGCACGCCGTCCTTGGCCATGCCGGCGATGGTGGGACCGATGATTTCGTGCATCGCCTTGGCGTGCACGTTCGGCGTCACCACCGGCGCGGGCGAGTAGGCGCCCATGCCGCCGGTGTTGGGGCCTTCGTCGCCGTCCAGCAGGCGCTTGTGGTCTTGGCTGGTGGCCAGGGCCTGCACGTTCACGCCGTCGCTGATGACGATGAAGCTGGCCTCTTCGCCCTGCAGGAACTGCTCGATGACGACGCGCGCGCCCTCGACGTTGTGCGTCACGCCGAGCGTGTTGTCGCGCAGGATCATGTCGATGGCCGCGTGCGCCTCTTCCAGCGTCATCGCCACCACCACGCCCTTGCCGGCGGCCAGGCCGTCGGCCTTGATGACGATGGGCGCACCCTCCTCGTTCACATAGGCGTGCGCGGCATTGGCGTCGCTGAAGGTCTGGTAGCGCGCGGTGGGAATACCGTGGCGCGCCATGAAGTCCTTCGCAAAGGCCTTGGAGCTTTCCAGCTGCGCGGCCGCCTTGGTGGGGCCAAAGATGCGCAGGCCGCGGCCGCGGAAGATGTCCACCACGCCCGCCGCCAAGGGCGCCTCGGGGCCGACCACCGTGAGGGCAATCTTGTTGGCCTCGGCCCAGTCGGCCAGTTCGTGCGGGTTGGTCAGCGCGACGTTCTTCAGTCGCGCATCACGCAGGGTGCCGCCATTGCCCGGGGCCACGTAGACCTGGCTGACGCGCTGGCCCTGGGCCAGCTTCCAGGCCAGCGCGTGTTCGCGGCCGCCGTTGCCAATGACGAGTACCTTCATGATCAGCCCAAGTCCAATTCGGCGTTGTGGAAGACGTTCTGCACGTCGTCAAGGTCTTCGATCATGTCCAGCAGCTTCTGCATGCGCTGGGCGTCGTCGCCGGCCAGGGCGATGGTGTTCTCGGCGCGCATCGTCACCTCGGCCACCTCGGCTTTGAAACCCTTGGCTTCGAGGGCGTTGCGCACGGCTTCGAAATCGGTCGGGCTGGTCAGCACCTCGATGGCACCGTCGTCGTCGGTGATGACGTCCTCGGCGCCGGCATCGAGCGCGGCTTCCATCAGCGCGTCCTCCGGGGTGCCGGGGGCGAAGATCAGCTGGCCGCAGTGCTTGAACTGGAAGGCCACCGAGCCCTCGGTACCCAGGTTGCCGCCGTACTTGCTGAAGGCGTGCCGGACTTCGGCCACGGTGCGCACGCGGTTGTCGGTCATCGTGTCCACGATGATGGCCGCGCCGCCGATGCCATAGCCCTCGTAGCGGATTTCCTCGTAGGTCACGCCCTCGAGGTTGCCGGTGGCCTTGTCGACATTGCGCTTGATGTTGTCGGCCGGCATGTTGGCAGCCTTGGCCTTCTCAATCGCCAGGCGCAGGCGCGGGTTCATGGCGATGTCGCCACCGCCACTGCGCGCCGCGACGATGATTTCGCGCGTCAGCCGGGTCCAGACCTTGCCCCGCTTCTCGTCCTGACGACCCTTGCGGTGCTGGATGTTCGCCCATTTGGAATGTCCGGCCATAGACGTGCTCGCTCGCTGCGCTGGTTTCTAGAAAGGGGCGGGATTCTACGGGGCTGGCTCTCGCTAGACTCGGCCGGTCCCCCCATCCAGCTGCCTCCACCATGGCCGACCCCATCCTGCTTGCCCGCCACGGCGACACCGTTTGTGAACTGCTGCCCCAGTTGGCCAACCGCCACGGGCTGATCACCGGCGCCACCGGCACGGGCAAGACCATCACGCTGCAGAAGCTGGCCGAAAGCTTCAGCCAGATCGGCGTGCCCGTCTTCATGGCCGATGTGAAGGGCGACCTGACGGGCATCAGCCAGGCGGGCGCGCCGAGCGACAAGCTGCTGGCGGTGCTGAAGGAGCGTGGCATCGAGCCGCCGGCCCCGCTGCGCTGCCCCACCACGCTGTGGGACGTGTTCGGCAAGGCCGGCCACCCGGTGCGCGCCACGGTGAGCGACATGGGCCCGCTGCTGCTGGCCCGCATGCTGGCGCTGAACGAGACCCAGGCCGGCGTGCTGCAGATGGTGTTCAAGATCGCCGACGACGCCGGCCTGCTGCTGCTGGACCTGAAGGACCTGCGCGCGATGCTCCAGCATGTAGGCGACAACGCCACCCAGTTCACCACCCAGTACGGGAACGTGAGTGCGGCCTCGGTCGGCGCCATCCAGCGCGGGCTGCTGCAGATCGAGGCCCAGGGCGGCGAGGACTTCTTCGGCGAACCGATGCTCAACATCGCCGACTTCATGCAGACCGAGGGCGGCCAGGGCGTCATCAACATCCTGGCCGCCGACCAGCTGATGGCCGCGCCGCGGCTTTACGCGACCTTCCTGCTCTGGCTGCTGAGCGAGCTGTTCGAGACCCTGCCCGAGGTCGGCGACCTGGACAAGCCGAAGCTGGTGTTCTTCTTCGACGAGGCGCACCTGCTCTTCAAGGACGCGCCCGAGGCCCTGGTCGAACGCATCGAGCTGGTGGTGCGCCTGGTGCGCTCCAAGGGCGTGGGCGTGTACTTCGTGACGCAGAACCCGCTCGACATCCCCGACACCGTGCTCGGCCAGTTGGGCAACCGCGTGCAGCATGCCTTGCGCGCCTTCACCCCGCGCGACCAGAAGGCCGTGCGCAGCGCCGCCGAAACCATGCGGCCCAAGCCGGGGCTGGACATCGAAGCCGCCATCACCGAACTCGGCGTCGGCGAAGCCCTGGTCAGCCTGCTCGATGCCAAGGGCCGGCCCAGCATCACCGAGCGCGTGTTCGTGCTGCCGCCCGGCAGCCGCATCGGCCCGGTGACGCCGGCCGAGCGCCAGGCGCTGATGGTGAGCTCCCTGGTGGCGGGCGTGTACGACAAGGCAATCGACCGCGAATCGGCCTACGAGAAACTGACCGGCCGCATGCAAGAGGCCAGCCAGCCCACCGCACCTGCACCGGCGCCTTCCAATGGCGGCGGCCTCGCCAGCGAGGCCCGCTTGCCATCCACCCAGCCGCAATCGGCACCGGCCGAGGACGAAGGCGGCGGGCTGATGGGTAGCCTGAAGGACATGCTGTTCGGCAGCACCGGCCCGCGCGGCGGCAAGCGCGAGGGCCTGGCCGAGGCGGCGGCCAAGTCGGCCCTGCGCTCGATCGGCTCGTCGGTGGGCCGCGAAATCGCGCGCGGCGTGCTGGGCAGCCTGCTGGGCGGTGGCAGCAAGCGCCGCCGTTGAACCCGCCCCTGCCTCCACTGGCGACTCCGCCCCACCGGCCGTCGCGCCCGTCTGGCGCCGCGCCGTTGTGCGCGCCAGCATGCCCCCCATGAACCCTGCTTTGCCCCCCGTGCGCGGTTGGCGCCAGACCCTGGGCCGCGATGTGATGGCCACCCTGATGGTGTGCCTGCTGGTCGGCCTGCTGATGACGATGATCACGGGCCGCAACCTGGTCGGACACCTGATCTATTCCTTCGCCATCGGCACGCAGATCTCGCTCTACATCATGCTGCTGCAGCAGGCGGTGTGCGCCGGGCTGCGGCGGCGCCGGCCCGACGACCCCAAGCTGCGCGCGGGCTGGCCGGGCAAGGGCTGGATGGCGCCCATCGTCATCGTCGGCGCGCTAGCGGGCTACAGCGGCGGCACTTGGCTGGCCGACCAGTTTACCGGCCGGCGCAGCAGCCAGCTGTGGGAAGTGGGCGCCCGGGGCTTCCTGATGACGGCCGGCTTCATCCTCACGATCTCGGCCCTGGTGACCCTGTACTACCACTCGGTTGAAAGGGCCCGGCAGGCCCAGCTGGAGGCCGAACGCGCGCAGCGCCAGGCCGCCGAGGCCCAGCTGACCCTGCTGCAAAGCCAGCTGGAGCCGCACATGCTGTTCAACACGCTGGCGCATTTGCGCGTGCTGATCAAGCTGCGACCCGACGACGCGCAGCAGATGCTGGACCAGCTCATCGCCTACCTGCGCGCCACGCTGCAGGCCAGCCGCACCGAATCCCACAGCCTGCGCGCCGAGTTCGAGCGCCTGCGCGACTATCTGGCCCTGATGCAAGTGCGCATGGGCAGCCGCCTGCGCGTGGAGCTGAACCTGCCCGAGGAGCTGGCCGAGCTGCAGCTGCCGCCGCTGCTCCTGCAGCCGCTGGTGGAAAACGCCATCAAGCACGGGCTGGAGCCGGCGCTGGAGGGGGGGCTGCTGCGCGTCAGCGCGCGTCGCCAAGGCCAGAGCCTGCTGCTGCGCGTGGAAGACAGCGGCGTGGGCCTGGGCGCCGCGCCGGCCAGTGAAGGCACCGGCTTTGGCCTGGGCCAGGTGCGTGAGCGCCTGCAGACCCGCTACGGCGCGACCGCGCAGTTCCGCCTGCAGGCCCTGCCCCCCCACGGCACCTTGGCCGAACTGGAGATTCCCCTATGAGCACGAACCCGCGCGCGCTGATTGCCGAAGACGAAACCCTGCTGGGCGAGCACCTGCGCGCCGAGCTCCAGGCCCTGTGGCCCGAGCTGCAGGTGCTGGGCATCGCCCCTCACGGCGCGGCGGCGGTGGAACAGACCCTGCGCCTGCAGCCGGACATCGTGTTCCTGGACATCCGCATGCCCGGCATGAGCGGCCTGGAGGCGGCCGAAGCCTTGGCCGAGGATTGGAGCTTCGACACCCCGCCGCCGCTGATCGTCTTCGTCACCGCCTACGACGAGTACGCACTGCGCGCCTTCGAGGCCGCCGCGCTCGACTACGTGCTCAAGCCCGTGCAGAGCACGCGCCTGGCCCAGACGGTGGTGCGCCTGCAGGCCGCGCTGCAAGGCCGCCAGCCCAGCGGCGACCCGCTGGACGGCCTGCGCCAGCTGCTGCTGCAGGGCGGGCTGGGAGCACCCGCTGCAGCCGCGCCGCGCCTGCGCCATCTGCAGGCGGCCGTGGGGCAGAGCATCGAGCTGGTGCCGGTGGAGCGTCTGATCTACCTGGAGGCCGCCGACAAATACGTGCGCGCCGTCACCGCCGCGCAGGAGTACTGGGTGCGCGTCTCGCTGCGCGAGCTGCTGCCGCAGCTCGACCCCGAGCGCTTCTGGCAGATCCACCGCAGCACGGTCGTCAACATCGACGCCGTGGCGCGTGTGTTCAAGCAAGAGAACGGACAGGCCCAGCTGGAGCTGCACGAGCGCCCGGAAAAGCTGACCGTGAGCCGCGTGCACGCGCAGCGCTTCAAGGCGCTCTAGGAGCCCGTCGGGGCTCTCCTTAGAATCGGCGCCCCCTATGCGAACCGGGCCGCTGCTGCGGCCCTCGTTGTTTTCCGCCATGAGCTCCACGCCCGAGACCCCGACCCCCGGCCACAACTTCCTGCGCGCCATCATCGAGCGCGACCTGGAGCAATGGAGCCAGGGCCAGGGCCCCGAGCGCCGCTTTGGCGGCAGCCCCGGCGACGCCGCCCACCACGCCGCCGGCGCGCTGGACCCGGCCAAGATCCGCACCCGCTTCCCGCCGGAGCCGAACGGCTACCTGCACATCGGCCACGCCAAGAGCATCTGTCTGAACTTCGGCCTGGCGCGTGACTACGGCGGCGCCGCCCACCTGCGCTTCGACGACACCAACCCCGAAAAGGAAGAGCAGGAGTACGTCGACGCCATCAAGGAGATGGTGGCCTGGCTGGGCTGGAGCTGGGAGCACGCCGGCCACACGCATCTGTACCAGGCGAGCGACTACTTCGGCTTCATGTACCGCGCCGCCGAGGCGCTGATCGAGGCCGGGCTGGCCTATGTGGACGAGCAATCGCCCGAGGACATGCGCAAGAACCGCGGCGACTTCACCACGCCGGGTGTGAACAGCCCCTGGCGCGAGCGCAGCCCGGCCGACAACCTGGCGCGCTTTCGCGAGATGCGCGACGGCAAGCACCCGGACGGCGCGATGGTGCTGCGGGCCAAGATCGACATGGCCAGCCCCAACATCAACTTGCGTGACCCGGCGCTGTACCGCATCAAGCATGCGGAGCACCACGCCACCGGCAACACCTGGTGCATCTACCCGATGTACACCTTCGCGCACCCGATCGAGGACGCGCTGGAGCGCATCACGCATTCGATCTGCACGCTCGAATTTGAAGACCAGCGGCCCTTCTACGACTGGTTGCTGGAGCACCTGGCCCAGCTCGGCCTGCTGGCGCGGCCGCTGCCGCACCAATACGAGTTCGGCCGCCTGAACCTCAGCTACGTCGTCACCAGCAAGCGCAAGCTCAAGCAACTGGTGGATGAGCAGCATGTCTGGGGTTGGGACGAGCCGCGCATGCCGACGCTCGTGGGAATGCGCCGGCGCGGCTACACGCCGGAGAGCATCCGCGCGATGGTCGAGGGCAGCGGCACTACCAAGACCAATTCCTGGCTGGACTACAGCGTGCTGGAGGGCTGCCTGCGCAGCGACCTGGAAGGCCGCGCCCCGCGCGCCATGGCCGTGCTGGAGCCGTTGAAGCTGGAGCTGGTGAACTACGCCGAGGTCTTCGGCTCCACCGACTTCCGCGACCCCTGCTCGGCGCCGGCGCACCCGCACCAGCCCGAACTGGGCGAGCGCCAGTTCTCCTTCGGGCCGGCGCTGTGGATCGAGCGCGAGGACTTCGCTGAGGTGCCGCCCAAGGGCTACCACCGCCTGTTCCCCGGCAACAAGGTGCGCCTCAAGGCGGGCCATGTGGTCGAGTGCGTCGGCTGCACGAAGAACGAGGCGGGCGAGGTTGTTGCCGTGCAGGCCAAGGTCGTACCCGACACCAAGAGCGGCACGCCGGGCGCGGACGCGATCAAGGTCAAGGGCGTCATCACCTGGGTGGCGGCGCACGAGGCCGTGCCGGCCGAGATCCGCCTGTTCGACCGCTTGTTCAAGGACCCACAGCCCGATGCCGGCGGCAAGGACTTCCTCGAGGCCCTGAACCCCGAGTCGCTGCGCGTGGTGCAGGGTTTCGTCGAGCCTTCGCTGGCCCAGGCCGCGGCCGCCAGCCACTGGCAGTTCGAGCGCCATGGCTACTTCGTGGCCGACCGCAAGGACCACGCACCCGGCAAGGCGGTGTTCAACCGCACCGCCACGCTGAAGGACAGCTGGGGCAAGTAAGGCCACGGGCGCCGGCAAAAGCTGGCATCGTTGCGGGGTGATTGCCAGCCCCATTCCCCAGGACACCGAGCAGCAGGCCGCCGGCCTGCGCTTGGTCGCGCAGTTGCCGCTGCCGGCACTGCTGCTGGGCATGGACGGCCGGCTGCTGGCCTGGAACGCCCCGCTGGCCGCGCTGAGCGGCCTGCCCACCGCCGCCGTGCTGGCCCAGCCACCCGGCAGGCTGCCGGAACTGGCCGAGCCTGCGGAACAGCGTCGCCGCGAACTGCTGGCCGGTGCCGCCACGCCGACCAACCCGATCACCCAGTTGCGCCGCTGGTTCGACTTGCCGCAACGGCAGCTCGAGTGCTGCCTGCTGATCGACCTGAGCGAGCTGCGCGACACCCGAGGCCAGCCCTGGGCCCTGCTGCAGACCCTGGTCGACATCACCGCCCACGAACAGGCGAACCAGCGCTTCCTGCGCATCTTCGAGTCCTCGCCCGATCCGGTCTGGATCATCGAGAACAACACCTTCGTCAACTGCAACGACGCCGCGGTGGCCATGCTGGGCTACGCCAGCCGCGCCGAGCTGCTGCACACCCACCCCTCCGAGCTCTCGCCCAGCCACCAGCCCTGCGGCCTGGACAGCTTCACCAAGGCCGAGCAGATGATGGGCCTGGCCACCGCAAAGGGCCTGCACCGCTTCGAGTGGGTGCACAAGCGTGCCGACGGCTCGGTGTTCGACGCCGAGGTCACGCTCTCGCGCATGGAAATCGGCGGCCGCCACGCCATCTACTGCACCTGGCGCGACATCTCCGAGCGCAAGCGCGCCGAGGCCACGGTGCGCCTCTACGCCACCGTGTTCCAGCACAGCGGCGAGGCCATCGTCATCACCGATGAACACAATCGCATCGTCGCCATCAACGAGGCCATGTCGCGCATCACCGGCTACACGCTGGAAGAGCTGCGCGGCCAGAACCCACGGGTGCTTTCGGCCGGCCAGACACCACCCGAGACCTACCAGGAACTCTGGCGCGCGCTGAGCCAGTGCGGCTACTGGCAGGGCGAGCTGTGGGACCGGCGCAAGGACGGCACCGTCTACGCCAAGTGGGCGGCCATCAGCGCCTGCTGCGACCGCGAGGGCCGGGTGCAGAACTACGTCGCCAGCTACACCGACATCAGCGAGCGCAAGGAAGCCGAGGCCCGCATCCAGTACCTGGCCTGTCATGACGCCCTGACCGGCCTGCTGAACCGCCACAGCCTGGAGCTGCGCCTGGAACAGGCACTGGCCAGCGCACACCGCCAGGGCCAGGAGCTGGCAGTGGTGTTCCTGGACCTGGACCGCTTCAAGACCGTGAATGACAGCCTGGGGCACCACGCCGGCGACCAGATCCTCGTCGAGGTGGCACGCCGCCTGCGCGGCCTGCTGCGCGAAGTGGACATCGTCGCGCGCCTGGGCGGCGACGAGTTTGTGGCCGTGCTGGCCGGGCTGGAGCAGCCGGGTGCCGCCGCGCGGGTGTGCGAAAAGTTGCGCGAGGCCCTGAGCCTGCCCTACGAGGCCGGCGGCCGCCGCCTGAGCCTGACGCCCAGCCTGGGCGTGAGCCTGTACCCGCAGGACGCTCAGGATGCCGAAGGCCTGATGCGCCAGGCCGACGCGGCCATGTATCACGCCAAAGCCAGCGGCCGCAACAACACGCAGTTCTACCGCCCGGAGTTCACCGCCCTGAGCACCGAACGCCTGGAGCTTGAGCGCGACCTGCGCCTGGCCCTGGCGGCGCAGCAGTTCACGCTGCATTACCAGCCGGTGGTGGCCGCAGCCGACGGCACGCTGGAGGGCATGGAGGCCCTGCTGCGCTGGCAGCACCCACAGCGCGGCCTGGTGTCGCCGTTGGATTTCATCCCGCTGGCCGAGGAACTGGGTTGCATTGAAGCCATCGGTGCCTGGGTGCTGGACGAGGCCTGCCGCCAGCTCGCCGCCTGGCGCCGAGCCGGTGTCGGGCCCCGGCGCATTGGCGTGAATGTCTCGGTGCACCAGCTGCGCTCGGCCGCCCTGCACGGGCATGTGCAGCAATGCCTGCAGCGCCACGGCCTGCCGGCCGATGGCTTGGTGCTGGAGATCACGGAGTCGGCCGCCATGGCGCAGCCCGAGCAATCGATCCGCTGCCTGCAGGCCCTGCGTGCCCTGGGCGTCAACCTGTCGATCGACGACTTCGGCACCGGCTACTCCTCGCTGGCCTACCTGAAGCTGCTGCCCATCCAGAGCCTCAAGCTGGACCGCAGCTTCGTGCGCGACCTGGAGCGCGACGACAACGATGCCGCCATCTGCGCCGCCACGCTGGCCCTGGCCCGCACCCTGGGCCTGCGCTCGGTGGCCGAGGGCGTCGAGACCGAAGGGCAGCGCCGCTTCCTGGAGGCGCAGGGCTGCACGCTGCTGCAGGGCTATCTGTTCGGCCGCCCCGAGCCGGCTGCGCACTGGACCGCGCAGTGGGGCGCAGCGCCAAACCCCACCTGAGGCTCAGCAGGCGCAGGCGATGCCGATGGCCTGACCCTGCATCGAACCGGGCTCCAGCCCGCGGGCCAGCGGGTGGCCGTCGCGCTTCCAGAAGTCCAGCCCACCCAGCATCTCCTTGACGTGGAAGCCCAGGCTGGCCAGCTTGTACGCGCCCTTGGTGGAGCCGTTGCAACCGATGCCATCGCAGTAGGTGATGTAGACCTTGCGCCGGTCCAGGCCCGCGGTCCTGGCCGCGTCCATGTCGCGGTGGCGCAGGTTCAGGGCGCCGGGTACATGGCCGGCGGCGTACTGCTCGGGGCTGCGGGTGTCGATGACGACGATCTGTCCGAGCCCGGCGCTCAGGTCCTCGGCCACGTCCCAGGCGTCGGCATGGAAGCGCAGCTTGGCCTGCATGTAGGCGGCGGTCTCGGCGGGGTCGGCGGGGGGAAAGCTCAGCACGCTGCTCATGGGGCGCTCCGGGTTGCGATGCGTTCACTGTAGGCAGCGCGGAAGCGATCGGGCAGACCACTTGGAGGACCGCGCGGCAGACCACTTTGCGACACTCGCGCGCATGCCCGCCTCGCGCCTCTGGATCCAACGCTTCGACCGCGCCGCACGCCCCGACCTGAACCTGCGCGAGCAGCTGTGCCAGATGCTGCGGCGCGCCGCCCGCAGCGCCCGCGCCCCCGAGCGCCTGCCCTCCACGCGGGCGCTGGCGGCCGACCTCGGGCTGGCGCGCGACACCGTGGAGCAGGCCTACCAGCAGCTCGCCGCCGAAGGCCTGCTGCAGCGCCGCCAGGGCAGCGGCAGTCAGCTGCTGCCGGCGGCTCGGCCGGCGCCGGCCCGCGCCGGGCTCAGCCGCCCCGCCCAGCTGTCGGCGCGCGGGCAGCAGCTGCTGCAAGTCGGAACCTGCCAGGACCCGCTCGCCCCCCTGCCCTTCGCCGCCGGCAGCCCGGACCTGCGCGACTTCCCCTGGCCTCTCTGGCAGCGCCTGGCGCGGCGGCGCGAGCGTGACGCCATCAGCCTGGGCCGCTACCAGCCCCCCCAGGGCCGGCCCGAGCTGCGCCAGTTGCTGGCCGCCCACCTGGCCGTGGCGCGCGGCCTGCGCGCCACGGCCGAGCAGCTGCTGCTGCTCACCAGCTCCCAGCAGGCCCTGATGCTGCTGGCCCAGCTGCTGCTGGACCCAGGCGACCCCGTGTGGGTGGAAGACCCCGGCTACCCCGGCGCCCGCGCCGCGCTGGCCGCCGCGGGCGCGCGCCTGGTGCCGGTGCCGGTGGATGTCGAGGGGCTGGCGCCCACGCCCAGCCTGCCCGCGCCCCGGCTCATCGTGCTGACGCCCGCCCACCAGTACCCGCTGGGCGTGCGCCTGAGCCCGGCACGGCGCGAGCAGATCCTGGCGCTGGCGCGCCGTCACGGCAGCTGGGTCATCGAGGACGACTACGACAGCGAGTTCTTCGATGCCCCGGAGGCACTGCCGGCGCTGCAGTCACACGACGCGGACGGTCGTGTCATCTACCTGGGCACCTTCAGCAAGACCCTGATGCCCGGCCTGCGCCTGGCCTATGCGGCCTTGCCGCCCGGCCTGGTGGAGCCCGCCACGGCCTTGCGCACCCTGCAGGACGGGCATGGCAACGGCCTGATGCAGGCGCTGGTGGCGGACTTCATCGAGGGTGGGCATTACGCCCAGCATCTGCGCGCCATGCGCACGCGGGTGGCGGAGCGCCGCCAGGCCCTGCTGGCCGGCCTGACCCGCTACCTGCCACAGGCCCGGGCTGTGGCGCCGCAGGCCTGCGGGCTGCAGCTGTGCGTGGCGCTGCCGCTGGGCCAGGAGGCGGCCTGGAGCCGGCATGCCGCCGCACGGGGAGTGCAGACGCCGCGGCTCTCGGCCCTGTGCAGCGGCACGCCGCTGGAGGGTTGGCTCTTGGGCTTCGGCGCCTTGCGGCCCGAGGAGATCGAGGCCGCGCTACAAAGGCTTGCTTAGCGCCGGCAGACCTGGGGCGTGGCGTAGTCCCGGCCCACCACGGCCCGCGCAAACAGGTAGTTCTCGCGCGCGCTGTCGCTCAGGCCGTCGAGGTCCACGTGGCCCTCGGCATCGCAGGGGAAGGCGAGACCGCGGCCGGCGTTGAAGAGTGACTGGAAACGCAGCTCAAACCCCGGCTGCATACGGGCTTGGGAGAGGGATGCGGGTGCCATGTCGTACTCCTTCGGGCTCCATGACTGCTTATCGGCGCCCTTGAGTCCAGCTTAGAGGGCCGAACCGCGGGCTTCGAGGCATTAAGTCGCATCCCGCTGTCGGCGTTGACGCCAACCCGCCGTCAGGCGCTGCCTGACGGGAAGTTCCTCACACTGTCCCCGTCCGCTGTGGACAAGTTCGTGCATGAGTTCTGGGGGAGCGCGCTAAGTGCTTGTCTGGACAAGCAGGGACTCGGTCTGCTGCAAATTGCGGCAGGGGGCCTGCGGAAGCGCGGCCCGCAGCGCGGCCTCGAACTCGGCCGGCTGCTGCAGGGTGCGGATGGCGGTGTAGAGCGCCTCGGCCTCGGGGTGGGTGCGACGCAGGTAATGCAGCCATTGCTTGAGGCGGCCGGCCTGGTGCTTGGCGCCCACGCGCGCCTTCACGCGTGCCCAGTAGCTGAGCAGCGAGGGCGCCAGCAAGGCCCAGGCGCGGGTGGGGGCGGCCAGGCCCAGATCGTGCGCGCGCAGGGCCAGCGGCAGCACCGGGTCGGCCACGGCGCCGCGGCCCAGCATCAGGTCGGAGCAGCCGCTCTCGGCGCGCGCGCGCAGGGCGTCCTGCACGGTCCAGATCTCGCCATTGGCCACGATGGGCAAGGCCACGGCGGCACGGATGGCGCCGATCTCGGCCCAGTAGGCCGGTGGCTTGTAGCCCTGGCGCTTGGTGCGCGCATGCACCACCAATTCGGCCGCACCGCCGGCTTCGAGCGCACGGGCGCAATCGAGCATGCGCGCGGCGTCCTCGTTGCCCAGGCGCATCTTGGCGCTGACGGGAATCTGAGCCGGCACCGCCGCGCGCACGGCGCGCACGATCTGGTGCAGCAGCTCGGGTTCGTCCAGCAGCACCGCGCCGCCGCGGTGGCGGTTCACGCACTTGGCCGGGCAGCCGAAGTTCAGGTCGATGCCCGGTGGGTTCAGCTCGGCCAGGCGGGCGGCGTTGTCGGCCAGGCAGGCCGGGTCAGAGCCCAGGAGCTGCGGACGCACGGGCGTGCCGGCCTGGGTGCGGCCGCCGTTCAGGAGCTCCGGCACGATGCGCGTGAACACGCGGCGCGGCAGCAGCTGGTCGGTGATGCGGATGAACTCGCTGACGGCGCGGTCCACGCCACCCACCGCCGACAGCTCTTCGCGCAGCAGATGATCGAGCAGACCCTCCATCGGAGCCAGCAGGATCTGCGGTGTCGAGACGCTGTCCACGACAACTGTGGACAAGTCCGTGAATTGCGCCTGGGGCATGGTGCTAAGTGCCTGTCGGCGCGGTGAATTCATCAAACTGCCACAAATTCGGGCAGGCGCCTGACTTGGCCTTTACTTGGCGTCCGGCAGCTCGATCTTGACCGACAGCACCTCGATGTTGTCCTGGTGCTCGCGCTCCACCAGCACATCGTTCGGGTCGATCTTCATGTACTTGGAGATCACCGCCACCAGCTCGGCCTTGAGCTGGGGCAGGTAGTCGGGCGTGGCCGCGTTGCGGCCGCTGCGCTCGTGCGCCAGGATCAGTTGCAGGCGCTCTTTGGCGACGGAAGCGGTCTGCTTCTTCTCGCCGAGGAAAAAGGACATGAAGCCCATGGACTGCTCCCTGCGCTTCAGCGGCTGAACAGGCGCTTGAAGAAGCCCTGCTTCTCGGCCTCGATGAAGCGCATCGGCTTGTCCTCGCCCAGGAAGCGGCCGATCACGTCGAGGTAGGCCTCGGCCACGTTCGTGCCCTTCATCAGGATCGCCGGCACGCCCTGGTTGGAGGCCTGCAACACCGCCTCGCTCTCGGGGATCACGCCGATCAACGGCGTGCGCAGGATCTCGTGGATGTCGTCCAGGCTCAGCATCTGGCCACCCTCGACCCGGCTCGGGTTGTAGCGGGTGATCAGCAGGTGTTCCTTGATGGGCTCGCGGCCGTCGATGGCGCGCTGGGTCTTGCTGGAGAGCATGCCCAGGATGCGGTCCGAATCGCGCACCGAGCTGACCTCGGGATTGGTCACGATCAGCGCCTCATCGGCGTAATGCATGGCCATCATGGCGCCGGTCTCGATGCCGGCCGGCGAGTCGCAGACGATGTAGTCGAAGCCCATCTCGGCCAGCTCGTCGAGCACCTTCTTGACGCCTTCCTGGGTCAGCGCTTCCTTGTCGCGCGTCTGGCTGGCGGCCAGGATGTAGAGGTTCTCGTGCTGCTTGTCCTTGATCAGCGCCTGCGAGAGCTTCACGCCGTCCTGGATGACGTTGATGAAGTCATAGACCACGCGGCGCTCGACGCCGAGGATCAGGTCCAGATTGCGCAGGCCGACGTCGAAGTCGATGACGGCAGTCTTCTTGCCGCGCAGGGCCAGGCCGGTGGCAAAGCTGGCGCTGGTCGTGGTCTTGCCCACGCCGCCCTTGCCAGAGGTCACGACAACGATCTTGGTCATGCGATTCGGTCTTTCCGTTGCTTCAATCAAAACTTCAGGGCTTCCATCACCAGCTTGTCGCCTTCCAGGCGCACCTGGGCGGGCTTGGCCTGCACCTCGGCGGGCAGGCCTTTTTCAGAGGTGCGGAAGGTGCCGGCGATGGACAGCAGCTCGGCTTCCAGGCTGTGCGCAAAGATGCGCGCCTCGGCAAAACCGCGCGCGCCGGCAATCGCCTTGCCGCGCAGCGCGCCGTAGACATGGATGTGGCCGTCGGCGATCACCTCGGCGCCATGGCTGACGAGGCCGAGCACGATCAGGTCGGCGCCGCGTGCGTACACCTGCTGGCCGCTGCGCAGCGGGCGGTCGATGACCAGCGTGGGGGCGGCGGCGGCCGGGGCCGCAGGCATGGGGGCCGGCTCCGGCGCGGCTGCCACCGGGGCAGGCGCTGCGGCGGCGGGGGCCACCAGCGTGGCCTCGCTCAACGCCAGGCCCAGGGCCAGCGCCTGGGCGCGGTCTTCCTCGGCCAGCGCGGCGTGGCCGCTGAGCGCCACCGGGCGCAGGTTCCAGCCGCGCAGCAGCTGAAGCAGCGCGGCCCAGTCCAGGCCCTGGCCAGCGGGCAAATCGCTCAGCTCCAGGCACAGGGCCTCGCCATCGAAGGCGCCGGCCACATCGGCCCACTGGGCACGCAGCTGCGCCGCCAGCTCATCCACCGAACGGGTGCGCAGGGGCAGTTGCAGGGCGGCCAGCTGGGTGGACTTGAGCTCGATGCGAGGGGCGGACATGCGCGGCGCGGGGTTCGGAGGCGGCCCGCGGAGGGCCGGGGCGCAAAGCCGCGGATTCTAGGAGGCCGCGCCACCCCGCCCGGCCTGGCAAGCCCGAGGTCCGGCGCCGTCGGCCACCGGACTTTCCCGCAGCCGCCGCCAAGTTACCCCCAATCGGCACCCTCCGGGTCCTGCGGGATGGACTGCTGCGCCGCAACAGCCATGACGCCGGAACAAGTTGCAACATATGCGCCAAGTGCTTGATTCGTATAGAGAGAAGTGGGGTGCGCAAAAATCAGGCAAGGCAAGAGAAAGCGCGTCACTGCAAGGCTTTGGGGGCGGCCGGACGGGGTTGCCCACAAAGTTATCCACAAGTTCGGTGAATAGCCGAAGCGGCCAAGACGAATCAAGTACTTAGGCGGAATGCGTGAAGCGATGGATGAGTTTTTGGCACGATCGCCAGCGCACAAAGGAGCCTGCCCCGCCGCCCTAGAGTTCAAAAGGGATTGACTTGTCCCCAGAAATGCGATTGCGGCAGGCAGCCGTCCGCGTCGGTGCCATGGAATCGTCATATTCAACTAAGTCATTGATTGGATTGAGTTTGTCATCCAAGCGGCAGCCCTGGGGCGATCTCGGCAAGTGCCAAGAATCAAGCACTTAGGGCAGGCATCAGCAGGTTGCGCACAAAGTTGTCCACATGCGCCTGGCCTGCGTGCGCCGCCGAAGGGGGATGGCGGACCCTGGCAGATATCCGGTGTGCCGGGCTCAGATGGGCGGCGTATGCTGGCCCGTTGCCAGTCCCCCAGCTTTGCCGCTTGTTCCTGCGCCATGCAAATCGCCGGCTTTACGCTCCAGGATGTGATCCATTCGCATGGCGACACGGTGGTCACCACGGCCCTGGATGCGCAAGGCCAGCGGGTCGTGCTGAAGGTGCTGGACAGCGACCAGCCCGCACCCGAACAACTGGCGCGCTGGCGCCATGAGTACGCATTGCTGCGCGAGCTCGACTCGGAGTGGGTGGTGCGCGCCCGCGAGCTGCGGCCGGCACAGCGCAGCCTGGTGCTGGTGCTGGAGGACTTCGGCCCGCACAACCTCGCCCAGCTGATCGAGCGCCGCCTGCTTGATCTGTCGGAGAGCCTGAGCCTCGCGATCCAGCTGTGCCACGCCGTCAGCGCGGTGCACCAGGCGCGGCTGATCCATGGCGACATCGCCCCCAAGAACGTGCTGGTCGATCTGGTGCAGCTGCGCTTGAAGCTGTGCGACTTCGGCCTGGCCACGCGGCTGGACAGCGAGACCCGGCGCAGCAGCGAAGGGGGGCCGCGAGGCACGCTGGAGTACCTGTCGCCCGAGCAGACCGGGCGCACCAATCTGGCGGTCGATTACCGCAGCGACTTCTATTCGCTCGGCGTCACCCTCTACGAGCTGTTCGGCGGCCAGCGGCCCTTCCAGGCCAGCGACCCGCTCGCCCTGCTGCATGCGCAGATCGCTCTGGCCCCGCGGCCGCTGCACGAGCTGAACCCGCAGGTGCCGGAGGCGCTGGCCGCCATCGTGCACAAGCTGCTCGCCAAGAACCCCGACGAGCGCTACCAGAGCAGCTACGGCCTGCGCATGGACCTGGAGCAGTGCGCCGAGCGCCTGCGCGTGCAGGGCCGCATCGAGCCCTTCACGTTGGCCAGCCAGGACGTGCCCGAGCGCTTCAGCGTGGCACAGCGCCTGATCGGGCGCTCCGCCGAGACCGCCCGCATCCTGGCCGCCTTTGAGCGCGTGCAAGGCGGCCAGGCCGGGCTGCTGCTCGTCAGCGGCGCCTCGGGCGTGGGCAAGACCGCCCTGGTGGCCGAGCTGCACCGCCCCGTGCTGGCGCTGCGCGGCTACTTCCTGCGCGGCAAATGCGACCAGTACAGCCGCGACCAACCCTATGCCGCCCTGGTGCAGGCCTTCCAGCCGCTGATGGAGCAGCTCGCCCTTGAGGGCCCGGAGCGACGCGCCTATTGGCGCGAGCAGCTGGCCCAGGCGCTGGGCGAGCAGGCCGGTGCGGTGGCCGCCATCGTGCCGCAATTGCGCCTGCTGATCGGCGAGCCGCCGCCGCTGCCGGCCCTGCCGCCGGCCGAGAATGAGGCGCGCTTTCACATCGCCTTCGGCCGCTTTGTGCGCTGCCTGGCCGGCCGCGCGCATCCGGTGCTGCTGTTCCTGGACGATCTGCAGTGGGCCGACCCACCGAGCCTGCGCCTGCTCGAACAGCTGCTCAGCGAAGACGAGGGAGCCTGCCTGCTGATCGTCGGGGCCTACCGCGACAACGAGGTCGGCCCCACCCACCCCCTACAGGAGCTGCTGAACCAGCTGCAGCGCCAGCGTCCGATCGAGCAGCTGCTGCTGCCGCCGCTGTCCCTGCCCGAAGTGGCCGAGCTACTGGGCGACACCCTGCATTGCCCGCCCACGCTGCTGATGCCTCTGGCCGAACTCTGCTTTGCCAAGACGGCCGGCAACCCCTTTTTCCTGAGCCAGTTCCTGCGCCGCCTGCATGAGCTCGGCGACCTGCAGTACGAGCGTGCCGCCGGCACCTGGCGCTGGCAGCTGGAGCGCATCCGCAGCCGCACCGAAACCGCCAATGTGGTGGAGCTGATGCTGACCCGCCTGCGCGGTCTGCCGCCCGACACCCAGCGCCTGCTGGCCCAGGCCGCCCACCTGGGCGAGGGCTTCAGCCTGCGCGAACTGATGCGGCTGTGCGAACAGGATGCGCGCGGCAGCGCGCGCCGGCTCTGGCCCGCGCTGGCCGCCGGCCTGGTGCAGCCGCTGGGCGAGCTCTACAAGTTCGAGGACAGCCCCGAGCTGCTGGCGCGCGCCCGCTACCGCTTCCTGCACGATCGCGTGCAGCAGGCTGCCCATGCGTTGACACCCGAGCACGAGCGCAGTGCCCTGCAGCTGGAATGCGGCCGCCGCCTGCTGCGCGGCGCCAGCGCCACCGAGCTGCAGGACCGGCTCTTCGTCGTGCTGGAGTGCCTGAATCAGGGGCTCGACGCCCTGACCGAACCGGTGGAGCGGGCCCAGCTCGGCGCGCTCAATTGGCAGGCCGGTCTGCGCGCCAAGGCCTCGTCTGCCTACCTGGCGGCCAGCCAGTACCTGCGCCTGGCGGTGCAGCTGCTGCCGCCCGACGCCTGGCAGGCCGACACCGCCGGCACCCAGCGCCTGTACAGGGAGCTGGCCGAAGCCGAGTACCTGGCCGGCCGCTTCGAGGCCGCTGAGGCGCTCTACCCGATCGTGCACGCGCATTGCACCGACCCGGTGCTGCGCGCCGAGATCTGCTTGGTCCAGGCCGACCAGCTGAACCTGCAAGGGCGCTTTCAAGAGGCGATGCCGGTGCTGCGCGCCGGCCTGGCCCTGGTGGGCCGCCCCTTCCCGGACGACGAAGCCCAGGCCATGGCCGCCGTGCCGGCCGAGTTCGCGCAGACCCAGGCCCTGCTGGCCGAGCCCGCCAACCAGGACTGGCTGCAACTGCCAGAGATGCGCGAGCCCGCCCGCCTGATGGAGATGCGCCTGTACCTTGGCCTGACCCACTCCAGCTACCAGTGCGCCTGCTTTGGCACCTTCTTGCTGGACGCCTGCCGCATGGTGCGCACCAGTCTGGACCATGGGCTGTGCGATCTGGGCTCGGTGGCCTGCGTGGCCTACACCACCGCCATGTCGGCCATGAAGCAGCCGTATGCCGAGGTCTACCGCATGGGCCGTGCCGCCCTGCGCCTGGCCGAGGCGCGCCCGGACCGCCACTACCGCATCACCGTCTATCAGTACTTCGCGCCTTTCTACCAGCACTGGGGTGAGCCCCTGCAGGCCAGCGTGCCGCTGCTGGACCGTGCCATCGAGCTGGGCCTGAGCGGCATGAACCCGCTGTCCACCGGCTACTGCGTGCTGCTGCGCGCCGTCAACCGCTTCATCTACGGCGTGCCGCTGGACGAGCTGGAGCCCGAGGCCGAGCGCGCCCTGCGGGTGCTGCAGCGCAGCCTGCAGCCCAGCACCGAGGCCATGCTGCGCAACGGCGTTCTGCAACCGCTGCGTGCGCTGTGCGGCCGCAGCACCGAGCCGCTGAGCTTCGACAGCCCCGAATTCAGCCCGAGTGACTTCTTCAAGGGCGACGAACGCACGCCCGGCATCCCGCTGGCCTTCTACAGCACCGCCTGGCTGCGCCACGCCTACCTGCTCGGCGCGGGGGCGCAGTGGCGCCAGCACGCCCCCAATGTGCCGATGATCGGCATGGTGCTGCCCGACAGCCCGAGCTTTGTCGAAGCCTGCTTCTACGAGGCCCTGGGCCTGCTGCGCGAGGGCTTTGCCGACACGCCCGACGCCCAGGCCCGCGCGCGCGAGCACTGGCAACGCTTCGACACCTGGGCGCAAGACTGCGAAGCCAACTTCCGCCACCGCGAGCGCCTGATCGCCGCCGAACTGGCACGGGTGCAGGGCGACGAGCGCGGTGCCATGAACCTCTACGCTCAGGCCATCGACGCGGCAGGGCAAGCCGAGTTCACGGTCGACGAGGGTCTGGCCAATGAGCTGTACGCACGCTTCTGGCTGAGCCAGGATCAAAAGCAGCTGGCGGCAAACTTCATCCGCGAGGCCTACTACCACTACCGGCGCTGGGGCGCGCTGCTGAAGTGCCGCCAGCTCGAAGCCGAATGGCAACAGGTGTCCTTCCGCATCGTGCAGCGACGCGAATCCCTGGTCAGCAGCGTGCTGCGCAGCACCGTCAGCGAGAGCAGCGGGGCGCTGGATTTGGCCTCTCTGCTCAAGGCCAGCCAGGCGCTGGCCCAGCAGATCCATCTCGATCGCCTGCTTGAAACCATGCTGGGCCTGCTGCTGGAAAACGCCGGCGCTGAGAGCGGTGCCATCGTCAGCTGCGACGACGAGAGCCTGCTGCTCGAAACTCAGGGCACGCTCAGCGACGGCCGGGTGCAGGTCTCTCCGCGCCTGACGCAGCCGCTGGCCCAGGCCGAAGAGCGCCTGCCAGTGCCGCTGATCGAGTACGTGCAGCTCACCCGCTGCACCCTTGTGCTGAACCAGCCCGACCAGGACGAGCGCTTTGCGCGCAGCCCTTATCTGCAGGTGCACCAGCCGCGCTCGGTGCTCTGCCTGCCGGTGCTGGCGCAGGGCCGCCTGGTGGCGCTGGTCTACCTGGAAAACCGCCTGCTCAGCGACGCCTTCACACCGCGCCAGCAGCGCACGCTGGAAACCCTGGCCGGCCAGGCCGCCATTGCACTGGTGAACGCGCGCCTGTACGAGAGCCTGGAAGAAAAAGTGGCGCAGCGCACCGAAGAGCTGCGCCAGATGAGCATGAAGGACGGCCTGACCGGCATCGCCAACCGGCGCGCCTTCGACGAGCGTCTGGCTCTGGAATGGCGGCGCAGCCTGCGCCAGAACCAGCCACTCTCGCTGCTGATGCTCGACATCGACCACTTCAAACAGTTCAACGACCACTACGGCCACGTCGAGGGCGACCGCTGCATCCAGGCCGTGGCCCAGGCCCTGAGCCATGTGGCGGCGCGCGCCGGCGATCTGGTGGCCCGCTATGGCGGCGAGGAGTTCGCCATCCTGCTGCCGCAGACCGACGCCGAGGCCGCGGCCCAGGTGGCGCAGGCCTGCCTGCAGGCCGTGGCGGAGCGCGAGATCCCGCACATGGGCTCGGCGGCGGGCGGGCGGGTCAGCCTCAGCATCGGCCACGCCACCTGCGTGGCCGATGCCCAGTCGGGTGCAGAAGGCCTGCTGCGCGCCGCCGACCAGGCGCTCTACCAGGCCAAGCGCGAGGGCCGCAACTGCAGCCGCAACGCACCGGCCTGAACGCACCTAAGGTGAACGGGCCTTGCCCCGGGCTGGGCGCAGCCCGGAACAGAAGACTCAGATGCTGATGCTGTTCGGAATGTGCGAGGGCAGCAGGTAGAGGTAGGGCAGCGGACGCAGGCGGTTGCGGCGCCGGATCTCGATCTCAGCCAGCGCCAGCGCGTCCTGGAACTCGGCCACGCAGGGCTGCACGCGCTCGTCCTGGAAGTACGGCACACGCGGGTTGTGCTCGTAATGGCCAAAGCGGTCGAACTGCACGCCGCTGAGCAGGTACTCGAATGAGAAGGTGTACAGGCCCACATCCAGAGGCGGGAACCAGAGCTTGCAGTCTTCCTTGGTCTGGATGACGGTGCTGCGCGTGGGCGGCGGCGCGTAGATGGTGCCGGCCACCACCGGCATGTAGCTCATCATGGGGTACTGGGCGTAGTTCACCGCCGCATGCTGCGGTCCGGCGATGTAGAGGATCTGCGCCACCATGTCGATCAGGTAGTCCAGGCTGTCGATGCGCCAGGGACGCTGCGGGTCACCCGTCGCCGTCAGCCCGCCCAGACCCTGGAGGCCGCCGTACTGCGGTGCGGTCAGCTCGTGGATCCAGCCCTGCAGCTCGCTGTCCTCCAGCAGGTCGGCGTCGCACTGGTAATAGATGCGCAGATAGCCGGACACGAATTTGTGGATGGCCGGCCAGAGCAGCAGCGCGTCGTCGCGGAAGGCGAAGTCCGGCAGATGGTCCACCCCGCGCAGCTTGAACAGGCGCTCGGGGTGGTTGTCGTCCCAGCGCCAGGCTTCGTGGGCCAGGCGAACCATCTCCAGCGTCGACTCGATCGCCGGCCCGACATTGGTGGCCACCACGCCGCCCGGGGCGATCAGGCTGTGCAGGGCCGAGTCGTTGATGTTGATGGTGAAGCGGAAGTGCGGAATCAGCAGCTTCATCAAGGGGTGCGTCAGCGCCAGCTGGCGGTGCGCAGCCACGGCCATGGGCTCGATCATCAAATGCGTCTCGCCCAGATGCGCCACCGACTCGTGCTGGATGGCCTGCACCGCACCAACAATGAACTTGGCGACCCGCCACTTCAGGCCGTTCGGGTCCTGCGCGCCGGCGCAGTCGTTGGGGGTGAAGATCGGCGCGGTCTCGGGGTCGTGGGCTTGCAGCAGCTGGATGGCGATGGGCTGCATCACGCCCTCGGCCTGCGGTGGGTAGCCGGCCGGCGGCTGCGGGTTCCAGTAGAAGAGCGCAATCGGCGCGGCCAGGTAGCGCGGCACGCCCTGCAGCTCGTCGGGCTTGGCGCCTTCCAGCATCGCGTAGTCGCACACATAAAGACGGTTCTTGCGCACCGCGTCGACCAGGGTCAGCGTCGGGTCGCCCACCACCTTCTGAAGCAGCGCGTCGCTGATCGGCATCTTGCGCTGCAGCTCGCTCAAGACCACCGCCTGCGGCGCCGTTCTGCTGGGCTCCAGCACCAGGCCACGCAGCAGCGTGGTGTTGTAGCCGGCGGTCTGCATCAGCCCGAAGTACCAGTCCTGTTCGCAGGGCTTCTGGCCGTCCTGCGGCATCCAGGGCTGTTCGTCGATGCTCAGCATCAGCGGCTTGGGCAGGTTGATGAAGAGCGCTTCGTAATCGTCGAGGCTCTGGGCCAGCAGGTAGTTGCGGCCATGGGTCTGGGCCAGCATGTCGAAGAGGGTGGACTTGAGGAAGGCGGTCGGGCCGTCCTTCTTGAAATCCTCGAACACCTTCTGCAGCCCGGTGGCCATCTTCAGCAGGTCGGCCGGCAGGCGCATGACCTTCTCCAGCGCCTCGGGCAGCTCGGACAAAGCCTTCAGGAAGGCATCGAACTCCTGCGCCTCGCGCTTCAGGTGCAGCAGGCTGAAATCCTGCTTGAGCTGCTCGTAGGTCTGCTTGACGCGCTGCAGGGTCTCGGTGGGCAGATCGCTTTCGAGCTGGCGCCTGAGCAGCAGCATGACGGCGTTCTTGAAGTTGTCGGCCAGCAGCTCGAAGACCTCGAACACCTTCATCTCGTAGGCCGGCGTGAACTCCTCGCCCTTGGGCAGGTCGGCCGAGATCGGTACGCCGTCCAGGTAGCTCAGCATGTAGTTGTAGTTGGTGCGCGCCAGCGAAAGATCAAAGGCGCGCTGCTTGCGCGCGGCGGCGTCATCCTGCTGCGGCAGGGTGGGCTGCTGGGCGGGGGTGGCGTTGGTGGTCAGCATGGATTCCTCCTGGGGTGGCGGCGCAATTCGAGCGCGCCATTGGACGACGCGCCCGGCGCGTCATCCCCAGGAGAAACCCATGACCCGACTACCAGGCTGCGGGGTTCAGGCGATAGAAGTTCGCCAGTTCCGCATACAGCGCCGCGTGCTGCGCGCGCAGTTCATACGGCCGCTCGAAGAACAGCTCGCTGAGCACGGCAAAGAACTCGGCCGGGTCGGTGGCCGCGTAGCTTCCCAGCAGGCCCGGCTCGCCCCAGGCCACCCGCGTCTGCAGGGCGTCGAATTCGTTCTGCATCACGCGGCTCCACACCGCCTGGGCCTGCGCAGTGGCCAGCGGCGGCGCGCCATTGGCATGGCCCTTGACCTGGTCGAGCTGGTGCGCGAACTCGTGGATGACGACGTTCTGGCCGTCGCGCGGGTCGGCCGCGCCGGCGCGCACATCCTCCCAGCTCAGCAGCACCTGGCCCTGCACCCAGCTCTCGCCGGCCAGCGCGCGGCGCTGGTCCTGCACCACGCCGCCGGGGGCGTTGACGGGCCGGTTGACGACGAAGGCACCGGGGTAGAGCAGCACCTGGCGCAGCGCCGGGTAGTAGCCGCGCGTGGCGCCCAACAGGGGCAGGCAGGCCTGGGCGGCGATGGTGACGCGCATCTCGTCCGTCACCGTGAGGCCACCGCAGCCAATGATGGGCTTCTCGGCCAGGAAGACCTGGATCAGGCCCTTGAGGCGCAGCTGCAGGTCGGGCGGCAGAGTGGCCACTTGGGGCACGCGCCGGCGCAGGATGCGCCGCCAAGCGGCCGGAAAGGGCTGATTGCGCAGGCGGGCCCGGCGCAGCGAACGCAGCCAGGGCTCGGCCAGCCACCAGGCGATCAGGGCCAGGCCCAGCAGCAGCACAAACACAAGGGCCATGACGCGATCCGCAGCAGCAAGGCTTGGCAGATGGGGCGCCTGGCCCCGAGTTCAAGCCGGCGCCAGCAGCATTTCGTGATGGCCGGCGCCGGCCGGGATCATGGGGTAGCAGTTCTCCTCGGCCTGCACCACCGCATCCAGGAAGAAGGGCTGCTCGCTGGCCAGGCATTCGGCCAACGCGTCTTCCAGCTCGGCGCGCGCCGTCACCCGGCGTGCCTGCCAGCCAAAGCCGCGCGCCACCTGCACGAAGTCCGGCAGGGCCTCCGTGTAGCTGTGGCTGTAGCGCCCCTCGTAGTGCAGCTGCTGCCACTGCCGCACCATGCCCATGCGGCCGTTGTTCACCAGCACCAGCTTGACGGGCGCGCGGTGCTGCACTGCCGTGGCCAGCTCCTGCAAGTTCATCAGCACCGAGGCGTCGCCGCTGACGCACACCACCGTGCGCCCCGGGTGGGCGATCTGCGCGCCAATGGCCGCCGGCAGCCCGTAGCCCATGGTGCCGGCGCCGCCGCTGGTGAGGAAGCGGCGCGGCCGCTCGAAGCCCAGGTACTGCGCGGCCCACATCTGGTGCTGGCCGACATCGGTGCTGACGATGGCGTCGCGCCCATGCAGCTGGCGGTCCAGCGCCTGCAGCAGGGCCTGCGGCACGATGTGCGCGGGGTCGTCGCGGTAGGCCAGCGAGCGGCGCGCGCGCCAGGCCTCGATCTGCGCCCGCCACTCCGTCAAATCGGGTGCGGGCCGCTCGCCCCAGGCGGTCAGCAGGGCCTGCAAGCTCTCGCCGCAGTCGCCCACCAGGGCCAGGCGCGGCTGCACCACGCGGCCGATCTGCGCCGGGTCGATGTCCAGCTGGATGAAGCTGGCATGCGGACAGAAGTCGTGCAGCCGGCTGGTCACGCGGTCGTCGAAGCGCGCGCCCACGGCCACGATCACATCGGCCTCGTGCATGGCCAGGTTGGCCTCGTACGTGCCGTGCATGCCCAGCATGCCCAGCCATTGCGGGCTGCTGGCCGGCAGCGCGCCCAGGCCCATCAGCGTGAGCGTGCAGGGGGCACCGGTGCGGCGCACCAGCTCGGTGAAGGCGGCGCAGGCGCCCTCCCCCGCATTCACCAGGCCGCCACCGCCGTAGAACACCGGCCGGCGGGCGGCGGCCAGGGCCAGCGCGGCCAGCTCGGCCCGTGCCCGCAGGCTGGCCTTGGGCGCCACCGGCACAGGCGGCGCCGGGCGCGCCAAGGCGGCGGCGCGCACGGGCTCGGCCTGCACGTCCTTCGGCAGATCGATCAGCACCGGCCCGGGCCGACCCTGCTGCGCCAGTGCCACCGCGCGGCGCACGGTGGCGTCGATCTCGTCGGCCGCGCGCACCTGCACGTTCCACTTCGTCACCGAGCTTGTGATGGCCAGGGCATCGCATTCCTGGAAGGCCTGGGTGCCGATGGCCTCGCGCTTGACCTGGCCGCTGATGCAGAGCAGCGGGATGGAATCGGAGAACGCATCCAGCAGCCCCGACACCGTGTTGGCCACGCCCGGCCCCGAGGTGACGAAGACCACGCCGATGCGCCCGGTGCTGCGCGCATAGCCTTCGGCCGCATGCACCGCCGCCTGTTCGTGGCGCACCAGCACATGGCGCAGGCGCGGCTCGGCGTGCAGGGCGTCGTAGAGCGGCAGCACGGCGCCGCCGGGGTAGCCGAACACCGTGTCCACCCCCAGATCAATCAGGGTGCGGATCAGCTGCGCGGCGCCGCTGGGCGGCGCGGGCTCATCGAGGGCCAGCAGATCGGCCGGGTCAAGGCGTGCGTTCATGCGCTCACTGTGCCGAAGCGTGCCCAGAAAGTGCTGCTGCTTTTCTGCTGGTTTCTGGTTAAATCAGCAAACTTTGCTTCTACTAGGACTTTACTCAGCATGAGCCAGCTGGACAAGTTCGACCGCGCCATCCTCGCCGAGCTGCAGCGCGATGCCCGCATCAGCCTCAACGAGCTCAGCAAGGCGGTGGGCCTGACCAGCTCGCCCTGCTGGGCGCGCATCAAGCGCCTGGAGGCGGCCGGGGTCATCGAGGGCTACACCGTGCAGCTGAATGCCGAGAAGCTTGGCCTGGGCGACACGGTGATCGTGCAGGTCACGCTGGACAGCCATTCCGACGAAGCCCTGTTCGCCTTCGGCCGTGCGCTGGCCGAGATCCCCGAGGTGCTGGATGCCTATCTGGTCTCGGGCGACTACGACTACTTCATCCGCATCGCAGTGGAAAACACGCGCGACTACGAGCGCCTGCTGCGCGAGCGGCTCTACAAGATCCCCGGCATCCGCCACAGCAAGAGCAGCTTCGTGCTGCGCCGCCTCAAGAGCAGCCCCCTGCCCCTGCAACGATGACAAACCTGCACACCCCCAGCACCCGCACCCTCTGGATCGCCCTGGCCGCGCAACTCGGCCTGCTGGTCGGGTCCGGCTGGCAGCCGTTTGATCGCCTGACCTGGTTCATGGAGGTGGCGCCGGTGCTGATCGCCCTGCCGCTGCTGATGGCCACGCATGGGCGCTACCCGCTCACCAGCCTGCTCTACGGCGCGCTGTTCGTGCACGCCGCCATCCTGATGCTGGGCGGCGCCTACAGCTATGCCCGCGTGCCCCTGGGCTTCACCCTGCAGGACTGGTTCGGCCTGGCGCGCAACCCCTACGACAAGATCGGCCACTTCGCCCAGGGTTTCGTGCCGGCCCTGGTGGCGCGGGAAATCCTGCTGCGCGGCGCCCATGTGCAGGGGCGCCGCATGCTGTTCTTCATCGTCGTCTGCATCTGCCTGGCCATCAGCGCCTGCTACGAACTCATCGAGTGGGGCGCCGCCGTCGGCTTGGGCCAGGGTGCGGATGAATTCCTGGGCACCCAGGGCGACCCCTGGGACACGCAATCCGACATGGGCATGGCCCTGCTGGGTTCAGTCAGCGCCCTGCTGCTGCTGGGGCGCTGGCACGACCGCCAGCTAAGGGTGAGCTGAACCCGGCTGGCAGGCCCGGCCGCAAGCCCACAGCAGCCCCACCACCGCGGCCGAGGCCGCTGCCAGCGGCAGCGGCGCCAGGCTCGCGGCCCACCACAGCAGGGCCAGGGTGGCGGCCATGGCCCCCACGAAGAGCAGCAAGGCCAGCGCCAGGCGCGCGCCGGCCAGCGGCGGGTCGAAGCGCGGGCGCTGCAAGTCCACCTGGGGCATGGCCCCACCCGGCTGCCAGCCCGGTGGCGCCAGCAGCGCGGCCAGCCGGCCGCCCCAGCCCCGCGCGGCCCGCCAGGCCTTGGCGATCTCCACATAGCCGATCCCGTTCGCCCACAGCGGGTCCCAGCTGCGCAGGGGCTTGACCGTGCCGTAGACGCAGCGCTCCTCTTCCTCGGCGAAGGTGCCGAACAGGCGGTCCCAAATGATGAGGATGCCGCCGTAGTTCTTGTCCAGGTACTGCGGGTTCACGGCGTGGTGCACGCGGTGGTTGCTGGGCGAGCAGAACCAGCGGTCGAACCAACCCAGCTTGCCCACCAGCTCGGTGTGCACCCAGAACTGGTAGAGCAGGTCGATCAGCGCCACCACGCCAAACACCAGCGGCGGCACGCCCAGCAGCGCCAGCGGCAGGTAGAAGAGCCAGCCGAACAGGAAGCCGCTGCTGGTCTGGCGCAGCGCGGTGCTGAGGTTGAAATCCTCGCTCTGGTGGTGCACCGAGTGCGCCGCCCAGAGCAGGGCCACGCGGTGCCCGCCGCGGTGCAGCCAGTAGTAGCAGAAGTCGTAGCCCAGCAGGGCGAACAGCCAGACCCAGAGGGACTGGGCCGAGAGCTCGAACAAGGCCGCGTGCTGGTAGACCCAGGTGTAGATACCCAGGTTGAAGACGCGCGTGAACAGACCCACGAGCTGGCTGAGCATCCCCAGGCCGATGGAGTTCATTGCGTCCGCCCAGCGGTAGTCACGCCGGCCGCGCGCCCAGCCGATGCCGAATTCCAGCGCGATCAGGCCCAGAAAGACCGGCGTGGCGAAGACGATGACTTGGGCGGGCGTGAGGTCCATGGCGCAGACCATCATGCCCGCCCCTCAGCCCGGCAGGGGCCGGCGCCGCCCGGGGATTTCCCGGGCGACGCCCCGCGTTCAGCGCTCGATCTTCAGCGAGTAGCTGCCCGCGCCGCCGCTGTAGTAGCGCACCCGCACATAGCGCGTCACCTGCGTGCTGCCGGTGTTGGTGCTGCTGGCCACGTCCACCTGGCCGGCCCCCTTGGTGCCGCTGGCCAGCGTGGTGCCGCTGCTGTTGACGATGTAGAGGTCGTAGTCCACGCCGCTGCTGGGCGGCGTCAGCGTGGCCTTCAGCGTGGCCCCGGCCGGCAGCGGCACCGCGAAGTAGTCGGTGTCGCTGGTGGTCGAGAGACTGCCCGGCACGATGGCCTGCGGCGGCGACACCATCGTGGCCGTGCCGATGGTGTTGTTGCTCTCCACCTCGTTGACGATGGTGCTGGGGTTGGTCACCACCACGGCCTTGGTCTCGCTGTTGGTGCTGCTGCCATTGCCCACGGTGAGCGTGACGTTGTAGGTGCCGGCTGCGGCGTAGGTGCGGCCGATGCTGACGCCGCTGCCACTGCCGCCGTCCCCGAAGGCCCATTGGTAGCTGCTCGGGCTGCCGGTGGAGCTGCTGGCGTCGAAGCTGCAGCTCAGGCCATTGCACTGGGCGAAGAAGTTGGCGTCCAGCGTCGGCGTCCCATTGCTGATGTTCAGGAAGGCGGCCGAGAAGGCGCCCCAGGCGCCGGAGGCATCGCGGGCGCGCACGAACACCGTGTGGCGGCCCACCGGCAGGGTGCCGGTGGGGATGGTCGCCGTCAGGTTCTCGCTCACGCTGTTGAAGCTGTCATCGGCCGCCTGGATGGGCACCGCCACCGCACCGGGCAGCCAGGGCGGGGTGTCGAGGTAGTACTCGGCCGCCGCAATCGCCTGGGTGCCTTCGCTGCCATTGCTGTTATTGAAGCGGGCATCGCTGGCGGCGGCCGTGAGCGTGACCGCCACGCCGGGCTGCACCCCGCCGCCCGAGGCACCCTGACCCAGGGCGAGGCTGGTGATGTCCGGCCCGGCGGGGGTGATGTAGGGCGTGCGCACCACCTTGGCGGCGTAGATCAGCGCGGGCAGGTTGCCGGGCTTGATGGTGTTGTTGAAGTTGGTGCAGCTCTCGAAGAAGGCGGTGCCCAGCTCGAAGGTGTAGGCCGCCACGCCGAGTTCGCCATAGCTCACGCCATCGCTGGTGCCGTCGGTGGGGTAGAGACCGACCGATTGCTGGGGCGTGTAGCCGTTGTGAAAGGCGAATTTGCGACCCAGGGTCTGCAGCGCCGTGCCATTCGGCGCGGGCGTGCTCACATCACCCCAGGGCCAGAGCACCAGGCGGCTGTAGCTGTGAATGTCGAGATGGATGCCCGGGGTGTCGGCCGGCGCCGCATCCGTCTTGTTGGGGCCGCGGCGGTCCGGGAAGATCGAGCGCACATAGGCCTGGATGGCCTGGATCTCCGGTTCGCTGCCGGCGCTGGGCCCGCGGTAGGTCTCGTTGCAGACGCTGCCGCTGCTGCCCTGGCCGTTGGTGGTGTTCCAGCCGAAGCTGAAGTTGCGGTTCAGGTCCGCGCCACGGGTGTTGGTGTTGGCGCAGTAGTTGTTGTTGGCGTTCTTGCGCCAGCTCAGGCCCCCTTCGGCCTTTTTGCGGCCGTCGGGGTTGGTCTGCAGCATGAAGTGGACCTCGTGGTGGTCGAGGATCCAGGTGGCGTCGGCGTCCACGCCATGGCCGTCGAAGAGCCAGCGCGCGAAGGCCAGGGACAGCGGGGCGGTGGCGTATTCGCGCGCATGGATGGCGCTGTTGATGAAGAGCTTGGGCTTGCCGCCCGCGGGGGCCGCCACCGCGCTGTTGGTGAGCTTGAGCACGCGGATGTCGTAGCCACCCGAACCCTGCGCCTTCTGCCAGGAATCCCCCACGTCGATCCAGCTCGCCAGCGCCGGCTTGGCCGTGGCCATGGCCTGCGCCGCGGTGAAGCTCTCCTCCACCGTTTCGTAGCAGCTGTAGCTGGGGATGGACTGCACCGAAGCGCCCTCGCCTGCCGCAGCGCGGCGCTGCAGCTCGTTCAGCACGCCATCGCGCCGGCCAATGAAATCCTTGGCCGGGCTGAGCTTGAAGCCGAAGCCGCGCAGCTGCGCCTGCTCGCTCTTGTCCAGCTCCAGCACCAGCAAGCCTTCCGGCGCCTCCAGCACCGCGTGGTGGAAGCTGATCGCGGCCTTGCGCAGCATGGCCGGGCTGGCATGGCGCACTTCAAAGATCTGCGCGCTGCGCTGCAGTTCCTGCGCACGCGCCTGGCTCATTTCGGGCGAGCCGGCCTGGGCATGGCCGGAGTTCGCTTGGGCCGTCGAGATCAGGCCGAACAGGCTCAGTGCAGCGGCCAGGGGGGTGAGACGGAGGGTCACAAGGCTTCTCCAGGATGCGAGCCGGCAGCATGGCAACGGCCCTGCGGAATCGAACGGAAAGGAAGGGGAGCGGGGGCCCCACCAGGGCGCCCCCGCGGGCTCGGAGGCTGGCGCTTACCAGCTCAGCTTCAGCGTGTAGGAGCCGGCGCCCCCGCTGTAGTAGCGCACCCGCACATAGCGGCTGACCGTGCTGCTGCCGGTGTTGGTCGAGCTGGCCACATCGATCTGACCGGCCCCCTTGACGCTGCTGGCCAGGGTGCTGCCGCTGCTGTTGACGATGTACAGATCGAAGTCTCGCGAGCCCGGGTTCAGCGTCGCCGTCAGGGTCTTGCCGGCCGGCAGATCAACGCGGAAGTAGTCGCCGTCGCTGCTGCTGGACAGGCCGCCGTTGACCTGCACCCCCGCCGTGCTGATGAGCTGGGCCGCGGAGATCGAGTTGTTCGGCTCGACCTCGGCCACGGTTGGCGGTGGCGGCGTGCCATCCAGGGCCGCCAGCGCGGCCGGTGCATCCACGATGCCGGTGCCGCACTGACTGCAGGCGGCCGGGAAGGCGCGCGCCGAGCTCTTGATGGCGGCCTCGATCTCGTCCGGCGTGGCCGTGGGCTTGGCCTGGTAGAGCAGCGCCGCCACGCCTGCCACATGCGGGGCCGCCATCGAGGTGCCCTGGTAGAAGGCGTAGCTGTCCGAACCCGGCGTGGTGGTGCCACTGTTGAGCGTGGAGTAGATGCCGTTGGCCGCACCGCTGCTGGTGTTGCCGCCCGGTGCAGCCACGTCCACCACCGCGCCGTAGTTCGAGTACGGCGCCTTGCCACCGGTGGGGCCGATGGCCGCCACGCTGATCACGCCGGCACAGCTGGCCGGGCTGAAGCCGCTGGCATTGGCATTGGAGTTGCCCGCTGCCACCACCACCGTGGTGCCGCGCGAACGCGCGCTGTTGATGGCGTTCTGGCTGGTGGTGTCGCAGCTGCCGCCGCCGCCCAGGCTGAGGTTCAGCACCTTTGCGGGCGTGGCATTGGCCGGCACGCCGGACACCGTGCCGCCCGAGGCCCAGATCATGGCGTCGGCGATGTCCGAGGTGTAGCCGCCGCAGCGGCCCAGCACCCGCACCGCCTGGATCTTGGCGCCATAGGCCACGCCGATGACCCCGAGGCTGTTGTTGCCCGCCGCGGCAATGGTGCCGGCCACATGGGTGCCATGCCAGCTCGAATTGCGCGCCGGCGAGGTGCCGCACTGGCCCGAGGTGTTCCAGTCACCAGGGTCGGAGGGGTCGCTATCACGCCCGCCGCCGTCATTGGCCGTGGTGGTGTTGGCAATCATGTCGTAGCCGGCTACGGTCTGGCCCGCCAGATCGGCATGCGGGCGGATGCCGGTGTCGATCACCGCCACCACCACACCGGCGCCATTGCGGCTGTCCCAGGCGGTGTTGGCGCGGATGCCGCCGGCGCCGCCCTGCAGACCCCAGAGCTTGCTGTAGTCCGGGTCATTGGGCGTCATCAGGGCCTGCAGGATGCGGTCGGGCTCGGCGTACTCGATTGAAGGATCGTCCGCCGCCAGCTGGGCGGCAAAGGCGCGCAGCTCGTCCAGGCTGCCCGCGCGATTGAGCGCGAACACGGTGGCCCCCAGGGCATTGGTCTTGAGCTCGGTCAGCGCCAGCCCGCGTTCCATGCCGATGCGGCTCAGCGCGGGCGAGGGGCGCGCGCCCTCGCGGTACTTGACGATCAGGCGATCCGTCATCTGGGCGGGAGGACTCACGTCCACCCCACCCGCCAGGGCCATGCCCGACCCACCCACTGCGGCCAGCACACAGGCGGCCAGAAAGGTCTGCTTGAAGGCCTTCCGATTGATTACAGCCATGCTTCCTCCGGTTCAGCGATCCAACTCCCAAGGCGGGGAGCGCGCTACTGCTCGGGGTCAACTGCAAAACGGTTACTGCGGTTACTGCGGGTTCCGGGGCCATCGGCCCCCCAGGGCACGGCTTGAAGCCCCCGGTACAGCGGGGCGGGAACGCGCGGTTCCCGCCGGGTTCAGCAGCCAGCGCGGGGGCTGGGCTGAGGCGGCGCAGTCTAGGAGGGAGGCTTCGTCAGAGCTGTTACGGAAGATTTCAAACGGGCTGGGATTTGTCCGGGTCGGGGAATTCGGAATACCCGCAACCCCGCGCCGCGTGCAATGGCATCGGCACGGCGGCTCCGAACCCCGCGCCATGCCGCAACACGCATACTTCGCGCGCCTTGGTTCGCTCAGTTTTCAGCTGCCCCATGCCCCCGCCTCGCCGCACCATCTTGTGGGTCGCACTACCCACCTGCCTGGCTGCAGGGCTGCTGGCCGTCTGGCTGCTGCGGCCGCAGACCAGGGTCGAATCCGCAACGCCACCGCTTGCCAAGGCATTGACCGCTGCGCCGCTTGGCACGCCACCTCCACCCGCCATCGGGCCGGCCCGGCTCGTCACACGACCGGCAACTGCTCCCGCCGAACCGCAGAGCCGCGAAGCACGCTGGCGCGCACGCGGCCAGGCCTGGTGCGCCAACGGCCAGGCCCTGCTGGCCGCGCAGGCCCAGGGCCAGGCGTCGGCGGCGCTCATCACCGTGGCCGAGCAATGGCAGGCCGAGCAGGAGCGCGCAGCGCAAGATCTGACGCGGGAATGGGAGCAGCTGCTGCGCGCGCGGCCCGACCCGCCTTCTCAAGCCACGGCGGATGTGCTCTGGCTGCTCAACCATCCAGGCCATGACCGCTCAGGCGCCCACGCGCGCCTGCAGGCCCTGGCGGAACGCACACGCGACCCCTATGTGGTCGGGCTCTCAGCGCACACACTCTGCAAGACCAGCGAGCCGGGCTGCGAAGCCCTGGCCGCGCTGTGGATCGAAGTGGAGCCCAGCAATCTGCAAGCCCTGCAGCTGCGCCCGCCTGGGGCGCATGCCGCACCAGAAGTGGTCGAACGCTATGCCAGAGCCCTGTTCAGGGGCACGCAGTCGGTCGACCCACGCATCGAATACCTGCGCCGCCTGGCTGCGCTGGACCCAGCCCCCGGCCCGGGCCTGCAGCGCAGCAGCCAAGTCTTCATCCTGATCGGCATGCGCGCCGCCTTCGTGGCGCCGCACTGGTCGTCCTTGATCCGGCATTGCCGCGAACGAGTGACCAGCGCAGGCCTGGACTGCGGCGCCTTGGCCGAGCATCTCTGGAAGCACCAGCGCCAGGATCTGCTGGACGAGGCCCTGCTGCTGGCCCTGGCACGCACGGCACGGCCCGTGCCAGAGCACTGGAAGGATCGCGCACGCGACACGGAGGCTCGCATGGCGTGGATGAATGGGGACTTCCTGGGCGAGTCCACGGCCTGGATCGAGCAGGAGGCGCGCTGCCATCCCAACTCCGCCGGCGCGGCCTGGCTGCAGCAGTTGCTGGCCGAAGGCGAGAGCCGGGCCGTAGACGCACGCATGCCGACCTCCACGGCGCAGCGCAACGCACTGAGCCACAAGTACCGGCAACAGCGCGGCCGCGGCCTGCTGGAGGAAGCGCCTCAGCCGACGCCGCGCGGCCTCAGCCCGTCCCCCTGAAGGCCGCGCCGCTGTTCAGAGCTTCAAGCGCTCGCGTGCGGCGCGGTACTCGCGCGCCAGGCGTTCCACCAACGCCGCGGTAGGCAGCACTTCCTTGATAGGCGCAATGCCCTGGCCGCAGCCCCAGATGTCCTTCCAGGCCTTGGCCGCGGCGCCGCCGCCGAAGTTCATCTTGCTGGGGTCGGATTCCGGCAGGTTTTCGGGGTCCAGGCCGGCGCGCTCGATGGAGCCACGCAGGTAGTTACCGTGCACACCGGTGAACAGGTTCGTGTAGACGATGTCGTCACTCGTCCCGCCCACGATCTCCGCCTTGTACTCGGGCGTGGCGCGCGCCTCTTCGGTGGCGATGAAGGCCGAGCCGATGTAGGCCAGGTCCGCCCCCATGGCCTGGGCGGCCAGGATGCCGTCACCGGTGCCGATGGCGCCGGAAAGCAGCAGGGGACCATCGAACCACTCACGGATCTCCTGGATCAGCGGGATCGGGTTCTTCACGCCGGCGTGGCCACCCGCGCCCGCGGCCACGGCGATCAGGCCGTCGGCGCCCTTCTCGATTGCCTTCTTGGCGAACTTGTTGTTGATGATGTCGTGCAGCACGATGCCGCCCCAGTCGTGCACCGCCTGGTTGATGTCTTCACGTGCACCCAGGCTGGTGATGACGATGGGCACCTTGTACTTGGCGCACACCGCCATGTCGTGCTCCAGGCGGTCATTGCTCTTGTGCACGATCTGGTTGATGGCGAACGGCGCCGCCGGGGCCTCCGGATGCGCGCGGTCGTGCGCGGCCAGGGCCTCGGTGATCTCGGCCAGCCAGTCGTCCAGCAACTCGGCCGGCCGCGCATTGAGCGCCGGCATGGAGCCGACGATGCCGGCCTTGCATTGGGCGATCACCAGCGCCGGCACCGAGACGATGAACATCGGCGAGGCCACCACCGGCAGCCGCAGGCCCTGCAGGATCGGGGGCAAAGCCATCAGAAGGCCTCCAGCGGCAGCGCCAGGGCAGAGCCGGCGCCGTTCAGCACCGCATCGCGCAGCGCCGCGGTGCGCGGCAGGATGTGCTCGGCATAGAAGCGCGCGGTGGTGATCTTGGCCTGCATGAAGGCGGCGTCCTGGCCAGCGGCCAATTCCTTCTCGGCCACCAGCAGGCTGCGCGCCAGCTGCCAGCCCGCCACCAGATTGCCGGCCAGCATCAGGTAAGGCACCGAGCCGGCGAAGACGGCGTTGGGGTTGCTCTTGCCCTGCTCGGCCATGTAGTCCACCACGGCCAGGTAGGCCTGGCGGGCATGGCTGAGGTTGGCACGCACGGCGTGTGCGGCCTCGCCGCCCTGCGCCAGCTCCAGCTCCGTGGCTTCCACCAGGGCCGCGATGGAGCGGGCGTACTGGCCACCGTCGCGCAGGGTCTTGCGGCCCACCAGATCGTTGGCCTGGATGGCGGTGGTGCCCTCGTAGATGGTGAGGATCTTGGCGTCGCGGTAATGCTGGGCCGCACCGGTTTCCTCGATGAAGCCCATGCCGCCATGGATCTGCACGCCCAGCGAGGTGACCTCATGGCTGGCTTCGGTGCTGTAGCCCTTCACCAGCGGCACCAGGAACTCGTAGAAGGCCTGCGCCTGTTTGTCGCCCGCCGCATGGGTGCGGTCGTAGGCGGCCGCGGCCACGCTGGCCATGGCGCGGCAGCCCTCGGTCAGGGCGCGCATGGTCATCAGCATGCGGCGCACATCGGGGTGGTGAATGATGGTGGCCGCGCCCGGCTGCGAGCCATCCACCGGGCGGCTCTGCACGCGGTCCTTCGCGTAGGCCACGGCCTGCTGGTAGGCGCGCTCGCTCAGCGCCAAGCCCTGCACGCCCACGCCGTAGCGCGCCGCGTTCATCATGATGAACATGTACTCCAGGCCCCGGTTCTCCTCGCCCACCAGGTAACCCACCGCGCCGCCGTGGTCGCCAAACTGCAGCACGGCCGTGGGGCTGGCCTTGATGCCCAGCTTGTGCTCGATGGAGACGCAGTGCACGTCGTTGCGCGCGCCGAGCGAACCATCGCCATTCACCAGGAACTTGGGCACCACGAAGAGGCTGATGCCCTTCACGCCCGCCGGCGCGCCGGGCACGCGGGCCAGCACCAGATGGACGATGTTCTCGGCCATGTCGTGCTCGCCATAGGTGATGAAGATCTTGGTGCCGAAGACCTTGTAAGTGCCATCACCCTGCGGCTCGGCGCGCGTGCGCACCAGGGCCAGGTCGGAGCCGGCCTGCGGCTCGGTCAGGTTCATGGAACCCGTCCAGCTGCCGTCGATCATCTTGGGGATATAGCGGGTCTTGAGCTCATCGCTGCCGGCCGTCAGCAGGGCCTCGATGGCGCCGTCGGTGAGCAGCGGGCACAGCGCGAAGCTCAGGTTGGCGCTGTTCACCAGCTCCTGACAGGCCGCAGCGATGACCTTGGGCAGGCCTTGGCCGCCGAACTCGGTGGGGTGCACCAGGCCCTGCCAACCGCCCTCCACGTACTGGCGGAAGGCCTCCTTGAAGCCCGGCGTGGTGGTGACCTGGCCGTCGGCCCAGCTGCTCGGGTTCTTGTCGCCCGCATGGTTCAGCGGGGCGATGACGTCCTGGCACAGCTTGGCGCACTCTTCCAGCACCGCCTGTGCGGTGTCCAGGCCGGCATCGGCAAAGGCGGGGATCTGGGTCAGGCTGTCCAGCTCGGCCAGATGGGCCATGTTGAACAGCAGGTCCTTGACGGGGGCGGTGTAGCTCATGGGGTGGCTTTCGGGAATGAAAAAGGCGCCGGCACCCTCTGGTGGCGGCGCCTCGGAATCAGGCTGGGTCGGTTTACAGGCTGTTGACCAACTCGGGCACGGCGGTGAACAGATCGGCCTCGAGGCCGTAGTCCGCCACGCTGAAGATCGGCGCTTCCGGATCCTTGTTGATCGCCACGATCACCTTGGAGTCCTTCATGCCCGCCAGGTGCTGGATGGCACCGCTGATGCCGCAGGCGATGTAGAGCTGCGGCGCGACGATCTTGCCGGTCTGACCGACCTGCCAGTCGTTCGGGGCGTAGCCCGCATCCACGGCGGCACGGCTGGCACCCAGGGCGGCGTTCAGCTTGTCGGCCAGCGGGGTCAGCACGGTGTTGAACTGGTCGCTCGACCCCAGGGCCCGGCCACCGGAGACGATGATCTTCGCGGCGGTCAACTCGGGGCGGTCGCTCTTGGTCTGCTCGCGGCCCACAAAGCTGCTCTTGCCCGAGTCGGTGACGGCGGGGATGGACTCCACCGCGGCGCTGCCGCCTGCGGCGGCGGCATCAAAGCCAGTCGTGCGCACGGTGATGACCTTCACGGCATCGACCGATTGCACGGTGGCGATGGCGTTGCCGGCGTAGATCGGGCGCTCGAAGGTGTCGGCGCTGATGACCTTGGTGATGTCGCTGATCTGCGCCACATCCAGCAGGGCGGCCACGCGCGGGGCGGCGTTCTTGCCGCTGGCGGTGGCCGGGAACAGGATGTGCGTGTAGCCCGAGGCCAAGGCCACCACCTGGGCGGCCAGGTTCTCGGCCAGGCCTTCGGCCAGCGAGGCGCCATCGGCATGCAGCACCTTGGCCACACCCGCCAGCTGCGCCGCCGCAGCGGCAGCGGCCGCGGCGTTGTGGCCAGCCACCAGGACGTGCACATCGCCGCCGCAGGCCGCAGCGGCCGTGACGGTGTTCAGGGTGGCGCCCTTCAGGGTGCCATGGTCGTGTTCGGCAATGACGAGGACGGACATCTTCAGATCACCTTGGCTTCGTTCTTGAGCTTGCTCACCAGCGTGGCGACGTCGGGCACCTTGATGCCGGCGCTGCGCTTGGCCGGCTCCATGACCTTCAGGGTCTTGATGCGCGGGGTCACGTCGACGCCCAGATCGGCCGGCTTGACGACGTCGAGCGGCTTCTTCTTGGCCTTCATGATGTTGGGCAGAGTGACGTAGCGCGGCTCGTTCAGGCGCAGGTCGGTGGTCACCACGGCCGGCAGGGCCAGCTTGACGGTTTCCAGGCCGCCGTCCACCTCGCGCGTCACGTTCACGCCACCATCCACGGCCTCGACCTTGGAGGCAAAGGTGCCTTGCGGCATGCCGGTCAGCGCGGCCAGCATCTGGCCGGTCTGGTTGCAGTCGTCGTCGATGGCCTGCTTGCCCAGGATGACGAGCTGCGGCTGCTCCTTGTCGACCAGGGCCTTGAGCAGCTTGGCCACGGCCAGGGGCTGCAACTCGGCGTCGGTCTCGACCAGGATGGCGCGGTCGGCGCCGATGGCCATGGCGGTGCGCAGGGTCTCCTGGCACTGCGTGACGCCGCAGGAGACGGCGATGATCTCGGTGACGACGCCCTTTTCCTTCAGACGCACGGCCTCTTCGACGGCGATTTCATCGAAGGGGTTCATCGACATCTTGACGTTGGCGATGTCCACACCGGTGCCGTCGCTCTTGACGCGCACCTTGACGTTGTAATCGACGACCCGCTTGACGGGCACCAGCACTTTCATCCCGGTCTCCAGAAGGGAAAAACTGCGGGCATTCTAGGGGTCGCCCCCAGGGGGAACGGGTGGTTTCAGGGCAAACCTGCGGCGAAAATAGAACGGTCGTTCTATTTTTTGTGCAGGGTCAAAAGGACAGGATGTGAGCGCATCGGTGGGGGTGTTTGATTCCGGCGTGGGCGGGCTGAGCGTGCTGGCCGCACTGCGCGACGCCCTGCCGGGCGTGCCCTTGCACTACATCGCCGACAGCGCCAACGCACCCTATGGCGAGCGCAGCCGCGAGTTCATCACCGAACGCAGCCTGGCGCTGACCCAGCACCTGCGCGATCAGGGCGCCGCCCTGGTGGTGGTGGCCTGCAACACCGCCACCGCCGCCGCCGCCGACGCACTCCGCTGCCAACACCCCGATCTACCCATCGTCGGGATCGAACCCGGCATCAAGCCCGCCGCGGCGGCCAGCCGCAACGGCCGGGTCGGTGTGCTGGCGACCACCGCCACGGTGAACAGCGCACGCTTCCAGGCGCTGATCGAACGCCATGCGGCCGGCGCGCAGATCACCGCGGTTGCTTGCTCGGGGGTGGTGAAGCACATCGAAGAGGGTGACCTCGACAGCCCGGCCTTGCGCGAATTGGTGGCGCGCTACTGCGCGCCGCTCAAGCTGGCCGGTGTGGACACCGCCTTGCTCGGCTGCACGCACTACCCGTTCATCCGCACGCTCTGGCAAGCCGAGCTGGGCCCGGGGGTGCAATTGCTGCAGATCGAGGAGGCGGTGGCCCTGCAGGCGGCAAGGCTGTGGTCCACCCCCTTACGGGCTGCCGCGCCCGCGCCAATTCGGCTGGCCACCACCGGCGAACCGGCGGTACTGGAGCGCTTGGCGCGCGAAGGGCTGGGCTGGGAGGGGTTTGCGCTGGAGCGCTGCACCGTCTGAAAGCGGCGGGCGCCGCTGGTGCCTGGGACGGGACTCGAACCCGTACGGCCCTTTTCAGGAACCGGCGGAGTTTAAGTCCGCTGCGTCTACCGATTTCGCCACCCAGGCTGGGTAGCGGGGCATTGTGCTGGAGCGGGAAACGAGGCTCGAACTCGCGACCTCAACCTTGGCAAGGTTGCGCTCTACCAACTGAGCTATTCCCGCCTAGCCGCGCGAGGCGCACGGCACAGCATCTGGAGCGGGAAACGAGGCTCGAACTCGCGACCTCAACCTTGGCAAGGTTGCGCTCTACCAACTGAGCTATTCCCGCAAACAAACTGTTCCTGGAGGCGCGGTCCGGAGTCGAACCGGACTGACCGGATTTGCAATCCGGGGCATAACCGCTTTGCTACCGCGCCGCTGTGACCAGTCCCCGGTTGGTGACCGGGATGAAAAAGGGAGCCGGTCAAGCTCCCCTTTTCGGAATTCTTGGAGCGGGAAACGAGGCTCGAACTCGCGACCTCAACCTTGGCAAGGTTGCGCTCTACCAACTGAGCTATTCCCGCACCGACCCTTTTCAGGGCTTCGCCTATTGCATTGCTGCTGTCAGCGAAGTCGCACATTCTATACGCGAAATTTATGGCTCGACAAGCGGGCCGCCCGTCTTCGCGTCAATGCTTGATGGCCTCACCCGCCGCCGGCTTCGCCTCGGCCGGCTTGGCCGCCAGCTCTTCTTCGGTCAGCGGCACGGGCGCACGCTCCAGCGCAAGTTCCAGCACCTTCTCGACCCAGCGCACCGGCAGGATCTCCAGGCTTTCCTTGACGTTGTCGGGAATGTCCTGCAGGTCCTTGACGTTCTCCTCCGGGATCAGCACGGTCTTGATGCCACCCCGGTGCGCCGCCAGCAGCTTTTCCTTCAAGCCACCGATGGCCGTGACCTCGCCGCGCAGCGTGATCTCGCCGGTCATCGCCACATCGGCGCGCACGGGGATGCCGGTCAGCGTCGAGACGATGGCGGTGGTCATCGCAGCACCAGCGCTGGGGCCGTCCTTGGGTGTGGCGCCATCGGGCACGTGGATGTGGATGTCGCGCTTCTCGAACAGCTCGTCCTTGATGCCGAGCTGGGCGGCACGCGAACGCACCACCGAGCGCGCGGCCTCGACGGATTCCTTCATCACGTCACCCAGCGAACCGGTGCGGATGGTGGCGCCCTTGCCAGGCATCACCGCCGCCTCGATGGTCAGCAAGTCGCCACCCACCTCGGTCCAAGCCAGGCCCACCACCTGCCCCACCTGGTTCTTCTTCTCAGCGCGGCCAAAGTCGTACTTGCGCACGCCCAGGAACTCGTTGAGGTTGTCCTCATTGACGATCACCGGGGCCTGCATCTTCTTCAACTGCAGACCCTTCACCACCTTGCGGTTGATCTTGCCGATCTCGCGCTCGAGCGAACGCACGCCGGCTTCGCGGGTGTAGTAGCGGATCACGCCACGAATGGCACTTTCCTCGACCACCAGTTCCTCATCCTTGACGCCGTTGTTCTTGCGCTGCTTAGGGATCAGGTAGTTCTGGGCGATGTGAACCTTTTCGTCTTCCGTGTAGCCAGACAGGCGGATCACTTCCAGACGGTCCAGCAGGGCCGGCGGGATGTTCAGCGAATTGGCTGTGGCCACGAACATCACGTCGCTGAGGTCGTAATCGACTTCGACGTAATGGTCACTGAAGGTGTGGTTCTGCTCGGGGTCCAGAACCTCCAGCAGGGCCGACGAAGGGTCACCGCGGAAGTCCTGACCCAGCTTGTCGATCTCGTCGAGCAGGAACAGCGGATTGCGCGTGCCGACCTTGGTCAGCGACTGCAGCACCTTGCCCGGCATCGCGCCGATGTAGGTGCGGCGGTGGCCGCGGATCTCGGCTTCATCGCGCACGCCACCGAGGGCCATTCGGACGAACTTGCGGCCGGTGGCACGGGCAATGCTCTGGCCCAGCGAGGTCTTGCCCACGCCAGGAGGGCCGACCAGGCACAGGATGGGAGCCTTGACCTTTTCGACGCGCTGCTGCACCGCGAGGTACTCGAGGATGCGTTCCTTGACCTTGTCGAGACCAAAGTGGTCTTCGTTCAGCACGTCCTCGGCCAGCGGCAGGTCGTGCTTGATCTTGGTCTTCTTGGACCAGGGCAGGCCGATCAGGGTGTCCAGGTAGTTGCGCACCACCGTGGCCTCGGCGGACATCGGCGACATCAGGCGCAATTTCTTGAGCTCGCCTTCGGCTTTCTGGCGCGCTTCCTTGGGCATCTTGGCCGCCTGGATGCGCTTTTCCAGTTCCTCGATGTCGGCACCCTCTTCGCCGTCACCCAGCTCCTTCTGGATCGCCTTGACCTGCTCGTTCAGATAGTACTCGCGCTGGCTCTTCTCCATCTGGCGCTTGACGCGACCCCGGATGCGCTTTTCCACCTGCAGGATATCGACTTCGTGCTCCAGCAGCTCCAGCAGCTTTTCCAGGCGCTTGGCCACGTCGCTGAGATCCAGCACGGCCTGCTTGGCCTCCAGCTTGAGCTGCAGGTGCGCGGCCATGGTGTCGGCCAGGCGACCCGGATCGTCGATGCCGGCGATCGAAGTCAGGATCTCGGGTGGGATCTTGCGGTTGAGCTTGACGTACTGGTCGAAATGCTGGACCACCGCCCGGCGCAGGGCTTCGATCTCGGGGGCCTGGGCCACATCGGGCGAGACCGGCAGGACCTCGGCGGTGAAGTGTTCCGTCACCTCGTGCACGGCCACCGTGCGGGCCCGCTGCAAACCTTCCACCAGCACCTTCACGGTGCCGTCAGGCAGCTTGAGCATCTGCAGGATGCTGGACACGCAACCGATTTCGAACAGGTCGTCGGCCTTGGGCTCGTCCTTGGCCGCGGCACGCTGGGCCACCAGCATGATCTGGCGGCCCGACTCCATCGCGGCCTCCAGCGCCTTGATGGACTTCGGGCGGCCGACGAACAGCGGGATCACCATGTGCGGGAACACCACCACATCGCGCAGGGGCAACAGCGGCAGCGTCAGCAGCTCGGACGGCAGGGGGGTTTGACCAGACATTGGGGAATCCTTCTTGGCTTGAGGCCGGCTAGACACCGGCCTCGGTCAGACCCATGTGGGGCCATAGGGCGCCGCCACAAGGGCGGCGCGGTGCCAATGCGTTCAGGCGCTGGCCTTCGCCTCGCGATAGACCAGCAGGGGCTTGCTGCCCTCGTCGATGTTGCTCTCGTCCAGCACGACCTGGGCCACGCCATCGAGACTCGGCAGATCGAACATGGTGTCGATCAGCGCCGCTTCCAGGATGGAACGCAGCCCGCGCGCGCCGGTCTTGCGCTTCAGGGCCTTGCGGGCGATGGCCTGCAGGGCCGAGGGGCGCACATCCAGCTCCACGCCTTCCATGGCGAGCAGTTGCTGGTACTGCTTGATGAGCGCGTTCTTGGGCTCGACCAGGATCTTGACCAGGGCCTCCTCGCTCAGCTCGCTGAGCGTGGCGACGACCGGCAGGCGACCGACGAGTTCGGGAATGATGCCGAACTTCATCAGGTCTTCCGGCTCGATCTCCTTGAACAGCTCACCCACGCGCTTTTCGCTCTTGCTGGTGACGCTGGCGCCAAAACCGATGCCCGACTTCTCGGAACGGTTCTGAATGACCTTTTCGAGACCATCGAACGCGCCGCCGCAAATGAACAGGATGTTGGTCGTGTCGATCTGCAGGAAGTCTTGGTTCGGATGCTTGCGCCCACCCTGCGGCGGCACCGAGGCCATCGTGCCCTCGATCAGCTTCAGCAAGGCCTGCTGCACGCCCTCGCCCGACACATCGCGGGTGATCGAGGGGTTGTCGGCCTTGCGGCTGATCTTGTCGATCTCGTCGATGTAGACGATGCCGCGCTGCGCCCGTTCGACGTCGTAATTGCAGTTCTGCAGCAGCTTCTGAATGATGTTCTCGACGTCCTCGCCGACATAGCCGGCCTCGGTCAGCGTGGTCGCATCGGCGATCACGAAGGGGACGTTGAGCAGGCGTGCGAGCGTCTGGGCCAGCAGGGTCTTGCCCGAGCCGGTCGGGCCGATCAGCAGGATGTTGCTCTTGCTGAGCTCGACTTCGCTGCCGGCCTCACCCAGGTGACGCAGGCGCTTGTAGTGGTTGTAGACCGCCACGGCCAGGGTGCGCTTGGCAGCGTCCTGGTCGATCACGTACTGATCCAGCGTGGTCTTGATCTCCGCCGGGGTGGGCAGATCGGTCTTGGCGCTGCGCAGGGCCGGCGCAGGAGCCGCCACCTCGTCGCGAATGATGTCGTTGCACAGCTCGATGCACTCGTCGCAGATGAAGACCGAGGGTCCGGCGATGAGTTTCTTGACTTCGTGCTGGCTCTTGCCGCAGAAGGAGCAGTACAGCACCTTCTCGCTGGAGCCGCCTTTTTTGTCTGCCATGGGGTGTCTCTCGGCGGCTGGGGTGCGGTCGATGATAGACCAGCCCCCCCAGGGCCCTGTCAAGTGAAAAACCGCGCTTGGCGCCTCAGGCGCGGCGCTCGACGACCTTGTCGATCAGGCCATAGTCGACCGCCTCGGCGGCGGACATGAAGTAGTCGCGCTCGGTGTCGTTCTGGATCTTGTCCAGCGCCTGGCCGGTGCGGTCGGCCAGGATTTTGTTCAGCTGCTCGCGGGTCTTCAGGATTTCGCGGGCATGGATCTCGATGTCAGTCGCCTGCCCCTGCGCACCACCCAGCGGCTGGTGGATCATGATCTTCGAGTTGGGCAACGCGAAACGCTTCCCCTTCTCGCCGGCCGCCAGCAGGAAGGCGCCCATGCTGGCAGCCATGCCCAGGCACAGGGTACTGACCTGCGGCTTGATGAACTGCATGGTGTCGAAGATCGACAGGCCGGCGCTGACCGAGCCGCCGGGCGAGTTGATGTAGAGCGAGATGTCCTTGTCCGGGTTCTCGCTCTCCAGGAACAGCAATTGCGCCACGACTAGATTGGCCGTCGCATCGTTGACCGGCCCGACCAGGAACACGATGCGCTCGCGCAGCAGGCGGCTGTAAATGTCGTACGCACGCTCGCCACGGCCGGATTGCTCGATGACGATGGGCACCATACCCAGATTGCTCGTTTCCAACGCGCTCATTCGAAAGGGCTTCCTACGGCTTGAAGCTGGCGATTATGGGGGCTCAGAAATGACCAGGGCGCCGGCCCGGGAAGGCACGGCGCCCCGCTTGGGCCGAGGCCCGGATCAGGCCTGGGCTTGCGCCATCAGCTCATCGAAGGGCAGGGCCTTGTCGGTGACCTTGGCCTTGGCCAGCACGAAGTCGGTGACGTTGTTCTCGATCACCACGGCCTCGACTTCCTGCATGCGCTCGCGGTCGCTCAGGTACCAGCGCATCACTTCGGCGGGCTTCTCGTAGCTCTGGCTGAGCTCTTCGATGTGGGCCTGCAGCTGCTCGGGCTTGGCCTGCAGCTTCTCGGTGCGGACCAGCTCGCCAACCACTAGGCCCAGACGCACGCGGCGCTCAGCCTGCGGAGCGAACATTTCGCTCTGCAGCGGCACCTTCTCGACGTCCTTCAGGCCTTGCGACTTCAGGCGCTCGCGGAACTGCTCGGCCAGGCGGCCCGCCTCTTCCTCGATCAGGGCCTTGGGCAGGTCCAGCTCGGCCACCTGGATCAGGGCTTCCATGGCGGCCGCCTTGTTGCGGGCCAGCACGCGGAACTTGACCTCGCGCTCGAGGTTCTTGCGCACGTCGGCGCGCAGACCTTCGACGGTGCCTTCCTTGATGCCCAGGCTCTTGGCAAAGGCCTCGTTGACTTCGGGCAGGTTCTGCGCCTCGATCTTCTTCACGGTGACGAGGAAGTCAGCTTCCTTGCCGGCCACGTCCTTGCCGTGATAGTCCTCGGGGAAGGTCAGCGGGAAGGTCTTGCTTTCGCCGGCCTTCATGCCACGCACGGCCTTCTCGAAGGCTTCGAGCATCTGGCCTTCGCCCAGGATGAACTGGAAGCCTTCGGCCTTGCCGCCGGCGAAGGGCTCGCCGTCGATCTTGCCTTCGAAGTCGATGGTGACGCGGTCGTCATCTTGCGCGGCAGCGTCCGCAGCGCGCTGGGCGAAGCTGCGGCGCTGCTTGCGCAGGATCTCGACGGTGCGGTCGACCGCTTCTTCGGTCACTTCGCTGCTGACGCGCTCGACCTCAACGCCGGCCAGATCGCCCAGCTTGATCTCGGGGTAGACCTCGAAGGTCGCGTCGAAGGCCAGTTCGCCCTCGCCCGCCACATCCTTCTGCGCCAGCTTGGGCAGACCGGCCACGCGCAGCTGCGCCTCGCTGGCTGCCTTGGCGAAGGCCTCGCCCAGCTGGTCGCTGACCACCTCGTACTGCACCGAGGCGCCGTAGCGCTGGGCCACGAAGCTCATCGGCACCTTGCCGGGGCGGAAGCCATCGGCCTTCACGGTGCGCGACAGCTTCTTGAGGCGCTTCTCCACCTCGCTGTTGACCATTGCCGAGGGCAGGGTCAGGGTGATGCGGCGTTCGAGCTTCTCGAGGGTTTCAACGGTGACGGCCATGGCCAAAATCTCTAAATGTGGATGGTGCGCGGGGCCGGACTCGAACCGGCACGCCGGTGAAGGCGTCAGGACCTAAACCTGGTGCGTCTACCAATTTCGCCACCCGCGCGGTGGATAGCCCGAGCCCGCCGCTTGCGCGGCCGGCTCCAAGCCTGGATTCGGCGAACCCGCGATTCTAATGCGCTAAGCGCAGGAATCAGCGGCGCTGACCCGGCACCCGTACACGGAACCACGCCGCATACATGGCCGGCAGGGCGAGCAGCGTCAGAGCCGTGGCGACGATCAAGCCCCCCATGATGGCCACCGCCATCGGCCCCCAGAACACGGAGCGCGACAGGGGGATCATGGCCAGCACCGCAGCCGCTGCCGTCAGCACGATGGGGCGGAAGCGCCGCACCGCGGCCTCGACGATGGCCGACCAGGCGGGCACCCCGCGCTCGCGGTCCTGCTCGATCTGATCGATCAGGATCACCGAGTTGCGGATGATCATGCCCATCAAGGCGATCACGCCCAGCATGGCCACGAAGCCGAAGGGCCGCCCCAGCAAGATCAGCGCCCCGGCCACCCCGGCGATACCGAGCGGTCCGGTCAGGAACACCAGCATCGAGCGCGAGAAGCTCTGCAACTGGAGCATCAGCAGCGTGAAGGTGATGAACAGCATCAGCGGCACGCCGGCAAAGATGGAGCCCTGCCCCTTGCTGCTCTCCTCCACGGCGCCCGCCACCTCGATGCGGTAGCCCACCGGCATCTTCTGCTGCAACTCCTGCAGCTTGGGCCAGATCTGGCCGCTGACGGTGGCGCCCTGCAAGCCTTCCACCACATCGCCCTGCACGGTGATGGCGAACTGACGGCCCTCGCGCCACATCACGCCAGGCTCGAAACCGAACTCGTGGCGGGCAATCTGCGATAGCGGGATCGAACGCCCGGTGGCCGTGGGCACATAGGCACTGGCCAGGTCGGTGACGGCGCTGCGCTCGTCCAAGGGCTGGCGCAGCACGATGTCGATCAGGCGGTCGTTCTCGCGGAACTGGCCCACCGTGGTGCCGGACAGGATTGTGCGCGAGGCCTGCGCCAGGCTCTGGCTCGACACCCCGAGCGCCCGCGCCTTGTCCTGATCGACCTGCAGGCGCAGCACCTTGATGGATTCATTCCAGTTGTCGTTCACCCCACGCATATTGGGGTTGGCGCGCACCAGGGCCTTGGCTTCGTCCGCCCACTGGCGCAGCAGCTTGGGGTCCGGGCCGATGACGCGGAATTGCACCGGGTAAGGCACCGGTGGGCCGTTGGGCAGCAGCTTGGTGCGCGCACGGGCCTCCGGGAATTCGGCCGCCAGCAACTCCGGCAGGCGCATGCGCAGGGCCTCGCGCTCCTTCAAGGACTTGGGCAGCAGGATGGCCTGCGCCACATTGCTCTGCGGAAAGATGTTGTCCAGCGGCAGATAGAAGCGCGGCACGCCGCTGCCCACCCAGATGCTGACCGACTGCAGCTCCGGCTCCTTCATGAGCCGCTTTTCAAAGCGCTGCGCCAAGGCTTCGGTGGCCTGGATCGGCGAGCCCTCGGGCAGCCACATGTCCACCAGGATCTCCGGCCGGCTGGAGTCGGGGAAGAACTGCTGTTGCACCCGGCCCATGCCGACGATGCCCAGGGCGAACACGCCGATCGTCATGCCGATGGTCAGCCACCGGTGCACCACGCACCAGCGCACGACGGCGCGAAAACGCGTGTAGAACGGGGTGTCGAACAGCTCGTGCGCCTCGCCTGGCAAGGCGGGCCGGGTGTGCAGCAGCAAGGCGCCCAGGTAGGGCACGAAGTAGACCGACACCACCCAGGAGATCACCAGCGCCGCAGCCGTGACGGCAAAGATGGCGAAGGTGTACTCGCCCACCGCCGAACGCGCCAGCGCGATCGGCAGAAAGCCCACGGCGGTGATCAGGGTGCCGGTCAGCATCGGCATCGAGGTCACCTCGTAGGCGAAGGTGGCGGCATGCAGCTTGTCGTGCCCCTCCTCCAGTTTGCGCACCATCATTTCGACGGCAATGATGGCGTCGTCGACCAGCAGGCCCAGCGCAATGATCAAGGCGCCGAGCGAGATCTTGTGCAGGCCCACGCCCCAATAGAACATGGTGACGAAGGTGATCGCCAGCACCAGCGGGATGGTGATGCCCACCACTAGGCCCGGCCAGATGTCGATGCGCAGCGGACGGGTGTGCAGCCCCAGCGAGATGAAGCTCACCGCCAGCACCACCACCACCGCCTCGATGAGCACCTGCACGAACTCGCCCACCGAGCGCTGCACGGCCTGGGGCTGGTCCTGGATCTGTTGCAGCTCCACGCCCAAGGGCAGGTCGGGCGTGACGGTCTTCATGGCCTCGCGCAGGACCTTGCCCAGGCGAATGATGTCGCCGCCTTTGGCCATCGAGACGCCCAGGGCCACGACCTCGCGGCCCTGGTGGCGCACGGTCACGCCGCGCGGCTCGGCATAGCCGCGGGTGATGGTGGCGATGTCGGCCAAGCGCAGGCTGCTGGCCTGGCCGGTCTGCGGGTTCATGGCCCGGATCGGCAGATCGCGCAGGGTGTCGAGGTTCTCGAACTGCCCCTCGACACGCACGCCGACGTTGCCTTCCGGCGTGTTCAGCAGGCCCGCGCCCTCGACGGCGTTCTGCGCATTCAGCTGGCCGATGACCTGGGTGATGTCGATGCCAAGCTGCGCCAGCTTCTTGTGCGAAATCTCGACATAGACCTTTTCAGGCTGCACGCCGAACAGCTCGACCTTGGCCACATCGGGCACGCGCAGCAGCTTGGCGCGCACGGTCTCGGCGTGGCGGCGCAGTTCTTCGGCGCTGTAGCCATCGCCCGAGAGAGCGTAAATAGTGCCGTAGACGTCACCGAACTCGTCGTTGAAGAAGGGCCCGATGACGCCCTGCGGCAGCGTGCCGCGCATATCCCCCAGCTTCTTGCGCACCTGGTACCAGGTGCCCGGCACGTCCTTGGACGGCACGCTGTCCTTGAGCTGGAAGATCGTCAGCGACTCATTGGGCTTGGTGAAGCTGCGGATCTTGTCGGCATAGGCCACTTCCTGCAGCGTGCGCTCGACCTTGTCGGTGACCTGCTCGGCCATCTGCTGGGCCGTGGCGCCGGGCCAGAACACCTGCACCACCATGGCGCGGAAGGTAAAGGGAGGGTCTTCGTCCTGTCCGAGCTGGAAATAGGCCGCGAAGCCCACCAGCAGCAGGACGGCCATCAGATACCGCGTCAGCGCCGGGTGCTCCAGCGCCCAGCGCGACACATTGAACTTGCCGTTGCCGGCCGTGGAAGCGTTGCTCATGCTGCTGCGCCTGGGCCGCTCAGGGTTTGCCGGCCGGTGCGCCGTAGCGCCGCACCTTCTGGCCCGGGCTCAGCGCATGCACGCCCGCCACCACTACTTCCTGGGTCGGGCTCAGCCCGCTGCTGACCACCACTTCGTTGCCGTCCGCCCCGGCCACCTGGATGGCCTGGGTGCGCACGGTCATCGTGGCCGGGTCCAGCACCCACACCTGCGTCTGGCCCTTGGCCTCGAACACCGCGGCCATCGGCAGCTTGACCACACCGGTCTGCTTGGGCGAAGTGAGAAGCACCGTCGCGGTCTGACCCAGCTTCACCGGCGCCTCGGCACCGATGTCGACCTTGGCAGTGAAGGTGCGGGTCACCGGATCGGCGGCTTCGGCGAGTTCGCGCAGCTTGGCAGGCAGCAGCTCCGATTGGCCCCATAAGCGCACGGCCAGCGCGCCGGGCTGCGCCGCCAGCTGGCGCAATGCCAGAACCTGGTGCTCGGGCACTTGGAACACCACGTCGCGCGGGCCCTTCTGGGCCAGCCGGAGCACCGGCGTGCCGGCTGCCACCACGGTGCCGGGCTCGGCATCCACGGAGGTGATGACACCGGCGGCGTCGGCCTCCAGCGCCGCATATTGGCTTTGGTTGCGCTGCGCCTTGGCCTGGGCGCGGGCCTGTTCGAACTGGGCTTGTGCCGCCTGCAAGGCCGCCTCGCGGCGTTCCAGCTCCGCGCCGCTGATGAAGCCCTGGTTCTTCAGCTCGCGGAAGCGCTTGATGTCGGCCACCTGCTGGTCGCGATTGGCCTTGGCCGCCGTCAGCGCGGCTTCAGCCGCATCGGCCGCCAGCCTCAGGTCGGCCGGATCGAGGCGCATCAGCACCTGGCCCGCCTTGACGCTGTCGCCCAGGCCGACGGTGCGGCTCAGCACCTTGCCGGGCACCCTGAACGCGAGGCGCGATTCGGTGCGGGCGCGCACCTCGGCCGCGAACTCCAGGGTCTGGCCGGCTTGGGCCACCTTCAGCACCTGGGTGCGCACGGCACGCTCGGGAGCCGGTTCGGCGTCCTTGCGGCCGCAGCCGCTCACCAGTACGCCCAGGGCCAAGCCCAAGGCCCAAACCCCCATCCGACGCCTGCCATGGGCGCCCGCTGCAGCTGTCATCGCAACCTCTTTGGGATCGACGGCTTCGCCCCCAGGCGTGCCGATGTTCTTAGATGCGCCGCTAATGTACTGGAGCTCCTTCCAGTGGCAGAGCCGCAGACACAATGCGCGCCGTGCCCTTATCTGCCCTTCCGAGCGCGCAACGCCACCAGCAGGAGAACTTTCCGGTCGCCTCCTGGCTCTGCCCCCCAGCGCTGCGCCCCCCCATCCTGGCCATTTACCGATTCGCGCGCTACGCCGACGACTTGGCGGACGAGGGCAACACGTCTGTGGCCGAACGGCAACAGGCCATCGCCGAGCTGCGCTCCCAGCTGCGCGCCATCAAGGAGGGCCAGCCCTGCGAGCCCGCGCTGCGTCCGGTGCTGGATCCGCTGGCGCAGGCCCTGCGGGACCACCAACTGCCGCTGCCGCTTCTGGAGGCCCTGCTGGACGCCTTTCACCAAGACACCTGGGTGCAGCGCTACGCCAACCGGGCCGAGCTGCTGCACTACTGCGAGCGCTCGGCAAACCCGGTGGGTCGCCTGCTGCTGCATCTCTTCGGCATCCAGGACGCCGCGGCGCTGCGGGCCTCCGATGCCATTTGCACCGCCCTGCAGTTGATCAACTTCTGGCAAGACCTGTCGCTGGATCGGCTGAAAGGGCGGGTTTATCTGCCGGCAGACCGGCTGGCGGCGGCCGGCAGCAGCGTCGGACAGGTTCTGGATGGCCACGACAGCCCGAGCTTGCGCCTGTGCGTGGCGGGCGAACTGGACTGGGCCTGCGCACTGATGTGCGAGGGCGCCAGCCTGCCCTTCCGCGTGCCCGGCCGCATGGGCTGGGAGCTGCGCCTGGTCGTTCAGGGTGGCCTGCGGGTGGCGGAGAAAATTCGCACCATGAACCACGCCACCCTGCTGCACCGGCCGCGCCTGCGCGCCTGGGACGCCCCACTCCTGCTCTGGCGCGCCGCGCGCATGGACCCGCGCGCATGACGCCCCAGCAATACGTGCAAGACAAGGCGGCCGCCAGTGGCTCCAGCTTCTATTACGCCTTCAAGTTCCTGACCCCGCCGCGGCGCGCCGCCATCACCGCCTTCTACGCCTTCTGCCGCGAGGTGGACGATGTGGTGGACGAAGTGCAGGACCCGGGCGTTGCCGCCACCAAACTGGCTTGGTGGCGCCAGGAGGTTCAGCGCCTGTTTGCCGGCCAGCCCAGCCACCCGGCGATGCTGGCGCTCAGTCCCCATCTAGCCCCTTACGGCATCGAGGCCCGGCACCTGCTCGCCGTCATCGAAGGCTGCGAGATGGATTTGCAGCAGACCCGCTACCTGGACTTCGCCGGACTGGAGCGCTACTGCCATCTGGTGGCCGGCGTGGTGGGCGAGGTGGCCAGTGCGATCTTCGGGCGCACCCAGAAGCAGACCGTGGCCTACGCCCACAAGCTGGGCCTGGCCCTGCAGCTCACCAACATCCTGCGCGATGTGGGCGACGACGCCCGCCGCGGCCGCATCTACCTGCCGGTGAACGAGCTGCAGCAGTTCGACGTCAAGGCCCACGAGATCCTGAAGCGCGAGGCGCCCTGGGGCTACAGCGAGCGCTTCACGGCCCTGATGAAGTTCCAGGCCGAGCGCGCGCACCGCCTGTACGACGAGGCGCTGGCCCTGCTGCCCGAGGCCGACCGCCAGGCCCAGAAGCCCGGGCTGATGATGGCCAACATCTACCGCGCCTTGCTGTGCGAGCTGGAGGCCGAGCACTTCCAGGTGCTGCACCAGCGCATCGCCCTCACGCCCTTGCGCAAGCTGTGGATCGCCATGCGCACCAATTGGCGCGGCCGTTGAGCGCGGACCTCACGATCGTCGGGGGCGGCTGGGCCGGCATCGCGGCGGCGGTGCAGGCCGTGCAGGCCGGCGCCCGCGTGCGCCTTCTGGAGATGGCACCCCAGCTCGGAGGCCGGGCGCGCAGCCTGAGCGCAGGCGACGACGCGCTGGACAGCGGGCACCACATCCTCATCGGCGCCTATCGCCACACCCTCGATCTGATGCGCCGGGTAGGCGCCGACCCGCAGACCCTGCTGTGGCGCGGCCCGCTGGCCCTGGTGGACGCACAAGGCCGCGGCCTGCGCTGGCCTGCGGGGCGCCCGGCGGCGCTGGCACTGGTGCAGGCCGTGGCGGGCCACCCGGGCTGGCAGCTGCGCGAGCGCCTGGCCCTGGCCCGCTGGGGCGCGGGCCTGCTGCTGCGCGGACTGCGCTGCCCGCGCGAATGGAGCGTGGCCCGGCTCTGCCATGGCTTGCCCGCCGCGGTGCGCGAGGACTTGTTCGAACCCCTGTGCATCGCGGCGCTGAACACGCCGATCGAGCAGGCCAGTGCCAGCGTGTTCCTGCGCGTGCTGCGCGATGCCTTGCTGGGCGGGCCCGGCGCCGCCGACCTGCTCTTGCCGCGCCGTCCGTTGGACCAGCTGTTGCCCGCGCCCGCGGCCCGCTGGTTGCGCGCGCAGGGTGCCCAGATCGAGCTGGGGCGGCGCGTGCAAGCCCTGCAGGCGGGCGAAGCGGGGCGGTGGCTGTTGGACGGTGAGCCCTGCACGCGGGTGCTGCTGGCTTGCAGCGCCACCGAAGCGGCTCGGCTGTGCACGCCCCTCGCGCCCGCCTGGTCCGCCAGCACCGCCGCATTGCAGAGCGAAGCCATCCTGACCGTCTACCTGGAGGCCGACGCCGTGCAGCTGCCCGCTCCCATGGTGGCCTTGCGCGGCGCACCGGCGCAGTTTCTGTTCGACCTGCAGGCCATCGGCGGCACCCCTGGACGCTTCGCGGCCGTGGGCAGCGCCTTGGCAGGCCGCCTGCCGGAAGGACGTGCCGCCTTGACTGAGGCCGTGCGCGCGCAGGTTGCCGCCCAGGTGCCCGGGCTGAGCCAGGCGCGCCTGCTGCGCAGCCATGCCGACCGTCGCGCCACCTTCGCCTGCACCGCCAATCTGCAGCGCCCGCCCGCCCAGATCCGGCCCGGCCTGTGGGCCTGCGGCGACTACATCGAGGGCCCCTACCCTGCCACCCTGGAGGGCGCCGTGCGCTCGGGGCAACAGGCCGCGCGGGCAGCGCTTGCACAATGACGCCATGAGTGAAGCCCCCACGCCCGCGATCCAAGTGCTGGAGCGCGCCTTTGCGCTGCTGGATGTGCTGGCCCGCCATGCCGATCCGATTCCGCTGAAGGCCCTGGCCGAGGCCACCGGACTGCACCCTTCGACCGCCCATCGCATCCTCAACGACCTGACCCTGGGCCGCTATGTCGACCGGCCCGAACCCGGCAGCTACCGCCTGGGCATGCGCCTGCTGGAATTAGGCAATCTGGTCAAGGCGCGGCTGGATGTGCGCGACGCCGCACTGGATTCGATGCGCGAGCTGCACAAGCTCACGCACCAGCCGGTGAACCTCTCGGTGCGTCAGGGCGACGAAATCGTCTACATCGAACGCACCTACAGCGAGCGCAGCGGCATGCAGGTGGTGCGTGCGGTGGGCGGCCGCGCCCCGCTGCACCTGACCTCGGTGGGCAAGCTCTTCCTCGCCCATGACGAGCCGGCGCGCGTGCGCGCCTACGCCACGCGCACCGGTCTGGCCGGCCATACGCGCAACAGCATCACCGACCTGCCCCGCCTGGAGCGCGAGCTGGCCACGGTGCGCGCGCGCGGGGTCTCACGCGACGAAGAGGAACTGGAGCTGGGGGTGCGCTGCATGGCCGCCGGCATCTTTGACGACCAGGGCAAGTTGGTGGCGGGGCTGTCGATCTCCGCGCCCTCGGACCGGCTGGAGGAAGGGTGGGAGCCCAAGCTGCGGGACACGGCCGCGGCGATTTCGGCAGCCCTGGGGTATCGGGCTTAGCAACAGAAGGCTGACCGGCTGCCAGCGCCCCAGCCAAGGCCAGAGGCCTTGGCGCTCGGCAGGCTGAAACAGCCCACGGGGCTGTTTCAGTCCGGCCTCGCCCTCAGGACCCTGCTCGGTCGCTGCTCAGCCACTTCCTGACCCGCTCGGCATCGCCGATCCGGCTGTACTTGCCGGCCGAGTCGAGGAACACCATGATCAGTTTGCGGCCCGCCAACTCGGCCTGCATCACCAGGCAGCGGCCGGCCTCGGCGATGTAGCCGGTCTTCTGCAAACCGATGTCCCAGCTGCGGCTGCGCACCAGGCCATTGGTGGTGTGGAAGGCCATGTCGCGCCGCCCCACACGCACGCGGTGCTCGGCCGTGGTGGAAAGCTCGCGCAGCAGCGGCACTTCGTAGGCCACCTTGACCAGCCGGGCCAGATCGCTGGCGCTGCTCTGGTTGGAACTGCTGAGGCCGGTCGGCTCCACATAGCGGGTGTCGCGCATGCCCAACTGCCGGGCCTTGGCGTTCATGGCCTCGACCGCAGCCGCCAGCCCCCCGGGGTAATGGCGCCCCAGCGCATTGGCGGCCCGGTTCTCGCTCGACATCAGCGCCAGGTGCAGCATCTCGCCCCGCGTCAGCTGCGTGCCCACGGCCAGGCGCGAGCCGGTGTGCTTCTCGGTGTCGATGTCTTCGTTGCTGATGGTCAGCACTTCATCCAGCGGCTGCTGGGCTTCCAGCACGACCAGGGCGGTCATCAGCTTGGTGATCGAGGCGATCGGCAGCACCGCACCCTCGTTCTTGGCCAGCAGCACCTCATTGGTCTCCTGGTCCAGCACCAGGGCCACATTGGACTTCAGCGCCAGCGGCGACGGGCTCTCTTCCAGCCCGAGCTGCTGCCCGAAACTGGGCCGGGCCGGCGCCACCGCTGCGACCACACGGCGCTTGGGCGCCTGCACCGCCGTCTTGCGTGGGCTCTTGGCTTTGCTCTTGCGAACCTGCTGGCGCTCGGCCTGCTGGGTCTTCTTGGTGGCTGCGTCGGCCGTCTGCACACCCAGGCCCGCGTCCGCCACGCTCAGAACCAGACTCAAGCACAACAGGCCCAGCAAACGCATCGACAGCTCTCCAGCAAAGGGGTGTCGAGTGTAACGGTCGGTCTTGCGGGCTTTCAACATCAAAGACTTAGGGGGAAGTCTTGAGATGGGGTCGAAAGTTGCGGTTTGTCACGGGTTGGGGGTGGGGTGGCTGGGCGGTCGGAAATGTGGCCTTCGAAGGGGAGTCTTCATTGACTTCCACCGCGCCCCAACCAGCCCCCGCAGGACTGAGCGCGGACATGAACAGCCCATTGGGCTGTTCATGCCCCACGAAGGCCGAGGCCTCTGGCCTCGGCGGGGGCTGTCCTCGGTCCGATCTCAGCCCTGTGCCAGCAGCTTTTCGCCTTTGGCTCGGAGCTTGTTCAGCGCATTGAGGTAGGCCTTGGCGGAGGCCACGATGATGTCCGGGTCAGCGCCCACCGCGTTCACCACGCGCCCGCCCAGCTGCAGACGCATGCTCACCTCGCCCTGGCTCTCGGAGCTGCCGCTGGAGATGGCATTGACGCTGAATAGAAGCAACTCCGCACCGCTTTGCAGCTGCGATTCGATCGCGCGCACGCAGGCGTCCACGGGCCCATTGCCTTCGCTTTCGGCGCGGTACTCGGTGCCGCCGGCCTCGAACACCACTGCCGCGCGCGGGCGCTCGCCCATCTCGGAGTTCTGCTTCAGGGCCAGCAGCTTGTAGTGATCGGGCTCGTGGTCGGCCTGCTCTTCCATCACCAGGGCCAGGATGTCCTCGTCGAACACCTCGGCCTTGCGATCGGCCAGCACCTTGAAACGCTGGAAGGCCTCGTTCAGCTCGGCCTCGCTTTCCAGCGTGATGCCGAGTTGCTCCAGGCGCTGCTTGAAGGCGTTGCGGCCGCTGAGCTTTCCCAGCACGATCTTGTTGGCCGCCCAGCCCACGTCCTCGGCGCGCATGATTTCGTAGGTGTCACGGGCCTTCAGCACGCCATCCTGGTGGATGCCCGAAGCATGGGCAAAGGCGTTGGCGCCCACCACGGCCTTGTTGGGCTGCACGACGAAGCCGGTGGTCTGGCTGACCAGCCGCGAGGCGGCGACGATCTGGCTGGCATCGATGCCCACTTCCAGGCCGAAGTGGTCGCGGCGGGTCTTGACCGCCATCACCACCTCTTCGAGCGAGCAGTTGCCGGCGCGCTCGCCCAGGCCGTTGATCGTGCACTCAATCTGCCGCGCGCCGCCGATCTTTACGCCGGCCAGCGAGTTGGCCACCGCCATGCCGAGGTCGTTGTGGCAGTGCACGCTCCAGATCGCGCGGTCAGAGTTGGGCACGCGGCGGCGCAGATTGGCGATGAACTCGCCATACAGCTCCGGAATGGCGTAGCCGACGGTGTCGGGGATGTTGATGGTGCCCGCGCCCTCCTCGATCACCGCTTCGATGACGCGGCAGAGAAAGTCCGGGTCGCTGCGGTAGCCGTCCTCGGGCGAGAACTCGACGTCGTCGCAATGCTGCCGCGCGAAGCGCACGGCCAGGCGGGCCTGCTCCAGCACCTGCTCACGCGTCATGCGCAGCTTCTTCTCCATATGGAGTTCGCTGGTGGCAATGAAGGTGTGGATGCGCGCGGCGTTGGCGCCCTTGAGCGCCTCGGCGGCACGGCTCAGATCGCGGTCGTTGGCGCGCGCCAGCGAGCAGATGCGGCTGTCCTTGATGGCGTCGGCGATGGCCTTCACGGCCTCGAAGTCGCCCGGGCTGGCGGCCGCAAAGCCGGCCTCGATGACATCGACCCGCAGGCGCTCCAACTGGCGCGCGATGCGCAGCTTCTCGTCCTTGGTCATCGAGGCGCCGGGCGACTGCTCGCCATCGCGCAAGGTGGTGTCAAAGATGATCAGGCGGTCGGCCATTTGGTGCTCCAGAGTCGGAAAAACAAAACGGCCCGCGCAGCTTGGACTGGGCGGGCCGTGGAGGGGGTCAGCACAAGGCTGGACGCGTCAACGCACCCGAGAGGCCTCCGGTAGTAGGGCGAGGGTGCGGGCAAACGTCATGCGGCGAATGTAGCAGCGGCAGCCGAAACACGCTTCGTCAACCGTGCAGGCCCGCTTCGTCGGGCTCGTCGGTCGAGGTGGCGATCAGGCTGGCGTGCCGCCCCTTCCATTTGCGACGCGCGTACTCGGCATAGCCGGACACGCTGTAGCAGCAGAACAGCGCAAACAGGGCGATAGGCGGGTGGCTGGACACCAGCGCGATCAGCAGCACCAAGGCCACCAGCAGCGCGAAGGGCACCGAGCGCTTGAGGCTGAAATCCTTGAAGCTGTAGAAGGGCGCGTTGGTCACCATGGTGAGGCCGGCATAGAGAGTGATGCCGACCATCGCAAAGCTCAGCCAAGGGTGGGATTCCACCGTCCAGCCAGCGTCCACCGCCAGCCACAGCGAACCAGCCACCAGCGCCGCAGCCGCGGGGCTGGGCAGGCCTTGGAAAAAGCGCTTGTCGATCACACCGATGTTGGTGTTGAAGCGCGCCAGGCGCAGCGCGGCGCACGCGCAGTAGACGAAGGCAGCGATCCAGCCGAGCTTGCCGAGATCTTTCAGCGCCCACTCGTACGCCACCAGGGCGGGGGCGGCGCCAAAGCTGACCATGTCGGACAGGCTGTCCATCTGTTCGCCAAAGGCGGACTGGGTGCCCGTCATGCGCGCCACACGGCCATCCAGGCTGTCCAGCACCATGGCGCAAAAGATGCCGATGGCAGCGTTCTCGTAGCGGCCGTTCATGGCCATGACGATGGCGTAAAAACCCCCGAACAGGGCCGCCAAGGTGAACAGATTGGGCAGCACGTACAAGCCCTTGCGGGGCTTGCGCACGGGGGCGGCCAGCGCATCCAGGTCCGAATCCTGGAAGTCGGAAGAGGGGTCACTCGGGTTTGGGCTCATTGGGCGCGACTGTACCCAGGCCGCCCGGGCCTTCCTAGCGCCCTCACAAGGCCAAACGCTCGCGCACGCCGTCGGCGGCCATGTCGCCCCCCCGCCCCTGCGCCACCAGCTGCCCGCGCTGCATCAGCAGGTATTGATCGGCCAGCTCGGCGGCGAAGTCGTAGAACTGCTCCACCAGCAGCACCGCCAGGCCGCGTTCATGGGCCAGGTGGCGGATGACGCGGCCGATGTCCTTGATGACGCTGGGCTGGATGCCTTCCGTGGGTTCGTCCAGCAACAGGACGCGGGGACCACAGGCCAGCGCGCGGGCGATGGCCAGTTGCTGCTGCTGGCCGCCGCTGAGATCCCCGCCGCGCCGGCCCAGCATCTGCTGCAGCACCGGGAACAGGGTGAAGAGCTCCGGCGGCAGCGGGCTGCCGGCCGGCCGCGGGGCCAGGCCCATCAAGAGGTTCTCGCGCACCGTCAGGCGGTTGAAGATCTCGCGCCCCTGCGGCACGAAGCCCAGGCCGGCACGCACGCGGCGGTGGGGCGGCAGCGCGTTCAGCTCCTGCCCGTCCAGCAGCATTTGGCCCTGGCTGGCGGGCACCAGGCCCATCAGGGTCTTGAGCAGCGTGGTCTTGCCCACCCCGTTGCGGCCCAGCAGCACCGTCACCTCACCGGCGCGCAGGCCAAAGTCCAGCCCGCGCAGGATGTGCGAGCCGCCGTAGTGCTGGTGCAGGCCCTGCACCTGCAGCAAGGAATCAGCGGCCAAGGTACACCTCGATCACCTGCTCGTTGGCCTGCACCTCGTCCATGCGCCCCTCGGCCAGCACGCGGCCCTCGTGCAGCACGGTCACCTGACCGTCAGCGCCGGCCAGCTCGCCCACGAAAGCCATGTCGTGCTCCACCACCAGCAGGGTGTGGCGCCCGGCCAGGCAGCGGAACAGCTCGGCGGTGCGCGCGGTTTCCTCGTCCGTCATGCCGGCCACGGGTTCGTCCAGCAGCAGCAGCCGCGGGTCCTGTGCCAGCAGCATGCCGATCTCCAGCCACTGCTTTTGCCCGTGGCTCAGCAGGCCGGCCACGCGGTCGGCCTCGCTCCACAGGTGCACCTCCTGCAGCAGCTCGTCCAGGCGGTCGCGCTGGGCGGCGCTCAGGCGGGCGCGCAGGGCCTGGCGCACACGCCGGTCGCCGGCCAGGGCCAGTTCCAGGTTCTGCTGCACCGTCAAGGCTTCGAACACGGTGGGTTTCTGGAACTTGCGGCCGATGCCGGCCCGGGCGATCTCGGTCTCGCTCATGCGGCGCAGGTCCAGGTTGGAGCCGAAGAAGAGCCGGCCGCTGTCGGGCCGGGTCTTGCCGGTGATGCAGTCCATCAAGGTGGTCTTGCCCGCGCCATTGGGGCCGATGACGCAGCGCAGCTCGCCCAGGCCCAAGGTGAGCGAGAGCCCGCCGAGCGCCTGGAAGCCATCGAAGGCCACGCGCAGGTCTTCGACGTACAGCGCCACGCCCTGGTTGAACACCGGCTCGCCCCGCGCCAGCACCTGGGCCTGCAGGCGCGCGCGCGCCTGGGCGCCGGCTTCCATCAGATCGGGCGTCATGGGCGCTCCTTGCGGCTCAGCGCGCCGATCAAGCCGATCAGGCCGCGCGGCAGGAACAGGGTGACGGCGATGAACAGCCCGCCCAGCACGAACAGCCAGACCTCGGGCAGCCAGGCCGTGAACACCGACTTGCCACCATTGACGAAGAAGGCGCCAAGAATCGGCCCGATCAAGGTGCCACGCCCGCCCACGGCAGCCCAGATCGCCATCTCGATGCTGGCGGCCGGGCTCATCTCGCTCGGGTTGATGATGCCGACCTGGGGCACGTACAAGACCCCGGCCAGCGCACACATCAGCGCCGAGAGCACCCAGATGCTGAGCTTGTAGGCCACCGGGTCGTAGCCGCAGAAGCGCAGCCGGCTCTCGGCGTCGCGCACTGCCAGCAGCAGGCGGCCATAGCGGCCTTGCGTGAGCCAGCGCGCCAGCAGGTAGCAGCCCAGCAGCGCCAGGCCCGAGGCCAGGCACAGCGCCAGCTTCATGGCGGGCAGCTGCAGGCTGATGCCGGCCAGGCGCTTGAAATCCGTGAAGCCGTTGTTGCCGCCAAAGCCCGTTTCGTTGCGGAAGAAGAGCAGCATGGCGGCCACCGTCAGCGCCTGCGTGATGATGGAAAAGTACACGCCCTGGATGCGGCTGCGAAAGGCAAACCAGCCGAACAGCGCGGCCAGCGCCCCGGGCACGGCCAGCGCCAGGAAGAGCTGCGCGGGCAGCGAGTCGCTCAGCGCCCAGTGCCAGGGCAGCTCCTGCCAGTTCAGGAAGACCATGAAATCGGGCAGCTCGCTGCCGTACTGGCCCTCGCGGCCGATCTGGCGCATCAGGTACATGCCCATGCCATAGCCGCCCAGCGCGAAGAACAGGCCATGGCCGAGCGAGAGGATGCCGGTGAAGCCCCAGATCAGGTCGATGGCCAAGGCGCAGATGGCATAGCAGGCGAACTTGCCCAGCAGGCCGACGTAGAACTCCGACAGATGCAGCGGGTGCCCAGCCGGCACGGCCAGGTGCAGCAGCGGCACGCCCAGCAGCCACACGGCGGCCAGGGCTGCCAGCACGGCCCAGCCACGCGGGGAAAGCAAGCGGGGAGTGCTCATGCGTCCACGCTCCGGCCCTTGAGGGCGAACAGGCCCTGCGGGCGCTTCTGGATGACGAGGATGAGCAGCAGCAGCAGGCCGATCTTGGCCAGCACCGCGCCCTGCCAGCCTTCCAGCAGCTTGGCCAGCACGCCCAAGCCCAGGCCGGCGTACACCGTGCCGGCCAGTTGCCCCACGCCGCCCAGCACCACCACCATGAAGGCGTCCACGATGGTGCTCTGGCCCAGGTCCGGCCCCACATTCCCCACCTGGCTGAGCGCACAGCCGGCCAGGCCGGCAAGGCCGGAGCCGAGTGCGAAGGCCAGGGTGTCCACCCGCGCCGTGTCCACGCCCACGCAGGCCGCCATGCGGCGGTTCTGCGTCACGCCGCGCACCAGCAGGCCCAGGCGCGTGCGGGTGAGCAGCAGGGCCACGCCCAGCAGCACCAGGGCGGCCAGCCCGATGATGGCCAGGCGGTTCCATGGCAGCGTGAGGTTGGGCAGCAAGGCCCAGCCGCCGCTCAAGACACCGGGGTTCTCCACCGCCACGTTCTGCGCGCCAAAGAGGCTGCGCACCGTCTGCATCAGGATCAGGCTCAGGCCCCAGGTGGCCAGCAGGGATTCAAGCGGCCGGCCGTACAGGTGGCGGATCACCAGCCGCTCCATCAGCACACCCACCGCGGCCGCGGCCAGGAAGCTGGCCGGCAGCGCCAGCAGCAGGTAGGCATCAAAGGCGCCCGGCGGCAACCAGGCACGGAAGGCCTGCTGCACGCCCCAGGTGGCATAGGCGCCAATCATCAGCAGCTCGCCATGGGCCATGTTGATCACGCCCATCAGCCCGTAGGTGATGGCCAGGCCCAAGGCAGCCAGCAGCAGGATGGAGCCCAGGCTCAGGCCGCTGAAGAGCAGCTGCGCGCGCTCCCCCCAGGCCAGGCGCTCGGCCACCGCCTGGGCAGCCTGCTGCAGGGCGCGGCGCACCGTGGGGTCGGTCTCGGCGGCCAGCCGCTCCAACAGCAAGGCTCGCGTGCTGGGGTCGGCGGCCTGGGCCAGGGCCTGGGCGGCGCGCAGGCGCTGTGCGGGCTCGGCGGCGGAGAGCCGGGCCGCCGCCAAGAGGCGGTCCAGTTGCTGCTGCAGGGCCGGCAGGGTTTCGGCCGCGCGGGCGCGCTCCAGCAGGGGCAGGCGGGCGGGGTCGGGCTGGTCGGCCAGCACTTGCAGGGCCTGGGCACGGCGCTCCGGCTCGGGGGCTAGCAGGTCCAGGGCGGCGAGCGCGTTCTCGAACTCACGCCGCAGGCGGTTGTTCAGCATCGGCTCTTCGCCCTCGGTGGCGGGCGGCTCGCCCGGTGCGGCCACGCGCACCTGATCCCCCTGGATGCGCACCCGCCCCTCCAGCAGGGCTTGCAGGTAGGCGCCCAGGCGCCGGTCGCCCGCCAGCAAGGCCTGGTTGAGCGCGGCGACGCGTGCGTCGCCCTCGCCCTGCGCCAGCTGCAGTTGCAGCGCCGGGCTCAGCGCCCGCGCCGGGCCGGCGCCCAGCAGCAGCGCCAGACCCAGCAAGAAGACCCGCCAGCCCGCGCGCATGGCTTACTTCTTCTCGGGCTCGTTCTTCTTGCCCTTGTTTTCGGGGATGTAGTCGCTCCAGGGGTCCGCCTGCACCGGGCCCGGGGTCTTCCACACCACGTTGAACTGGCCATCCGCCTTGACCTCGCCGATGAACACCGACTTGTGCAGGTGGTGGTTCTTCTCGTCCATCTTGGAGGTGATGCCCGAGGGGGCGGTGAAGGTCTGCCCGGCCATGGCGGCGATGACCTTGTCGGTCTCGGTGCTCTTGGCCTTGGCCACGGCCTGGGCCCACATGTGCACGCCGATGTAGGTGGCCTCCATGGGGTCGTTGGTCAGCGGCTTGTCCTTGTGGCCGGCGATGTTCTTGGCCTTGGCATAGGTCGCCCACTTCTTGGTGAAGGCCTCGTTGGCGGGGTTCTTCAGGCTCATGAAGTAGTTCCAGGCGGCCAGGTGGCCCACCAGGGGCTTGGTGTCCACGCCGCGCAGCTCTTCCTCGCCCACACTGAAGGCCACCACCGGCACGTCCGTGGCCTTCAGGCCCTGGTTGCCCAGTTCCTTATAGAAGGGCACGTTGGAGTCGCCATTGATGGTGGAGACCACCGCGGTCTTCTTGCCCTCGGCGGCGAACTTCTTGATCTTGGCGATGATGGACTGGTAATCGCTGTGGCCGAAGGGGGTGTACTCCTCCAGGATGTCGGCCTCGCCGATGCCCTTGGTCTTGAGGAAGGCGCGCAGGATCTTGTTGGTGGTGCGCGGGTACACATAGTCGGTGCCCAGCAGCACGAAGCGCTTGGCCCCGCCACCGTCCTTGCTCATCAGGTACTCCACCGCAGGGATGGCCTGCTGGTTCGGCGCAGCGCCCGTGTAGAACACGTTCTTGCTCAGTTCCTCGCCCTCGTACTGCACGGGGTAGAAGAGCAGCGAGTTGGTGCTCTCGAACACCGGCAGCACCGATTTGCGGCTCACCGAAGTCCAGCAGCCGAACACCACGGCCACCTTGTCCTGGCTGATGAGCTGCTTGGCTTTTTCCGCGAACAGCGGCCAGTTGGAGGCCGGGTCCACCACCACCGGCTCGAGCTTCTTGCCCAGCACACCGCCCTTGGCATTGATCTCGTCGATCGCCATCAGCACGGTGTCCTTGAGCACCGTCTCGGAGATGGCCATGGTGCCGGAGAGGGAGTGCAGCACGCCGACCTTGATGGTGTCGGCGGCCCAGGCGGGAACGGCGAGCAGGCTGGCAGCGGCAAGGCTGATGGATCGCAGGGCAGAACGGCGCAGCATCGGAACTCCTTGGGGTGGGTGAGGGTCAAAACTCCTGCTGCACTGCAGCAAGGGCTGTGCCACCCCCGTGCTCCCACCATCCGGCCCGCGCATGCGCCGCGCTGGTGCAGGGCCGCCCCAAGCTGGCGCCTGAACCCCGCCGCGGCCGCGCCACTTCGGCGCAGGGCCGGCAGGCACGCGCCGAAATGGGGCTGGCCCAAAGCTTGCAAAAGCCAGGTATCGCTTCTGCCCCCACACCCCATGGACCTGACCCCGCGTGAAAAGGACAAGCTGCTGGTGTTCACCGCGGCCTTGCTGGCCGAGCGGCGGCGCGCGCGCGGCCTGCGCCTGAACTACCCCGAGGCCGTGGCCTTCATCAGCGCCGCCATCCTGGAAGGCGCCCGCGACGGCCAGAGCGTGGCCCAGCTGATGAGCAGCGGCCGCAGCGTGCTCACGCGCGCCGAGGTGATGGAGGGCGTGCCCGAGATGCTCTCCGAGATCCAGGTCGAAGCCACCTTCCCCGACGGCACCAAGCTCGTCACCGTGCACCAACCCATTGCCTGAGACCCCATGCGCACTGCCCTGCTGCTCCTTCTATTCGTTGGCCAGAACGCTTTTGCCCACGGCGGCGAGCACGGCCTGACCGGCTTCAGCGCCGGGCTGGCCCACCCGCTCGGCGGCGCCGACCATCTGGCCGCCATGCTGGCCGTGGGCCTGTGGGGAGCGCTCACCTACCGCCGCCCCGCCGAAGCCCTGCGCGGCCCGCTCGTGTTTGCCGCCGCGCTGCTGCTGGGTGCACTGGCCGTGGCCTGGGCCGGCTGGCTACCGCCCGGGGTGGAGCCGGGCATCGCCGTTTCGCTTCTGGGCTTGGGCCTGCTGGTGGCCTGGCGCGTGCCGCTGCCGCAGCCGGTGGCGCTGGCCTTCATCGCCGTGTTTGCCTGGATGCATGGGGCTGCCCACGGCAGCGAGCTGCACGGCCTGGCCGCCCTGCTGGGCATGCTGGCCGGCACCGTGCTGCTTCATGGCCTGGGCCTGGCGGCGGGCGCCCTGCTGCGGCCCATGGCGGCGCGCTGGGCCGAGGGCCTGGGCGCTGGGCTGATGACCTTCGGCGCCCTGCGCCTCACGGGGGTGCTGTGATTCCCGGCGAGCTGCTGACGGAAGTGGGCGAGCTGGTGCTGAACCCCGGCCGGCGCACGCTCACGCTGCGCGTGGCCAACACCGGCCTGCGGCCCATCCAGGTGGGTTCGCACTACCACTTTGCGGAAACCAATGCCGCGCTGGACTTCGACCGCGCCGCCGCACGCGGCATGCGCCTGAACATCTGCAGCGGCACCGCCGTGCGCTTCGAGCCCGGCCAGGTGCGCACCGTGGAGCTGGTGGACTACGCGGGCGACCGCGCCGTCTGGGGCTTTCGCGGCCTGGTGAACGGAGCGCTGTGATGGCCACCCTGCCCCGCCGCGCCTATGCCGAAATGCTCGGCCCCACCGTGGGCGACCGCCTGCGCCTGGCCGACACCGCGCTGCTGATCGAGATTGAACAGGACCTGACCCTGCGCGCCGGCGGCTACGGCGAGGAGGTGAAGTTCGGCGGCGGAAAAACCGTGCGCGACGGCATGGGCCAGAGCCAGCGCCCGAACGGACCCGGCCCCGCAGACGCGGTCGACACGGTGATCACCAATGTGGTGATCGTGGACCACTGGGGCATCGTGAAGGCCGACATCGGCCTGCGCGGCTGCCGCATCGCCGCCATCGGCAAGGCCGGGAACCCCGACGTGCAGCCGGGCGTGGACATCGTCATCGGCCCGGGCACCGAGATCATTGCCGGCGAAGGGATGATCGTCACGCCCGGCGCGGTGGACACGCACATCCACTTCATCTGCCCGCAGCAAATCGAGGAAGCGCTGGCCTCGGGCGTCACCACCATGATTGGCGGCGGCACCGGGCCGGCCACGGGCACGCTGGCCACCACCTGCACCCCAGGGCCCCAGCACCTGGCCACCATGCTGAAGGCGGCCGAGGCCTTCCCGATGAACCTGGGCTTCTTCGGCAAGGGCAATGCCAGCCGGCCCGAGGCGCTGCGCCAGCAGATCGAGGCCGGTGCCATCGGCCTGAAGCTGCACGAGGACTGGGGCAGCACACCGGCCGCGATCGATTGCTGCCTGAGCGTGGCCGACCAAACCGACACCCAGGTCGCCATCCACACCGACACCCTGAACGAGAGCGGCTGCGTGGAAGACAGCGTTGCCGCCTTCAAGGGCCGGACCATCCACAGCTTCCACACCGAGGGCGCGGGCGGCGGCCATGCGCCGGACATCATGAAGGTGGTGGGCGAAGCGAACGTGCTGCCCTCCAGCACCAATCCCACGCGCCCGTTCACGGTGAACACCCTGGACGAGCACCTGGACATGTTGATGGTCTGCCACCACCTGGACGCCGGCATCGCCGAAGACCTGGCCTTTGCCGAGAGCCGCATCCGCCGCGAGACCATCGCCGCCGAGGACATCCTGCACGACCTCGGCGCCATCAGCATGTTCAGCTCGGACAGCCAGGCCATGGGCCGCGTGGGCGAGGTGCTGATCCGCTGCTGGCAGACCGCGCACAAGATGAAGCTGCAGCGCGGCCCGCTGCCCGGCGACAGCGAACGCCACGACAACGCGCGCGTGAAGCGCTACATCGCCAAGCTAGGGATCAATGGCGCGCTTACGCATGGCGTGGCGCATGAGGTGGGCTCCATCGAGGTGGGCAAATGGGCCGACCTGGTGCTGTGGAAGCCGGCCTTCTTCGGCGTCAAGCCCAGCCTGGTGCTCAAGGGCGGCTTCATCGCCATGGCGGCCATGGGCGACGCCAACGCCAGCATCCCCACCCCGCAGCCGGTGCACCTGCGCCCCATGTTCGGCAGCTTTGGCGGCGCGCTCAGCCAGGGGTCGCTGACCTTCGTGTCCCAGGCCGGCCTGGGCGCCGCGCAAGCCTTGAACCTGCGCAAGACGCTCAGCCCCGTGCGCGGCTGCCGCAGCGTGAAGAAGGCGGACATGGTGAACAACAGCTACACGCCCACGATGGAGATCGACGCCCAGAGCTACGAAGTGCGGGCCGATGGCGCGCTGCTGAGCTGCGAGCCCGCCCACGAGCTGCCGATGGCGCAGCGCTACTTCCTGTTCTGAATGCGCCACTTCATCAAGCATCTGAGCGCCGGCCAGGGCCTGGCCGCCGCGTTGCGCAAGCGCCTGCCCACCCTGACCCTGGACTGGGACCTGCGGCAAAAGAGCCGCTTCGCCGCCCAGGATGACACCGGTGAGGAACTGGCCGTGCTGCTGCCGCGCGGCACCGTGCTGCGCGGCGGCGATGTGCTGGTGGCCGAGGACGGTGCCCTGCTGCGCGTGCAGGCCGCACCCCAACCCGTGCTGCAGGTGCGCCACTGCGCGCAGCACGGCTCGCCCTTCGACCTGCTGCGCGCCGCCTACCACCTGGGCAACCGCCATGTGCCGCTGGAGCTGCAGCCCGAGCTGCTGCAGCTGGAGCCCGACCCCGTGCTGGCGCAGATGCTGCGCGCCCAGCACCTGCTGGTGAACGAGGCCCTGGCCCCGTTCGAGCCGGAGGGCGGTGCCTATGGCGCGCACGCGCATACCCACGCCCATGCCCACTCCCATGCCCACCCCCATGAGCACTGAACTGCTGCAATTGCTCTGGCTGGCCAGCCCCGCCCTGCCGGTGGGCGCCTTCAGCTACTCCGAAGGCCTGGAGGCTGCCGTCGATGCCGGCGAGGTGTTCGACGAAGCCAGCAGCGCCCGTTGGCTGCTGAACCAGCTGGAGCTGGTGCAGGCGCGGGCCGAACTGCCGCTGATGGCCCAAGCCTGGCAAGCCAGCGCGGCGGGCGATGCAGCCAGCCTGCAGCGCTGCAATGACTGGGTGCTGCAGACGCGTGAATCCGCCGAGCTGCTGGCGCAGAGCCAGCAGATGGGCCGCAGCCTGCTCGCCTGGGCCCAGGGCCAGGGCATCGACTGCACGCGGCTGCAAGCCCTGCAGCCGCCCAGTTGGCCGGTGGTGTTCGCAGTGGTGGGCCAGCAGCGCGGCGCCACCCTGCCCGGCCTGCTGCATGCAGCCGCCTTTGCCTGGGCCGAGAACCTGGTCATGGCCGCCGTGCGCGGCGTGCCGCTGGGCCAGAGCGCCGGCCAGCGCCTGCTGGCGCGCTTGGTGGCCGCCATCGCGGCCGCCGTGGCGGATGCCCTGGCGGCGCCCGAACCCATCGCCTTCAGCCCGGGCCTGGGCCTGCTCAGCGCCCGCCACGAAACCCAGTACTCCCGCCTGTTCCGCTCATGAACACACCCCTGCACGCCCTGCATGCCCTGCCCGGGCGCACCAAGAAGCTGCCCCCACTGCGCGTGGGCGTGGGCGGGCCGGTCGGCTCCGGCAAGACCACGCTCGTCGAGATGCTCTGCAAGACCCTGCGCGAGCGCTACGACTTGGTCGTCGTCACCAACGACATCTACACCAAGGAAGACCAGCGCCTGCTCACCGTGGCGGGCGCGCTGGAGCCCGAGCGCATCGTCGGCGTGGAAACCGGTGGCTGCCCGCACACCGCCATCCGCGAGGACTGCTCGATCAACCTCGAAGCGGTCGATCGGATGCTGGAGAAGTTCCCCAATGCCGACATCGTCTTCATCGAAAGCGGCGGCGACAACCTGGCCGCCACCTTCAGTCCGGAGCTGAGCGACCTGACGATCTACGTGATCGACGTCGCCGCCGGCGAGAAGATCCCGCGCAAGGGCGGCCCCGGCATCACCAAGAGCGACCTGTTCGTCATCAACAAGACCGACCTCGCCCCGCATGTGGGCGCGAACCTGGACATCATGCGCGCCGACACCGCCCGCATGCGCCCTACCAAGCCCTGGGTGATGACCAACCTCAAGACCCAGAGCGGCCTGGACGAGGTGATCCGCTTCATCGAAACCAAGGGCCTGCTGCTTGCTGCGTGAGCCCGGCATCCGCTGGCCGGCGCGCCTGGCCCTGCAGGCGCGCCGCGAGGGCGCGGGCACCCTGCTGCACGCCGAGCACCACGGCCCGCTGCGCCTGCTCAAGACGCTCTACCCCGAAGGGCCGGCCACCGCGCACGCCGTGCTGGTGCACCCCCCCGGCGGCCTGGTGGGCGGCGACCGCCTCGACATGGAGGTGGCGGTGGAGCCCGGCGCGCACCTGCTGGTGACGACACCGGCCGCGACACGCTTCTACCGCTCGGCCACGCTGGAGGCCGCCCAACAGCTCAGCGCCCGCGTGGCGCCCGGCGGCCGCCTTGAATGGTTGCCGCAGGAGACCCTGGCCTACCGCGGTTGCAAGGCGCGCAACCAGGTGACGGTGCAACTGCAGGGCCAACTGTTGGCCAGCGAGCTGCTGGTGCTGGGCTTGGCCGCAGCCGGCCAGCCTTTTACTGAGGGGGAGCTGCTGCAGGAGCTGCACATCGAAGGCCTGTGGCGCGATCGCGGCTGGATCCGCGCCCAGGACCGCGCCCTGCTGGAGGGCCCCTGCGGCCTGGCGGGCCTGCCGGTGCTGGGCACGATGGTGCTGGCGCAAGGCCAGGCCTGGACTTCAGCCGAGGCTGAGGCGCTGCTGGAGCGCACCCGCGCCCTGCTGGAGGCGCAACCCCTGCGGGCCGGCGTCACCCTGCTGCACGGGCGCCTGCTGCTGCTGCGCGTGCTGGCGGCCGAGCTGGAACCCGCCGCGGCCCTGATGCGCCGCGTGCGCGCCCTCTGGCGCGAACGCGCCTGGGGCCTGGCACCCTGCGAGCCACGCATCTGGCGCAGCTAAGGGCCGGACGAAAAAAAAGCCCCTGGGCCTCACGGCCCAGGGGTTCGGGGGATGCGCTGTGTTGGCGCTCTTTTCTTGCGGCCCTGAGAGAGCGGCCGCGTCCGATCAGTTCTTGCTCTTGTCCACCATCTTGTTCGCCTTGATCCACGGCAGTGAGCGCCGTGAAGACCGAGGCGCCTGCGCGCCTCGGTTAGGCAGCGAACGGGCCCGCGCCTGCCAGCGCGGGCCTGCCGTTCAAGGCGCTCAGTTCTTGGACTTGTCCACCATCTTGTTCGCCTTGATCCACGGCATCATGTCCCGCAGCTTCTCGCCCACGATCTCGATCGGGTGCTCGGCCATCAGGCGGCGGCGGCTGATCAGGGTCGGGGCGCCGGCCTGGTTTTCCAGGATGAAGCTCTTGGCGTACTCGCCGGTCTGAATGCGGCGCAGCGCTTCCTTCATGGCGGCCTTGCTCTGCGCGGTGATGACCTCCGGACCCGTCACGTACTCGCCGTACTCGGCGTTGTTCGAGATCGAGTAGTTCATGTTGGCGATGCCGCCTTCATAGATCAGGTCGACGATCAGCTTGAGCTCGTGCAGGCACTCGAAGTAGGCCATCTCGGGCGCGTAGCCGGCTTCGGTCAGGGTCTCGAAACCGGCCTTGATCAGCTCCACCGCGCCGCCGCACAGCACGGCCTGTTCGCCGAACAGATCGGTCTCGGTTTCTTCGCGGAACGTGGTCTGGATGATGCCGGCCTTGCCGCCGCCGTTGGCCGCTGCGTAGCTCAGTGCCAGGTCGCGCGCACGGCCGGTGGCATCGGCATGCACGGCGATCAGGTGCGGCACGCCGCCGCCCCGCTTGTAGGTGTCACGCACGGTGTGGCCGGGGGCCTTGGGGGCCACCATCCACACGTCCAGGTCGGCGCGCGGCTGCACCTGGCCGTAGTGCACGTTGAAGCCGTGCGCGAAGGCCAGCGAGGCGCCCTTCTTGATGTTGGGCTCGATGTCCTTGCGGTAGACCGAAGCGATCTGCTCGTCAGGCAGCAGCACCATCACCACGTCGGCGGCCTTCACGGCTTCGCCCACTTCAGCCACCTTCAGGCCAGCGCCCTCGGCCTTACCCCAGCTCGGGCCGCCACGGCGCACGCCCACGGTCACGTTGACGCCGCTCTCGTGCAGGTTCAGCGCGTGGGCATGGCCTTGCGAGCCATAGCCAATGATGGCGACTTGCTTGCCCTTGATGAGGGAGAGGTCGGCGTCCTTGTCGTAATACACATTCATTTCAGTTCTCCAGTTCGGGGGCAGGCAAGGTTCAGACACGCAGCACGCGGTCGCCGCGGCCGATGCCGCTGGCGCCGGTGCGCACGGTTTCAAGAATGGCGGTGCGGTCCACCGCCTCAAGGAAGGCATCGAGCTTGGTGCCGTCGCCGGTCAGCTCGATGGTGTAAGTCTTCTCGGTCACATCGACGATGCGGCCACGGAAGATGTCGGCGGTGCGCTTGAGCTCTTCGCGCTCTTTGCCCACCGCACGCAGCTTCACCAGCATCAGCTCGCGCTCGATGAACTGGGCTTCGGTCAGGTCGACCACCTTCACCACCTCGATCAGGCGGTTCAGGTGCTTGGTGATCTGCTCCAGCACCTCGTCCGAACCGGTGGTGGTGATGGTCATGCGCGAGAGGGACGGATCCTCGGTCGGCGCGACGGACAACGACTCGATGTTGTAGCCACGGGCAGAGAACAGGGCGACCACGCGCGACAGCGCGCCGGCTTCGTTCTCGATCAGGACGGCAATGATGTGTTTCATCTCAGAGGTCCTCCGAGCCCAACAGCATCTCGGTGATGCCCTTGCCGGCCTGCACCATCGGCCAGACGTTCTCGCTCGGGTCGGTGCGCACGTCCAGGAAGACGGTGCGGTCCTTCAGGCGGATCGCCTCCTTCAGCGCGTCTTCCACTTCGCTCGGGTGGTTGACCTGGATGCCGACGTGGCCGTAGGCCTCGGCCAGCTTGACGAAGTCGGGCAGCGCATCCATGTAGGAATGGCTGTAGCGGCCGCCGTAGTCCAGCTGCTGCCACTGGCGCACCATGCCCAGGTAGCGGTTGTTCAGGCTGATGATCTTCACCGGCGTGCGGTACTGCTGGCAGGTGCTCAGCTCCTGGATGCACATCTGGATCGAGCCCTCGCCGGTGATGCAGAACACGTCCGCATCCGGCTTGGCCAGCTTGATGCCCATCGCGTAGGGCAGGCCCACGCCCATGGTGCCCAGGCCGCCGCTGTTGATCCAGCGGCGCGGCTCGTCGAACTTGTAGAACTGCGCGGCCCACATCTGGTGCTGGCCGACATCCGAGGTGATGTAGGTGTCGCGCTCGCGGGTCAGCTCCCAGAGCTTTTCGACCACGGACTGGGGCTTGATCAGCGTGTCGCTGGCCTTGTAGGACAGGCAGTCCTTGCCGCGCCAGTCCTTGATCTGCCGCCACCAGGCATTGAGCTTGTCGGCGTCGGGGCGCTCGCGCGCCTCCTTGATCTGGCTGATCAGCTCCTGCAGCACCTCCTTCACATCGCCCACGATGGGGATGTCCACCTTGACGCGCTTGGAGATCGACGAGGGGTCGATGTCGATGTGGATGATCTTGCGTTGCACTTGCGCGAAGTGCTTGGGGTTGCCGATCACGCGGTCGTCGAAGCGCGCGCCCACGGCCAGCAGCACATCGCAGTGCTGCATGGTCATGTTGGCCTCGTAGGTGCCGTGCATGCCCAGCATGCCGAGGAAGCGCGGGTCGGTGCCCGGCATCGCGCCCAGGCCCATCAGGGTGTTCGTCGTGGGGTAGCCCAGAAGATCCACCAACTGGCGCAGCTCGGCCGTGGCCTCGCCCAAGATCACGCCCCCGCCGGTGTAGATGTAGGGGCGCTCGGCCGCCAGCAGCAGCTGCACCGCCTTGCGGATCTGGCCGGGGTGGCCCTTCTTGACCGGCTGGTAGCTGCGCATGTGCAGCGTCTGCGGGTACTCGAGGGCCGTCTTGTGCAGGGACACGTCCTTCGGGATGTCCACCACCACCGGACCGGGTCGACCGGTGCGGGCGATGTGGAAGGCCTTCTTCATCGTCAGCGCCAGGTCCTTGACGTCCTTGACGAGGAAGTTGTGCTTGACCACCGGACGCGTGATGCCCACGGTGTCGCACTCCTGGAAGGCATCCAGGCCGATGGCGGCGGTCGGCACCTGGCCGGTCACGATCACCATCGGGATCGAGTCCATGTAGGCGGTGGCGATGCCGGTGATCGCATTCGTCACACCGGGGCCGGAGGTCACCAGGGCGACGCCAACCTCGCCGGTGGCGCGGGCATAGCCGTCGGCCGCATGGATGGCCGCCTGCTCGTGGCGCACCAGCACATGCTGAATCGTCTGTTGCTTGTAGAGCGCGTCGTAGATGTAGAGCACGGCACCGCCGGGATAGCCCCACAAGAACTTGACTCCTTCTTCCTGAAGGCAGCGCACCATGATTTCGGCGCCGTTCAGATCTTCGTTCGGGTTTTGGCCTTCGGCCGGCGCACCCGTGCGCGCCATCGCTTCCATTGCGGTCATCGCAACCTCCTGCGTCTTCTGGCAAGAAAACTCATCGGTCCCCCTCCTCGCGTCCTTATGAGACGGGCTCGGGCTCTATTGGCATCCGGCCTCTGGGGGCCGAAAGTGCTTTCATTATGCGCAGTCAGATCGGGCTTGAAACCCAGACTGACTTCTCCAAACACGAAGGCAAAAGCGCGTCGATAATCCGCGACCTTTTTGCGCACGGCTGATCGCCTTGGCTACGGATTCCGAACTCAACGACTTTCTGCGCTCGGTCGAGCGGCGGGCGTTCAAGCGCACGGCCTACATGGTGCGTGACAACGACGCTGCGCTCGACATCGTGCAGGACGCCATGATCCGCTTGGCCCAGCACTATGCGCACCGCCCGGCCGAGGAGCTGCCGCTGCTGTTCCAGCGCATCCTCTCCAACGCCACGATGGACTGGTTCCGCCGCCAGAAGGTGCGCAACGCGGTGCTGGTCAATCTGTCGGATTTCGAGGGCGACGACGCCGACGACAGCTTCAATCTGCTCGAAGCCATCGACGGCGGCGACGGCGCCCTGGGCGCCCTGAGCGCTGCAGATGAGGTGGAGAAGGCGCAAATATTCGCGCTGATCACCGAAGAAGTACAAAAACTCCCGGCGCGTCAACGCGAGGCATTCATGCTGCGTTATTGGGAGGAATTTGATGTGGCCGAAACCGCCAGCGCCATGGGGTGCTCCGAGGGCAGCGTGAAAACGCATTGTTCGCGGGCCGTGCATGCGCTGGCCAAGGCCTTGACTGCCCGGGGATTGCAACGATGAAGCCGAACCAGACGATGACCGACGACGCCGTGGATCAGGCCGGCCGCGCCTTGGCGCAATCCCTGAAGGCCGAGGCCGACCAACTGCCTCCGGAAATCCAGGCCCGCCTGGAAGGCGCACGCGCCCAGGCGCTGGCCGCGGCACGCGCCGCGCGCGAGGCCTCGGCCGTGCAGGCCGACGCGTCCGGTCAGGCCGTGCTTTCGGGTGGCCCGGGTGGCCGCAAGCGCTTTGGCGCGGCCTGGCTGCCGGCGCTGGTGCTGGTGCTCGGCCTGGTGGCGCTGGCCCAGGGGCAGTGGTTCCAGCAGGTGCTGGGCATCAGCGAGGTGGATACCGAGCTGCTGAAGGACCAACTGCCGCCCAACGCCTACGGAGACCCTGGCTTCAACGAGTACCTGGACGAGGACGCGCAGAAGACCGACAAGGAAGCGCGCCCCGAAGACGATCAGAAGGACGAAGGCGCATGACGATGCGGGGGGCGTTTGCCGGCTTGGCGCTGACGGGACTGCTCGCTCAGCCCCTGGTCATGGCGCAGGAATTGCCCGCGCCCGCCCCCTTGCTGGCCGCCGCCCGTCCCTGGAACTCGCTCAACGCGCCGCAGCGTGAGGCATTGCGCCCGCTGGCCGGGCAGTGGTCCGAGCTGGATGCCACGACCCAGGAAAAATGGCTCAAGGTGGCAGCGCGCTACCCGAATCTGGCCGCCGACGAACAACAGCGCCTGCAGCTGCGCATGGCCGAGTGGTCGCGCTTGAGCCCGCAGGAGCGCTTGCGCGCCCGCATCGGCTGGCAGGACGCCAAGCGCGTCACCGCCGCCGAGCGTCAGGCCAAGTGGGAGCGCTACCAGGCCCTGCCTCAAGAGGAACGTCAGGCCCTGCAGGAACGTGCCGCACAGCGCCGTGCACCGGCCCCGCAGAAACCCGCCACGCCCCTGCTGGTGCAAGCCGGCCCCGGCGTGAGCACCGTGCCGCTGACCCAGCTGGCCGCCAAGCCGGTTGCGCCGCGCAAGCGGCCACTCCAGGTGTCCGGGCTGGACCCGGTGACCCTGCTGCCCAAGGCGCCTGCGCGCGCAGCCAGCGCGCCGTGAGCCCGGCCCCGATCACCCAGGCGCCCAGCCTGCGGCGCCGCCTGGCTTGTCTGTTCTACGAAAGCTTCCTGGTCTTCGGCCTGCTGATGGTGGCCGGCTTCGCGCATTACGCGCTGACGCGCCGCAGCTTCGAACCCGGCCAGGCCACCGGCGCCAGCCTGGTGTTCCTGGGGGTGCTGGCGGTGTACTTCAGCTGGTGCTGGTCGCGCGGCGAGACGCTGGCGATGAAGACTTGGTACATCGGCGTACGCGATGCACGTACCAGCCGCCCACCGGTCTGGGGCCAGTCCCTGAAGCGCTTCGCCTGGTCCTGGCTGATGTTCCTGCCGGCGCTGGCGATCTCGCACCTGCTGGCCTTGGAATCGCAGCGGCGCTGGATCTACGTCGCGCTGCTGATCAACCTGCTGATCTATGCCGTGAGCACCCGCTGGCTGCCGGGCCGGCAGTACCTGCACGACAGGCTGGCGGGCACCGAGTTGGTGGACCTGCGCCAGCCGCCGGGCGTCAAAGTTTGATCAGATCGCCGCGTCGTCGGTTTCGCCGGTGCGGATGCGCACCACCTGCTCGATCGGGGTGACGAAGATCTTGCCGTCGCCGATCTTGCCGGTCTTGGCGGCGCGCAGGATGCCGTCGATGCAACGCTCGACGTCCTCGTCCTTCACCACCACCTCGACCTTGATCTTGGGCAGGAAGTCGACCACATACTCGGCGCCCCGGTAGAGCTCGGTGTGGCCCTTCTGGCGCCCGAAACCCTTGACCTCGGTCACCGTCAGCCCCGAAACGCCCAGTTCGGCCAGCGCCTCGCGCACCTCGTCGAGCTTGAAGGGTTTGATGACGGCGGTGATCTGCTTCATGGTGGGGTCTCCTGGGGTTCGGATGATTTAAGCACGGAAGCGGTTGGTGATCGGGTAGCGCCAGTCGCGGCCGAAGCTGCGGTGCGTGATGCGGATGCCGATCGGGGCTTGGCGGCGCTTGTACTCATTGAGTTTGATCAGGCGCGTCACGCGCTCCACCGCCGCGGCGTCGAAGCCTTCGGCCAGCAGCTGCTCCACCGAGGCGTCCTCTTCCATGTAGCGCGCGAGGATGGCATCCAGCACCGCGTAGGGCGGCAGGCTGTCCTCGTCCTTCTGGTCCGGCCGCAGTTCCGCCGAGGGCGGGCGCTCGATGATGCGCTCGGGGATCACCGGGCCGATCGAGCCGTCGGCACGCCGGCTGAGCTGGCGGTTCTTCCAGCGCGCCAGTTCGAACACCAGAGTCTTGGCCACGTCCTTGATGACGGCGAAGCCACCGGCCATGTCGCCGTACAGCGTGCAGTAGCCGGTCGCCATCTCGCTCTTGTTGCCCGTGGTCAGCACCAGGCTGCCGAACTTGTTGGAGAGCGCCATCAGCAGGGTGCCGCGGATGCGCGCCTGCAGGTTCTCCTCGGTCGTGTCGGCCGTGCGGCCGACGAACTGCGGCTGCAGCGCGGTGTTGAACTGCTCGAAAAGCGGCGCAATGGCGATCTCGTCGTAGCGCACACCCAGCCGTTCGGCCATTTCGCGCGCATCGATCCAGGAGATGTCGGCGGTATAGGGCGAGGGCATCATCACCGCGCGCACCCGCTCGGCCCCGAGGGCATCGACGGCAATGGCCAGCACCAGGGCGGAATCAATACCGCCGGACAGGCCGATCACCACGCCGGGGAAGCCGTTCTTGCCGATGTAGTCGCGCACCCCGGTCACCAGCGCCTGCCAGACCTGCGCGAGCGGCTCGGGCAGTGCGGCCAGGGCGCCGTGCGGTTGTGGGTCCAGATCCACCAGCAGCAGCGCTTCTTCAGCGAAGGGGGCACGCGCCTGCACCTGGCCGGTGGCATCGACAGCGAACGAGGCGCCATCGAACACCACCTCGTCCTGCCCGCCACAAAGATGCGCGTAGAGCAGCGGCAGCCCGAGCCGGCGCGCGGTGTCGCCCATGCGCGCCTCGCGTTCGGCCGTCTTGCCCATGTGGAAGGGCGAGGCATTGATGACGGCCAGCACCTCAGCGCCCGCGGCCTTGGCCGCCTCGGCGGGCTCGTCGAACCACGCGTCCTCGCAGATCAGCAGACCGATGCGCCGACCTGAGACCTCGAAGACAAAAGGTGCCAGGCCGGCCTCGCGGCCGCTGCAGAAGTAGCGGCGCTCATCGAACACCTGGTAGTTCGGCAGCTCGCGCTTGGCATAGCGGCCCAGCACCTGGCCGTCACGCAGCACGGCCGCCGCGTTGAGCGCCGGTGCCTGCTGCTGCGAGCGGCCACGGGCCACACCCTCGCGCCCCATCGGCAGGCCCACCACCACGGTGAGCCCGGGCAAGGCGGCCAGCTCAGCGGCCAGGCTTTGCAGCTGCGCCTCGCAGGCCGCCAGAAAGGCCGGACGCAGCAACAGGTCCTCGGGCGGGTAGCCGCACAGCGCCAGCTCGGGCGTCAGCAACAGCTGGGCGCCCTGCGCATGGGCCTGCTGCGCGGCAGCCAGGATGCGTGCGGCATTGCCGGCCAGGTCACCCACGGTGACGTTGATCTGACCCAGCGCGACGCGAAGGCTCATGGTGCTCGAACTCCAAAGGTGCCAAATAGAAAAGGCGGCCGAAGCCGCCTTGCCATCATGCCTGGAGGATCAGGCCTTCTTCTGCTTGGCAGCCCAGGCCGCCATGCCTTCGCGGATCTCGGCGACGGCGCCTTCCGGGCCTTCCCAGCCCTGCACCTTGACCCACTTGCCCTCTTCGAGGTCCTTGTAGTGCTCGAAGAAGTGCTGGATGGCCTTGAGGCGCATCGGGTTCAGGTCCTCGTGCGTCTTCCACTGCGAGTAGATCGGCAGGATCTTGGTGGTCGGCACCGCCAGCAGCTTGCTGTCACCACCCGCCTCGTCTTCCATCTTCAGGATGCCAAGGGGGCGGCAGGTCACCACCACGCCCGGGATCAGCGGCACCGGGGTGATCACCAGCACGTCCACCGGGTCGCCATCGGCGGCCAGGGTCTGCGGGATGTAGCCGTAGTTGCACGGGTAGTGCATCGACGTGCCCATGAAGCGGTCCACAAACAGCGCACCGCTGTCCTCGTCGACCTCGTACTTGATCGGGTCGCCATTCATCGGGATTTCGATGATGACGTTGAACTCTTCGGGCGCCTTGGCGCCGGGCGTGACGTTGTGCAGGCTCATGGTGGGCTTCTCAAGGGGAAACCCGGATTCTAGGCAAGGCCCCCAAGGGCAAGCGCTGGGGGAGCAAACCCGCACTTCGCTGGTTATTACGCAGCCTTCGCGCAAGACGGGCTGCCTAGCATCCGCGCGCGGCGTCAAGGGCGCCTGGGTCCTCTTTCTCTCTGTTCGGCAAATTGGAGTGGTACGCATGACTACGGACTTGGCGCTGTACTTCGCGCTGGCCTGCGGCCTGGCCGCAGTGATCTACGGTTTCATCCAGCGCAGCTGGATCCTTTCGCAAGACGCGGGCAACGCCCGCATGCAGGAAATCGCCGCGGCGATTCAGCAGGGTGCCGCCGCCTACCTGGGGCGGCAGTACCGCACCATCGCCATCGTCGGCGTGGTGCTGGCCATCGCCATCGCGGTGGTGCCGGGCCTGGGCCTGAAGACGGCGGCCGGCTTCGTGCTCGGCGCGGTGCTGTCGGGCATCTGCGGCTTCATCGGCATGAACATCTCGGTACGTGCCAACGTGCGGACCGCGCAGGCGGCCACCAAGGGCATCGGCCCGGCGCTGGACGTCGCCTTCAAGGGCGGCGCCATCACCGGCATGCTGGTGGTGGGCCTGGGCCTGCTGGGCGTCGGCGGCTTCTACTACGCCATCAGTGGCGGCACCGGCGCCACCAGCGCCGACCTGAAGCCGATGCTGGGCCTGGCCTTCGGCTCTTCGCTGATTTCCATCTTTGCCCGTCTGGGCGGCGGCATCTTCACCAAGGGTGCGGACGTGGGCGCCGACCTGGTCGGCAAGGTCGAAGCCGGCATCCCCGAGGATGACCCGCGCAACCCGGCCGTGATTGCGGACAACGTGGGTGACAACGTGGGCGACTGCGCCGGCATGGCCGCCGACCTGTTCGAGACCTACGCGGTGACCTTGATTGCCGCCATGGCCCTGGGCGTGCTGATGCTGGCCCCGAGCGCCGCACTGAACGGCGTCATCTACCCGCTGGCGCTGGGTGGCGTGTCCATCATCGCGTCCATCATCGGCTGCTTCTTCGTGAAGGCCAGCCCGGGCATGAAGAACGTGATGCCGGCGCTCTACCGCGGCCTCATCGTGGCCGGTGCGCTCAGTGCCGTGGCCTTCTTCTTCGTCACCAAGGCGATGTTCCCCGGCGAAGTGGCGCTGGTGGGCGGCGGCAGCACCAGCGCGATGGCCCTGTTCGGCTCCTGCCTGGTGGGCCTGGTGCTGACGGCCGCGATGGTCTGGATCACCGAGTACTACACCGGCACCCAGTACCACCCGGTGCAGCACGTGGCCCAGGCCTCGACGACCGGCCACGGCACCAATGTGATCGCCGGCATCGGCGTGTCGATGAAGTCGACTGCCTGGCCGGTGCTGTTCGTCTGCGCAGCCATCTTTGCCTCTTACCAGCTGGCCGGCCTGTATGGCATTGCGGTGGCAGCCACGGCCATGCTCAGCATGGCCGGCATCATCGTGGCGCTGGACGCCTACGGCCCCATCACCGACAACGCCGGCGGCATTGCCGAGATGAGCGAGCTGCCCGACAGCGTGCGTGACGTGACCGACCCGCTGGACGCGGTGGGCAACACCACCAAGGCGGTGACCAAGGGCTACGCCATCGGCTCGGCCGGCCTGGCCGCGCTGGTGCTGTTTGCCGACTACACCCATGCCCTGCACGAGCGCGGCATGAGCGTGGCCTTCGACCTGAGCGACTACAAGGTGATCCTGGGCCTCTTCATCGGCGGCCTGATTCCCTACCTGTTCGGCGCCATGGCCATGGAGGCGGTGGGCCGCGCCGCCGGCTCGGTGGTGGTGGAGGTGCGCAAGCAGTTCGCCGACGGCCAGATCATGGCCGGCAAGCGCAAGCCCGACTACAGCGCGGCGGTGGACATGCTGACCACCGCGGCCATCAAGGAAATGATCGTCCCCTCGCTGCTGCCGGTGATCGCGCCGATCGTGGTGGGTATGACGCTCGGCCCCGCAGCCTTGGGCGGCCTGCTGATGGGTACCATCGTCACCGGCCTGTTCGTCGGCATCTCGATGTGCACCGGCGGCGGCGCTTGGGACAACGCCAAGAAGCTGATCGAGGAAGGTTTCAAGGACGACAAGGGCGTGGTGCACAAGAAGGGCTCGGAAGCGCACAAGGCCGCCGTCACCGGCGACACCGTGGGCGACCCCTACAAGGACACCGCCGGCCCGGCCGTGAACCCGCTGATCAAGATCATCAACATCGTGGCCCTGCTGATCGTGCCCCTGCTGCCGATGACGGCGCTCAAGGCCATGCCCGAGCCCACCCCGGCGGCGACCACAGTGGCGGCACCGGAGGCGGCCTCCATGCCGGCACCGGTGGCCGAGGCCGCCAGCATGGCCACTCCGGCCAGCGAGGCGGCTTCGCAGTAAACCGCCCGTCCCATGAAGGATGCCCGCTTCGGCGGGCATTTTTCTTGGGGCCGCGCCCGCAAAATCCGGCGCAATGACGCCCGACGCATCCCAGGCCTTGCTCAACCCGCAGCTGTGGCGGCTGGAGGTCGCGCGCCGCCGCCGCCAGCTCGAAGAGCTGCAGGGCTACCTGGCGCGCATGGAAGCCGAGTTCACGGCCCTGGAGCAACAGGTGCTGGCCTTCCAGGCCAGCTACCAGCAGCGCCTGGGCGCAGGCTGGACCGAGGTGGAAAGCCTGCAGGGCGAGCTGCTGCGCACCCTGGAAGGCCTGGCGCGCGCCGACGGTGCCCCCCTGCCCCCGGTGCCCCCGCAGCGCCGCCAGCAGGCCCTGCCCCAGCTGCCACCGGCTGTGCCCTGGCCGGAAGCACCGCCGCAGGAGGCCGAGCTGGCCGCCCCCAGCCTGAAGGACCTGCACCGACGCGCGGCGATGCGCCTGCACCCGGACCGCGCCAGCAACGAGATCGACCGCCAGCGCCGCGAGGGCCTGATGCGCGACGCCAACCTGGCCTATGCCGATCAGGACCGTGCCACGCTCGAAGCCCTGCTGATCGCCGCCGGCGAATCGCCGCAGCGCCTGGGCGGCTTTGACATCCATGCCCACTGGCGCTGGCTGGAACGCTGCGAGCAGCTCGCCCAGGGCCGGCTGCGCCTGCTTCGCGCCCATCTGGTGCTGCTGCGGCAGCACCCCGTCACCGTGTTTGCCGAGCATGTGGAACGCGCCCGCGGGCGCGGCCTGGATGCCCTGGCCATCATGGAGCTGCGCCTGCGCGCCCAGGCCCAGGAACTGCGCCGCCAGCTCTACATCGGCGAGCGCCTGCAACCGCGCAGCCCGCTGAGCCGCGACTTCCTCGCGCAGTGGCAGGCGCGTTGGGGCGAGGCACCCACCACCGGCCCGGCTCACGCCAAGGGTTTGCGGGGCCCCGGCGGCTTGAAGGGCGAACGGGCGGCCAGCTCCTCTTCATAGGCGCCAACCGCCTGCTGCTCCGCTTCGGTGAAGCGGGCCACGGCATCCTGGAACTCGGCGTGCACCAGCCAGTGCTGGCTGTGGGTGCCGACTGGCAGCAGGCCGCGCGCCATCTTGTGTTCGCCCTGGGCCCCGCCTTCGAAGCGCTGCAGGCCCTGCTCCAGGCACCAGGCCAGCGGGGCGTAGTAGCAGAGCTCAAAGTGCAGGCAGTCCAGCTCGCGCAGCGCGCCCCAGTGGCGCCCGAAGGCGGTGCCAGCGCGCCAGTCCACCGCCACCAGGGCAGCGGCCACGCGCTCGCCGCCCTGCCAGGCCAGGAACAGCACCCAGTCGGCCTGCTCGCCCAGGCCCTGCTCGAACACGGAGCGCGGCAGGTAGGCAGACATGCCGCGCAGCGCGTAGGTACGCGTGTAGCAGGCGTAGAAGAAGTCCCATTCCGCCGCCGTGATGGCACTGCCCCGCAGCACCTGCACCTGCACACCCGCCTCCGCCACGCGGCGGCGCTCCTGCTGGATCTTCTTGCGCTTGTCGCGCCGCAAGTCGGCCAGGAAGTCGGCAAAGCCCTGCCAATGCGGCGCCCGCTTCCAGTGGAACTGGGGTTGCTCACGCCGGCTGAAGCCGCAGGCCTGCAAGGCCTGCGCATCGGCCACGCTGCCGAACAGCACATGCAGGCCCGATAGCCCCTGCTGCTGCACCCACTCCTGCAGCTGCTCCACCAGCGCCAGTCGCTCCGCCGGGCCGATTGCCAGCAAGCGGCTGCCAGGGACCGGTGTGAACGGCACCGCCACCAGGGCCTTGGGGTAGTAGCGCAGGCCATGCACCTCGTAGGCACGGGCCCAGGCCTGGTCGAACACGAACTCGCCCCAGGAATGCGCCTTCAGATAGAGCGGGCATGCGGCCACCAGACGCTCCGCCCGCCACAAGGTGGCAAAGCGCGCCCGCCAGCCCTGTTCCGAACGCGCTGCCGCATCCAGCGCCTGCAGGCAGCCCGCCCGCATGAAGGGTGTGGGGGCGTCGGCCTGTTCCAGCAGGGCATCCCACTGCGTGGCCGGCAAGTCTTGCAGCGCCGTGATCCAGCGCAACACCGCGGGCTCCGCGCCCCCCGCCGAAATGCCCTCGCAACCTGACCGTAACAAATGAAACCCCTTGCACAGACCCACGAAACCCAGCTGATACCGCCCGCTTCGAGCATGACGCCATCGATCCAAACGGTCGCATCCAGCAACAGGAGATCATCATGGAACAAGCTCGCAGCATCCGCTTCACCGTCCCCGGCAGCAACGGCAGCCCCAGTGTGGAAATTCAGGCCGTCGAGGCCGCAGGCGGCAAGATCGACTTCACCGTCACCGTCCTGCAGACCGCCAGCACCACGGCCGACCTGCGCGGCCTGTTCTTCGACCTGGCCGATGCCACCAAGCTCACTGGCCTGAGCTTCAGCCAGAGCGGCAACAAGGTCAGCGACTTCGACACCGTCGACGTCATCCAGCTCAAGAACGGCGCCAACATGAATGGCGCTGCCTCGCCCTTCGACGTCGGCTTCGAGTTCGGCACCGCCGGCATCGCCAAGGACGACATCAAGACCGCCAGCTTCACGCTCGACAACGCCGCCCACAACCTGACGCTGGACGACATCGCCCACACCCAGTTCGGCCTGCGCCTGACCAGCATCGGCAGCCCCACCGACACCAAGCGCAGCGAAAAGGACGGCGCCAAGCTCGTCGCCACCTCGCACGCCGCCCCGCACGCATTCGACGACGCGATGCAGATCTTTGAAGACGGTGCCAGCGGCCTGGGCGATGCCCGCAGCAGCGCCCAGGGCGTGAAGCTGCTGGTGCTGGCCAATGACAGCGACGCCGATGCAGCCGATGTGCTGAAGATCGTCGAGGTGGAGAACGGTGCACATGGCACCGTCAAGATCGTCGACGGCCCCGACGCCGACAACCTGCCGGGCGATGCGCTGGAGTACACCCCCGTCACCGACTACGCCGGCAGCGACAGCTTCAACTACCGCATCAGCGACGGCAAGGGCGGCTTCGACACCGCCAAGGTCAGCCTGAACATCACCCCGGTGGCCGACAAGCCCGAGATGCAAATCCAAGTGTTGGACGCCGCCGACGCCGTCAACCAGGTGCGCGTGCTCGTCACCGCCACCCAGGGCGACAACGATGGCAGCGAGTACCTCACTGCCCTGACCGCCGGCGCGCTGCCGGCCGGCGTCAGCATCAGCCCGGCCAGCGTGCCCGTGCAAGGCCAGCCCGGCCAGATCCAGCAGGAGTTCATGATCACCCTGCCGGCCGACGGCAACGTCAACTACAGCCAGCTCTTCAGCGCCGATTCGCGCGAAGTGGCCAATGGCGACACCGAGACCGCCACCGCCAGCCTGCCTATCCAGCAGTTCCACAAGCTCAACGAGATGGACGCCGCCCTCAAGGTGGATGACGCCAGCCTGTGGGCCAATGGAAACGACCCGCAAGCCGACATCAACGGGCCCTTCGTGGGCATCGAGCTCGGCCCCGACCTCGACCTCTACGCCTGGCCGCTCTACTACTCGGCTACCGCCCAGGTGAAGACCGGTCTGCAGTCCTTCATCGACATCCAGGGCGGCACGCTCGATGCCCAGCTCACCTACGACGTCACCGCCGAGTCGGTGATGAACAAGACCACCGACACCCTCAAGCTCACCACCACTGCCACGCTCAGCGGCGGCAGCTTCAGCAGCCAGGGCCCGGGCGGCAGCATGGGGCTGGACTGGGTGTTCGGCTACGAACTCGGCCTCAAGGTCGGGCTGGACTTCGACACCCCGGACATCGACCTCATTCCCACCGTCGACTTCATCGACATGGGCATCAAGGACACCTGGACCCTGGTGAACCTGTTTGACCTCGCCAAGGGCGATCCCAGCATCAGCCTGGACCTGCTGAACGGCACCAGTGGCCTGATGCAGTGGGCCGACGTCTCCATGAACGGCGCGTTCAATGCCAACACCCAAACCATCAAGGGCACGGGGTCGGCCAATTTCCTGAGCATGCAGTCCGATCTGGACGCCGCCCTCTTCAGCGCCGTGCTGGGCTTCGGCCTCAGCCCCTTCGACATCCCGGTGGTGGTGTACGACGGCATCGACCTGGACATCGAGCCGGAGACCCCGGACATCGCCGGCTTCCTGTCGCTGTTCGACATGGACCTCAACGCCGCCCTGGGCCTGCAACAGCAACTCGAACTGAGCGCCAAGACCCTGACCGGCAAGGTGGTGTTCGAGAACGGCGCCGCCCTGCCCATCACCTTCGGCGATGAACTGCTGATCCAGAACGCGGCCGCCACCTACGACGCCCTCGCCCAGGGCGGCAATGGCAACGGCATCGTCGAATACAAGATCGTGCTGGACGGCGTGGCCACCCTGCACAACAAGACCGACCTGAGCTACGACCGCGGCTTCTCGCTCGATCTGTTCAAGATCGATCTCGATGTGGACCTGGAGTACGGCGTCGACAGCTACAACGGCCCGGTGGAATACACGGTGTTCCACACCGATGACCAGACGGTCAGCCTGATCGGCGTGGCCGACGAAACCACAGATCTGACTCTGGGCAGCTGGGGCTCCGGCCAGCTCAGCACCGAGCCCTGACCCCTGTCCCACGCCCTCCGTTGGAAAGCCCGGCTCCGCAAGGAGCCGGGCCTTTTTGCTTGGTGCCTGGGGTAGATCCCAGTCCCAGCCCTTGCAAACGCAGCCTTGCTGCCGGTGCCAGAAACCGGCAGAGCGCTCCGCATACGATCACAAAAAGTATCAGGGAGCTCCATGAACCGTATCGCGCCGGAAGCCGAAGCCCGGGTCGCCGTGCTCGCAGATTGCGACAACACCTCGCCCGAGATTCTCGAATTTGCCCTGCGGGTGGCCGCCCAGTTCGGCCGGGTGGTGGTGCGCCGAGGCTATGGCAACCACGCCACCCTGGCCAACAAGTGGCAAGAGGCCCTGGTGCGCCTGGCCTTCACCCCCTGCCTGCAGTACCAGTACGCCGCCGGCAAGAACACCTCCGACCTGGCGCTGGCTCTGGACGCCATGGAAGCCCTATTCGACCAGCGTGCCGACAGCTTCTGCCTGGTCACCAGTGATTCCGACTTCGCCGGCCTGTGCCGCAAGCTGCGCGAGCGCGGTGCCTTCGTGCACATCGTGGGCGAGGCCAAAGCCCCCGAAGCCCTGCGCAATGCCAGCGACCAGTTCTTCGAATGGGCACCTGCACCGCCACCGGTCGAGCCGGCTCCCGTAACGGCAGACCCTAAGCCCACCGTGCAGCCCAAGCCCAAGCTGCGGCCCAAGTCCATCGTCAATGCCGTCAAACTGCTGGCGGCCGAAACGCCAGACGGCCTGGTGCACGTCGGCGGCTTGGGCTCCTACTTGCGGCGCACCGACCCGGCCTTCACCCCGCAGACCTACGGCCACTCCGGCCTGGTCAGCATGCTCAAGACCTACGACCTGCTCACCCTGCGCCAAGAACCCGGCGGCCATTGGATGGTCGCCCTGGCCAACGGCAAAGACGCCTCCTGATTGCCTTTCCTCCGGCCCACACCGGACGCTCCCCCACTCCATGCTCGACGACATCAAGAAAACCCTCTGGGCCGCTGCCGACAAGCTGCGCGCCAACATGGACGCCGCCGAATACAAGCACCTCGTCCTCGGCCTGATCTTCCTGAAGTACGTGTCCGACACCTTCGCCGCCCGCCGCGCCGAGGTGATCGCACGCCTTTCCAACCCCGACGACGAGTACTACTACGGCGAGGCCCGCGCCGAAGACCTGGCCGCCGAGGCCGACGACCGCGACTACTACACCGCCGTCAATTGCTTTTGGGTGCCGGAAGGCGCGCGCTGGGAGCATCTGCGTGGGCAGGCCAAGCAGCCCACCATCGGCCGCAGCATCGACGACGCCCTGGCCCTGATCGAAGCCGAGAACCCCAAGCTCAAAGGCATCCTGGACAAACGCTATGGCCGCGCCCAGCTGCCCGACGGCAAGCTCGGCGAGCTGGTGGACCTGGTGTCCACCATCGGCTTTGGCGACAACCCCAGCCAGGCCCGCGACGTGCTCGGCCAGGTCTACGAATACTTCCTCGGCCAGTTCGCCAGCGCCGAGGGCAAGAAGGGCGGGCAGTTCTACACCCCGGCCAGCATCGTGCAGACGCTCGTGGCCGTGCTCAGCCCGCACCACGGCAAGGTCTACGACCCCTGCTGCGGCTCGGGCGGCATGTTCGTGCAGAGCGAGAAGTTCATCGAGGCCCATGGCGGCAAGCTTGGGGACGTGTCCATCTACGGCCAGGAAAGCAACCCCACCACCTGGCGCCTGGCGGCCATGAACCTGGCCATCCGCGGCATCGACTTCAACTTGGGCCGCGAACCCGCCGACAGCTTCATCCGCAACCAGCACCCCGACCTGCGCGCCGACTACATCCTCGCCAACCCGCCCTTCAACATCAGCGACTGGTGGCACGGCAGCCTGGAAGGCGACCCGCGCTGGGTCTATGGCGACCCACCGCAAGGCAACGCCAACACCGCCTGGCTGCAGCACATGCTGCACCACCTCAATGAGACCGGCCGTGCCGGCATCGTGCTGGCCAATGGCTCGATGAGTTCCAGCCAGAACAACGAGGGCCAGATCCGCGCAGCCATGGTGGAGGCCGATGTGGTGGAGGTGATGGTGGCCCTGCCCGGCCAGCTCTTCTTCAACACCCAGATCCCCGCCTGCCTGTGGTTCCTGGCCAAGCAGAAGCCCGCCGCCCGCAAGGGCCAGGTGCTGTTCATCGACGCCCGCAAGCTCGGCCGCATGATTTCGCGCGTGCAGGCGCAGCTGGCGGAGGAAGACATTGCCCGCATCGCGTCCACCGTGGCCGCCTGGCGTGGCGAGGCGGCGCCGGGTGAGGCGGAGGGTGAGTACGCCGATGTGCCGGGCTTCTGCCGCAGCGTGCCGCTGGCCGAGATTGCCCAGCACGGCCATGTGCTGACGCCCGGGCGCTATGTGGGCGCTGAAGCCGTCGAGGACGACGAAGAGGCCTTTGCCGACAAGATGACCCGGTTGACCGAGTTGCTGGGGGAGCAGATGGCGAAGGGGGCGGAGCTGGACGCGGTGATTCGAGCGAAGTTGGGGGCCCTCGGGTATGAGTTCTGACCGTCTGCAGCCCCTTCTGCTGGACTCTGGCTCGCTTCCTCCGGTGCCGCCTGACTGGCGATGGACCAAGTTGGAGGACGCCACGATTGCACTACCTGTAGGCCGCAAGTACGACGGGAAGACGGTTGTGCCTGGAGGCATCGTTCCGGTCATTGATCAGTCGCCATCGGGTGTGATGGGCCACCACAACGATGCGCCAGGAGTTCCAGCCTCTCTGGAAGACCCGGTTTTCACGTTTGCCAATCACACATGTGCGATGCGCTGGATGACCGGCCCCTTCTCGTGCATCCAGAACGTGTTTGTGTTCCAGGCCCGCGAAGGCCTAGACACGCGATATATCTATTACGCGGCACAGGGGCGAGTTGTGCTTGAGGAATACAAAGGGCATGCGCCTACGTTTCGCTCAATGTTCATCCCCGTACCACCACTGCCTGAGCAAACAAGAATTGCGAGGCTGCTTGCGGTACTCGACAACCGTATCACCCTCCTCCGCGAAACCAACGCCACGCTGGAAGCCATCGCCCAGGCGCTGTTCAAGTCCTGGTTCGTGGACTTCGACCCCGTGCGCGCCAAGCAGGCCGGCCGCGCCCCCGAAGGCATGGACGATGCCACCGCCGCCCTCTTCCCCGAGAGCTTCGAGGACTCGGAATTGGGGGAGGTGCCGAGGGGGTGGACGTGCTCGTCACTTGGCGCCCTCTGCACACGCGTCGAGAGCGGCGGCACTCCAAAGCGGTCCGTGCCTTCCTACTGGTCAGGTTGTGTGCCTTGGCTCACTTCGGGTGAAGTGCGCAATCCGATAGTTTTCGATACCAAAGAAACCATCAGTGACCTTGGCGTCGCTGAGAGTTCTGCAAAGCTCTGGCCTGCTGGCACCACAGTAGTCGCGATGTACGGGGCGACTGCGGGCGAGGTGTGTCTGCTAGCCAAACCAGCGACTGCGAATCAAGCTTGCTGCGGCCTACTACCTCGGCCTGGCTTTCGTGCATTTCTGTTCTTCGCTACAAGACGCGAGCGGGAAGCGCTCGCAGCGAAGTCGTCAGGTTCAGCGCAACAGAATTTGAACAAGGGGCTCGTTGAAAGTCATCGCCTTGTGCGTCCGCCCGAAGTAATTGCCTTTGAGTTCGAAAGCACCATTGGCCAGTTGTTGAATGGTTGGATTGCAAATGAGGAACGTGGCCAGACGCTCACCGCCCTCCGAGACACCCTCCTCCCCCGCCTGATCTCCGGCCAGCTGCGCCTGCCCGAGGCCGCCGAATTCGTTGAGGAGGCACTGGCATGAGCAGCCCCGCCCAGCCCAGCAGCCTGGCGGACCGCGAAACGCTCTGGACCCAGTTCCTGCAGCGTTGGCCGCTGGACAAGCTCGCGGGCATGACGCTGCGCGACTACAACCAGGCCGGTGAAGACGACCACTTCTGCCGCTGGCTGGAAAAGCGCACCGAGACCCTGGGTTCGATCTGGGGCGGTTCGTCGCTGAAGTTCGGCATCTACTCGCGCAGCAGCTCGGCCACCAAGGAGCCCTCTGCCCAAAAGGGCGTGATGCAGGACGAGCACTACGGCTGGTACGCCAAGTACGGCCGCACGGCAGAGGAGGCCTTTGCGGCCATTCGCGCCTTGATCGTGCAGACGGCCCAGGCGGCGCGCGCCGGGCGGCTGGACGAGGTGGAGGGCATCGACCTGTGGCCCATCGTCCGCCGCAAGATCGCCTTCCTGTACCAGGACCGCGAACACCCCTGCATCCTGCCGGTCTACATGGCCCCGCTGCTGCGCCAGGTGTGGCCTGGGCCAGGGGAGCCCCCCAAAGACTCGGTGGCCCTGTACGAGGGCTTCATGAACCGCCGGGGCATGCAGCCAGTGCTGGCCTACGGAGACGCCATCTGGGCACAGGTCGAGGCAGCGCAGGCCAATGTCACGCCCACGGACAGCGATGAGTGGGAGCAGTCTGAATTGGATGCGACTTCAACGAAAGGCACCATGCCGGCGCTAAACCAGATCCTCTACGGCCCACCAGGAACCGGCAAGACCTTTGCAACCGTTGATGCGGCCCTGGCCATCTTGGACCCGGGCCATCTGGCGCAGCACCACGCGAACCGTGCCGCTCTCAAGGCCCGCTTCGATGCGCTGATGCAGCAGCGCCGCATTCGTTTCGTGACCTTCCATCAAAGCTTCAGCTACGAGGACTTTGTCGAAGGGCTGCGGGCTCAGGTGAACGACGAAGAGCAACTGGAGTACCAGGTAGAGCCGGGGGTGTTCAAGCAGCTCTGTGACGACGCCCGCACACCGGTCGCGGTGGGCTCAACGCCCGTTCGGTCCAATGCTCGCTTTTGGAAGATCTCGATTGATGGGACGGGCACCTCGCCGACCAGGGCCTACTGCCTTTCCCATGACGAAGCACGCATAGGCTGGGGGAAAACGGGAGACCTTCAATTGCTCGATTCGGGCAACGAGTACTACAACTCCTTAGGCACGAGCAATCGCGGGACATTGCGGTACTTCGCTGACGAAGTGGCGGTGGGCGATGTGATGCTTTGTATTCACTCTGCCGATGCAATTGCGGCGGTCGGTGTCGTTACCGGTGAGTATCGATTTGAGGCACCCAGCCAAGTGCCCAACGGACTAAAGGCGGACTACCAACATGTGCGACCCGTTAAGTGGCTGTACAAGGGATTGACGCTGCCGATCGGTCCGCTGAATGACGGAGCGGGCTTTGTACAGAAGACCGTGTATCGGTTGCCCCGACTCAATTGGCCCGACTTGTTGGCTCATCTTGAAAGCCACGGATACCAGTCGGCCGATGGACAGGCACCCGCCGCAACAAGCAGTGCGTCACCTTACGTATTGCTCATTGACGAGATCAACCGCGGCAACATCTCGCGAATCTTTGGCGAGCTGATCACGCTAATCGAACCCTCCAAGCGCGCCGGAGCAAGCGAGGCTCTGGAAGTAGTACTGCCCTACTCAAAAAGACCTTTCAGCGTGCCACAAAACGTGTACCTGATCGGCACGATGAACACCGCAGACCGCTCCCTGACCGCCATGGACGTGGCGCTGCGCCGCCGCTTCGTGTTCAAGGCCATGCCGCCGCGCCCGGAGCTGCTGGAAGGGCTGGAGGTGGAGGGCGTGCCGGTGGACCGGCTGCTGGCCGTGATGAACCAGCGCATCGAGGCCCTGCTGGACCGCGACCATTGCCTGGGGCATGCCTACTTCATGCCGCTGCAGCAGGAACCCACGCTGGGCCGGCTGGCGGAGGTGTTCCGCAACCAGGTGCTGCCGCTGCTGCAGGAGTACTTCTTCGACGACTGGCAGCGCATCCAATGGGTGCTGAACGACCACCGCAAGCCGGCGGCGTTCCGTTTCGTCAGCGGGCAGGCGGTGGATGTGGAGGCGCTGTTTGGCAGCGATGTGAACGTGGCCCGCAGCCCCACGGCCTGGAGCGTCAATGCCGCCGCCTTCGGGCATGCGGAGAGCTATCTGGGGGTGATCGACCACGCCGGGGTCTTGGACGCGGAATGACGCCGACCCGCCGCTGCATCAGCGTTCGCGAACACGGATGGCTCAGCACCGAGCCAGTGCGCGCGACGCTGGACTGCGCGCAGGTGAGCGAGTCGGCCTTCGAGTACCTGTGCCGCCTGAGCGAGCAGGCGTCGCGCGGGGGCGCGCGGCTGGTGCAGATCGAGGGCCAGCGGCGCCTGAAGCTGGACAACTTTGTGGGCGTGGTGCAAACGCCCTGCGGCACGGTGCTGGAGATCTTGCCCAAGCACCATGCCGAAGCCGGCAGCCTGGCCGAGGCCCGCGCGCTGCTGCGCAAGCTGCTGGAGGCGGTGCTGGACTTGCCGGCCCGCGGCGTGGGCGCGGCGGCGCTGCAGCTGTTCGAGGCGCCGCTGTCCGAATGGGTGCTGGGCCGCTTCCTGCGCGAGCTGGACACCCTGCTGGGCCGGGGCTTGCGGTTCGACTACCAACGGGTTGAGGAAGAGCTGCCCTTCATGCGCGGCCAGTTGGACCTGAACCAGCAGTTGCGCCAGCCGCCCGGGCGGCAGCATCGCTTTCATGTGCGGCACGAGGTCTACCTGCCGGACCGGCCCGAGAACCGGTTGTTGAAGCGCGCGCTGGAGCGGGCCCGCACCAGCACACAGGACCCGGAGAACTGGCGCCTGGCCCAGGAGCTGAGCAGCCGCATGCTGGAGATCCCCCCGAGCCGGCAGCTGAAGCAGGACTTCCGCGCCTGGGGCACGGACCGGCTGCTGGCGCATTACCGGCCCGTGCGCCCCTGGTGCGAACTGATCCTGGGCGAGCACATGCCCCTGGCCCTGGCGGGCGACTTCGAGGGCCTGAGCATGCTGTTCCCGATGGAGAAGCTGTTCGAACGCTATGTGGCCCGGTGGCTGCAGCGGCGCCTGGTCGCCGACGTGACCCTGCGTACGCCGGCCCGGTTCAAGTCCTTGTGCACGCAACAGGATCAGCCGATCTTTCAGCTGGAGCCGGATCTCTTCATCAGCCGGGGCGGTGAGCACTGGGTGCTGGACACCAAGTGGAAGCTGCTGGACGGCCAGGACCGGGCCGCCAAGTACGGGCTCAGCCAGGCGGACTTTTATCAGCTCTACGCCTATGGGCAGAAGTACCTGGGCGGTGCGGGGCGCATGGCGTTGATCTACCCCCGTACCGAGTCCTTCCGCACCCCTCTGGCCCCGTTCGAGTTCAATGCCGGCTTGCGGCTGGAGGTGCTGCCCTTCGACCTGGACAGGGATGAACTGGTGGGGGATGAGCGAATGGGCCTGCCGTATCGGGCCGCCAGGCTGGCAGCCTGAGCCGCACCAGGCCACACACAAAAGCTGGGAATGGGATGACCGAAGACCAACTCGAACAAGAAGCCCTGGGCTGGCTGGCCGAGCTGGGCTGGCAGCACCACCCCGGCCAGACCATTGCCCCGGACAGCGCGAGCCCCCAGCGCAGCGACTTCCGCCAGGTGTTGCTGCGCGAGCGCCTGGCCGCGGCCCTGGCCCGCCTGAACCCACAGCTGCCAGCCAGCGCGCGCGAGGACGCCTTGCAGCAGGTGTTGAACCTGGGGCTGCCCTCGCAGCTGGCGGCCAACCGCGCTTTTCACAAGCTGCTGGTGAACGGTGTTCCAGTGCAACTGCAGCGGGATGGCGAGACGCGCGGCGACTTCGCGCGCCTGATCGACTGGCAGGACGCGGGCGCCAACGAGTGGTGGGCGGTAAACCAGTTCACGCTGAAGGGCGCGCACCACACTCGCCGGCCCGATGTGGTGCTGTTCATCAACGGCCTGCCGCTGGTGATGCTGGAGCTGAAGAACCCGGCGGACGAGCAGGCCGACATCTGGAAGGCCTTCGAGCAGCTGCAGACCTACAAGGCGCAGATCCCCGACGTCTTCCAGTACAACGAGCTGCTGGTGATTGCCGACGGCAGCGAAGCGCGCGTGGGCTCGCTCTCCAGCAATGCCGAACGGTTTCTGCAGTGGCGCACCATCGACGGCGTGCAGCTGGACCCGCTGGGCGAGTTCAACGAGCTGGAGACCCTGGTGCGCGGCCTGCTGGAGCCTGCGCGCCTGCTGGCCTACCTGCGCCACTTCGTACTCTTCGAGGACGACGGCCAGCTGGTGAAGAAGATCGCCGGATACCACCAGTTCCATGCGGTGCAGGCGGCCATCGAGCAGGTGGTCGCCGCCTCCCGGCCCAGCAGCGCGGCGGCGCAGCGTGGCAAGGGCGGTGTGGTGTGGCACACCCAGGGCAGCGGCAAGAGCATCACCATGACCTGCTTCGCCGCCCGGGTGATGCAGGAGCCGGCGATGCAGAACCCGACGCTGGTGGTGATCACCGACCGCAACGACCTCGACGGCCAGCTGTTCGGCGTGTTCAGCCTCTCGCAAGACCTGCTGCGCGAGCAGCCGGTGCAGGCCACCACGCGCCAGGAGCTGCGCGCGCTGCTGAGCAATCGCCCCTCGGGCGGCATCGTGTTCGCGACGATCCAGAAGTTCATGCCCGGCGAGGACGAGGACCTTTTCCCTTGCCTTTCGGACCGCCACAACATCGTGGTGATTACGGACGAGGCCCACCGCACGCAGTACGGCTTTGAGGCCAAGCTGAAGACGGTGAAGGCCAAGCCGCTGCGCACGAGCGATGGGCCCCTGCTACCCACTGATGCACCCGAGGCCCATTTCGAGCCCCCTGCCTTCCAAACCAAGTACCAGGTGGGCTACGCCCAGCACCTGCGCGATGCCCTTCCCAATGCCACGTTTGTGGCCTTCACGGGCACGCCGGTGTCGGCCGCCGACCGCGACACCCGGGCGGTGTTCGGGGAGTACATCCATGTCTACGACATGCAGCAGGCCAAGGAGGATGGCGCCACGGTCGCCATCTACTACGAGAGCCGGCTGGCCAAGCTGAAGCTACGCGACGAGGAGCTGCCCGTCATCGACGCCGAGGTGGACGAACTGGCCGAGGACGAGGAAGAGAGCACCCAGGCGCGGCTCAAGAGCCGCTGGGCGGCGCTGGAGAAGGTGGTGGGCGCCGAACCCCGCGTGGCGAGCGTGGCGGCGGACCTGGTGGCGCACTTCGAAGCCCGGGAGGCTGCACAGCCCGGCAAGGCCATGGTGGTGACCATGAGCCGCGAAATCTGCGTGCACCTCTACAACGAGATCGTGAAGCTGCGCCCCGCTTGGCATGACGAAGACCCCGAGAAGGGGGCCATCAAGGTGGTGATGACGGGTTCGGCCAGCGACAAGGCCCTGCTGCGCCCGCACCTGTACGGCGGCCCGGTCAAGAAGCGGCTGGAAAAGCGGTTCAAAGATCCGGACGACCCGCTGAAGCTGGTGATCGTGCGCGACATGTGGCTGACCGGCTTCGATGCCCCCTGCGTGCACACGATGTACGTGGACAAGCCCATGAAGGGCCACAACCTGATGCAGGCCATCGCCCGTGTGAACCGCGTCTTCAAGGACAAGCAGGGCGGCCTGGTGGTGGACTACATCGGCATCGGCAATGAGCTGAAGGCCGCAATGAAGGAGTACACCGCGAGCCAGGGTCGCGGCCGGCCCACGGTGGACGCGCACGAGGCCTATGCGCTGCTGGCCGAGAAGCTGGACGTGCTGCGTGCGCTGCTGCACGGCTTTGACTGGTCGGGCTTCCTGACCGGGGGCCACAAGACCCTGGCCGGTGCGGCCAACCATGTGCTGGGCTTGCCGTTGGAGGCCGGCCTGAGCGGCAAGAAGCGGTTTGCCGATGCGGCGCTGGCCATGAGCAAGGCGTTCTCGCTGTGCTGCACGCTGGACGAGGCCAAGGCGGTGCGCGAGGAAGTCGCCTTCCTGCAGGCGGTGAAGGTCATCCTCACCAAGCGGGATCTGTCGGCCCAGAAGCAGGCGGACGAGCAGCGCGATCACGCCATCCGCCGCATCATCAGCCAGGCCGTGGTGTCTGAAGCCGTGGTGGACATCTTCGACGCCGTAGGCCTGGAGAAGCCCAACATCGGCCTGCTGGACGACGAGTTCCTGGCCCAAGTGCAGAACCTGCCGGAGCGCAACCTGGCGGTGGAGCTGCTGGAGCGCCTGCTGGAGGGCGAGATCAAGTCCAAGTTCGCCACCCACATCGTGCAGCAGCGGCGCTTTTCAGAGCTGCTCGGCGATGTGGTGACGCGTTACCAGAACCGCTCCATCGAGACCGCCCAGGTGATGGAAGAGCTGGTCGAGATGGCCAAGAAGTTCCGCGCCGCCGCCCAGCGGGGCGAGCAACTGGGCCTGAGCGAGGACGAGGTGCGCTTCTACGACGCCCTGGCCACCAACGAGTCGGCCGTGCGCGAACTCAGCGACGAGACGCTGAAGAAGATCGCCCACGAGCTGACCGAGAACCTGCGCAAGAACATCAGCGTGGACTGGTCACAGCGCGAGAGCGTGCGGGCCAGCTTGCGGCTGATGGTCAAGCGCATCCTGCGGAAGTACAAGTACCCGCCGGATCAGCAGGATGCCGCCGTGGAGCTGGTGCTGAGCCAGGCGGAGACGTTGGGAGAGAGTTGGGGGTGAGGCACCCACATGCGCGAAACCCTCAAGCCAGCCGTGAGTAGTAGTCACCGAGCGATCACGGCTGGTCACCAAGAGACCTTAGAAAGCGAAAAGCCCGGCTCCTTTCGGAACCGGGCTTCTGCTTTTCTCTATGGTCGGGGTGGCGGGATTCGAACTCGCTACCCCTTGCACCCCATTCAATACAACATTGATTTTTATGGGGCCGATTCGGTCCTATGCGCCAAGCATATCCATTACAAATCAATGCCTTATCGATTCATCGGCTCCACATAGGACCGCGTGACTACACTTACAGCCAGCGCAAAACGGTGACCGAACGGTGACCAGACTTTCAAGGGGCTGCAATGGCGACCATCACCGACCTGGCCATGAAGGCCAAGGCCACCGACAAAGAGCAGTGGCTGACCCAACCTTTCAAGCGCGGTGCGGGGGTGTTCCTGGGCCGCATCACGCCAGCCGGTGAACGGCTTTTCTACTTCCGCTACACGGACTCCAAGGGGCGGCGACCCTTCCTGCCAATCGGCAGCTTCCATCCCAAGGGCCAGGGCGGCGGGCTGACCGTTGCGCAGGCCTACACGATTGCCGCCGAGTGGAGCCTCCTGTACGCCAACGGGCACAAGGACCTGCGCGAGCACTTCGAAGCCGAGGCCGCAGCCAAGGCCGCTGCGCTGGAAGCTGAACGACTGAAAGCCGAGGCCGAAGCGCGCAAGCTGACCGAAGACGCCGCAGCCGCCGCCCAGGAAGCCGAACGCCGCTTGACAGTGCGCCAACTTTTCAGCCGCTGGCAGGCCACAGATCTACAGCCCCGCACACTGGCTGATGGCACCCGCGAAGGCCGCAAGGATGGCGGCGCCTATGTGCTGGCGCAGTTTGAACGCCATGTATTCCCGCGCATCGGTGACCTGGCTGCAGCGGACTTGACCCGCTCCGATCTGATGGCTGTGCTGGATGCCCGAAAGGCCGCCGGCACGCTGCGCACCGCGAATGTGCTGTTCAGCGACTTGCGCCAGATGCTGGACTTCGCCGCAGACCGCGAAATCATCCCGGCCAATCCGCTGGCCGGAGTCAAACGCAAGAAGGTAGGCGGCAAGGACACCGAGCGCGACCGCGTCTTGAGCGACATCGAGCTGCGCCAGCTTTGGGCCGCCCTACCCTCTGCCCGCCTCAATCCGCGCAGCCGCTGCGCGCTGGGGCTGATCCTCGCCACGGGCGCCCGTGCGGGTGAAGTCACTGGCGCCACCTGGGCCGACTCCCACGCAGACCGGAGCCGGACCGACACGCTGCGCGCGATTGCCGAAGCGGCAGAAACGAAGTTCGGCATCGTGGACTTGAAGGCACGCACTTGGCACCTGCCCGACACCAAGAACCAGCGCGCGCACACCATCCACCTGAGCGACTTTGCAATGACCTTCCTGCTGGAACTGGCCGGCCTGCGCGAACTGGACGAAAGCGGAGAGTCCAGCCCCTGGCTGTTCCCAGATCGCAGCCGCCGGCAGCCGGTTTGCGTCAAGAGCCTGGGCAAGCAGATTGCGGATCGGCAGCGCCCGGCCGAAAAGCGAATGAGCGGCCGCAGCAAGAACACCGAGGCCCTGCTGCTGCCCGGTGGCCCCTGGACCTTGCACGACCTGCGCCGCACTGCCGGCACGCTGATGGCGCGGCTGGGGATCAGCGGGGACGTGATCGACGAGTGCCTAAATCACAAGATCGAGAGCCGGGTTCGTCGCGTGTACGTCCATGACCGCCGGGAGGCAGATCAAGCCCGGGCTTTTGATGCGCTGGGGGTGCAGTTGTCGGCTTTGCTGACTGGCGAACGTGAGGCCACGGACAACGTTTTTGCGATGCAGCGACTCGCTTGAAAATGATCGCATCGGGCCATTTGACCCGCCGCACGCTTTCGCCGCGCCTAGGCTGATTCCCGAAAACCCGTCCCCCGGCGGGCTGGCGCGGCGACCATTTCCGGGGCACATCGGGGGATGTGAATTTGAACCGCGACGCACTGCGCGATCGGCTGCTTGAATTGGCGCGCACGAGGCTGCGGCAGCGACCATATGACCTAGCCAGATTGGAAGCCGAGTTCGGCCCATTGGCATACGCGATTGGCTGCGGCAAGCTGTTAATGAAACTTGAGGCGATGAGCTGGGGGGTGACCTCATCCGCGTTGGCGCAAGTCTCCGGCATCCCAAATGCCTTCGATCAGGACCTGATCGCGCTCATAGATGAGTTTGCAGCCGAGCGACCAGCGCCCCAGGTTGAAGAGCTGCCGCCTCATGCTCCTTCAAATCAGGCGACTGTGACTGCGCCGAGGACAGTGCTTCCCCTGCCGGCGGGCACTACACGTCTACGGTTTGCCGACTTGGCCGACCTGATCGCCGACGCCCTCTGGCCTCCTGCGGGACCCAACGACTCTCGGATGAAGTACGCAGCCGCCAGAGTGAACCTGGAAGAGGAACTTCGGTTGGCAGTTCGACGCAATCAGCTGCCAGTCCTAGATCCGCGCTCTGATGGCCAGCACAGCTTCCCGCATGGCGCTGCGCTGCAAGAGGCAAATGTCGCGGTGGACGATCTTGCGGCATGGCTACTCGCTACGCGAAAAATGGCAGTCCGAGTTGGGAGTGGCGTACCAGCCGAATCAGTCGAAGCGGACGCGAGCGGTGGGCGCCCTGTTCGCCTGCGGTTGGCAATTTCCCAGCCTCCTGACTCAGACACCGCCACTGGGGCGCCTGGGACTATCCGGCACAGGCTTCCTCGCGATTTGCTTGCGCCATTGATCGACCAAATCCTTAGCTCCCTACCTGGGACTCCAGGTAATGCCGAAGTGATGGCTGAGTTGGAGAAGCGCGCACGTCTTCCCGAGAAGGAGCGCCCCGCACCGCTCGCCGGGGTCACTTCCGGCGGCGTTCGGTGGCACAACGGAGGCTCCACCGAGACATTGACCCGCAAAGCACTAGGCGACCGCTTGCGAAGGCGCGCAAAGGCGCGCCAGGCCGCGCCAAGCCGCGCGAAGCCGCGCAAGTAGCGGCAAAAAGGCCTGCCAGCAAAACACTGTGCCCCGTGTTCACCACTAGGGGCCGGTATGACCCGCAAAGAGATTTCTCAAGTTCCCGCACTGCTGGCGGATGTTGCGCTGATTGACGCTCGTGCCTGCGCAGCCACTGGCAGCATGGGTGTCTCATGGTGGCTGGCCGAGGTTGCCGCCGGCCGCGCACCGAAGCCCGCCATCCAGCAGCCGCGCTGCACCCGCTGGCGCCTCAAGGACGTGCGCGAGTTCTGGGCCTGTCGCGCCGAACAGGCCGACCAGGAAGCCACTGCCCGCTTGACCGCGCAGGCTGCCAAGGCCAGCGCCGCCGCTTCGGCTCAGCGCCGCGGCAAGTCCCCGGCAACGGTGGAGGGCTGAACATGGAGGCCCTTCACGCCAATCCGGCCCGCATCGCCGCACTGCACGCGATTCGCGACGCCCACCGGGGCGAGGCCACTGCCACCCAGCGCCAGCGCCTGTTGGTGGCCCTGCAGACGCTGGGCCATGTCACCACCTTCGAGGCCATGCGCCATCTGGACATCTTCGACCCCAGGCCGCGCAAGCTGGAACTCGTCCGCGAAGGCCACGAAATCCTCACCCTGCGCCGCAATGAGCGCACCGAGAGCGGCGAGCGCCACTGCATCGGGCTCTACACGCTGAAGAAGGGGGCTAGCCATGCCGCCTAACACCGCCCGAATGAGCGAAGCCCCGGCCGTTGCAGCGGCACAGGGCTCCAAGACCTTCATCAAAGCTGACGCCATGGATTCTCTGCGGCACTCCGCCACGGCACAAGCCCGACAGATTCCGACGCCCCCTGACAGCGCGTTTGACCGCTCCCGCCTCCCCGATCCGATCAGCTACTTCGAGAACCAGGGCTTTGCGCTGACGGGACGCGGCAAGTGGCGCACCACCCGCTGCGACTTCCACGGCGGCAGCGATTCGATGCGCGTCAACAGCCATAGCGGCGGGTGGTGCTGCATGGCATGTGGTGCCAAGGGCGGCGATGTTCTGGCCTTTCACATGCAGCACCTGGGCCTCGATTTCGTGCAGGCCGCGCGTGACTTGGGCTGCTGGACCGGTGCCAATGTTCAGCGCCCCCGTGCCCCTGCAGGCCTTTCGGCCGCCGACGCCTTGGAGCTGGCCGCCTTTGAGTTGCAGCTCGCCATGATCGTGCTGAGCGATGCAAGGCGCGGTGTCCTGCCCCCCGACCCCGACTGGCAGCGCTTCCTTCAGGCTGCGGGGCGTGTGCAGATGTTGGCTCAGGGAGCGCAGTAATGAAGGCCCCTGACTTCAAGCGCTTGGAGGCGAGCGCCGCGAAATTGGACGCCCATGCCGCCGCCCAGCACGGGAACACCGGCAATGGGGCATCGGGCGCAGCGGGCCACGCAGTACGCCTGGTTTGCGCCAGCGATGTGAAGCTGGAGCCGGTGCGCTGGCTATGGCCCGGTTTCCTCCCTGCTGGCATGTTTACGGTGCTGGGCGGCGCGCCCGGCTGCGGCAAGACCACCATCGCCCTGAGCATGGCTGCAACCTTGTCTCGCGCCCTGCCCTGGCCGGACGGCACCCGCTGCGCCGAGGCAGGGGACGTTCTGATCTGGAGTGGCGAGGATGCGCGCCCTGTGCTGGCCGCACGCCTGCGCGCCATGGGTGCGGACCTGGACCGGGTCCGCTTCATTGAGGGCGTGGACAACCCGCTGCGCAACGAAGCGGATGCCTTCGACCCGGGCCGCGACATGCCGCTGCTGGAGGCCACGGCCGCGCGCCTGCCGGCCCTACGCCTGCTGATCCTTGACCCCATCGTGTCGGCCGTTGCGGGCGATGCGCACAAAAGCAATGAGGTGCGGCGCAGCTTGCAGCCCATGGTGGACCTGGGGCAGCGCCTGGGCTGCGCCGTCTTGGGCATCACGCACTTCAGCAAGGGCACTGCAGGGCGCGAGCCGGTGGAGCGCATCACCGGCAGCCTGGCCTTTGGGGCACTGGCCCGCATGGTGCTGGTGGCCGCAAAGGGCCGAATGGGCGAGGGTGAGGACGCCGAAGCCGAGCGGGTACTGCTGCGCGCCAAGTCCAACATCGGACCGGACTCAGGCGGCATCGGCTATGCACTGGAGCGTAAGGAGGTTGCAGCCGGGGTTGAGGGTCAGTGGGTGCGCTGGGGCCAATGCCTGCAGGGTTCGGCACGCGAACTGCTGGCAGATGCCGAAGCCACCGAGGACGACGAATCCACTGCGCTGGACGATGCCTGCGCCTTCCTGTCGAGCGAGTTGGCCCACGGTCCCAAGCCCGCCAAGTACCTGCTCAGCGAAGCCCGTCATGCCGGACACAGCGAGCGCACCCTGAAGCGCGCCAAGAATCGGCTGGGGGTGGACTCGCAGAAGGAGAGCGGCGGCTGGCTCTGGCGCCTGCCGATCAAGGAGGCCAAGGAGGCCAAGAATTCCAAGCCTGAACCCCTTGGCACTGTTGGCACCCTTGGCCCGCTTGACGCCGAAGCCGAGGTGTTTTGATGGACGCAACTGACTTGCTCCAGGCCCTCCGCGCCGAGCAGTTCGACGTGACCGCCACTCCCGCCGGCTTGCGCGTGGCGCCCGCCAATCGGCTGACCGAATCTCTGCGGGAGGCGATCCGTACGCACAAAGGCGAGTTGCTGCGCCTGCTGGCGCGCACATGCAAGGACTGCGCGAACCGCGCCAAGCACGGCAATTGCACGGAACCCGAGGCCGCCGGCCTGTGGCCCCGCTTCATCCTGACCTGGGCGCCGCCGGGGCACGCGCAGCGCTGCGCGGCCTACCGTGCGCGCGAGTCGATTACCTATTGATTTCGAATTCTGTGGAGGCAATCAGCATGGGTACAGGGGGTAGCAGATTCGGGGCCGGCCGGCCCGGCTGGAAGGGCAAGGCTGAGCACGCTCTACGCCTTGACGTGCGGCGCCTGCAGCGCGATGGCTGGCTGAGGCCTGGGGCCTCGTGTGTCTGGGCCTGGCATCGCGACGGCGAGCAGACCGGCAGCGTGGGCTTGCTGGCCGAAGCCCATGCCCTGCGGGTGATGTGTTCAGTGAATAACCAGCCTGCAGACCATCACATCCAACTGGAGCGCACGCCCTGCCACTATGGCGGCGCCCGAACATGGTTCCGTTGCCCTTCCTGCCACCAGCGGGCTGCGGTGCTGCACTTGCGCGGTAAGGCGCCTTTCCGATGCCGAAGCTGCGCGCGACTCGCCTATGCCAGTCAAAGCGAGGATCGCATGGGCCGCGCGTGGCGCAAACAGAAGAAGGCCGAGGCGAAGCTGAGCCCGGACGGCAGCAAGCCCCCTGGGATGCATTGGGCGACATATGAACGCCTGCAAGCGGTAATCGAGAACTGCGAGGCGCGACGCGATGCGGAGTTGCTGCGCGTTGCCGCCAACTGGTTTGGCGCCCTGCGCTGAGGGGCGGGGGGCGTCAAATCCTTGGGGGCCTCGCTCGCCACGACCACCCGGCACCCCACGCACAGAATATTTCCCCGCACTGAAATCAATCAAGGCAGCCGCACAGCCAACTCACCAGCCCCAGCAAAACGCAAACGGTGACCGAACGGTGACCAGCGGACCCCAGAAAGCGAAAAGCCCGGCTCCTTTCGGAACCGGGCTTCTGCTTTTTCTCTATGGTCGGGGTGGCGGGATTCGAACTCGCGACCCCTTGCACCCCATGCAAGTGCGCTACCAGGCTGCGCTACACCCCGACGAAGCCTCGCAGTATAGCGAGATTTTTGCGCTTTTTTGCGGCCGGCAATTTCTCTTGTCGATCAGTCGTCTGCAAGGGCATCGCGCAGGCGCAGCAGTTCGATGCGCAATTCGGCCATGCTCATCGGCTCGTCACTGGGCAGGGCGATCGGATCCATGCCTCCCAGGGCGGCGGGGCCGTCGCTGAGCTGGTTGCGGGCCCCGCTGATGGTGAAGCCCTGGTCGTACAGCAGGTCACGGATGCGGCGGATCAGCAGCACCTCGTGGTGCTGGTAGTAGCGCCGGTTGCCGCGGCGCTTCTGCGGCCGCAGTTGCGTGAACTCCTGCTCCCAGTAGCGCAGCACATAGGGTTTGACGCCGCACAGCTCGCTCACCTCACCGATGGTGAAGTAGCGCTTGGCCGGGATGGCAGGCAGCGTGGACATGGCGGCTCAGGCGTGCACAGGGCCGGCGATGCTAGCCGAGGGTGGAGGGCTCTTCGTCTCCCTGAACCGAGGCTTTGAGCTTCTGGCTGGCGTGAAAAGTCACGACCTGGCGCGCTTCGATCGGGATCAGCTCGCCGGTGCGCGGGTTGCGGCCCGGCCGGGCCGCCTTGAGGCGCAAGCCGAAGTTGCCGAAACCACTGAGCTTGACCTCGCGACCGGCCTTGAGGCTGTCGCCCATCAGGTCAAAGAAGGCCTCGACCACATCCTTGGCCTCGCGCTTGTTCAGGCCCAGCTTGTCGAACAGCAGCTCGGACAGCTCGGCCTTGGTCAGCGTGGGCGTCTCCAGCGTCGGCAGTACCAGACGCAGCGGCGGGTTGTCGCTCATGGTGTCCTTTCGGTTCAGGCACGCAGTCGCGCGCCCACATGGGTCTGCAAGCTGGCCAGCACGGCCTGCATCGCGGCGTCGATGCGCTCGTCGGTCAGCGTGGCCTGCTCGTCCAGGAGTTCCAGACGCAGGGCCAGGCTGCGTTCACCAGAGCGCAGCTCGCCGCTGGGTTGGGCCGGCTTGAAGACGTCGAACAGGCGGGCGGAGCGAACGATGGCATCGCCCGCGGCCTGCACAGCATTGATCAGGGCTTCGTGGCTCACGCCGTCCGCCACGATGACGGCGAGATCCCGCACGCTGGCCGGATGCTTGGGCGGCACCTTGCCCTGGGGCAGGGGCTGCTGCAGCACGGCGTCAAGATCGAGCTCGAACAGCATCGGCGCCTGGGGCAGTTCATAGGCCTGGCGCCAGCGCGGGTGCAGCTCACCCACCCAGCCGATGGAGCGCCCATCCAGCTCGATGCGGGCACTGCGGCCCGGGTGCAAGGCGGGGTGCTCGGCCGCCACAAAGCGGGCCTGGCGCGGCACCAGCAGGGCTTCCACGTCGCCCTTGGCGTCGAAGAAGTCCACCGGACGCTCTTTGCTGGCCCATTGCAGGCCGTCGACCGCACCGTAGAGCAGGCCGGCGACGCGACGCGGCTGGTGCACGCCGGCCACTTCAAGCGCGGCGTCGCCCTGCGCGGCATCGCGCAGGAACACGCGACCGGTCTCGAACAGGCGGGCACGCGGCTGGCGACGCGCCAGGTTGTGGCGCAGGGCTTCGATCAGGCTGCCCATCAGCGAGCTGCGCATCACGGCCAGGGGCGCCGCGATGGGGTTGAGCACTCGGATCGGATCGGGGTTGCCGGCCAGCTCGCGCTCCCAGCGTTCCTCGACGAAGCTGAAGTTGATGGTCTCCTGGTAGCCCAGGTCGACCAGCTGACGGCGCAGCAGGCTCAGGGGGCGCAGGGCTTCGGGCCGCACCCGCGGAATCACCGGCCCCAGAGGCGCTACGTCATCCAAGCGATGCAGGCCGAGCACGCGGATGACCTCCTCGATCAGGTCTTCCTCGATCAGGATGTCATGGCGCCAGCTGGGCGGGGTGACGGTCAGCGCCCCCTCTTCCTGCGTGAACGGGAAGCCCAGGCGCTGCATCACCTGCACGCATTCGGCCGGGCTGACGGGGATGCCCAGCACCTTGGCGGCGCGCGCCACGCGCAGGCGCACAGGCTTGGGCACCGGCACGTTCAGCACCTGATCGTCCAGCGGGCCGGCTTGGCCACCGCAGATTTGCAGCACCAGGGCCGTGATGCGCTCGATGTGATCGGCGATCGAGGCCGGGTCCACGCCGCGCTCGAAGCGGTGCGCAGCATCAGTGCTGAAGTTGTAGCGGCGCGCACGCCCCTGGATGCTTTCGGGCCACCAGAACGCGGCTTCGATGTAGAGGTTGCGCGTGTCGTCGCTGACGGCCGTGCTGTCGCCACCCATGATGCCGGCGAGCGATTCGACATGACGGGCATCGGCAATCACGCCTACCTTCTCGTCGAGCTCGATGGTGTTGCCGTTGAGCAGCTTGAGCTGCTCACCACGGCGCGCCCAGCGCACCTGCAAGCCGCCCTGGATCTTGTCCAGATCGAACATATGGCTGGGCCGGCCCAGCTCGAACATCACGTAGTTCGAGATGTCGACCAGGGCCGACACGGGGCGCTGGCCGCAGCGCTCCAGCGCCGCCACCATCCAGGCTGGCGTCTGGGCCTTGGGATTCACGCCATGCACCACGCGGCCGGCAAAGCGGCCGCACAGATCGGTGGCTTCCACTTTCACCGGCAGGCGGTCATCGATCTGCGGCGCCACCGGCGGCATGGCCGGCAGGCTGAGCGGCGCGCCGGTGAGTGCCGAGACTTCGCGCGCGATGCCCATCACCGACAGCGCATGCCCCAGATTGGGCGTGAGCTTGAGGGTGAAGAGCTGGTCGTCCAGATTCAGCTCGGCGCGGATGTCGCGGCCGATCACCGCCTCGGCACCGAGCTCCAGCAGACCGCCGTGATCGGTCGAAAGGCCCAGTTCGCGGGCCGAGCACAGCATGCCGAAGCTCTCGACGCCGCGCAGCTTGCCCACCTTGATCTTGAACGGCTTGCCATCTTCGCCGGGCGGCAGTTCGGCGCCCACGGTGGCCAGCGGCACCTTGATGCCGACGCGCGCATTGGGCGCGCCGCAGACGATCTGCAGCAGCTCGGGTCCACCGGCATTGACCTTGCAGACACGCAGTCGGTCGGCGTCTGGGTGTTGGACGGCCTCGACGATTTCGGCCACGACGATGCCGCTGAAGGCCGGCGCCACCGGGCGCAGCTCTTCGACTTCAAAACCGGCCAGCGTCAGGGTATCGGCGAGTTCTTGGGTGCTCAGCGGCGGGTTGCAGAAGGACCGCAGCCAGGATTCCGGAAATTGCATGCTCAGGCTCGAACGAATTACTTGAACTGGGCGAGGAAGCGCAGGTCGCCCTCGAAGAACTGGCGCAGATCGTTCACGCCATAGCGCAGCATGGTCAGGCGGTCCGGCCCCATGCCGAAGGCAAAGCCGATGTGCTGCTCCGGATCGAGACCAAAGTTGCGCACCACATTCGGGTGCACCTGGCCGGAGCCGGCCACTTCCAGCCAGCGGCCCTTGAGCGGACCATCGCCAAAGGCGATGTCGATCTCGGCCGAGGGCTCGGTGAAGGGGAAATAGCTGGGGCGGAAGCGCAGCTCCAGCTGATCGGTTTCGAAGAAGCGCTTGCAGAACTCGGTGAACACCGACTTGAGGTCGCGGAAGCTCACGTTCTCGCCGATCCACAGGCCTTCGCACTGGTGGAACATGGGCGAGTGCGTGGCATCGCTGTCGACCCGGTAGGTGCGGCCGGGGGCGATGACACGGATCTCAGGCATGTGCGCCTGGCCCGCGTATTTGGCCGCGTGGGCACGCGCATAGCGCACCTGCATCGGGCTGGTGTGGGTGCGCAGACAGTAGGGCAGGCCTTCGGCGTCCTTCATGTCGACGTAGAAGGTGTCCTGCATCGAACGCGCCGGGTGATTGGCCGGGTTGTTCAGCGCCGTGAAGTTCATCCAGTCGGTCTCGATCTCGGGACCGTCGGCAACGTCGAAACCCATCGAACCGAAGATGGCCTCGATGCGCTCCATCGTGCGGGTGACCGGATGCAGGCCGCCCTGACCGCGCGCGCGGCCCGGCAGGCTGACGTCCAGCGCCTCGGCCTTCAACTGGGCCGCCAGCTCGGCCTCGGCCAGCGCCTGGCGTCGCTGGGTCAGCGCCGCTTCGATGCCCTGCTTGATCTGGTTGATCTCGGCGCCACGGGTCTTCTTCTCTTCGACGCTGAGTTGGGCCAGGCCCTTCATCAGTTCGGTCACGCGACCGCTCTTGCCCAGGAAGCGCGCCTTGGCGTCCTCCAACTGGGCCGGCGTGCTCGCTTGGGCAAAGGACTCTTGCGCCTCTTGGATCAGTTCAAGCATGGGACAGCAGAAAAAAGGAAGGCCGAGCACGGGCGTGTCGGCCTTCGGAATGGGCAGGCCCGGTTACCCGGGCCGGCTGTTTCGGTGTCTTGCGACACCCTGGTCGAATTACGCCAGCGCGGCCTTCACCTTGTTGAAGATGGCGGCAAAACCAGCGGGATCGTGCACAGCCAGATCGGCCAGGACCTTGCGGTCGATGTCGATCTGGGCCTTCTTCAGGCCGGCCACGAACTTGCTGTAGGACAGGCCGAGGCCACGCGAGGCGGCATTGATACGAGCGATCCAGAGCTGACGGAAGACGCGCTTCTTGGCGCGGCGGTCACGGTAGGCGTATTGACCGGCCTTCATCACCGCCTGCTTGGCGATGCGGAAGACGTTCTTACGACGACCACGGAAACCCTTGGCCAGGGCCAGGACCTTCTTGTGACGGGCGCGGGCGGTTACACCACGTTTGACGCGAGGCATGAGTGTTCTCCTTGTTGTAGTGGATTACAGACCAGCGCTGGGCAGCATCGCGGCGATGTGGCCCATGTTGGTCTCATGCACGTTCGCAGCGCCGCGGAGCTGGCGCTTGTTCTTCGTGGTCTTCTTGGTCAGGATGTGGCGCTTGAAGGCTTGACCGCGCTTCACGGTGCCACCCGGACGCACGCGAAAACGCTTCTTCGCGCTGCTCTTGGTCTTCATCTTGGGCATGACTGCTCCTTCTATGTGCGCCGGGCTGGGCGGCCGGAGAGACTCCGGCACTTGATGGCCTGCTCGGCTTATGCAGTGGGGCCGCCGACCAAAGCCGCCCCGCTGATTCCTCTGACTTACTTCTTCTTGGGCGCCAGGATCATGATCATCTGGCGGCCTTCCAACTTCGGCATGTGCTCCACCACCGCCACGTCGGCCAACTCGTCGCGGATCTTTTCCAACAGACGCAGACCGATGTCCTGGTGAGTGATCTCGCGGCCGCGATAGCGCAGCGTGACCTTGCCCTTGTCACCGTCTTCGCCGATGAAGCGGCGCAGGTTGCGCATCTTCACGGCGTAGTCAGCGTCATCGGTGCCGGGGCGGAATTTGACTTCCTTGACGTCGATGACCTTTTGCTTGGCCTTCGCCTCGGCCGCCTTCTTCTGCTCCTGGTACTTGAACTTGCCGTAGTCCATCAACCGGCACACAGGCGGGTTGGCGGTGGCGGCAATCTCGACCAAGTCCACGTCCGCCTCTCCAGCCAGACGCAGGGCCTCCATGATCGAAACGATGCCCAGCGGCTCGTTTTCCACGCCGTTCAGGCGCACTTCAGTGGCAGAGATCTCGCGGTTCAGCCGATGCTTGCGCTCGACGTTCGGCTGGCGACGGTCGAAGAAGGTAGCGATGGTGGTTCCTTGTTGGTTTCAGAAAACGCGATGCGCGCCTGGGCGGTCAGACCTTGGCTGCGATGTCGGCCGCGAGCTTCGAAGCAAAGTCGCTGACCGGCATGACACCGAGGTCCTGATTGCCACGGGCGCGCACGGCGACGCTGTGGTTTTCCTTCTCTTTGTCACCGACGACGCAGATGAAGGGCACCTTTTGCAAGGCGTGACTGCGAATTTTATAGGTGATCTTGTCGCTGCGAACGTCAGCCTGAGCCCTAAGCCCTTGTTTCTGCAACATTTTTGCGACTTCCTGGGCGTATTCGGCCTGGTTTTCGCTGATCGAGCACACCACCACCTGCTGCGGCGCCAGCCAGGTGGGCAGTGCGCCGGCGTGCTGTTCGATCAGGATGCCGATGAAGCGCTCCAGGCTGCCGACGATGGCGCGGTGCAGCATCACCGGGGGGCGATGGCTGCTGTCCTCGGCCACGTATTCGGCGCCCAGGCGCTCGGCCATGCTGAAGTCAACCTGCATCGTGCCGCACTGCCATTCGCGGCCCAGCGCGTCCTTGAGCGTGTATTCGATCTTGGGGCCGTAAAAGGCGCCGTCGCCCGGGGCGATGACGAACTCGCAGCCCGAGGCGCGCAGCGATTCCATCAGCGCGTGCTCGGCCTTGTCCCAGATCTCGTCCGAGCCGATGCGGGCGTCTGGGCGCGTGGCCACCTTGTAGAGGATGTTCTCGAAACCGAAGTCCTTGTAGACCTTCTGCAGCAGCGCCGTGTATTCGATGCACTCGGGCAGGATCTGGTCTTCGGTGCAGAAGATGTGGCCGTCGTCCTGCGTGAAGGCGCGCACGCGCATGATGCCGTGCAGGCCACCGGTGGGCTCGTTGCGGTGGCACTGGCCGAACTCGCCGTAGCGCAGCGGCAGGTCACGGTAGCTCTTCACACCCTGCTTGAAGATCAGGATGTGGCCCGGGCAGTTCATCGGCTTGAGGGCGTACTCGCGCTTCTCGCTCTCCGTCGTGAACATGTTGTCGCGGTACTTGTCCCAGTGCCCCGTCTTCTCCCACAGGCTGCGGTCGACGATCTGCGGGCCCTTGACCTCCTGGTAGCCGTTGTCGCGGTACACGCGGCGCATGTACTGCTCAACCTCCTGCCAGACCGTCCAGCCCTTGGGGTGCCAGAACACCGTGCCGGGGCTGTGCTCGTCCAGGTGGAAGAGGTCGAGTTCCTTGCCCAGGCGGCGATGGTCGCGCTTCTCGGCCTCTTCCAGGCGCGTCAAGTAGGCCTGCAGATCGTCCTTGCTGGCCCAGGCCGTGCCGTAGACACGCTGCAGCATCTCGTTGCGATGGTCGCCGCGCCAGTACGCGCCGGCCACCTTCATCAGCTTGAAGTGCTTGAGCTTCCCCGTGCTGGGCACGTGCGGGCCGCGGCACAGGTCTTCGAAGGCGCCCTCGCGGTAGAGGCTCACGTCTTCACCGGCTGGGATGCTGCCAATGATCTCGGCCTTGTAGGCCTCGCCCATGGCCTTGAAGTGCTCGATGGCCTGGTCACGCGGCAGCACGCGGCGCTCGACCTTCTCGTCCTTCTTCGCCAGCTCCTGCATCTTGGCTTCGATGGCCTGCAGGTCCTCGGGCGTGAAGGGGCGCTTGTAGGAGAAGTCGTAATAGAAGCCGTTCTCGATCACCGGGCCGATCGTGACCTGGGCCTCGGGGAAGAGCTCCTTGACCGCATAGGCCAGGAGGTGGGCCGTGCTGTGGCGGATCAGGTCCAGCCCGTCCGGGTCTTTTTCCGTGACGATGGCCAGCTTGGCGTCCTGCTCGATGAGGTGGCTCAGGTCCACCAGCTTGCCGTCCACCTTGCCGCCCAGGGCCGCCTTGGCCAGGCCGGCGCCGATGCTGGCGGCCACCTGGCCGACGGTGACGGGGCCCTCGAAGGGGCGAACGGAACCGTCGGGGAGTTGAATCGAAATCATGGGGTCACCTTGGAAAGAGAAACGCGGCCCGGGGGCCGCGTTCGAGAAGGAAGGAGCAGGGAAATTCAGGCGCGGCACCACGCGGCGGAGGCGCGCCGTTCAGTGGTGAAAGTAGTCCGCGGTGTCATAACCCGTCGTGCCTTTCTCGCTCTTGTGGGGTTTGGAAAGATCGCGATTCTAAAGCGGCAGCGCCTGAATCGAGGCCTGACAGGTCAGGCGCTCGAATTCTTCGGCCAGGCGCTGGCTCTCGGCCACCGCGACGCGCCAGCGGCGCTGGCGCTCCGCCAGTTCCAACTTGAGGAAGTCATTGCGGTCCGGCAGCTTGGCGCCCGGCAGGCTGCGCACCCAGTCGGGGTGCGGGGCCAGCAGGACCATATTGCTGAGGAAATCGCTGGCGCGGTGGCGGTGCTTGAGCGCCTTGTCCAGCCAACCGGGCACCACCTGGCGCTGGAAGTGCGGGTACAGCACCAGCGGCGCCTCGCGTCCGAGCAGGGCGCGGTAGTCGAGGTGCAGGTGGTAGTCGGTGATGCCGCCGTCCCAGTAGGCGCCCTTGGGTGCCCCCGGCAGATCGGCCTGGGCTTCGAGCCAGAAGGGGATCGAGCAACTGGCCAGCAAGGCCGCGCGCAGGTTGCGCTCGCTCAGATGCACCTCACGGCTGGGAAAGTCGCCCAGGCGCAGGGGCAGGCGCTCACGGGGGTCCGAAAACACCACGCGCTCCAGCCAGCGGCCCAGCCAGGGCCGGTGCAGGGCATTGGCGGCGAAGGCGCCCAGGTAGCCCAGCGGCGTGCGCCAGCGCGATTCACGCGCCAGCAGCCCGCGCCCGCGCGAGGTGACGATGTGCAGACGCCAGCGCGAATGGCCCAGCACCTCGGCCTCACGACCGGCGAATTGCTCGGCCAGGGTCTGCTCGAACTTGCGGGAGACCGAGCCGGCACTCGGACTCTTGCGCCCGGGCTCGGGGTCGTACTGCTGGGCGATGTAGGCCTCGGCCATGGCGCGAAAGGCCGCCTCGGCATCTTCGGGCCTTGCAGCCGAGGCCGCGCTGGTCATGCGCCAGGCCCCGATGCTGGCACCGAGCAGGTGCACCGCTTGCCGGCTGCGTGGCAGGAACTCGCTGAACAGATGGCGATCCAGGCCGTTGAGGACCAAGCCCTTGGGCCCGCCCGCCGCGGCCGGGATCAGGCCCACGTCCTGCGGCTGCAGGCCTCGCTCGGCCAGGCGCTGGCGCGCGGCCGCTCCGGCGAAGACCTGCAGGGCCTGCATCAGAACTTGTGCTCCCAGTTGAGCGCGTACCAGGTGTTGGGCCGGCGCTCGCTCCAGTTGTAGTCGCCGCCGCGGATCAGCGTGTTGCTGGTGCCCGCCGTCGGCGCCAGGTTCTGGATGGCGAAGCGCAGACTGTCCGTCTTGCTCAGGTTCCAGAGGATGAAGGCATCGATGGTGCGCGCGCGGCCGGTTTCCAGGCGCGTGAGCTCGGTCTGCTGCACCTCGTAGCTGGGCGTGAAGGCCAGGCTCGCACCCATGCTGACGGGCAGGGATTTGAGGCGGTAATCCACCCCCAGGTTCAGCGACCAGGGCTGCTGCTGCTCCAGGCGGTTGTCCGGACCCGGCACGTCCTTGACCTTGGAGTCGTAGAAAGACAGCGCGGCGCGCAGGTTCAGGGCCGTGGTGGGCGCGAACCAGCCGGGCATCAGCTCGGCGGCGCGGCCCTTGATCTCCAGCTCCAGGCCCGAGGTGTTGGCGCGGCTCAGGTTGATCGGCTTGGCCACCCAGCGCGGCACGGCCGCCCAGGGCACGGATTCCTGCACCAGGCTGTTGCGGATCAGGCCCGTGATGCGGCGGTGGAACACGCCCACCGACACCAGGCCACCGCCGCTCAGGTACTTCTCGAAGGCGATGTCCAGCCCGGTGGCCAGTTCGGGCTTGAGTGCGGCATTGCCAACCCGATCCGGCGCGGTTTCGGTGTTGCCGCCGCTGGTCGGGTACTCGGTATTGATGGTCGGGCGGGCGATCAGCTGCTGCACATCGGGCGCCTTGTAGCTGCGCGTCAGGCTCATGCGCAGCAGGTCGCGGGCGGCCGGGTCGAACTTGTAGTTCAGGTGCAGCAGCGGCGTGGTGACCGAGCTGGTGTTGCGGAACTCGCTGCCCGCGCCTTCACTGGTGGTGCGGATGCGCTCGTGGCGCAGGCCCAGGTAGCCGGACCACTGCTTGTTGATCTCCCAGTCGTCCTGGGCATAGACCGCGCTGCGGTTGATGGTGGCGTCGAAGGGCTGGCCCTCGATGCCGGGCAACAGCTCGGCTCCGTTCTGCACGGTGCGGCGCTGCTCGTCGCGGCTGCGGCGTTCCAGCTCGCCGCCCACCGTCAGGCTGTGCGCCTCGCCCAGAAAGCGCGAGTACTTGCCGCTCAGGGTGGCGCCGCGGTTCTTGCCCTCGCCGGTGGTGCGGCGGTCCATGGTCTGCACGCCTGCGGCGTTGCGGCCCAGGAAGCGGGTGTCGAACTCGGCCCCGCCATTGCCCACGGTGCTGCGCAGCTCGATGCGCTGGTCGTCCTCAAAGCGCTTGTTGTATTGCAGGCTCAGGCGCGCGGCCTGAAAGTTGCCGCGGTTGCTGAACTGGTCGTCCACGCTGGTGGGCGCCGCGCCCTGCAGCACCGTGGTGTCGGTGTGGCCCAGGTTGCGGAAGTTGTTGCGCACCGCAAAGCCCTGCAGGCTGAGGGTTTCGTCCTCGCCCAGCTTCCAGTTGACGCGCGGCGCGACGTTGAAGCCATGTCCGTAGGGCAGATCCCAGCCCTCGGTGGCCAGGCGCTGGGGCCGGCCCTGGGCGTCGCGCCCGAGGCGCTCGCCCTCGGTCTCGTTCAGCAGGCGCCAGGAGAAGAAGGAGATCGGCAGCACGGCCGCCATGCCGCCGGCCACGCGGTCGCCGTAGGTGAAGCTGCCGTTCACCACGGGCTTGTCGTGGTTGTAGGCCAGCCCCAGGCGCAGATCCTTCTGCACCACGCGTGGCGCGTCCTTGAGGATGATGTTGATGCTGCCGGCAATCGCCTGCGCGCTCTGGTCGGCCGTCGGGGCCTTGCTGACCTCGATGCGTTCGACCTGGGCCGGGTTCAGCTGCTCCACCGAGAAGCCCGGGGGCGCGGGCTCGCCGTTCACCAGGATCTGCGTGAAGGCCCCACCCAGGCCGCGCATGCGCAGCTGGCCGCCCTGCATGTTCACGCCGGGCAGGCGCTTGAGCACATCGCTGAGCTGGGTGTCACCGTACTTATCCAGCTCGTCGCGCCCATAGATCTGCTTGGCCACGGGCTGGCGACGGCGCAAATCGGTGTCGGTGTTCTGGCGCCGCACCTCTACACGGTCCAGCTGCTGGGGGCTGGCGCGGTTGTCGTCGGCGCCCACTTCCTGCTGGGCGTGGGCGGTCTGGGCGGCCAGCATGGCGGCCGCCAGGGCGATGGGCTTCAAGTTCATGGGGGAGGCTTTCGGCGCGCCGGGTTCAGCGCTTGGAGGTTTGCGCTTTTGCAAACGCAGCGGCGAAAGCATTGCCCATCGGCGCGTTCTTGGCGTTCGTCATGCCCGCACTCGGGGTGCGTGGCCCAGGGCGCTCGCCCTGCGGAGCGCGGCGCTCGGGCTGGGCGTCCATCTTCATCGTGAGCGAGATGCGCTGGCGCTGCAGGTCCACCTCCAGCACCTTGACGCGCACGATGTCGCCGGTCTTGACCACTTCGCGGGCATCGTTGACGAACTTGTTGCTCAGCTGGCTCACATGGATCAGCCCGTCCTGGTGCACGCCCAGGTCCACGAAGGCGCCGAACTGCGCGACGTTGCTGACCGTGCCCTCCAGCACCATGCCGGGCTGCAGGTCCTTGATGTCCTCGACGCCGTCGTTGAAGCGCGCCACCTTGAAATCGGGGCGCGGGTCGCGACCGGGCTTTTCCAGCTCGGCCAGCACGTCCTTGACGGTGATGGCGCCGAACTTCTCATCGGCCAGGGCCTCGGGCTTGACCTTGCGCAGCACATCGCTGCGGCCCATCACGTCCTGGATGGGGAGCTTGAGCTGATCAAGCAGGCGCTGCACCACCGGGTAGGTCTCGGGGTGCACGCCGCTCTGGTCGAGCGGGTTGTCGCCCTCGCGGATGCGCAGGAAGCCGGCCGCCAGTTCGAAGGTCTTGGGGCCCAGGCCCGTCACGTCCAGCAGGGCCTTGCGGTTCTTGAACGGGCCCTGGGCATCGCGGTGGCGCACGATGGCGCCGGCCAGGCTCTGCGTCAGGCCCGAGACCCGCGCCAGCAGCGGCGCCGAGGCCAGGTTCAGGTCCACGCCCACACCGTTCACGCAGTCTTCCACCACCGCGTCCAGGCTGCGCGCCAGCTCGCTCTGGTTCACATCGTGCTGGTACTGGCCCACGCCGATGCTCTTGGGGTCGATCTTGACCAGTTCCGCCAGCGGGTCCTGCAGGCGGCGGGCGATGGACACCGCGCCGCGCAGGCTCACGTCCAGCTCGGGCAGTTCCTTGCTCGCCACTTCCGAGGCCGAGTAGACCGAGGCGCCGGCCTCGCTCACCACCACCTTCTGGATCGCCACGCCGGGCGCCAGGCTTTGCAGACGCTTGATCAGGTCGGCAGCGAGCTTGTCGGTCTCGCGGCTGGCGGTGCCGTTGCCGATGGCGATCAGGTTCACGCCATGCGCGGCGCAGAGCTTGGCCAGGGTGTGCAGGCTGCCCTCCCAGTCGCGCCGCGGCTCGTGCGGGTAAACGGTGGAGGTGTCCAGCACCTTGCCGGTCTCGCCCACCACCGCCACCTTGACGCCGGTGCGGATGCCCGGGTCCAGGCCCATCACCACCTTGCGGCCGGCCGGTGCGGCCAGCAGCAGGTCGCGCAGGTTCTCGGCAAACACCTTGATGGCGGTGGCCTCGGCGGCCTCGCGCAGGCGGGTGAAGAGATCGCGCTCCAGGCTCATGCTGAGCTTGACCTTCCAGGTCCAGGCCACAGTCTTCTTGATCAGCGCGTCGCCGGGACGGTTCTCGTTGGACCAGTTCAGATGGCGGGCAATGCGCATCTCGGCCAGCGTGGGCTTGCCGGGCAGCACTTCTTCGTCCACCACCAGCTTGGCATCCAGGTAGCCCGCCGTGCGGCCGCGGAACACCGCCAGCGCGCGGTGGCTGGGCACCTTGGCGATCGGTTCGTCGTAGTCGAAGTAGTCGCGGAACTTGGCGACCTCGGCGTCGTTCTCGTTCGCGCCTTCCACGCGCTTGCTTTGGAACAGGCCTTCGGCCCAGAGCCAGTCGCGCAGCTTGCCCACCAGGGCGGCATCCTCGGCCCACTGCTCGCTGAGCAGGTCGCGCACGCCGTCCAGCACCGCCAGGGCATCGGCAAAGCCGGCCTCGGCATTGATGAAGCCGGCGGCCTCGCCCATCGGGTCCAGGCCGGGGTCGGCAAACAGCTTCTCAGCCAAGGGCGCCAGGCCGGCCTCGCGGGCAATCTGGCCCTTGGTGCGCCGCTTGGGCTTGTAGGGCGCGTACAAGTCTTCCAGCAGCTGCTTGGTGTCGGCGGCCTCAAGGGCGGCGCGCAGCTCCGGCGTCAGCTTGCCCTGCTCCTCCACGCTCTTGATGACGGCCGCGCGGCGGTCCTCCAGCTCGCGCAGGTAGCCCAGCCGGGCCTCCAGCTCACGCAGCTGGATGTCATCGAGGCCGTCGGTGGCCTCCTTGCGGTAACGCGCAATGAAGGGCACCGTGGCCCCGCCGTCCAGCAGGTCCACCGCGGCCTGCACCTGGGCCGGCCGAACCTTCAGTTCGGCGGCAATCTGGGAAAGGATTCGATCCACAAACAACAAGGGCGCCTGAGGAGGCGCCCTGGGGCGTAACGCGAAGGGGGCGGATTCTGCCAAAGTCTGCCTTCACACCTCCTTCTCGGCGTCTTGGCCCAAAGACCGCCTCCTGAACATGACATCGATGACCTCCTACGTCTGCCATGGCTGCGGAAAATTGGTCCTCCCACCCTTAGCAAGTTGCCCATCATGCGGCGCGGCCAAATTTGGCTACGGCTGTGGGGACGAAGCTGCGCCTACCTCGACGCGCACCGAGCCCCAGGGGACTGCTTGGTTGAGGTGGCTGAGGTGGCTTGTTGCGGCCCCCTACTTCCTTTTCGCAGCTGGGCTGCTGCCAATGATTGGCGAGGCGCCTTTGCCCGTATTGGGCACAGTTGGAGGATTGATGCTCCCTCCGCTTTGGGTGCTTTTGGCAAAGAGGAAGTGGCACACGGTAATTGCCCTGGTTTTCGTCGGCTTTTTCGCTGCCTTCCTTTGGCTGGCGGCTCTCATCCTGAGTGCCGTGCCATTTTCAAGGTAGCCGCCCCCAAAGGAACCTGAGTAGCAAACCGGCTCGGCGCCGCTCAAGCCCGCCGCAGAGCTGTGCGTAGTTGCGCCCCCACCTCCGGCTTGTCCGCAAACGGATCGGGCGGGTTGCGCCCGACCAGCAAGGCCTCTGCGCGCTCGCCCACCGGCCCCAGGGCCTGGGGGTGGCTGAAGAGCCAGAAGCGGCGCTCGCGCACGCCGTCCAGCACCAGCTTGGCCACATCGGCCGCGGTGAGCTTGCCGGACTCGACCGCCTTGTTGACCATGACCTGCGAGATGCGCTGGCTGGGCGTCGGGGCGGCCAGTTCGTCCTTGTCGCGGTTGCGGTGGCTCTGGTGGATGCCGGTGGGCACGAAGTAGGGGCAGAGCACCGAGCAGCTGACCTGGTCGCTGACCAGGGCCAGGTCCTGGTAGAGCGTCTCGCTCAAGGACACCACCGCATGCTTGGAGACGTTGTAGACGCCCAGATTCGGCGCATCCAGCATGCCGGCCATTGAGGCGGTGTTGACGATATGGCCCTGCCAGGTCGGGTCGGCCTGGGCGGCGGCCAGCATCAGCGGCGTGAACAGGCGCACGCCGTGCACCACGCCCATCAGGTTGACGCCCATCACCCAGTTCCAGTCGGCCACGCGGGCCTCCCAGATCAGGCCGCCAAAGCCAACGCCGGCGTTGTTGAAGACCAGGTGCGGCGCGCCGAAGCGGGCCTGCACGGCGGCGGCCAGGGTTTCCATCTCAGCGGCACTCGACACATCCACGCGCTGCGCCATCGGGTGGTGGGCGGCCAGTTCCTCGGCCACGCGGGCCAGGGCGTCGGCCTGCACGTCCACCAGCACCAGCTTCATGCCCTCGGCCGCGCACAAACGCGCCAGCTCCAGGCCGAAGCCCGAGCCCGCGCCGGTGATGACGGCCGTCTTGCCCTGCAATTCCTTCATGGCGCTGCCTTTCGCTGCATTTCCTGATGGGGGATGTCGTCTTCCATGAACTCCGCGCCCACGGGCACGAAGCCATGCGCGCCGTAATAGCGCTGCAGATGAGACTGGGCAAAGATGGTGATGCTCTGCCCGGGCCAGTGGCGCTCGCACTCGGTCAGGATGCGGCGCACCAGCTCATGGCCCAGGCCGGTGCCGCGCGCGGCCGGCGCGGTGAGCACGCGACCGAAGCAGACATCCGCTGTCTTCAGCCCGGGCGCGAACAGGCGCGCATAGGCCTGCAGGCGGCCGGCCTGCCAGGCCATCAGGTGCAGGGCCTGCGGGTCGGCGCCGTCCACGTCCAGGTAGAGGCAGCGCTGCTCGACGACGAAGACTTCGCAGCGCAAGCGCAGGGCCTCGTACAGCTCGGCGCCGCTGAGTTCGGCAAAGGGGCGGCAGGCCCAGGTCAGTTCGCTCATAGGGTGTCGGGGTTCACGTCAGCCAGCAGGGCCTGGCGCGCCAGCACCGGCGCGAGCCAGGCCGCCACCAGCGGCAGTTCGTAGGCAAAGAAATACTGGCGCGCGGCGGCGCGGCCGGGGTCGGTGTCGCACAACCCCAGATCCAGCCAGATCCAGGCGATCACGGTGTGCCCGAAGGCCTGCAGATAGGGCGTGGCCTGCAACGCGGCCTGCGCCGGGTCGCCACTGGCCCAGGCGGCCTTGGTGGCCTTGCCTACCAGGGCGAGTGCGGCGGCCAGCTGGTTGGCGGCCTCGGCCAGCTCAGGGCGCTGCAGTGCGGCTTCCACCGTGGTGTTGATGCGCGCGGCCAGCAGGCCCAGCGCCTGCGGCCGGCTGGCCTTGCGCAGCAGCAGGTCGAGTGCCTGGATGCCGTGCGTGCCCTCGTGGATCATGTTGAGGCGCTGGTCGCGCCAGTACTGCTCGAGCGGCCAGTCGCGCGTGTAGCCGGCGCCGCCCAGCACCTGGATGGCCAGGCTGTTGGCCTCCAGGCCCCATTGGCTGGGCCAGGACTTGGCGATGGGCGTGAGAAGCGCCAGCAGCTCCTGGCTGGCCTCGTCCTCGGCATCCACCAGCTGCGCGCAGTACAGGCACAGGGCCAGCGCCCCCTCTGCAATCGCCTTCTGCGCCAGCAGCATGCGGCGCACGTCGGGATGCTGGGCGATGGGCACCATCGGGCCTTCGCGCTGGCCCACCGGGCGGCCTTGCGTGCGTTCCTTGGCGTAAGCCAGGCTGGTTTCGAAGCCAGCGTAGGCCAGCAGCGCCGCACCCAGGCCTACGCCGATGCGCGCCTCGTTCATCATGTGGAACATGCAGGCCAGACCCTGGCCCTCGGCACCGACGCGGTAGCCCAAACAGTCGTCCGCCTCGCCGAAGTTCAGCAGGCCGTTGACGGTGCCGCGCCAGCCCAGCTTGTGGTTCAGGCCGGCCAGGGTCACGCCGTTGTGGCGACCGTCCTCGACGCGGAACTTGGGCACGATGAACAGCGAGATCCCCGCGGAACCCGGCGGCAGCGCACCGTCGGCGCCGACCACCTTGGCCAGCACCAGGTGCACGATGTTCTCGCCCAGCTCGTGGTCGGCACCGGAAATCCAGGTCTTGCTGCCCTTCAGCCGGTAACGCGGGCCCAGCGGGTCGGCCTCGAAGTCGGCGCCGTCCGGCCGGGCACGCGTGGTCAGGTCGCCCAGCGAAGAACCCACCGCCGGCTCACTCAGGCACATGGTGCCGAACCAGCGCCCTTCCAGGCAGGGCTGGGCGAACACCTCGCGCTGGCGCGCGGTGCCATGGGCCAGCACCAGGTGCGCGTTGCCGCTGGTCAGCAGGCCGTAGCCCGCCACGCCCACGCTGGCCCGGCTGTAGAAGGCATTGGCGGCCATGGCGACGGCGCAGGGCAGTTGCAGGCCACCCCATTCGGCATCGGCGGTGGCGGCCAGCAGGCCGCTGTCTCGGTACGCGCGCAAGGCCGTGGCGGTGCTGGCGGGCAGCTGCACACGGCCCTGGGCGTCCAGGCGCGGCTCTTCGGCATCGCAGGCGCGGTTGGCCGGCGCCACCTGCTCCCGCGCGCTGCGCTCAGCGGCGTCCAGCATGGCCTCGAACTGTTCGCGCGAATGCTCGGCAAAGCGCGGGCGTTCACACAAGGTCTGCACCTGCAGCCAATCGAACAACAGGAAGGCGAGGGTCTGGCGCAGGGTCACGGCGGCGGCTCCAGGGGCAGGCAGGGCGGGCGATCCTCGCACGCCCTGCGCGGGCGGCCGCCGGGGGTCAGCGCAAGCTCAGCGGGTGCGGAAGCGCTGCACCAGTTCGTTCAAGCGCTGGGCCTGGGCCTTGAGGCTTTCGGCTGCCGCGGCGCCCTCTTCCACCAGGGCGGCGTTCTGCTGCATCGACTGGTCCAGGCGGTCCACCGAATCGGCGATCTCCTGCAGCCCGTTGCTTTGCGTGCGCGCCATGGCGGTGGAGTCGGCAATCAGCGCGGCCACGCGTTCCACCGCGCCCACCACCTCCTGCATGCGCGCGCCGGTGTCGTTCACCAACTGCGAGCCCTGCTCGACCTGTTCGACCGAGCTGGTGATCAGGCTCTTGATCTCCTTGGCGGCATCGGCGCTGCGGCCGGCCAGCGAGCGCACCTCGCCCGCCACCACCGCAAAGCCGCGGCCCATCTCGCCGGCCCGCGCCGCTTCCACGGCGGCGTTCAGGGCCAGGATGTTGGTCTGGAAGGCGATGCCGTCGATGACGCCAATGATGTCGGCGATCTTGCGGCTGCTGTGGCTGACCTGACCCATCACCTCCACCGCGCGGCCCACCACGGCGCCGCTGTCCTTGGCCAGGCGGGCGGTGTTCTGGGCCAGGCCGCTGGCCTCGCCCATGGCTTCGGAGCTGTGCTGGGCGGCTTCCGTCATGCTGCGCAGCGAGTGGGCGCAGGCCTGCAGGTCGGCGCTGCCCTGTTCGGTGCGCTGGCTCAGATCCAGGTTGCCCGCAGCAATCTCGCTGGCCGCGGTGGACACCTGCTCGGAGCCGTCCTTCAGCGTGCCCATCATGTCGCGCAGGTTTTCCTGCAGCTGCTGCATCACCTGCAGGCCCTCGCGCGCCGTGTGGCTGCCGGTGATGGGCACGTCCTCGCGCAAATCGCCATCGGACATGCGCTGGGCGCCCTGCATCAGGCGCACCACGAACTGGCCGGTCTGCGCGGCACTGTCCAGGTAGAGCCAGAGGATCAGGCCGCCGATCAGCAGGCTGCCGATGATCAGCGTGCCCGCGCTCCAGCCGGCCAGCACGCCGGTGATCACATAGGCCTGCAGGGCCAGGCTGAGACCGACATTGATGACGACGCGCTGCTTGATGGTGAGGTTGGCGAGCATGGAGTGGGATCGGTTGACTTACGGGAAGGGTCAGGGCATCCAGAACTGCGGGTCGTCGTGCGCCAGGGCGGCGAACTCACGCCGCCGTGCGGCCAGCGCCTCGGGGCCGCGCCGCTGAGCTTCGAACATCGGGCCGCCCTTCCAGCGTGGGAAGCCGTAGCCGGCCAGGTAGACGAGGTCGATGTCGGAGGCGCGCAGGGCCACGCCTTCGGCCAGCAGGCGCTCGCCTTCGACGGCCAGGGCCAGCAGCAGGCGGTCCACGATTTCCTCGGCCGCCACGGCACGCGGCGCGCGGCCCAGCTGTTCGCGATGCGCCGCGATCAGGGCCGCCACGGCCTTGCTGGGCTTGGCCTCGCGGCCCTCGTAGTCGTACCAGCCGCCACCGCTCTTCTGCCCGAAGCGGCCGAGCTCGCACAGGCGGTCCGCCAGCGGCTGGGCACGGCGCAGCGTGCCGTCCTTGGCGCGCTGCTGGCGGATGCGCCAGCTCACGTCGTTGCCCGCCAGGTCGATCATGCGGAACGGACCCATCGCGAAGCCCCAGGCCTCAATGGCCTGATCGACCTGCTGCGGGCTGCAGCCCTCGTCCAGCAGGAAGAGCGCCTGCTCCAGGTAGCGGTCGATCATGCGGTTGCCGATGAAGCCATCGCACACGCCGGCCACCACGCAGGTCTTGCCGATCTGCTTGCCAAAGCCCAGGGCCGAGGCCAGCACGGCGGGCGCGGTGGCGGCGCCGCGCACCACCTCGAGCAGCTTCATCACCGCGGCGGGGCTGAAGAAGTGCAGGCCCAGCACATCGGCCGGGCGCTGGGTGACGGCGGCAATCGCGTCCACGTCCAACGTCGAGGTGTTGGTGGCGAGGATCGCCCCCGGCTTGGCCAGCGCGTCCAGGCGGCGGAACACCGACTGCTTGAGCGCCATGTCCTCGAACACGGCTTCGATGAGGAGATCGGCATCGGCCAGCACGGCGTCGTCGCCACCCGGGCGCAGATTGGCGCGCAGCGCGGCGGCCTTGTCGGCGCTCAAGCGGCCCTTGCTCACCTGCGCCTGCAGGTGCTTGTCCAACGCGGCCACGCCGCGCGCCAGCGCGGCAGCATCGGGCTCGACCAGATCGACCAGCAGACCGCCCATCAGGCAGGCGGTGGCAATGCCGCTGCCCATGGTCCCGGCCCCCAGCACGCCCACGCGGCGAATGGCACGCCGCGGCGTATCGGCTTCGATGCCCGGCACCTTGGCCGCCGCACGCTCGGCGAAGAAGGCGTGGCGCAGCGCGGCCGATTCGGGGCTGGCCATCAGGCGCTGGAAGCCCGCGCGCTCGGCGGCGATGCCTTCGTCGAAGGGCAGCTCCAGCGCACCGCGTACCGCCTGCACGCAAGCCAGCGGGGCCGGATACGGCAGGGCGGCGGCCTGGGCCTCGGCGGCTGCCAGCTCGGACGGATCAGCCTCCACCGAGCGGTCACGCAAGCGGGCCAGGGGCCGCTGCGACGCCACGCGGCGCGCCAGGGCCTTGGCCTGGTCCAGCAGGGTCGCGCTCTCGGCCAATTCATCCACAAGCAGCTGCCCCGACAAGGCGGCGAGCTGGGCGGCACGGCGCGGCTGGCCGCTTGGCACCATCTGCAGCGCGGTAGCCAGGCCCACGGCACGCGGGAAACGCTGCGTGCCCCCGGCGCCGGGCAACAGGCCCAGGTTCACTTCGGGCAGGCCGATCTGGGCCGTGCCCACCACCACACGGTGGTGACAGCTCAGCGCCAGCTCCAGCCCGCCGCCCAGGGCCAGGCCATCCACGGCGGCCACCACCGGCTTGCTCATCGCGTCCAGGCGCGCGCACAGGCCGGGCAGATTGGGCTCGGCCAGCGCCTGGGGCTGGCCGAATTCACGGATGTCGGCGCCGCCCGAAAAGGCCTTGGGGCCGCCGTACAGCACCACGGCCGCCACGCTCGCGTCGGCATCGGCCTGCTCCAGCGCGGCGTAGAGGCCGCTGCGCAAGGCATGGCTCAGGCCGTTGACGGGGGGGTTGGCAAATTGCAGCAGCAGCAGTTCGCCGTCGCGAAGGGACTCAACAAGGCTCATGGGTGGGGGGGGATGTGTCAGTCGAGCACGGTGTCGACGAGGGCGCGCAGTTCGCGCTTGTCGACCTCGCCATTGCCCAGGCGCGGCAGCTCGGGGAAGACCAGCGCCGCGGCGGGTTGTTGCCAGTCGGCCACCCGGCCCTGGAAATAGGCCAGCAGCTCATCGGTACCGAGGCTAGCGCCAGGGTGCAGCACCACCACCAGCAGCGGGCGCTCGCCCAGCAGCGGGTCATTGCGGGCAATTGCTGCCGCCTCGGCCACCTCGGGCAGGCTGAGCGCGATGCGCTCCAGCTGCGCGGCGCTGATCCATTCGCCGCCGCAGCGGATCAGGTCCTTGCGGCGGTCAGTGATGGTGACCCAGCCTTCGGGGTCGATGCGGGCGATGTCCCCGGTGGGGAACCAGCCATAGACCCCGTCGACGGAGACCAGCGGGGAGTCGGCCTCGCCGATGTAGGCGTCCAGCGTCCAGGGGCCGCGTGCCACCAGCAGGCCTTCGGTGTGACCATCGCGCGGCAGCGAGCGGCCGTCGTCGTCCACCAGGGCCAGTTCGACCCCAAAGCGCGCCCGCCCCTGCGGCAGCCGGCCATCCGGCCCGAGCACCAGGGCGGAGCCGCGCGCCACCAGGGCCGGCGGGGCGATCTCGCTCATGCCCCAGGTGTGCATCACGTCCAGGCCGGGCACGGCGCGCATGCGCGTCAGCAGTTCGGGCGGGAAGGCTGCGCTGCCCACCACGGCACGGCGCAGCGCCGGCAGCCTCAGGCCGCTGGCGTCCATGTGGTTCATCACCTCCTGCCAGACGTTCGGCGGGCCGGCCGCCAGCGAGACGCCCAGCGTGGCCATGGTCTCGGCCAGCGTGGCAGGCGCCAGGCCGGGCGGCACCAGCACCAGGCGCGAGCCGACCATGGCCGCACACAGGCACATCGCCCAGCCGCCGCTGTGCGCCACGGGCAGCAGGGGCATGACGGCGTCTTCGTAGCCGATGCCATAGGCATCCGGCAGCGCCGCGGCCATGGCCTGCAGCACGGCAGCGCGGTGGCTGGTGGGCACGCCACGCGGCCAGCCACTGCTGGCGGCGGTGAAGGAGATCAGTGCGGTATCGGTCTCGACCTGGTCGGGCCAGTGCCAGTCGGGGTCGTCAAAACCCAGCAGGGATTCGGCATCCATGGGCTCGACCATCAACGTGCCGGGCTCGGGCAGCATGTCCGGCCCCCCCAGCTGCACGTAGTGCTTGACGCTGGCCATCTGCAGCTGCATCGCGTCGATCAGCGGCGCCAGCGCCTGGTCGAACACCAGGGCCTGGGCCTGGGTCTGGTTGATGGCCCAGATCAGCTGCTCGGGAAACTGGCGCGGGTTGAGCGTGAGCGCCTGCCGGCCGCTGGCCGCCGTGCCCAGCACGGCCTCCAGCAGGCCCTGGGCGTTCCAGCCCAGCAGGGCCACGGGTGCGCGCATCGGCAGGTCCAGGCGCTCCCAGGCCTGACCCCATTGGCGCGCCCGGCGCTCCAGCAGGGCCCAGTTGCTGCGGTGTAGCTGGCCCTGGCCGTCCAGGGTTACCACTTCGGTGCGCCCATGCTCGCGCGCGGCGTGGCGCAGCAGGCTAGACAGATGTAAGGAGACGCGCATCATCGCGACCGATCTTAGGCCGCGGCCCTGCACGAAGACCCAGGGCCGCGCTACGGGTTCACCCGCGCCCTCCCCCCTCTCAGGACTACCCCATGAACACGGACGACAAGGACTACCCTATCCAGAAGACCGACGCCGAATGGCGCTCTCAGCTCGACCCCATGGCCTACGAGGTGGCGCGCCACGCGGCCACCGAGCGCGCCTTCACGGGCGCCTACTGGAACCACTGGCAGGACGGCGAGTACCGCTGCGTGGGCTGCGACGCCACGCTGTTCCGTTCCGACACCAAGTTCGACGCCGGCTGCGGCTGGCCCAGCTACTACGAGCCGGTGAACGCCGAGATCGTCGAGCGCGTGGTGGATCGCAGCCATGGCATGGTGCGCATCGAGGTGCGCTGCAGCCAGTGCGGCAGCCACCTGGGCCATGTCTTCCCCGACGGACCGGAGCCGACCGGCGAGCGCTTCTGCATCAATTCGGCCGCCTTAACATTCGCGCCCTCCAAATGAACCCTCCAGGGCCGGCGCTGCCGGCCCTGCGTCCATGAAGCTGCTGCTCGACTTCCTGCCGCTGGCCCTGTTCTTCGCGGCCTTCAAATACGCCGATGCGAACCGTGAATGGGCCGCCGCGTTCGCCACCTCGCAGCTTGGCTTCATGGTGGCCGGCGGTGTGGTGGGCGCCGAAGAGGCCCCGGTGCTGCTGGCGACGGTCGTCGTCGTGCTGGCCACGCTGCTGCAGGTGCTCTACCTGAAGCTCACGCGGCAGAAGGTCGACGCCATCCTCTGGGTCAGCCTGGCCCTGGTGGTCGTGCTGGGGGCGCTGACCGTCTACTTCCACAGCGAGACCTTCATCAAATGGAAGCCCACCGGCCTCTACTGGGCCATGGGCCTGGGCTTCTGGGTCAGCGCACGCTTCTTCGGCACCAATCCGCTCAAGGCCATGCTGAAGGATCTGGAACTGCCCGATCCTGTCTGGGCCCGACTCTGCCAGGCCTGGATCGCCTTCTTTGCCGCCATGGGTGTGCTCAATCTGCTGGTGGCCTACAACTTCAGCACCGCGGCCTGGACAAACTTCAAGGTCTTCGGCGCCACCGGCCTGATGCTGGTGTTCACCTTGGCGCAGGGGGTGTACCTCTCGCGCCATCTGCCCGAGGAGCCACATGACGCACAGGACAAAGCGCCATGACCCTCCCCGCCTGGGCCGAAGCCCTGCGCCTGCACCTGCAGGCCACCGAGTTCGAACTGATTGACGACAGTGCCGCCCACGCCGGGCATGCGGGTGCACGCGAGGGTGGTCATTACCAATTGCGCGTGGTCAGCCCGCGCTTTACAAACCTCAGCCGGATTGCCCGGCACCGGCTCATTTATGATGCCCTCGGCCCCCTGCCCGCGCAGCGCATCCACGCGCTGAACATCAAGGCCCTGGCCCCGGGTGAGTTCTGAGCCACCCTCCCCTGAACCTCTGTTTGGCGCCTCCGTGCGCCCTGTTCTGAGACTGCCCCGATGAAACTGTCCCTGCTCGCCCTGCTGCTGTCGGCCTCGTTTGCCGCGCAAGCCCAGAACATCGCCATCGTCAATGGCAAGGCGGTGCCCAAGGCCCGCGCCGAGACCCTGATCCAGCAGGTCACCAAGAACGGCCAGCCGCGTTCTCCCGAAATGGAGAAGCAGGTGAAGGACGAAGTGGTGCGCCGTGAAATCCTGATGCAAGAGGCCGAGCGCCGCGGCATCCCGGCCAGCGCCGACTTCAAGGCCCAGATGGAACTGGCGCGCCAGGCCATCATGGTGCGCGAGCTGCAGCAGAGCTACCTGAAGACCGCGCCGGTGAGCGACGCCGACGCCCAGGCCGAGTACGACAAGGTCAAGGCCCAGCAAGGCGGCCCCGAGTACCGCGCCCGCCACATCCTGGTCGAGACCGAGGCTGAGGCCGTGGATCTGATCAAGCAGCTCAACGGCGGCGCCAAGTTCGAAGACCTGGCCGCCAAGAGCAAGGACCCTGGTTCGGCTGCCCGCGGTGGCGACCTGGACTGGGCCAATGCCAGCGCCTACGTGCCCGAGTTCAGCCAGGCCATGATGGCGCTGAAGAAGGGTGAGATGACCCAGAACCCGGTGAAGAGCCAGTTCGGTTACCACATCATCCGCCTGGACGACACGCGCGAGTCGCAGTTCCCGGCCTTCGCCGACGTCAAGCCCCAGGTGGTCGAGCGCCTGAAGCAGATGCGCTGGGCCGAGTTCCAGAAGAAGCTGTTCGACGGCGCCAAGACGGACTACAAGTTCCAGTAATCCGTTCGAGGAAACGAAGCCGCCCGCTCTCCAGCCGGCGGCTTTTCTTATGCCCGCCTCCCGCATCGCCCGCCGCTGGCTGCCCACGCCGGACCGCCTGGCCGAAACCAAGGGCCTGCGCTGGCTGGGCCATTACCTGCAGCCGCGCCCCTGGCTGTGGGTGGCGCATCGGCGCCGCGTCGCGCTCGGTGTGGCCGTCGGCCTGGCCGTTGGCGTCATCCCGCTGCCGCTCCAGATGGCGCTGGCTGCCGTGTGTGCGCTGGCACTGCGCTGCAACGTCGCGGCCGCCGTGGCCGCGACGTGGTTGACCAATCCCTTCACCATGTTCCCCATCTGGGGCCTGGCTCTGTGGCTGGGCAGCCTGGTGATCGGCAATGGCGGCGTGACAGCCGAGCCGGCCGTGCTGGCGCTGCAATGGACGGCGCCCGCCACCTGGTGGCCGGCCTTCAAGGTGTGGGCGCTGGACATGGGCCCGGCCCTGCTGGTGGGCCTGCCGCTGTCCGGCCTGGTGATCGGCGCGCTGGCCTATGTGCTGATCTACGTCGGCTGGTGGTGGGTGATCCGCTTCGAGCGGCGCCGCCGCCTCAGGCTACGAGCCGCCCGGCCTCGATCTTGAGCTGACGCTGGCAACGCGCGGCCACGGCCGGGTCGTGCGTCACCAGCACCAGGGTCGTGCCCTCGGCGCGGTTCAGCTCGAACATCAGCTCCATCACCTGGGCGCCAGTGGCGTGATCCAGGCTGCCGGTGGGCTCGTCAGCCAGCAGCAGGGCCGGCTTGACGACGAAGGCACGCGCCAGGGCCACACGCTGCTGCTCACCGCCCGAAAGCACACGCGGCCGGTGGTTCAGGCGCTCGCCCAGGCCGACGCGGCGCAGCATCTGCCGCGCTTGCTCGGCCGCATCCCGGTCGCCGCGCAGTTCCAGCGGCAGCATCACGTTTTCCAGCGCGGTCAGGTTGGGCAGGAGCTGAAAGCTCTGGAAGACGAAACCCATCACCCGCGCGCGCAGCGCGGCCCGCTCGTCCTCGTTCAGCGCGAAGAGCTCCTGGCCCTGGATGCGCACCGAACCGGAGCTGGGGGTATCCAGCCCGGCCAGCAGGCCGAGCAGGGTGCTCTTGCCCGATCCCGAGGCGCCGACGATGGCGACCGAGGTCTGCGCCTGCAGGGAAAAGGACAGCTCATGCAGAATCGTCAGCTCCCCTTGGGCGTCGCGCACGCGCTTGCTCAGGGCCTTGACTTCAAGCAGGACGGAATCGGACATGACGGGACGGCGGCAATGGGTCGCGCACTGTAGCCGCGCGGCCTTGGCCGCGCTGATCGTCAGGCCACTGCCGCTGGCGGCGGCACCGGCACGCAAGCTGCTGGTGGTGGGGGACAGCCTGTCGGCCGAGTACGGCCTGGCGCGTGGCAGCGGATGGGTGGCGCTGCTGGAAAAGCGCCTGGCGGAAACCGGCCGGCGCTACGAGGTCTTTAATGCCAGCATCAGCGGGGACACCACGGCCGGCGGCCTGAGCCGGCTGCCTGCGCTGCTGAAGGAGCACCGGCCCAGCCTGGTGGTGATCGAACTGGGCGGCAACGATGCACTGCGTGGCATGCCGCTGGCGCACACCCGCGACAACCTGCGCGCCATGGTGCGCGCCGTCAAGGCTGCCAAGGCCAAGCCCTTGCTGGTGGGTATGCAGGTGCCGCCCAATTACGGCGCCCGCTACGGGCGCGAGTTCTTCCAGCTCTTTGCCGAATTGGCCAAGGAGGAAGGCGCCGCCCTCGCGCCCTTCCTGCTGGCCGGGGTGGCCGACCGCCCCGACGCCGAGGCCTGGTTCCAGCCGGACCGCATCCACCCGCTGGCGCGCGCCCATCCGGTCATGCTCGACAACGTCTGGGCGGCGCTCAAACCCCTGCTCTGATCAGCGGTTGTCGCGGCGCGGCACGCCGTCGTCCTTGTCGCGCTCGCGCTCCTTGCGCGGCTCGGGGCGGCGCGACTCCTGCGGCGGCGGGGCCGGGCGCGGCGGCTCCATGCGCACCGGCGGGATGGCCTGGCGCTCAGCACGCGGCGGCTCAAAGCGCGGTTCCGGGGCACGCCGCGCGGGCATCTCGGCTTCGCGCTCGGCACGGTCGCGGCGCGAGAAACCACTCTCAGGCTGCGTCGGCTGCATGGGCTGCATCGGTTGGGGCGCAAGCACGGGCGGGGCCTGGCGCTGCGGCTCGGCCCGCTGCGGCATCGGCCAATCCTGACGCGGCTCGGCCCGCTGCGGCATCGGCCAATCCTGACGCGGCTCTGCCCGCTGCGGCGGCTCCTGACGCAGCACCGGGGCCGGCTCCACACGGGGGGCATCCGGCGCGCGGCGCGGCCAGGCGTTCGCATTGCCGCTGGGGGCCGATTCCTGCTCCGCACGGTCTCGGCGCGAGAAGCCCTGTTCCGGCGCCACCGGACGCACCGTTTCGATGCGGGCGGGCAGGCCGACATCAGGGCGCGGTTCGGTGCGCGCTTGCGGCTCCTGGCTCAGCACCGGCGGCGCCGGGCGGCCGCGCGGGTTGCCGCGGTCACGCCAGTCGTCCTGCGTTTGCGCGGCGCGCACCGGCAGCGGGCCCTGGTGCGCCGGGCCTAGCGGCAGCGGCGTGAGTTCGCGCAGCACGCGGTCATCGCGCACCGGGCTCGGGCGGGCGTCGCGCACCGGCGTGTCGGCCGTTACCACCAGCGAGCTGACGGCGCCCGGCACCTGCCGGTTGCGGTGCACATAGGTCTCGGGGCGCTGCACGGTCACCGGGTCGGGGTTGAAGCGGCGCACGTACTGCGGGCTGTGGCGGTACCAGGGCACGAAGACCTCGCGCGGGGCCAGCGGCACCCAGGCCACCGGCGGTGCCCAGCGGCTGCCGATCTGCACGCCCACCGACACCGAACCGCCCCCCACCCAGGCCACCAGGGCCGGCGCGAACACTGGGCGCACAACGCGCTGGCCCGGTGCCCAGCACCAGCGGCCACGCCAGTGCACCCAACGGCCGTAATGGGAAGTCGCATAGCCCCAGGGCAGGTCGTCCACCCAGGTCCAGCCCCAGTGGCGCGTCCAGGTCCAGCGGCCATGACGGTACGGGGCCCAATCCACCGCCACACGCAGCGGGATCCACACGGCGCCGTAGTCGCCGCTGTCTTCCCAGCGGCCGTTGGCATCCAGTTCGTCGGCGCCGGTGAGCTCGGGCGACACATAGCGGTAGGCCGGGCGGTCCTGGCGGGCGTAGCGGTCGTCGCCGCGGCCAAAGCCCAGTTCGCTGACCAGCCATTGGGCGAAATCGTCCTGGCGCAGCAGGCGGCCGCGCTCGGCGCGCGGGCCGCCGTCCCACCACAGCTCAGCCTGCTCGGGGGCATCCAACCAGACTGGGGCATCGCCATTGGCACGACCCTCGAAGCGCAGCCGGCCCTCGAAGGCCTGGGCGCGGCTGGCCTTGGCCAGTTGGTCAATGCGGTAGGCGCCCTGACGTTCGAACAGGAAGCGCCCCTCCTGGGTACGCACCAGGGCCTCGCGGGCGTGCTCGGCGCTGGTCCAGCGCAGCGCCAGGGCGCCGCGGTCCAGCGCGATGTCGATGCGGTCATCGTCCAAGCGCATCAGTTCCATCTGGCTGCGCTCGTCCAGCCACAAGGCGCTGGCGCCGATGCGCAGGCCCACACGACCGTTGTCGTCCACGCGCAGGCGATCGCCCTCGGCCAGGGACTGGTTGCGCATCAGGGGCTGCCATTCGCGCTGCTCGGTGTCGAACCACCAGGCCTGGCCGCTCACTTCGGCCACGCGCGCCACGCGCGTCGGCGGGTCGGCCCAGGCCGGCTGCATGAACAGGGCCAGCGCGGCCAGCAGGGCCAGCAACTGCAGGCCGAACCAGGTGCGCAACGGGGCGGGGAGGTGCTTGTTCTTCATGGTGCCCTTCTCCAGGGGTGCACGGATGGTGCGCCCAACGCGGCCAGCCCCGTTTCGGTGCACCGGCTTGCAAGACTTTACAAGCCGGGGAACAGCACCTCGGTGAAGCCAAAGCGGCGGAAGTCGCGCACCTTCATGGGGTAGAGCTGGCCGTCCAGATGGTCGCATTCATGCTGAACGACCCGGGCGTGGAAGCTGCGCGCCTCGCGCTCGATCCAGCCGCCCTCCAGCGTGCGGCCGCGGTAGCGGATGTAGCTGGGCCGGGCGACGACGCCGCGCAGTCCCGGCACCGAGAGGCAGCCTTCCCAGCCTTCTTGTTCCTCCGCGCCCAGCAGCTCAATCTCCGGGTTGATCAGCAGGGTCTCGGGCACCGGCTCGGCCTCGGGGTAGCGCGCCAGCTTCTCGAAGCCGAACAGCACCACGCGCAGGTCCACGCCGATCTGCGGCGCCGCCAGGCCGGCGCCGCCGGCGGCCAGCATGGTGTCGCGCAGGTCCTGCACCAGGGCGCGCAGTTCGGGGGTGTCGAAGGTGCTAACGGGCTGGGCCACCCGCAGCAGGCGCGAATCGCCCATTCTCAGAATCTCGCGCACGGCCATGGCCTAATCCCGCTCCATGTCAAAGGACGCGATTCTTCCCCATCACACCGAGGCCCTGGGCCACGGCATCTACGCCATCGACACCGGCTTCCAGCGCCCGCGCTTCGACGCCGCCTACCTCATGGTCGAGGCCGGCCGGGCCGCCTTCATCGACACCGGCACCAACCACTCGGTGCCGCGCCTGCTCGAAACCCTGGAGGCCCTGGGCCTGGCGCGTGCGGCGGTGGACTACGTGATCCCGACCCATGTGCACCTGGACCACGCCGGCGGCGTGGGGCTGCTGATGCGCGAACTGCCCGGCGCCACGCTGATCTGCCACCCCCGCGGCCTGCGCCACATGGTGGACCCGAGCCAGCTCTGGGCCAGCGCCACCGCCGTCTACGGCCCCGAGGAGATGGCACGCAGCTATGGCGAACTGGTGCCCGTGCCGGCAGAGCGTGCCCGCCCGAGCAGCGACGAGCTGGTGCTCGACCTGGCCGGCCGGCCGCTGCGCTTCATCGACACCCCCGGCCATGCCAAGCACCACCACTGCATCTGGGATGCCCGCAGCCGCGGCTGGTTCACGGGCGACACCTTTGGCCTGTCCTATCGCGAGTTCGATGAAGGCGGCCGGCCCTGGGCCCTGCCCACCAGCACGCCGGTGCAGTTCGAGCCCGAGGCGATGAAGGCTTCGATCGCCCGCATGCTGGCGGCCGAGCCCGACTGCCTCTACCTGACGCATTACGGCCGCGTGCGCGAGGTGCCGCGCCTGGCCGCCCTGTTGAACGGGCTGATCGACGGCATGGCCGCCGTGGCCCGCCAGGCCCAAGCCGAGCGCCACGAGCGCATCAAGCAAGGCCTGCTGGCGCTCTATGCCAGCAGCCTGCGCGAGCACGGCAGCCCGCTGAACGCGGACGAGATCGAGCGCCTGCTGGCCACGGACCTGGAGCTCAACGCCCAGGGCTTGGAGGTCTGGCTGGGCAAGGCCTAGCGGGCTCAGTCGGTGGCCACGACCCGGTCGCGTCCGGCCTGCTTGGCGGCGTAGAGCGCGCCGTCGGCGCGCTTGAGCCAGTCGCCCCATCCGCGGTCGGCTGCCTGCAGGCTGGCCACGCCCACGCTGACGGTGAAGCGCGGCAATTCCGGGCCCGGCAAGGTGGCCAGCGCGGCGCGCAGGCGTTCGGCCACGGCACAGGCCGCGGCGGCGTCCTGCTGTGGCAGCAGCACCAGGAACTCTTCGCCGCCCCAGCGGGCCGCGCGGTCCAGGCTGCGCAGGCCGGCGCGCAGGGTGTCGGCCAGGGCCACGATGGCGGCGTCTCCCACTGCATGGCCGTACGCGTCGTTGATGCGCTTGAAGTGGTCGATGTCCAGCATCAGCAGGCTGGCAAGCTCGCCATGGCGGCGGCCGCGCTGCATCTGCTCGTCCAGCGCTTCTTCCATGGCGCGCCGGTTCAACAGGCCGCTGAGCCGGTCGGTGCGCGCCAGTTGCTCCAGCTCGGCCAGCAAGCGGTCATTGGCCGCGCTCCAGTGCCGGAAGCTGCGGTAGCCGAAGAAGCCGACGAACAGCACGAACAGCGCCATCACCCAGTAGAAGCTCCAGGCGGTGGAGAGCAGGGTCTGCACGGTTTCAAGCTGCCGGGCGTCGGCGCCGGCCAGGCGCTGCTGCACCCAGCCCTCGGCCAGCCCCAGGGTGCCGGCACCATAGCCGAGCACCGCGCACACGATGACCAGGATCAGGCGCAGGGTCAGACGACGTGGGTCGGCCGGCGGCGGGGCCAGCAGGGCCGGACGCCGGGTCAGCCAGGCGCTGATGCGGCGGCGCGTCAGCCACAGCAGCGGCCCCACCAGCAACACCGCCTGCAGCAGCCCGCCCAACCACCAGCCCTGCCAGATGGGCAGCAGGCCGGTGTTGTCGATGCGGTTGGTGTAGCTCCAGATCAGGGCGCCGGCCGATCCGAACACGCTGGAGGCAAAGGCCAGCATCACGAAGTACAGCCAGGCGCTGCCGCTGTGCAATTCGGGTCGCCGGTCGATGGCACGGTAGCCCAGGGCGTACACCGCCAGACCCAGCGGGTTGCTGCAGGCGAACAGCAGCGCCCACGCCAGCGGCATGCCGGCGTACAGCGCCAGCGTGAAGGTGGCCGCGTAGACGAGCGGGGCGGCCCAGACCCAGCCAAAGCACAGGGCCCACCAGCTGGCCAGCACCAGCGGCGGGTAGACCGTCACATAGACCGTGAGGCCGGCAAAGTGCAGCGGCAGCCCGGACCAGGCCAAGATCACCGTGGCCAGGCCGCTGGCGATGCAGGAGGCCAGCGACAGCAGCCAGCCCAGGCCCACCCAGCGCCGCTCGGCCGGGGTGGCGGCGCGCCAGAAGGCGCGCACGCCCACCGTTTGCTGGGTTTGGGCAGGCGGCGGGGTCAAATGCTCAGCCCTGCAGCAGGCTGCGCAGCATCCAGGCGGTTTTCTCGTGCACGTCCAGGCGCTGGGTCAGCAGATCGCAGCTGGGCTGGTCGTTGGCGGCGTCGGCCGTGGGGAAGGCCGCGCGGGCGGTGCGCGCCACGGCCTCGTGGCCTTGCATCAGCAGGCGCACCATTTCGTCGGCCTTGGGCGGCTGGGCCGGGGCATCGGGCAAGCTGGACAGGGCCGCGAACTGGGCGTAGCTGCCCGGCGCCACATGGCCGAGCGAGCGGATGCGCTCGGCAATCGGGTCCACCGCGTTCCACAGCTCGGTGTACTGGGCCATGAACATCGCGTGCAGCGAATTGAACTGCGGCCCGGTGACGTTCCAATGGAAGTTGTGCGTGGTGAGGTAGAGGGTGTAAGTGTCCGCCAGCAGGCGGCTCAGGCCGGCCGCGATGGCCGCGCGCTCCTTGCCGCTGATGCCGATGTCGATGCCGTCGCTGGCCGCCTTGCTCTTCTTCGCCATGGGTCCTCCGTCGAGTTGAACCCACAGCCTAGCTCAGGCGTCTTCGTCGCGGTGGTCGAGGCCCAATTCCTGGATCTTGCGCGTGATGGTGTTGCGGCCGATGCCGAGCTGGCGAGCGGCGTCCACGCGCCGGCCCTGCGTATGCGCCAGTGCCGCCTCGATCAGCGTGGCCTCGAAGCGGCGCGTGAGCTGGTCCCAGACCTCGGGCGCGCCGGCACGCAGGAGTTCGCGCGCCTGCACGGCCATGGCCTGGGCCCAGTCGGACACCGGCGGCGGCAGGGCCGCCACCGGCAGCACGGGTGCCGCCTGCGCGGGTGCGAGGGCCTGCGCCGCATCCGGGGCGAGCTCGGACTCGCGCCGCTCCAGCACCTCGGGCGGCAGGTCGCGTGGCTCCACCGCCTGGCTGGGCGCCATCACGCTCAGCCAGTGGCAAAGGTTCTGCAGCTGGCGCACATTGCCGGGGAAGTCGAAGGCGGTGAGCGCCGCCAGCGCCGCCTCACTCAGGCGCTTGGGCTCCACGCCCAGTTCCTGTGCACTCTGCGCCAGAAAAAAGCGCGCCAGCAAGGGAATGTCCTCGCGGCGCTCGCGCAGCGGCGGCAGGCGCAGGCGGATGACGTTGAGCCGGTGAAACAAGTCCTCGCGAAACGCGCCTTCGCGCACGCGCTGCTCCAGATGCTGGTGCGTGGCGGCGATGACGCGCACCTGGCTCTTGATCGGGCTGTGGCCGCCGACGCGGTAGTAGTGACCATCGCTGAGCACGCGCAGCAAGCGGGTCTGCAGCTCCAGCGGCATGTCGCCGATTTCATCCAGGAACAGCGTGCCGCCCTCGGCCTGCTCGAAGCGCCCGCGGCGCGTGGCCTGGGCGCCGGTGAAGGCGCCGCGCTCGTGGCCGAACAGCTCGCTCTCCAGCAGATCCTTGGGGATGGCCGCCGTGTTGATCGCCACAAAGGGCCCGTTGGCACGCGGGCTGTGCTTGTGCAGGGCCCGCGCCACCAGCTCCTTGCCGGCGCCACTCTCGCCCGTGATCAGCACCGTCACCTGGCTCTGGCTGAGTCGCCCGATGGCACGGAACAACTCCTGCATGGCCGGGGCCTGGCCCAGCATCTCGGGCGTCTGCGCCTGGGCCTCGGCGGCGGCGGCCTCGCTGCGGCCCTGCTCCAGCGCGCGCTGCACCAGCTCCACCGCCTTGCCCAGGTCGAAGGGCTTGGCCAGGTAGTCGAAGGCACCGCCCTGGAAGGCCGAGACGGCGCTGTCGAGATCGGAGAACGCCGTCATCACGATGACCGGCAGCTGCGGGTGCTGGGCCTTGACCTCGGTCAGCAGGTCCAGGCCCGAGCCGCCGGGCATGCGGATGTCACTGATCAGTAGCGCCGGTGGCCCCTCGTCGGCCAGGGCGCTGCGCACGTCGCGTGTGTTGGAGAAGCTGCGCACAGGCAGGCCCTCGCGCGCCAGCGCCTTTTCCAGCACGAAGCGGATCGAGTGGTCGTCGTCAACAACCCAGATTGGTTTCATCAAGGCAGGGGCAGCAGGATGCGGAAATCGGTGCGCCCCGGTTCGCTGTCGCAGTCAATGATCCCTTGGTGGGCCTGCACGATGGTCTGTGCCAAGTGCAGGCCCAGTCCGGTGCCGCCCTCCCGCCCTGTGACCAGGGGGAAGAACAGCCGATCACGAATCTCGCTGGGCACGCCGGGGCCGTTGTCTTCCACATGCAATTCGAGTGCCAGGCGCCAGCGCTGCTTGCCCAGCGTGACCTGGCGCGCGGCCCGGGTGCGCAGCACGATCTGCGCGGGCTGCCCCGCCACGAGCTGCGGCTGCAGGGCCTGGGCGGCGTTCTGCACCACATTCAGCAAGGCCTGGATCAGCTGTTCGCGGTCGCCGCGGAACTCAGGCAGGGAGATGTCGTAGTCGCGCCGGATGGTGAGCTTCGGGAACTCGATCAGCACCAGCGCACGCACGCGCTCGCAAACCTCGTGGATGTTCACGTCGCCCACCACCTGCGCCTGGCGGTGCGGGGCGAGCAGCCGATCCACCAGCACCTGCAAACGATCGGCCTCGTGCACGATGACCTGGGTGTACTCCAGCAGCTCGGAGTCCTGGCCCAGCTCCAGCGCCAGCAGCTGGGCCGCCCCGCGCAGGCCGCCGAGCGGGTTCTTGATCTCGTGCGCGAGGTTGCGGATCAGGTCCTTGCTGCTGCGCACCTGGTCGAGGTTGCGCTCCTCGCGCTCGTGGCGGGCCTGCTGGGTGGCCTCGATCATCTCGACCACCAGGTGCTGCGGGTCGTCGGTCTGCGAGACCAGCACCAGCACGTCGAGCAGCTCCTCGTGCGGCGCACGGCGCAGCTGGGCCTCGAAACGGGCGGTGGCAAAGCGGTTGCCCTGCACGGCGGCCAGCGTCTCGCGCAGGCGCCGGTCGTCGGCAAACCATTCGAACAGGGTGCGCTGCTGGGCGGCGCGGCGCGACAGGCGCAGCTGGTCTTCGAAGGCGGCGTTGGCGAATCGCACCTGGCCGTCAGGCCGCACCACCGCGATCAGGGTGGCGAGTTGGTCGAAGGCCGCGTAGTCGGTCAAGTGGGGACGGTCAGGGCAGCTTGGCCAGCTCGCGCTTCAAGGCCTCGATGTCGACCTCCTGCCGCGCGATCGCGGCACGCATGTCCGTGACCTTCTGCTGGTAGATGGCGAAGTTGCGCTCGGTGCGCTCGGGCTGGCCGTCGTTGAAGTCCTTCTTCATCTGTTCCAGCTTGGCCGTGGCTTCGCGCAGCTCGGCCTCCAACACCTTGCGGCGCTCGCTGTCACGTGCCTTCTGGGTGTCGTCGGCCACGCGCTCGCGCTTGTCGGCCGCACCGCCGCCAGCGGCTGGCGTGGGCGCCTTGGGCTTGACCGGCGAGACCACCGTGATCGGTGCGCCCTCGATCGATCGACAGCCCTTTTCCTGCGCCTCGCGCGGCGAGAGTTGGTCGGTGTAGAGCACCGGCGGCCCGGGGCAGCGGTACACGACCGCTTCGGCCTGGGCGGTGGCAAGGAGCATCAGCAGGGTGGGCAGCAGCTTCATGCGCGCGATTGTCAAGAAAAAAGGGGAGGACATCCGCCCTCCCCTTCACACCTCAGCCCTCCAGGGCTTACAGCGCGTAGTACATGTCGTATTCGACCGGGTGTGTGGCCATGCGGAAGCGGGTCACTTCCTGCATCTTCAGGTCGATGTAGGCATCGATGAAGGCATCGGTGAACACGCCGCCCTTGGTCAGGAAGGCACGGTCCTTGTCCAGGTAGTCCAGCGCCTGGTCCAGGCTGTGGCAGACGGTCGGGATCTTCGCGTCTTCCTCAGGCGGCAGGTGGTACAGATCCTTGGTGGCAGCCTCGCCCGGGTGGATCTTGTTCTCCACACCGTCCAGGCCAGCCATCAGCAGCGCGGCGAAGCACAGATAGGGGTTGGCGGAAGGATCCGGGAAGCGAGCCTCGACGCGGCGGCCCTTGGGGTTGGCCACGTAAGGGATGCGGATCGAGGCCGAGCGGTTCTTGGCCGAGTAGGCCAGCTTCACAGGGGCTTCGAAGCCGGGCACCAGGCGCTTGTAGCTGTTGGTGCCGGGGTTGGTGATGGCGTTCAGGGCACGGGCGTGCTTGATGATGCCGCCGATGTAGTACAGCGCGAACTCGCTCAGGCCGGCATAGCCTTCACCGGCGAACAGGTTCTTGCCGTCCTTCCAGACGGACTGGTGCACGTGCATGCCGCTGCCGTTGTCGCCCACGATGGGCTTGGGCATAAAGGTCGCGGTCTTGCCATAGGCATGGGCGACGTTCTGGATGACGTACTTCTGCAGCTGGGTCCAGTCGGCGCGCTGCACCAGCGAGCTGAACTTGGTGCCGATTTCCATCTGGCCGGCGTTGGCCACCTCGTGGTGGTGCACCTCGACCGGGATGCCCAGCTGTTCGAGGATCAGGCACATCTCCGAGCGCATGTCCTGGCCGCTGTCGACCGGGGGCACGGGGAAGTAGCCGCCCTTGACGGTGGGGCGGTAGCCGCTGTTGCCGTGCTCGTATTCCTTACCGGTGTTCCAGGCGGCTTCTTCCGACTCGATCTTGAAGAAGCAGCCCGACATGTCATTGGCCCAGCGCACCGAGTCAAAGATGAAGAACTCGGGCTCGGGGCCGAAGTAGGCGGCGTCGCCCAGGCCGGAGGCCTTCAAGTAGGCCTCGGCGCGCTTGGCCAGCGAACGCGGGTCGCGCTCGTAGGCCTTGCCGTCGGCCGGATCGATGACGTCGCAGGTCAGGATCAGGGTCGGCTCTTCGAAGAAGGGGTCGATGTTGGCGGTGTTGGGGTCCGGCATCAGCAGCATGTCGCTGGCCTCGATGCCCTTCCAGCCGGCGATCGACGAGCCGTCGAAGGCGTGGCCGCTGCTGAACTTGTCTTCGTCGAAGTGCGAAACGGGCACGGAGACGTGCTGTTCCTTGCCGCGGGTATCGGTGAAGCGGAAGTCAACGAACTTGACCTCGTTCTCCTTCACCATCTTCATCACATCGGCAACGGTCTTGGTGGCCATCCAAACTCTCCAAATCGGGGGCGGGTTGTGCGGACTCGTCAGCGCCGGATCAGGCCGGCTGCTGCGATACGGGGTAATAAGCAGCGTTCATGCCAGCACGAAGTTGGTGACGCTGCCAGAGGGGCGGGAGAACCATTATGGGCGGGCACGCACCGGAACAGGGCATTCGCTGCTCATCGCACCAATTCGGTGCAAATCGATGCACCAAACTGGATCAATCCCTCGCGAAGCGCCGTGTAGGCACGCGCCAGGTCGGGGTCGGGCAGGGCCTTGACGCCCAGCTCGATGCAGCGGCCCCATTGCGGGTGGTCGACGCTGGGCAGGCTGAACACCTTGACGGGGGCGTGCTCGGCCTCGATGCGCTCCATCAGCGGCGTGAGCTGGGCCTCGTAGGCGCCCTGCACCACGCAGGAGCGCTCGCGCACGCCCACGGGCTGGACGTGGGCGGCATAGAGCGTGTCCAGCACCCAGGCCATCATGGGGTGGGCCATCACCGGGAAGCCGGGCAGGAAATGCAGGCGCCCCAGGCTGAAGCCGGGAATGCGGTTGTAGGGGTTGGGAATGAGCGTGGCGCCCTGCGGCAGCACGCCCATCTGCAGGCGGCGCTGCATGTCAGGGTGCTCATCGGGTTCCAGCGCCTGGCCGCGCTCGGCGGCCATTTCGGCGGCACGCTGGCGGATCAGGGCCTGCGCCTCGGCATGGGCCTGCAGCGGCACGCCCAGCGCGCGGGCAGCGGCCTGCCGGGAGTGGTCGTCGGGCGTGGCGCCGATGCCGCCGCAGCAGATCACCGCGTCGCCGCTGGCGAAGGCCGCACGCAGCGCGGCGGCCTGCTGGGCCGGGTCGTCGCGCACATAGCGGGCCCAGTCGAGCTCAAGGCCGCGCGCCGCCAGCAGCTCGATCAGCTTGGGCGCATGGGCGTCCTGGCGCTTGCCGCTGAGCAGCTCGTCGCCGAACACGATCAGTCCGAACTTCAGCATCGCTTCACTCCTGCGGCAGCTGCACGGGGTCGATGACGCGCGCCGGCACCTCCAGCGGCGCCTGGCGCAGGGCCTGCAGGGCGGCCAGGCCAAAGTGAGCGAACCACAATGCAGAGAAGGCAAACACCAGCATGTAGAGCCAGATGGCGAAGGGCAGCAGCAGCGGCGCCAGCACCACAGATGCCACGCCAAAGGCAAAGATCAGCGCCGGGGCCGCGCCCAGGAAACCGGTGAGCACGCCGATGCCCAGCAAGGGCCAGCGCTGCTCGCGCATCAGCTGGCGGCGTTCCTCGGCACTGGCGTGGTCGGCCAGCACGTCGTAGGCGAACACCCGACAAGTCAGCCAGCCCCAGATCAACGGCGGCACCACCAGTGCCACGAGAGGAATCAACCAAAACGGCATGCTGAGCAGGAGCAGCAGCAGCGCCAGGAAGGTGGCGCCCAACGATCCAAATAGACCGCCGATGAAACTACCACCACGAAGTCGTTCCAGTTTCGGAAAGCGACGTTCGGCCACTAGGCGGGTCAGCGCTGGAGCCATCGTTGCTGCCACCAGCACGATGGACAGGGCCATCACGAGCGGCAATACCAAAGCCAGGGTAATGGCCGGCGCAATCACACTGCGGAATTCTTCGAGCCCCAACCGATCCAGCCAGCGCAGCGCCGCATCCACGAGACGCCAGTCTTCCAGGCTGGCGCGCACCGCCGACACCGCAGGTTCCCAGAAGAACCAGGCCAGGCCGAAGGTGAGCAGCGCGGCAATCAGCAGCGGCAGCAGCGACCAGCCGATGACGCGCGGGTGCAGGCAGTAGGCAGCGGCGCGCCAGCCGGCATCCAGCACGCGGTTGGCAGCGGGGGGCATGGGGTGGGCATTCATGCAGACCTTTTCATCAGGGCAGACCACAGACGCTGCAGGCCCAGCATTTGCTGGGCCCACAGGCCGCCACCATAGTCGCGCCCACCCGCCTCGGGCAGTTGGTCACGGATGCCGGTGGGTGGGAAGACTTCTTCGAAGCGGGCGGTACCAAAGAGCTGATCCCACCAGGGCAGCAGCACCCCGAAGTTGTGCCCGCCCAGCGTGCCCGGCCCGGCGGCCTCATGCCCCAGGCCGATGGCATGGTGCAGGCGGTGAAATCGCGGGCTGACCCAGAGCCGCTCCAGCGGGCCGAAGTGCAGGCGCGCGTTGGCGTGCTGCAGGCTCTCGAAGGTCTGCGTCAGCAGCGTGATGGCCATGAACTGGGCCGGCTCGGTGCCGAGCAGCAGGCCCAGCAGAGCGAACAGCGCGGCACCCAGAAAGTCGTCCAGGAAATGGTTGCGGTTGTCCGTCCAGCGGCCCATCTGGCGCTGGCTGTGGTGCAGGGCGTGCAGGGCCCACCACCAGTTCCAGGCGTGCTGGGCACGGTGCAGCCAGTAGCCGGCGAAATCGAACACCACCAGGTAGAGGGCGAAGGCGATCCAAGGCTGGTCGCTGACGCCGGGCCACAGGCCGTCCAGATGCCAGGGCTGCCAGCCCCAGAGCCGCCCCTGCACGGCCAACGCATCCACGAGGGGGTCCAGCGTGAAGAACAGGCCCAGGCGGAACAGACCGAGGCGCTGGATCAGCGTGTAGACGAAGTCCACGCGCACCGGCCGCCGGTCCGTCCAGCGCTCCACCGGGCGCCAGCGCTCCAGCGCCCCCAGCACCACAGCGATGAAGCCCAGCTGCAGCAGGCCGGCCAGCAGCCAGCCGGTGCCGCTGAAGGCCTCGCCCGCCACCGAGGCCAGGCCCAGGGCCTGCACCAGGGGCAGCACCAAGGCCTCGAAGAGGGCCTGCTGGGCGCGGTCGAACAGCTCGAACGGGGCGTCGATCAGGGAGTCCATGCCGAACGGTAATCCGGATGCTCGCGCAGGCGCGCAAAACAAAAGCCCTTGGCCTTGAGGCCGACGATCAGCGGCTCCAGCACCGCCGGCGCCCAGGGCTCGCGGCGGTCCCAGATGCCCAGGTGGGCGAGCAGCACATCACCGGGTTGGATGCGCGCCAGCGCGCGCTGCAGCAGCTGGGCATTCGAAACCTGTTCGCTCGGCAGCTCGTCGCCCAGGAAGCCCGCCGGGCTCCAGCCCACGTGGCGAAAGCCGCAGGCCTGGGCGGCGGCCAGCAGGCGCGGCGAGGTCTTGCCGGCCGGCGCGCGGAACAGCGGATCCAAGGCGCGGCCGGTCATCTGCTGGAAGCGGAAGTCCACGCGCCGGAGCTCGGCGCAGTAGCCGGCCGCATCCAGCTGGCGCCAGCTCGGCCGCTGGCTGCCCGCCTGGGTGCGAAAGCGCATCGCGCCGTCGGCCAGGTCGGCGACCCAGATGTCATGCGCCCAGGTGTGGCTGCCGAAATCGTGCCGACCGCTGGCGGCCAGGCGGCGCCAGAACGGCGCCCAGCGTTCGTCCAGGCTGTGGCCGCCCTCCAGCGTGGGTTCGCTGGCCAGGAAGAAAGTGGCCGGCACCTGGTGCTTGTCCAGCGTGGCGGCCACCTGCTCGGCCACGCCCATGTGGCCGGTGTCGAAGCTGAAGTAGACCGGCCGCTCGCACGCCACGGCCAGCGCGGGCAGGGCCAGGGCGAGCAGCCAGGGTCTCATCGACGCGGCAGGTGGTCGAGCGTCCAGACCCCGTGCGGGGAGCGCCCCACGCGCACCTGGGCCACGACCTTGCGATCGATCATGTCGATGACGGTGAGCTTGCGCGCCCAGCGCGAGGTGACGAGCAGGGTGCGGCCATCCTTTAGCAATTCCATGTCGTCGGGGCCGCCCGGGGCGGGGTATTGATCGGCGATGCGCCAGTCCTTCAGATCCAGCTTGCTGATGGTGTTGCCCGCGCGGTTGCTGACCAGCACATGCCGCCCATCGCCGAGCGCGCGGAACGAGTGGGCGCCGGCGCCGGTGTGGAAGCGCCCGGCATAGACCGGCGCCTGCGAACCGCGCAGCTGCCAGACCTGCACGAAGCGGTCGCCCGTCAGGCCCACCAGCAGATAGCGCTCGTCGGGCGTGAGGTAGACGTCGGCCGGCGTCTTGCCGACCGCCACCTTCCACAGCACGCTCTGGCTGGTCAGGTCCACGCAGAGCAGCTCGTCGCTGTCTTGCATGCTGGCGTAGAGGCGCTGGCTGGCGTCGTCGATGAACAGATGGCTGGGCGTGCGCGTGGTGGGGATGCGCTTGACCAGTTCCAGCGGCTGCTCGGCGGCCATGCCGTGCCAGCGGTACAGATCGACATGGTTGAGCCGGTTGGCCGCCGTAACGAACCACTTCATGTCGGGCGAAAAGCGCAGGTGGTAGGGATCGGCGATGCCCTGCACGGTGCGCTGCACCTCGGCGCTGACGGGGTCGATGAAGGTCAGCGAATCGGCGCGCGCATTGGCGACGATCAGGCTCTTCTCGTCCGGGCTCAGGTAGAGGTGGTGGGGCTCCTTGCCGGTCTGGATGCGCGTGCGCTCACGCCAGGGGTTGCGATCGACCACCGAGACCGAGGCATCCATGGAATTCAGCACAAACACCGGCGGCGGCGAATTCGCCATGGCCGCCCCACACAGGCTCAGCAGCAGCGCGCTCAGCCCCAAAAACCCCATCGACTTCATACGCTCCACCACCCCGGGGAATCCCGGAGGGCGCGCATCGTAGCGCCCGCCGGCGCTTGGCCCCGGGCCAACCCCCTAGAGTGAACTCTCGTTGGCGTAGGGCAGGTGCACGGCGAAAGTCGAACCGACGCCCACTTCCGAGCGCAGCTCGATGCAGCCACCATGCTTGTGGACGATGCGGCGCACGATGTCCAGACCCAGGCCGCTGCCCTCGCCCCGCGGCTTGGTGGTGAAGAAGGCGTCAAAGATGCGCGACTGGATCTCCGGCGGAATGCCGCAGCCGCTGTCGGTGAAAGCCACCACCGCCTCGCCGTCCTGGCGCTCGATGGCGATGGTGAGCGTGCCCTTGTATTGCATGGCCTGCAGGGCGTTGTGGATGAGGTTGGTCCAGACCTGACAGAGCTCGTCGGGCAGGCAGCGCAGCGGGGCGACGGGCTGGTAGCGGCGCACCAGTTCGACCTGGTGCTTGAGCTGGCTCTGATACAGCGTCAGCACGGTCTCGACGGTGGACTGCAGGTCGGTCAGCACCGGCTCTTCCACGTGGTCGGAGCGCGAGTAGGACTTGAGCGCGAAGACGATCTTGCTGACCTTCTCGACCGCGGTGTGGATGTTGGCGGCATTGCTGGCGATGGTGTGCAGGCATAGCGCGGTGCCGAGCACACGGTCGACCTGCACATGGCGCAGTAGGGGCAGGAAGTGCTCGACGCGCTCCTGCACCTGCAGCTGCACCAACTGGCTGGCCATCAGTCGCGCGCCCACCAGGCCCTGGCCCTGCAGTTGGACGGCGAGCTCGCGCACGACCGTGCGTTCCTCGCGGCTGCTGAGCAGCGGCCGGAAGGTCTGCGCGCCCTCGATCAGCTCCTCGAACAGGCGGCGCTCGCTCTCGCTGAGGGCGCGCAGCACCTCCGGCAGCTGGTGCAGGGCCTGCCACAGCGCCACGGTGATGTTGCTGCCGCTGGCCTTGATGGCGCCGATCGGGGTGTTGATCTCGTGCGCCACGCCGGCCACCAACTGGCCCAGCGCGGCCATCTTTTCCGACTGCACCATCTGCGCCTGGGCCTGGCGCAGCTCGGCCAGCGCCGCGGCGGCCTCGGCGCGCGCCGACTCGGCATTCGCATACGCGGCCGCATTCGCCAGCGCGATGGCGGCATAGGGCGAGGTGGAGCGCAGGATCTCGATTTCGCGCTGGCCGTAGGCGTGCTCGCGATAGCTCTGCACGCACACCACGCCGATGCGCTTGCCGTTGGCCACCAGCGACCGCAGGATGGCGGCGCCGAGCGGCCGCTTGACCAAGCCCTCCAGCTGCGGCGCGCCGCTGGCCTGCGCGGCGTCGGCCAGCAGGAATTCCGACTCCGCCAGGAAGGCCTGCACCGTGAGCCAGCGGGTGTCGCTCAGCGGCAGGCGCATCGGCGGCGCCTCGACGCCCTGCTCCATGAAGTACACGTACTGCAGCGCGTCGCCCTCGGGCAGCAAGAGGGCCACGCCGTAGACGTCGGCATCCATCATCTGGCGCAGGCCGTGGTGCAGCTTCTCGCACACCGAGCGCACGTCCAGGAAGGAAGTGGTCTCCAGCCCGATCTGGCCGAGCTGGCGCAGGGTGTGGGCGGAGTTCTCCAGCGCCTGGTTCGCCTCCGACAGCTCTTGCGTGCGCTCGCTCACCAGCTCGGCCAGGTGGTCACGGTGGTGCGCCAGCTCGGCCTCGACCTGCTGCTGCGCCTTCAGGTACTGCGCCAGACTGTCCTGCAGCTGGTTCACGCCGTCCACCAGCTGGGCGAGTTCGTCCTGCCGCTCGGTGCCGCGTTTCAGGTCAAGGTGCTGGTGCAGGCGTTCCGGCCCCAACTCGGCCAGATGGCGGGCGATGCGGCGCACATGCTCGGTCACCATGCGGTTGAAGATCAGCATGATGAAGCCGGCCAGCAGCAGCGACTGCACCAGCTGCGTGACGATGATGTCGCGCAGATCGGCGCTCAGGCGCTGCCAGATCAGGCGCTCGTCGCCCCGCAGCAGCAGCCGCCCCACCTTCTGGCTGGAAGCGCCCACATAGGGACGCAGGCTCAGGGGCGCCTCCAGGCTTGGCGCGCGGTCGGAGGCCTGGTAACCCGGCCGCTGGCGGCTCAGCGTCTGCACCTTGAGCTCGGAGCCGCTGCGCAGCTCCACCTCCACCGCCCCCACCGCCGGCACCTGCAGCGCGCTGCCCAGGTGCACCTCCAGGCCCTCGTTGTCCACTTCCCAGATGGCCTTGGCCAGAGTGTGCTGGTAGACCTGCACGATCAGCGCGAGTTCGCCCTGCATGACCTGCTGGTTGTGCTGCCAGGCGAGCGCGGCGCGCAGGCCCACCGCCAATAGGGAGAAGGCCAGGCAGAACCCGAGGGTCAGCAACACCAGCCGTGCCGCCAGCGAGGCCGGCAGCCGCGGGCGCAGGCGCTGCCGCACGCTCAATCGGCCACACCCACCTGCACACAGCCTTCGGTGCGGGCCGCCTGCAAGGCCTGCGCCGCGCGCTCGATCAGCGCGAGCGCCGGTTCACCGGGCCGCGAACTGGCCACGCCGAGGCTGAGCTGCGCCGCCCCCTCAAGGCCCTGCAGCGCCATGCGCTGGCGCAGCGCCTCGGCATGGGCGAAGGCATCCGCCAGCTCGGTGTTGCAGTTGATGACCAGAAAAGCCTCGCCGCCCCAGCGCCCCACCACGTCGGTGGCGCGCTGGTGGCGCTGCAGCTGTTGCACGAGGGCCAGCAAGGGGCGCTCGTCGCTGCCCTCTTCCTCGCCCAGGTCAATGAGGGTGACGCACAGCGGCCGCGCCGCGGGCTGGCTCAGGCGCTCATCCAGCAACTGCGCCAGCTCGGGAGCGGTGCACAGGCCATCGCGCGGGTCGCCGGTGGCACTGCGGCGCGACAGCCATGCCAGCCGCTCCCAGTAGGTGCGCACCGCCGCGCGCGTGCTGCGCACCAGCTCCTCGCTGACGAAGGGCTTTTCCAGGCAGCGGTAGAGATCGGCCTCGGCCAGCGCGCGCTTGACCCCGCTCAGATCGCTCTGGCCGGTCAGCATCATCTTGATGGTGGCCGGCGCCATGCCGTGCAGGCGCACGAGCAGTTCGTCGCCGCGCATGCCGGGCATGATGTAGTCGCTGATGACGACCGCCAGATGGCGCTGCTGATCCCGCAGCTCGCGGCAGATTTCGAGCGCCTCTTCGGCGCTCTCCGCGATCTCCACCCAATGTCCCGGGCCCAGCTGCGGCACCAGCAAGCTGCGCAGCGCCTGCAGCAGGGTGGCGTCGTCGTCCACGCAGAGCACCACGGTCTCGGTCATCGCCCCCCCTTCGACTGCTTTTTGTAGTGGCTTGTTACAAGCCTTGAACCACTCTAGCAGCGTGCGCCTCGGGGCGCGAGGCGCATTCGCCCGACTCCGTCTTATTCGTCGTCGCCGCCCAGAATGCCCCCGAGCAGGCCGCCAGTGCCGAAGCCACCCAGCACCGAGCCCTCCTCGCGGCTGCCGCCCTGCTGCGGCGCGGCGGCAAAGATGCGCGAGGCCAGGCGCGAGAACGGCAGGCTCTGCAGCCAGACCTCGCCGGGGCCGGTGAGCTTGGCGAAGAACAGGCCCTCGCCGCCGAACAGCGCGGTCTTGATCTTGCCGACGTACTGGATCTCGAAGTTGACGCTGGGCGTGTGCGCCACCAGGCAGCCGGTGTCCACCAGCAGGGTCTGGCCGGGCTGCAGGGTGCGCTTGACCACGGTGCCGCCGCTGTGCACGAAGGCCAGGCCGTCGCCTTCGAGCTTCTGCATGATGAAGCCCTCGCCGCCGAAGAAGCCGACCGACAGCTTCTGCTGGAAGTGGATGCCGATCTGCACACCGCGCGCGGCGGCCAGGAAGCTGTCCTTCTGGCAGATGACCATGCCGCCCATCTGCTTCAGATCCATGGCAATGATCTTGCCCGGGTAGGGCGCGGCGAAGGCGACACGCTGCTTGCCGCTGCCGTTGTTGGTGTAGACGGTGGTGAACAGCGACTCGCCGGTGATCAGGCGCTTGCCCGCACCGAGCAGCTTGCCGAAGAACCCGCCTTGCTGCTGGCGGCCGTCGCCGAACACCGCGTCCATGCCGATGCCGGCATCCATGAACATCAAGGAGCCCGCCTCGCCGATCGCCGCCTCGCCGGGGTCGAGTTCGACCTCGACGAACTGCATCTCGGCGCCCTTGATTTCGTAATCGACGACATCCATGCCCATGGCCATTCCTCGCAAGCAAACCAAAAAAGGGGCGCCATGGTAGCGGCGGCCCTAGCGCCCTGTGCGTCAAGCGGATTCACCCGCAGCACGAAGGACCGGCGCGCACCCCGCCGGCCCGCAGAATGGCGGCACCGCAAAGACGGGAGGAACCAGCATGAAGGCGTTCGTTCTGCCCTGGCTGATCATGGCCAGCACCTGGGCGGGTGCGCAGGCCCCGCAGCACCAGCATCGCATCGTGCCGGGCGACACCCTGATTGGCTTGCAGCAGCGCCTGCTGCGGCCCGACATCAGCTGGCAGCAGTTGCAGCGCCACACCGGCGTGCGCGACCCCTTCCGCCTGCAGCCCGGCCACACGCTGGCCTGGCCACGCGAATGGCTGGCCGAACAGCCGGCCGAGGCCGAGGTGCTGTTCGCACTGGGCGGTGTGGAGCTCGAACGCGGCGGCCAGCGCAACCCGCTCAGTTCTGGCGCCCGCCTGGTGGAGGGCGACTGGCTGCATGCCGGCCCGCAAGGCAGCGCCACCCTGCGCTTCGCTGACGGCGCCCGCCTGGTGCTGCGCCCCTCCAGCCGCCTGCAGCTGGGCCGGCTGAGCCAGGGGCGCCTGGGCGTGCGCAGCCAGCTGCAGCTGCAGGAAGGTGCGGCCGACAGCCGCGTGCCGCCGCGCAATGCCGAGAAGCAGGTCGCGCGCCGCCTGCCGGCCCGCTTCGAGCTGCTCACACCTGTGGCCAATCTGGGCGTGCGCGGCACGGCCTTCCGCACCCAGGTGCGCAACGGCCAGCTGCACCTGGAGGTTCTGGAGGGCGAGGTCAGCGCCGCGCAGGGTCGCAGTGCCCAGGCGGTAGGCGCCGGCCTGGGCCTGCTCAGCCAGGGCCAGCCCGGCCGTCCGCAAGCCCTGCTGCCCGCCCCGGCGCTGACGTTGCCGGCCCGCATCGAACGCCTGCCGCTGCGCTGGACGGGTGCGGCCCTCGGCGCCAGCGCCCTGCGCGTGCAGGTGCTTGACCCCGCCGGCGAGCAGCTCTGGCTCGATGCCCGCGCCCCGGCCAGCGGCTGGGAGGGCGGCACCGAGCTGCCCGATGGCCGCTACACCCTGCGCGTGCGCGCCATAGCCGCCGATGGCCTGGAAGGCCTGGACGCCGAGGCCCCCTTCGAGCTGGCCGCCCGGCCCGAGCCCCCTTTCCTGCAGACGCCCGCCGCGGCGGCGCAGCAGTACGCACCGCGCGTCGAGTTCCGCTGGACGCGCAGCGCCGCGGCCCAGCGCTACCACCTGCAGATCGCCGAGGACGCCGGCTTCACCCGCCTGCGCCATGCCGACGCCACGCTGCCGGACACCCAGTTCGGCCTGGAACTGCCCGAGGGCGTGCACCACTGGCGCGTGGCCTGCGTGCGCGCCGACGGCCACCAGGGCCCCTGGAGCGATGCGCAGCAACTGGAGCGCCTGCCCCCGCCCCCAGCCCCGCCACCGCCGCAGACCGAGCGCCAGGGTGACCGTCTGCAGCTGCGCTGGGCCGCCAGCCCCCTGCCCGGCGTGCGGTACCAGCTGCAGGCCGCCAGCACGGCCGATTTCGCCCAGCCCTGGCTGGACACCACCGTGAGCCAGGCCCAGGCCGAGCTGCAGCCGCCCGGCGGCGGCACCCACCACTTGCGCCTGCGCAGCCTCAGCCCGGACGGCACGCCCGGACCCTGGGGCAGCACGCAGAGCATTGAATGGCCGGGCGGCTGGCGCGGCTGGCTGTTCTGGCTGCCCGCGCTGGCCTGGCTGCTTTGAATCCCTCGCGCCGCGGCCTGTGGGCGGCGCTGGCCGCCGCGCTGCTGGCCGCCTGGGCCCTGCACCTGCCCGGCGGACCGCTGGAGCGCTTCTGGCTGGACTGGCAGCTGCGCTGGGCCGCACCCCAGCAGCCGCCCGAGGGCGTGCTGGTCTACGACATCGACGACGCCAGCCTGGCCCGCCTGGCGCCGCGCCTGGGCACCTGGCCCTTTCGGCGCGATGTGTATGCGCTGCTGATCGACAGCCTGCGCCGCGCCGGGGCCGAGGTGATCGCCCTGGACCTGCTGTTTCTCGACCCCGACAGCGGTGACAGCCTGCTGGCGCAGGAACTGGACGCCAGCGGCGCGCCGGTGCTGCTGGCCGCCGCGGGCGTGGGCCAGCCCGAGCTGCCCGACAGCAGCCGCGCCAGCGTGCGCTGGAACCAGCTGCTGCTGCCGCTGGCCGGCCAGTCGGTGCGGCCCCGGTTGGGCGTGGTCAGCAGCCCGCTGGACCGGGATGGCCGGCTGCGCACGCTCTGGCTTTATCACGAGAGCGGCCAAGGCCACTGGCCCAGCCTGCCCCTGGCCCTGCTGGAGGCCGGCCCCCAGAAGCGCCCGCTGCCGGCCGTGGGGGCCGTGATCGCCTTTCCGCGCAGCCCGGCCGCCGAGGTGCGCACCCTGCCCTTCGCCGATCTGGCGCTGGCCGCGCTCGAAGGCCAGGAGGACGCGCCCGCGCTGCGCGCCGCCAAGGGCCAGGTGGTGCTGATTGCCAGCAGCGCCCTGCTGGCCGACCGCGTGATGACCCCGGCAGGCCAGCTGCGCGGCGGCTCGGTGCTGGCCCAGGCCTACGCCAGCCTGCGCGACGGCCGCTGGCTGCAGCCCCTGCCGGGCGCGCCGCTGATCCTGCTGGGCGCACTGCTGCCCTGGCTGTGGGTGCTGCTGCTGGGCCGCACCCAGCCGCGCCTGGCCACCGCACTGGCGCTGGGCGGCGCGCTGCTGCTCGTCGCGCTGACGGCCCTGGCCGGTCGGCAGCTGCATTGGTTCGACCCCAGCCCGGCCCTGGGCGCACTGACCGCCGGCCTGGTGGCGCATCTGATGCTGCACCAGCACCGCACCCAGGCCGCCGCACGCCAGGCCGCGCACGAGCGCGCCGTGGCGGCCGAGGCCAATGCAGCCAAATCGCGCTTTCTGGCCCATGTCAGCCACGAGATCCGCACCCCGCTGCACGCCCTGCTGGGCCTGAGCGAGCTGCTGGAGCAGGCGCCGCTGGATGCCGCGCAGCGCCGCAACCTCGACCTCATGCAGGCCTCGGGCCGGCATCTGGCCACCCTGATCAACGAGCTGCTCGATCTGAGCGCCATCGAGCTCGGCCAGATGCAGCTGCACCCCGCGCCCTGCCGGCTGCGCGAGCTGCTGCAGGAATGCGTGGACCTGATGCAGCCGCTGGCCGAGGCCAAGCAGCTGCGCTGCACCCTGATCGCCCCCGGCGAGCTGCCCGAATGGGTGCTGCTGGACCGCCAGCGCCTGGCCCAGGTGCTGCTGAACCTGCTGGGCAACGCCATTAAGTTCACTCAGCAGGGGCTGGTGGACCTGCACGCCCGCTGCGACACCGAGGGGCGGCTCGGCCTGGCGGTGGCCGACACCGGCATCGGCATCGCCCCCAGCCAGCAGGCGCGCGTGTTCGAGCCCTTCGTGCAGGGCGAGGACCGCATCGGCGGCACCGGCCTGGGCCTGGCCATTTCGCGCGAGCTGGTGCGCCTGATGGGCGGTGAGATCAGCGTGCACAGCGTGCCCGGCGCCGGCAGCCGCTTCGCCTTCAACATCCCGCTGCAGCGGGCCGAAGCCCCCGACCCCGCCCACGCGCCCGCACAGGCCGGCGCCGACCGCCCGCTGCGTGTGCTGCTGGCCGAGGACAACGAGGTCAACGCCGAGCTGTTCCGCGCCCAACTGGCCGTGCTGGGGGCGCAGATCGACCACGCCGACAACGGCCTGCTGGCGCTGGCCATGGCCGAGCGCGCAGACTACGACCTCATCGTGCTGGACATCGACATGCCCGGGCTGGATGGTCATGCCTGCGCCCAGGCCATCCGCAAGCAGGAACAGGAGCGCGGACGCCCACGCACGCCCATGCTCTCGCTCTCTGCCCATGCCCAGGCCGAAGACGCCCGTGCCAGCCTGGCCGCCGGCTGTGACGAACACCTGGACAAGCCCATCACGCGCGCGCGCCTGCTCCAGGCGGTGGTGCGCTGGACCGGGCATGGCCTGCCCGCCAGCCCGCCGGCGCAGCCTGCGCCCGCCCTGCCGCGCGCCGATGTGCAGCAGCGTCAGCGGGCCCATGCGCGCGTGTTCCTGAGCCGCTGGACCGCCGCTTGGCGCGAGAGCGCGGCCCGCCTGGCCGCCCGTCAGGCCCTGCTGGATGATCTGGTGGCGTGCGCGCGCGGGCTGGAGGATGCAGAGTTGCTGCGGGCCGCCGAGGCGCTGGCGCAGCAACCGGAAGATGCAGCGCGGCTGCAGGCGGCGGATCAGGCCGTGGCCGGTGCGCAGTGGCGGCTGCGGGAGGCCAGGCGGAATTGAGAACGGCCCCGGGTAGGGCCGTGTGGGGTTGTGGGGCGTCTGGACCGAGAGCTGCCACCGGGGGTGGTGGATGAGGCTCTGGCAGCTCCAGCCGGCCCATGCAAGACATGGTCCGTCCTTCGGCAAGGGTCGTGAAGCCCACCGGGCTTCACTCGCTCCCGCCTCAGCCCCAGCCTGCGCCCGCGAGACGGGCGTAGTCGTGAACGAGGCAGAAAAGGGTCCTCAGGGCCCTTTTCTGTCCTCGTTCACCCCATATGCAAACCGCCGTTGCAGCTGAAGTCGGCGCCGGTGGTGAAACCGCTGTCCTCACCCGCCAGCCAGCCGACGATGGAGCCGATCTCCTCCGGCGTGCCCAGGCGCTTGACCGGGATGGTGGCGACGATCTTCTCCAGCACCTCGGGCTTGATGGCACGGACCATGTCCGTGCCGATGTAGCCCGGGCTGACGGTGTTCACCGTGACGCCCTTGTTGGCCATTTCCTGCGCCAGGGCCATGGTGAAGCCGTGCATGCCGGCCTTGGCGGCCGAGTAGTTGGTCTGGCCGGCCTGGCCCTTCTCGCCGTTCACCGAGGAGATCTGGATGATGCGGCCCCAGCCCTTCTCGACCATGCCCGGCACCACCTGCTTGGTGACGTTGAACATCGAGTTCAGGTTGGTGTCGATGACGGCCTTCCAGTCTTCCGGCGTCATCTTCAGGAACATGCGATCGCGCGTGATGCCGGCGTTGTTGACCAAAACGTCGATCACGCCGTGCTCGGCCACCGCCTTGGTGAAGGCCTCGACCGTCGAGTCCCAATCAGCGACGTTGCCGACCGACGCGTAGAAGGTGTAGCCCTCGGCCTTCTGCTCGTCCAGCCACTTGTTGAAGTCACGGCTCGGGCCGCAACCGGCGATGACCTTGAAACCCATGTTATGCAGCTTGCGGCAGATGGCGGTGCCAATGCCGCCCATGCCACCGGTTACGTACGCGACTTTCTGTGCCATTTCTCTGTCTCCTCCAGGTTGAAATTGATTAGCGCTCGACGCACAGGGCCACACCCAGGCCGCCGCCGATGCACAGCGAGGCAATGCCCTTGTTGGCGTCACGGCGCTGCATCTCGTGCAGCAGGGTCACCAGGATGCGCGCGCCCGAAGCACCGATCGGGTGGCCCAGCGCGATCGCGCCGCCATTCACATTGACCTTGCTGAGGTCCCAACCCATCTGGTTGTGCACCGCGCAGGCCTGGGCCGCAAAGGCCTCGTTGATTTCCAGCAGGTCGAGGTCCTGGGCCTTCCAGCCGGCGCGGGCCAGCGCCTTCTGGCTGGCGGGCACCGGGCCCATGCCCATCAGGGCCGGGTCCAGGCCGGCGCTGGCATAGCTGGCAATGCGGGCCAGCGGCATCAGACCGAGTTGGTCCGCCTTGGCCGCGCTCATCAGCACCAGCGCCGCCGCGCCGTCGTTCAGGCCCGAGGCATTGCCGGCCGTCACCGAGCCGGCCTTGTCGAAGGCGGGCTTGAGGCCGCTGAGCGCTTCGGCATTGGTCTTGCGGTTGATGTACTCGTCGGCATCGAACACCAGCGGGTCGCCCTTGCGCTGGGGAATCAGCACGGGTGCGATCTCGTCCTTGAACGTGCCGGCATCCTGCGCGGCGGCCGCCTTCTGCTGGCTGGCCAGAGCCAGGGCGTCCTGCTGCTCGCGGGTGATGCCATGGGCCTTGGCGACGTTCTCGGCCGTGATGCCCATGTGGTACTGGTTGTACACATCCCACAGGCCGTCGGTGATCATCGAATCGACCATGTTCCAGGCGCCCATGCGCTGGCCGTCGCGGCTGTTCAGCAGCACATGCGGGCTGGCGCTCATGTTCTCCTGGCCACCGGCCACGACGATCTCGGCGTCGCCGTCGCGAATGGCCTGCACGGCCAGCATCACGGCCTTCAGGCCCGAGCCGCAGACCTTGTTGATGGTCATGGCCGCCACCGCGTGCGGCAGGCCGGCCTTGATGAGCGCCTGGCGCGCCGGGTTCTGGCCGCTGCCGGCCGTCAGCACCTGGCCCATGATGACCTCGCTGACCTGGTCGCCGCTGAGCTTGGCGCGCTCCAGCGCCGCCTTGATGGCGATGGCGCCGAGCTCGGGCGCCGGCACTTTGGCGAGCGAGCCGCCGAACTTGCCGATCGCGGTGCGGGCGGCGGAAACGATCACGACATCCATGGGGTTCTCCAGATTCAAGCGGGGGTTTTGACGTAGCGTCCAGGCGCCGATTCGATAACAGCGAACTTGCGGCTGCCTTGCGCCTTCGGCGCGGCCTTGAGCGCGCCGCCATGGCCGCCCAGCCAGGCCGACCAGTCGCGCCACCAGCTGCCGGGCGTTTCGGTGGCGGCCTGCAGCCAGGCCTGCGGATCTTTGGGCAGCTTGCCGTCCTTGCCCACCCAGTAGCTGCGCTTGTTCTTGCTGGCGGGGTTGATGACGCCGGCGATGTGGCCGCTCGCCCCCAGCACGAAGCGCTTGGGACCCTTGAGCAATTGCGTGCTGGCGTAGGCAGCTTCCCAGGGCACGATGTGGTCCTCGCGGCTGCCGTAGATGTAGACCGGGGCCTTGATGGCACCGAGGTCCACCTTCTCGCCGCACACCGTCAGCTTGCCGGGCTGCTTGAGCTCGTTCTGCAGGTAGGTGTGGCGCAGGTACCAGCAGTACAGCGGGCCGCTCAGATTGGTGCTGTCGCCATTCCAGTACAACAGGTCGAAGGCGGGCGGGGCCTCGCCCTTCAGGTAGTTGCCGACGACGTAGTTCCACACCAGGTCGTTGGGGCGCAGGAAGCTGAAGGTCTGCGCCAGCTCGCTGCCCTTCAGTAGACCCGGGCCCTTGGGGGACTCAGCGCCGATCGTCAGTTCGCGCAGCTTGACGGACTGCTCGTCGACAAAGATGTCCAGGATGCCGGTGTGCTCAAAATCGAGCAGCGTGGTCAGCAGGGTCAGGCTGGCGGCGGGCTGCTGGCCGCGCGCGGCCAGCACGGCCAGCGCCGTGGCCAGGATGGTGCCGCCCACACAGAAGCCCAGGGTGTTGAGCTGCTTGGTGCCGGCAATGGCCAGCACCACCTCAATGGCCTTGAGCGGTGCGTTTTCCACCAGTTCGTCCCAGGTCCAGGCGGCGCAGCTCTCGTCGGGGTTGCGCCAGCTCATCACGAAGGTGCGGTGGCCGTTCTCGACCGCGTAGCGGATCAGCGAGTTCTCGGGCTGCAGGTCGAGGATGTAGAACTTGTTGATGAAGGGCGGCACGATCAGGAAGGGCTTCTCGTGCACTTCCTTCGTGAGCGGCTTGTATTCAAGCAGCTGGAAGTAGTCGTTCTCGAACACCACCGAACCCTCGCTGGTGGCGACGTTCTTGCCCACCTCGAAGGCGCTGTCGTCGGTCTGCGAGAGCTTGCCGCGGCGCACATCGGCCCAGAGCAGCTGCAGGCCCTTGGCGATGCTCTCGCCGCCGGTCTCCAGCGCCAGGCGCTGGGCCTCGGGGTTCAGGGCCAGGTAGTTGCTGGGGGCGGCGGCGTCCACCATCTGCTGCACGGCGAACTTGATGCGTGCACGCGTCTTGGCGTCGCCCTGCACGGCTTCGGCCATCTCGCCCAGGGTGCGGGCGTTCAGCAGGTAGAGCTGGGCCAGGAAATGGGCGCCTTGGTCCTCGCTCCAGGCCTTGCTGGCAAAGCGCCGGTCCTTCAGGGGTTCGCCGGCGGCTTCCTTCTGCAGCGCCTCGTTCCAGAGCGAGGTGGCCTGCTCCAGGTACTGGCTTTGCAGCCGACTCCAGGCATCCAGCGGCAGTTCGACTCCGGCCCAGGGTTTCAGGGCGGCGGTGACGGATTCAAAGTCGGGCAGCGTGGGAAATGGGGGCAGCTTGAAGGCGTCGGTCATGGAAGGGCGAAGATGCGGGCCAAGCACCCCAGCTTGCATCCTGGAGTGGCGCCTCTAGTCTCAGTGTTAACCCGCAATGTACCTTGTGCTATTTGCCTGGTTGTTCGTAACCGTCCTGATGGCGCTGGTCGAAGCCACGTCGCCGCAGGGCACGGTGCTGGGCGCCGTCATCACCCTGGTGTTCTACGGCCTGCTGCCCTGTGCGCTGCTGGCCTACCTGCTGGGGACGCCGCAGCGTAAGCGCCGCTTACGACAGGCCGATGAACGCGCCGAAGCGCCCGCTGCCAGCCCCGTCGCGCCGGAACGAGAAGAAGCGTGAGGGCGCGCTGACGGTGCAGCTGGGTTCCGCACCCAGCACTTCCACGCCCAGCAAGGCCAGGCGCTGGCGTGCCAGGGCGTGCAGGTCGGCACGCCAGCGCGGGCTGCCGTCGGCGCGCGGCTGGTAGCGAAAGCCCGGCCCGGCTGCACCCGGTTCCCGGCCGAAACCGCGCAGCACGTCTTCACCGACTTCGAAGGCATCGGGCCCGATGCAAGGGCCCAGCCAGGCGTGGAGGTGCGCGTCGGCCGCCTGCGCGCGCAGCGCGGCCGCGCTCTGCTCCAGCACGCCACCGGCCAGGCCGCGCCAGCCGGCATGGGCCGCGGCCACCGCCACGGCTTGGCCATCGGGCCGGCGGGCGACCAAGAGCACCGGCAGGCAATCGGCCACCAGCACGGACAGCGCCACGCCGGGCTGTGCCGTCCAGGCCGCATCCGCCTCCGGGGCGGGCCCTGCGTATGCGACGGCCGCCACCTGCACGCCATGCACCTGCTTCAGGTACTGCACCGGCCGGCCCAGCGCCGCGGCCACGCGGGCGCGGTTCTCGGCCACGGCCTCGGGGCGGTCGCCCACGTGGTCGCCCAGGTTCAGGCTGGCATAGCCCGCGGCGCTCACGCCCCCCAGCCGGGTGCTGAGTGCGGCACGCACGCCCGGGCCCAGGTCCAGGGCCTGCAGCAGGGCGCTCACTGGATCAGGCCCTGCTTGAGCGCGTAGTAGGTGAGCTCGCTATTGCTGTGCAGCTTGAGCTTTTCCAGCACGCGCGTGCGGTAGGTGCTGACGGTCTTGACGCTCAGGCACAGCGAGTCGGCCACCTGGCCCACCGTCTCGCCCTTGGCCAGGCGCAGGAACACCTGCAGCTCGCGCTCGGAGAGGGTCTCGTGCGCCGGCTTGTCGGCCTGCGGGGACACGGCGCTCTCGGCCAGCAGCTCCGCCACGGCGGCGCTGATGTAGCGCCGGCCCCGCGCCACCACGCGGATGGCATCGGCGATCTCGTCCGGGTCGCAGTCCTTGCTCAGGTAGCCGGCCGCCCCCTGGCGCAGCAGGGCGCTGGCGTACTGGGTTTCGGGAAAACCGCTGAGGATCAGCACCGGCAGCGTCTCGAAGCGCGCCTTGATGGCAGCCAGCGCGTCCACACCGCTGTGGCCGGGCATGGAGATGTCGAGCAGCAGCACGTCCAGCTCGGTCTGCCGCGCCAGCTCCAGCGCCTCCTGCCCGTTGCTGGCCTCGCCGACGACGCGCAGATCGGTGTGCTCGCTCAGGTACTGGCGCAGACCGGCCCGCACGATGGCGTGGTCGTCCACGATGCCCACTCGAATCATGTCGCTGCTTCAGGGATGGAGAGGCCGCCAGTCTCCCTCAGCTGGCCGGCGCCGGGGGGAGCGGTCAGGGCGCGGTCTCCAGAAGCTGCAGGCCTTGCTCGCCCAGGCGCACGTGGCTGCCGATGGCGAGCGGACGGGCCTGCACGCGCTCGCGCAGGCTGCCGTCGGCCATGCGCACGCGCACCAGGTACTCGGTGTGGCTGCGCTGCTTCTTCTCGATCTCATGGCCCAGCACACCGCCGCCCACGGCGCCCACCACGGTCATGGCGCGGCGGCCATCGCCCTTGCCGAACTGGTTGCCCAGCAGCCCACCCACCACCCCGCCGGCCACTGCACCCACTCCGCTGGTGGGAGCGCTGCGCACCCGCTTCTCGACCGACTCGACCACGCCGCAATCGCGGCAGGCGGGCGCCACTTGGGCCGCCGCGGCCTGGGGCGGCACGGCAGGCGGGCGGGCGGACCGGGCCGCCGGCGGCGTGGCCTGCGCGGCGGGCTGCGCCGG
>NZ_JAEDAK010000009.1 GCF_016093275.1 Inhella proteolytica
CGCTGCGGCGGCGGCGGCCAGCCGGGCCTGGGCACGGCCCAGCGCGGCCTCGGCGGCCTCGGCCTGCGCGGCCAGCTCGGCGCGGCTGCGGGCGTCGCGCAGCGGCGCCAGGCTGGCTTCGATGTGACCCATCACCTGGCCGGCCTGCACGGCGTCCCCCGCCTCCAGCGTGGGCCGCAGCCAGCGCCCGGCCAGCGGCGCGGCCACCTGGTAGCGCTGCACCACCTGCGTCTTGCCGTCTTCCTCGATGCCGGCCTCAAAGAGGCCGGTGCGCACCTCGGCCAGATCGACCTGGATGGGCCGGGGCGCAAAGGCCCAGCCCAGCAGGGCCAGCAGCGCCACGCCAGCTCCGGCCATCAACCATTTCGTTCGCATCTGCATGCCTGTCTGCCTTTCTATTCACGCGTCTTCAGCGCGGCGACCATGTCAAGCCGGTCGATGCGCCGGCGCACCACCAGCGCGCTGGCCACGCCGGCCGCCAGCACCGCCAGCGCCGCCCAGGCGTAGGTGCGCGCCTGGATGACCACCGGGAACAGGAACTGGTCCGTCTTCATCAACCCCACCAGCGCGTGCGTCAGCCCCGAACCCAGCAGCATGCCCAGCGGCAGGCCCAGGGCGATGACGATCGCCATCTCGCCCAGCAGCAGGGTGGACACCTCGGCGCGCGTGAAACCGAGCACCCGCAGTGAGGCCAGCTCCCAGCTGCGCTCGGCCAGCGCGATGCGCGCGTTGTTGTAGACCACGCCCACCGCGATGACGCTGGCAAACAGGGTCAGGATGGTGCTCATGATGCGCACATTGCGCGCGCTGATCTCTTCCATGTTGCGCAGCAGCGTGGCCTTGCTGAAGCTGCCCACCACCAGGGGGCGCTCGCGCAGGGCCTGCAGGACCTCGGCCTCGCGCCCGCGCTCGACGATGAGGGCGAACTGCGAGGCCACGTCCCCCTCGCGCAGCAGGCGGTTGAGCGCGCGCCGCTCGATGTAGGCATTCAGGCCCATCATTTCGCGCACCGTGGCCTCCAGCGGCAGGCTGAGCAGGCGCCCGCTGCCGTCCTGCAGTTCCAGCTGCACCGTGTCGCCCACGCGCAGGCCGAGCTTGTCGGCCAGGCGGTCGGTCAGCAGCAGGCCGGTCGCGCTGGGCCGGCTGGCGCGCCCGTCCACGTCGACGATGCGGCGCGCCTCGGGCTGGGCCGCGTAACCCTGCAGGCTGCCGCGCTGCTGGCGCAGGCCGTTGCGGAAGGTGACCGGCAGGTCGCGCCCGGGCTCCACCTGCAGCACGCCGGGCAGGCGGGCCAGCTCCAGGCGGGCCTGCGCATCGCCGGCCTCGGCGCGCCAGACGATCAGGTCGGAGCGCATCACCTGGTTGAACTGCGCGTCGACGATGGTGTCGATCGCATCCCGAAAGAAATTGCCCAGCACCACGATGGCCACCGCGGCCGCCACGCCGGCCACCGCCAGGGCGCTGCGCCAGGGGCGGCGCTCCATCTGGCGCAGGATCATGCGCAGCGGCACGCTGGCACGCACCCGCGGCAGGCGCTCCAGCACCGCGGGGCGGTAGCGCCCGGGGGTGGCGGGCCGCATGGCCTCCGCCGGACTCAGGCGCACGGTGGCGGCAATGGCATTGAGCGTGCCGGCCACGGCCATGGCCACCGAAAGCGCCGCGCTGCCCAGCACCAGGCCGGGCGCCAGCACATGCTCGAAGCGCACGAAGCGGAAGAACTCCGCGTAGAGCTGGGTCATCAGCAGGCCCAGGGTCTTGCCCAGCACCAGGCCGAGCAGCAGGCCCAGGGTCACGACCAGCAGCACCATCTGCAGGTAGTGCAGCGCAATGCGCGCGTTGCCGTAGCCCAGGGCCTTGAGCGCAGCAATCTGCTCGCGCTGCGTCAGCACCAGGCGGGCCACCACCACATTGAGCAAGAAGGCCGCCACGCCCAGGAAGATCACCGGCAGCAGGGTGCCCAGCACGCGCTGCTCCTTGATCTCGTTGTCCAGCATGGCGTGCGAGGTCTGCTCCGCGCGGCCCTGGGCCGCGCGCCCACCGAAGGGCCGCAGCAGCTCGTCCAGCTGGCGCGTCAAGGCCACCGCGTCGGCGCCCGGGGCCAGCTTCAGCGCCACCTGGTTGAAGGCGCCGCGCATGTCGTAGGCGCCAGCCAGCTGCTCGCGGTCCAGCCACAGCACGCCAAAGCCGCGCAGATCGGGCATGCCGCCCAAGCCGGCAAAGATGAACTCCGGGCTGAGCGCCCAGCCCACCACCTGCAGCTCGCGCTCGCGCCCGTTGATCAAGGCCTTGAAGCGCGCCCCGGGCACCAGGCCGCGCGCCTCGGCAAAGGCGGCGGAGACCAGCACCTCGATGGCACCGCGGCCGCTCGTGGCGCCGGCCTGCAGGCCCCGCCCGCGCGAGACGAAGAGCTGGTTCAGGCGCGGCGGGCTGCGCAGGTCCAGGCCGATCAGCTGGCCCAGCACCGGGTCGTCCACCCCCGGCAGCTCCAGGCGCACCACCTGGTCGATGCGGGTCTGCACCTCGGCCACGCCGGGCAGCTCGCGCAGGCGCGCCTCCAGGCTCAGCGGGGCGCGCTTGAGGCCGGCGAACACATCGGCAAAGCGGCCTTGGGCGTAAAAGGCCTCGCGCGCGGCGGCGAGCGAATCCACGGCCGAGAGCGTGGTCAGGAAGCCGCCCATGCCGCAGGCCACCACCAGGGCGATGGTGATCGCCTGGCTCCACATCAGCCGCAGGTCGCGCAGCAGCTTGCGGTCCAGGGCTTTCATCGCGCGGATCTGCGGCTCACCAGCTCAGCTCGGCCGGCGTGAGCTTGTGCGGGTTGCGCTCAATGCGCTGGATGCACCCGTCGCTGAGGTGGATGACGCGATCGGCCATGCCGGCGATGGCGGCGTTGTGCGTGATGACGATGACCGTGGTGCCCAGCTCCTGGTTGATGCGCGCGATCACCTCCAGCACCAGCTTGCCGGTCTGGTAGTCCAGCGCGCCGGTGGGTTCGTCGCACAGCAGCAAGTCGGGCCGCTTGACGATGGCGCGGGCGATGGCCACGCGCTGCTGCTCGCCGCCCGAGAGCTGGGCCGGAAAGTGGTCCGCGCGCGGCGCCAGACCGACGTGCGCGATGGCCTCGTCCACCGGCATGGGGTGGGCGCTGATGTCAGTGACCAGGGCGACGTTCTCGCGCACGGTCAGGCTGGGGATCAGGTTGTAGAACTGGAATACGAAGCCGACATGCTCGCGCCGGTAGCGCGTCAGTTCGGCCTCGCTGGCGCCGCTGAGCCAATGGTCGCCAAAGCGCAGCTCGCCGCTGCTGGGAATGTCCAGCCCGCCCAGGATGTTCAGCAGCGTGGACTTGCCGCTGCCGGAGGCGCCCAGCAGCACGATGAACTCGCCGCGCTGCACCGCCAGGTCCACGCCGCGCAGCGCATGCACGGCGGCCTCGCCCTCGCCATAGGTCTTGCTCAGCTGGCGGGCCAGGAACACGGTGTCAGCGGCGGGGGTGGCATCTCCCATCCCGCCAGCATCGCCGCAAGGCCGCCCAGCGGCCTTGCGCAGCGTCAAAGACGGCCGAGCACCCGCCCCGCCACCCCCACCTCGGCCCACAGCGGGCCGGCGCTGGCGAACACCAGCGCGTCCAGCCAACGCGCCATGGGCACGCCCTCCAGGCCCTCGGCGCTCAGGTCCAGCACCAGCCAGTCGGCACGCGCGCCCTTTTCCAAGCCCCAGGCGGCAAAGCCGGCGGCGCGACCGCTGCCGGCCAGCATGGCGTCAAAGAGGCGCGCGGCGCTGCTGGGTTGGCGGCCGGGTTGGCTGGCCACATTGCGCTGGCGCTTGACGAGGCGCTGGCCGTATTCGAGCCAGCGCAACTCCTCGCGCCATTCGCGCCCGACCTCGGAATCGCTGCCCACGGTGAGCGGCACGCCGGTGTCCAGGTAGCCGGTCAGCGGCGCCAATCCATCGCCCAGATTGGCCTCGGTGGTCGGGCAGATCACCACGCCCGCCCCCTGGCGGGCCAGCAGTTCCACCTCGAAGGGCTCGGCGTGCGTGGCATGCACCAGCTGCCAGCGCGCGTCCAGGCCCTGCTGCCGGCACAGCCATTCGATCGGCCGCTGGCCGGTATGGGCCAGGCAGTCGCGCACCTCGCCGGTCTGTTCGGCGACATGGATGTGGATGGGCAGGTCCTGCTCGCCAAGCTGCTTCATCAGCGCGGCGATGTCCTCGGGGTGGGCGGCGCGCAGCGAGTGCAGGGCCACGCCGGCGTTCAGCGTGGCGCTGCGCTGGCTGTTGATGCGGCGCTGCGCGTTGAACACCCAGTCCGCATCGGTCTTGAAGCGGCGCTGCGTCGGCTTCAGGCCCTTGCTGCCGAAGCCCTGGTGGGCGTAGAGCACGGGCAGCATCGTGATGCCGATGCCGGCCTCCTCGGCCGCATCGATCAGGGCCCAGGCCATGGTCAGCTCGTCGGCATAGGGCTGGCCGTCGGGCTGGTGCTGCAGGTAGTGGAACTCGCACACCTGGGTGTAGCCGCCGCGCAGCAGTTCGCGGTAGAGGCGCATCGCCACCCGCTTCAGTTCCTCGGGGCTGATGGAGAGCGCCACGGCATACATGGCCTCGCGCCAGCTCCAGAAGTCGTCGCTCTCGCTGTCACGGGTCTCGGCACCGCCGGCCATGGCGCGTTGGAAGGCGTGGCTGTGGGCGTCAACCAGGGGGGGAATGACCGGACCGTTCAAAACCCTCGCGTCCGACGGTTGCGGGACGTTGGGGGTGACGGCTTGCCAGTGGCCGTCGCTGTCGATTTCGAGCAGGACGTTTTCTTGCCAACGGCCTTCGAGCCAGGCGGCGGGGGTCCAGAGTTTGTTGCTCATGTCTTGTCTGTCCTGTGTGAGAGCCCGCCGGGATTCCGCCCCGGCCGGCGGGTCACTTTCTTTGCTGCGCCAAAGAAAGTGACCAAAGAAAGGCGCTCAATGCACGCAGCCGACCTAGGGTCGGCCGCGACTGCACGTCCGGCTCACATGGCTCCCACAGCCCTCCTCTGACTGCGAAAACCTGCCCGCTAAGCTGGCCGGAGTACCGGCCGTCTAGACCACCGCAAACCATCACAGGCTTTCTGCGATGAATGGACCCCCAACGAGCAACAGAGCGGCTCCACGGGCTGGTTGGGGGTGAGTTCTTCGGAGCTCGGAGGCCATGGTCCTCGCTGCCAGGGACGACCGGTACTCCGGGCGCCTTCGTCGTCCTGCCCGTCGAAGTCAGATGAGGGCTCGTCTCAGTGTGAGCCCAAGCACCGCCATCACAGCCCGCCCCTAGGGCGGCTGTGTGGGTTAGCGCCTTTCTTTGCCCCGCGTTTCTTTGGCGCAGCAAAGAAATGCGGGTCGGGGTGCAGGGGTTGAAGACCCCTGCGGGCTCCCACGCAAGCAGCATCACCGAACCGCAGCCAGATAAGCCGTCAACAAGCGCTCCAGCACGGGCTCCAACTCGGAAGCACGCTCCACCAAATACGGCCGCGGCGCCGGCTCCCGCTTGTCTTCCAGCATGTAGATCGCCTGCACCATCTCCATCTGCAGCGCATGCACGCCATGCTCCGGCCTGCCGTAATGCCGCGTGATGTGCCCGCCCTTGAAGCGCCCATCCACCACCTGCGAGTAGCGCGTCTGCGCCGCCAGCACCTCGGCCACCTGGGCCAGGATGGGCGCGGCACACGCAGCCCCGCTGGCGCTGCCCAGGTTCAGATCCGGCAGCCGGCCCTCGAACAACCAGGGCAGCTCGGATTCGATCGAATGCCCATCCCACAGCAACGCCACGCCATGCTCGGCCTTGAGCCGCGCCAACTCGCCCGCCAGCGCCTGGTGATACGGCCGCCAGTAGAGCTGCAAGCGGCGCTGGCGCTCGGCCCCATCGGGCTCACGGCCGGCGTGATACAGCGGCTGGCCCTCGAAGTCACGCGTCGGGCACAGCTCGGTGTTGCTGGCGCCGGGGTACATGGGCGCGTCGTTGTCCGGGCGGTTCAGGTCGATGACGTAGCGCGAGTAGCGCGGCACCAGCAGGCTGGCGCCCAGGCGCTCGGCGATCGGGCGGTACAGGCGCTCCAGGTGCCAGTCGGTGTCGGCACTGGTGCGGGCTTTGTCCACGTAATGGGGGCAGAGCTCGGAGGGGATCTCGAAGCCCACATGGGGCAGGCTGATCAGCAGCGGCACGGAGCCGCGGGTGAGGGTGTAGACGCTGCTCATGCAAGCTCCTGGTCGGCCAAGCCGCCAAAGACACGATTCAACAGGGGCCGCCCCCCCAGCCAGTAGCTGAGCTCGCGCGGGTGGTCGACGCCCCAGATGCAGAAGTCGGCGCGCGTGCCCGCCGCCAACACGCCACGATCCTTGAGGCCTAGCGCGCGCGCCGCGTTCACGGTCAAGCCGCGCAGCGCCTCCTCGGGGGTCAGGCGGAAGTGGATGCAGGCCAGCTGCAGCGTGGCCAGCAGCGACAGCACGGGCGCCGTGCCGGGGTTGTGGTCGGTGGCCAGGGCCATGGGCACGCCGGCCTCGCGCAGGGCGGCAATCGGCGGCAGCTTGGTTTCGCGCAGGCAGTGGTAGGCGCCGGGCAGCAGCATGGCCACGGTGCCCGCGGCGGCCATGGCCTGCACGCCCTCGGGGCTCAGCCACTCCAAGTGGTCGGCGCTCAGGCCGCGGAAGCGCGCGGTGAGCTGGCTGCCGCCCTGGTCGCTGAGCTGCTCGGCATGCAGCTTGACGGGCAGGCCCAGCGCGCGGGCGCGCTCGAACAGGCGCTCCACCTGCGCGGCCGTGAAGCCGATGGTTTCGCAGAAGGCATCCACCGCATCAACCAGGCCTTCCGCCTGCAGCAGCGGCAGGTCTTCCAGGCAACTGTCCACGTAGGCGTCGGCCCGGCCCTCGAACTCGGGCGGCAGCGCGTGCAGCCCCAGGTAGGTGGTGCGCACCTGCACGCCCTGGGCGGCCAAGCCACGCGCCACGCGCAGCATCTTGGCCTCGTGCTCGCGGCTCAGGCCGTAGCCGCTCTTGATCTCGATGGTCGTCAGGCCCTCGGCCTTCAAGGCCGCCAGGCGCTTGGATGCAGAAGCCAGCAACTCGGCCTCGCTGGCGGCGCGGGTATGCGCCACGGTGGAGCGGATGCCGCCGCCGGCGCGGGCGATTTCCTCGTAGCTGGCGCCCTGCAGGCGCAGCTCGAACTCATGGCCGCGGTGGCCGCCGTAGACCAGATGCGTGTGGGCGTCGATCAGCCCGGGCGTGACCCAGGCGCCCTGCAGCGCATGTTCGCGCTGCACGGGGGTGCCGCGCGGCAGATCGGCCAGCGGCCCGACCCATTCGATGCGCTCGCCGCGCGTCAGCAGCGCGCCGTTCTCAATCGCGCCCCAGGGCTGATCGCCTGCGAAGGTGGCCAGGCGCGCGTCACGCCACAGCGTCAGATCACTCATGCCTCAAAACTCCCTTTGAGCAGATGGCGCTGGCCCGGATGCACCAGGCGCACCCAGGTCACGGTGCCGGCCGGGCTGCGGCTGCGGCGTTCAATCACCAGGCAGGGGTCGCCGGCCTGCAGCCCCAAGGCGGCGGCGTCTTCGACGCTCGCGCCCACGGCCTCGATCTGGTAGTCGGCACCGGTCAGCGGCGCCACCTGCAGCAGGTAGGCGGTGGGGGTGATGCGGCGGAAATCCTGCTGCAGGTAGTCGGGCGCGCAGGCCGGGTTGACCAGGCGCTCTTCCAGCTGCAGCGGCAGGCCGTTCTCGCGGTGCAGGATGCGGCTGTGGAAGATGCGCGCGCCGGTCTCCAGGCCCAGGCGCTCGGCCTCCTGGCGGCGTGCGCGGCGCTCGCCCATCTGCAGCGGCTCGGCCTCGTGGCGGTGGCCACGCGCGGCAATTTCCTCGTGGATGTCGCGGATCACCAGGGTCGAGGCCACGCGCTCCAGCGGCGCCACGAAGCTGCCCGCGCCCTGCTGGCGCCGCACCAGGCCTTCCTGCTCCAGCTCGCGCAGCGCGCGGTTCACCGTCATGCGGCTGACGCCGAATTGCGCCACCAGCTCGGCCTCGCTGGGCAGGCGGTCGCCCACCGTCCATTGGCCGCTCTTGATGCCATCGCGCAGATGACTTTGCACCAGCACATACCGGGGTTCGATGTCTGCCATGGCTCGATTGTGCAGCCCCTTGACGGCACTTGTCTAGACAACTTAGGATGGCTCCATCCCGTCCCGTTGGAGCCCTCCCATGTCCTCACCCCGCGTCGTCCGCGCCCCCCGTGGCACCGAGCTTTCGTGCAAGAACTGGCTGACCGAAGCCGCCTTCCGCATGATCCAGAACAACCTGGACCCCGAGGTGGCCGAGCGCCCCGAGGACCTGGTGGTGTACGGCGGCATCGGCAAGGCCGCGCGCAACTGGGAGGCCTTTGACCGCATCCTCAGCAGCCTGAAGACGCTGGAGAACGACCAGACCCTGCTGATCCAGAGCGGCAAGCCGGTGGGCGTGTTCCCCACCCACCCGAACGCCCCGCGCGTGCTGCTGGCCAACAGCAATTTGGTGCCGGCCTGGGCCACCTGGGAGCACTTCAACGAGCTGGACCGCAAGGGTTTGATGATGTACGGCCAGATGACGGCCGGCAGCTGGATCTACATCGGCACGCAAGGCATCGTGCAGGGCACCTACGAGACCTTCGCCGAGGCCGGCCGCCAGCATTACGGCGGCAGCCTGGCCGGCCGCTGGGTGCTGACCGCCGGCCTGGGTGGCATGGGCGGCGCCCAGCCCCTGGCCGCCACCTTTGCCGGCGCCTGCTCGCTGAACATCGAGTGCCAGCAGAGCCGCATCGACTTCCGCCTCAAGACCCGCTATGTGGACGAGCAGGCCAAGGACCTGGACGACGCGCTGGCGCGCATCGCCAAGTACACGGCCGAGAAGAAGGCCGTCTCGATCGCCCTGCTCGGCAACGCCGCCGAAATCCTTCCGGAACTGGTGAAGCGCGCGAAGGCGGGCACCGCCATCAAGCCGGACATCGTGACCGACCAGACCTCGGCCCACGACCTGATCAATGGCTATCTGCCGATCGGCTGGACCGTCGAGCAATGGCAGGCCGCCGCAGCCGATTCGGCCCAGCACGCCGACCTGAAGGCCGCCGCTGCGCGCGGCTGCGCGGTGCACGTGCAGGCCATGCTGGACTTCCAGGCCATGGGCATCCCGACCGTGGACTACGGCAACAACATCCGCCAGGTCGCGCTGGACCAGGGCGTGAAGAACGCCTTCGACTTCCCCGGCTTCGTGCCCGCCTATGTGCGCCCGCAGTTCTGCGAGGGCCGCGGCCCCTTCCGCTGGGTGGCCCTGAGTGGCGACCCCGAGGACATCTACAAGACCGACGCCAAGATCAACGAACTCTTCCCCGAAGAGACGCGTGTGCACCGCTGGCTGGACATGGCGCGTGAGCGCATCGCCTTCCAGGGCCTGCCGGCGCGCATCTGCTGGCTGGGCCTGGGCCAGCGCCATCTGGCCGGCCTGGCCTTCAATGAGATGGTCGCCAAGGGCGAGCTGAAGGCCCCGATCGTCATCGGCCGCGACCACCTGGACTGCGGCAGCGTGGCCAGCCCGAACCGCGAGACCGAAAGCATGATGGACGGCAGCGATGCGGTGAGCGACTGGCCGCTCTTGAATGCCATGCTGAACACCGCCGGCGGCGCCACCTGGGTGAGCCTGCACCATGGTGGCGGCGTGGGCATGGGCTACAGCCAGCATTCCGGCGTGGTGATCGTGGCCGACGGCACGGCGGACGCGGCCGAGCGCCTGAAGCGCGTGCTCTGGAACGACCCCGGCACCGGCGTGATGCGCCATGCCGATGCGGGCTACGACATCGCCAAGACCTGCGCCAAGACCCAAGGCCTCAACCTGCCGAGCCTCTGAACATGACCACCACTCTGAAACTCACCCCCGGCTCGCTGAGCCTCGACCAGCTGCGCGCCATCCAGCAAGGCGGCGTGCGCCTGGAACTCGTGCCCGAGGCCTGGGAGGACGTGCAGCGCGGCGCCGCCGTGGTGCAGAAAGCCGCGGCGGGCGACGCCGCCGTCTACGGCGTCAACACCGGCTTCGGCAAGCTGGCCAGCAAGCGCATTGCCAAGGACGAACTCGACACCCTGCAGCGCAACCTGATCCGCTCGCATTGCGTGGGCGTGGGCGCGCCGATGAACGAGCGCGTGGTGCGCCTGATGCTCGCCACCAAGCTGGCATCCCTCGCCCGCGGCATCTCGGGCGTGCGGCCCGAGGTCGTGCAGGCCCTGCTGGATGTCTTCAACGCCGGCCTGACGCCCTACGTGCCCTGCCAGGGATCGGTGGGCGCCTCGGGCGATCTGGCCCCGCTCTCGCACATGAGCCTGGCGTTGATGGGTGAAGGCGAGATGCTGGTGGACGGCCAGCGCCGCCCGGCCGCCGAGGTGCTGAAGGCCGCCGGCCTGCAGCCCCTGCAGCTCGCTGCCAAGGAAGGCCTGGCCCTGATCAACGGCACCCAGACCAGCACCGCGCTGGCGCTGGACGCCCTGCTGCGCTTCGAGGTGCTGTACGCCAGCGCCGTGGTCAGCGGCGCGCTGAGCCTGGACGCCGCCCGCGGCAGCGACGGCCCCTTTGACCCGCGCATCCACGCCGTGCGGGGCCAGCCGGGTCAGATCGAGGTGGCGGCCGTGTACCGCGAACTGCTCAAGGGCAGCGCCATCCGCGCCAGCCACGCCGAGGGCGACGACCGCGTGCAGGACCCCTACTGCCTGCGCTGCCAGCCCCAGGTGATGGGCGCCTGCCTGGACCAGGCCCGCTACGTGCGCGATGTGCTGCTGCGCGAGGCCAATGCGGTGACCGACAACCCGCTCGTCTTCGCCGAGAAGGACGGCACGGCCACCATGATCAGCGGCGGCAACTTCCACGCCGAGCCGGTGGCCCTGGCGGCTGACGCGCTCGCGGTGGCCATTGCCGAGGTCGGCGCCATCGCCGAGCGCCGCATCGCCATGCTGATCGACACCGGCGTCTCGCGCCTGCCCGCCTTCCTGACCGAGAACGCCGGCCTGAACAGCGGCTTCATGATTGCCCATGTGACCGCGGCGGCCCTGGCCAGCGAGAACAAGAGCCTGGCCCACCCGGCCAGCGTGGACAGCCTGCCCACCAGCGCGAACCAGGAAGACCATGTCTCGATGGCCACCTTCGGCGCGCGCCGGCTCGGCCCGATGCTGGACAACACCGGCCACATCGTCGCGATCGAATGGCTGGCCGCTTGCCAGGGCTTCGAGTTCCTGCGCCCGCTGAAGAGCTCGGCCGCGCTGGAGCGGGCCCACACGCAGCTGCGCGCCAAGGCCCCGGCGATGAACACCGACCACTACCTGGCGCCGGACATCGAGGCCGCGTTTGCGATGGTACAGGCGGGCACGCTGGCGAGCCTGGCGCGCCAGCATGGGGCGCTGCGGGTGTTCTAAGCCCTTGCAAGCGGAGGCGGCGGCCCCCACGCCGCCGCCCTCAAGCAAGCGCGAACTCCGTCCGTCAAGGTCTCCAGCGCAGCCGCGTGGGCGGGTCGGGACAGCAGGCCACTGCTGAGCAGTCCCGACACATCCTTCAGGCCGCTGCCCGTCACCAGCACGACCGAGGTCAGCGGTGCCGTGAAGGCGCCATGCACCAGGGCACCGGCATAGGCCGTTGCCGCGCCGGGCTCGGCAAAAACGCCGCAGCGCCGTGCGAGTCCGATCACCGACTCGTAGATCGCCGCATCGCTGACGCGCAGGAACTCACCGCCACTGGCCTGCACGGCGCGCAGCGCCTTGATGCGGTCGCGCGGCAGTGCCACGCTGATGCTGCTGGCCGCTGTGCGCGGCGCCAGCGCCTGGGCGGCGTGCGGTCCGTTGCCGGCTTGCCAGGCACGCCACAGATAGTCGCTGCCCGTCGCCTGCACGCCGATGATCTGCGGCACCCGGGCCTCAAGACCCATATCGACGAGCTCGCGAAAGCCTTTGTAGACGGCCCCCACGATGCAGCCGTTGCCCACCGGCACGTAGACGCGGTCAGGCACACGCCGGCCAAGCTGCTCGTAGATCTCGAAGGCCACGGTCTTCTTGCCTTCGGTCATGTAGGCGTTGAGCCCGGTGCTGCGGTTGTACCAACCGTGCTGCAGGCAGGCATGGTGGCAGGCCGCGAAGGCCTCGTCGTAGGCCCCCTGGACCTCGGTGACCTCCGCGCCATAGGCGCGGATCTGCGCCAGCTTCTCGCGCGCCGCGTTGGCTGGCGCAAAGATGACGCAGCGCAGTTCGCTGGCCGCACTCATGCAGGCCAGGGCGGCCGCAGCATTGCCGGTGCTGGCGGCGGCGATCACCGAGGCACCGCGCTGCTGCGCCAGCGTGACGGCCAGCGCACTCGCGCGGTCCTTCAGTGAACCGCTGGGGTTGCGGCTGTCGTCCTTGATGAAGACGCGTCCCCCGCCCGCCGCTGCCGCCTCGTACAGCGGCGATCCGCCCGTGTGCAGCGCCGGCACGCCATCACCCGAAACGGGCAGAAGCGGGTGGTAGCGCCACATGTCGAAGGGGCTGCCTGGACCCAAGGCTGCCACGAATGCCGCACGCTGGCCCCGGTAGTCGTACTCGAGGTCCAGCGCGCCGTCGAGCTCGCAATGGGGACAGAAGTAGCTGACGGCATCCGCGCTGTAGCGGCGCTGGCACTGCAGGCAATGCAGGCTGTACTTGCAGGCATCGGCCACAGCAGGCTCCAGGTCAGGCCGGGCTCAGGCCGCCGTCGCGCCGCGCACCATGATGGCGTCAACGGCCACCAAGGTGCCACGCGCCAGGCTGGCAGCACCCACCGTGGTGCGGGCCGGATAGGGCTGCTGGAAGAACTCGGCCATGATGGTGTTCATCAGCGCGAACTTCTCGATCTCGGTGATGTAGACCGTGACCTGAACCACATCGGCCAGGCTGCCGCCACAACCCTCGGCCATGGTGCGCAGGTTCTGGAAGGTCTGGCGCACTTGGCCTTCGAAGCCGCCGGGGGCGATGTCATTGGTGCCTGGGATGACTGGCGTCTGCGCGGCCAGGAAGATCATGTCGCCGACGCGCACGGCCTGCGAGTAGGTGCCCAAGGGGGCTGGGGCTTTGTGGCACAGGATGGTGCTGCGCCGGGCGCTGGAGGGGGAAACGGGGAGTTCGGCAATCGCGCTCATGGAAGTCCTTGGCAGGGGTTGAGAAAGTCAGGCAGGGTCAATGCAGATCGGCGACCGCGAGCAGGCACTCGCGGCTGCGGGCGTGCAGTCGGACGGGGCTGGTCTGTTTGGGGTCCAGGCCCTGCAGCTCGGCGTGCAGGGCAGCGCCACGGGTGAGCGCGGCACAAAGACGTGCCACCGCAGGCGCGGTCTGGATGCCGTAACCCCCGAGGGCGGCGCACCAGACGAAGCCGTCCTTCTCAGGGTCCACGCCGATCACCGGCGAGCGGTCCGGCACGAAGACGCGCAGGCCTGCCCAGCGGTTCAGCACGCGGCGCGGGCGCAATTGCGTGGCCCGCAGCAGACGCTCCATGGCGATGGCCACCCCCAGTTCATCGGGCAAGGCATCGCAGGGTTCGCTGGGCGTTTCGTCGCAGGGCGAGACCAGCAAGCGACCGACTTCGGGCTTGATGAAGAGCTGCTCGTCCACGGTACCGAGGTAGGGGCAGCCGCTGACCTCGCACTCCGGGTCCACCACCACCACGGTGCGCAGTAGTGGGCGCAGGCCGAGCGGGCGCACCCCGCAGCGTCGGGCCAGCTCGTCCGCCCAGGCACCCGCAGCATTGACGATGCTGCCGGCGGCCACATGACTGCCATCGGACAGTTGCAGCGACCAGCCGCCGCCGTCCTGGTGGGCGGCCAGGAGTTCCGTGCCGGCCCTGACCTGACCGCCGAGCTGGCGCAGGCGACGCCGGAAGGCGCTGTGGATGGCGTGGACATCGAGGTCGAAGGCCGAGGGCTCAAGAATGCCCGCGACCCACTGCGGGCCCAGAAAGGGCAGGTGCCGGCGCAATTCGGCACCCTCCAGCCACTCGGCCTGCGGAACCTGGCGCCGCACAGCCGCATGGCGCTGGCGCAGCTTGGCCAGATTGAGCTCGTCGCCCACGATCAACGCACCGCGCGGCGCCCACAAGGGCTCGCTGGTGAACGCAGGATCGGGCTCGTGAAAGAAGGCGCGGGAGGCACCCGTCAACTGACGGATCAGCTCATTGCCATAGCTCTCCATCGAGATTGCGGCAGAGCGCCCGGTCGTGTGATACGCCAGACTGGCTTCGCGCTCGATCAGCAGCACGCGGCCGTGGGCGGCCAGTTCGCTGGCCACCGCCACGCCGGCGATCCCGCCGCCGACCACGACAAATTCAAAACTCGGGAGGGTGGTGTTCATGGCTTGGCTCAGGCCTTGCTGGCCATCGCATGGGGCAGCGCGTCGCGCGTCCAGGGCCGGTGCAGCACCAGGTAGGCAAGCCCGCCCAGCAGCAGGCCCCAAAAGGCCGAACCCAGGCCCAGCCAGCTCATGCCGGACGCCGTGGCCAGCAAGGTGACGAGGCTGGCATCGCGATGGGGCTCGTCCTGCACCACCCCGATCAGTCCAGTTGCAATGGCGCCCAGCAAGGCCAGCCCGGCCAGGGCGCCGATCAGCTGCGGCGGCAGCGAAGCAAACACCAGGGCCAGCGCGCCGCCAAAGGCACCGATGAGCAGATAGATCAGCCCGCAGGCCACGCCGGCCACATAGCGTTTGGCGGGCTGCTCGTGCGCCTCCTTGCCGGTGCAGATGGCCGCGGTGATGGCCGCCAGATTGACCCCGTGCGAGCCGAAGGGCGCCAGCAGCAGGGACACCAGGCCGGTGAGACCGACGATGCCGGCCGCCGGCACCGGGTAGCCCGAGCTGCGCAGCACCGCCATGCCGGGCACGTACTGGCCGGTCAAGGTGACCAGCGCCAGCGGCAGGCCCAGGCTGAGCACGGCATGCGTGGACCACTCGGGCATCACCAGCGTGGGGCGCACCAGTTCGAACTCGACGCCTGCGAAATGGGTCTGACCCAGGGCCATGGCCGTGGCGATGCCAACCCCCATCACGGCCGCGATGGCGTAGCGCGGGCGCAGGCGCTTGAACACCAGGAAGGTCGCAATCATCAGCAGCACCAACAGGGGGCTGGCCGAAATGGAGGCGAACACCCCGGTGCCGAAGCGCAGCAGGATGCCTGCCAGCATGGCGGCTGCCAGGCCCTTGGGAATGTGGGCGATGAAGCGGTCGAACAGGCCCGAAACGCCGATCAGGGTGATGGCCGCCGAGGCCACCAGATAGGCGCCGACGGCCTGCGGCAAGCTCAGCGTCGGCAGCGTCGCCACCAGCAGCGCGGCGCCGGGCGTGGACCAGGCGGTGATGATGGGCGTCCTCAGCCGCCAGCTGAGGATCAGACCGGTGAGGCCGCTGCCGATCGAGATGGCCCAGATCCACGACGAGGTCATGGCCGTCGAGAGCTGGGCCTGGCGCGCGGCCTCGAACACGATGACCAGCGGCCCCGCATAGGAGATCAGCACCGCCAGCAGGCCGGCGACCCAGGCGGACAGGGATTGGTCGGCACGGAATTCTTGCCAGGTGGTGCGCATGCGGAGTCCTTCAGCGGTAGACGGGGAAGCGCGCACACAGCGCGCGCACCTGGTGGCGGATCTGGGCCAGCAGCGCCTCGTCCTCGGGGGCTTGCAGGGCGTCGGCCACCCAGACGGCGACCTGACGCGCTTCGTCCTCGCCAAAGCCGCGCGTCGTCATGGCAGGGCTGCCCAGGCGAATGCCGCTGGTCAAGGCCGCCTTGCGCGGATCGCCCGGCACCGCGTTCTTGTTGCAGGTCAGGCCCAGACCTTCGAGCAGCTGCTGCGCGTCCAGCCCGGTCAGGCGCGAATCCCGCAGGTCCACCAGCATCAGATGGCTCTCGGTGCGCCCGCTGACGATGGACAGGCCACGCGCCTGCAGGGTCTCGGCCATCACCTGGGCATTGCGCAGGACCTGGCGCTGGTGCTGGACGAAAGCGGGCGTGGCTGCCTCGCGCAGCGCCACCGCCTTGGCGGCAATCACGTTCATCAGGGGGCCGCCCTGCAGGCCGGGAAAGATCGCCGCATCGATGGCCCGCGCAAACGACCGCTTCATCAGGATCAGCCCGCCGCGCGGGCCACGCAGGCCCTTGTGCGTGGTGGTCGTCACCACATCGGCATGGGGAATGGGGCTGGGGTACTGCTCGGCCGCCACCAGGCCCGCGTAATGGGCCATGTCCACCATCAGGTAGGCGCCGACCGCGCGCGCCACGCGGGCGAAACGCTCGAAGTCGATGCGCAGCGAATAGGCCGAGGCGCCGGCAATGATCAGCCGCGGCCGCACCTGATGCGCCAGGCGCTCCATGGCGTCGTAGTCGATCTCGCACTGCGCGTTCAGCCCGTAGCTGCTGACCTGGAACCATTTGCCGCTGATGTTCAGAGGCATGCCATGGGTCAGATGGCCGCCCTGGTTCAGGTCCATGCCCAGGATGCGGTCGCCCGGCTGCAGCAGCGCGAAGAACACCGCCTGGTTGGCTTGCGAGCCGGAGTGCGGCTGGACATTGGCCGCCTCGGCACCGAACAGCTCGCAGGCGCGCTGGATCGCCAGCGTCTCGGCGCGGTCCACGACCTCGCAGCCCCCGTAATAGCGCCGCCCCGGGTAGCCCTCGGCGTACTTGTTCGTCAGCTGCGAACCCAGCGCCTGCAGAACGGCCGGCGAGGTGTAGTTCTCGGAGGCGATCAACTCGATGTGCGCCTCCTGGCGCTGGGCTTCATCCTGCACCACGGCCCAGATGTCGGGGTCGGTGCTGGCGAGTGAGTCGGTTACTTGATTAAACATAATGAGTCATTTGAATCGATTCATTGATCAACATTGCATTGGCTCAATGTAGCGAATTTCCATCCGACAACACCCCCCCAGTTCTTGGGATTTCCAACCTACGCAGGGTCGATTGCCCGATTGCGATGGAGAATTGCCTTAGTTGAATCAACTCAATGCGCCAAATACACCATGTGGATTCCCCAACTGGTCGAGGGTGATGGCCCGATCTACCTGCGCCTGGCCGACACGCTGCGGCGCGACATCCAGCAAGGGGTGCTGGAGGCCGGGGAACGCCTGCCGACCCTGAAGGAACTGGCCGCCGCGCTGGGCATCACGCCGGGCACCGTCGGGCGTGCCTATCAGGCCGTGCACCGCGAAGGCCTGGTCAGCGGCGAGGTCGGGCGCGGCACCTTCGTGTGCGAACGCGCCTTGCCGCCGCCGGGTGCGCCCGCGGCCCCCGCGGTGCTGGGGCTGGACATGTCGATCGTCAAGCCCAATGCCGCCCTGCAGGAGTCCTTCGTGCGCGCGGCGCTGGCCGAGCTGGCGCAGTCCGCACGCCTGCCCGACATGCTGGACTACACCCCCGACGGCGCCAACAGCCAGCACCTGCAGGCCGGCGCGCAGTGGCTGCAGGAGGCCGGCCTGGCCGCGCAACCCGAGCAGGTGCTGCTGACCTGTGGCGGCCAGCACGGCTTGTGGCTGGCGGTGGCAGCGCTCACACGGCCGGGCGATCTGGTGCTGTGCGAATCGCTCTGCTACCCCGGGGTGGCCTCGGTGGTGCAGCTCCTGGGTCGCCGCCTGCGCGGCGTGCCCATGGACGCGCAAGGCCTGCAGCCCGAGGCCTTGCGTGCGCTGTGCGAACAGGAACGACCAGCACTGCTGATCTGCATTCCCAATCTGCAAAACCCCACCGGCACCACCCTGCCGCTGGAGCGCCGGCGCCAGATCGCCGCCCTGGCCCGCGAGTTCGACTTCAAGCTGGTGGACGACGACCTGTACGGCTTTCTGGCCACCGAAGCCCTGCCCCCGCTGGCCAGCTTGGCCCCCGAGCGCACGCTTTACCTCACCAGCCTGTCCAAGTCGGTGGCCTCCACCGTGCGCCTGGGCTATGTGCACGCCCCACCGCAGTGGCTGACGGCGCTGGCCGCCGCCGTGCGCAGCAGTGTCTGGATGGTGTCGCCGCTGCTGGCCGAACTGGCCACGCAGCTGATCCGCAGCGGCAAGGCGCGTGAGATGGCGCATCGCCAACGCGAGGAGGCGCAAGCCCGCCAGACCCTGGCGCGCGCCTACCTGGGTGGCCTGAACCTGCGGGCCCACCCCACGGCCTTCCATCTGTGGCTGGAGCTGCCCCAGGCCTGGAGCAGCGGCGACCAGTTCGCGGCGCTCGCGCGCGGCCACCAGCTGATCGTGGCGGCGGGCGACAGCTTTTCCATGAACCGCGATGGCGAAGGCCGGCGCCATGTGCGCCTGGCCTTGATGGACGGCTCGCGTGAACGGCTCGAATACGCGCTGACCAAGCTCGCGGGCCTGGCGGCATCTCCCGATGCCGTCTGGCTCTGAGGCGTACGGCCGTCCCCCACTCGGGCGGGAGCGACGGTGCAGCTTCGTTTGGCTGAATCGAGGCGCCCGCACAATCGGCCGTGGCGCCCTGCGCCTCGCCCCCATGCGCAGCACCCTGTTCAGCCTTCTCATCCTGGTCGGCCCCGCCACCGCTTCCGCCGCGGAGCCCATCCCCGTGCACGTGCTCGAAGCCCCGCGCGGTGCGGACGGCCAGCCGCAGACGCATCCGGTCACCGGGCTGCAGGAGCGCATGCAGAAGGTCTTTGACACCGCCGGGCTGGCCGTGCGCTTCGAGCCCGTGCCCTTGCGCCGCAGCTTGCAGGCCCTGAGCCGCAATGACGAAGCGCTCTGCGTGCTGGGCGTGTTCCGCACACCGGAGCGCGAGGCCTTCGGCCGCTACTCACGCCCCGTGGTGCTGGAGGAGCAGCAGGTGCTGATTGCCCCGGCGCGGGTGGCTGCGCAGCTGCGGCAGCTCGCCACGGCGCAGCTGGCGCTGCATGACTCCCGCTTCCAGCTGCTCGTGTACGAAGGCGTTTCCTATGGCGTGGAGCTGGACCGCTGGATCGCCCTGCGCCCGCAGTCGCCCGTGCGCGCCAGCTCCGGCACCGCCCGTGCCCTGCCGATGCTGGAGCGCGGCCATGCCGATCTGATGATCGGCGCGCGCAGCGAGCTCGAAGCCATGCGCCGCCGCGAGGGCTACCCGATGGGCCGCTTCGAGGCCGTACTGCTGCCCGGCATGCCGGCACCACCCACCCGGCATCTGCTGTGCAGCCGCAAGGTCGACCCCGCCTGGGTGGCGCGCTTTGATGCGGCGCTGCCGGCGGTGCCCTGGCAGCCACAGCCCCCGCCCTAGGCCCGCCATGCACACCCCCCTGCCGCGCCTCGGCACGCTGCTCGCCATCCTGCTTTCAATGCGGGCGCCCGCCTGGGCTGAAGCGCCCGTGCCCGTGCATGTGCTGGAGTCGATGCGCGCCCCGGATGGTCAGGGGGCCGTGCTCAACGGGCCGCTGCTGCTGCAGCGCGCCCGGCAGGCCTTTGACGCCGCCGGCCTGAGCGTGCGCCTGGAGTTCATGCCGCTGCGCCGCAGCCTGCACGAGCTGCAGGCCAACCGCACGGCCTTCTGCCTGCTCGGCGCGTTCTACACCCCCGAGCGGGCCGGCTTCGGCCGCTACTCCAAGGCCTTGGTACGGGAGGAGCAGCAGGTGCTGATCGGCCCGCCCGCCGTGATGGCGCAGCTGGCGGAACGGCCCGATGCGCAAGCCGCGCTGCAAGACCCGCGCTTCGAGCTGCTCAGCTTCGAGGGCGTGTCCTACGGCGCCGAGCTGGACCGCTGGATTGCGGGCCGTGCCCGCCCGGCCCAGCTGGTCAGCGCCGGCACGGCCCGCGCCCTGCCGATGCTGGCGCGCGGCCGTGCCGACTTCATGATCAGCACCCGCAGCGAACTGGCGCTGATGCTGCAGCGCCAGGGCTATGGCCCGAACGAGTTCGTTGCCCTGCAACCGCCCGGCATGCCGGAGCCGCCCAGCCGGCACTTGCTGTGCAGCCTCAAGGTGGATCCCGGCTGGGTGGCGCGCTTTGATGCCGCGTTGCCGGATCTCCCCTTGCAGGGGGCCGCGCCGAAGTAACGCCTGGCCTGCGGCCAGGCTCAGTAACGCTCCGGCCCGCCCGCCACCCGCAGATAGGTCTGCGCAATCCACGCCACCAGCAGGCGCTTCAGCCAGGCGCCCAGGCCTTGCGGTGCGCCGGCCGGGTGGATGGCCTCGGCCCCTTCGAGCGCGCGCTCGAAGGCCTGGCCAATTTCCTGGTTGAAGCCGGCGTCGTAAACGACCACATTGGCTTCCAGGTTCAGCAGCAGCGAGGTCGGGTCGAGATTGCTGCTGCCCACGGTGGCCCATTCGGCATCGGCCAGCGCCACCTTGGCGTGCAGGAAGGCGGCGCGGTATTCATAGATGCGCACGCCGCGCGCCAGCAGCTCGGCATACAGCGCGCGCGCGGCCAGCGCGGCGAGGCGGTAGTCGAAGCGGCCCTGCAGCAGCAGGCGCACCTGCACGCCACGCCGGGCCGCGCCCAGCAGCGCGCGCAGCAGGCGGGCGCTGGGGTAGAAGTAAGGGCAGATGAGATCGAAGCGGGTCTGCGCGCTGCGCAGCGCGTGCAGGTACTCGCGCTCGATGTCGTGGCGGTGGCGCAGGTTGTCGCGCAGCACGAAGGCGGCACGCACCGGGCGGCGGTCGGACTGGGCGGCGCGCTGCTGGGCGCGCAAGGCCTTGCGCACGCCCAGCAGGCCGCGCGTGCGCTGCCACCAGCGGCCCAGCAGCTCGCGCGAGCGGTCCACCAGCTCGGGGGCGAGCAGCCAGTCGCGCAGCTCCTCGCTGAAATCGCGGCCCAGCCAAGCGCGCGTCCAGACCTTGCGGGCGGCGCGCGCCACGTCGTGCGCCAGCGCGCCGCGCAGGTGCACGGCGTAATCGAGCCGCGGCGCCTCCAGCTCGCCGTGGTTCAGGTCGCGCCGGTCGTCGATGAGGTTGATGCCGCCCACGAAGGCGTGCTCGCCGTCCACCACGCAGAGCTTCTGGTGCAGGCGACGCAGCTGGCCCGGCTGCAGCCAGTGCCACCAGCGGTCGATGGGGCGGAACACCGCCAGCGCCACGCCGCTGCCCTCCAGCCGCTCCTGCCACCAGGGCAAGGCGTGGCGGGCGCCGAAGCCATCCACCACCATGCGCACGCGCACGCCGCGCCGCGCCGCGGCGCGCAGCGCGTCCAGCACCGCTTCTGAAGGGGCATCGGTGTGCACGATGTAGCTGGCGAACCAGACCTCGTGGGTGGCAGCACGGATGGCCTCGCACAGCGCAGGGAAGAGTTCATCGCCGCCTTCGAGCAGGCGGATCTCGTGGCCGCCGCAGGGGGCGGCGCGCGCGCGCATCACCGGTCGGGCTCCAGCTCCGCCACCAGGGGCAGGTGGTCGCTCACGCGCGCCCAGGGCAGGCCGCGCGGCACTTCGATGCGGCGGCAGCGCAGACCACGCAGGTAGACGCGATCGAGCGCGAAGATCGGCGCGCGCGAGGGGAAGGTCTGGGGCCGGTGGCCGTCCACCTCGGCGCGGTGCAGTTGCAGATCGGCCAGGGCCGGATCCAGGCGCTCGCGCCAGTCGTTGAAGTCGCCGGTGACGAGCAGCGCGGCATCCGGCGGCACCTCGCGCTCCAGATAGGCGCCGAGGCGGTGCACCTGGCGCAGCCGGCTGCCGGCAAACAGGCCCAGGTGCAGCACCACCACATGCAGCGGGCAGCCCGGCCAGTCGACCTGCACATGCAGCAGGCCGCGCTGTTCCAGCCGGTGGTCGGAGACGTCGTGGTGGCCCACATGCAGGATGGGCCAGCGCGAGAGCAGCGCATTGCCATGCTCGCCGCCATTGGTGACGGCATTGCTGCGGTAGACGGTGTGAAAGCCCTCGGGCGCGAGGTACTGGGCCTGCCCCTCCTCAGGCCAGCCCTGGTGGGCGAAGCGGCGCGCCTCGTGGTGGTTGAACGCCCGCACCTCCTGCAGCGCCACCAGATCGGCAGCCAGCTCGCGCACACCCTCGCGCAGCGAGTGGATCTCCAGCCGGCGAGCCGGCCCGAGGCCGCGCACGCCCTTGTGGATGTTGTAGGTGGCCAGGCGCAGCGTAGATTCCTGAATGTCGCTCATGCTTCGAAGTCGCGGCCGCACACGCGGTTGCGGCCGCCATGCTTGGCGTCGTAGAGGGCCGCGTCGGCGGCCTGCAGCAGGGTGTCGGGCGTCAGCATGGGCCGCCCCGCGCTGGCCAGCCAGGCGGCCACGCCGATGCTGACCGTCAGCACCTCGGCCACGCTGGAGCGGGCATGCGGCAGCGCCAGGGCCTGCACGGCGGCGCGCAGGCGTTCGGCCACGGCCAGCGCGCCGGGGGCCTCGGTTTCGGGCAGCAGGCAGACGAACTCCTCGCCGCCGTAGCGCGCCGCCAGGTCCACCGGCCGCAGCATGCCGCGCTGCAGGGCCTGGGCCACGGCGCGCAGCGCGTCGTCGCCGGCCTGGTGGCCGTAATGGTCGTTGTAGGCCTTGAAGAAGTCCACGTCGATCATGGCCAGCGCCAGCGGTTGGGCGGTGCGCGCGGCGTGGCGCAGTTCGGCGTTCAGGCGCTCGTCGAGCGCGCGGCGGTTGTGCAGGCCGGTCAGGCCGTCGATGAAGGCCAGGCGGCGCAGCTGGTCGGACTGCTGCTTGAGCGTGAGGTGGGTGCGCACGCGCGCCCGCACCACGGCGGGGTTGATGGGCTTGTGGATGAAGTCCACCGCGCCGGCTTCGAGCCCGCGCGTCTCGACTTCGTCATTGCCATGCGCGGTGACGAAGATGACCGGGATGTCGCGCGTGAGCTCCTGCGCCTTGAGCGCCTGGCAGACGGCCAGGCCGTCCATGTCGGGCAGCTCCAGGTCGAGCAGGATCAGGTCGGGCCGCTGCTGCTCGGCCACCTGCAGGGCCTGGCGACCGGTGGTGGCCATGAAGACCTGGTGGTCGGCCGCGAAGCTGCGGTACAGCGCCTGGATGTTGATGGGCTGGTCGTCGACGACCAGCAGGCGCGGCGCGGCGGACGGATCGGGTTCGTTCATGGGGCGGGTTCTTGCAGCCAGCGCCGCACCAGCTCGGCGGCGGCGGCGAAATCGAATTGGTCCACCAGGGTCTCCAGGTCCTTCAGCTTACGCCCCAGGCCGAGCGCACGCAGGCGCGGCAGGCGCTCCAGCGCGGCCAGATCGGAGCTCCGCAGCAGGGTCAGCAGCGCCTCCAGCTCGGCGCGCAGGGGCGCAGGCGCAGCCGCTCCGGCGGCGGGCGCGGGCTCGGGGGCGGCCTGCACCCCGAGCTCGCCGTGCAGCGCCACGGCCAGGGCCTCCAGGCCGGGGCGCGCTTCGTCCAGCAGGGTGCGCACGCAGGCCTCTTGCTCGGGGCCGGAGCGTGCGGCCGCGCCGCCCAGGGCCTGAAGTTCGTCGGCCAGCACCTGCGCGCCCAGCGTGGCGGCATTGCCCTGCAGGCTGTGCAGGCGGCGCGCGTCCAGCGCGCGCGGCTCGCGCAGCTCGGCCAGGAAGCCGTCCAGGCAGCGCGAGTAGACGGCACGCTGGCCGCCCAGGCGCGCCAGCGCGGTGCTCAGGTTCACGCCGGCGGCCAGGGCCAGTGCGTGCACGGGGTCGGCAAGGTTGCTGTCCGTCACCGGCGCGGGACGGCCCGGCAAGGGGGCGGCCCGGCCGGTCCAGCGCCGCAGCGTGACCACCAGCTGCTCCAGCTCGAAGGGCTTGCCGATCAGGTCGTCCAGCCCGGCGTTCAGGCAGGCCTGGCGGTCGGCCGCGCTGGCGTTGGCGGACATGCCGATCACCGGCAGGCGCAGGCCGGCACGGCGCAGGCGGCGCGTGGCCTCCAGCCCATCCAGCTGGGGCATCTGCAGGTCCATCAGTACGGCGTCGAAGGCCTCGGGGGTGGCCTGCAGCGCCGCCAGGCCCTGCGCGCCATCGTCTGCCAGCTGCAGTTGGGCGCCCTCCAGGCGCAGGAGCTCGCCCACCACACGCTGGTTGGTGGGGTTGTCCTCGCACACCAGCAGGCGCAGGCCCGGCAGGCGCGGCTGGGGCACCCCGGCGTGCTCGGCCGGCTGCTGCAGGCGCACCAGCGCGCGCCGCAGCGCTCCGGGCGTGAGCGGCTTGAGCAGGGCCAGCGCTGGGCCGTCCAGCAGGCCCTCGGCCTGCCAGCGCTCCTGCAGCTGCAGGCTGCCCAGCACCAGGCAGGGCTGCTCGGGCCGGCGGCTGCGCAGGCGGCGCAGCGGCTCGTCGCCGGCACCCGGGTCCAGCAGCAGCGGTGCGCCCACGGCCAGGGTGTCGAGCTGCAGCGGCGTCTCCAGCAGCTCCAGCTGCCAGCCCAGCTGCTGCACCAGGGCCTGCAGCACGGCGCGGCCCGCCGGCTGCGGCAGCCAGGCGCGCAGCACCTGTGCGGGTGGGGCGGGGGCCGCGGGCAGCTCCACCACCGGCAGGCGCAGCTCGAAGAAGAACTCGCTACCCTGCCCCGGCACGCTGCGCACCTGCAGATGGCCGCCCATCAGCGCCACCAGGTGCTGGCTGATGGCCAGGCCCAGACCCGTGCCGCCAAAGCGGCGCGTGGTGCTGGCTTCGGCCTGGGTGAAGCCGGCAAAGATGCGCTGCTGGTGCTCGGGCGCAATGCCGATGCCGGTGTCCTTGGCGCTGAAGGCCAGCAGGCAGCGCCCCGCCTCGCGAGCCAGCAGGCGCACCTGCAGGCGCACCTCGCCGCGTTCGGTGAACTTGACGGCGTTGGAGCCCAGGTTCAGCAGCACCTGCTGCAGGCGCAGCGCGTCTCCCAGCACGGCGGCGGGCAGCGCGGGGTCGAGGTCGAAGATCAGCTCCACCGGCTTGTCGCGCAGGCCGGCGGCCCACAGCGGCGCCAGCTCGCGCCAGAAGTCCTCGAACACGATGGGCTGGGGGTCCAGGCCCATCTTGCCGGCCTCGATCTTGGCGAAGTCCAGCGTGTCGTTCAGCAGGGCCAGCAGGGCGCGCGCCGCGCTGTCGGCCTGGCCCAGGTAGTCGCTCTGGCGCGCGTTCAGGCCGCTGCGGCCCAGCAGGGCCAGCATGCCCAGCACGGCATGCAGCGGCGTGCGGATCTCATGGCTCATGTTCGCCAGGAACTGGCTCTTGGCGGTGGCGGCCGCCTGCGCGCGCTCGCTGGCCTGCACCAGCTCGGTGATGTCGATGCGAAAGCCCACCACATGGCCATCGCTCATGCGGCGGTCGATGACGCGCAGCACGCGGCCGTCACTCAGATGCAGCAGTTCGTTGACGGCGCCGGCGCGGCGCTCGGCGAGACGCCGTGCCACCCAGGCTTCTTCCTGCCCGCTGGCGGCTGGCACGAGGCCGCGCTCGGCCAGCTCGGTGAGCAGGCTGCGGTAGGGCGTGCCGGGCTCGAACAGCTCGGGGCCCTGGGGCAGCAGCTGGCGGTAGCGCTCGTTGCAGAACACCAGGCGGTCCTGCGGGTCGTAGAGCGCAAAGGCCTGGTCGACGGCGTCGATGGCGGCACGCAGCTGCTCGGCGCTGCGGCGCACCTGCTCCTGGGCCTCGCGGCGCGCGCTCACGTCCTGCAAGGTGCCGTGCAGATGGGCCGGCCGGCCGCCCTGGAACTCGACCTCGCCCACCACGCGCACCCAGATCTTGCGGTCGCGCGCCGTCACCAGCGGCAGCTCCAGCTCGAAGCCGCGGCCGTGCTCGCGCGCCGCGTCCAGGGCCTCGTGCAGGCTCAGCTGCGCCTCGGGCGCAAAGTAGCCCAGCGCCTCTTCCAGGCTGGGCTGGTGGTCGAGCGGCAGCTCGTGCAGGCGGCAGGCCTGCTCGGTCCAGCGCATGGTCTGCGTGCGCAAATCCAGCGCCCAGCCGCCCACGCCGCCAATGCGGCCGCTGCGGTCCAGCAGCTCGCGGCCGGCGGCCAGCTCGGCTTCCATGCGCTTGCGCTCGTGGATGTCGGTCTGGATCAGGATCGGCCCCTGCGGGCTCTGCAGGCATTCCTGCAGCACCCAGTGCAGGCTGCCGTCGCGGCCGCGCGCGGCGCGCTCGCCGTCGCCCAGCTCGATCTGCAGCAGCTCCTCCACCTTGTGGCCCAGGGCTTCCTCGGCGCGCCAGCCGTGCAGCTGGCTGAAGGCCTCGTTGACCCAGCTGATGCGGCCCTCCGGGTCGGCCATCAGCACGGCGTTGGAGCTGCGCCGCGCCACGCGCGAGAGCTGTTCCAGTTCGCGCGTGAGCGCCTGGTTCTCCAGCTCCACCCGCTCGCGGGCGCGCAGCTGCTGCACCAGCAGCAGGCCGAACAGGTAGCTGAGCAGCACGCCGGCCGCCGCCAGGCCGGCCGCAGGCCATAGCGGGTACTTTGCGCTGAGTGCCGGGCTGGGCTGGCTTTCCAGCAGCAGGCCGCGGCCCAGCACCTGCAGCAGCTGGGTCTGGCCGGCCACACCGGGCCGCCAGCCGGGGCTGATGTGCAGCGGCGTGGCGGGTTGGGCGCGGTCGCTCAGGCGCAGGGCCAGATCACCGGCGCCCAGGGCCTCCAGGTCCTGCAGCAGGCCGGCGGGTTGCAGCGGCGCCAGCAGCAGGGCTTGCAGGGCATCGATGCGCTGCTGCGCCGTCTGCTGCGGCTTGCCCGCCTGGTAGAGCGGCAGCGCCAGCACCCAGCCCTGGCCGGTGGGGGCCGAGAGCTGCGGCTGGGCCTGTGCCACCGCGGCGTCCAGCGTGGCACGCCAGGCCGGGTCGCCATCCAGCGGCGGGGCCTGCGTGCCGGGCGCGGCGGCAAAGGCCTGCCAGGCATAGCCCTGCGCGGTGGCCTGCACCCAGCCGAAGCCCTGCACACCCGGAAAGCGCCCCAGCAGTTCGCGCGATTGCACATAGCGCTCCAGCGCCGGCTGCTCCAGGCGCTGCGTGGCCTCCAGCATGCCGCGCAGGCCGCGCAGGCCCTCGGTGGGGGCCTCGACGCGCTGCTGCAGCACCAGGGCCACGCGCTGGCTCAGGCGCTGCAGCTCGGCCTCGGCCTGGCGCTGGGTGCTGCGCGCCAAGCCATAGCCGGCCGCCAGCGACAGCAGGCTGCCGCACAGGGCCACGGCCAGGGCCAGGCGCAGGCGCTGGCGCAGCGCGGCGGAGGTGGCAGGAGGGCTGGCGCGGCTCACCGCGCCATCATGCGCGCGGGCAGCAGCGGCCGGCCATCAGGGTTGGCGCCGGGGTAGGCGCCGGGGCAACTGCAGGATGGCCTCGGCGTTCGAGGGCGAGAAGCAGGCATCGGCCGCCTGCTGCCAGGGCAGCCAGCGCCAGGCCCGGTGCTCACGCGGGTTCAGCTGCACCGGCGTACCGGCCGGCACGGTGAGGCCAAACACGCGCTCGCGGTTGTGCGTCACCCCCGGGGCGTAGCGGTGCGCCCAGCGCGGGTAGATCTCGTAGACGTTTTCCAGCTCCCAGTCGGCAAGGCTGCCGGCGCGGATGCCGGTTTCCTCGGCCACCTCGCGCCAGGCCGTCACGGTCCAGGGCTCGTCCGCATGGTCCTTGGCGCCGGTGACGGACTGCCAGAAACCGGGCGGCTCCACACGTTCGATCAGCAGCACGTCCAGCGCCGGAGTGTGGATCACCACCAGCACCGACTCAGGGATCTTGAAAGGCATGCCGCGTTATACGCGGCGCTGACTCCACAGCACGCCGCCCACGATCAAGCCCATGCCCACCAGCGTGGCCAGGCCCGGTGCCTCGCCCAGCAGCGCCCAGGCCAGCAGGCCGGCCAGCACCGGCGTGAGCGCGCCAGCGGCGGCACAACGCTGCGCACCCAGGCGCGCCACCGCCAGGCTGAAGCTGAAGGTAGACACCAGGCCCACGCCCAGGCCCTGCACCAGAAACTGCAGCAGCAGGGTGTCGGTGGGCAGGGCCAGCAGGGCCGTGGGGGGCTGCCAGACCAGCAAGGGCAGCAGCAGCAGGCTGGACAGCAGCGCCAGCAGGGCCACCGCCTCCAGCGGCTGCAGCCCGGCGCGGCGCAGCGCCAGGGTGTAGTTCGACCACAGCAGGCTGCACAGCAGGAACAGCCCATAGACCCAGGCGGCCCCACTGGCGCCCGAGCCCAGCACCAGCAGCACCAGCACGCCTACCGCAATGGCCAGCAGCGCCGGCCAGCGCGCCAGGGCCGTGCGGCCGCCGGCAAACGCGGCCAGCAGCGCGGCGGAGAGCGGCAGCGTGCCCGGAATCAGGGTGGCGCCATCGGCCACCGGCGCGTGGCGCATGGCCCAGCCGGCCAGCAGAAAGTAGGGCAGGCCCGCGCCGAACAGGATGGCCAACAGCAGCCGCGGCGGCACCTGCAGCAGGCGGCGGCGCCGCGCCCAGGCCAGCGGGGCCAGCAGCAGCGCCGCCGGCAGGAAGCGCAGCAGCGCCAGGTCGGTGGGCGCCAGCGCCGCCTTGGCCCCTGCACGCAGCGACAGGAAGAAGCCCGCCCAGATGAGCAGGGTCAGGCCCATGGCCGCCCAACCCAGTTGGCTGGCACTCAGGGCCGGCAGGCGAATCAGGGCCCAGGGGCTGGCGGCGCGGAACTGCATGGTCGTCGAACTCCGTGTTAACCCTAGGAATTCTGACCAGGCGGTCGGGGTGGATTTCAGCGATTTCGATGCCGGAACGGATCGCTATTGGCGAAAATCACCAAAATCAAATCATCAAGAAGCGATTTCAACCCATGGACGCCCTGGACCTGCAAATCCTCGACCTGCTGCAGCGTGATGGCCGCCTCAGCATCGCCGAGCTGTCCGAGCGCGTCGCCCTGTCGCAATCCCCCTGCGCACGCCGGCTCAAGCGCCTGGAAGAGGCGGGGCTGATCGACGGCTACCGCGCGGTGCTGAACCGCAAGGCCTTGAACCTCGGGGTGACGGTGTTCGTCAACGTGCGCCTGCAGCATCACCGCGAGGACGCCGTGCGCGAGTTCGAGGGTGCCGCCCAGGCCATGGCCGAGGTGCTGGCCTGCCATGTGGTGTCAGGCGCGCACGACTACCTTCTGGAGGTGGTGGTGCGCGAGCTGGCCGACTACGAACACTGCGTGCGCCGGCTGCAGGCCCTGCCGATGGTGCAGGACATCACCAGCAGCTTCTCCATCCGCAGCGTGAAGACAGGGGCGCCGCTGCCGCTGCGCTGAGGCGGGAAATCAGTCCGGCTTGTTCTTCTTCGTCGCCACCGGCGGCGGCAGGTCCTTGGCGGCCAGCTCGCGCGCCTGCTGCACCAGCTGGTTGTGCGCATCCAGGAAAGCGGCGGCGATCACCTTGCCCTCGTTGCTGTTGGCCCAGCCGGCCCCGGCCGCGCCGCCCAGCTTGCCCATCATGAAGCCGCCCACGCCCAGGTCGGTGACGCGCACCGAGCCCGTGGCCGCGGCCACCTGTTCGGTGGTCTCGCTGTCCACCAGCAGCAGGGTCACCTGGGCCTCCTTGAGCTTGACCTGCTCGGCCGCCCCGACGAAGTTCCGCAGCACCGGGATCTGCCCCAGGATGCCGCCGACCTGACGGCCGGCGTCCATCTCGCTGAAGGTGAGCGAGGGCGTGAGCATGTACTGCGCCTCGTAGCCTTTGCCCTTGTGGACCGTGCTGTCCTTCTGGCGCAGCAGGCCGGACTCCTTCAGCTCATGCTCCTGCACGATCTGCTTGAGACCCATATTGCGGTCCACGACGCGGAAGCAGCCGCTCTGCTGCGCCAGCAGGCGCACCAGCGGCAGCGGCGTCTCGGGCAGGCCGCGCGCGCCGCCGTAGACATAGCCGTTCGGGTTCTCCACCAGCGCCAGCGTGGCCACCGGCGCGTCGCACTTCACCAGCTCCTTGGCCGCGTTCTTGGCGCCAGCCGGGCCGCCCGAGCCCGTCACCACCGAACCGCCCTGCCCCAGCTCGGTGCCTTGCTTGCCGCAGGCGCTCAATGCCATCACCACACAGAGACCAAGTACGCGCTTCATACGATTTGTCACCAGAAATGAAAAAGGGCAGCCGAAGCTGCCCTGGGATTCGATCACGCCGCCATCAAGCCGCGGTGGCTGCGGCATTGCGCAGGCGGATGTGCAGCTCGCGCAGCTGCTTCTCGTCCACATTGCTCGGCGCGCCGGTCAGCAGGCACTGGGCGCGCTGGGTCTTCGGGAAGGCGATCACGTCGCGGATCGACTCGGCCTTGGTCATCAGCGTCACCAGGCGGTCCAGGCCGAAGGCCAGGCCACCATGCGGGGGCGCGCCGTACTGCAGGGCGTCGAGCAGGAAGCCGAACTTGACGCGCTGGTCTTCCTCGCTGATGTTCAGCGCCTCGAAGACCTTGGCCTGCACCTCGGCGCGGTGGATACGCACCGAGCCGCCGCCCAGTTCCCAGCCGTTCAGCACCATGTCGTAGGCCTTGGCAATGCAACGACCCGGGTCGGTGGCCATGTAGTCCTCATGCCCGTCCTTCGGTGCGGTGAAGGGGTGGTGCACGGCGGCCCAGCGGCCGTTTTCCTCGTCGTGCTCGAACATCGGGAAGTCCACCACCCACAGCGGCGCCCAGCGGTCCTCGAACAGGCCCTTGGCCTTGGCGAACTCGCTGTGGCCGATCTTGATGCGCAGCGCACCGATGGCGTCGTTGACGACCTTGGCCTTGTCGGCACCGAAGAACAGGATGTCGCCATCCTGCGCGCCCGAGCGCTTCAGGATCTCGGCAATCGCCGCGTCGTGCAGGTTCTTGACGATGGGCGACTGCAGACCCTCGCGGCCCTTGGCCACCTCATTGACCTTGACCCAGGCCAGGCCCTTGGCGCCGTAGATCTTGACGAACTCGGTGTAGGCGTCGATCTCGCCGCGGCTCATCTCGGCGCCGCCGGGCACGCGCAGCGCCACCACGCGGCCACCCGGGGTGGTGGCCGGGCCGCTGAAGACCTTGAAGTCCACATCGCCCATGCAGTCGGTCAGCTCGGTGAACTCGAGCTTGACGCGCAGGTCGGGCTTGTCGGAACCGAAGCGGTGCATGGCCTCGGCGTACTTCATCACCGGGTAGTCACCCAGCTCCACGTTCATGGCCTTGCGGAAGACGTGGCGGATCATCCCTTCGAACATCGAGCGGATCTCTTCCTCGGTCAGGAAGCTGGTCTCGATATCGATCTGGGTGAACTCGGGCTGGCGGTCGGCGCGCAGGTCCTCGTCGCGGAAGCACTTGGTGATCTGGTAGTAGCGGTCGAAGCCGGCCACCATCAGCAGCTGCTTGAAGAGCTGGGGGCTCTGCGGCAGCGCGAAGAACATGCCGTCGTGCACGCGGCTGGGCACCAGGTAGTCGCGTGCGCCTTCCGGGGTGCTCTTGGTCAGCATCGGCGTCTCGACGTCGATGAAGCCGTTCTCGTCCAGGAACTTGCGGCACTCCATCGCCACGCGGTAGCGCAGCATCAGGTTCTTCTGCATGGCCGGGCGGCGCAGGTCCAGCACGCGGTGCGTCAGGCGCGTGGTCTCGCTGAGGTTGTCGTCGTCCAGCTGGAACGGCGGCGTGACGCTGGGGTTCAGCACCGTCAGCTCGTGGCAGAGCACCTCGATCTTGCCGCTCACCAGGTTGGCGTTCTCGGTGCCGGCCGGGCGCGCGCGGACCTTGCCCTTGACCTGCAGGCAGAACTCGCCCCGCACGCCCTCGGCCGTCTTGAACATCTCGGCGCGGTCGGGGTCGCAGACCACCTGCACCAGGCCCTGGCGGTCGCGCAGGTCGATGAAGATCACGCCGCCATGGTCACGCCGGCGGTGGGCCCAGCCCATCAGCGTCACCTCTTGACCCAGCAGGGCCTCGCTCACATCACCACAGTAACTCGTACGCATTTCTGACTCCTGGCCACTTCGGCGCGGCCACACAAACTGAAAAAAAGGGGGGATTGGCGATGCCCTGGCTGAGCCCGACGCCGGCGGGCTCAGCCGATCGGATTGGGGTCGCTCGGCGCTACCGCTGCCGCCGGCGAAGGAGCGCTGGGGGCCACGACCCCCATGGAGATGATGTGCTTGAGCGCGGCATCCACGCTCATGGCGAGCGGGCGCAGCTGGCTCTTGGGCACCATCAGGAAGAAACCCGAGGTCGGATTGGGCGTGGTGGGCACGTAGAGCGAGACATGCTCGCTGCCATCGCCCAGCAGCGGCGCCACCTCGGCCGCGGGCTTGCCGGTGACGAAGGCGATCGTCCAGCTGCCGGCGCGCGGGTACTCCACCAGCACGGCCTCGCGAAAGGCGTTGCCCTTGCTGGAGAACAGGGTGTCGCTAACCTGCTTGACCGAGCTGTAGATGCTCTTGACGATGGGGATGCGGTGCATCAACCCATCCCACTGGCGCAACCACCACTGGCCGACGAAATTGGCCACGAACACGCCGGTGGCCAGCAGCAGCAGGGCCAGCACCAGCACGCCCAGGCCAGGAATCTTGTGCAGCTCGCCCAGGAAGCCGGCCAGGCCGGGTGGGGCGACCTTGGCGGCCGCGCCCAGCACTGCGGCAAAGATGCCATCCAGCAGACCCAGGACGGCATGTAGCACCCAGACCGTGATGGCCAGGGGCAGCCAGACCAGCAGGCCGGCGATCAGGTATTTGCGCAGCGTGGACACGGGTTCCTTAATGGCAGCCGGAGCCGCTGCAGGCGGTGCCGCAGCCGGCGGCCGCCGGTGCCGGGGCGGCCTCCGCGGCCGCTGGCGCCGGCGCGCTGGCGCCACCCTTGAAATCGGTGGCGTACCAGCCCGAGCCCTTGAGCTGGAAGCCGGCAGCCGTCAGCTGCTTGGCGAAGGTGTCGGCGCCACAGGCCGGGCAGGTGCTCAACGGGGCGTCAGTCAGCTTTTGCAGCACATCCTTGGCATGGCCACAGGCGCTGCAGCGGTAGGCGTAGATGGGCATGGAACAACTCCGGGAGCGGGCAAAAAGCCCGCGATTCTAAGAAACCCCCATCCCGCCATGCGGAATGGGCGCAGGCCCGGAACAGATGGGGTTCAGGGGTGCGGCTTCAAGTGGTGGTCGACATGCTCGTGGCGGTTCGCCAGCCACTGCGGCGCCAGCGAGCCCAGCACCATGCCGAAGAAGGCCGCGATCAGGCCGGCCAGTTGGCCCGGGAAGACCTCGCCCCAGGTGGTGACCTGCGGGAAGAAGGCGATCCAGGTGCCCACGCCGGCCACCAGCGAGAAGATCGCGCCCTGCGTGCTGGCCCGCGACCAGTACAGGCCGAACACCAGCGGGATGAAGGCCCCCACCAGCGTGACCTGGTAGGCGGCCGACACCAGCTCGTAGATCGAGGTGCCCTGCATGGCGATGGCGTAGGCCAGCACCAGGCCGGCAAAGATGACGATGGTCCAGCGCATCGCCAGCAGCTGCTGCTTGTCCGTCATGCCCGGGCGCATCTGCTTGAGGATGTTCTCGACGAAGCTGGTGGAAGGCGCCAGCAGCGTGGCCGAGGAGGTGCTCTTGATGGCCGACAGCAGCGCTCCGAAGAACAGGATCTGCATGATCAGCGGCATCTTGCCCATGATGAAGGCGGGCAGCACGCGCTGGTAGTCGTTGGCGGCCAGCTCCATCACTTCGTTGCCCATCACCACCACGGCGGCGCTGACGATGAACATCGGCACGAAGGCGAACAGGATGTAGGCGGTGCCGCCGATCACCGCGCCGCGCTGGGCGGTCTTGGCGTCCTTGGCGGACATCACGCGCTGGAACACGTCCTGCTGGGGGATCGAGCCCAGCATCATGGTCAGGGCCGCACCGATGAACATCGCCATGTCGGTGAAGCTGGGCTCGGGGAAGAACTTCCACAGGTCCTTCTGGCTCGCCAGGTCGAGCACCTTGCCGGCGCCGCCAGCCAGGTCGGCCGCGAAGACGGCGATCACGGACAGGCCGACCACCAGCACGATCATCTGGATGAAGTCCGTCCAGGCCACGGCCAGGAAGCCGCCGATCACCACATAGATCAGCACCGCCAGGGTGCCGATGATCATGCCGGTGGCCGGGCTCATGGCGCCATTGGTCAGCACATTGAAGACCAGACCCAGCGCCGTGATCTGCGCCGCCACCCAGCCCAGGTAGCTGAGGATGATGGCCGCCGAGCAGAACACCTCCACGCCCTTGCCGTAGCGCTGGCGGTAGAAGTCGCCGATGGTCAGCAGGTTGCGCTGGTAAAGCTTGGCGGCGAAGAACAGACCCACCAGGATCAGGCAGGTGCCGGCGCCGAAGGGGTCCTCGACGATGGCGCCCAGGCCGCCCTGCACGAACTTGGCGGGGATGCCCATCACCGTCTCGGCACCGAACCAGGTGGCGAAGGTGGTCGTGATCACCATCACCAGCGGCAGGCTGCGACCGGCAATCGCGAAGTCCGAGGTGTTCTTGATGCGGGAGCCGGCCCAGACCCCGATGGCCAGGGTGCCGAGCAGGTACAGGACGACGAAGACGATCAGCGTGGTGTTCATGGGCACGGCACCGGGACGGATGGAAAGGCGCCGCGGCTCCCGGGCAGGGGGCGGCGGCGCGGGCGGGATTATGGTGGCGGGGGTGGCGCCCGCTTCTAGACCTTTACCCCAAACCCGGTGGGGCCCACGAGGGGGCCGGCGCGCCTCAGAGCAGGGGCAGCTGGAACCAACGCAGCAGCAGCACCGCCGCCACCGCACCACCGGTGAAGCCCAGCAGCGCCCACAGCAGGGACTGCAGCATGCGGTTGGTGCGGCGCAGCTCGTTCACCAGCTGCTGCGTGGCCTCGGTCGAGCGCCCGGCGGCCTGCTGCTTGAGGGCGTCGTGCAGCAGGCGCGGCAGCTCGGGCAGGAACTGGGCCAGGCGTGGCGCTTCCTTTTTCAGCACGCGCGCCAGCGCACGTGCGCCGACCTGCTCGTCCATCCAGCGCTCCAGGAAGGGCTTGGCCGTCGCCCAGAGGTCGAGGTCGGGGTCAAGCTGGCGGCCCAGGCCTTCGACGTTCAGCAGGGTCTTTTGCAGCAGCACCAACTGGGGCTGGATCTCGACATTGAAGCGGCGCGAGGTCTGGAACAGGCGCAGCAGCACCTGGCCGAGCGAGATGTCCTTGAGCGGGCGGTCGAACTGCGGCTCGCAGACGGTGCGGATGGCGGCTTCCAGTGCGTCGATGCGCGTGTCGGGCGGCACCCAACCCGACTCCACATGCAGCTCGGCCACGCGCTTGTAGTCGCGCCGGAAGAAAGCGACGAAGTTCTGCGCCAGGTAGTCCTTGTCGAACTCGGAGAGTGTGCCGACGATCCCGAAATCGAGTGCCACATAGCGCTGGAACGTCTCGGGCGCGACGCTGACCAGGATGTTGCCGGGGTGCATGTCGGCGTGGAAGAAGCCGTCGCGGAACACCTGGGTGAAGAAGATGGTGACGCCGTCGCGCGCCAGCTTCTTGATGTCCACGCCAGCCTCGCGCAGGCCGTCCACCTGGCTGATGGGCAGGCCGTGCATGCGCTGCATGACGATCACCTCTGCGGTGCAGAGGTCCCAGATCATCTCGGGCACCATCACCAGGTTCAGCCCGTCCATATTGCGGCGCAGCTGCGCGGCATTGGCGGCCTCGCGCACCAGGTCGAGCTCGTCATGCAGGTACATGTCGAACTCGGCCACGACCTCGCGCGGCTTCAGGCGGCGGCCATCGGCGCTGAGGCGCTCGACCCAGGCCGCCAGCGTGCGCAACAGGCCGAGATCGTCTTCGATGATGTCCAGCATGCCCGGGCGCAGCACCTTGACGGCGACCTCGCGCCCATCGTGCAGCTGGGCGAAGTGCACCTGGGCAATCGACGCGCTGGCCACCGGTTCGGCGTCGAAGCGCGCGAACAGGGCCTCGATGGGTTTGGCGAACGCGCGCTCGACCAGGCGGCGGCTCAGCTCCGCCGAGAAGGGTGGCACGCGGTCCTGCAGCTTGGCGAGCTCCTCGGCAATGTCGGGCGGCACCAGATCGCGCCGGGTGGAAAGCACCTGGCCAAACTTGACGAAGATCGGCCCCAGACGCTCCAGCGCCAGGCGCAGGCGCACGCCGCGCGGCTGCTCCCAGCTGCGACCCACGCTCGTGAGCCGGCGCAGCCAGCGCACCCGCTGGTCGGAAAAGCCCGACAGGGCCAGGTCGTCCAGACCGTAGCGGACGACGGTCCAGAAGATCAGCGCCAGGCGCAGAAAGCGCCGCATCAGCGCTTCAGCAACTGGCTGAGCGCGGCCTTCAGACCCGCGGCAGCCTGGGCCAGCATCTGCGCCGGTGCAGGACCCACGAAGCGGGCGATGTCGTCGGCCGGGTCCCAGCGCAGATTGTCGAACAGCCAATTCACCGCGCCGGCCAGGGCCGCGTCACCGCGCACGCTGACGCCCTCGCGCTGGCCCTTCAGCGCGGCCAGCGCCGATTGCAGCGGGTTGCTGGCGTCCAGCTCGATGGCCAGCGCGGCCTCACCGGCCTCCTCGGGCGCCAGGCGCTCGAACAGGCCGGCCGGGGTGATGGCCAGGTGCAGATCGGGCAGCTGCGGCGCCCAGGCGGGTGCCCCGCGCACCGCCACACTCAGGCGGCGCCCCACGAAGTCTTTCAGCTTGGCCATGGCCGCGGGTTCACGGCTCATCACATGGTTCAGCCACAGCACCAGCTGCTCCTGCAGGGCGGGGGCGAAGGGTTCGATCAGCATGCGGGCATTCTAGAAAGCCCCCTGCCCCAGGGGCGGCCTGCGGGCCCGCAATGACCCCTCCACTACGATCGCGGCCCTGTGCCGCCCTGCGGCAGCTTTCAGCATTCCGCCATGAGCACCCCCCTCGACATCCAGCCGGTCATCATGGCCGGCGGCAGCGGCACGCGGCTGTGGCCGCTGTCGCGCGCCGGTTACCCCAAGCAATTCCTCGTGCTGTCCGGCAACAGCAGCCTGTTCCAGCAGGCCGCCGAACGCCTGGCCGCGCTGGCCGAACCGGGCTTGGCCGTGGCCGCTCCGCTGGTGGTGGGCAATGAGGAACACCGCTTTCTGGTGCTGGAACAGCTGCGCGAAGTACGCCTGACGCCTGGTGCCGTGCTGCTGGAGCCCTGCGGCCGCAACACCGCTCCCGCCGTGACGCTGGCTGCGCTGCAGGCCGCGCTGGAAGGCCGCGACCCGATCCTGGTGGTGACCCCGGCCGACCAGACGGTGACCGACCCCGCCGCCTTCGCCGCCGCCATGCGCCAGGCGGCCCGCCGAGCTGCCGACGGCAGCCTGGTGGTGCTGGGCGTCACGCCCGACCGCCCCGAGACGGGCTATGGCTACATCCGCAGCGCCGGCGAGGTGGTGCAGGCTTTCGTGGAAAAGCCCGACCTCCCCACGGCCCAGCGCTATCTCAGCGAGGGCGGCTACAGCTGGAACGCCGGCATGTTCGTGATGCGCGCCAGCAGCTGGCTCCAGGCCCTGGCCGAGTTCCGCCCCGACATCCTGGCCGCCACCGAGGCCGCGTTTGCCCAGCGCCAACAGGACAGCGTGTTCGTGCGTCCGGACAAGACCCTGTTCGCCGCCGTGCCCAGCGAATCGGTGGACTACGCAGTGATGGAGCGCTGCCCCGGCAGCGCGCATCCGCTGGCCATGGTGCCCTTGAGCGCCGGCTGGAACGACCTGGGCGCCTGGGAAGCCGTCTGGCAGGTGGGCGAGAAGGACGCCAGCGGCAACGTGACGCGCGGCGACGCCCTGCTTTCCAACTGCCGCAACACCCTGGTGCACGCCGGCTCGCGCCTGGTGGCCGCGGTGGGCGTGGAGAACGTGATGGTGGTCGAGACGCCGGACGCGGTGCTGGTGATCGACCGCGCGCGCAGCCAGGAGGTCAAGGCCATCGTCGAGCGCCTCCAGAAGGAAGGCCGCGGCGAGCAGTTGCTGCACCGCAAGGTGCACCGCCCCTGGGGCTGGTACGACGGCATCGACCACGGCGAGCGCTTCCAGGTCAAGCGCATCCAGGTCAAGCCGGGCGCCTCCTTGAGCCTGCAGATGCACCATCACCGCGCCGAGCATTGGATCGTCGTCAGCGGCACGGCCGAGGTGACGGTGGGCGACAAGACCACCCTGCTGAGCGAGAACCAGAGCACCTACATCCCGCTGGGCGAGGTGCACCGCCTGGCCAACCCGGGCAAGGTGCCGCTGGAGATCATCGAGGTGCAGAGCGGCAGCTACCTGGGCGAAGACGACATCGTCCGCTACTCCGACACCTACGGAAGGGCCTGAGGCCATGACGATTCTTGTGACCGGCGGCGCCGGTTTCATCGGCAGCAACTTCGTGCTCGACTGGCTGGCGCAAAGCCACGAGAAGGTCGTCACGCTCGACGCCCTGACCTACGCCGGCAACCGCGAGAACCTCGCCAGCCTGAAGGGCGACGAACGCCACCACTTCGTGCATGGCGACATCGGCGATCGCGCCCTGCTCGACCAATTGCTCGCCACCCACCAGCCGCGCGCCATCCTTCATTTCGCAGCCGAAAGCCATGTGGACCGCTCCATCCACGGCCCGGGCGCCTTCATCAAGACGAACGTCGAAGGCACCTTCACCCTGCTGGAAGCGGCGCGCACCTACTGGTCGGGCCTGAGCGAGGACATCAAGGGCGACTTCCGTTTCCTGCATGTCAGCACCGACGAGGTCTACGGCAGCCTGGCACCCGACGCCCCAGCCTTCACCGAGACCCACCCCTACGAGCCCAACAGCCCCTACAGCGCCAGCAAGGCTGCCAGCGACCACCTGGTGCGCGCCTGGCACCACACCTACGGGCTGCCGGTGCTGACGACCAATTGCAGCAACAACTACGGGCCCTTCCATTTCCCCGAGAAGCTGATCCCGCTGATGATCGTCAACGCGCTGGCGGGCAAGCCCCTGCCGGTGTATGGCGATGGTCAACAGATCCGCGACTGGCTGTATGTGAAGGATCACTGCAGCGCCATCCGTACCGTACTGGCGCGTGGCCGCGTGGGCGAGACCTACAACGTCGGCGGCTGGAACGAGAAGGCCAACGTCGACATCGTCCAGACCGTCTGCGCCTTGCTGGACGAGTTGCGCCCGAGCGCCGAGGGTCCGTACGCGCGCCTGATCACCTACGTCAAGGACCGTCCCGGCCACGACCGCCGCTACGCCATCGACGCCCGCAAGATCGAGCGCGAGCTGGGCTGGCGCCCGGCCGAGACCTTCGAGACCGGCATCCGCAAGACCGTGCAGTGGTACCTCGACCACCCGGACTGGGTGGCGCGCGTGCAAAGCGGCGCCTATCGCGACTGGATCGAAACCCAATACGCATGAAAGTCGTTCTGTTGGGGGCCAAGGGCCAGGTGGGCTGGGAGCTGCAACGGGCCCTGGCGCCGCTGGGCGAGCTGCTGGCCTGGGACCGCGAGCGCGCCGACCTCGCCAACCCGGAGGCCCTGGCGGCGCAGCTGCGTGCGGTGGCACCGCAGGCCATCGTCAATGCCGCGGCCTACACCGCCGTGGACAAGGCCGAGAGCGAGCCCGAACTGGCGCAGCGCGTCAACGCCGAGGCGCCAAAGCGCCTGGCGGCGCTGGCAGCCGAGTTGGGCATCCCGCTGGTGCACTACAGCACCGACTACGTCTTCGACGGCAGTGGCGATCAGCCGCGCGACGAAGACGCCACCACCGGCCCACTCTCCGTTTACGGCGCCAGCAAGCTGGCGGGCGAGCAAGGCATCCGCGCCAGCGGCTGCACGCACCTGATCCTGCGCACCTCCTGGGTCTATGCGGCGCGCGGCGGCAACTTCGCCAAGACCATGCTGCGGCTGGCCGCGGAGCGCGAACAGCTGCGTGTGGTGAACGACCAGATCGGCGCGCCCACCGGCGCCGAGCTGCTGGCCGATGGCGCGGCCCATGCCTTGCGCAGCCTGCTGGACCAGCCCGAGCGCTCCGGCACCTACCACCTGTGCGCCAGCGGCGAGACGAGCTGGGCCGCGTACGCCCGCTTCGTCGTCGAACAGGCGCGCGCCAAGGGCCAGGCCCTGCGCTGCCAGGAGGTCCAGGGCATCCCGAGCAGCGACTACCCCACTCCGGCGCGCCGACCGCTCAATTCGCGCCTGGACTGCCGCCGCTTTGAATCCACGTTTGGCCTGCGCCTGCCCCATTGGGAGCAAGGCGTGCGCCGCATGCTTGACGAGGTGATCGCATGACGAGCCATCGCAAGGGCATCATCCTGGCCGGCGGCGCCGGCACGCGCCTGCACCCGGCCACGCTGGCCGTCAGCAAGCAACTGCTGCCGGTGTACGACAAGCCGATGGTTTACTACCCGCTCAGCACCCTGATGCTGGCGGGCATCCGCGAGGTGCTGCTGATCTCCACCCCGCAGGACACGCCGCGCTTCGAGCAGTTGCTGGGCGATGGCTCGCAATGGGGCATGAGCATCCGCTACGCGGTGCAGCCCAGCCCCGATGGCCTGGCGCAGGCCTTCCTGATCGGCCGAGACTTCATTGGCGGTGCGCCCTCCAGCCTGGTGCTGGGCGACAACATCTTCTACGGCCACCACCTGCCCGTGCTGCTGCAGGAGGCCGACGCGCGCCAGCAAGGCGCCTCGGTGTTCGCGTACCACGTCACCGACCCCGAGCGCTATGGCGTGGTGGCCTTTGACGAGCACAAGCGCGCGGTCTCGATCGAAGAAAAGCCCAAGGCGCCGAAGAGCAACTACGCCGTCACCGGGCTCTACTTCTACGACACCCAGGTCTGCGACCTGGCGCGCGACCTCAAACCGAGCCCGCGCGGCGAGTTGGAGATCACCGACTTGAACGCCCGTTACCTGGCGATGCAGCAGCTCCACGTTTCCATCATGGGCCGTGGCTATGCCTGGCTGGACACCGGCACGCACGACAGTCTGCTCGAAGCCGGCCAGTTCATCGCCACGCTGGAAAAGCGCCAGGGCCTGAAGGTGGCCTGCCCCGAAGAGATTGCCTATGCCAAGCGCTGGATCGACACCGAACAGCTGCTGCGCCTGGCCGCGCCCCTGGCCAAGACGCAGTACGGCCAGTACCTGCAGAGATTGACCCATGAACGTCATTGAGACCGCCCTGCCCGGCGTGCTGATCCTGGAGCCCAAGGTCTTCGGCGATGCACGCGGCTTCTTCACCGAGAGCTGGAACGAGGCACGGTTCAACGCCACCGTGGGCAGCACGGTGCGCTTCGTGCAGGACAACCACAGCCGCTCGGCCAAGGGTGTGCTGCGCGGCTTGCACTTCCAGCGCGCGCCGCACGCCCAGGGCAAGCTGGTGCGCTGCGTGGCCGGGGCTGTCTTCGATGTCGCAGTCGATCTGCGCCAAGGCAGCGCCACGTTCGGCCGCTGGGTGGGCGTGGAATTGAACGCCGACAACCACCGCCAGCTCTGGATCCCGGCCGGCTTCGGCCATGGTTTCCTGACCCTGAGCGATTCGGCCGACTTCCTCTACAAGACCACTGACTACTACGCCCCGCAGGCCGAGGGCTGTGTGCGCTGGGACGATGCAGACATCGGGATCCAGTGGCCCGACGTGGGTGTGGCGCCGATGTTGGCTGAGAAGGACTTGAAGGGTCAGGCCCTGAAGGACCTGAGCCCGCTTTGATCAAGCCTTGAAGTAGTCGCGGTACCAGGCGACGAAGTTCTTGATGCCCTGCGGCACCGGCATCGCTGGCTTGAAGCCGGTGGTGGCCTCCAGCTCCGACACATCGGCATGCGTGGCCGGCACATCGCCCGGCTGCAGATCCATGAAATTCTTCTTGGCCTCCACGCCGATGGCTGCCTCGATGGCCTCGATGAACTGCATCAGCGTCACCGGGTCGTGGTTGCCGATGTTGAACACGCGATACGGCGCGTTCGAGCGCGCCGGATCGGCCTGGATCGGGTCGTAGGCAGGGTCCGCCTCGGCCGGGCGATCCAGCACGCGCACCACGCCTTCGGCGATGTCGTCGATGTAGGTGAAGTCGCGCACCATCTGGCCGTGGTTGAAGACGTCGATGGCGCGCCCTTCCAGGATGGCCTTGGTGAACAGGAACAACGCCATGTCCGGCCGGCCCCAGGGGCCGTACACCGTGAAGAAGCGCAGGCCCGTGGTGGGCAGCCGGTAGAGATGGCTGTAGGTGTGTGCCATCAGCTCGTTGGCCTTCTTGGTGGCGGCGTACAGGCTGACCGGGTGGTCCACGCTGTGGTGCTCACTGAAGGGCATCAGGGTGTTGCCCCCGTACACGCTGGAGCTGGAGGCGTAGACCAGATGCTGGATCTGATGGTGCCGGCAGCCCTCCAGGATGTTCATGAAGCCCTGGATGTTGGCGTCGATGTAGGCGTGCGGGTTGGTGAGCGAGTAGCGCACGCCGGCCTGCGCGGCCAGGTGGACGACGCGGTCGAACTTCTCCGCCGCGAACAGCGCTTCCATGCCGGCGCGGTCCTCCACGCTCAGCTTCACGAAGCGGAAGCCCGGCTGCGGCGTCAGGCGCGCCAAGCGGTCGTGCTTGAGTTGGGGGTCGTAGTAGTCGTTCAGGTTGTCCAGGCCCAGGACCTCGTCGCCACGTGCCAGCAGGATCTGGCTGACGTGCATGCCAATGAAACCGGCCGCGCCGGTGACGAGGATCTTCATGGGGAACTCCGCGAACAAGGGGGTCTTGAGGGCGCGGCATTCTCGCCCTGCGCGGAGAATCCGCGCAGCCTTCCCTCCCCCTGAATCCAATGGCCAAGCCCCTGATCCACCTGGTCGCCGGTGCGCGTCCCAATTTCATGAAGATCGCCCCGCTGGTGCGGGCGTTGCAGCTGGATGGCCGGCTGGACTTCAAGATCGTGCACACCGGTCAGCATTACGACCGCGAGATGAACGAGATCTTCTTCGAGGAGCTCGGCATCCCCCAGCCCGATGTGCGCCTGGGCTGCGGCGGCGGCAGCCATGCCGAGCAGACCGGCAAGATCATGCTGGCCTACGAGCAGCTCTGCAACGAACAGCGCCCCGATTGCTGCCTGGTGGTGGGCGACGTGAACTCGACGCTGGCCTGCTCCATCGTGGCCAAGAAGGCGCAGATCCCGGTGGCCCATGTGGAAGCGGGCCTGCGCAGCGGCGACATGGCCATGCCGGAGGAAATCAACCGCCTCGTCACCGACGCGATCAGCGACTGGTTCTTCGTCACCGAACCCAGCGGCCTGGAGCACCTGAAGCGCGAGGGCAAGCCGATGGACGCGGTGTTCGACGTCGGCCATGTGATGGTGGACAACGTGCTCTACCAGGCCGCCAAGCTGGCCACGGCCGACACCTCGGGCTTCGAGACCCAGGCCTTCAAGGCCGCGCACCCGCGCTACGCGGTGGTGACCCTGCACCGCCCCAGCAATGTGGATGGCGATGACAACCTGCGCCGCGTAGCCGGCGTGCTGCGCCGCATCGGCGAGCAGGTGCCGGTCTGCTTCCCGGTGCACCCGCGCACGCGCAAGAACCTGGAAGCCGCCGGCATCGACCTGGGCCCCAACGTCACCCTGCTGGGCCCGCAGCCCTATATGGCCTTCCTGCATCTGTGGAAGGACGCCGCGTTGGTGCTGACCGATAGCGGTGGCCTGCAGGAAGAGACCACGGCACTGGGCGTGCCCTGCGTGACCATGCGCGACAACACCGAGCGTCCGATCACCGTGGATGAAGGCAGCAACATCCTGGCCGGCACCGAGCCCGCCGCCGTCATCGCCGCCTGCGAGGGTGTGCTGGCCGGGAGTGGCAAGCGCGGCCGCCGCCCCGCCCTGTGGGACGGCAAGGCGGCCGAGCGCATCGTGCAGATCCTGGCCGGGCGTCTGGGCGCCTGAGCCCGCGCCGCCCTCAGTGCGTGTACTGAGGCGTGGTCGAGGGGTTGGGGGCCAGCACGGCTGAGGCCCCGGCCGCCGCAGGCGACGAAGCGGCCGGCGCGGTGGGGGCTGTGGCGAAGCGCCCCTGGTATTCGATCTTGGCCGCCGCGCGCAGGGTCTTGAGTTCCTGTTGCCAGTGCTCGTTGCGGCGCTGGTTGCCAAGGAAGTTCTCAATCATCGGCCGGGCGCGCTCCAGATCCACCGGCTGCGGGCGCGAGCTGAGCAGGATGACGACCTGCAAGCCATTGGGCGTGCGGTTGAGCAGCGATTGCCCGTCCTTCATCTGCGCCAGGGTGCCGAGGCTGGCGAGCGGCAATTCATTGGCCGCGGCCACCGTCTGCTGCGCAGCAAAGCGCAGGTTCTGCGCCTTCAGGTAGGCGGTGAACTCGGTCAGGTTCTTGCTGGCGGCCAGGCGTGCGCGCAGGGTGTCCAGCTGCTCGGGCGGCGCTTCGATGTCAAGGCGCTGCAGGTTGTAGATGCGGCGCTCGGCAAACAGCGCGGGGGTGGCGTCGTAATAGCGCTGCACCTCTTCCAGCGTGGGCTTGCCGGCCGCGGCACGCACCTGGTCGGCATAGGCAGCGGCCAGGATCTGGCGGCGCGCCGCTTCCATCTGCTGCAGCACCTTGGGGTCCTTGTGCAGACGCAGCTCCTCGGCCTTCTGCACCGCGAGCTCCTGGTCGATCAGCAGGTCCAGGGCCTTGCGGCTCAGGGCCTCGCCCTGCTCCGGCTTCGCCTGCGGCTGCTGCTTGATGAAGGCGTCCACCTGGCGCTCGCTGATTTCCTCGCGGTTCACCCGCGCCGCCACCTTGTGGTCCGGGTCACTCGGCGAACAGGCCGCCAGGGTCAGGGCAGTGGCCAGCAGTCCCAGGCCGCGCTTCAGCATTTGATGCCCACGTGCAGGGCCACCACGCCGGCGCTGAGCTTGTGCACATCCACATGACCGAAGCCGGCGCTCTTCATCATCTGCTTGAGGGTGGCGGCATCGGGGTGCATGCGGATCGACTCGGCCAGGTAGCGGTAGCTTTCGGCATCACCGGCAATCCACTGGCCCAAGCGCGGCAGCACCGAGAAGCTGTACCAGTCGTAGGCTTTCTGCAGGGGTGCGGCCACCTTGCTGAACTCCAGCACCAGCAGGCGACCGCCGGGCTTGAGCACGCGGTTCATCTCGGCCAGAGCCTTGTCCTTGTGCGTCATGTTGCGCAGGCCGAAGGCCACGCTGACGAGATCAAAGCGCTCGCTGGCAAAGGGCAGCGCCTCGGCATCGGCCAGCAGGCTGGGGGTCAGCGTGCCGGCATCGAGCAGGCGGTCGCGCCCCTGGCGCAGCATGGCCTCGTTGATGTCGGAATGCAGCACCAGGCCACGCAGACCGACGCGCTTGGCGAAGGCCTGCGTCAGGTCGCCGGTGCCGGCCGCGATGTCCAGCACGGTCTCGCCCCCCACGAGGCCGGCAACGGCCACCGTGTAGGCCTTCCAGGCGCGGTGGGCGCCAGCCGACATCAGGTCGTTCATCAGGTCGTAGCGCGAGGCCACGGAATCAAACACCCCGCGCACCTTGCGCGCCTTCTCGCGCTCGTCGACCTGCTGGAAGCCGAAATGGGTCTTGTCGTCAGTCATGCCGGATCGCGGCTGGCGCCTGCGGCGCGCAACCGGCTTTCGTAGTCGGCCCAGAGGCGATCCTGGTCGCGTCCGAGCTGGTAGAGGTAATCCCAGGAGTACAGGCCGCTGTCGTGGCCATCGCTGAACACCGGGCGCAGGGCGTAATGCCCGACGGGCTCCAGCGCCGTGATCTGCACGCCACGCTTGCCCACCTGCAGCACCTCCTGCCCAGGGCCATGCCCTTGCACCTCGGCCGAGGGGCTGCACACGCGCAGCAGTTCGAAGGGCAGGCTGAACGCGGCACCGTCGTCAAAGCTGAGCTCCAGGCGCTGGCTGGCCTGGTGCAAGGTGATGGCGGTGGGGCGGGGAGATTCGGGACGCAGGCCGGCCATGGTGGGAAAGGCGGAAAGGCTGAAGTGTAAGAAGCCCATGAAAAAGGCCCCGGGGGTCGCCCGGGGCCTCGCAGCCGAGTTCCTAGAAGGGGCTTACCACTTCAGGTTCAAGGTGTAGGTGCCAGTGCCGCCGCTGTAGTACTTGACGCGGACATAGCGGGTCGAGGTGGTCGTCCCGGTATTGGCGCTGCTGGCGGTATCGATCTGGCCGGCGCTCTTGTCGCTGTAGGCCAGGGTGGTCCCGGAGCTGTTGTAGATGTACAGGTCGTAGTCCTTGGTGCCACCGTTGAGCGTGGCGGTCAGGGTCTTGCCGGCCGGCAGATCGACGCGGAAGTAGTCCGTGTCGGTCGTGCTGGACAGGCTGCCATTCACCGTGGTGTTGCTGGTGGCCACCAGATTGGCGGTGCCAGTGGTGTTGTTGGACTCGACTTCATTGGCCGTACCGCCCGGAGGCTGGGTGGTGCCGCCGGTGATGGCCGCGATGGCCGCCGGGGCGTCGACGATGCCGGTGCCGCACTGGCTGCAGGTAGCCGGGAAGGCACGGGCACTGTTCTTGATGGCGGCCTCGATCTGGTCCGGCGTCGCCGTCGGCTTGGCCTGGTACAGCAGCGCCGCAACGCCAGCCACGTGCGGCGTGGCCATCGAGGTGCCTTGGTAGTAGGCGTAGTTGTCAGCGCCCGGGCCTTGCGTGCCAGCGTTCAGCGTCGAGTAGATGCCGTTGGCCGTGCCCGTGCTCATATTGCCGCCAGGAGCCGCAACATCGACCACGGTGCCGTAGTTGGAGTAGGACGCACGGCCACCGGTCGGGCCCACGGCTGCCACGGCGATGACGCCGGCGCAGTTGGCGGGGTTGCTGTTGCTGGCGTTCTGGTTCTCATTGCCCGCAGCCACCACCACTGTCGTGCCGCGCGAGCGGGCGCTGTTGATGGCGTTCTGGCTGGTCGTGTCGCAAGCGCCGCCGCCACCCAGGCTCATATTGATGACCTTGGCCGGCGTGGCATTGGCCGGCACACCGGAGACAGTGCCGCCCGAGGCCCAGATCATGGCGTCAGCGATGTCCGAGGTGTATCCGCCACAACGACCCAGCACGCGCACGGCCTGGATCTTGGCGCCGTAGGCCACGCCGATCACGCCCAGGCTGTTATTGCCCTTGGCCGCAATGGTGCCGGCCACGTGGGTGCCGTGCCAGCTGGAGTTCGAGGCCGGCTCACCGGTGCCGCACTGACCGGCGGTGGACCAGTCACCCGGGTCAGACGGGTCGCTGTCACGCGCATTGCCGTCGTTCGACACGAAGGTGTCGGCAATCATGTCGTAGCCGGCCACGGTCTGGCCGCTCAGGTCGGGGTGCGAGGCGCGGATGCCGGTGTCCAGCACGGCCACGACGACGCCGGCGCCGTTGTGGGTGTCCCAGGCGGTGGTGGCACGGATGCCGCCAGCGCCCGTGCCCATGCCCCAGAGCTTGCTGAAGTCGGTGTCGTTGGGCGTCATCAGCGCGTACATGCGACGGTCCGGCTCGGCGTACTCGATGGTGCTGTCGGCTGCCGCCATTCGCGCGGCCATGGCCTGCAGCTCGCTCACGCTAGCCCACTTGTTGAGCTTGTAGACCTTGGCGCCGAGGCCATTGGTCTTGAGCTCGCTCATGCTCAGGCCAGCCTCCTGGGCCATCCGGGCCAAGCCCGGGGGCACGAACGCACCGTCGGCCGCCATCAGGGCAGCCGGAGCACCGTCGCGGTACTTGATGATCATGCGGTCGGTGAACGCGCCGCGGACGGTGTTCACGGTATCGGCCGCACCACCTGCCTGGGCCAGGCCCACCAGGCCAACGCTCAGGCAAAGGGACAACAGGGCCCGCTGCGGGGCCTTCTTCGAGATCGACATTCCAACGCTCCAAATGGGAGAAACAAAGGGACCCCGGTAGGGGTCATGCGAACTGCGGTCCGGAGGTCATCCGGTTACTGCGGGAACGCGAGCGGCGGGGTGCCGCTTTCTTTGCCTACACGGGAGCTTTGACCGCAAGCCCCTCGTACTGCCTGAGCAGGTGGGGCGCGCGATCGCCCCGTTGGCCGCCCGGGGTTGACCCGTTCGGCTGGGGCGGAAGTCTAGGAAGATCAATCCTCCTTTCGGCGTAACTGTGTGTACCAGCAACGCGGGGACTTTCCCCGCTCGGGTTGACCCGAGCGGGTCGGCCCGCAGGCGGGCGATCACGCGTCGGCCTGCTTTACAGGCAACGCCCAATCGCTCCGAAACGCGCGCCAAGTACTTGTTTCAAAAGGTAGGAACAAGACTTGCTTTCAACCTACACAAGTAGCGCGAGAGTTCTCAATTCCCTCGCCCGCTTCAACTTTGAACAGGAGTCGCCATGCCAATCTTTCGCAAATGGGCCCAAGTCGCCACGCTGCTGGCGTGTGCTGCCAGCGCCTCCGCGGACCCCGTCCTCGTCAGCGTCAACCAGACCGCTGGCACCCTTCAGAGCCTCAACGAGGTGAATGGTTTTCTCACCACGGGCGAGCACATGGCAGGCATCCGGGTGACGGCCTTCTTTGCCTCGGGCGCCGATGCGCGTACTTGGGTCTCCGGTGCCGCTGGGTCTGGCTTCGGCGGCGTGACCGGCAGCGGCTGGAGCTTGACGCTGGAGGGCGACAGCATCAACAACTACTGGACACTCTCCAACAGCAGCACCAATTCGCCCATCTTGTCGCTCCTCATCGAAGGCATGCCCGGTGGCATCGTGTTCGACGTCGTCGGGGACCAAGAGGTCAGCACAGGCTCGGCGCTCGGCGCCGCCTTCTACGACGTCCAGGCCTGCGAAGTGGACGGAGACTGCCCCCCACCGCCGCTTGCGCAAGGCGCGGCCGGCCTGGAGGTCAATGCGATCTTTTCGGATCGCACTCTGCTGCAAGGCTTCGACTACAGCGACACCCCGTTCGACCTCTACTCGAACCTGACCCTGAGCTTCGGTGACACCGGCTTGGTGGGCGACTTCAGCTTCGTGGCCGACACGGACAACGCCCGCTTCGGCAAGCCGAATCCCGGCCAGGTGCCGGAGCCCGCGAGCCTGGCGCTGCTAGGGCTGTCGCTGCTCTGCGCCGGGGGCGCAGCACGTCGCCGCCGCTGATCTGCGCGCAAGCCTGCATGCCTACAAAGCCCGGCCTTGCCGGGCTTTGTCGTTTCAAGCGGCCACGGGATGCAGCGGTAGGCCCTGGGCGGCATAGGCGGCCGCGTTGTCCAGCGTGGTCCGTGCAATGGCGGCCAGCGCTTCTTCGGTAAAGAAGGCCTGGTGCGCCGTCACCAGCACGTTCGGAAAGGTCAGCAGGCGCGCGAACACGTCGTCGGTCAGGATTTCGTCCGAATGGTCGGCGAAGAAGAGTTCGGCCTCCTCTTCGTAGACATCGATGGCCAGCCCACCCAGCTGCCCACTCTTGAGCGCCTGGATCACTGCCGGCGTGTCGATCACCGCGCCCCGGCTGGTGTTGACCAGCACCGCGCCGGGCTGCATCCAGCTCAGGCGCTCGGCGTTGATCAGGTGGTGCGTGTGCCCGTTCAGCGGGCATTGCAGAAGCACCACGCGGGAGCGCTGCAGCAATTCCTGCAGGCCCACATAGGCCACGCCCAGCGTGGCGTCCGGCTGGGGGTCATGCGCCACCAATTCGCAGCCCAGGCCCTGGAAGATGCGCAGCACACAGCGGCCGATGCGCCCGGTGCCGATCACGCCGACCGTCTTGCCGTGCAAGTCGAAGCCCAGCAAACCGTCGAGCTCGAAATTGCCCTCGCGCACCCGGGCATGGGCGCGGTGTGTCTTGCGAATCAGGGTCAGCAGCAGGGCCAGGGTGTGCTCGGCCACCGCATGCGCCGAGTACTCGGGCACCCGTGCCACCACCAGCCCAAGGCGCTGCGCGGCCGCCAGGTCCACATGGTTGTAGCCCGCACAGCGCAACAGCAGCAGGCGCACCCCGAGCCGTTGCAACTGCGCCAGCACGGCCGCATCGAGCTGATCATTGACGAAGGCGCACACGGCCTCGCAGCCCTGCGCCGCGCCCACGCTGTGCAGGTCGAGCCGGGCTTCGATGAACTCGATGTCGCGTGCGCCGGCTGCCAGAAAGCTCTGGCGGTCGTAGCGCTTGGCGCTGAACAGCGCGATGCGCATCAGGTCTCGAACCAGGGCTCGTCGGGCAGCGATTCGAAGACCTTGCGCAAGCCCTCGCTCCAGCCCTTGCGCAGCTGCTGGAAGTAGGCCGACTCGGCGGTCACGCGGTGCGCCTTCATCGGCTCCTCGAAGCGGTTGGCGCGCAGCAGCACCATGTCGATGGGCAGGCCGACGCTGAGGTTGGAGCGGATGGTGGAGTCGAAGCTGACCAGCGTGCACTTGGCCGCCTCGGGCAGCTCGGTGCTGTCGTAGCGGATGACGCGGTCGATGATGGGTTTGCCGTACTTGCTCTCGCCGATCTGGAAGTACGGCGTGTCTTCCGTCGCCTCGATGAAATTGCCTTGCGGGTAGATGTGGAAGAGCCGCGGGCCCTCACCCATGATCTGGCCGCCGAGCAGGAAGTTGGCCCCGAAGTCGACGCCCTGGCTGGGGCCGTGGCCGGCATCGCTGTCGCGCGCCACCACCTCGCGCAAGGTCTGGCCCACCAGCACGGCGGCGTCGTACAGGCTGGACACGTTGAGCATGTTCGGCACCTCGTGCAGCAGGCGCTGCTGCAGCAGCGAGACCACCGATTGCGTGGTGGCCAGGTTGCCGGCATTCAGCATCACGATCTCGCGCTGGTGCGGGATGTGGAACAGCGTCATCTTGCGGAACTGCGCGATGTGGTCGACACCGGCATTGGTGCGGGTGTCGGACGCAAACAGCAGGCCGGCGCGCAGGCGCATGGCGACACAGTAGGTCATTGGTCGGGGGCAGCGGTGACTCGGACGGAAGTCGCCAATTGTTCCAGGCCGCCACCGCTGCGCATGCCACGCACCGGGCAGGCATCCGCGTAATCCGCCCCGAAAGCCAGCCGCACGTGATGCCCGTCGGCGCGGCAGCGGTTCGAAATGTCGAAACCCACCCAGCCGGCCGGCAGCCGCGCCTCGGCCCAGGCGTGGCTGGCCACATGCTCGGCGTCGGTGGCCAGGTAGCCGGACACATAGCGGGCCGGCAGGCCCAGCAGACGGCAGCAGGTGATGAAGACCTGCGCGTGGTCCTGGCACACGCCATGGCCGGTGGCGAAAGCCTGGCCGGCCGGGGTGGCGGCGTCGGTGCCGCCAGGGATGTAGGGCATGCGCTGCAGCAGGGCTTCGATGAGCTGCATCAGGCCGGCCGCGGGCGCCGCCTGCACGGAGGCGGCGTGCTGCAGGGCGAAGGCCTGCAGGGCCGCGTCAGGGGTGGTCAGCAGCGTGGGGCGCAGGAACACCGGGGCCGGCAAGGCGTCCTCGGGCTCGGGCGGCTGCGGGCCGTCCGGTGTCAGCACCTCGCCAAAAGCGCGCAGATGGATCTCGCGGCGGTCGCCTTCCAGCGTCAGCACATGCAGGGTGTTGCCCCAGGCATCGAGCGCCTGCACGGCCGGGCCCGGCAGTTCCAGGGCCCAGCGCAGCACCTGCAGACCGGGCGTGGGCCGCGGGCTCAGACGAAGGTACTGGGTGGAAAGGCGCAGCGGGGCGTCGTAGCGGTAGGTGGTGTCGTGGGCGATGTGCAACAACATGGTCAATGCGCCTCGAAGTAGGCACGGCTGATGGCGCCGGAGAGCTGCGCGGACTCCTCCAGGAAGCGCGTGATCCAGGCATGCAGGCCGGTGTCCAAGATGGCATCGATGTCCGCATGCTGCAGTTGCAGCGCCATCTGCCCGGCCAGCAGCTTCGGGGTGCGGCCGGCGTCCAGGCTGCCGCTCTGGCACTCGATCTGCGGCAGCACATCGGCCACCTGGGCGGCGCAGCTGCGCAGCGAGCGAGGCACGTCATCGCGCAGGATCAGGAGCTCAGCCACGCGACGCGCGTCCAGGCTGTCGCGGTACACCGCGTGATAGGCCTCGAAGGCCGAGAGTGAGCGCAGCAGCGCGCTCCAGGCGTAGAACTCGGCGCTGCTGTCCTGGCGCGCCGCCACCGGCTGCAGGCTGTCCTCGGCCGGCTCGATCAACTGGCTTTTCACGTCCAGCAGGCGCGCGGTGTTGTCGGCGCGTTCGATGAAGGTGCCCAGGCGGATGAAGCAGTAGGCGTCGTTGCGCTGCAAGGTGCCCACCGTGGCCCCGCGCATCAGGTGCGAGCGCTCCTTCACCCAGTCGAAGAAGCTGGATGGGTTGTCGCGCAGCCGTGCTGGCAGGCTCTTGGCTTCCAGCCAGGTGGCGTTGACAGCCTCCCACATCTCGGCGGTGATCTGGCCGCGCACCGCGTGGGCGTTCTCGCGGCTGCTGCGCAGGCAGGAACGCACCGAGGCCGGGTTGTCCAGGTCCAGCGCCATGAACTCGAACAGGCTGCGGGCGTCGAAGCGCGGGTGGCGCGCCTGGTAGGCCTGCAGGGCACCCGTCACGGCCAGCGGTGCGGCCAGCTCGGTGGCGGCGCCGCGGCTCTGCGGCATCAGGCTCAGGCTCTGGGTGACGTCGAGCATGCGCACCAGGTTTTCGGCCCGTTCCATGTAGCGGCTCATCCAGTAGAGCTGGGAGGCGGTTCGCGAGAGCATCTCAGGCCTCCAGGATCCAGGTGTCTTTGGTGCCGCCACCCTGCGAGGAGTTGACGACGAGCGAACCGGCCTTCAGGGCCACCCGCGTCAGCCCGCCCGCCACCATGCGCACCTCGCGGCCGCTCAGCACGAAGGGACGCAGGTCGATGTGACGCGGCGCGATGCCGCTCTCCACGAAGGTTGGGCAGCTGGAGAGCGCCAGCGTGGGCTGGGCGATGTAGTTGCCGGGGTCGGCCTTGACGCGCTCGGCGAAGTCGGAAATCTCCTGCGCGGTGGCCGCCGGCCCCACCAACATGCCGTAGCCGCCGGCCCCGTGCACCTCCTTGACGACGAGGTCCTTCAGGTTCGCCAGCACATGGGCGCACTCGTCGGGCTTGCGGCATTGCCAGGTCGGTACGTTGCGCAGGATGGGCTCTTCGCCCAGGTAGAAGCGCACCATGTCCGGCACATAGGGGTAGATGGACTTGTCGTCCGCCACGCCGGTGCCGATGGCATTGGCCAGCACCAGGTGGCCGAGCTTGTAGACAGATAGAAGCCCCGGCACGCCCAGCATCGAATCGGCGCGGAAGGCGAGCGGGTCGAGGAAGGCGTCGTCGATGCGGCGGTAGATCACATCCACCCGCTTAGGTCCCACCGTGGTGCGCATGTACAGATAGCCGCCCTTGACGAACAGGTCCTGCCCCTCCACCAGTTCCACGCCCATCTGCTGGGCCAGGAAGGCGTGCTCGAAGTAGGCGCTGTTGGCAGGGCCCGGCGTCAGCACCACCACGGTAGGGTCGTCGGCGGTGGCGGACTGGCGCAGCGTGTCGAGCAGCAGCGTCGGGTAGTGGGCCACGGGCGCCACCGAGTAGCGGTCGAACAGCTCGGGGAAGAGCCGCATCATCATCTTGCGGTTCTCCAGCATGTAGCTGACGCCGCTGGGCACGCGCAGGTTGTCCTCCAGCACGTAGTAATGCCCGTCGGCATGGCGGATCAGGTCCACGCCGGTGATGTGCGCGTAGATGCCATGCGGCAGGTCCAGCCCCTGCATGGCGGGCTGGTACTGGGCATTGGCAAACACCTGCTCGGCCGGCACCAGCCCGGCCTTGACGATGTCGTGGCCGTGGTAGATGTCGTGCAGGAAGCGGTTCAGCGCCGTGACGCGCTGGGCCAGGCCACGCTGCAGCGTCGCCCACTCGTCGGCAGGGACGATGCGGGGCACGGTGTCGAAGGGAATCAGGCGCTCGGCGCCGGCCTCGTCGCCGTAGACGGCGAAGGTGATGCCGACCTTGTGGAACAGCAGATCGGCCTCGGCGCGCTTGGCGGCCAGTTGCCGCGGCGTCTGCCCCTGCAGCCAGTCGGCAAAGCCCTGGTACTGCGGACGGATGGCGCCGCTGGCCAGCAGCATCTCGTCGAAATGCTGGGGCGGCGGTAGCTGGAGTGCGTGCATGGGACTCCCGGTGGATGCACAAGGGCGGTGCAAGGGTCGTGCCGAGCGAGACTAGCAGTCTGTCGAGCTTGCGCTTGGGCCCGCGCCCCACTTCGGAGCAAGGTGAAACCCATCTTGCACCACACTGCGCACAGCCCGCACCATGCGGGTGCCTGCCTGCTCCCGGGCGCGCCAGCTTGGCGTCAGCCAGGCCCTCCACACTCAAATCGCCCATGCCGCCTGCCGTGTCCCGCCGCGCCCTTGCCCAGGCTTTTGCCAGCCTGCTGCTCGGCCTGCTCGGCATGGCGGTGCCCGCCGGAGCAGCCTGCGTCAAGACGCTGGCCTGGAGCGAGGACCCGCCCCACACCATGCGCCTGCCCGACGGCAGCGTGGGGGGCATTGAAATCGAGCTGCACCGCGAACTGCTGGCCCTGCTGGGTTGCGAGCTGCGCTTGCAGGAGCTGCCCTTCGCCCGCGCCCTGGCCGCCCTGCGCGCGGGCGAGGTGGACGTGATCCCCGCCACGCTGGCGAGGCCCGAACGCGAGGCCTATGCGCGCTTCTCGCGCCCGCTGCTGCAGCTGCGCAATGTGCTGTTCGTGCGCCGCCCGGACACCGGCCCCACCCAGCATCTGCGCCTAGCCGGTCTGGTGGCCGCCGGCTGGCGCCTGGGCGGCCAGACCGGGGTGGCCTATGGCAGCGAGTTCGTGGCCCTGCTGGAAGATCGCAGGTATCGCGGCCAGATCGTCCAGGTGCCCTACCGGCAAAGCCTGTGGCAAATGCTGGCGCGCCACCGGCTTGACGGCGTGCTGGCCAACGAGCTGACCGGCGTGCACGAGCTGCGCGCCCTCGGCCTGCAGGATCTGATCGTGCCCAGCGAGCTGGCGCTGGCCGTCGAGCGCGGCGGCAGCGCCTGGAGCCGGCACAGCACCGAGGCCGAGTTCGTCGAGCGCTTCAACGGCGCACTGCAGACGCTGAAGACCAGTGGCCGCTACGCCACCCTGCTGGCCCCCTACGGGCTGGATGCCCGCGGCGCGCTGCAGCGCCCGGTCGGCTCAGCGCACTGAAGCCGCGGCCTGGGCGATCTGGGCATCCAGTACAGGCCATTGCGCCTGCAGGGCCTGCAGCGCTGCGGTGGGCCGTTCACGTTGGGCGTTGGCCCAGATGGGCGCCGGGAACTGGGCGTCGTCCGCGAAGCGGGCAATCACATGCCAGTGCAGATGGGGCACCACATTGCCCAGGCTGGCGAGGTTGATCTTGGCCGGGCGCAGGGTGTCAAGCAGGAGCCGCTCCACCGCCACAACGGTCTCCATCAAGCGCTCCCGCTCCGTGCGCGGCAGCGCGCTGAACTCCGCCACGTGGGCGTTCAGGATGACCCGGTAGAAGGCCGGGTGCTCGGGGGTGTCCGTCACCCGCACCACGCGCAACAGCTCATCGCGGTACAGGGTCAGGCCACCTTCGGTGGCGCAGAGCGGGCAGGATTTCATGGTGGCGCGCGGCAGCCCGCGGCTAGCATCGAACAAGCCCGCATTCCACCACCCGCGATGTTTCGCAAGCCTTCGCTGCTGCGCTTCCTCCTGCCCCTGCTGGCCCTGGGCCTGGGCCTGCCTGCGCCGGCCTGCGTGAAGAGCCTGCGCTGGAGTGACGACGCCCCCTACAGCGCGCGTGGAGCCGATGGCGAACTCCAGGGCATCGACATCGAAATCAATCAGGAGCTGATGCGCCGCCTGGGCTGCCAGTTGGAGTTCAAGGAAATGCCCTTCGGCCGCGGCCTGCGCGAGCTCGAAGCCGGCAGCCTGGACATGATGGGCAGCGCCTTCCGCCGCCCCGAGCGCGAGCGCTTTGCCTGGTTTTCCGCCCCGGTGCTGCAGGCCCGCAAGCGCCTGTTCGTGCGCCGCGCCGACCTACCCGGCTTCAGGGCGCGCAACCTGCGCGAGTGGCTGCAGGGCGGCGTCACGCTCGGGGTGCTGCCCGGCGTCGTCTACGGGCCTGAGTTCAGCGCGCTGCAGCAGGATCCGGCCCTGCAGCCGCATATCCACACCGTGGTGAACCGGCGCAGCCTGTGGCTGATGCTGGACCGCGAGCGCATCGACGGCATGCTGGTGGACGAGCTGACCGCCGCCTACGAACTGCGCCGCCTGGCCCTGGATGAGCGCTTGGCGCCCGCACCCCTGGTGGTGGAGAGCGAGCCCTCCTACACCGCCTTCAGCAAGCGCAGCACCGCGCCTGAGTTCGTGGCGCGCTACAACGAGGCACTGGCTGCGATGGCGCGCGATGGCAGCCTGGCGCGCATCCTGGCGCGCCACGGCAACCGGCCACAGCCCGGCCCTTAGACCAGCACCCGCTCAATCCCGCCCGCATTCGCCTTGGCCACGTACTCCGGCATCCAGTTCGCGCCCAGGATCTTGTTGGCCATCTCGACCACGATGTAGTCGGCCTCCAGCAAGCCGTTCTGCAGGTCATTGCCATAGCGGCTCAGGCCCTGCAGGCAGCTCGGGCAGCTCGTCAGGATCTTGACGTCACCGCCCTGCGGCGCAATTTGCGCGGCGTTCTTGCGCAGCTCCTCTTCCTTGCGGAAGCGGATCTGCGTGCTGATGTCGGGGCGCGTCACACCCAGCGTGCCCGATTCGCCGCAGCAGCGCGCGCTCTGCAGCACCTGCTCGCCCACCAGCGCCTTGACGGTCTTCATCGGCTCCTGCTGCTTCATCGGGCTGTGGCAGGGGTCGTGGTACAGGTAGGCGCCACCGGCTTCCAGCTTGATGCCCTTTTCCAGCAGGTACTCGTGGATGTCGACGATGCGGCAGCCGGGGAAGATGTCCTCGAAACGGTAGCCCTGCAGTTGGTCGAAGCAGGTGCCGCAGCTCACCACCACGGTCTTGATGTCGAGGTAGTTCAGGGTGTTGGCCACGCGGTGGAACAGCACCCGGTTGTCGGTGATCATCTGCTCCGCCTTCTCAAACTGGCCGCTGCCGCGCTGCGGGTAGCCGCAGCACAGGTAGCCGGGCGGCAGCACGGTCTGCACGCCGGCGTGCCAGAGCATGGCCTGGGTGGCCAGGCCCACCTGGCTGAACAGGCGCTCCGAGCCGCACCCGGGGAAATAGAACACCGCCTCGGTGTCCGCCGTCGTGGTGGCCGGGTTGCGGATGATGGGGACGTAGTCCTTGTCCTCGATGTCCAAGAGCGCCCGCGCTGTCTTCTTGGGCAGGCCGCCGGGCAGCTTCTTGTTGATGAAGTGGATGACCTGCTCGCGCACCGGTGCGGGGCCCACGGTGCTGGGCGGTGCCGAGGTCTGCTTCTTCGCGAACTTCTTGAGCACATCGTGCGCCAGGCGCTGCGCCTTGAAGCCCACGCCCACCATGGCGCTGCGCGCGAGCTTGATGGTCTCGGGGTTGGTGGCGTTGAGCATGAACATCGCCGCGGCATTGCCGGGGCGGAAGCTCTTCTGGCCCATCTTGCGCAGCAGGTTGCGCATGTTCATGGACACATCGCCAAAGTCGATCTTGACCGGGCAGGGGCTGGCGCATTTGTGGCAGACAGTGCAGTGGTCGGCCACGTCCTCGAACTCCTCCCAGTGCTGCACGCTGATGCCGCGCCGCGTCTGCTCCTCGTAGAGGAAGGCCTCGATCAGCAGCGAGGTGGCGAGGATCTTGTTGCGCGGGCTGTAGAGCAGATTAGCGCGCGGCACATGGGTGGCGCACACCGGCTTGCACTTGCCGCAGCGCAGGCAGTCCTTGATCGAGTCGCTGATGGCGCCGATGTCCGAGCGCTGCATGATCAGCGACTCATGGCCCATCAGGCCGAAGGACGGCGTGTAGGCGTTGGTCAGATCGGCAAAGGGGATTTCCTTGTCCTGTCCCAGGCGCAGCAGCTTGCCGCGGTTGAAGCGGCCCTCGGGGTCGATGCGGTGCTTGTAGTCGGCAAAGCCGGCCAGCTCAGCGTCGGTCAGGAACTCCAGCTTGGTGATGCCGATGCCGTGCTCGCCGCTGATGACGCCGCCGAGCGAGCGAGCGAGCTTCATGATGCGGCCCACCGCCTCGTGGGCGGTCTGCAGCATCGTGTAGTTGTCGGAGTTGACTGGGATGTTGGTGTGCACATTGCCGTCGCCGGCGTGCATGTGCAGCGCCACCCAGACGCGGCCGCGCAGCACCTCCTGGTGGATGGCGCGGATGCCTTCGATGATGGGCGCGTAGGCCGCACCGCTGAACAGGGCCTGCAAGGGCTTGAGCAATTCGCGCTTCCAGCTGGCGCGGGCCTGGCCGGATTGCAGTTGCTCGAAGAAGCTCGCCTCGCCCGTTCTGGGGAGGTCCAGCTCATCGTGCCAGCGCTGCCACTGCTCGCCCACCTGGTTGATCAGCGCGAGCGCCTGCACCACGCGGTCTTCCAGCAGCTCGCTGCTGCCGATCTCGCTGGCGTCGTCGCTGCGCCCCAGAGGCAGGCGGGGTTGCTGGAAGAAGGCCTGCAGGCGATCCACCAGCTCCAGCTTGTTGCGCAGGCTGAGCTCGATGTTGATGCGCTCGATGCCGAGCGTGTACTCGCCCATGCGCTCGAGCGGGATCACCACGTCCTCGTTGATCTTGAAGGCGTTGGTGTGCTTGGCGATGGCCGCGGTGCGCTTGCGGTCCAGCCAGAACTTCTTGCGCGCGTCGCCGCTCACCGCCACGAAGCCTTCGCCGCTGCGTGCGTTGGCGATGCGCACCACCTCCGAAGTGGCGCGCGCAACCTCGGCCTCGTCATCGCCCACGATGTCGCCGATCAGCACCATCTTCGGGAAGCCGCCGCGCTTGCTCTTGGTGGCGTAGCCCACCGCCTTCAGGTAGCGGTCGTCCAGGTGCTCCAGACCGGCCAGGATGGCCTTGCCTTCCTTGGTGGAAGCGAACAGGTAGTCCTTGATCTCGACGATCGAAGGCACGGCGTCCTTGGGGTTGCCGAAGAATTCCAGGCACACGGTGCGCACGGCCTTGGGCATGCGGTGCACCACCCAGCGGGCGCTGGTGATCAGGCCGTCGCAGCCCTCCTTCTGGATGCCGGGCAGGCCGGCGAGGAATTTGTCGGTGACGTCCTTGCCCAGGCCTTCCTTGCGGAACAGCTTGCCGGGGATGTCCAGGCGCTCGGTGCGCTCCAGGGTCTTGCCGCTGGCGTCGAAGTAGCGCAGCTCGAAGCTGGCCGTCTCGACGTCGTGGATCTTGCCGAGGTTGTGGTTCAGGCGCACCACCTCCAGCCACTTGGCGTCCGGCGTCACCATGCGCCAGGAGGCCAGGTTGTCCAGCGCCGTGCCCCACAGCACCGCCTTCTTGCCGCCCGCGTTCATGGCGATGTTGCCGCCAATGCAGCTGGCCTCGGCGCTGGTGGGGTCCACCGCGAACACGAAGCCGTGTTGCTCGGCCAGGTCGGCCACGCGCTGGGTCACCACGCCGGCCTCGCTGTAGATGGTGGCCACCTCACGGTCCAGGCCCGGCAGCTGCAGCATCTCCACGCCGCGCAGGGCTTCGAGCTTCTCGGTGTTGATGACCGCGCTCTTCCACACCAGCGGCACGGCGCCGCCGGTGTAGCCGGTGCCGCCGCCACGCGGAATGATGGTCAGGCCCAGCTCGATGCAACCCGCCACCAGCCCGGCCATCTCGGCCTCGGTGTCGGGCGTCAGCACCACGAAGGGGTACTCGACGCGCCAGTCGGTCGCGTCGGTCACGTGGCTGACGCGCGAGAGGCCGTCGAACTTGATGTTGTCCTTGGCGGTGTGCTTGCCCAGCACCTTGGCCGTGCGCTTGCGTAAATCCCACACCTCGCGGAAGCGCGCGGCAAAGCGCTGCACCGCCTGGCCGGCCTGGTCGAGCAGCTCGCCCACCAGGGCGTCGCGCTCAGGGTCCTTGCTGGGGTCTCGGCGGCGATCTACCTCGCGCAAGCGGTGGTAGAGCGCCTCCACCAGGGCGTCGCGCCGGCGCGGGTTGGCCAGCAGGTCGTCTTCCAGGTAGGGGTTGCGCTGCACCACCCAGATGTCGCCCAGCACCTCGTACAGCATGCGCGCGGATCGGCCGGTGTTGCGCTGGCCGCGCAGCTGCTCGGCCAGGGCCCAGGCTCGCGGGCCGAGCAGGCGCAGCACGATCTCGCGGTCGGAGAACGAGGTGTAGTTGTAAGGAATCTCGCGCAGGCGTGCGGGGGCCTGCTCGTCGATCTCGGGGGCGGCGACCGGGGCGGTCAGCGGCAACGCTGCATTCATGGGCGGGGACCTCGGGGCGCTGCGGGAGGCAGCGTCAGGGGGTTGGGGATACTAGCTCAGCTGCCTTCGCCCTACAGGCACTGAGCCTAGGCGTAGCCGCCCAGCCTGCTTCCCTGACGAAAGCTGAATGGAGACACCCATGGCCTGGCTTTACCCCTTCTGGATCGCCCACCGCGGCGCCGGCAAGCAAGCCCCCGAAAACACCCTGGCCGCCTTCCGCGTGGGTCAGGCGGCCGGCTTTCGCGGCTTCGAATGCGATGTGCAACTCAGCGCCGATGGCGTGCCCTTCCTGCTACACGACGACACGCTGGAGCGCACCACGAATGGCGCGGGCCTGGCCTGCGCGCTGGATTGGGCCACCCTGCAGCGCTTGGATGCGGGCAGCTGGCTCGCCCCCGCCTTCGCCGGCGAGCCGCCCGCCAGCCTGGCCGCCCTGGCCGAACGGGCTGTGGCCGGGGATCTGGCCCTGAACCTGGAGCTCAAGCCCAGCCCCGGCCAATCCGAGCGCGTGGGCACCGGTGTGGCGCGCTGGCTTCGCACGCATTGGCAAGCGCCCTGCCCGCCCCTGCTGAGCTCCTTTGATCCCGAAGCCCTGCGCGCCGCCCACGCGGCCGATGGCGGCTGGCCGCTGGCTCTGCTGCTGGAGCGCTGGCAGGCCGATGCCCCACAGCAGGCCCTGGCCCTGCACGCCTGCGCGGTGGTGTGCCACCACGCCAGCCTGGATGCCGCCGCCATCGCCGCCCTGCATGCCCAGGGCCTGAAGGCGCTCAGCTACACGGTGAACGAGGCGGCCGAAGTGCGGCGCCTGCGGGCCGCCGGCATCGATGGGCTGATCACCGACCAGTTGGACTTGCGCGACGCCTGAGCGTGGCCGCGCGGCAACAGGCGGCCTGCGCAATCTGATCCAGCGCAAAGCGTTTGCTGCAACGCACAAAGCGCGACCCCAGGGTTGACCCTGATCAAACGGCGGCCGCGCTCCGACCGGTGCAATGGCTCCATTCCCAACCCACCCGGAGTCACTGACCATGTCCCGCAAGCACGTCGCCCTCTTCGCCCTGGCCACCGTGGCCGCCACCACCCTGCTCGTTGCCGTGCCGGCGCAGGCTCAGGCGCAAGGCGATTGGCTGGTGCGCGTCCGCGCCCTGCATCTGGATTCGGCCAACAAGGACAGCACCCCGCTGGCCCTGTCGGTCAACAACAAGACCTTCCCCGAGGTCGATATCAGCTACTTCTTCACGCCCAATCTGGCGGCCGAGCTGGTGCTGACCTACCCGCAGAAGCACGACATCCGCTCGGGCAACGCCCAGATCGGCACGCTGAAGCACCTGCCGCCCACCTTCTCGCTGCAGTACCACTTCACCGGCATGGGCTTCCGCCCCTATGTGGGCGCCGGCCTGAACCTGACTCACTTCTCGTCGGTCAAGTTCAACCCCGCTGTGGTCGCCGCGCTGGACCCGTCGATCAAGAAGACCAGCGTGGGCTTCGCCTATGGCGCCGGCTTTGACGTCCCGATGGCCGACAACTGGGTCTTCAACGTCGACGTGAAGAAGGTGCAGATCGGCACCGATGTGAAGTCCAAGGGCACCAAGGTCGGCGAGTTCAAGGTCGACCCCGTGCTGTTCAGCATCGGCATCGGCAAGAAGTTTTAAGCCCCCCCCCCGAAGCGGCCCAAGTGGCCGCCTCCCCCCAGGGGGCGCCACCAGTGGCCTGGCAAAGCCAGTTCCACGGCGGCACTTGATCCATTCCTGCCTGGACCGCCCTTAAGCTGCGGCGGCAGCAGCGTCGTGGTCGATCTTGGGCAGGGCGCGCACGCCGCTGATGGTGGCGCTGCGCCAGGCCACCGCCGCCAGCAGCAGGCCGGCGCCGCAAGCGAAGCCCAGCGCCGCGCGCAGGCCGAAGTGCTCGCCCAACCAGCCACCCAGCAGGGCGCCGGGTCCGGCGGGTAGCAGGATCAGCCAGCGCATCGTGCTGGTCATGCGGCCCAGCAGGGGCTGCGGCGTCACGGCTTGGCGCAGGGACAGGAAGTTGATGAAGATCAGCACCGCCCCGACGCCAAACAGGCTCAGCATGGTGGCAAAGGCCGCCACACCCCAGGGCCCCAGTGGCGCCAGAGCGAGCACGCCCCAGCCCAGGGCCGAGATGGCGATTCCCGTCACGAGGCAGGGCCCGGGCCCCAGGCGCTCGCTGATGCGATGCCCGAACACCGAAGCCAGCACCGTGCCCACGCCCAGGCCCACGTAGCTCAAGCCGACGGCCGAACTGCTCATGCCCAGTTCGCGCGTGGCAAACAGGATCTGCACCACCAGCGCGGCGTTGTGGCAGAGCTGCCAGCCGCCCACCGTGGCAGCCAGCACCGGCAGCAGCGGCTGGCTGCGCACGAAGCGCAGGCCCACGGCGAGCTCCTCCCGAAAACCGGCCCCGCTGCGCTCGCTCAGGTGCTCGACCACATGGATGCCCCTCAGGATGGCGGCCGACAGCGCCAGCATCAGGGCATCCACCGCCAGCGCCAGTGGCGCGCCCACCAGCTTGATCAACAGGCCCGCCACCGCGGGGCCTACGACTTCCGGGCCACTGCTGGCCAGCGCGTTCTTCGCATGGGCCTCCACCAGGCGCTCGCGCGGCACCACCTGGGTCAGCACGATTTGCGCGGCGCTGCCGGCGATCGTGTAGCAGCAGCCGAGCAGAAAGGCCACGCCATACAGCCAGCCCATGCCCAGCCAGCCCATCCAATGGGCGATCGGCACCGTCAGCAGGGCCAGCCCCATGGACAACTCGCCGACGACGTAGACCGGCAGCTTGCGCACGCGGTCCAGCCACACGCCGCCCGGCAGCGAGAACAGCACGAAGGGCGCGATCTCCATCGCCGTCAGCAGGCCCATCTGGGTGGGGCTGGCGTGCAACAGCACGGCCGCCGTCAGCGGCAGGGCCAGCAGGGTGATCTGGCCACCCAGGGAGGAGATCAGGATCGAGGTCCAGAGGCGCCGGTAGACGCGGTCGCGCAACAGGTCCTCAGGAGGGAGCGCAAAGCGCTGGCGCAGCCAGGCGAGGCATGCGTTCAACATCGGGAAACTCCAGCAAAGCAGGCAAGACGCAACAGCCGCAGGGATGCAGCCGGGGGGTGAGGGAGCGGGTCCTCAGGTGGCGTCAAGCAGCTTGGTCATGGGCTGGAAGGATGGCGAGTGGAAGGCGCGGATGGTAGCGATTCGCCCCCACCGTGACCATCGTCATTTGGAAGGCCGGATCAGAACGCCACGGCCGCGCCGTCACGGCGCGGATCGCTGGCGGCCACATAGCCGTCCACCGCCGGGTTGCCTTGTGGCTCACCCAATCGCCAGATGAACTGGCCAGCGCCGAAGTCCTGGTAGCTGTCGTGGATGTCGCCGATCTGGTGGCCGGCGTCCTGCAGGCCCTGCAGCGTGGCGGCCGGCCAATGCGGCTCGGCGTTCAGGTGCAGGCCCTGGTTGAAGCGCCAGCGCGGGGCATCGCAGGCAGCCTGGGGATGCTGGCCATAGACCAGCATGCGCACCAGGGTCTGCAAATGGCCCTGCGGCTGCATATTGCCGCCCATCACGCCAAAGCCCATCTGGGCCGCACCGTCACGGGTCAGGAAGCCCGGGATGATGGTGTGGAAGGGCCGCTTGCCCGGCCCGACCTGGTTCGGGTGACCGGGTTCTATGGTGAAGCAGGCACCGCGGTTCTGCAGGCTGACGCCGTAGCCCGGCAGCACCAGGCCGGAGCCGAAGCCCATGTAGTTGCTCTGGATGAAGCTGACCTGCATGCCACCGGCATCGGCCGTCGTCAGGTAGATGGTGCCGCCCTTGACGGGATTGCCGGCGCCAAAGTCCTGCGCACGTTGCGGGTTGATCAGCGCCGCCCGGTGGCGCAGGTAATCAGCATCGAGCAGCGCAGCGCTGCCAAAGGGCATGGCGGCGGGCTCGGCCACGTAGCGATAGACATCGGCAAAGGCCAGCTTCATCGCCTCGATCAGCAGGTGCTGCGTGCGCCAGTCGTCCACCGGGTGGCGGCCCAGGTCCAGATGGCGCGCCATGCCCAGGGCCATCAAGGCGGCGATGCCCTGGCCGTTGGGTGGGATCTCATGCACGCGGTGGCCCTGGAAGTCGGTGGCGATCGGAGCCACCCACTCGGGCTGGTAGGCCGCCAGATCCGCCGCGCGCAACAGCCCGCCGCCGGCGCGCGCAAAGCGCTCCAGCGCCGCGGCAATCTCGCCGCGGTAGAAGGCTTCGCCGCGGGTCTCGGCAATCAGACGCAGGCTGCGTGCGGCGGTGGGGAAGGCAAAGCGCTCCCCCACCCGCGGCGCCCGGCCGTGGGGCAGGAAGGCCTCGGCGAAGCCGGCGCCACCGGCCAGCTCCGGCACCTGGGCCGCGCGCGCCCATTTGTCGGCCACGCCCACGGGCACGGCGTAGCCCTGCTCGGCGATCTCGATGGCCGGCTGCAGCAAGTCAGCAAAGGGCAGCGAGCCGAAGCGCTGGTGCAGCGCGGCCCAGCCGGCCACGGCGCCGGGCACCGTCACCGCGTCCCAGCCGCGCTGCGGCATGTTCGCGTGGCCGCGGAAGTAGTCGGGCGTCCAGCCCGCCGGCGCGGGGCCGCTGGCGTTCAGGCCATGCAAGTGGCCATCGGCCCAGACCAGCGCAAAGGCGTCCGAGCCCAGACCGTTGCTGCAGGGTTCCACGAGGGTCATGCAGGCGGCGCTGGCGATCGCGGCGTCCACCGCATTGCCGCCGCGGAGCATCATCTGCAGGCCGGCCTGCGCCGCCAGCGGGTGGCTGGTGGCCACCACGCGACGCCCGAACACCGGGCTGCGCTGGCTCGGGTAGCCGGCGGCCCAGTCGAAGTTCATTGCAGCTTCGGGCTGTGGCGCAGAGCCTTCACGGCCCCTTCCCCCATCGCCGCACCAAAACGCTTGGCCAGGCGTTCGGCCACGTTGTCATGCGGGGTGTAGTCAATCACCTCTTCGGCCCCGACCACCTCGCGCGCCACATGATCGAGGTTGCCGAAGGCATCGGCCAGGCCCATCTCGACCGCTCGGCTGCCGTTCCAGACCAGGCCGGAGAAGGTCTCGCCGTCTTCCTTGAGCCGCTTGCCACGGCCCTCGCGCACCACGGCGATGAACTGCTCGTGCACCTCGTCGATCATGGCCTGTGCCAGCGCACGCTCCTTCTCGGGAAGGGGCGAGAAGGGATCGAGCAGCCCCTTGTGCGCGCCCGCCGTGATCAGGCGGCGCTCGATGCCCAGCTTGCCCATCAGGCCGCTGAAGCCGAAGTCATCGATCAGCACGCCGATCGAGCCCACCATCGAGGCCTTGTCGACAAAGATCTGATCGGCCGCAGCGGCGATGTAGTAGGCGCCCGAGGCGCAGATGTCTTCCACCACCGCATAGACCGGCTTGCCATGCAGAGCCTTGAGGCGACGGATCTCGTCGTAGACGATGCCGGCCTGCACCGGGCTGCCGCCGGGCGAGTTGATGCGCAGCACCACGGCGCGCGCGCCCTGGTCTGCGAAGGCGTTCTTCAGAGCCGACACCAGCACCTCGGCGCTGGCTTCGGTACCGGGCGCGATCTCGCCGTGCACCTCCACCAGCGCGGTGTGCGGCGTGCCGGACACGGCCGCCGGGTTCTGCTGCGCCCACAGCTGCCACAGCAGCAGGACCCCCAGCAGCAGCCAGGCCAGGCGCATGCCAACGCGCCAGCGGCGCTCGCGCCGCTTCTCGTCCAGGTAGTCGCGCGCCAGCTGCAGGGCCAGCGCTTCGTGGCTGGGTGCGGCCGCAGGGGCGGGAGCGGCGGCCGCGGCACGCAGCATCTCGGCCGGCTCCGGGGTGGGGTCCGGCAGGACCGGCGGATCGTTCGGGTTCATGGGGCAGGAGCCGTCGGCTCTCCGGGGGCTGGGGCCGCAGGCTCAAGGGGCGGCTGAAGGGTGTCGGAAGGATACCAATGCACGAATCCGTCGAACTCGGCCACGCGCACCGGGATGAGGCCGGCGCGGCCGCAGCGGCCCATCACACAGGCGCCGGTCTTGGGCGAGTAGACGGCACCATGCACGGCGCAGAGGATGTAGCGCTTTTCGGTGTCCAGAAATTCGTTGGGCTGCCAGTCCAGCTCGGTGGGCACATGGGCGCAGCGGTTCAGGTAGGCGTAGACCTGGCCGTCGATGCGCAGTGCAAAGGCGCGCTCTTCCATGCCGCAGTAGCGCAGCTCCCACTGCACGCCCAGGCCGCGCTCTTCCAGCACGTCGCTCGGGCAGACGCGCAGCGGCTCAACCATGGGTGCGCAGCCAGTGCGCCAGGGCCGGCACGTCGTGCACCAGGGCGAGCGGGCGCAGGCTCTGCAGTTCCTCGTGCCCGTGGGCGCCAAAACCCACGGCCAACGCCGCCGTCCCCGCATTGGCGGCCAACTGCAGGTCGTGCGTGGTGTCGCCAATCATCAAGGTGGCGTGGGCGGGCACGCCAAGTTCGTCCATCAGCTCGTGCAGCATTTGCGGATTGGGCTTGCTGGCGGTCTCATCCGCCGTGCGCGTGGCCTCGAACAAATCGTGCAGGCCCACTTGACGCAGGGCTTCATCCAGGCCCCGGCGGCTCTTGCCCGTGGCGACGGCGAGGCGGTGGCCACGGCCAGCCAGTTCATGCAGCAGCTCGGGCACGCCCTCGAACAGGGTCACCTCATGCACGGTGGCGAAGTAGTGCCGGCGGTAGGCGTTCGCCAGCTCGCGGTACTGCTCGCGCGGCAACTCGGGCACGGCGATCTGCAACGCCGGCTCCAAGCCCAGGCCGATGACATGGCGCGCGCGTTCGGTCGGCACCTCGGGCAGGCCGAACTCGCGCGCCGCGGCCTGGATGCTCTTGACGATGCAGGCGGTGGAGTCGAACAGGGTGCCGTCCCAGTCAAAGGCCAGCAGCTCAAAACGGGGGTTCATGCGGTCTCGATCAAACGCCGGCACTCGGTCGGCAGGGGCGCCTCGCAGACCAGCTGCGCGGTGGTTTGGGGGTGGGCGAACTGCAGGCGACGGGCGTGCAGAAACATGCGCTCAAAACGCCGCGGTCCGCGCGCCATGTCCCTGTTCTTCGCGAAGTCACCGTACTTCGGGTCGCCCACGATGGCATGGCCGGCCTCCGCCAGGTGGACGCGGATTTGGTGCGTGCGGCCGGTCTTGATGGTCACGTCCAACAGGGTCGCCCAGCCCAGACGCTTCACCACCTTCACCAGCGTGATGGAGCGCTTGGCCTGCTCGGCGGCCGGATCGTGGCTGCTGGTGACCTGGCGCACGCGGCGCTCGCCGTCGGCATCCAGGAACTTGTGCAGGGCGACGTCGATGACCTTGAGCTTTTCCGGCCAATCGCCCCAGACCAGGGCAGCGTAGGTCTTGCCGGTCTCGCGGCCGCGGAACTGGTCCTGCAGATGGGTCAGGGCCGAGCGCTTCTTGGCCAGCACCAGCACGCCGCTGGTTTCCTTGTCCAGGCGGTGCACGAGCTCCAGGAACTTGGCCTGCGGGCGCGCGCGGCGCAGCTGCTCGATGACGCCGAAGCTCACGCCCGAGCCGCCGTGCACGGCCACGCCGGCGGGTTTGTCGATGACCAGCAGGTGCTCGTCCTCGAACAACAGCGGGAATTCGCGCGGCGGGGCCAACTCGGCCAGGGCGTCTGCCGGCCGCTCCGCCACCCGCACGGGCGGAATGCGCACCACATCGCCCAGCTCCAGCCGGGTGTCGGCCTGCGCGCGGCCCTTGTTGACGCGCACTTCGCCAGCCCGGATCACGCGATAAATATGCGTTTTGGGCACGCCCTTGAGCTCGCGCAGCAGGTAGTTGTCCAGGCGCTGCCCGGCCGAGCCCTCATCCACCGTTTGCAGGCGCACTTTGGCGGCGGGCATTGGGGTTTGCGCGGGTTTCGGGCTTTGCGCAACTGGCCGTCTGGCTTTGGCTTCTATAATGCGGCCCGTCATTTGCGTCGTAAGTCGTTGATTCGCAAGATTTTATGCGCCGCGCTGATGACACCCGTGATGCACCAGGCCCGGTTTTGTGGCAGGCCCGCGCCCCAAGGTGGCGCCGGCGGCAGAAAGCTTGTCTGGCAGTGCAGTGTGATTGAACCCGTTGGCGCCGTGCCGAACCCGATTTGGCACCCGTCGACACCCGAACAAGGTTTCCGGTGTGCCTGCCGCCTCCATGGCAGGCGCGCCTCGCGCGTTTCTCCTACTCCACCGCGAATGCTCCCCGCCTCCCCCTCCCCGGCCTTCAGCCGCCGCCCCGACCGCCGCGCCCCGCTTCAGCGCGCGCGGGCCGGGCGTTGCCGCTGGTCCGCAGGGGCTGGGCACGCAGCGCTCGCCGGGGGCGGAGGGCGTGCCCGTGCCAACGCCTCGCGAAGCTTCTTTTTCCCAAGCAGCTGATCGCGTCGCCCAGGGCGATTCCTTCCTCTCGGTTCTTTCCACCGCACGCGCGTCGTTGCTGCCCGAACCGGCAGCGCCTGACCCGTGGAGAGTGAACAACCGATGAAACGCATGCTCATCAATGCGACGCAGCCCGAAGAGCGTCGCCTGGCCGTCGTTGACGGCCAGAAGCTGATCGACTTCGAAACCGAAATCGAAGGTCGCGAACAGCGCAAGGGCAATATCTACAAGGCCGTCGTCACGCGCGTCGAGCCTTCGCTCGAAGCCTGCTTCGTCGATTACGGCGAAGACCGCCACGGCTTCCTGCCCTTCAAAGAAATCGCCCGCAGCTACTTCAAGGAAGGCGTGGCGGTGCGCGATGCGCGCATCAACGACGTCATCAAGGAAGGCCAGGAACTGCTGGTCCAGGTGGAAAAGGAAGAGCGCGGGAACAAGGGCGCGGCGCTGACCACCTTCATCAGCCTGGCGGGTCGCTACGTGGTGCTGATGCCCAACAACCCGCGCGGCGGTGGCGTGAGCCGCCGTATCGAGGGCGAGGACCGCGAGGAACTCAAGGAGAACCTCGAGAGCCTGGACTACCCCAAGGGCATGAGCCTGATCGCCCGCACGGCCGGCATCGGCCGTTCGGCCGCCGAACTGCAGTGGGATCTGAACTACCTGCTCAAGCTCTGGACCGCGATTGACGACGCGGCCAAGGGCGGCAAGGGCGCCTACCTGATTTACCAGGAGAGCAGCCTGGTGATCCGCGCCATCCGCGACTACTTCCACGCGGACGTGGGCGAGATCCTGATCGACACCGACGACATCTACGAGCAGGCCAAGCAGTTCATGGCCCACGTGATGCCGGACACCGCCAACCGTGTGAAGCGTTACCGCGATGACGCGCCGCTGTTCAGCCGCTTCCAGATCGAGCACCAGATCGAGACGGCCTTCAGCCGCACGGTGAACCTGCCCTCGGGCGGCGCCATCGTGATCGACCACACCGAGGCCCTGGTGTCGGTGGACGTGAACTCGGCGCGTGCCACGCGCGGTTCGGACATCGAAGAGACGGCCACCCGCACCAACCTCGAAGCCGCCGACGAAATCGCCCGCCAGTGCCGCCTGCGTGACCTGGGCGGCCTGATCGTGGTCGACTTCATCGACATGGAAGAGGGCAAGAACCGCCGCGAGGTGGAGACCCGCCTTCGCGATGCCCTGCGCCACGACCGCGCCCGCGTGCAGTTCAGCTCGATCAGCAAGTTCGGCCTGCTGGAACTGAGCCGTCAGCGCCTGCGTCCGGCGCTGAGCGAAGGCAGCCACATCACCTGCCCCCGCTGCAATGGCACCGGCCACATCCGCGACACCGAGAGCTCGGCGCTGCAGATCCTGCGCATGGTCCAGGAAGAGTCCATGAAGGACAACACCGCCGCCGTGCATGTGCAGGTGCCGGTGGAAGTGACCAGCTTCCTGCTGAACGAGAAGCGCGCCGAGATCACCAAGATCGAACTGAAGCAGCGCGTCAACGTGCTGCTGATCCCCAACCCGCACCTCGACACACCGAACTACAAGCTGGAGCGCCTGCGCCACGACGACCCTCGTCTGGATGCGTTCAAGGCCAGCTACACCATGATCGAGGAGCCGAGCGAGGACGTGAGCATCACGCGCCGCGAAACGGCCAAGCCGCGCCAGCAGCCACTGATCAAGGGCGTACTGCCGGATCAACCGGCCCCTGCCGCACCCGTGCCAGCGCCGGCCCCGGTGATGGCTCCCGCCCCGGCCCCGGTGGCTGCAGCGCCGGCCCCGGCGGGCGGCGGCTTCTTCGGCTGGATCAAGAAGCTCTTTGGCGGCGCCCCCGACCTGGTGCCGCCGGTCAGCGCCCCGGCGCCGGCCGTTCCTGCCGCCGACAAGCCCAAGGCCGAGCGCGGTGAGCGTGGCGACCGTGGCGGCCGCGACCGCAACCGCCGTGGTGATCGCGGCGAGCGGGGTGACAAGGCGGAGCGCGGTGAGCGTTCCGAGCGTGGCGGCGAGCGCAAGCGCGTGGAGCGCAGCGCGGACGAAACCCGCAACGACAACCGCCCGCCCAAGTCCGACGCGATCGCCCGTGAGGGCCGCGACCACCGCGAGCCGCGGGAGGCCCGCGAGCCGCGCGAGAGCCGCGAGGCCCAGGCTCCGCGCGAAAACCGCGACGGCAGCCCCCGCAACGAGGATGGCAAGCGCCGCCGCCGTGACCGTGGCGAGCGCCGCGAGCACAGCGAAGCGCAGAACGCCGAAGCCGCCCAGCAACTGGCCGCCAGCGCACCGCTGCCGCCCACGCCGCAAGAACTGCACGAAGCGCCGCCCGCCTTCGTCGACAGCAAGGCTCCGGATGCCGATGAGCGCATCGAGCCCTTGCACGGCGAGCCCACGTCCAATTCCCTGAACGAGGAACGCCAGGGCCGTCGTCGCCGCCGCCGCCGTGGCCGCGCCGAGGGCGAGGAAGGCCAGCCGACCGAGGCCGCTGCCGACGGCTTTGCCGAGACCGTGCCCTTGGCACCGGATGCCGCGCTCGGCACCGTGGAAGCCGATGCCGAGACCCCGAACGATGACCTGGCCGAAGGGCACGAGCCGGAGGAAGGGCGTCGTCGTCGCCGGCGCGGCCCGCGCCGTGATCGCGAGGCTTCGGTGGCTGACGCTGGCGTGGAATCCGCCAGCCCGCAGCAGCTCGAGCTCGGCGCGGTGACTGCCGCGCCGCAGGAAGCAGCACCGGCAGCCCTGGACGTTGCGGAGCCCATCCACGTGGCAGCGCCCGCTAGCGCCGCACCGATCGAACAGCCGGCCAAAGCTCCCGCCGCCGCACCTGCCGCCGCACCGACCCCTGTGGCCCCCACCGCAGCGCGCTTCGAGCTGCCGCTGGGTGAACTGCAGCAGTTGGCCGACGCAGCCGGCCTGCAGTGGGTGCACTCGGACACCGACAAGGTGGCCGCCGTGCAGGCCGCCATGGCAGCGGAGCCCAAGCCGGTGCAAGTGCCACGCGAACGCCCGCCGGTTCCCATGCTGGATCAGGGGCCACTGGTGCTGGTCGAGACCCGCAAGGATCTGAACCAGGTGCGTCTGCCTTTCGACGCCTGATTCGGATCAGCGCCTGCGAAAAACCGCCCTCCGGGGCGGTTTTTCTTTGGGGCTCAGGGCAGGCGCTGCACCAGCACCGTGGCGCTGGCCATCTCGCGCTCGTCGCTCAGGCTGACCAGGGCCTGCCAGCCGCGCGCTTCGAACCAGGTTTTCAGCGCGCCGCTGAGCACGATCTGCGGGGCGCCGCCCGGCCCGGGCAGGGTCTGGCAGGCGCGCCAGCTCATGGGCTGGTGCATGCCCAGGCCGATCGCCTTCGAGAACGCCTCCTTGACCGCAAAGCGTGTGGCCAGAAAGGCCACGCCGCGTGCCTCGGAGCGTGCCCGGCGCGCCCGAAAGAAGCTCAGCTCTTCCGGCCCCAGCACACGTTCGGCAAAGCGTTCCCCTTGCCGCGCCAGCACCCCAGCAATGCGGGTGATGTCGCAAAGATCGGTGCCGATGCCGACGATCACTGCGGGCGGTAGGCGTTCTGGATGCAGCGCAGGTAATCGCGCACCGTCTCGGCGTAGCCCAGCTCCAGCGCGTCGGCAATCAAGGCATGACCGATCGACACCTCCTGAACACCAGGCACGGCGCGCAGGAAGTCGGTCAGATTGGCGCGGTTCAGGTCATGTCCGGCATTCACGCCCAACCCGGCTGCCAGCGCGGCCTGGGCTGCGGCTGCGTAGCGCGCCAGTTGCACGGCTTGCGTGGGGCCGCCATGCGCCGCTGCATAGGGTTCGGTGTAGAGCTCGACCCGATCGGCGCCCAGGGCGGCCGCATGGACCATGGCCTCGGGCAGTGCGTCCATGAACAAGCTGACCCGCACGCCCAGTTGGCGGCACTCGGCAATCAGCGGCGCCAGGCGCGCGCCGTCTTGCGGCAGGTTCCAGCCATGGTCGGAGGTGAACTGCTCGACGCTGTCGGGCACGAAGGTGGCCTGATGCGGGCGCAACGTGCGCACCAGCTCCATCAGGTTGTGCGTGGGGTTGCCTTCGATGTTGAACTCGGCCTGCGGCCATTGCTTCATCAGCTGGGCCAGTTCATGCACGTCGCTGGCGCGGATATGCCGCTCGTCCGGGCGCGGATGCACGGTGATGCCTTGGGCGCCCGCCAGCAGGCAGAGCTCGGCCGCGCGCAGCACGCTGGGGATGCCCAGGTGCCGGGTATTGCGCAGCAGCGCCACCTTGTTGACATTGACCGACAGGGCGCAACGCGCATCGGCCGCGAACGGGGCCATCAAAGGGTTCATCGACGTGAGCTGGGGGGCAGGAGTTCGTAGGCCTGGTGCAGCACCTGACGGCTGCGCAAAGGCTGGTGGCCAAGATGGTATTGCAGCACCCCACGCAGCAACGACTTCAGCGCCGCGCGCTCCGCCAGGCCGGCCAGGCAGCGCACCAGTCCTGGGACGCCCTCCGGCAGTGCGGCCGCCAGGGCCTGCCAGTCAGCCGCATCGAGCCCGTCAGCAGCACTCACCAGACCGAGCTCCGGCGACAAGCCGTAGGCGCGGCCGGCGCGCAACTCGCCTTGCTGCAGGCTGTCCTGCGCCAGATCGGGCAGCCAGCCCAGCTCGTGCAGCAGCATCAGCTCGAAGGCGCGCAACCAGGTATCGGTGGATTCGGGGTTCAGGGCCAGACCGGCCACCGCGGCGGCATAGGGCTCGAACAGTCCCGGATGCGGCTGCGATCGCGGCAGCAGACGCATCAGCAGTTCATTCAGGTAGTAGCCGGCCAGCAGGGCCGGGCCCTGGGGCAGCGGGTGACCACCCAGCCACTCGGCGCTGCGCAGGGTGTGCACCTCCGCGGGCTCCTGGCCCTTGCCGCGCGTGAACTGCACCTGCAGGGGCTGCAGGGGCAAGAGCACGGCGCGCAATTGCGAGGTCGGGCGCTTGGCTCCCTTGGCCACGACGGCCAGGCGGCCCTGCTCGCGCGTGAACAGATCCAGCACCAGGCTGGAATCGCTCCAGTCGTAGCTGTGCAGCACATAGGCGCTCAATGCGCCCATCTTGCTCACTCGTATCCGTAGGAGCGCAGGTGCTCTTCGCTGTCGGCCCAACCGGAGCGGACCTTGACGAACAGCTCCAGGAACACGCGCGCCTCGGTCAGTCGCTCCAGCTCCTGGCGCGCTTCGCTGCCAATGCGCTTGAGCCGCTCACCGCCCTCGCCGATCACCATGCCCTTGTGGGCCTCGCGCTCCACGACGATGCTGGCGGCGATGCGCCGCAGCGGCGGCTTGGGTAACACAGGCTTGCCCTTGGCCGGTGTCGCACTGGGCGGGGGGGCATCTTCCTCCTCCCACTTGTCGATCACCACGGTGCAGCTGTAGGGCAGTTCGTCGCCGGTCAGGCGGAACAGCTTTTCGCGGATCAGCTCCGAGGCCAGGAAGCGCTCGCTGCGGTCGGTCAGTGCGTCCTCCTCGAAGAACCAGTCCTGCTGCGGCAGGTGCGGCGCCAGGATGCTGAACAGGCGCTCGACATCGGCCGCCTTCTTGGCGCTCAGCGGCACGTATTCGGTGAAAGGGTGGCGTTCCTGCATGTCCTTCAACCAGGGCAGCAGCTCCTGGCGGCGGTGCACGGCATCCAGCTTGTTCGCCACCAGCACCACCGGCTTGTCTTTGGGGCACAGGGCCAGCACCTTGGCGTCGTCCAGCCCGAAGCGCCCGGCCTCGACGACCAGCAGCACCAAGTCCACATCGGCCAGCGCGCCGGTGACGGTGCGGTTGAGGTTGCGGTTCAGCGCATTGCCATGCCGGGTCTGAAAGCCCGGGGTGTCGACGAACACGAACTGGTTCTCGGCCACCGTGCGCACGCCGGTGATGCGATGGCGGGTGGTCTGGGCCTTCTTCGAGGTGATGGAGACCTTCTGGCCCACCAGTGCATTGAGCAGGGTGGATTTGCCGACATTGGGTCGGCCGACGATGGCGATGAGTCCGCAGCGCTGAGCGCCCGGCGTAGGGGTGGTTTCGGTCATGAGCTTGCGCCCTCCTGCAGGCGCGCCAACAAGGCCGCTGCGGCCTGTTGTTCGGCGGCGCGGCGCGAACTGCCCAAGCCCACTGCGCTCACCGCCAGCGAAGCGACGGCGCATTCGACCTCGAAGGTCTGGGCATGGGCTTGGCCGCGCGCGGCCACGATGCGGTAATTGGGTACGGGGTGGCGGCGCCCTTGCAGCCACTCCTGCAGCGCCGTCTTGGCATCTTTGGCCCAGCGTGCGGCGCTGGCGTCTTCTAGCAACAAGGGGGCGAACAGGCGTGTCACCAACTGCTCTGCGGCGTCGAAGCCCCCATCGAGATGCACGGCGCCGATCACGGCCTCCAGCGCATCGGCCAGGATGGAAGGCCGGCGCGCACCACCGGCCTTGGCCTCGCCTTCGCTCAGCCGCATGCAAGCACCCAGGCCGAGTTGCAGGGCGAGTGCATGCAAGCTCTCCTCGCGCACCAGATGCGCCCGCATGCGCGACAGCGCACCCTCGGCTGCCGCGGCTTCGCGGGCATAGAGCAACTGGCTGACGACCAGACTCAAGACCGCATCACCCAGGAACTCCAGGCGCTCGTTGTGGTGGGCGCTGTGGCTGCGGTGCGTCAGCGCACGTTGCAGCAGGCGCGGGTCACGGAAGCGGTAACCCAGCGCCTCCTGCAGATCCATCACGGAATCCTCACTCCGACTGCCCCTGGTACTTGATGACCAGGTACACCGGCCCGCCCAGCTCGATTTCGCGGTCGTAGGCGAACTTGATGCGCACCTTGTCGTTTTCTTTGGTGATCACCAGTTCCTGCGGATCAAGCTTGATCGAATACTCGACCGCCTTGATCCGATCAAAAGCCACTCGCGCTGCAGCAACAGTAGCCGGACTCTCCTGCGCCACCTTGGTGACTGCACGCTTGGTCTCCCAGTACTCGATCAGCGTCGGAAGGACCTTGGCGACCACCACACCGGCAAAGGCCAAGAAGATCCCCCAAAACAGCAAGCCGAACAGGGTGACTCCACGCTGGGTTCCAGGGGTTCGCAGCATCTCGTTCGCTCCGTCAGATTAGGAAGGGAGAAGGTAGCGCAAAAAGCGCTGGCTCAGTGAAAACGACCGATGCGCTTCGGGTCGCTGAAGTTCATCCAGATCACCACCGCCTTGCCCACGATGTTCTCATCCGGCACGAAACCCCAGAAGCGGCTGTCGCGCGAGTTGTCGCGGTTGTCACCCAGCATGAAGTAGTGGCCGGCAGGCACCTTGCAGCTCACGCCTTCGATGGTGTAGCTGCACTGGTCCGCATGCGGGAAAGGTCCTCTGGCGCTGTCCATGTAGAAGCGCAGCGGCTGCATGCGATCCACCAGCATCTGGTGCTCCACCGCGCCGAGCTTTTCCTTGTAGAGCGGACGCTCGCGCAGGCTGTCCTGATCGAAATACGGGCCCTGGGCCTCGGTCGCCACTTCCTGGCCGTTCACAAAGAGCCGCTGGTTGCGCCACGCCACTTCATCGCCCGGCACACCGACCACCCGCTTGATGTAGTCCATGCGCGGGTCTTCGGGGTAGCGGAACACCATCACATCGCCGCGCTGCACCGGATGGTTCTCGATGATCTTCTTGTTGAGCACCGGCAGCCGAATGCCGTAGTGGAACTTGTTCACCAGGATCAGGTCCCCCACCAGCAAGGTAGGCACCATCGAGCCAGACGGAATCTTGAAGGGCTCGAACAGGAAGGAGCGCAGGCCGAAGACCAGCAAGATGACCGGGAACAGGCCGGCCGTCCAGTCCAGCCACCAGGGTTGGCGCAGCACCGCCTGCTGCGCGGCCTGGACATCCTGGTTGTCCACCTTGATGCCCTGCGCCTCCAGCTTGGTGCGGCGCTCCTGATCCTGCCTGAGCAGTTCACTTGCCGCGGCTTGACGGTGCGGCAGGAAGTGCCAGCGCTCCGCCACCCAGTAGAAGAACGTCACGACCGACATCAGGAACAGCAGCAGCGAGAAGTTGCCCGTCCATTTGTCCAGATACCAGCCGGCCAGGTAGGCCACCAGGACGGCGTACAGCAGGCCGGTCAGGGCGCTCAAGCGAGATTCCAAGGTATTCACTCTTCCACCTGAAGGATGGCCAGGAAGGCCTCTTGCGGCACCTCGACGGAGCCGATCTGCTTCATGCGCTTCTTGCCGGCCTTCTGCTTTTCGAGCAGCTTGCGCTTGCGCGTGATGTCACCGCCGTAGCACTTGGCCAGCACGTTCTTGCGCAGGGCCTTGATGTCCTCGCGGGCAATGATCTTGACGCCGATCGCCGCCTGGATGGAGACGTCGTACATTTGACGCGGAATGATCTCGCGCATCTTGGCCGCGACCTGCCGGCCGCGGTACTGGCTCTGGCTGCGGTGCACGATGATGGCCAGCGCGTCGATGCGGTCGCCGTTGATCAGCATGTCCACCTTGACGACGTCGGAGGCGCGGTACTCCTTGAACTCGTAGTCCATCGAGGCGTAGCCGCGGCTGACGGACTTCAGCTTGTCGAAGAAGTCCAGCACGATCTCCGCCAGCGGCATCTCGTAGGTCAGGTGCACCTGCTTGCCGTGGTAGCTCATCTGGATCTGCACGCCGCGCTTCTGATTCGCCAGCGTCATCACCGCACCCACGTATTCCTGCGGCTGGTACAGATGCACCGTGACGATGGGCTCGCGAATCTCGGCGATCTTGCCCGGCTCGGGCATCTTGCTCGGGTTCTCGACCTCGATCACCTCGCCGTCGCCCAGCACCACCTCGTAGACCACCGAAGGCGCGGTCGTGATCAGGTCCTGGTTGAACTCGCGCTCCAGGCGTTCCTGCACGATCTCCATGTGCAGCAGACCCAGGAAGCCGCAGCGAAAGCCGAAGCCCAGGGCCTGCGACACCTCGGGCTCGAAGCGCAGCGAGGAATCATTCAGGTGCAACTTCTCCAGCGCGTCGCGCAGCTGGTCGTACTCGCTCGCCTCGGTGGGGTACAGACCGGCGAAAACCTGGGGCTGGATTTCCTTGAAGCCAGGCAGCGCCTGTTCGGCCGGGCCGAGGTTGTTCGGCAGCTTCTTTTCCAGGGTGATCGTGTCGCCCACCTTGGCCGCCGCCAGCTCCTTGATGCCTGCGATGATGAAACCTACCTCGCCCGCATTCAGCTGCTCGCGGCTCTCGCTCTTGGGCGTGAACACGCCGAGCTGGTCGGCCGGATAGACGGCATTGGTGGCCATCATGCGGATGCGCTCGCCCTTCTTCAGCGTGCCATCCACCACCCGCACCAGCATCACCACGCCGACGTAGTTGTCGAACCACGAGTCGATGATCATGGCGCGCAGCGGTGCCTCCACCACCCCCTTGGGCGGCGGCATGCGGGCAATGACCGCTTCGAGGATCTCGTCGATGCCCATGCCGGACTTGGCCGAGCAGGGAATCGCATCGGCGGCATCGATGCCGATCACATCCTCGATTTCCGCCTTGGCGTTCTCTGGATCCGCTTGCGGCAGGTCCATCTTGTTCAGCACCGGCACCACTTCCACGCCCAGATCCAGCGCGGTGTAGCAGTTGGCCACGGTCTGCGCCTCGACGCCCTGGCTGGCATCGACCACCAACAGCGCGCCCTCGCAGGCCGACAGCGAGCGGCTGACCTCGTAGCTGAAGTCGACATGCCCCGGGGTGTCGATCAGGTTCAGGTTGTAGACCTTGCCGTCGCGCGCCTTGTACTGCAGGGCAGCGGTCTGCGCCTTGATGGTGATGCCGCGCTCGCGCTCGATGTCCATCGAGTCGAGCACCTGGGCCTCCATCTCGCGGTCGGCCAAGCCGCCGCAGCGCTGAATGATCCGATCGGCCAGCGTGCTCTTGCCGTGGTCGATGTGGGCAATGATCGAAAAATTGCGGATGTGATCCATTGGGGTCGTCTATGCCGCGCTTCGGAGTCACAAGCCCGCAGGGCTTGCAGCGTAGGCTCATGTCGCGAGGCGACGTGAAGGTCCCGACGGGACCGTGCCGAAGCTAAAAAAAAGGCACGTCCAAGGGGCAGACGCGCCTTCCAACAAAACATATGGCAACTGCTTGTTGGGGAGGCCATTGTAGCCAAAAGGCCCGAGGCGACCACTCCCCGCAGGTCCGCATCAACCCCGTTGCAGGTCGCCAACAGGGCATTTATTCACAGCTTATCAACAGGCCTTTCCGCATTCAATGATGTGGGCGCCAGTTCACTAGCGCCCATTACTTGCTTAACCGGTTGGAATGACTAGCGAGAAGGACGGATTAGCACGATGCTGGTCACATCACCCCGCCGCACCACGAGGCTGACCACCTTGGCCTTTTCCAGCTTGCCCAGCAGGGTCTGCAGTTGCCGGGCGCTGTTCACTTCGGCATTGTCAACCGACAGGATCACATCGCCCTCACGCAGTCCGGCGCGTGCCGCGGCCCCTTCGGCCCCATCCACCCGCACACCATTGCGCAGGCGCATTTCCTTGCGCTGAGCCTCCGTGAGATCGGACAGGCTCAGGCCGAAGGCCGAACCCACGCGGGGGCCTTCACCAGCCTCTGGCGTGCCACGCGGATTGCCCTCCTTGAGCTCCGCAACCACCACCTGCAGATCTTTGAAGGCGCCGCGGCGGAACACCTGCAGGCTGGCCTTGCTGCCCGGCCGCACCGCGCCGACCAGACGCGGCAGGTCGGTGGAGCGCTCGATCGATTTGCCATCAAACTTGGTGATCACGTCGCCGCCCTCGATGCCGGCCTTCTCCGCCGGCCCGCCGGCCTCGACGTTGCGCACCAGGGCGCCAAAGGCGCGCTGCAGGCCGATGGCTTCCGCCACTTCACGGCTGACGGCGTCGATGCCGACGCCAATGCGCCCCCGCACCACACGACCGCTGGTGCGCAACTGATCCGCCACCCGCATCGCCTCATCGATCGGGATGGCGAACGAGATGCCCATGAAGCCACCCGACTGGCTGTAGATCTGTGAATTGATGCCGACCACTTCGCCGCGCATGTTCAGCAGTGGACCGCCGGAATTACCGGGGTTGATGGCCACATCGGTCTGGATGAAGGGCAGAAAGTCACCGGTGTCACGCGCCTTGGCGCTGACGATGCCCGCGGTCACCGTGTTGTCAAAGCCGAAGGGCGAGCCGATGGCCAGCACCCATTCGCCCACCTTGAGCTTGCCGACCTCGCCGAGCTTGACCGTCGGCAGGCCCGTGGCCTCAATCTTCAGAACCGCCACGTCGGTGCGACGGTCCGTGCCGAGCACCTTGGCCTTGAACTCGCGCTTGTCGGTCAAGGTGACGATGACCTCGTCGGCGCCGTCCACCACATGCGCATTGGTCAGCACCACCCCATCGGCACCGAGCACGAATCCGGAGCCGACGCCACGACGCTGCGGGCCCTCGTCCTCATCGCCCCCGCGCGGGCCCTGGCGTCGCGGCATCGGAATGCCGTAGCGGCGCAAGAACTCCAACATCTGTGCATCCAGCTCGGGGCCCTGCGCGCTGCGGACCCGCTCCGCGGTGCGGATGTTGACCACGGCCGGCCCCACCTTTTCCACCAGTTCGGTGAAGTCCGGTAAGCCTGCATGCTGGGCCAGGGCCGGGCCGGGGAGGGTCTGCAGGCCCAGGGCAAGGGCGAAAGCGGCAAGACTGGTGCGTAAGGCGAGCTGCTTCATGGTGGCATAAGCGAAGTCAAGGGAGGAAATGCGCGGACATGATGCCGGCACGGGGGCCTCAACGCCCACTCGTCATGCGCAAGTTGACGGCGGTGGCGGCGAATTTCAAGGCGCCCCCAGCCAATGCCGGCGCCGACCGGGCCAGAGCTGGGCACGCAGCAGCGACCATTGCGAGGGCAGTTGCGCGCGGGTCAGCCAGACATGGCACTGCGCCGGCCAGAGCCAGCTTCTCAGCCCCGGGCCGCGAGGCCAGCGCAAGCGCACGTACAGGCGGTCGCTGTGGTCCAGAACCACGTCAACCCGCGCCAGAGCCTGCACCTCCTCCGCACGGCCGCGCAATTGCCAGACACCGAGTTCGCAACACAGCCAGGGCCACTCCCCCTGCGGCAGGGGCCAGCGCAACCCAGGCAGGGGGCGGCTGGCCATCGAATGGCCTTAGAAGCGCTTGAACAGCAGGGTGCCGTTGGTGCCGCCGAAACCGAAGTTGTTCTTGGCGGCCACGTCGATGCGCATCTCGCGCGCCTGGTTGGCGCAGTAATCGAGATCGCACTCGGGGTCGGGCTCGTGCAGATTGATGGTCGGCGGTGCGATCTGGTCGCGGATCGCCAGCACGGTGAACACCGACTCGATGCCCCCGGCACCACCGAGCAGGTGGCCGGTCATCGACTTCGTAGAGCTGATCGCCATCTTGCGCGCCTGCTCGCCAAAGGCCATCTTGATCGCGTTGGTCTCGTTTGCATCGCCCAGCGGCGTCGAGGTGCCATGGGCGTTCAGGTACTGCACGGCATCGGGGTTCAAGCCGGCGTCGCGCAGCGCGGCCTGCATGGAGCGGCGCGGGCCATCCACGTTCGGCGCGGTCATGTGGTACGCATCAGCGCCCATGCCGAAGCCGACCAGCTCTGCATAAATGCGCGCACCGCGCGCCTGCGCATGCTCCAGCGACTCCAGCACCATGACGCCGGCGCCCTCACCCAGAACGAAGCCGTCGCGGCCCTTGTCCCAGGGGCGCGAGGCCGTGGCCGGGTCGTCGTTGCGGGTGGAGAGGGCACGCGCCGCCGCGAAACCACCGATGCCGAGCGGCGAGATCGTGGACTCGGCACCGCCGGCCACCATCACGTCGGCATCGCCGTACTGGATCAGGCGCGCCGCCATGCCGATGCTGTGCAGCCCAGTGGTGCAGGCCGTCACCACGGCCAGGTTCGGGCCCTGGAAGCCGGTCTGGATCGACAGATGGCCGGAGATCATGTTGATGATCGAGGCCGGCACGAAGAACGGCGATACGCGGCGCGGGCCGCGGTTCAGCATCTCGCTGTGCGTTTCTTCGATATTGGGCAGACCGCCGATGCCCGAGCCCACCATCACGCCGATGCGTTCGGCCTGGGCCTCGGTCAAGGCCTCACCCGTGACCAGGCCGGCGTCCTTGATCGCCTGCAGGCCGGCGGCCAGCCCGTAATGGATGAAGGTATCCATGCTGCGGGCTTCCTTGGCCGAGATGTAGTCCTCGATCTGGAAGCCCTTGACCTCGCCAGCGAACTGGCAGGCCAGATTGCTCGCATCGAAACGGGTAACGGTGGCGATGCCCGAGCGCCCGGCCAGGATATTGGCCCAGCTCTCGGCAACGGTGTTGCCCACCGGAGTGATCAGTCCCAGACCGGTGACAACGACGCGACGACGGCTCATGCGATTCAGCAGCAATGCAGATGGTCAAAGGGGCCTTGCGGCCCCAGGGTTGCGGGCCAGACCAGGTCTGCCCGCAGCGGAAAACCTGAAATCAGGCCTTCTGGTGCTTGACGGCGTAGTCGATCGCCAGTTGCACCGTGGTGATCTTCTCGGCCTCTTCGTCCGGAATCTCGATGCCGAACTCGTCTTCGAGAGCCATCACCAGCTCCACGGTGTCGAGCGAGTCGGCGCCCAGATCGGCCACGAAAGCCTTTTCGTTGGTGACGTCCGCCTCAGGCACGCCGAGCTGCTCGGCAATGATTTTCTTGACGCGGGCTTCGATATCGCTCATGACTCCTCCGGGAGGGTTTTGCAAAGAAACAGCCCGCCATTCTACGGGCTTAGGGCGGGGCCCCTAATTTTGGGACACCCAAGGGTGAACCCGCGCCTTGCGGCCGGGCTCGTGCAGTTCAGCACATGTACATGCCGCCGTTGACGTGCAGCTCACTGCCCGTCACGTAGCCACCGCCGGGGCCGGCCAGGAAGGCCACCGCCGCGGCGACCTCCTTGGCCTCGCCCAGGCGTGCCAACGGAATCTGCGCCAGCAGGGCCTGCTGCTGGGGCTCGGGCAGGGCGGCCGTCATGTCGGTGGCGATGAAGCCAGGCGCGACGCAGTTGACCGTGATGCCCCGGCTGCCCACCTCGCGGGCCAGCGCGCGACTCATACCGGCAAGGCCGGCCTTGGCGGCGGCGTAGTTGGCCTGGCCCGGGTTGCCGGAGGCACCCACCACCGAGGTGATGCTGACGATGCGCCCCATGCGCTGCTTCATCATGGGCTTGATGGCCAGCCGGCAGAGACGGAACACGGCCTTCAGATTGGTGTCCAGCACCGCATCCCAGTCCTCGTCCTTCATGCGCAGGGCCAGGGTGTCTTTGGTGATGCCGGCGTTGTTGACCAGAACGTGCAGGCCGCCCTCTTCCTTGACCAGGGCGTCGACCAGCGCCTCGCAGGCTGCCGCGTCATTGACGTTCAACGCCACGCCACGGCCACCCCATGGGGACAGCGCCTCGCCGATGCGGGCCGCACCCTCGGCCGTGGTGGCCGTACCAATGACCTTGTGGCCTTGCTCGGCCAGGGTCTGGGCGATGGCGGCGCCGATGCCGCGGCTGGCGCCGGTGACCAGCGCGATGGATTTCGTCGTCATGCGGGGGCTCCCGGGGTCTGATCCAACAGGGCGCGGGCCTCGGCCAGGCTGGCGGGGTCGAAGATCGTGCTGGTCAACAGGCTGGCGTCGATGCGCTTGACCATGCCGGCCAGCACCTTGCCCGGGCCGCACTCGATCACATGGCTCAGGCCCCTGGCTTTGAGGGCCTGCACCAGTTCGACCCAGCGGACCGGCTGGTAGGCCTGGCGGTAGAGCGCGTCACGCAGCTCGGCCGCCGTAGTAGGCGTCGCCACATCGACGTTGTTGACGACTGCGAAGCCGGGCGCCTTGAACTCGATCGCTTCCAGCGCCACGCGCAGGCGCTCGGCCGCCGGCTTCATCAGGCTGCTGTGGAACGGAGCGGAGACCGGCAGCGGCAGCGCGCGCTTGGCGCCGGCGGCCTTCAGCACTTCCATGCCCTTTTCGACGCCGGCCTTGCTGCCAGCGATCACGGTCTGCTTCGGGTCGTTGAAATTGACCGCCTCGACGACCTCGCCGGAGGCTTCACGGGCAGCGGCGCAACCGGCCTTCACGGCCTCGGCGTCCAGGCCCAGGATGGCCGCCATGCCGCCCTGCCCGACCGGCACGGCTTCCTGCATGGCCTGGGCGCGCAGGCGCACCAGCGGCAGGGCCTGGGCCAGCGTCAGCACACCGGCCGCGACCAGGGCGCTGTACTCACCCAGGCTGTGGCCGGCGGCGGCGGCCGGCGTCAGGCCGGTTTCCTGCAGCCACGCGCGGTAGCAGGCAATGCCGGCGGTCAGCATCACCGGCTGGGTGTTCGTGGTCAGGTCCAGCTGTTCCTTCGGGCCCTGCTGGATCAGCGCGGCCATGTCGAGGCCCAGCGCCTCGCTGGCCTCGGCCAGGGTGGCGCGCACGGCCGGGTGCTCACCCCAGGCGTCGAGCATGCCGACGGCCTGCGAGCCCTGGCCCGGAAAGACGAATGCAAAGGGAGTGCTCATCTCAAACTCCGTTCTTGTTCTTAGTAGGTGATCAGGGCCGCGCCCCAGGTGAAGCCCCCGCCGACGCCTTCGAGCAGCAGGTTCTGGCCGCGCCGGATCTGGCCCGCACGGATGGCCTCATCCAGGGCCAGCGGCACCGAGGCCGCCGAGGTGTTGCCATGCTCCTGCACGGTCACCACCATGCGCTCCTCGGGCAGGCCGAGCTTCTTGGCCGTGCCCTTCATGATGCGCAGATTGGCCTGGTGGGGAATGAGCCAGTCGATCTGCTCGGCCGGAATGCCGGCGCGCTCGATGACTTCGCGCGCCACCTTGTCCAGCGCCGAGACGGCGAGCTTGAACACCGCCTGGCCGTCCATGCGTACCACCGGGTGGCCGACCACACTGCCGCCGTGCACCGTGCCGGGCACGCACAGCACCTCGGCCTGGGCGCCATCGGCATGCAGGGCGGTGGCGCGGATGCCGGGCTCGTCGGATGCGCCCAGCACCACCGCGCCGGCGCCATCGCCGAACAGCACGCAGGTGGTGCGGTCCTTGAAGTCCAGCAGACGCGAAAACACCTCGGCGCCGATCACCAGCGCATGGCGGGCCTGGCCGGCGCGGATCATGGCGTCCGCCACAGAAAGCGCGTACAGGAAGCCCGAGCAGACCGCCTGCAGATCGAAGGCGGCGCAGCCAGCCACGCCCAGCTTGGCCTGCAGCAGGCAGGCAGTGGACGGGAACACCATGTCCGGCGTCGTGGTGGCGACGACGATCAGGTCGAGCTGCGCGGCCTCGATGCCAGCAGCCTCGAGCGCGCGGCGCGCAGCGGGCAGGGCCAGGTCGCTGGTGCTCTCGCCCGGCCCGGCGAAGTAGCGCGCCTTGATGCCGGTGCGCTCGGTGATCCATGCGTCCGATGTCTCGATGCCGTCGGCAGCGAGCTGCGCGGCCAGGTCTTCATTCGAGACGCGACGCGCCGGCAAATGACTGCCGGTGCCCAGGATGCGCGCGTAGCGCGGCAGAGTGACTGTGGTCATGCAGGGATGGAGGGATGGGGGGCAGCCAGGCTGCCCATGGCGGCGGCCACGCGGTCGTGCACGCCGTCGAGCAAGTCGTGGCGGGCGGATTCATGCGCACGCTCGAGCGCCCGCTCGAAAGCGAAGGCGTCGGCCGAACCATGGCTCTTGAACACCAGGCCGCGCAGGCCCAGCAGGGCTGCGCCGTTGTAGCGGCGGTGATCCACGCGCGCACGGAAGCGCTGCAGCACCGGCCAGGCCACCAGGCCGCGCAGCTTGGTGCTCCAGCTGGCGCCGAACTCACCCTTGAGCTGCGTCGAGATCATGCTGCCCAGGCCCTCGGCGGCCTTGAGCAGCACATTGCCGACGAAGCCGTCGCAGACCACGATGTCGGTCGTGCCCTTGAAGATGTCGTTGCCTTCCACATTGCCGTGGAAGCGGATCTGGCCTGCGGCATCGGCGGCGCGCAGCAGCTCACCGGTGCGCTTGATGACTTCGCTGCCCTTGATCATTTCCTCGCCGACGTTGAGCAGGCCGACGCTGGGTGTCGGGTTCTCGGTGACGGCAGTGACCAGGGCCGAGCCCATGACGGCGAACTGCAGCAGATGCTCGGGGCCGCAGTCCACATTGGCACCCAGATCCAGCACGGTGGTGAAGCCACCCTTCTGGTTGGGCAGCGAGGCGGCAATGGCCGGGCGGTCGATGCCGTCCATGGTCTTGAGCAGATAGCGCGCCAGCGCCATCAGCGCGCCGGTGTTGCCGGCCGAGACGCAGGCATCGGCCGCCGTCTGCCCCTGGTCGTCGGCCTTCAGCTGGCTGATTGCCACCCGCATCGACGAATCCTTCTTGCGGCGCAGCGCCACCTCGACGGGGTCGTCCATGCTGACCACCTCGCTGGCGGCGACCACGCGGCAGCGCGGCCAGTCACGCGCGGCCGCCAGGGCCTCGGACTGACCGACCAGCAGCAATTCGGCATGGGGGTGATTGGCCAGAAAGGCCTGGCAGGCCGGCAGGGTGATCGAAGGGCCGTGATCGCCGCCCATGCAATCAACGGCCAGGCGCACGCGTTGCATATGAATCAAGCCTCTTGAAGAGCGCAAAGCACAACGCCCGCCGACCCTTTGCAGGGGCGTCGGGCGTGGTGGGGTTCGGACCGGGGGCCGGGGTGACACGCATGCGCGCGCTCGTCCCGGCGGGGATCCTCAGGATGCGTCGGCCTTGGTCTTCAGCACCTTGCGACCGCGGTAGAAGCCGGTCGGGCTGATGTGGTGACGCAGATGCACTTCGCCGGTGGTCGGCTCGATGGCGGTGCCCGGGTTCACCAGGGCGTTGTGCGAACGGTGCATGCCGCGCTTGGAAGGCGACTTCTTGTTTTGTTGAACGGCCATGATTGCTCCAATGCTGTGACGGGCGGACCTGATGCCCAGCCCGGGCGGCGTTCGGCTCCGGCTGAGCCAGTACCTGAACGCCCAATCTGCCAGCACCTCGTCAAAGAGCGGCAGCGACAAAAGCCCGCGATTCTAGCCAGAAATTCGAGGCCCGGGCAAGTTGAACCACCGATCGACTCAATCGCCCTCGCCCTTGCGCAGGCTGGCCAGCACCGCGAAGGGGTTGGGGCGCTCGGCCTCTTCGGGCGGCGCCTCGACATCGACCGAGCCCTGCGCCGGGTGCTCGCAGTCCTCGTGCATGGGCACCAGGGGCAGGGCCAGCAGCAGCTCGTCCTCGATCAGCTCGCGCGCGTCGAAGCTGCGGCTCAGCACCAGCAGGTCCTCCTCGGCGTCCGCGTCTTCCGCCAGGGCGGTGGCCTCGTCCTGCACGAAGCGGAAGCTGCGCTCGATCTCGAGCGGAAACGCCGCCGGCTGCAGGCAGCGCTGACAGCTCAGATGCGCCTGGGCCTGCGCCTGCAGATGCAGCCAGATCTCGGGTTTGCCGCCCAGGGGCTCGCGGCGCTCGCCCTGCAATTGCCAGCGCACGGGCACCAGGTCCGGGTCGGTCAGATTGGATTCAACCCACCGCGCCAGGCTGCCCGCTGGCCACTCGCCCTGCACCGCACCGCCTTGCTTGGCAAAGGCCTCGATGTCCAGTCGCTCGGGTTTCCAGTTCGATTCGGCTCGCATGGGCTGAAGTTTAGGTGGGGGTGAAAAAATGCCGCCATGACCGTCCCCTTGATCCTGGCTTCGACCTCGCGCTACCGGCGCGAGTTGCTGGAGCGCCTGCACCTGCCCTTCACGGTGCAGGCCCCGCATACCGACGAAACCCCGCTGCCCGGCGAAGCCCCGGCGGCGCTGGCCCAGCGCCTGGCCCTGGCCAAGGCGCAGGCCGTGGCAGCCCTGCATCCCACCGCCTGGGTGATCGGCTCCGATCAGGTGGCCGACCTGGACGGCGAGCCGATCGGCAAGCCCGGCGACATCGCCCGCGCCCAGGCGCAGCTGGCGCGCCTGAGCGGCCGCACCGTGGTGTTCCAGACCGGCCTGGCCCTGGTCGGGCCCGGCTCGCAGCGCAGCCTGCTGGTGCCGGTGCGTGTGCGCTTTCGCACGCTCTCGTCCGCGGCGATCGCGCGCTACCTCGCGCTCGAACCCGCCATCGACTGCGCCGGCAGTGCCAAGAGCGAGGGCCTGGGCATCGCGCTGCTCGATGCGATCGAGTCCGACGACCCGACCGCGCTGATCGGCCTGCCCCTGATCGCGCTCGGCCGCTTGCTGCGCGAGGCCGGCATCGATCCCCTGGACGCGGCATGAGCAGCGCCCGCCTCTTCCTCGTTCCGAACACGCTGGATTTCGGCATTGCCGGTGAACCGGCGCCGCTCGACGACCTGCTGCCGCGCAGCACCCTGCGCGAGGCCGCGCGCCTGAGTCATTGGGTGGTCGAGAACGCCAAGACCGCGCGCGCCTTTCTGAAGCGCGTCGACGCGGTCTTCCCGCTGGCGCAGCCGCTGCAATCGCTGCAGATCCAGGAACTGCCGCGCCCGCCGAAGGGCGGCAAGGGGCCGGTGCCGGACTGGAAGCCGCTGCTGGCACCGCTGCGCACCGGGCAGGATGTGGGCCTGCTGTCCGAGGCCGGTCTCCCGGCGGTCGCCGATCCGGGCAGCCAGCTCGTGGCCGCCGCGCATCGCGAGGGTTTCGGTGTGGTGACCCTGTCGGGTTCGAGCAGCCTGGTGCTGGCCCTGGCCGCCAGCGGCTTGCAAGGGCAGAGTTTTGCCTTTGTCGGCTACCTGCCGCAGGACGCGGCGGCACGCCTTGCGCGGGTGAAGGAGCTGGAGCAGCGCTCGCGCCGCGAAATGCAGACCCAGCTGGCGATTGAAACGCCCTACCGCAATCAGGCCCTGCTGGACGGCCTGCTGCAGGCCTTGCAGGGTGAGACCCTGCTGTCGGTCAGCGCCTCGCTGTGCACGCCTTTGGCTTGGACGCGCACGGCGCGGGTCGCGGACTGGAAGCGCCAGCCCTCGACCCTGCCGACCGATCAGCCGGCCATCTTTTCCTGGCTGGCCTCGGGCTGAACCGGAGCGGGCGGCGCGAACAGGGCAGCGACCTGACGCTTGGGCTTGATGTAGCGCGAAGGGCCGCTGGGCTTGACAGCCGTGGCTGCCGCGCGCTCCCAGGCCGGCGGTTCGGCGTTCGCGCTGGGCTCGTAGGGCTTGTCGAAGAAGGGATCCGTCGGGGCGCGGCGCGGCGCGGCGCGGTACTCGTCGCGACGCTCGGAACGTTCCGGACGCTCCGCGCGCTCGGTCCGCTCCGTGCGCTCGGTCCGCTCCGGGCGCTCGCTCCAATCGCTGCGCGGACGGCGCGGGCGTTCCTCGTCGGCCACGTTCACGCTCTCGGGCTTGATCTCGCGCTTGATCAGCTTCTCGATGTCCGCCACCAGGCGGGCATCGCTGGGCGAGATGAAAGTGATGGCCACGCCCAGCGCGCCGGCACGGCCGGTGCGGCCGATGCGGTGCACATAGTCCTCGGCATTGAACGGCACGTCAAAGTTGAAGACCAGGGGCAACTCGGCGATGTCCAGGCCGCGGCCCGCCACATCGGTGGCGATCAGCAGGTCCACCTCGCCGGACTTGAAGGCGGCCAGGGTCTTGAGGCGCTCGTCCTGGCTCTTGTCACCGTGCAGCGCGCTGGCCTTGATGCCGTCACGCTCCAGCGCGCGCGTGAGCCGCGCGGCACCGAGCTTGCTGTTCATGAACACGATGGCCTGCTTGGCGCCGCGCTCGCGCCAAAGCTGCAGCAGCAGCGCGCGCTTCTTGTCGTCGCCCACGCTGTAGAAGCGCTGCTCGACATTGGTAGCCGTGGCATTCGGGCGCGCCACCTCCACCAGCTCCGGGTTCTGCAGGTAGCTGGAGGCCAGGCGCTTGATCTCGGGCGAGAAGGTGGCCGAGAACAGCAGGGTCTGGCGGTTCTTGGGCAGGAAGCTCAGGATGCGCTGCAGGTCCGGCAGGAAGCCGATGTCGAGCATGCGGTCGGCTTCGTCCAGCACCACGTACTCGACCTGGTGCAGGGCGCAGTTCTTGGCCTCGATGTGATCCAGCAATCGGCCGGGCGTCGCAATCAGCACTTCCACACCGCCGCGCAGTTGGGCGGCCTGGGGCTTGATGTCGACACCGCCGAACACGCAGGCCACACGCAGATTCGTGTGCTTGGCGTAGGACAGCACGTTCTGCGCCACCTGGTCGGCCAGCTCGCGGGTGGGCGCCAGCACCACGGCACGCACCGGGTGGCGGGCCGGGGACATGCTGCTGTTCTCGTGCTTGAGCATGCGCTGCAGCAGCGGAATCGAGAACGCCGCGGTTTTGCCGGTACCGGTCTGGGCAGCACCCATCACATCGCGCCCATCCAGCACGATGGGGATGGCCTTGGCCTGGATCGGGGTCATGGCGGTGTAGCCGGAATCGGCCACCGCGCGCAGCAGCTTGGGGTCCAGCGGCAGCGTGTCAAAGCGCTGGGGCGCCGGGTTTGCTTCTTGGGTCATAGCCGGACATTGTCGCCCGGCACTGCCTTCAGACCAGCACCGGCCGTCGGACCAGCCAGCGCGGCGCCCGGAAGCGCACGATGCGCCAGTACAGGCTTACATAGGCCCCGGCATAGAGCAGCAGGCAGATCCCCAGGGCCGCGCTAGATCGCCAGAACAGCACCGCCGGCAGCACCGCCAGCGCGCAGGCCACCCATAGATAAGGGGCCGTCAGGGAGTTGCGTCGGAGCAACTCGCGGGCGTCGCGGCTGCCCACGGCCCAGCGCACCAGGCGGCGGTAGATCAGGCTGTGCAGGTGCACGCCATCGGGCGCGGCCATGGGCCGACCGCGCAGCACACGCCGGCGGTACATCGAAAACAGGGTCTCGACCACCGGGTAGGCGCACAGCAGCAGCGGGAAGAGCGGCGAGACCTGCGGGTTGCGCACCAGCAGCAGGATGCCGAGCTCGCTGAGCATGAAACCCAGGAAATAGGCGCCGCCGTCGCCCAGGAAGATGAGACCGAGCGGGTAATTCAAGAGGAACAGGCCCAGCGTGGCGGCCAGCAGCAGCAGGGCCGCGCCGGCGATCGCACCGTCCCCCACCTGCAGCGCCACGGCGCCCAGGCCCGCCAGCATGATGACGCTGCACATCGAGGCCAGGCCATTGAAGCCGTCGATGATGTTGATGGCGTTGCTGACGCCCAGCACCACGAACAGGGCCAGCAGCACGGCGCCGGCCGGCCAGGCGGCCACCCAATCCAGGCCCGGGATGTCGGTGCGGATGATCGTGGCCTCCAGCCCCCAGGCCGCAGCCAGGGCACCCACCGCCAGCAGGGCCATGCGGCGGCGCGGGCTGATGCGCTTGGTCAGGTCTTCCCACAAACCCCCGCCGAGCACCGGCAGGGAAAACAGCAATAACCCACCCAGCAAAGGCAGATGCTCCGGGCGCTGCGGCAACCAGACCGCGCAGGCCGCCACAAAACCCGCCCACAGCGCCAACCCGCCGATGCGCGGCACCGCGCGGCCGTGAAACTTCTGCGGGCCGCTGAAGTCATGGTCGGCCGACCACCAGGCATGCAGGCGCGCCGAGCGCACGATCAACAGCGCGCCCAGGGCAGCCACCAGCAGGCCCAGGGCGGCAGCGGCCAGCAGGGCTTCCATGGCTCAGGCCGGGCGGCGGCGCGGGCCGCGCAGCAGCACGTAGATGGCCAGCGCCAAGCCCACGGCCGTGCTCACGCCCACGCCGATGAAGGCGCGCTTGGGGCTGGACTTGCGTTCCGGCACCTGGGGGGCGTCGATGACCTGCAGCAGTCCGCCTTCGCGGCCCTCATCCACGCGGGCCAGTTCGTACTGGCGCGCGTACTGCTCGAACAAGGCTTCCTGGTACTTGAACTCACGGTAACGGCTCACATAGCCGCCCTCCGCCTCGGCGGCACCCCCGGCTTCCAGGCGCTGCAACTGGGCCTGCAGACCGGCGATGGCCGAGCGCTGCTGGCGCACCTCGGGGGCCTGGTCGGCCAGGGTGGTCTGCAGCACGCGCAGGCGCACCTCGGCGGCAGTCAGTTCGGCGCGCAGCTTGGCATAGACCTCGGCCGTGGCCTTGGGCTCGGTCTTCAGGCTTTCCGGCGCCAAGCCGCTGCGCTGCAGGGCGGCCTGGGCCTGCTGCAGCTGGGCGGCGGCTTCGGCGCGGCGCTCCTCAAAGAACTTGCGGCGCTGTGCGGCCTCGGTCACGGCCACCTCGCTGGCCATGCGGCGCAGCTGCTCCACCATGGCCGCAGCCATGGCGGCGGCCCGCTGGGGGTCGTGATCGTCCACTTCGATGCTGATCAGCCCATCGCGCCGGTTCAGCTGCACGCGCAGGTTCTGCCAGAAGCGCTTGCGCGCGTCCTCGCGCAGCTCCTTGTCGTAGAGCTTCTGCAGTTCGAACTGGTCGAGCATGCGATCGGCCACGGTGCGGCTTTGCAGCAGGGCCAGAAATTGGTCCGGGCTGCGGCCGCCGGCCTGCGTGGCCAGGCCGGCCAGGGCGCCGAGCGAGGCCAGCGCGCCACTGGCGATGGCCGAGGCAGGCGCGGGCGGCAGCACCACGGCGCGGGCGGTGAAGCTGGGCGGCACCAGGAAGCTGCCGGCCACCGCCAGCACGCCGGCCACCAGCGCGCCGCCGACGATCAGGCGCGCCTCGCTCCACAGCAGTTGCAGCGGGGTGGCGCTCATTGGGTCAGGTTCTTCAGGGCCACGGCGCCGAGGCCGAACTGGGCCAGGATCTGCGCCCAGTCCTTCAGCTCCTGGCTGAGGCGCAGGCGGTCCAGGTCCTCGGGCACGAACAGGGTGTCGCCCGGCAGCGCCGGCAGCTGCTGCAGGCCCTCGCGCGACCAGAAGCTCTGCAGCCGCGTGCTGGCCACCGAGCCGTCGGCGCGCAGCACGAACAGACTGTCCTTGTCGGCCCCGCGCGTGGGGCCGCCGGCGCGCTGCAGGTAGTGACCCAGGTCCGTGCCCTCGCGGTACTCGAAGCTGCCGCCATTGAAGACCGAGCCGTACACGCTGATGGCCTGGCGGCGGCCGGGCACGATGAGCTGGTCGCCGTCTTCCAGCGGCAGCGCCGGCAGCTCGCGGGCCTCGGGGGCCAACTGCAGCACCACCCGGCCGCTCGGCTGGACCTGGCGCAGGCGCTCGATCAGGCGCAGGTGCGCCACGCGCGAATCCGGCGTGCCCTCGGGCGGCGGACGCTCTTTTCGTGTCACCGCGGCGCGCGTGAACTCGGTCTCCAGCTCGCGCAGCGCGCGGTCATAGCCCTCCATCTGGCGGCGCCGCACCGCCTCACGGCGCAGTTCGGTGCCGAACAGATAGGCCTCGGCGCTGGGGCCGCCGGCGGCGGCCAGGGCCTCGCGCAGCGTCGCCCCGGCCGGCAGCACATAGTCGCCCGGGCGCAGCACCTCGCCTTCCACGCGCACCCGCTTGTGCAGGGCCTGGCTGGGACGGTTCAGCTCGGCCAGGCTGTGCACGCGCAGCACCTCGCCGGCCTGCAGGCGCTGCTGGCCGGCCTGGGCCAGGTCCAGCTCGCGCACCGGCTGCTCGCCGTCCAGGGCCAGCAGCACGGCACGCTGGCGGTTCGCCACCGGCGCCAGGCCGCCGGCCATGCCGATCAGATCGGCCACCGTCTCCTCGCCCTTGAGCTCGAACACCGCCGGGTGCTGCACGGCGCCGATCACCCCCACCTGCGGCCCAGCCGCCGGCACATGGATGACGTCGCCCGCCTGGATGCGCCGCTCGGCCGCGCCCTGGCCCTTGAGCAGCAGCTCGTACAGGTCCACGCTGGCCAGCAGGCTACCGGCGCGGCGGTGTTCGATGCGGCGCAGGCTGCCCACGGCACTGGGGCCACCTGCGGCGGCCAGCGCCTGGCTCAAGCCGGCCAGGGCCGAGAGGCTGTGCTGGCCGGGGCGCTGCACAAAGCCGGTGACGAGCACGCGCACGCTGCGCAGCTCGCCCATGCCCAGGGCCAGATCGAACTGCTTGAAGCTTTGCGCCACGCGCTGGCGCAGCAGCGGCGCCAGTTCGCCAAAGCGGCGCCCCGCCACCGACACGGCGCCGACGCGCGGGATGCTGACGCTGCCGCCCGGCCCGACGCGCAGGCGCAGGCTGGCCTCCACCGAGCCCCACAGGTCGAGCAGCAGCTCGTCGCCCGGGCCCAGCACATAGTCGTCGGGCACCGCGCCGTCGCGCTCGGGTGCCGGTGCGGCCCAGAGCAGGTCGGCGCCGAAGCGACGCACCGTGGGCTCGGGCTGCGGCTCCTCGGGCGGGCGGGGGCCATCGGCCAGGCGCGAGACGTAGTGCTCGAAGGGGCTGAAGGAACGCGGCAGCTCGGCGCGGCGCTCGCCGGGCTGGGAAGCGGCCTGGGCCGGCGGCAGCGGCGCGCGTGGCGACTGAACCAGGCGCACCGGGCCCAGCGAGGTGGCATCACGCGCGGCTTCGGGCGTGCTCTGGGCGCCCGCCGATGCGATCAGGCCGCAGGCAATGAGCAGCGCAGCAAGGCCTTTGTTCAGCATGGCGGCGTGATGTCCTTCAGTGAGCACGAGAAAAACAAGGCCGCCCCGATGGCGGCCTGACAGTGGCGCGGAATTCTATGCAGCGGGTTTGCCCCAGGCCGACGCCCCACCTCCTCCAGAATGGCGGCCCCCATGCTCAAGCACACCCTGCTCTATCTGGGCGTGCGCGCCCTCAACGGCCTGCTGGCCCTGGCCACGCTGGCGCTATTGAGCCGCTGGCTGAGCGCCGAGGACTATGGGCGCTGGGCGCTGGGCCAGAGCCTGGTGGGCAGCGCCGCCCTGCTGCTGTTCCAGTGGGCGCACACCGCCTACGGCCGCCTGCACCGCCTGGGGCCGGCGCTGGACGCCGCCCTGCTGCGCCTATGGGCCGGGCTGGCCCTGCTGCCCCTGCTGGCCGCCGCCGCGGCGGCGCTGTGGCGGCCCGAACGGGCGGTGGAGGCCCTGGCCCTTGCGCTGGGGGTGGCCGGCATGGGTCTGTTCAATTTCCAGTTGCAACGCGCCAATGCCAGCGGAGAGCCCCTGCGCTACGGGCGCCTGAGCCTGCTGCGCGCCCTGGCCTTCATCGCCCTGGCCGGGCTGGCGGGGGCTGCGTCGGGGGTGCTGATGGCGTTTGCGGCCGCGGCCTGGCTGGCCGCGCTGCTCGCAGGCCCCAGTCTGCGCAGCGCCGCACCTGCACAGGCCGCCTTGCTACGGCCGGTGTGGCAGTACGGGGGCCCGCAGCTGCTGGGTTTTGCGGCGCTGGCACTGACGGACAGCGCCGACCGCCTGATCCTGCACAGCCTGCAGGGCCCGGTCGCGCTGGCCGGCTACGCGGCGGCGGCCGATCTGATGCAGCAAACCCTGGGCGTGCTGCTTTCGGTGGTCTATCTGGCCGGCTTTCCCAAGGCCGTGCAGGCCTACGAGGCCGAACCCGCCAGCGCACTGCCGCTGCTGGCTCGCATGGCCCATCTGCAACTGCTGCTGGCCGGCGCCTTTCTGGCCCTGGTGTGGGGCGCCGCGCCGGGCCTGGCCGCGCTGGTGTTCGGCCCCGGCCTGGCGCCGGCGGCGGCGGCCCTGATGCCCTGGCTGGCCACGGCCGCTGCGCTGGCCGGCCTGCGCCTGTTTCTGTTCGACCTGCCCTTCCAGCTGCTGCAGCGCACCCGCCTGGCGCTGGCCAGCACGGCCCTGGTGGCGGGCCTGAGCGTGGCCGGGCACCTGCTGCTGGTGCCGCGGCTGGGTGCCCTGGGAGCCGCCTGGGCCCTGCTGGGGGCGCTGCTGCTGGGCGCCGCGCTTTCCTACGCACGGGCACGGCAGAGCGGTTTGCTGCCGGCACTGGGTGGCGCGGGCCTGCGGGTGCTCTTGTGCGCCCTGGCGGCGGCGGCCCTGCTGCGCGCCCTGCCGGGCGGGCCGCTGGCACTGCAACTGCCGCTGGGCCTGCTGCTGTTCGGCGGCCTGGCCTGGCTGCTGGATGCCGCCGGCCTGCGTCAGCTCATCCGGGCAGCAACGAGAATCCCGGCCCCTTGAACCCACCCACCCCGACATGGCCCTGATCGGCCTGAACCTGCTGCTGCTGGCCTGGCTGATGGGCCGGCTGACGCACGATGCCCTGCATCCGGCGGTCGGCTTTCCGGCGGTCTGGGGCCTCGTGCTGCTGCTGATCGCCGCCGCGCAGGCCTGGGGCTACCACGCGGTGGCGGCGCCCGCCCTACTTCTCTATCTCGCCGGTGCGGCCTGTTTTGCCCTGGGCGCCTGGCAGGGCGCGGCGGTGGTACCGGCGCAGGCTCCCCCCGCACCGCTGGCGCCCACGTTCTGGCGCCGGCTGGCCTGGCTGTGCCTGGCCCTGCACGCCCTGGGCCTGCCGCTGGCCTGGGCCGAGATGCAGGCAATTGGCGCAATGGGCGGCAGCAACGACCTGCTCGCCCTGGCCTTCCAGCTGCGCGTTCAGGCCGTCAGCGGCGAGGCCACGCTGGGCCCGGTGGCCGGCAATTACCTGGTGCTGGGCCTGATCCTGATCCCCCTGCTGGCCCTGGGCGCGCTGCAGCGGGCCTTGAGCTGGACCTGCGTGGCCCTGCTCGCCCTGCCCTGGGTGGCGGGCAATCTGCTGGCCAATGGGCGCGCGCCGCTGGTGCTGCTGGTGCTGGTGCTGCTGTACCTGCGCCTGCTGCAGCCCGAGCGCTTGCGTTTGCGCGGCCTGCTGGTACTCGTGGGCATCGGCCTGACCCTGTTTGCCGCCGGTGCGGTGCTGGTGGGCAAGGAAGGCATCGACCTCGCCGGCGACCCGGCCGAGATTGCCGCGCTCGTGGGCAAGAACCTGGCGGACTACCTGCTGCAGGGGCCCATCCTCTTTTCGGCCTGGTGGGAGCAGCCGCAGCTGCTGGTACCCAGCTGGGACCCGCTGCGCGTGCCCTGCCTGGCGTTGCAACCCCTGGGCTGGTGCGAGGCCGGCCCGCTGCACCAGGAGTACCTGCCCTTCGGCGAGGGCGAACGCCTGGGCAATGTGTACTCGATCTACTTCTCCTGGCTGCCGGGCTACGGCTGGGCGGGCGCGCTGGCCGGGCTCTGGGCCTACGGGCTGTGGGCCGGCCAGCACCATCAGCGTGCCCGCCAGGGCGGCAGCCTGCTGCAGCAGCTCATGGGGGCCAATCTGGCCGCCGCCGTGGTGCTCTCGGTCTTCCTGGACAACTTCCTGCCGCAGCTGAACTTCCTGGCCAAGCTGGCCCTGGTGGCCTGGGCACTGCCACGGCTGCTCGGCGGGCGGCAGGAGCAGCCATGTCCGGCTTGAGGACGGTTCTCGCGCTGACGCAGGGCCAGGAGGTGCCCAGCTCGCGCTTCCGCTGGCGCCAGCATGAAGCCTGGTTGCGCGCGCAGGGTCTGGAGGCCCATGAGCTGCCCGCCCGCCATGGCGCCTACCCGCCACCGCAAGCCTGGCGCCGCCCGGCCTGGGGCCTGCGCGCGTGGGCCGATTCCTGGCAGCGCGTGCGCCAAACGCGTGACGTGGACCTGTGCTTCTTGCAGCGCCATCTGATCGCCACCCTGCACACTACCGAACGCGCCCTGCGACTGCCCTATGTGTTCGACGTTGACGATGCGATCTTTCTGGGCCCGCGCGGAGAGAGCGCCAACGCCATCGCCCGCCGCGCCGCGCTGACCCTGTGCGGCAACGCCTTCCTGGCCGAGCATTTCGCATCCTTCGGTCCGGTGCGGGTGCTGCCCACCGCCATCGACACCACGCGCTTTTGCCCGGCGCCGCCGGCCGAGGGCCCGCTGGTGATCGGCTGGAGCGGCAGCTCCAGCGGCTTTGCCTACCTGCTGGCGCTGGAAGGGGCGCTGGGCCAGGTGCTGCGCCGCCACCCCGAGGCCCGCCTGCGCGTGGTGGCCGATGCCCCGCCGCCCTGGCGCACGCTGCCGCCCGAGCAGGTGGAGTTCCGGCGCTGGAACGCCGCCACCGAGGTGGCGGAGCTGCAGGGCATCCACATCGGCCTGATGCCGCTGGACGACAGCCCCTGGGCGCGCGGCAAGTGCAGCTTCAAGATGCTGAGCTACATGGCCTGCGGCCTGCCGGTGGTGGTGTCGCCGGTGGGCATGAATGCCGAGGTGCTGGCGCTGGGCGCGCTGGGCCTCGGGCCGCGCCATGCGGACGAATGGGTGCAGGCGCTGGACGGCCTGCTGCGCGATGCCGAGCAGCGCGCCGCGCTGGGGCGAATGGGCCGCCAGGTGGCCGAGCAGCATTACTCGCGCGAGCGCATCGGCCCGGCGCTGCTGGCCGCGCTGAGGGAGGCCCATGGCGCGCGTTGAGCGGGTGCTGCACCTCATCAGCGGCCTGGGCCAGGGCGGTGCTGAAGCCGCGCTGGAGCGCCTGCTGCACAGCGCGCGGGCACAGAGCCCGGAGATCGCGCAGGAGGTGCTGTCCCTGGGCGGGCTGGGGCCGGTGGGCGAGCGCCTGCGCGCGGCCGGCTTCGCGGTGCAGGCGCTCGGGCTCTCGGGCCGCCGGCCGTTGCGCCTGCTGGGGCTGTGGCGCTGGCTGCGCGCGCACCGCCAGGGCGCGCTGCTGCAGACCTGGATGTACCACGCCGACCTGCTCGGCGCCCTGCTGGCGCGGCCGGCCGGCATTCGGCGCCTGGTGTGGAACGTGCGCCAGACCGGGCTGGGCGTGGCCGACATCCGCCCTGGCACGCGGCTTGTGGTCCGGCTCTGCGCCTGGCTTTCCGGCCGGCCGTCGGCGATCGTCACCAACGCGCACAGCGCCATCGCCGTCCACGTCGCGCAGGGCTACCGCGCCGCGCGCTTCCACTGGATCCCGAACGGCTTCGATACCCAGACGTTCCGTCCCGATGCCGAGGCACGCCAGACCTTGCGGCGGGAATGGCGCGTGACCGACGGCGAGCTGCTGGTTGGCCTGGTGGCCCGGCTGGACCCGCAAAAGGACCATGCCAACTTCCTGCAAGCCGCCGCCCGCCTGCACCAAGCCTGGCCGGCGGCGCGCTTCGTGCTGGTGGGCAGTGGGATCCCGCAAGACGCCGCGCTGGGGGTCGCGATTGAGCGCTTGAAGCTGCCCGTGCTGCGCCTGGACAACCGTGCTGACATCCCTGCAATCCTCTCCGCCCTGGACCTGTTCTGCCTGAGCTCGCGCGCCGAGGGCTTTCCTAATGTGCTGGGCGAAGCCATGGCCTGCGCCTGCGCCTGCGTCAGCACGCGCTGCGGCGATGCCGACCAGCTGCTGCCGCCCGAATGCCTGGTGCCGCCGCAAGACCCCGAGGCCCTGGCCCAGGCCCTGCTGCGCTGGGCGCAGGCCGGGCCGCAGGCGCGCCAGCGCTTGGGCGAACGCCTGCGCGCCGAGGTGACGGAGCGCTTCCCCCAGCAGGCCGTGTGGCCGCGCTATTTGGCGCTTTACGAAAGTCTTTGACGCATGTGCGGCCTGACCGGTTTCCTGACCCAGCAAACGCGCCCGCAGCCCGAGCTGCGCGCCGCGCTGGCGCGCATGACCGCCACGCTGACCCACCGCGGCCCCGACAGTGAGGGCCTGTGGCTGGAAGGCGGCATGGCCCTGGGGCACCGGCGCCTGGCCATCGTCGACCTCTCGCCTGCCGGGCACCAACCCATGGCCTCGCGCTGCGGGCGCTATGTGCTGGCCTTCAACGGCGAGATCTACAACCACCTGGAACTGCGCCGCGAGCTGCCGGCGCAAGACTGGCGCGGCCACTCGGACACCGAAACCCTGCTCGCGGCCGTGGCGCGCTGGGGCCTGCAGGGCACGCTGCCGCGCCTGGTGGGCATGTTTGCCATCGCGCTCTGGGACCGTGAGCAGCAGACCCTGCAGCTCGCGCGCGACCGCCTGGGCGAGAAGCCGCTGTACTACGGCCAGCTGCCCGGCGGCGACTTCGTCTTCGGCTCCGAACTCAAGGCCCTGCGCGAGCACCCGGACTGGCAGGCTGCGGTCGACCGCAGCGCGCTGGCGCTCTACATGCGCCACAACGTCGTGCCGGGCACCCATTGCATTTACCAAGGCCTGCACAAGCTGGCGCCGGCACATTGGCTGAGCCTGCGCGCCGGCCAGGCTCCGCAGACCGGCTGCTATTGGGACCTGCCGGCGATTGCCGCTGCCGGCCAACGAGCCTGGGCTCCGGAGGACGCTGTACAGCGTCTGGGCGAGTTGCTGGATCAGGCCCTGCGGGGCCAGCGCGTGGCCGATGTGCCGCTGGGCGCCTTTCTCTCGGGCGGCGTCGATTCCTCCACCGTGGTGGCGCGCCTGCAGGCCCTGAGCGAGCGGCCCGTGCACAGCTTCGCCATCGGTTTCGAGCAGGCGCACCTGAACGAGGCCGAGCACGCTCAGGCCGTGGCCGCGCATCTGGGCACGCGACACACCGAGTTCTATGTGAGCAGCGCCGACGCGCTGGCACTGATTCCGCAGCTGCCCCAGCTCTATGACGAACCCTTTGCCGATTCCTCGCAGATCCCCACCCATCTGGTGGCGCGCCTGGCGCAGCGCGAGGTGCGCGTGGCGCTCTCGGGCGATGGCGGCGATGAACTCTTCGCCGGCTACAACCGCTATGTACTGGCGGCGAAGGTCTGGCGCCATCTGGCGCGCCTGCCCTTGGGCTTGCGGCGCTGGGCGGCACGCTGCGTGCTGAGCCAGCCGCCGGCGCGGCTGGACCGCCTGGGACGTTGGATCGGCCGCGCGAACCTGGGCGACCGGCTCCACAAGGCCGCCGAGGCCGTGCTGCCGGCGGTGGACGCCATGGCCATGTACCGCGCCCTGGTCTCGCACTGGCCCGACCCCGGCGCCCTGGTGCTGGGTGCGCAGGAAGGGGCGAGCTGGTTGGACCCCGGTCGACTGCCCGCCCTGCCCGAGGCGGTGGACCGCATGGCCCTGGCCGACCAGATGACCTACCTGCCCGACGACATCCTCGTCAAGGTGGACCGCGCCGCCATGGCCGTGGGCCTCGAAACCCGCGTGCCCCTGCTGGACCACCGCATCGTCGAGTTCGCCTGGCAGTTGCCGCTGGACCTGAAGCTGCGCGAGGGCCAGAGCAAATGGGTGCTGCGCCAGCTGCTCTACCGCCAGGTGCCGCGCACGCTGATCGATCGACCCAAGCAGGGCTTTGCCGTGCCGCTGGACGCCTGGCTGCGCGGCCCGCTGCGCGACTGGGCGGAGGCCCTGCTGGAACCGACGCGGCTGCACCATACCGGTCTGCTGGATGCCGAGCGGGTGCAGCGCCACTGGCAGGAGCACCTGAGCGGCCGGCGCAACTGGCAATACCGGCTCTGGGACGTGCTGATGTTCCAGGCCTGGCATGAGCGGTGGATGCGATGAGGCTGGCGATCCTGGCGAACTCGGCCTGGTACCTGCAGAACTTCCGCCTGGGCTTGGCCCGTCATCTGCGTGAGCTGGGCCATGAGGTCATCTTCATCGCCCCAGCCGACGGCTACGAGACCCGGCTGACCGACGCCGGCTTCGCCTTCCACCCCTGGCAGCTGGCGGCGGGCGGCACGCGGCCGCTGCAGGAGTTGCGCTCGCTGGTGAAGTTGCGCGGGCTGCTACGCCGGCTGCAAGTGCAGGCACTGCTGAGCTACACACCCAAGGGCAATCTGTACGGCGGCCTGGCGCTGCCGAGCTGCACGCGCTTTCTACCCAATGTCTCGGGCCTGGGGCGGCTTTTCATCGAGCCCGGCCTGCTGACACAACTCGTCAAGCCCCTGTATCGCCTGGCCCTAGGCCGGGCCGCCTGCGTGCTGTTTCAGAACGAGGATGACCGCGCGGTCTTCGTCGGGCTGGGCTTGGTGGAACTGGCGCGAACACGGCGCCTGCCGGGCTCGGGCGTGGACCTGCAGCACTTCCAGCCCGCCCCGCGCCACGGCCCGGCCCGGCGCTTCCTGATGGTGGCGCGCCTGCTGCGCGACAAGGGCGTGCACGAGTTCGTGGCCGCCGCCCGTGTGCTGAAGCAGGAACGGCCCGATTGCGAGTTCGTGCTGCTGGGTTCCTCGCGCGCCGCCAACCCCACGGCGGTTCCAGCCGCCGAACTGCAGGCCTGGCTGCAGGCCGGCTGGGTGCAGCACATCGAGCAGGTGGACGACGTGCGGCCCGAATTGGCGCGCGCGGACTGCATGGTGCTGCCCTCCTACCGCGAGGGCGTGCCGCGCAGCTTGTTGGAGGCGGCCGCCATGGCCAAGCCCCTGCTGGCCACCGATGTACCCGGCTGCCGGGACGTGGTGCGGCCCGGCCTGAACGGCTGGCTGTGCGCGCCACGCAACAGCGCAGCCCTGACGCAGGCCCTGCGCGACGCCCTCGCCTGCCCGCCCGAGCGCCTGCAGGCCCTGGGCCAGGCCAGCCGTACCCTGGTGGAACAGGAATTCGACGAGCGCCAGGTGTTTGCCGCCTACGCCGAGTTGCTGCGCTGAACCGCCCGCAAAGCCCGTGACTTTTGTCCTCCCGCCCCGCAGGCCCGGGGGTATCAAGGCGTAACCAGACTCGGAGAATCGTCGGTTTGTGTTGGCCATCACATCGGCCGACAGCCCTGCCGCTAAACTCCCGCGCCATGTCAGGGCAAGTAGAAAAAACTCGGGCGCCTGAGTTGGTGCAACGAGCCGATGCCGCCGCGCGACGCCAGACCGTCGCGGAGCTGCTCTCCCCGTGGGAAGAGTTCCGGCGCGTCATCCCGCTCGTATCGCTCAAATCCCTGTTGCACCGCCAGCACCCCCCGGCCCCCAAGGTCGCGGTGCTGCTGTGCACCATGCAGGCGCAGCATTTTCTGGCCGAGCAGCTGAACTCCATCGCCACCCAGAGCCACCCGAGCTGGTCGATCTGGGCGTCGGATGACGGCTCGAACGACTACACGCACGACATCCTGGAGTACTACCAGTCGCACTGGGGCGAGGACCGCATCTCCATCCACGCCGGCCCGGCCGAGGGCTCGACGGCGAACTTCCTCTCGCTGACCTGCCGCGCCGACATCGAGGCCGACTACTTCGCCTACGCCGACCAGGACGACATCTGGGAGGCCGACAAGCTGGAGCGCGCGGTGGCCTGGCTGAAGACGGTGCCCGACCACATCCCGGCGCTGTACGGTTCGCGCACCCTGCTGGTGGATGCGCGCAACCAGCACATCGGCTACTCGCCGCTGTTCCAGCGCCCGCCCAGCTTCAAGAACGCGCTGGTGCAGAGCATTGCCGGTGGCAACACCATGGTCTTCAACCGCGCCGCGCGCGAGCTGCTGCGCACCGCGGGTGAGAACGTCGAGGCGGTGACCCATGACTGGTGGGCCTACATGCTGGTGAGCAGCTGCGGCGGCCAGGTGCATTACGACGAACACCCCACGGTGCGCTACCGTCAGCATGGCGGCAACCAGTTCGGCTCGAACATCAGCCCGAAGGCCCAGCTCAAGCGCATCAAGCAGCTGCTGCAGGGTCGCTTTCGCGGCTGGGTGGACTGCAATCTGGTCGCGCTGGAGCGCGTGCGCCATCTGATGACGCCCGAGAACCAGCAGGTGCTCGATGAGTTCATCGCCGTGCGCAAGCGCTGGGTCGGTGCACGCCTGGCCGGCCTGCGCCGCAGCGGCATCCACCGCCAGACCCGGCTCGGCAACATCGGCATCACGCTGGCCGCGCTGATCAACCGCCTCTGATCCCGTGAAGGATCCGGTGGCCGGCGCGACCGCCGCGGTCCTCGTCGTCTACCACCTGCAAAGCCAGCCCGGGCCCATCGTCGAGCGCCTGCTCGCCCAGCTGGGTGTCGTGGTGCTGGTGGACAACGCGCCGGCCGGCCACCCTGCCCTGGCCTTGCTACCCGCGCACCCCCATCTGCTGCGCATTGCCAACGCCAACCGCGGCGGCCTGGCCGGCGCCTACAACCGCGCCATCGAACGCCTGCGGGCCGAACGGCCGGACATCCAGCAGATCGTCTTCGTGGATGAGGACTCGGAGGTTGACGTGCTGCCGGCCCTGCTGGCCGACCCCGCAGTGCGGGAGCTGCTGGCCGACGAGCAGGTGGCGGCCGTGGCACCGGCCTACCGCGACCGCGCCACCGGCTTGCGTGGCAAGCACCTGCAGTTCGAAAGCCGCTGGCGCCTGCGCTACCTGCCGCGCGAGGTCGAAGGTCTGCATGCGGTGGCCTTCGTCATCAACTCGATGTCGGTCTGGCGCATGGCCGCGCTGCAGCGCCTCGGGCCCTACGACGAAGGCCTGCGCATCGACCATGTGGACACCGAGTACTGCCTGCGCGCGCACCGTGCCAGCTTGAAGGTGATGCTGCACGGCGGTCACAGCTTCGGTCATCGCATCGGTGAGCGCCGGGTCTACAAGCTCTTAGGCGTGCAGTTGCAGGCGGGCGGGCATTCCCCGGCGCGCCGCTACCTGATCGCCCGCAACACGCTCTGGCTGGCCCGGCACAGCCTGTGGCGGGAGCCCGGCTTTGCCTGGCTGTGCCTGCTGCGCCTGGGCTACGAGGCGGTCGGCATCCTGATGGCCGAACCGCAGAAGCTGGCCAAGCTGGGGGCGCTGCTGCGCGGCTGCGGCGTCGGCCTGCTCTCCCGGCGGCTGGCATGAGGCCCGACCTGCTCCGCGGGGTGGGCGCCGGCCTGGTGGCCTGGGTGCTGTTCCTGCCCATCGGGCTCAAGTACCCGCTGCTGCTGATCCTGCTGGGGGGGGCCGTCTGGCGCCTGGGCGCTGCCGGTCTGCTGCAGTTGCTGCGCCAGGACCGGCCCTTGCAGGCCGCCCTGCTGTTCTGGCTGGGCTGCCTGGTTTCCGCGGCCTGGAGCCCGGCTCCGCAGAAGCAGATCGTCAACCAGCTCGGGCAGTACAGCCTGCTGCTGTTCGCCCCGGTGCTGGCCCACGGCCTGCCCAGGCCCTGGGCGCGCCGCGTGCTGGCGCATCTGTGCGCGGCCTGCGCCGTGCTCGGCGCCTGCGTGGCCTGGGGCACCGTGTTCGGCATGCCCTGGGCCGGCAGCGGCATCTGGGTCACCACCTTCGAAGCCGACGGCAATGCACGCATCCTGACCTCGCTGCTGTTGGCCATCGGCTGCGCGCTGGCGCTGGATCAGGCCCTGTGCAGCGCCACACCACGGGCGCGCTGGGCCTGGGGCCTGGCGGGGCTGCTGGCGTTGCTGGGTGTGGTGCTGCAAGACCGCCGCAGCGGCATGGTGGTGCTGCCCCTGCTGCTGGGCCTGCTGGGCTGGCAGCGCCTGCCCAGCCTTCGCTTGCGCCTGGGCTTCGCGGCCGCCTTCCTGGCTGCCTGCACCCTGGCCTGGCAGGCCGCTCCCGGTGTGAGGGCCCGCTTTGCCGAGGGCCTGCACGAGCTGCAGCATTACCAGCTCGACCCCACCGCCCCCACCAGCTGGGGCCTGCGCGTGCTGATGATCGAGACCAGCGTGTCGATGATCCGCGAGAAGCCGCTGCTCGGGCACGGCCTAGCCAGCTGGCAGGGCGAGTGGTTCCAGCGCGTGCCGCACACCCATTACCTGCTGATCGAGAACAGCACCCCGCACAACGACTACCTGCTGGTGCTGGCCCAGGGCGGGGTGTTCGGCCTGGCGCTGCTGCTGGCCTGGTGGTGGCAGGTGCTGCGCCAGGCCTGGCGCGCAGGCCCGGGCTCGCATGCCGCCCTGCTGGTCTGGGCCGCGATGGCGGCGGCGGGCTTCTTCAACGTGATCCTGCGCGACGGGCGCTTTGCCGTGCCGCTGCTGATGGTGGCGGCGCTGGCCTGGGCGGGCCGCAGCGGTCCTCAGGCCCGCCCGGCCGCCTGACGGTAGAGGGATTCGTACAGGAAGGCCTCTTCCTCGATGCGCATGGGCAGGCGCACCGCGCGCCGCCACGCCGGCAGGCGTTCGGGTTCGGTCAGGCAGGCATCGAAGGCGGCGGCCCAGGCATGCGGCTCGTCAGAGTCCACCACCGCGCCACTGCCTTGCTCGCGCACCAGCTCGGCCGGCGCCCCGCGGTCCGACACCAGGGCCGGCACACCGGCCGCGGCGGCCTCATGCAGCACCAGCGAGTAGGTCTCCGGCACCAGCGAGGGCAGGCACAGCAGATCGAGCTCCTGCAGCAGGTGGCGCACGCCCTTGGCGTCCAGCGGGCCCAGCAATTCGATGCGCGGGTCTGCCGCGGCCTGGGCGCGCAGGCCGGCCTCGAACGCGGCATCGCCATGGAAGGCACCGGCCACGCTCAGGCGCAGCGGCGCATCCGGCCGCAGCGCCAGCGCCGCCAGCAGCAGCTGCACGCCCTTGGGCTTTTGCAGGCTGCCAATGAAACCCAGGCTGAAGCGTTCATCGTGCCGCGGCACAGGCGGCGTGTGGGCCATGGCCAGCAGATCCACGCCATGTGGCAGCACCAGGCACTCCAGGCCCGGGAAGGCCTGTGCGATCTGGCGCTGCACGAAGGCCGAGGGCAGCACGCGCACCTGCGCATAGGCCAGCAGGGCGTGCGCACGGGCGTGGCGGTCGGCCAGGCCCTGGGGCGTCCAGGCCGGCGTGGCGCAGCGCTGGGCACAGGCGGCGCCGCCCTGCGGGCCGGTCGTACAAGGGCGCCCTTCCACGTCGATGAGATTGACCCGGTAGCAGGCCTGGAAGAAGTCGGTCAGCGTCCAGACCAGCGGCAGGCCACAGCGCTGCACCGCCGCCAGCGCGGTGGCCATGCGCATGCCGTGCAGGGCGTGCACGAGGTCAAAGCGCTGCTCGGCCAGCCAGGTCTGCAGCTCGGCGCACAGGGGCTCGTCCACCTCGAAGCCATGGTCGGCCGTGGCCGGCAGGCGGCGGCGGTCCAGCAGCAGCACCGGCACGCCCTCCACCACCAGCGCTTGCGCGCCTGGCAGCCCGGCATGGGGCGAGGCCTGCGCCGGCGCCACCCGGCAGGCCAGCACCTGCACATGGTGGCCGGCGCGCTGGGCCATCTGGGCCAGGTTCAGGGCCACGCGTTCGGTGCCGCCCTGGAACTCGGGGAAGAACTGGTGCAGGACGAAGAGGATGCGCATCAGACGCCTGCCTTTAGCTGCGTGAAAAGCTGCTCCGCCCAGGCGCATTCGGCTTCCGAGGCGGAGCCCGGCGTCGCGCGGCGGTCCAGCACCCAGAAGGCCAGCGCGGCGCCCACGCTCGCGGCAAAGGTCTTGAGTGCGGCGGCGGCGTATTCCTCGCGCACGCGGGTGTCGGCGGCGGTGTAGATGGGCGCGGCGAAGTGGCCGAAGTGCTCCAGCCGCGACATGAACATGTCGACGAAGCGCTGGCGCTCCTGCAGGCGCTCGCGGTCCGCCTGCTTGACGGCGGGCTGCTGGCGATGCTCGGCCAGCAGCTGGCGCACGAAACCATCCACGCGCGCGTCGTCCAGGGTCTGCCAATCCTGCTGCGGCCGCGGCAGCCAGTGGCGGGCGCCCTGCAGCCAGGTGCGCAGCGCCTCGCTGGGGGATTGGCCATCCGCCAGCCCGTGCAGCTCGGGCAGCCAAGCCGCCAGGCGCTGGGCCACGAGCTCGATCCCTTCGATGAGCCCGCGCAGGGAGCGGCAGCCGGGGCGCTCGAAGTCCTCGAACAGATCGACCAGAAAGACCACGTCCACGAAGGTGCGCTTCAGGTAGTACCAGGCGGGGCGGTTGTGCGAATGCACGACCTTGAGCGAGGCCAGCATGGCCACCTTGTGCCCGGCCTTGATGAGGCGGATGCCCAGGTCCAGGTCCTCGGCGAAGTCGCCGCGGTAGCGGTACTGCTGGAACAGCGAGCGCGGGATCAGGCAGGACACGTCGCTGAGCTGCCCCATCGACCGCAGGCTCATGTGGTCGTCGCCGATGAAGTGGCCGATGCGGTCCTCGTCCAGGCAGCCCAGGAAGCGGTAGTGCGTGTTGACGCTGCAGTCGTACATCGCATCGCTGTCGGCGCGGCTGTACTCGGCGCAGGAGGCCGCCACCACGCCCTGCTCGGCATGGTCCAGCAGGTAGCGCACGATGCCGTAGAGCCAGCGGTCGCCGATCGGATAGGCGTCCTGCACCATGAAGAACAGATGTGTGCCGGTGGCGTGCTCGGCGCCGAGATTGCGCGCGTAGCTGTGGCTGAACTCCTCGGGGCGGATGCGCACCAGGCGCACACCCAGGGCCTCGATGCGTTCCGGGATGCCATCGCTGGAGCCCGAATCGACCACCACCACTTCCACGCCGCCCAGGCCTTGCTGCCCCAGCAGCTTGCGCACCAGCAGCAGCAGCTCGGGCCCGCCGTTGAGCACCGGGATGACCACCGAGACCCGCACCTCCGCCAGCACGCGCTCGTCCGCCACCAGCTGGGGGTGCAGGCGCAGCGGCGGGCGCACGGGGGCCGCCACGGCAAAGGGGTTGGCCGCCACCACGCCGGCGGGCTGCGAGTAATCGCGCACCAGGCGCGGCAGCAGGCGCAGGTAATGCGGGGCGCGGCGCAGATTGCCCCACAGCCCGTGGCGACGCCAGGCGCTGGCGGCGCGCTGGCGCAGGCCACCGAGCAGGTGGCGCGCGCGCCCGCTGCGCAGCCAGTGCAAGGTCTTGCCGACAGCACGCAGGGGCCGGGTGAGGCGCCAGGACGTCGAATTCAGCAAGGCATCGCGCTGCTGCTGCACCTGGCCCAGCTCACGGTTCAGCCCGGCAATCTCGGCCAGCTGACGTTCGCGCAGGGTCTGCAGGGTCTGCAGCTCGCGGCGGTGGGCGCTGAGCTCGCGCCGCTCGCTGTCCAGCAGCTCCAGCGCCTCGTCGGCCCGGTGGCTGGCATGGACCCGCTCGGCATCCAGCTCGGCGATGCGGGCCGCGCTGCTTTGTGCCAGCGCCTGCAGCTCCGCGCCCAGGGCCTGGCCGCGCTGCTCGGTGGCGCTGAGCTGCGCGTCCCGCTGGCCCTGCCATTCGATCAGCTCGCGCAGCTGCGCGGGCGACCAGCGCGACAGCTGGCGTGCGGCAAAGGCCTCCAGCTGCGCGGCCCGCTGCGCGCCCTGCGTGGCATGGCCCGAGCCCTGCTGCGCATCCAGCCAGTAGACGGCGCTGACGCCGGGCACATGCACCAGGCCTCCGCGCGCCAGCAGGCGCAGCCAGAAGTCCCAGTCCTCGAAATGGTCGAGGGTCTCGTCAAAACGCAGCGGCGGTGCCGCTTCCAGCGCCGCGCGCCGGAACAGCACGGCGTGGATGGGCAGCTGATTCTGCAGCTGCATGCGGGTGGGGTCCACCGGCTGCTCGTAAACATGCACGCGCTTGGGCGGTTCGCCGCTCAGTACCTCCACCCCGGTGTGCGCGGCCACCGCCTCGGGGTGCGCGTGCAGGGCTTCTGCGAGGCGCTGCAGATGCCCGGGCAGCAGCCAGTCGTCGTCGTCAAGGAACAGCGCCAGCGGCGCCTCCACGGCCTGCAGCAGCGCATTGGCGGCGGCGGAGCGAGTCAGGCGCCCTTGCACGGGCAGCACCTGCACCTGCGGGTGCTCGGCCAGGCCCTGCAGCGGCTCACCACTGGCCGGAACCACCCGCACCTGCACGCGCACGCCGCCCTGCTCCAGGGCCGACTGCACCGCCCGCGCCAGGCTGGGCCGGCCGCAGCTGCGGATCAGGACATCCACGTCCACCATCGGCTCAGGCTCCTTCGCCCAGGTTCAGCAGCAGCTGCAAGCGCTGCTGCATGCGGCGGCCCACCACGGCCGGTGCAAGCTGCCGCTCGCAATCCACGCGCGCCTGAGCCCCCAGGCGCTGGCGCAGTGCGGCGTCCTCGGCCACCTGGCGCAGCTTGGCCGCGGCGTCATCCAGATCGGGCTCGGCCCAGCGCTCGCCCCGGCGGTAGGGGCCTTCGTCCTGCTGCAGCGGCACCAGTTCGTAGCGCACCGGCAGCGAGTTTTCCGCCGTCATGAAATCCATATTGCCGGACCAGGCCGTGGCCAGCACCACCTTGCCGCGCGCCATGGCTTCGGCCAGCACCAGGCCAAAGCCCTCGGAGCGGTGCAGCGAGACAAAACAGTCGACCGACTCGATCAGGCCATTGAGACTGGGGCGATCCAGATAGCCCTCGATCAGCTGCACGCCCGGGGCGCGCGCGGCCAGGGCGCGCAGCGCGGCCATCGCCGCCGGGTCCCGCTCGCCATTGCTGACCTTGAGCACCAGCTGCACATCGTCCTGCCGGCCCTCGAAGGCCTTCACATAGACCTCCAGGGCACCCAGCGGGTTCTTGCGCGCGGCGCTGCTGAGCAGATCGGCCATGGCCAGGAAGGCCACGCTGCCCTCGCGCAAGCCAAAGCGGGCGCGCTCGGGCCGGACTTGCGCCGGGATCTCGATGGCGTGCGGCATCACCAGCACGGGCACCGGCGCGCGCTGCGCAATGGCCTGCTGGCAGAAGGTGGAAGGCACCCACACTTCGTCGACATGGGCAAAGGCGTTGCACCACTCGGCCGGGAAGTTCTCCAGCTCCCAGGCCCAGTAGCCGATGCGCCGCGGCACCTGGAAGAGCGCTTCGCCAATCACGGTGCGGGCCAGCGGCAGCTGGTCGGCATTGATATGGAAGAGGCTGGCCGCAAAGGGCTGATCGGCTGGGGCGGTTTCCTCCACCTGCTCGCCCATGCGCGAGACATTGCCGGCCTGGAAGTCGCGCACGGCCAGCGGGAAATCCACGGCGCGCAGCGCGCGCAGCGTGGCCCGGGCCGACTCGCCCACGCCGCTCTCGGCCTTGACGTAGCCGATCAGGTTCAGCCCCGCAGGCACGGCAGTGGCTACGCCCGCTGCCGCCGCAGGAGCGGTGGCAGCAGGCGGGAAGGCGCGGCCCACCAGGTAGCTGCGCACCTTGTGGCGCAGCGCCGGGGTGGTGAAGGGGCGCAGCAGGTTGCGGCTCTGCCAAGCCAGGCGGTAGGCGGTGCGGAACAGGGTGGCGCCCTGCCGGCCCGGCGCCGGGGCGACGGGCCGGGGCGCGGCGGCCGGGCTGCCGGGGGCCGGCTGCACCCAGGCGTCGGGCAGGCCGGCCTCGATGGGCGCACGCTCGGCAAACCAGCTCAGGTAGGCCTGGCGGTGCGCGCCGCGCACATCCGGAAAAGCCGATTGCAGATCTGCCCGGTCCCGGTGCAGCTGCAGCGCCACGCGCGAGAGCGGCGGCTGCAGCCCATCCACCGGTGCCAGCAGGGCGGTGCACAGCGCCTCGGCGCCGGCCGGGGTGCGCAGGTCCGGCAGCGGCACCTGATCGAGCAGTTCCAGGCGCAGCACCTTGCGCGCCACATCGGGCAGGCTGATGCCATTGGCCAGCCGCGCAAAGGCGTACGGCATGGCGGCATAGCGGCTGCGGCCGAAGCGGTCCAGGCGCTCGACATACTGCGCGAACAGCTGCTGAGTGGCGGCGCTGCACTGCGCCAGCTCGAAGCGGTCCTGGTGCTTGCTGATGGCGCGACTGCCGATGCTGTAGCCCGAGAAGTGGAAGAAGAACAGCGGCTCGCCATTGACCTTGAAGCCTTCGCCGTCCTGCGTCACCGCGCGATGCTGGAGGTTCCAGTAGGCGACGTTCCAGCCCGGGTGGCGTTCGATGCAGACGCGCTCGAAGAAGCCCGGCACCAGGTCCATCCACTTCTGGTCGGTGAACAGTCCGCGCGGGATGTCGACCACGCAGTCGCGGCGCAGCTTCTCGCTCCACCAGTCCAGCAGCGTGCGCGCATCGGCACTGCGGCGCAGGGCCAGGAAGCCGAGGTTGTAGGTGCCGCTCTGCAGGATCGACAGATCCGAGGGGTGGCGGTCATCGTCGAGCGGCGCGCCCAGGTGGGGCGTGAGCACCACATCGGCCTGCTGCAGGCGCGCAAGCAGGGGCGCACCGCTGCTGAAGAGCTGGATGTCGGGGTCGAAGTAGATGACCGAGCCCAGGGCTTCGCGCTCGAACAGCTTGCGAAACGCGAAGGGCTTGATGGCCGTATTCAGCTCCAGGATGGTGTACTGGAACAGCATGCGATCGACCTGGGCGATGCCCAGGTCTTCGATGCCGAGGAACTCGATGCCCGCGGGGGGCGACTCCAGGCCCTCCGTGCTGTCGCACAGCACCACCACGCGCTGCGCGGCCGGCAGGTGCTGCGCCACGCTCTCCATCAGGTTGAGGGCGTAATGCAGGTAGTTCTTCGAGACGATGGTGAAGACGCAGGTCGGCGTCGTGGCAGCGGCCATGGTGGATCAGGAAGGCTTGGCGCGGCGCCGCGCAGCCTGGAAGGACTGCCAGGGCGTGAGCGCCTTGAGTTGGTTCAGTTCGGCCTGCAGCGCCTGGGCGTGGCTGTGCAGTGCGGCGATCTCGGTTTCGCGCGCGGCGCGTACGGCGCGCTGGCTGTCCTGCTCGGCCAGCGCATTGCGGATCTCCTGCTCGCGGGCAGTCAGCACGGCCTGCAGGTCCGTGCGCGCCTGCTGCAGATCGGCCAACTCGGCCTCGCGCGCCTGCAGCACCCGGCGGGTGGCCGCATGGCCGGCGGTGGCCGTGGCCAGTTCACCCTGCAACTGCCCATGCGCCTGGTAAAGCTCGCGCACATAGGCCAGCAGGGCGCCGGCCTCGGCCGCACTCAGGCGCGCCAGCCACTTGGCGTACAGCGCCTGCCGCTGCGCCTCGTTGCGGCTGTGCGCCTCGAACACGCCGGAGCCCTGCGTCGCGCCGGCCACATAGCGCGCGCCAATGCCGGGCACATGCTCGAAGGGCCCGCGCTCGGCCAGCTGCAGCCAGAAGTCCCAGTCCTCGAAGACCGGGAAGCCTTCGTCAAAGCGCAGCCCGGGTAGGCGACGGAACAGCACCGCGTGGATGGGCAGGTAGTTCTCGAACAGCAGACGCCAGCGGTCAAAGGGCGCAGCGAAGCGGTGCTCGGGCTGCCACTCGAGCGCTTGCCAGCGACCGTACTCGACGTCGCCGTAGGCCGCGGCAGCCGCGGGTGCAGCGCGCAGGGCGGCCGCCAGCCGACCGAGGTGGCCGGGCAGCAGCTCATCGTCGTCGTCCAGGAACAGCAGCGCGTCGGAGCGCGCCTCCTCCAGCAGCCGATTGGCCGCGGCCGCGCGGTCCAGCGCAGCGGACGGCTCGATCAGGCGCACCCGCCCGCTCAGCCCCGCCGGCAGCCCGGCCGGTAGCGGCCGGTGCGGGCGGCCGCTGGCGTTGAGCACCAGCACCTCCAGCTCGTCCACGCCCTGGTCGGCCAGCGAGCACAGGGCCTGGGGCAGGCTGTCGCGGTCCATGCTGCGGATCAGCACAGACACCGATGACTTCTGCGCCTGATTCATATTTCGGTCCCCTGGATGGGCTAGTCAGGCAGAAGCGCCAACACCTGGCGCTCAAACGCCGACGGGTCGCAGTCCTCGGCAACCGCCTCAAGGGCTTGCGCGCGCATCTGCGACCAATACGCAGCATCCGTGTGCAGCTTCACGCAGGCCTGGGCCAGCGCAAGAGGGGTACTTCCGTGCGGCATCCACTCTTGCCAGCTGAGTTGCTGGGCAATAAGGCTGGAGGCGGCAACAGGAAGGCCGGCAGCAGCGGCCTCATGGGCCTTGTGCGGTATCCCGGCAGCAAATCGCGTGGGCGCCAGGAAGACACGTGCCTGGTTCAACCAAGAATCCAAGTGGTCGACTCTGCCGTGCACCCGAATTCGAGCATTCGCCAAGGCCCGAACCGCCGCGGAGTCGCAGGGCCCGACAACGTCCAGGTGCGCCGTATCGCCCAACTCGGCTTCGATCAGAGGCCAGACTTCCCGCGCAAACCACAGCAAGCTGTCACCATTGGGCGAATCATCGGATTGGATGGCACCGACGAAGAGAAAGCCATGCCGCTCCTCAAAGCGTGCAGGCGTTGGCTTGAGCATCAATGAATGCCCTAGCACGCGCACATCGGCAAACCCGGCCGCCCGGTAGTGAGTGGCTTCGGCGTCGGACACGGCCAGCACGGTGTTCGCTTCACGCACCAAGTCCAGCTCGTCAGAAACCAAGCGACGCTGCTGCGCATTGCTGAGGGGCCGTCCCTGCACCGACGCCTTGACGATTTCACGCAGGCTGAACAGAGCCTCAGCGTCGTAGACCCATCGCAGCCCTGCGAACAGCTCGGGCCTGCGCGCGCGCAAGGCGCTCAGTGCCTGCATGTTGTGCGGGCGGCTGACGATCAGAAGTTGGTAGTGCCCTTCACGACGCGACAAAAAGTCCTCAAGGCCTGCCAGACCCAAGTCCAACATCACCTCAACCCGTTCGGGCAATGCGCGATAAACATCCGCCCAGTCTTCATGAGGGAACTGCAGCGGGTAATGGGTGACGGCGTGGCCCGCGCCGGCCAAAGCCTGCACCAGGCTGCAAGCGCGCGGATAGCCTTGCCCCAGCCATGGCAAGGGAGTTCGGTCATCGACAACCAGCACCCGGCAGGCGCCTGGCTTGAGGCGTTGCCGCGCCCGCAAGACATTGAGCCCATCAGGATCTTGCTGCTGGCACAGCGCGCTCTGGTGGGCATCCGCAAAGCGCACACGATTGCGAGCCTGCAACTCCAGCGCGCGTCCACTGCCGGCATCGCTCGCGAACTCAAAGTGACGCACGCGAACGCGCGGGTCGTACACGATCCGGTAGCCCCCCTCGATCAGGCGCATGCACAAGTCGCTCTCTTCGTAGTAAGCAGGTGCATACCGCTCGTCAAATCCACCGCACTGGCGCCAGAGGGCATGGCGCACCATGAGGAACGCCCCTGAGCAGTAGTCCACATCGCGCACGAATCGATACGGACCAGAGTCCGGATCATCGCCGCGTCCGTAGCCCAAGCAGCTGCCGTCATTCCAGACGATCGAACCCGCCTCCTGCAACCGGCCATCCCAAAGCATGATGGGCCCGCCGACCGCCCCCACATCGGGTTCGGCCTGCAGGCGCTCAAGGGCATGAGCCAAGGTGTCGGGCTCCACCACGGCGTCGTTGTTCAGCAGCAGCAAGTGCTCGCCCCGTGCGTGCTGGGCGGCCAAGTTCACAGCGCGCAGGAAGCCCAGGTTCTCGGTCTGCGGCAATAGCGTGGCGCCGTCGATGCGCTGCAGCAGGGCCGGCACGCGGTCCGACGAAGCGTTGTCCACCACCAGCAGCTCGAAGCGGACCCCGCGCGAAGCGGCCAGTGCCTCCAAACACCACAGCGTCAGGCCAGCCTGGTTATAGAGCACGACGATGACGCTGACCTGCGGTGATGGGCCTGCCGCATCAAACCGCAAACGCCCCGAACTCGCCAGAAACCGGTCCAAAGCTGCCTCTGCATCGCGACGCACGGCTTCTTTGTCCAGCGGCGGCACTCCTTGTGGCGCACTGGGCGCACCCGGTGCCAGCCGGCGCAGCAGCGTTCGCCCCCAAGGCATCGAACTCAGCCACAGCTTGACCTGCTGCTTGCGCGCAGGTGCCAGCGGTAACGCACGGGCCATGCGCCTGACGCCTTGTGGGGAGACCCAGCTTCGCACTGCCCGCAAAGGCGCCGTGATGCGCCATGACAGCGAAGCCTGAAGGCCTTGGAAGGCCTGTTCCAGTGCTTGGTAGCCTTGCCGCTGTTGTTCAAGATCACGCAGCACTTGGTGCTGGTAGCGCTGCATTTCGGCAACCTGCTGCTGGGCTTGCTGGTGGTCCAGTTCCGCCTGCCGGCGAGTGGTCTCCAGTTCCCGATCACACGCCTGCAGCACCAGGGTTTGCTCGGCAAGTTGCTGCAATTGCCGCTGGCCCTTGCGGCGCTCGGCGTCGAGATGCCTCAAAGCGTCGCCGTGCTGCACGCGCAAGGACTCTGCCCATGCCAGCAGGCGCTCCAGAGTCTCAGAAGAGAGGGTGGCGCGCAGACTCTCGTAGGTTCGCGCGCGCGCGTGCGAGACGAAGTCAGGCGCAGCGTCTCGCCCCAGCCCGGAAGCTCCAGCCAAGCGATACGTTGCAGAACAACCCGGCACATGCACAAACTCACCGCGCTGCGCCAGTTGCAGCCAGAACGCCCAGTCTTCATAAACCGGCAAGCGTTCGTCGAACCGCTGGCCGGGCGCCAGGGCCGCTCGCCGGAACAGCACGGCATGGATGGGTAGGTAGTTGGCGCACCAGAGCCGCAGGCGGTCGAAGGGCTCGTCCAGCTCACCCTGCGGCAGCCCGTCCTGGTCCACCAGGCGCACACCGCTGTAGGCCGCGATCGCTGCGGGCGCCGCCGTCAAGGCAGCATGCAGGCGCTCCAGATGGGTCGGATCGACCAGATCGTCGTCATCCAGCATGAGCAAAAGCTCGCCTTGCGACTGTTCGAGTGCATGGTTCGCGGCCGCAGCGCGATCCAGCGCCCGACCAGGTTCGATCAAGCGCAAGGGCAGCGTGTCTGGCAGTTCAAAGTCTTTCAGCGGCCGGTGTGCCCGTCCGGTGGCGTTGACCACCACAACTTCGTGAAGCAGATCGGCGCGTTGGGCCACGAGTCCGGCCAGGCATGCGCGCAAGCTGTCCCGATCCATGCTGCGCACCAGCACGCTGATGCGTTCGGGCATGGCCTGGTCGGTTGCCTGCTGCTCGGGGCATGGCCCCGATGTGAGCGCCCCGGCGTTGGAAGGCGTGGAGTGCAGCCGCGCCACCAGGTTTTGTCGCAATTGCTCCGCCACACCCGCCACTGCGCCACGCAGTTGCTCCGGCTGCAGCAACCAGAAGGCCTCGGCATGGCTGACTTGCGAACCCAGGGTGTAAGCGCGGAAGCGGTTCAGGGCCAAGATCTGCTCGGCATAGGCCTGTTCGCACAGCTGCGACTCGAAACAAGCCATCGCCGCCTGCTTGCGCGCAAGCTGCGCGGTAATGTCGACCAGCCGATTGGGCATCAAGGCCTGACCCACTTCGTAAAACAGCACCGGGCACTGCAGCTCACGCGCGACCAGCACCGCGGCCACGCAAGCGGCCCGGTGGTCGGGGTGAATCTCGAACGGCGAGGGGGCCAGAACGACATCGGCAGCAAGTTGTTCGGCGTGTTTCCTCAGCTCCCTCAGGAGCCCCTCATCGGGCTGCAGTTCACGGTCCGGGTGCCGCAGGAACTGCAGGGCATCCGGATCGCGTGCGTACCCCAGCACGGTGGCAGCGCGACGGCTCTCCGCCACGCGCACCTCCGCATCCCCTGCGGCGGCACCATCGGTCAGCACCAGGACTCGGCAGGACACACCTTGATCGGCAGCAGTAGCCAGCAGGCCGCCGCAGCCGAATACCTCGTCGTCCGGATGTGGCGCCAAGACCAGCAAGGAGCGCCAGGGCAGTGGCCCCATGGACTGGTAGGGCACGAGTTCGGGTTCGGCGAAGGTTCCAAACATGGGTTCAGGTGAAGTCGGCGTCGCCCGCCATCAGAAACCATCGCCCACGAAATCGCGCCGGCTCCGGGCCAAGTGTGTGGGCGCATGCCGGGACGTCAATGTTGAGCTCCCTCTCATTGGCCGGCGTTTGAGGATCTGCCACTGCAAACAACTCCCGGTGCGAGGCCGTGATCCACATGCGCACCACAGGAAGACCGGCGACATGGGCCATTTGCCGGGCAGCCTGGACCAAGCGACCAAATGCAGGCTTGGGTGCGATCAGGTCCATCAGTTCGAGCGCGTCTTCACGGCGGCGCAATACCAACAGGCCCAAGGGGCGAAAGATCCACGGCGAAAGGACCCAGTGCAGCTCGTACTCCACCTCGGGTCGATCCAAATAGCGCCACTGAACCCAGGCGGCATCGCGTTCACCCAGCGCGCTTTCACCCATGTCTTTGGCCATCTCCCGCCAGAGGCTCTCGATGCGCGCCACTGCCTTCACCATAAGGCGCCCGTTCTGCAGCGCCACTGGTCGCACGTGGGCGTTCACGGAGTGACCTCGCGCGGGCCAGCTCAGCTCCACCACCCGATCAACCGCCTCGTAGAGGCCCAGTCGATCGGCTGCGCCATGGTGACGCGCGCTCGGAAAGCCAAACCCAATCTCATGGCGCAAGCCCCAGCCAATCTGCTCCTCCAGGAAGCTGGCGGCCAAATTGAACATGGGACCTCGACGCGCCAAGGACCGGCGCGCGCGCGGCGACACCATGACATCGCAGACTTGGCAAGCCATCACGCGCTCGCCAAAGACCCGCGCCGGTCGAGTCAGCCCACCGTAGTGCGCGACCAGACTGCCCTCGGCATCGAGCAGACCCACGGCGTGGCCAAGACCGGTGGCGTACTTCCAGCGCCAATGGGCCTCGCTCATGGGGTGCCCGAAAATCTCTTCGAACAGAGCGCGCATTTCTGTGGCGCGCCCTGAGCCGACTTGAACCGGCCGCAGCGGGGGCGCCACGCCCTGGCCCAGTTCGATCAATAGCGCCGCGTGTGCACCGGTACGAAGCGCGGCCTCGCGGTCCCGCAATTCCTGACGCGCTGGTTCTGGCAGGCCTGGAAGCAAGGCGGCACGGTGTGCCAGCAGGGGCTGAAGCACATCCAGTCGGCGCATCAATCGAACCCCATTCCGCACCGCCCAAGCCTCCAGTGCGGCCAAGCTGGGCACGCTACGGCTGCTGGCTGGCTCGGTCTTCAGTCGCAACTCCGCCAATAGCCAGCACGTGCGGTCTTGACCCCAGGCCTGGGCCAAGTCCGGGTGATCGGCCAACCAAAGCGGGCTCCAGGCCGCCAGCGGCGCACGCAGAAGCGTAAAAGGCTCTCCGGGTTGAACGCCAATGCGCTCACGGGCCAGACGCTCCACGGCATGACCGCCCAGTCCGTCCGCAAGCTGTCCCCCATCAGGCCCACCAGCCAAGCCATTGGAAGGCCAGACGTCCGCACCGCTCTCAGTTGCTGCAAAGGCGGACGGGGCCGACACGCCCAGTGCCGCGGGAAAGGCACCTTGCATACCTAGGTAGCCCACCGATGGCCCAGGTTCACCACGCCCTGCTCCAGGCCGTCCTGCGTCATCTGCAGCTCGAAGGCAGAGGGCGCGGTGGCGTAGTAGTGCAGTCCACGCTCACACGCGAGGTAGATGTCGATGACGTACTCGCCCTTGAGCAGGGGCAGCTTGGGCAGGGTCAGGCTGACGCGGCCATTGCCGCGCGCATCGCGCTCCAGCACCAACCCGTCGTTGTGTGTGCCCGCGCTCGCCACCAGGGTGCCGGCGCGGGTGGCCAGCGCCATCAACACGCTGGGGGCCGGCAGCGCCGGGTCGACCTGGAAGGCCACGTCCAGCACCAAGTCCTCGCGGCCGCTGTGCAGCTTCAGGTGGCGGCCGACCTGCTGACCGGCGCGCGCCTGCAGCGAAAGGATGCGCCCCTCGCCCGGACGGAAGGGCGGCGGGTGCACACCCGCACTCGCACCCACCACTTCATCGGCCCCCTGCATCGGTGTCACGCCGCCGGTGCGCAGGGGGTTGCCCTCGCCACCATGGGTCTCGCCGCCGATGTAGTCGTTGTAGGCCGCCACCACTTCCGCCGCGGCCCCAAGCATGCGCACCCGGCCTTGCTCCAGCCACAGAACACGGTTGCACAGGGCCTCGATGTGGTAGGTGGAATGCGAGCAGAACAGCACCGTGGCGCCGCGCTCCTTCAAGGCCATGATGCGGTCGAAGGAGCGGCGCGCGAACACGCCATCGCCGACAGACAAGGCCTCGTCGATGACCAGGATGTCGGGCTCCACGCTGGTGGCCATGGCAAAAGCCAGGCGCACGAACATGCCGCTGGAGTAGCTGCGCACGGGCTGGTCGACGAATTCGCCGATGCCGGCGAACTCGATGATCTCGGGCAAGCGGCGCTCCATCTCGGTGCTAGAGAGACCCAGCAAGGGGCCGTTCAGTCGCACGTTCTCGCGCCCGCTGAGCTCGGGGTTGAAGCCCGCGCCCAACTCCAGCAGCGCGGCAATTCGGCCTTCCACCTTGCGCGTGCCGGTGCTCGGGTCCAGCACGCCGCAGACCAGCTGCAGCAGCGTCGATTTACCCGCGCCATTGCGGCCGATGATGCCGAGCGACTCACCACGGCGCAGCTCCAGATTCACGCCCTGCAACGCATGGTGCTGCAGCCCGTGGATGGGCCGGCCCAACAGCTGCTGCCAAAGGCGGTGCCAGGGGCGCTGCTCCAGGGTGTAGCTCTTGCCCACGCCGGACAGGGCGATGGCGATACCGGTATCGGCCATGGCTAGACGAGGTCGGCGAAGCCGGGGCGAAGGCGACGGAACAGCAGTGCAGCCAGCGGCAGCGCCAGTGCCGTAGCCAGCGCCTGCAGGCCCAGCAGCTCGAGGTTCACCGGCAGCCCGAACCAGGCGGCGCGCATGGCCTCGATCGGCGCCGTCAGCGGGTTCAGCCACAGCAGGCCGCGCAACACCTCAGGCGCCTGGTCCATCGGATAGAACACCGGCGACAAGAACATCAATCCGCTCATGGCCAGGGGCACCAGGTGCTGCAGGTCACGCAGGTAGCAGCCCAGTGCCGCCAAGGCCAAGGCTACGGCCAGCAGCAGGGCCAGCACCCAAGGCAGCAGGGCCAGCAGCCACAGCAGCGAGGCTTGCAGGCCGGCACCGGTCAGCACCGCCAGCAGGGTCAGCACACCCAGCTGCACGGCCATATGCACCGCCACCTGCAGCACCAAGGCCAAGGCCAGCAACTCCAGCGGGAACACCACGCGCTTGACCAGGCTGGCGTTGTCCTGCATCAGCCGCGTGGCGCGGCCCGCCACTTCCGAGAAGGCACTGAACACGATCAACCCGGCAAACAGACGCAGCGCGTAGGACAGGCCATCGGAGTCGGCCCCGCCGCTGCCCGGCCAGCGCGCCTTGAAGACGCCCTGGAACACGGCGGCGTAGATGGCCACCATGGCCAACGGCCCGATCAGGGTCCACAGCAGGCCGGCCATGCTGCCGCGATAGCGCGCCGCGATGTCGCGGCGCGCCAGCGGCCAGGCCAGTTGCAGCGCGCGGCGCAGGCCCAACACCATGCGGCTCAGCGCGTTTGCACGATGGAGGTGATCACCACCACCGGGTCGGGCAGGAAGGCGAAGGGCTCTTCGAGCGGCACCGTGCGGCCCGGCAGCTTGCTGAACTCGTCCACGATCTCGAAGCCCGAGACCACCTTGCCGAACACGGTGTAACCCTGCGGATGCACGCCGAAGTCGAACTGCGGGTTGTCTTTCAAGTTCAGGAAGAACTCGGAGGTGGCCGAATCAGGCTCGGCGCCATGGAACATCGCCAGGCTGTACTTCAGGTGCTTGAGCCCGTTGTCGGCCTGCAGTTTGATGGGTGGGAACAGCGCGGTCTTGGCGGTGCGCTGGGCGTTGTTGGTGTACAGCCCGCCCTGAGCCACCACGCCCTGCTCGACGCGATGCATCAGTGTGCTGGTGTAGAAGCCGGCATTGACGTAGTCGAGAAAGTTGCGCACCGTGCTGCGCGCCGCGCCCGGGTCCAGCTCCACCACAAAGGTGCCGGTGCGCGTGCCCTGCGTCATGCGCATCGTCACCTGGGGCATCGGCACGTTCAGGCTCAGTTCGGCCAGCAACTTGCCTTCAGCGTCGCGCACTTTCGGGCGCAGTGCGCCCAGATTGGCCACCTTGCAGGTGAACTGCTGCTGGGTCTCGGTGCCGCCCGTCACGGTGGTCAGCTCTTCGCAGCCACCGTCGCTCACGTCGAGCTGGATGGCGCCATCGGCCAGTTCGAAGCCGCTGACCGAAACCACCATCGTGCGTCCGAACTGCACCGGATTGGCGCTGATGTTGGTGACCGAGGGGCGACCGCCCCCACCCGCGGAACCGCCACCGCCGCCACAGGCGCTCAGGCCCAGCAGCAGGCCACCCAAAAGTAGGTTCAGGATTGGACGCATCGTCATTTCTCAGCCGTCGTGGAAGCCGCCGGCGCCAGGGCCAGCAGGCGGTCAAGTTCTTGGGCCACTTCGCTCATGCCGAAGCCGGCACTGAGCATCAAGCGGGTCCGGGCCAGCAGGTAGTCGATGCGTGCCTGGGCCAGTTCACGCTGCGCCGCGTAGCTGCGCGAGAGCGCATCGGCCAGGTCTCCGGTGGTACCCGCACCGCCCTCCAGCGCGCGACGCATGCCCGTCACCGCCAGTTCGGCCGAGGCCACGGCGCGTTCCTGCGCCTTGATGCGCCCCACACCGTTCTGCGTCAGCTGGTACTGGCGCTGCACTTCGATCTCGACGTTCTCGCGCTCCTGCCGGATCTCTTCCTCGGCACGCGAGCGGTCGGCCACGGCCTGGCGCACGCTGGCCTCGACGCCACCACCCGAGTAGATCGGAATGTTCAGCTGCACACCGATGGCGCGTTGCGTGGTGCTCTGCCCCAGATTGCTGACCGACTCGTTCTCGTTCTGCGAGTAGCTGGCCACCAGGTCCAAGCGCGGCAGATGGGCGGCGCGGTTGCGCTTCACACCGAGCTTGGCCACTTCCAGGCTTTGCTCGCGCGCCTTCAAGGCAGGGTTCTGGCGGTTGGCCAGCTCCAGCCAGGCAAACAGGCCTTGCGGCTCCAGCGGCGGCGGCTCCACGGCCGCGGGCATCTGCAGCGCCTGGGTCAGCGGTTGGCCCGTGAGGCGCTGCAACTGGCGGCGCGCCAGTTGCAACTGGTCGTCAGTCTCCAGCACGCGCACCTTCGCCAGGTCCAACTCGGCCTGGCCGCGCGCCACTTCAACCCGCGTGCCCTCACCACGCGCCAGGCGCTGCTGGGCCTGAGCCACCTGCTGAGCGAGGGCCTCCACGAGCTTGTCCACATGGAGCTTGGTCTGCTCGACCAGCAGCACCGTCAGGTAGGCGTTGGCCAACCGATCCACCAGGTCGTTGCCACGCAGTTGGTACTGGTACTCGGCGTATTCCGCCTGCGCACCCGCCTGTTCCACCCGCAGCCCCAGCTCGCGGTTGATGATGGGCATGCGCATCCCGACTGAAGCCTGTGGCGACGTGTACTCCAGTCGCAGCCGCATGTCCTGGTTGTTCGCGTTGCGGGACTTGCGCCAGCCATCGACCTCCTGCTGCGAGGCATTGATGCTCACGTTCGGCATCAGGGCCGCGCGCGCCACCGGCACGGCCAACCGGTTGGCTTCCAACTCGTGGCCGGCCGCGCGGTACTGGGCATCGTTCTGGCGTGCGGCGGTGAAGGCCTCGCCAAAACTCATGGCCTGGGCCGCCGGCGACAGGGCCAGCCAGGCCGCCACCGCCATGGCACTGCGAAGAAGGCGCTTCATGCTCATTCCTCGGTCATCGAGGCCGCCACGCGCTTCAACAGCGGATGCAGCAGGTAGGTCAGCAGCGAACGCTCACCGGTCTTGATCAGCACTTCGGCCTGCATGCCGGGCTGCACCTGGCGATCGCCCAAGGCTTTCATGCCTTCGGGCGTCAGCTCGATGCGGGCCAGGTAGTAGGTCATGAGTCCATTGCCCGTCTGCTCGGTCAGTGCATCACCCGAAAGTGAGGCCAGCTTGCCGTGTACGACCAGTTGCGGCGAGTTCGCAAAGGCGCTGAAACGCACCTCGACCAGATCGCCAGCCTTGACGCGGTCGATCACCTGGGGCGAGATGCGCGCATCCAGCAGCAGGGCCTCGCCGCGCGGCAGCACGTCCATCAGGCGCTGGCCGGGCGTCACCACACCACCCGGGCCCGCCACCGCCAAGGCAACGATCTGACCCGCCACCGGCGCCTTGATCTGCGTGCGGCCCAACTCGTTGGACGCCGCTGCCATGCGCTCCTGATTGGCCTGCACCTCGCGGCGCACATCGGCCAGCAGGCTCGAAGATTCCTTCAGGTACTCCTGCTGTCGTTGGGCAATGCGCAAGCGCGTTTCGGCAATCGCGCTGTACAAGCGCTGGACTTGTGATTCCATCTCGGTCATCGAGGCGCGCAGCTCGGCCTGCGTCTGCTCCAGTTGAAGGGCCTGGTTGCGCGGCGCAAAGCCCTCCTCGGCCAATGCGCGGATGTTCCCCAATTGGCGCGCCTGAATCTCGGCCTGCTGCTTGCGGGTCACCAGCATCTGCTGCACACCGGCCAACTGGCCCTGCAAACCAGCAATCGCCTGTTCCGCGGCAGCCACCTCGGCCGCCTGCGCCGCACGGCGGGCGCTGAACAGCTTCTGTTGCACGGCCATGTGCTGCGCAGCCACCGGATCCTTGGCGGCGTTCAGCAAGTCGGGGTGGAACTGGATGGCGGCCGCACCTGAAAGCTCGGCCATCAGTCGGCCCTCGTGGGCGCGCTGGGCGTAGTAGTTCTGGCGGATCGCCTCGAAGCCGGCACGGGTCGCGCCATCGTCGAGTTCCAGCAGGACGTCTCCAGCCTTGACCTCCTGCCCTTCTTTGACCTTGAGCTCGCGGATCACGCCGCCAGACTGGTGCTGGATGGTCTTGCGGCGCGTCTCCACCGAAACCTGCGCCTGTGCGGCCACACCTTCGCCCAGCGGAGCCCAGGCGGCCCAGGCGAGGAACAGGCCGAAGCCCACGATCAGGGTCCAGAAGCCCAGTCGGATGACCGGCCGGGTATCGGTTTTCAGTTCGACGTCTTCAACGTCCGCGGCGTTGGCCGCCACAGCGGTGGTGTTGATGCTCATGATGCTCAGGCTTGCGGGTTGTTCTGCGGGGCGGGCTGATGGACCACCGGGAGGAAACGGCTGATTTGGCCGTTTTCGAGAATGAGCACGCGGTCAGCCGCGGCCAGGATGTGTTGCTGATGCACGATCATGAAGACGGTCTTTCCGCGCGCCTTCAGGTCCTTGACGGCCCGAATCAGCGCGGCCTCGCCCACGTCGTCCAGATTGGCATTGGGCTCATCCAGCACCACGATGGCCGGATCACCGATCACCGCTCGGGCCAGGCCGATGCGCTGACGCTGACCTCCCGAGAGCAGACCGCCGGCCTCGCCCATCGGGGTGTCGTAGCCCTTGGGCAGGCGCAGAATCATGTCGTGAATGCCGGTGCGCTGCGCCGCTTCGATGATCTGTTGCGGGTCGACCTTCTCGAAGCGCGCGATGTTCTCGGCAATCGTGCCCTCGAACATTTCGATGTCCTGGGGCAGGTAACCCACCTGAGGCCCCAGGTCTTCGCGTGACCACTGGGCAATCGGACGCTGATCCAGCAGCACTTCGCCGGTCGTGTCCGGCCAGATGCCGAGCAAGCAGCGGGCCAAAGTGGACTTGCCGGCGCCTGAGGGACCGACGATGGCCACCACCTCTCCCGGATTGAAATCGATGGTCAGGTTCTTGAGGATCGGCGTCTTGCGACCGGGTGCATTGGCGCTCAGGTCGCGCAGGCTGATCTGGCCGTGCAGGCTGCGGTCTCCCGGCGCCGATTCGCGTACCGGGTTATCGGCCAGCACCTGCTCCAGGCGGCGATAGGCGGCTGCCGTCTCAACGTACTGCTTCCACAGCCCCACCACCATGCTGATCGGGCGCAGCGCATTGGTCATCAGTGCATTGGAGGCAATCATGGCGCCGGCACTGATGCTGCCTTGAAGGGCCAGCACGGCGCCAATGGCCAGGATGAGCGATTGCTGAAAGTACTGCACGAACTTGGTCACCGCCTGAATGCGCCGCTGCAGCTCTTGGGCATCTGCCTGGCCCTGGAGTTGTCGCTCGTACAGCGACAGCCACTGGCGGCGCAGATTGCCCAGCATGCCCAGCGCTTCGACCGTCTCGGCATTGCGCAGCTTGGCTTGCAGAAATCCGTTCGTCTCCAGGCTGAGTTCCTGGGCCTTCTTGTGGCGCGATGAGACCAGGCGATGACTCACCAGGGCCATCGCCAGCTGCAGCACGCAAAAGGCCAGTGCCGCCCAACCCAGCCACCGATGCATCAGGAACAGCACCCCCACATAGACCAGCATCCAGGGCAGATCCATGACCGCGAACACACCGCTGCCGGTAATGAACTGGCGCAGATTGGTCAGATCCCCCAGGGCCTGCAGAGGGTTCTTGGCCATGCCACGCAGCCGGGCCTCGAAGCTGGCATTGAAGACGCGCGTGTTGAGGCGGTCATCGAACAGGGCGCCGGCCCGCACCAGCAAGCGCGAGCGCAGCCACTCGGCGAAGCCCATGACGAAATAGAACAGCAAGGCGAGCAGGCTCAGGGCTGCCAGCGTCAGCTCATTGCCACTCAGCATGACGCGGTCATACACCTGCAGCATGTACACGGTGGACGTCAGCGACAGCAGATTGGCGAAAAAGCTAAAGATGCAGACCCAGAGCAATTCGCGACGGAAGCGCCATAGCGCGCGCCCAAGCTCGCTGCGCTCAAAGAAGCCGAGCTTCGGACTTTGGACCGTGGACTGCGGCGCCGGTGCGCCGGCGCTCACGACAGCGGTATTCATGCGGGGCTCCCCGTGATCGCGGCCGGCTGGGCGGCCTGCATGCGTTGTTGCGCTTGTTGCGCGGCCTGGCCGCGCGCCTGCTCGTTGGCCTTCTTCAGCGCTGCGAGCACTTCGTCCCGAGGCCCGAACATCGCCGCCTGACCTTCATTCAGCACCAGCAATTTGTCTGCCGCGGGCAGCAGCGTGGTGCGGTGCGTAATGGCCAGTACGGTGGTGCCTTGCTGCTTCAGGTTCATCAGCAAGGCCAGCAAGGACTTCTCGCCAGCTTCGTCCAAGCTGGCATTGGGTTCATCCAGGACCACGAGTTTGGGATTGCCATAAAGCGCTCGGGCCAGGCCAAGACGCTGGCGCTGCCCCCCGGAGAGCACGGCACCTTCCTCGCCGATGCGCGTGTCGAAACCCTCTGGAAGCGCCTCGATCATCGCGGTGATGCCGACGCGATCCGAAACCGCCCGCACTTCTTCCATGTCCACCTTGCCGAAGCGGGCGATGTTTTCCGCGACCGTGCCATCGAACAGCTCCACCCCCTGCGGCAGGTAGCCCAGGTACGGTCCGAGTTGGGACTTGTGCCAGGCGTGGACGTCCGCGCCATCCAGGCGCACCTTGCCGGCCGACGCCGGCCAGAGGCCCATGATCAAGCGCGCCAGCGTCGTCTTGCCGGAAGCCGAAGGGCCGATGATCATCGTCACCTCACCCGGCACGGCCACCAGACTCACGCCCTTGAGCACGGGGACGGCGCTACCCGGTGGGGCGGCCACGACCTGCTCCACCGTCAGTACGCCCTTGGGCGCCGGCAGGGGCATGCCCGGCTCGGTCGGCGGCAGCTTCACAAGCAGGCTGTTCAAGCGCTTGTAGGCGTCACGAACGTTCACCACCGCGCGCCAGTTCGACACCAGTTGCACCGACGGGCCCAGCGCCCGCCCGCCCAGGATGGACGCAATGATCATCATGCTGGCCCCGCCCCAGATGCCGTTGTGCAGCGTCAGGTAGCAGGCTGCGCCCAGCAGCAGAGAGCCCTGAATGGTCTGCACCAGCTTGGCGGCCATGGAGGTCAGGCCCGCGGTGTCCGAAGCCGCTGCCTGGCGCGTGATGAAGCGCTTCTGGCGCTCCATGAATCGGCCATGGACGGCGCGCAGCATGCCCATGGACTCAATGACCTGCGCACCCCGCATCGCTCCGGCGGCATAGTTCTGCGCTTCGATGGAGGCGGTCGTCGCCTCCGACAGCAACGGCATGGTGCGGCGCTCCGTCACCCAACCCAGCAGGGCCTGCAACAGCATGCCCACCACCGCCAGAACCCCCAGCCAGGGACTCATCGCGAACAGCAGCACCAGGCAGAGCACAGCGGCCGGCAGGTCCATGAGCGCTGTCACCACCAGGGAGGGGATGAAGTCCTTGATCGCACGCAGGTCGGCCAGAACCTGCGGCGTGCCACCGGGCATGCGACGCAGATTGGCGTCGAAGGTCGCATTGAAGGCCCGTTCGCGCAACTGCGCGTCAAAGCGCTCGGCGGCTGCAAACAGCGCTCGGGAACGGGCAACCTCGAGCAGTTCCATGATGACGTACACGCCGGCAACAGCAAGCAGCAGCCAGCCCAACGTGGCATAGCTGCGGCTGTCCATCACGCGGCCATAGACCTCGAACATGAACCAGGACGGCGCCAGGGCGAACACGCCAATGACGGCGCTCAGGCGCGCCGCCTGAGCGAAGTACGGCCGTTGCTCGCGCAGGGCGTCTTTCACGGGGGCCTCGGAGGGCGGGGCTGAAGACTTTTGCGGAAGGCTCATGGTGAGGTCATGGTGAGAGAGACAGCCGGCACCGAAGTCGGCATGGCGGCGTGCGGCGCGTCGTCGATTACCAGCATGTATTCAGGCAGTTCACTGCCGCGGGCGGCCGGGGTGGCGTCCAGTTCCTCTTCGGCCGAACCCAGCTCCGGCGCCTGCCCGTCGTCGAGTTGGAAGGTCAGCCAGAACTGCCCGCCCTGCTGGTTGAGAACGATCTCGCACAACTTTTCGGTGCGAAAACGCCGTTCATCGGCGTCACTGAGCGCCAGGCTGAAGCGCATGCGCCCATCCAGCGTGAACATGGAAACTTGCCCGCCCTTCAGGCTGAGGGTGTGGCGATCGAAATAGACCGGGGATTGCGGCAGAAAGTGCACCCTCGGCAGGGGCTTGCCGCCCAGGCGCTGGAGATTGAAGGGGCTGCCGGGGTGTTGGTACACAAGGCGGCAGGAGCGCGAAACCGAGTAGATGGCATTGCAGACCATCTGCGAACCCAGTTCGGGGAACTTCGCGCGCATGGCCTTGTAGACCATGTGGTGCAGGGCAACCCGGTTCCAACAGGCCGTCTGCTGCACGATCGGCGCCAGCTCGTTACAGGCCTGCGCGAACGCCTGCTGCAAGGCCACCAGGCGCGCGTGTTGCGACGCACTGGTTTGTAGCTGCAGACGGATTCGGCTTTTCATATAGGAGCAGGATCATATAGGTGTCCTATATGAAATGTCCAGCTCAGTTTGCATCTGCAGCTGAAGGGGCCGCACCCTCCCCTGTTCAGAAATTCAGTGCAATGCGCCGCCGGTCGGAGGCGGTGCGCTGACGGCTTGCCGTTCGGTGGCGACGGCTGGCAGGCCCCAATGGGCCGATTGGACGCGGCGCGACAGTGCGTCCACCAAGCCGTGAAGCGTCTTGGTGCCCAGCACCAAGGTAAGCGGCGCACCGGATTCACATTCGAATTGCAGCACCCATCGGCCATCCAGCTTGTGCCGGCCACAGCCGATGCGGGTGACGAGGCGCGGGGGCTCCCCTTGCACTTCTGCCTCTGCGGGGGGAGCCGGCTCCGTCCTGGCATTCACCTGCGCAGACATCGCCTGGTGGTGGGCCTGTGAGATGGCCGCGCGTGCCGCCGGGTCCATGCGCTGCGGCAGTTCGGCTGACATATCCACCATGGCCTGAAGCTCGCCTCGCCAGCGGTGAACGATGCGCCGGGTCAAGTGCAGCAAATGGCTTTCCAGCCCGCCCTGGGGCGTCGCCATCTGGAGATCCAGGAGCAGACGGTCGGCAATCGGGTCGTAGCGCAGTCGGATGTGCTTGAGCATGAAGGCAAAGCGCCCCGCCTGGTTGGGCGGGGCGCAGCAGTCGGTTGACTTCGGATTACTTCTTGGCCTTGGCAGGCTTCTCAGCCTCAGCCTCGGTCTTGGCTTCCGGCTTGTCCTTGCCGGCACCCTGCTGGGCGCGGCTGACCACCTGCTTGAGGGCGTTCTGCTGCATGGCCACGGCATTGGCGAACGCATCCAGCGGCAGCACCAATTGCGTGGTGACTTCCATGCGTTGGCCGGTCTTGCCTTCCTTGTTCTTGACCTGGCCGGCGTTCACGGCCAGGTCCATGCGGACCAGCCCGTTCTGGAGAGAGAGGCCCACCAGACGGTCGGCGAAAACGATTTGCTTGTTTGCCATTGCTATTTCTACCTTGTAGGCCGGCAGGGCCGTTTGGGCTGCCAGCGGGTCAACTCACCGCTTGAGGGCGGCGCATTCTGCAGGAGCGGGAACCAGGGCCCCGTCTCACAAAAAGGAAAAAACCGCCGGGTTGCCCCGGCGGTTTCAGAACTACCTTGCCTGAAGGAGCGGCCGAAGCCGCTCCCCCTGCGCAGACTGGCTTAGATGAAGCCGTCCGTGCCGTCCACCAGGTCAGCGGCGTTCAACTCGGTGTTGCTGTTGATCGTCGCAACCAGGGTGACAACCCAGGTCTGGCCGGCGCCGGTGTTGGTGTCCTCGATGTAGTACACCTTGTAGGCGTCGTTCGTCGTGTCGGTAGCACCGTCAGCGTCAGCGCTCACCAGAACCACGGCCTTGCCGTTGTTCTCGACAGCGATCTTGCCGGCGGCAGCAGCCGTGGCAATGTCGCTGGCGCTCAGCGAGGCCTTGTTCCACACCACACCCACGTTCGCGGCGCCCGACAGATCCAGACCGGTCGTCACGAAGTTGGCGGCGGCGCCCAGGCTCGAAGCAGCACCCAGGAAGGCGCGGAAGTCGAGCGTGTCGTCGGTCGCAGCGTTGGCGTTGTTGAAGTTGTTGATGGTGTCAACACCGTTCAGCGCAGCCGTGGCTTCGAACACGTACTGGTCCTGCGACTCGATCGCAGCGGTGAAGGCCGTGAAGGCTTCCACAGCGGTGATCGTGCCACCGGTCAGGTCCGCCGAGTCCACATCAGCAGCCACCAGGGTCGAACCGGCAGCCGAGTTGTTGAACTGGAAGGTCAGGGTGTTCGCCACACCGTCGTAGGTCACCGAAGCCAGGGCACCGGCTTCAGCAGCGGTGGCACCAGCGCCTTGCAGAGCCGTGACCCAGGTCGACAGCGACAGCGAAGCGAAGGCAGCACCCACTTGGTCCGAATCCGAACCCGTCAGGATCTGGTTGGAGATCACCGAGGGATCAAACGCAGCCGGAGCGGCAGCAGCGGTCAGGGTGGCACCGGCGATGGTGATGTTGTCACCGTTGGCCGTGAACGCCGAAGCGCCGCCGGTCAGCGTGACCACCAACTTGGCACCCACGGCGGCGGTGAAGCCACCGTTCAGGGTGTCGTTGCCCGAACCGCCGCGCAGGACGTCATCGCCACCCTTGGTGGTGATGGTGTCGTTGCCATTGCCGCCGGTGATGTTGACATCCTCATCGCCCACCACGTTGACCGTCACGCCACTGGTGGCGTTCAGATCGGTCGCGGCACGCAGATGATTCGGGGCAGCAGCCTGCTCCAGCACCGTGCCGCCGAAGCTCAGGGTGTTGGCACCGTCCGTCAGCGCCACGCTCTTCGCACCGGCCACCAGCGCATTCGTGGTGGTGTTCAGGGTGAAGGTCGTGCCGTTTTCGGTGATGGTGGCTTCGGTCAGCACCACGGCTTCGAAGTCGAGCGCCGAGGTGATGTTCTGGATCTTGCCGAACACGAGTTCGTCAGTGGTCCAGTCGGTCAGACCCGAGGTCGCGCCCGAGATCGTCGTCACGGTGTTGTCCGTCACCTTGGTGATGTCCAGCACGTCGAAGTCGAAACCGGTGGCGGCTAGGGCGCCGTTGTCGCGGATGGCCTGCAGGCTGATTTCCGTGGCTGCAGCGTTGACTGCACCGCCGCCCAGGGCGTCGGTACCGTCGAAGCCCACGGCGTCGTTGCCGACCTTGACGGTGTCATGGTCGTTCACGCCGCTGTCGACGAAGTTCAGACCCGAGGCCGCGTTGATCAGCGAGCCGAAGTCGTAGACGTCGTTCGAATCGGCATCCGACACCAGTTCGAAGCCGGTCAGGACGACCGAGTTCGCCGCGGTGCCGCTACCCAGCTTGACCGTGATCTGGTTGTCGACGGTACCGGCTTCAGACAGCAGGAACACCTTCGAATCCAGACCGTTGATCTTCAGCGTGTCTTCCGCGTCTTGCGAAGCGGCGACGCGCAGCGAACCGGCAGCGATACCGTTGTTGGCGGTGTAGCTGCGGATCGTGTGGGTCTGCGAACCAGCGATGTACGGGCCTTCCACGCCGGCACCGGTGCCGTCTTGGAATTGCACCGAGCCGGTGATCAGGCCGGTCGTGGTCGGGGTGGCGGCCACGAAGTCGGACACCGACAGGGTCAGGGTGATCGACTTGGTCAGTTCGTTGTACTTGACCTGGTTGGCACCACCGCGCAGGTTGAAGGTGTCGGCGTCCATGGCATGGGCGCTGTTCATCACCACAACTTCTGCGTTGTCGCTACCTTCGATACGGTTCCAGGTCGCTTGACCCTGGGTCACCGTGCCGCTCAGACCAGCGTCGCGGTATTCGACGAAGGTGCGCTGCAGCGGGCTGGCCGAGGTCAGGTCGGAGATGCGCACGCTGTACACATCGCGGTCCAGGGAAGCCACTTGGTTGGCGACGTCAAACGCGCTCCACTTGATTTCCAGGCCCTTGGTCGAGCTGGTCAGGTCCAGCACCGACTCGCCCAGCGAGGCGACGATGCGCTCCACGCTGACCAGTTGGTCCACGCGGTCGGTTGCGTTTTCCAGATCGCCGGCGCCGCCGCTGTAGAAGGTCGCGCCATCACCGTCCACCATGACGAACTGGTTCGGCTTGGTGGCATCCAGCTCAACCACGACAGCGATGTTGTCGTTGGCGGTGCTGTAGTCGACGGTGTCGGTGTCAACGCCGGAACCGGTCTTGCTCAGATTGAACTTGAACTGGTTCTGGTTGACGACGTTGTCGATTTCAGCAGCCGACTGGCTGATGAAGGACTTGCGGCTGTTGTTGCTGTTCAGCGTGTCGAAGTCGATGAAGGTGGCCAGGGCCAGATCCGTCGACGCGGTGGCGTTGGCGGTGTCTTCGCGCTGGTTGCCGCTCATCACGCCGGCATCGGCCACGATGACGGTGTCGTTGCCATCGGCCCAGATGTTTTCGATCTCGTCGATGCCTTCAACCGTCACGTGCAGCGAGTTGTCCAGAGCGCGCACGGTGCCGTCGTTGTAGTTCACGATGGCGCCAGCGGTCATGGCCGTCACGTCCAGCACGTCGTTCTCGCGAACGCCAGCAGCGGTGCGCTGAGCCAGGGTGATGAACTCCACGCCATTCAGCGTGTCGGTCGCCACGGTCGTGCCCACGCGGCCACCGGTCATGGTGACGGTGTCGGTGCCGCCCAGCGAGGCAGCCACGTTGTCAACCTTGATGGTGACGGTCGGCTCGGCAACGCCAGGGGTGGCTTCGCCAGCGAACGCGTTCTGGTACTCGACGCGGTCGTCACCCAGAGCACCGGTGAAGGTGTTGTTCTTGGCGGCTTCCGTTTCGTCGATCAGCAGCAGGTCGTCGCCGGTGCCACCGATGACGTTCTCCACGCCGTCAACCTTGATCACCAGGGACTCGAAGTCCGTGGCTGCCGGACGGGTCAGGCTGGCGTGCGCGTTGGCGCTGTACATCACCGAACCCTTGTCACCACCGGCGCCGCCGAGGTTGTCATTGGTCAGGTTGTACGAGATGCCGTTGGCGCCGGTGGTGGCCGACGACAGGGCTTGCACGTCCAGGGTGTCAGTGCCCTGACCGTCGCCGGCCACAGCATTGCCCACGCCCGACACGGTGCGGATGTTTTCGAAGTTGGTGAACTTCGTCCAGCTACGGTCGGTCGTGGTGGCGGCATCGCCGTCCAGATCGACCATCACGGTACCCGCGCCGTCGTTGCGCAGCTCAACCACGCCACCGGTCAGGGTGAAGTTGTCGAGGGTGATGGTGAAGTTGGTCTTGCCAGCGGTGAAGCGGCTCTGCGAGAACTGCAGGGTGTCGTCAAACACGCCCGAATCCACGTTCAGACCACCTTCGTTCTGCTGCAGCAGGGTGATGGCGGTGATGGTGCCGATGCTGTTCAGCGCGGTGACCTTGCTGGGGTTGGCAGCTTCCCACTTGTTCAGGATGTAGACGCGAGCTTGCGCTTCGCCCAGCACCTGGACCGAGTAGAAGTTCTTGCCGCCGTCCAGCACGTCCCAGGTGGTGGTGCCATTACCGCCGATCGAGCCTTCGATGCGGTCGTCGCCGGTGCCACCGTTGATGGTGTCGATGCCAGCGCCGCCGAGCATGAAGTCATCGCCGTGCACCGACCAGCCCTTGCCGACGATGCCTTCGTTGGCCAGTTCAGCATTGGTAGCGGTGTTGTTCGGGATGGCGGTGGTGGTGCCGAAGACCACGTCTTGCAGGTTGTCCGCACCGACGTCGATCAGCACAGCCTCGTAACCGGTCTGGGTGCCGCCGGCGTTCAGCGCGGTCGACAGTTCCGAACGGTTCACGAACTCCTGGCCCACGAACAGGACGTTGGTCTCGTTCAGCTCGCCATTGCGGCCGTCGAAGTCCAGCAGTTCCAGCTCGTGCTGCGAGGTGTTGGCAACGGAAACCTTGGCGGGCTCGCCACCCGACAGGTTCTGCAGCGTCACGACCGGGCGGGTCATGAACACGGTCTGCTCGCCGTTGTAGACGCGCTGGGTCAGGGTGATGGTGCTGCCAGCCAGCGAAGCATCGACAGCGCCAGCGGACGTGTCATCGTCCATGAAGCTGTTGATGAAGGCGGTCAGGCGGGTCAGGAAGGCAGCCTGGATGGCGGCTTGGGTATCGCCCACGCCGTCTTCGCCCGCGATGATGTTGCCGTCCAGATCCACGCCGACTTGCAGCGAGTACTTGACGCCGTTCACTTCCACCGTGACCTTGTCTTGCGTGGTCAGGTTGGTGAAGGTCAGGGCGTAGGACTGGTCTTCAGCGATGCGGGTGGTGGCCTTGCCGTTGCCGTCTTCGTCACCGAACCAGATCACCAGGTCTTCGGCGTAAGCGTCGGAACCCAGGGTGATGGTGCTGCCGATGAAGGAGTCGTCGTCCACACCTTCGTTGTCCAGACGGTCTTCGTAGGCCTTGTAAATCAGGCGGTCCTTGGTCGTCTGGGTGCCCGGAGCCTGGTAGGTCGCCAGAGCCGAGAAGGCACCGTTCGACACCACGCCGCCGACGGCGTAGCCTTCGGCCACGGTGTCGGAGATGTCACGGCCACCGGTGTCGGTCACGACGATGGTGTTGCCGACGGCCACGGCGGTGACCTTGGCATCGATGGCTTGGTAGGCGCTGTTCACCAGGGCAGCCACTTCGGCGGCGCTGTTGGCGGCCAGCAGGGCGGTGGTGTTGGTCACCGCGAACGAGGTGCCACCGATCTTGATGGTGAACGAGGTCAGGGCCACATCGGCCGAGGCCAGATTGGTGGTGCCCAGGTCAACGATCAGCTTCGACGGGCCGGTGGTGCTGGTGCCGCCGATGTTGAAGTCGCGCTCGTAGTCGCCGGTCCACAGGTTGTTGCCGTCGTCGGTCTGGCGGTGGATCACGTCCACGCCGTCGCCTTCGCCGTCTTGCAGGAAGAAGTAGAAGTCGTCGTTGCCGTCGCCGCCGGACAGGGCGTCGTCACCGGCACGGCCTTCCAGCACGTCGGCGCCAGCGGTGGCGTACAGAACGTTGTCGCTGCCGTTACCACGCAGGTCCAGGTTGCCGATGAAGGCCAGATGGTTCTGCTGGTTGTTGAACTGCAGTTCCGGATCGTTGGCACCCGCAGCCAGGTAGTCCACAGCGCCGAGACCGGTAGCGATCACGCTGTTGAAATCCTGCACTTGGGCACGGCTGAAGCCGGCCTTGTAGTTGGTCTGGTCGGAGGTGTAGCTGCCGTCGACGTAGTTCTTGTCGGCGCCACCATAACCAGCCGCATTGGCCAGACCACCGCTGAGACCCACGGCCAGATCGATGCGAACCGTGCCGTCAGCGGTCACGTCCGAAGCGGTCTTGGTGCCGAAGGCATTCTTGGTCAGCCACAGGGTGTCGTCTTCGCCGTCATCGGCGTCCTGCGCGGTACCAGCTTCGTAGATGCCGCCGTCGGTTTCGAAGACGATGTTGTCGCCACCGGCGCCACCGACCAGCTCATCACGGCCGTTGTTCCAGATGTTGATGAGGTTGGGGTTGCGCAGGTTGTTGAGGTTGCCGCCCATCAGCAAGTCGCTGCCGTCACGACCTTCGATGTAGTCGTTGTCGTAGCCACCAATGATGATGTTGTCGACATTGCTGCCCGAGATCCACAGCTGGGCGGAAGCGCCGAAGCCGTAGTTGTCGGTGCCGGTGCCCACGGCAGCCTGGCTGTCCACTGCACGGCCACCGATCTTGGTGTCCATGCCATTCAGGAAACCATACAGGTTGCCCGAGGCGTCCACGTTCTCGACGTCGTCGATCTGCAGGCTTTCACCCGAGCGCGACAGCACGCGGCCCATGCCGTCGGTCAGGCCATCGGCAGCATCGCGCTGGTCAGCGACGTTGTCGTCGTTCAGCCAGATGTGAACCGGCTCGTCGTCGTCCGAAGCTTCGAACAGCAGCCAGTCGGCGTCCTGCGCGCTTTGCTGGTTGCCGGCCGACACGTCGTCGGCGGTGTTGCCGCCGTCGATCCACAGGGTGGAGCCATCGGTGGCATCCAGACCCGAGAACTCGGCGAAGAAGAAGTCGGCGTTGCGGCCGCCATGCAGCTCGTCGCGCACACCGGTGCGACCTTGGGCGATGCCGCCACCGGCCAGGAAGTCGTTGCCGACGCCACCGAAGGCCTTGTCAGCACCCAGACCACCCAGGAACACATTGCCGTCGGAACCGACGCCATCACCTTCAGCACCAGCGTTCGACGTGCCGTCGAAGTAGATGTCGCCCAACATGTTGTTGGCGGCATCACGGTGGTTCAGCGGGTTGCGCGAGTAGGCATCGACGACTTCATAGCCGGAGGCCTTGCCCGTGATGGAACGCTCTTGGCCATCGAACTCGATGGTGCCGTCACCGTCCAGGTCCAGACCGGTGATCTGGTTGGCGGAGTTGGTGAAGTCGATGCGGACGTCCTGACCACCGGTCAGCTTCATCACGTCGGCGCCCAGGGCGCTGAGCTTGGTGATGACCAAGGTCTGCGAGGCACCTGCAGGCGGGTGCACCAGGGCATCCACCGTACCGATGGTCTGCGCGTAGGCGCCAGCGCCCATGATTTGCGCATTGAACGCGGCAGCGGCAGCACCGTAGGGGTTGCTGGCGGGCAGCGCGGCGAAACCATTCAACAGCGAGGTGATGGCGGTGCCGTAGTTGGCAGCGCCAGCGGCGGTCAGCTGAGCCGCCACATAGGCCTCGGCATCGGCGACGCCAGAGGTCACGCCCACGTTCTTGACGATCACGGTGGCCATTTGGGCCGGGGTGAGCGCCTTCAGCGCGGGATCAGCATTGATGACGCCCTGAATCAGCGCACCGACGTTGCCGCCATGCACGCGATCCACCTGATCCAGCGCCCACGACATGCTGGCGTTACCCAGCTGAACGTCGTACAGCGCCGCGGCAGCGCGGGCGATGACAGCACTATTGAATCCAGTTGCCATTGATCAAACTCCAGTTTGGTTTAGAGAGGCAATTCCCAGTAAGAAAGTACCGGGGCATTCGCGCTCGCTCTCCACTTTTGCATGGAGGACTCCCACGATGTGCCCGCAGTGTGCTCGGCATCCTCTGGCCTTCATGTGATGGCGATCACATGAAGACGAGGATGTTTTAGTAGGACCTGGCTCGGATGCGCGCACGCCGCCACCCAGGCCCTACTCCTGGCAGCGCGCGGATTATGGCTTGGCCCAGCCGGGCCGCCGCCATGAGGAATTCAGGGTTGTTCCTTGGATCGAACCCTTAAAGTTGCATGCTCACAACAGAAATTGCATTTCGATTGACTTACCAGGCCCAACGCAACCCCGTGTAGAGCGAGCCTGCGTGATACCGAAATAGCGGCAGGTTGCTGGATTGATGGGTGAGGCTGAGCTGAACAACAGCTTCGGCGTCGAACAAGACACTGAGTTGCGTCGGTTTGGAGAGCTCCAGATTGAACTGGCTCTGCTTGAGGTGGCGGCGCGCGTTGTCGGCCAGAAGGGGGCTGTAGCCCTCGCGGTCTCGGGTCTGGCTGTAGCGGAGGCTGGTATCCAACCGGGCCTGTCCGGGCAAGGCGCCCTGCAGCCTCACACCCAAGCTGGCGAGATCTTGACGCCCACCCGCCCGGTTGGGGTTGACGGGTTCGTCCACGGCACCACGCAGGGCCAGACCCCAGTTCCAGTGGCGCTGCCCCCAGAGCGTGCAAGTCGAACTGATCGATAGCGCGGCGGCGCGGCCATCCAGCACCCGGGTGTTGCTTTGCGTACGGCTTTCGGCATCGATAGACGCCCGAAAGCCGCAGCCCAGCGCCGTGCGCTCCAGACTGGCGGCCAGGCGAACCAGGCGGTACGGCTCGTTCAGCGCCCCACCCACCCAGCCTGCGCCGGCGTCGAGTTGGGCGCGCCACGGCGCCCATTGCTGGGAGACGCTGCCCGCCAGCTGGATATGGCGCCAGTTGGTGGCCGCTTCGCCCGGCGCGAAGCGCCCACCCAAGTTGACACCCAGGCGAACGATGCGCCCGGCCTCCGGGCTACGTGCCAGTTGCCAAGACAGATCCGTCGTGACCGCTGCGCCACGGCGTGGCAGCAGCGGACTCTCCAGATCGATGGGTTCCGGCCCCGTCGGGGGCGTCAGGGTGATCTCGTAGAGCTTGGGAGATTGGTTCAGGTTGCTCTCATAGCCGGCCAGGGTGCTCAACTCGCGGTAAGCCACCCAGCCATCCTGGACCGCGGCACCCAAACGAACCGCGGGCAGCGGCGCCGACGCGCTGATGGGCGCGGGCAGCAGGCGGGCACGCAGGGCCTCGGGTACATCGCGACGTGCACGCCAGGCTTCGGCCAGGGCATCGCGGGCGGCGGGTTGCCCCAGAGCGGCAAGAGCCAGCGCATGGTCCGCCTGTGCGCCGAGGTGACCCGGGTCGAGCAGCAAAGAGCGTTCCAGCCAGATCAGCGCCTGGCTGGGCTCACCCTCCTCCAGCCACAGAGCCCCCAGATTGGCCAGGAACTGCGGATGTGTCATACAGGAAGCCTTCGCGGCATCCATGCGCTGAAGGTAGGCACGCCGCGCTACAGGGTGCGAGGGCCAAGGCGCCAGCGCCAGCCGCGTGCACGCGCTGTAGATGCGCTCAGCATCCCAGGTACCCGCCGCTCCGCCCTCCTGCAAGCCCTGCAGATCGACCTGGCTGGCGTGCGCCAGCGATGCGCCAGCGCAAAAAGCTAGCAGCAGCAAGCGATGACGGCCCCGCCCTAGCGGGAACCGGGCTCCGGTCCGCGACTTCACGCGTCTCGGAGTTCGCTGGTCAAACCCAGGGGGTGGTGATCCGAAGCCTCGGCCCAGGGATCGCCATCGGCGTGCCGCTCTCCGGCAATGGCAGTTTCCAGCCACTGTGGGTCTTCGGGCACCAATTCGGCCCAGGCCTGCGGGGCGTACAGGCTGTAATGCTTGCTCAGGCCCTCAAGAAGGTAATCGCCCAGCGGCTCGACAGCGGAAGCACCCAGACTGCCGGCCAGTTGCGGCCCCAGAAGGATGGGAATGGAGAGATCGGCCGTCATGGCTTGGATGCGTGAAGCAACGCTGACCGGTTCGCCCAGCGCCGCATGCGCCCGCCGGCGGGCGGGACCGAATGACCCGACGATGGCCGTACCGGACTCCAGCCCCACACCCAGCGCGAGAGGCTGGACGACGCTGTGTTCCGACACCGGCTGGCCGCTGGCGAGCAAGCTGCGCGTGGCGCGCAGCAACTCCTGCGCGGCCGCCAGGGCACGCTGGGGATGATCGGGGCACTCAGGGTAGGCATTCCAGACGGCGACCACGGAGTCGCCGATCACATTCTCCACGACCCCTCCGTGTTGCTCGACGACATCCACAGCAATGCAGCAGAAGGCATGCAACAAGGCCGCCGACTCTTCCGGCGAGCGATGGGCCGCAAAAGCGGAGAAATTGCGAATGTCCGCGCACATCACGCTGATTTCGCGGCGTTCGAACTGCAGGCTACCGCTGGGATCGCTGGCCATCAGGCGCTGCGCGACGGGTGCCGGCAGATACGCCCCCAAGTGGGCCGAGAGCCGCTCGCGCTGGGCACGCGTCAAGGCGTGCTCGACCGTGGCCAGGGCCACCGAGAACAGGATCGCAAACAGGGCGGCAGAGGCCCAGGGCAGCCAGAGGTCTGCCGTCACCAGCAGCGTCGAGGCCACCAGCCAGCACACCAGAGCCAGCGCCAGACCCGCCAACGGCAGGCGCTTGGCCGGCACGCCGCGACGCCGCACGGCAAGCACGAGCAGGCCCACGGCCATCAGGCCCATGCCCAGCCACTCCAGGCTGGGCGCCAGCTCCGGCATGAAGGGAATGCGGTGGTCGAGCAGCGCAGCCAGCATCTGCGCATGCACTTCGAACCCCGCCGCCACTGGCGCCTGCGGAGTGGCCACGGTATCGCCCAGCCCAAAGGCCGTGGCACCAACGAGCGCAATCGTGCCCTTCAGCACACTGAGGTCCGCTCGACCCTTGAGCACATCGGCCGCCGAGACCGACATCAGCGCCTTGCGATCGACGCGGTAGGGCACACGAAGGTCGCCATGCGCATCGAGCGGCACCGTCAGGCCGGGCAGGCTGCGGCTGCTGAGCAGGGCATGGGGTCCCAGCCAGCCCGCCAGCCCCAGTTCGCTGCGAGTGACGGCCTGCCAATCCTGACCGCTGACACCGGGAGTGACGCCCGCCTGTGCCGCCTGCCAGAAGGCGGAAAGCGCCAAGCTGGGGTAGGCCTGCCCTTGGTGGCAAACCAGGCCCGGCAACTTGCGCACCACGCCGTCGCTTTCGAAACGCGGCGTGATATGGCCGGTGGAGCTGGCGGCACGGCGCAGCTCGGCGGCATTGCCGTAGTGGCCATAGGAGCGCGGGGCAAAGGGCGGGCAACCGGCCTGGGCCAGCCCGGCGCCCAACTCACCCTCGCGCGGGTCCACACGGGGATCCAGCGAGAACAGCTGAGCCATCACCACCGGCGACTTGGACCAAACCTCACGCAGGAGTTCATCGCCCTCGCGCGGCTCGGGGAAGACCATGTCGTAGGCCTGCACCAGGGCGCCGGCCTGCCCGAGCTTTTCGGACAACTGCGCCATGGTGGCGCGCGGCCAGGGCCAGGGGCCGACTTCGCGCAAGCTGGCCTCATCGATATCCACCACGACCAGACGACGCTCGGTCTGGCTGGATGCCGTAACCCGCCAAGCCAGATCGCCCGCAGCATCCTGCGTGCCCTCGGTGACCTGCGGTGCAAATTGCCGCAGCGCCGCCACAACCCCAAGGATCAGCAGCAGGGCCAGAACCCGCAGCACCCAGGGGTAGTTGCGCCAGGACAGTTTCATGAGCGACATGGACTCAGGCAGTGCGACCGCTCAGCGGCCCCACAGGGTGCGCCCTTTGAAGAGGCCGCCCACGACACCACGCTCGAACATATAGCCCGCCTCCTTGGCGTCCAGCGACACCGCACCGGCAATCTTCTGGGTGCTGTCCTGCACCGCAAAGGTGCCATCGCTGCGCACGTCGCCAGCCATGCGGAACTCGGTCTTGCCGCCTGCGGGAGAGGACAGCGCCAGAGCGGTGGCAAAGGTGCGGTTGGCGAAGTCCAGGCTAAGGCGCGCGCCATTGACCGTTGCCGCCTCGCTCACGCCATTGCCCTCATAGGTGACAGCGGCACGGGTCAGGCGGAAGTCCACCTTCGTGGTCAGGCTGGCCGGCAATTGCCCGCTGGGGTTGGTGGGGTCGTTGGCTCGGAACAGGCCGATGCTCTCGTCTCCCACGGTGATGTGACGACCCAGCGAGGCGATGGAGTACGGCGCGCTGAGCTTGTCATTGGGATCGCGAGCGATCGAGTAGCGCCCCCACACCAGCTGGGAGTTGAAGTCGCCCGCGCGATTGAGCTCCGGCAAGTCAACCGAAGCCAGGGCGAGCGCCGTGACAACGTTCATGTCCGAGCCGATGGCCGCCGCGGTATCGACATCACGCGGCCGCGCAGCCAGGATGCCGGCCACCCGTGCAGCCGACTCCGCCGCCGTGCGTGCGGCAACGCGCTCTTCGGCGTTGTAAGCGGCACTGGCCAATGCGGCGCCGGCGGCCGGCACCACATGAGCCATCTGATCGCCAGGCTTGACCTCGACCATCAGCCGCCCCATCTCGGCACTCAACAACCGGGCATCCTTGCCTCCGCAGGGGCCGAGCGCATTGGCCTGGCAGCCCGCACCGAGCGCTCCGACAACGATTGCGCCATCTGACACGGTGGCGCGCATGCCGGTGCGATCGGTCTGAACAATGAAGTCGGTGCCGCGCACCCCGATGGCGGCGATCGGGGTGTTCAGCCGGAAGCGGTTCTTGTCGACCTCGGTCGCCGCGCCCGAAATGGAGCGGCTGGTGCCCTGCTCGACCTTCAAGCGCACCTCGTTCAGCAGCGGCTGCTGGGCGGCGTAGCGGTAGGCCTGCACTTCCAGCACGCTGTCGGGCCGCACGCTGACCGCACCGTTGTCGATGAAGCGCACATGCACATGACCGTTGGCCGAGGTCTCAATGCGGTCGCCGACCTGGATGGAAGCCCCGCGCTTGAGCGCCTGCCGGCTGCCATCGCCATGAACCACCCAAGCCTCGCCAATCAGCAGGCTGACCTGGCCGACGGTTTCGGTGGCGGCCTGAGCCAAGCCGGCACCAGCCAGGGCCGAGCGAGCGAGGGCGGAACGCCAATTCAGGGTTTTTGCGAGGGGCTTGCTTATCATGACCAGACTCCTGTCCGCCGGGGTGAGCGGCGGGAAGATGAATGTTGCATCAACACACACAGGGACCATGTGTTGTGCATCACATCCCTTGATGCTTTGTTGCCTGCACAGTTCGGCCCCCGATGCCCATCCTGATCCCGATCCTTCAGGGCCTGCGCCTGTTTGACAGTCTGCCGGCCGACAAACTGGCCGAAGTCTCGGTGACGATGAACGAGCGCCGCGTGGAGCGCCGCGAGGTGGTGATCAAGCGCGGCGAAACCGATGCCGGCCTGGGCTTTTTGATCGAAGGCCGGCTGCAGACCGTCAATTTCACGCTCGACGGCCGCGAAGTCGGCATTGATTTCGTCGAAGACGGCGACTTCTTCGGCGAATTGTCCGTCATCGACGGCCAACCCGCGCCGGAGTACATCATTGCCGTGGCGCCATCGCGCATCGCCTTCCTGGAGCGCGAGCGTGCCCGCGAGCTGATGTTCTCGACCCCGCGCGGCGCGGCGGCGGTGGCCGAGCGCTTGGCCGCTCGCATGCGCCGCGCGGCCGGGCATCGCGCCCTGCTGGCCCTGCCGAGCTCCTTCCAGCGGGTGTGCGCCCAGCTGACCCTGCTGACCCAGAGGGATGGCAGCGGCCAGACGGTGATCACCATGGCGCCGACGCATCAGGAGATCGCCATCATGGTGAACACCAGCCGCGAGACCGTGACGCGAACCCTGCAGTTCCTGCAAGGGCTGAAGGTGCTGGCGCGCGATGGCAACTCCCTGCTGGTGCATCAGCCCGAGACCTTGCAGGAAGCAGCGGACGGCAAGGTCGCGCCCACCAAATAGGGCTTCAGGCCGGGGAGTCTGGCCAGGGAATCAGGCCGAACGGAACTCCGGCACGAGCTCGCGCAGCCGCGCACGAACCGCCTCCGCATCCCGTGGTGGCTCGGCCTGGAGGTGTTCCAGCCAAGCCAGCACTTCGGCGCTGCCCTCGGCCTGCAGACGGGCGATGCGCAGCCGGCTGATGGCAGTGGGCAGGCTGGTGTCGGCGTCGGCCAGCAGTTCCTCAAACAGCTTTTCACCCGGGCGCAGGCCCGTGAAGACGATGCCGATCTCCTCGACGCTGTGGCCAGAGAGCCGGATCATGTCGCGGGCCAGGTCGGCAATCCGCACCGGCTCGCCCATGTCCAGCACCAGCACCTGGCCGCTCTGCCCCAGGGCGGCGGCCTGCAGCACCAGGCGGGCAGCCTCGGGGATGGTCATGAAGTAGCGAATGATGTCCGGGTGGGTCACCGTGAGCGGCCCGCCCCGCGCCAGTTGCTCCTTGAACTTTGGGATCACGCTGCCGCTGGAGCCCAGCACATTGCCGAAGCGCACGGCCATGAAGCGGGTGCCGGGGAACTGAGGCACCAGGGCCGAGACCACGCGCTCGGCGGCACGCTTGCTGGCGCCCATCACATTGGTGGGGTTGACGGCCTTGTCGGTGCTGATCAGCACGAAGCGCGCCACGCCCGCACGCGCGGCGGCCAGCGCGGCGTGGTAGGTGCCGAGGGTGTTGTTGCGTACGCAGGAGGCTGCGTTGTGGCCCTCCTCCATCAGCGGCACATGCTTGTAGGCTGCGGCATGCAGCAGCAGGTCCGGCGCCTGCGCTTGAACCGCCGCCTGGAGGTGGGCGAGATCGCGCACATCACCGACCAGGCGCACCAGCTCCAAGCCCGGGTGGCTCAGCCCGAGCTCCTGCTCGACGGCATAGAGGCTGGGCTCGCTCACCTCGTACAACACCAGGCGTGCCGGGCGATAGCGCGCGGCCTGACGGCAGAGTTCGCTGCCGATGCTGCCGCCCGCGCCGGTGATGAACAACGTGGCGCCGCGGATCATGTCGCCGATGCCGGCTTCGTCCAGTTGCACCGGCTCGCGGCCCAGCAGGTCTTCGGGCTTGATGTCGCGCACCCGCTCCAGCGGCGTGCCGGCCTGCAGCTCCTCGGCGCTCGGCACGGTGAGCACGGGCAGGCCGGTGGCGGCAGCCAGGTCCACGACACGGCGCCGCGTGGCGCCACGCAGCGAGGGCATGGCGATGACCAGATGCGTGAGCGGCAGGCGCTCGGCCCAATCCGCCAACTGGTCCAGCGGCCCCAGTACCGGTACGCCCGCGACGCGATGGCCGCGCTTGGCAGGGTCATCGTCAAGCAGGCCATGGATCAGGCTGTCGCTGTCGCGCAAGCCGGCAATCAGGCGCGTGGCCGCTTCGCCCGCGCCCAGCACCAGGATCTGCCGCACTTCACCGGCGCCGCGGTGCAGGCGCGCGCGCATGTGCTCGTAGAGCATGCGGTAGAGGATGCGCGCCAGCACCAGGGCCATCAGCGCCACGATGGGGTGCAAGGCCAGCACGGCGCGCGGCACCTGCACCAGGCCCAGGGCACGCACCGCAAGCCCGCCCGCCACACCGGCGATGAGGCAGACGAAGAACAGGCGCTTGACCTCACCAAAGCCCGAGAAGCGCCAGATCGAACGCGGCACCTGCAGCCCCAGCAGGGCCAGGGCATACAACGTCAGCAGGCCGGCCAGCACCGCCGCGTCATAAGCGGGCCGGGCGCTGAGCCAGCGCTCGAAGCCGAGCCGGAACAAATAGGTGGCCTGCCAGGCCAGGGCGATCAACGCGAGGTCGGTGAGCAAGGCCAGGCTGGCGCGGCGGGCGCGCAGGCGGCTCAGCAGTTGATCGAGAGCGCCCCAGGCGCGCAGACCGAGGTTCATGAGGGGCGCGTCCGGGTCAGCAGGGTCCAGACCGTGCGGGCCAGCAGGCGCAGGTCCGAGGCCAGCGTGGCCTGCTGGCTGTAGGCCACCGCCGCCGCGAGCTTGGCGGGCAGCACGCGCTCGATGTAGTCGCGCTCCGGGTCGGTGGCGGCGGCCAGCACGGCCGCCTCATCCAGATGGGCCAGCGAAGCCGGGTCGGTGATGCCGGGTCGCACGGCCAGGGCCTGGTCGCGCAGCTCGGCCGGGTAGAGCGCCACATATCGCGGCACCTCCGGGCGCGGACCCACCAGGCTCATGTCGCCCTTGAACACATCGATGAGCTGGGGCAGTTCATCCAGCTTATGACGGCGCAGGAAGTGGCCGGCACGGGTGATGCGCGGGTCCACCCCCACCGTCAAGGGCAGGCCGCCGGCATCGGTGCGCATGGTGCGGAACTTGTGGATGCGAAAACGCCGCCCATGCTGACCCACCCGCTCCTGCCGGAACAGCGCGGGGCCGGGTGAATCCAGCCGCACCCAGGCCGCCAAGCCCAGCAGCAGCGGCGCCAGCAGCAGCAGGCCCAGGCCGCTGAGCAGCAGGTCGAACAGGCGCTTGCCCATGGAGAGTGCGTCAGGCCTGCAGGCTGTGGCGCACGGCCTGGATGACGCGCTGCACGTCGTCGTCCTTCATCGCCGTGTAGAGCGGAATGCTGACCATGGCCTCGTAGGCGCGCTGCGACTGCGGGAACTGCGCCGGGGAGAGCTGGTAGCGCTCGCGCCAGTAGGGATGCAGGTGCAGCGGCACGTAATGCACGCTGCAGCCGATGCCCTGGGCATACATGCGCTCGATGAAGGTGTCACGGCTCACCGGCGCGCCTTCGCTCAGGCGCAGCACGTACAGGTGCCAGGAATGCACATCGCCCTCGGGTGCACGCGGCGGCAGGATCAGGGGCAGGTCGGCCAGGCCTTCAAAGTAGGCCTGCGCGATCTGCTCACGCCGTGCCTGGAAGGCCTGCAGGCGCTTGAGCTGGTGCAGGCCCAGGGCGGCGGCAATGTCGGTCAGGTTGTACTTGTAGCCAGGCGCGACGATTTCGTAGTACCAGCTCGGCTTCTTGGCCGTGAAGCGGTCGAAGGCATCGCGGTTCATGCCGTGCAGGCGCATCACCTTGGCGCGCTCGGCCAAGGCGGCGTCGCGCGTCACCAGCATGCCGCCCTCGCCGGTCGTCATGGTCTTGTTGGCGTAGAAGCTGAACACCGCGGCATGGCTGCCCAAGGTGCCGATCAGCTCACGCTCCAGGGTGGCGGGCAGGGCGTGGGCCGCGTCTTCCACCACCTTGAGGCCATGCCGGCGGGCGATGTCCAGCAGGCGCAGCATGTCGACGGCCAAGCCGGCGTAGTGCACCGGGATGATGGCGCGGGTCTTGGGGCCGATGGCCGCCTCGACCTGGTCCAGGTCGAGGTTCAGCGTGGCAGGGTCAATGTCCACCAGACGGACATCGGCACCGAGGTAGCGCACCACCTCGGCCGTGGCGGTGAAGGTGTGGGTCGTGGTGATGACCTCGTCACCCGGGCCGATTCCGATGGCCTCGAGTGCCAGATGCAGGCCGGCGGTGGCGCTGTTGACGGCGATGCAGTGCAGGCTGGAGTCGCCGAGGAATTCGCCGAAGGCCTGCTCGAAGCGCTTGGCCTTGGGGCCGGTGGTGACCCAGCCGCTGCGCAAAGAGTCCACCACCTCGGCAATTTCCTCCTCACCGATCTCGGGCAACGCAAAGGGCAGGAAAGGAAGTGCGCTCATAGGGGTTTGCGAATATGGATCAGGCGGTGGGTGCGCAGCCAGGGCAGCGCGTCAAACCAGGGCAAGGCCCAGGCGGGCAGGCGGCGCGCCACGGGCGGCGCCAGGGTGACGCGCCGCATGTCCAGCGCACCTTGAGGAAACAGCGCCCGCACCCGGCGCAGCGGCACGCCGCGCACGTCGGGGTTGCGGGGATTGTCGAACGCGAAGTCGTACACCAGCACGGCACCCCCGGGGCGCAGCCAGCGCCAGGCGCAGGCTGCCAGTTCGGCCTGCAGGTCATCGTCCAGCACGGAACTGAAGACGGTGAAGGCCAGCACTAGGTCTTGGCTGCCGGGGGGAACGGTGGCCTGACGGGCGTCCCCCAGGTGCAGGCTCAGGGCCTGCGGCAGTCGCTCGCGCGCGAGTTCGTAGCGCTCGGGCAGCAACTCCACCCCGGTCAACTGCTGCGGGCGAAAGCCCAGTTGCAGCAGCGTCAGCAGATTGGTACCGCTGCCACAGCCCAGCTCGGCCGCCCGCAGGGCCTGGGTGTCCTGCCAGCCATGCTGGCGCAACAGCTGCGCCAGAGCGCGCTCGCGCGCCTGCACGGCCTGGAACTGCGCCGGCGCCAGCGGGTGGTAGCGCGGGTCCTGCAGGTCGCGCCGCGCGTAGGCCTGTTCGATCTGCTGCAGGCTCATCGGGTCAGGCGGGCAAAGCGGCTGCGCCCAGCAGGCGCGCCGCGCAGCACGTCGGCCCAGCCCAGCAAAGAACCCAGGCCGTAGGCCAGGTGGTAGGTGGGAATCACCAGCGGCGCGCGCAGCAGCACGGCCAGGCCCTGGTTGGCCAGGCTCAGGCAACCGCCCAGCAGCAAGACGCCATAGGCCAGCCCCAGCAGCGCCAGCGGCCAGCCGGACCAAGGCAGCAGCAGCAGGCCACCCAGCAGCGCCAGCAGGTAAGCGGCCGGCAGCCAATGGCGCGCGCTGGCGCTCTGGCCATGCTTGCGCATCACGAAGGGCTTCCAATAACCGTACTGAAGGTACTGGCGCCACAGCGCCCCCAGGCTGGCGCGCGGGCTGTAGCTGGAGCGGATGCGCGCGCTCTGCCAGACCCTGCCGCCCCCCTTCTTGATGCGCAGGTTGTGCTCGTCGTCCTGGTTGCGCACCAGGTTCTCGTCAAAGCCGCCGAAGCGCTCGAAGCTGGCCCGCGGCCAGGCGCCCAGGTAGACGGTATCGACCTCGCCCTCGTAATCCAGCAGGCGCGAACGCGCACCGCCGCTGATCCAGCGCGACTGGAACACCGCGCAGATGGCGCGCTGCATACCGCCCTGCCCCACCGCGCGCCAGGCGCCGCCGACGTTGTCCGCCCCGGTGCGCTCCAGTGCGGCAATGCATTCGGCCACGTAGTCGGGGGCGTAGACGCTGTGCACATCCATGCGCACGATGACCTCGCCGCGCGCGATTTGCAGCGCCTGGTTCAGGCCAGTGGAGACGATGCGGCCGGGGTTGTCGATCACGCGCAGGCGCTCGTCCGCGTGGGCCGCCAGCCACTCGGCGGTGCCGTCGTCACTTTGACCATCGGCAATGACGGCCTCGATCTGCCAACCGGGCGGCAGGGCCTGCGCGAACAGGGACGCGCAGAAAGCCTCGATGTAGGCCCGCTCATTGCGGCAGGGAACGATGACGGACACCAAACGGTTCATGAAGAGGCCAGCAATTCTTGGTAAAGCGCGTCCACGCGGTCCATTTGCACCGCGCGGGCGCCCTCGGTCTGCATGCGCTGGGCATGGGCGGCACCCTGAGAGTGAGCGAGCGCATCGTCGTCGGCCAGGGCCAGCCATCGCCGCGCCAGGGCCTCCACATCGTCCACCGGCACCAGGGCTTCGGGTGGCAGCCATTGGCGGTTGGCCGGCAAGTCGCTGGCGATCACCGCCAACCCACAGGCCATGCCTTCGAGCAGGGACACGGAGGTGGCGTCGCTGGCCGGCACGCTGATCGACAGCTTGCAGCGTGCCAGCACGGCGGCCATGCCGGCGTCGTCCAGGCGGCCGTGGAACTGGACCGCTTGCTGCAGTCCGAGTTCAGTGGCAAGTACCTTGAGCGCGGCCTCGTCCGGCCCACCGCCGAGCAGGTGCAGTCGCGCCTGCGGATGGGTGCGGCGCACCTGGGCAAAGGCGCGCAGGATCTGATCGACGCGGTAGTTGGCCGACCAGGATCGCAGGCTCACCGCCTCGAAGCCGGGCTTGTCGGCCCAGTTCACCGGCTTGAAGCGGTTGAGGTCCACACCCCAGTGCACTTCGTGCAGGGCGGCTGCGGGGCCGTAAGCACGCGCCGCCGCCACCAGGTCGGCTGAATCACCGGTGATGAGCTGCGCCCGCCGCAGGGTCCAGCCCGTCAACCAATGTTTGAGTCGGCTCTCAAACGGAGTGACGAGCAGGTCACTGCCCCAGGCCGTCATCACCAAAGGGATGCGGCCGGCCACCCGCGCCCCCAAGTAGCCGTAGGACGTGATGTAGTGGGCATGCAGCAGGTCCGGCCGCAAGGTGCGCACCGCGGCGCGGGCGGCGCCCACGCGCCACAGCCAGTCGGTACTGCGGTGCACCGCGGGCAGCACGATCTGCTCGACCCCAGTCTGCGCCATCGGGCGCGCCGTCAGCACCGAGACCCGCCAGCCCCGTGCCAGCATTTCCTGCGCCCAGCGACGCACGTGCACATGGTCGGCGTCGCCCAGCAGGCACAAATGTCCCTTCTGGCCCTTCATCGCAACGCCCCCGCCCAGACCTCGTAATGCGCACGGCACTCGGGATGGGCGTCCAGCCAACGGGCATCACCCGTACGCACATCGCCCACCACCTGGGCCGGCTGGCCGGCCACGATGGCGAAGTCCGGCACCTCGCCGCGCACCTGGGCATAGGCACACACCAGCACACCCTTGCCGAGACGGCTGCCCGACTCAATAAGGCTGTGCGGACCGATGAAGCAGTAGGGGCCGATCTCGATCGGCGCGCGCTTGAAGCCCGGCTTGTCGCCCGGCCAGCCCACGTAAGCCCGGCCCAACAAGCGCTGCGCGCGCTGCGAGCTGTGCGTCACCAGGCTGCAGAAGTTGGTGATCTGCACGCCCTCACCCAGGCGCAACCCGGCGCTGGCCTCCAGGAAGTTGAACTGGCCGATGAACACATGGTCGGCCAATTGCAGCCCTTCCTCGCCCTCAATGCAGGTGCTGGGCGCGATGCGGCTGGCGGCGCGCAGTGCGCCGCTGGCCGGGTCGCGCTCGGCAAACAGCATGCGGAAGAACAGCCACCGCCACAGGTGGCGGCGCCAGCGGTTGAGGGTGGCGCGCAGGGCGAGGCTCATTGCTTGTGGGGCCAGCGCCAAAGCGCCATCAGGTAGTAGGCAAAGTATCCGGTCATCGTGAGGGACACCCCCCAACCCGCGCCTTCCAGCCCGCCCAGTTGCAGACCCACCACGATGCCCAGCAGGAACAGGCCCTGCCCCCAAAGCGCCAGCCGCAAAGCCCAGCCCTGCGCCTGCCAGGCCATGGTGACGACCGCCAGCGGCGAAGCCACGAAGTGCAAGGCAAGGTAGGGCGCCAGGGCGCGCGCCAGCGTGCCGGCCTCGCGCCAGGGCTCACCGAAGGCCCAGGCAAACAGCTCGGGGCCGCTGAGCATCAGCAGGGCCGCAAAGGGCAGCGCCAGCATCAGCAGGCTGCGGATGGTGCGCCGCAGTTGCACCTGGCCGGCCGCGCGATCCACCGCCTGGGTGAGCTGGGGATAGAGCGCCGAGGACACCGCGCTGCCCACCAGCGTGGCCGGCGCCTTCAGGTAGCGCAGCGCCAGCGCCCACAGGCCGGTGGCCACGTCGCCAGCCCAGGCGGTGATCAGCAGCAGCGCCAGGGTGTCCTGCGCGGCGGAGGCAAAGGCGTGCGGTGTGTTCAGCAGCGGGAAGTCCTTGTGGCGCCAGGCCAGGGTGCGCCAGCGACCCGCACCCACGCGCCAGCTGCCCTGCAGCCAAGCGCGCAGCGGCCACAGCAACCAGAGCAGCGCGGCCAGGCCCGCCAGCAGCGGCGCCAGCAGCAAGCCCCAGACGCCCAGGGCCATCGTGCCCAACCCGACCTGCAGCACCGGCGCCCCACCCCACTGCAGCACACGCGCGCCCGCCAGGCGCGCGAACAGCTGCTCGCGCGTGGCCAGCAGACTCAGCAACTGCACCCCGCCGCCCACGATCAGCAGGGCCGGCAACAGCGCCATGGCAGGCCAGCGCAAGGCCAACCACGCCGCCGCCACCCCGCTCAGAGCCCAGACGAGGGCCAGCACACGCAGACACAGTGCCAGCAAGGCGCGCAGCGCGGAGTGCCCCTGCACCAGCGGCAGGGCGTACTCGTAACGGGCGCAGGCCACGACCGTGAGGTTGGCGCACACCGCCCACACCAGGCTGAACTGAGCGTACTCGGCTGGGCTGTAGAGGCGCGCAATCCAAGGCCCCAGCAGCAAGGGCAGGGCATGGGCCAGGGCGTTGCCCAGGACCAGGGTGAGCGAGGCGCGCAGCAGCTGCATGGAGGATTTCGTGCTTGCGAAGGGCGTCGCTCAGGGCAAACCCGGCATTCTAGGAGGCCGCCCCATAGAATCCGCCTCCCCCTGACCCCCTGAATTCCCCGCCATGGAACCGCACGCGCCCCACGCCGACGAGAACCAACTGATCGCCGAGCGCCGCGCCAAACTGGCCGAGCGCCGCGCCCGTGGTGGGGTGGTGTTCCCCAACGACTTCAAGCCCCAGCACCGCGCCCTGCCCCTGGCCCAACGCTACGGCAATGTGCCGAACGAAGAGCTTGAGCCCCAGGGCATTGAGGTTTCGGTGGGCGGCCGCATCATGCTCAAGCGCCTGATGGGCAAGGCCAGCTTCGTGACGCTGCAGGACGCCACCGGCCGCATCCAGCTCTACATCCAGCGTGACGCCATTGGCGAGGAGGCTTACGCCGACTTCAAGCACTGGGACCTGGGCGACATCGCCGGTGCGCGCGGCACCCTGTTCCGCACCAAGACGGGCGAGCTCTCGGTCAAGGTCACGCAACTGCTGATGCTGACCAAGAGCCTGCGGCCGCTGCCAGACAAGTTCCAGGGCTTGGCCGATCAGGAAACGAAGTATCGCCAGCGCTATGTCGACCTGATCATGGACGAAGAGGCCCGCGACCGCTTCGCGCTGCGCTCGAAGGCCGTCTCGGCCCTGCGTGGCTTCATGGTCGAGCACGGCTTCCTGGAGGTGGAAACGCCGATGCTCCACCCGATCCCCGGTGGCGCCAATGCCAAGCCCTTCGTCACGCACCACAACGCGCTGGACCAGGAGATGTTCCTGCGCATCGCGCCCGAGCTGTACCTGAAGCGCCTGATCGTGGGCGGCTTCGAGCGTGTGTTCGAGATCAACCGCAATTTCCGCAACGAGGGTCTGAGCGTCCGCCACAACCCCGAGTTCACGATGATGGAGTTCTATGCGGCCTACTGGACGCATGAGGACCAGATGGACTTCACCGAGGAGTTGCTGCGGCACGTGGCGCGCAGCGCCACGGGTTCGGCGCAGCTGACCTACGCCGGCCAGCCCGTGGACCTGAGCCAGCCCTTCGCACGCCTGACCATCCGTGACGCCCTGCTCGTGCATGCCGGCCTGAGCGAGACTGAGGTGGACAACCCCGAGGTGCTGGCCACCCGCATCAAGGCCGCCGGGGAAGACGTGCCCAAGAACGCCAACCTGGCCGTGCTGCAGTACAGCCTGTTCGAGGCGACGGTGGAGGAAAAGCTCTGGCAGCCGACCTTCATCATGAACCACCCGCTGGAGGTGAGCCCGCTGGCGCGTGCCAACGACGAGAACCCCGGCATCACCGAACGCTTCGAGCTCTACATGACCGGGCGCGAGGTCGCCAACGGCTTCAGCGAGCTGAACGATGCCGAGGACCAGGCCGCACGCTTCCACGCGCAGGTCGATGCCAAGGACAGCGGGGACGATGAGGCGATGCACTTCGACGCCGACTTCATCCGCGCACTCGAATACGGCATGCCACCCACCGGTGGTTGCGGCATCGGCATCGACCGCTTCGTGATGCTGCTGACCGACTCCCCGTCGATTCGCGACGTCATCCTGTTCCCCGCCCTGCGCCGGGAGTCCTGAAATGAACGGGGCTGCGGACGACGATCTGGCAGCCCTGCACGCCGCGCTCTGGGTCGAACTGGAGCGCTGCGTCGAGGACAAGTTGCACGGCTGGCGCACCGCCACGCTGGCCACCCTTGCGTCGGAGGGCGTGGACGCGCGTACCGTGGTGTTGCGCGAGGTCGACTACGCCAGCCAGCAGCTGGTGTTCTTCACCGACGCCCGCTCGCCCAAGGTGACGCAGCTGCGCGCAGCCCCAGAGGCTCTGCTGGTGGCTTGGTGCGCGCGGCTGGGCTGGCAGCTGCGCCTGCGGGTGCGGGCCCATGTCGAAACCGAGGGGTTGGGAGTCTCCAGCCGCTGGGCGCGCCTGCGGCTCAAACCGGCGGCGCAGGATTACCTCTCGCCCCTGCCGCCCGGCACCCTGCTGGCCGAGCATGTGCCGGCCCCCCTTCCCGCGGCCCGCAACCACTTCGCGCTGGTGCGCCTGCAGGTGCTGAGCCTGGATTGGCTGGGCCTGCGCGCCGGCGGCCACCGCCGCGCGCAATTCGATGCCCAGGGCGCGCGCTGGCTGGCCGCCTGAGAACACCGCTCAGCGCAACTGGTCGAGCACCTCGCGGTAGCCGCGCGACACGCGCAGCTCCGCGCCACTGCTCAGACGCAGCTGGGCCTCGCCACCCACCAGCGGCGTGACCACCCGCACATGCTGCGGATTGACGGCATGACAACGGTGCACGCGCAAGAACAGGCCCGCCAATTCGGGCCGCTCCAGCAGCGCGCCCAGCGTGCCGCGCTCCAGAAAGCTCTGCGGCGGCAGCTCGAAGCTGACGTAGTTGTCCGCCGCCGCCAGCCACTGCACCTCGGCCAAGTCGATGCGTTGGCGGCCGGTGCGGGTGCTGACCCACCAATAGCCCGCCGGCGCCGCCAAGCGGGCGTTCGGTACGGCCTGGGCCAACTGCTCGCGCAGGCGTGCCAGGGTCTGCGCCAGACGCTCGGCATGGAAGGGCTTGAGCAGATAGTCCAGCGCTCCCAGCTCAAAGGCACGCAGCGCGTGCTCTGCATAGGCGGTGGTGAAGACATGGCGGGTGCCGGGCGGCAATGCCGCAGCCAGCTGCAAGCCGCTGCCCCCGGGCATCTCGATGTCCAGCAAGGCCAGGTCCACCGCGCCTTCGCGCGCCAGCAGGGCCAGCGCGGTCGGCGCGTCGGCAGCCTCAAACACGGCTTCGACATCGGCATGCGCGGCCAGCAGGCGGCGCAGCTTGGCGCGCGCCGCCGGTTCGTCGTCCACCACGAGCACGCGCATCAAACCCCCTGCGGGATGGTGATGCGCAGGCGCATCAGGCCTTCGGCCGGGCCGAACTCAACCTGCGCCGCCGCCCCATAGCGGGCCTGCAGGCGCTCGCGCAAATTGCGCAGGCCCAGGCCGCCATCCACTGGCGGGGCTTCGCGCACGCCATCGTTGTCCAGTTGCAGGCAGAGCTGGTCTGCGCGCCGCTGCGCCTGCAGGCGCACCCGCACCAGGCCGGCGTGCCGGGCCACGTCGTGCTTGATGGCGTTTTCCACCGGCGCCAGCAACAGCAGGGCCGGCAGACGGCTGGCACGCGCCTCGGCATCGGTCTCGATTTGGACCTGCAGGCGTTCCGCGCCGAAGCGCGCCTGCATCAGGTTCAGGAAGGGTTGCACCAGGGCCAGTTCGGCCTCCAACGTGTGCTCGCCCTGCTCCTGCGCCGCCAGGCTGGCGCGCAGCAGGCCGGCCAGCTCGCAGAGCAGGCGGTCGGCCCGCTCGACGTCCTCGTACATCAGCGAGGAGATCAGGTTCAGGCTATTAAACAGGAAGTGCGGCTGCACCTGCTCGGCCAGGCGGGCCAGGCGCGCCTCGGCCAGCTCGCGACGCGTACGTTCCAGTTCCTGGGCCTGGGCGGCCGCCGCCTGCGCCGCCCAGAAGCCGCGCGAGGCCAGCAACAGAAAACCGAAAGCAACAAGGTCCTTGGCACCCTCGTAAAGCAGCAGCTCGGGCAAGGGATCGGGCTGGTAATCGAGCCCGGCCCCGGCATAGACCGCCAAGCGCAGGCCGAACATGCCGGCCACATGCAGCAGGTTGAAGAGCAGGGCCGCGAACAGCAAGGCGGGCAGCTGCTGCGTCCAGGGCCGGCCGCGCAGCCACCCCACCAGCTGGTGCAGGACCAGGGCCAGCAGGCCCACCATGACGATGGAGCTGAACTCCCACAGGAAGGGCTCCCAGGCATGACGCCCACCGGCACGCCGGTAGTCCTGCAGCGCGGCAAAGCTGAGCAGCAAGCCCATGGCCAGCAGCCCGGCCAGATAGGGCGGCAGCCAGCGGCGAGGGGAGGCAGGCAGCAACAGAATCACCCGCGCAAGTTAGCACCGCGGGCGCCCGGCCGGTTGCGGTTCGCCCCCGTGCTGCCGGGCTTCACCCCAACGTCTGAAAGGCGCTCAGAAGGGGTTGTTCGTCGCGCGCGTCAGCGCCGCATTGCCAATCAGGTTTTGACCGGCCGCGCCCAGGTGCAGGCCATCGGCCCACAACCAGACATTGGTGCCGACCTCGCTGCGCACGGTGGCCGTGGTGCAGTTGGGCAGATCCACGGTGCAAGCCGCCTGCTTCACATCGGTGTAGCCAAAGGCGCTGGGGAAGCGCACCGCGGTAGTGATGGTCTCATCGGCCAGCACCAGGCCGATCAGACGCCCATCCTCGATCAAGGCCAAACGCATCGCCACGTTGAAAGCGTTGGTCAGGCGTGTCAGCAGGGCGGCGCGGTCGGTATCGGTCTTGGTGGCCTTCTCGTTCAGGCCGGCGGGCGTAAGGCCGGCGTCGAACACCGTCAGCACCACCACACGGCCATTGGCATTGGCCAGACGGTTGACCTGGGCCGCGAGCTCACGGCCGCGCTGCTGCATCAGGCCGGTCAGTTCGCCCTCGCTGCGCGTGGGGAACTGCTGGTAGGCCTCCAGCACGTCATAGAAGCCAACGTTGATGACCAGCAGGTCTTTCGGACCGACGCTGCCGCTGGCCAGTTGCTGGTCAATCTGCGCCTTCACATCGGCCACCTTGGCGCCGATGCTGCCACGCAGAAAGGCGGTCACAGGCTTGTTCTCGGGGTTGCATTGCGCCAGCACCAGGCCGAAGTGGCTGGTCAGGGCCTGTACCCACATGGGGTTGGCGGTGCAGTCGATCTCGCCGGTGGTGGTGCCGGACTTCAGGCCGTTGACGCCGTAGCGCTTGCCATCGGCCGTGAGCAGGCTGTGTTCGTCGCCGAAGCTGACCAGGCGCGTGGGCACGAAGGGTTCGATCTGCCCTTTGCCGCCGCCGCAAGCCGCAAGCGCCGCCAGAGCCACGGCCGCCAGGCCGCTGCGCAGTTGAACCCAATTCATCGTCAAAGCTCCAGAAACAAAGGGAAGTCACCCGGCCGCAGCGGCCCGGCGCAGCCGGTCCAGCACCCCGGCCCAGCGCGCATCCGCGCTGGGGGGGGACTCGACCCAAATCTCGCGTGCGCCAGCGTCGTCCAAGGCCCGCAGGGTGGCGAACAGCTGTTGGGCCGCCGCCTCGGGCTCGGCCGGAAGGGCCGCCCAGGGGCCGCCCGTCCAGGGGGTGCGGGAATATACCGTCAGGCCCTCGGGCAAGCGGCCCTGCAGGGCGATGGCCAGCGCGGCGGGCTCGAACAGCCGCACCCGCGCCCGCGGGGCGTAGTGCGCCTCCAGGGTGCCGGAGGCGCGCGGCGCCTGGGCATCGGGCGTCCGCAACGTCTCACCCAGCAGGGCTTCGAGCTGCGCCGCATCCAGCATGCCGGGGCGCAGCAGCACCGGGTAGGGCCGGGTGCAATCGACGATGGTGGATTCGATGCCGACCGAGCAGGCGCCACCATCCACCACGGCGATCCGGCCCTCGAATTCCTGCTCGACATGGGCCGCCGTGGTGGGGCTGACGCGCCCGAAGCGGTTGGCGCTGGGTGCCGCCAGACCGGGCACCCCCAGGGCGGCGGCGGCCTCCAACACCTCATGGAAGAGCGGGTGGGCCGGGCAGCGCAGGCCGATGCTGTCCTGCCCGCCCGCCGCCGCCTGCGCCAGCTCGGGCCGACGCGGCACGATCACCGTCAGCGGTCCGGGCCAGCAGGCGGCCGTCAGGCGTTCGGCCAGCCTGGGCCATACGGCCGCAAAGGCGCGTGCCCGGGCGGCGTCCGCCACGTGCACGATCAGCGGATGGTCGGCCGGCCGGCCCTTGGCCGCAAAGATCTTGGCCACGGCCGCATCGTCGTCCGCGCGGGCGGCCAAGCCATAGACGGTCTCGGTGGGCAGGGCCACCAGCTCGCCGTCGGCGAGGCGCCGGGCCGCCTCTTGAACACTCAGGATCAAACCAGACCGTCCTGTGGCAGCCCCAGCACCTGCGCCGCCTGCAGCGCCTGGGCACGGGCTTCATCGGCGCTGGCGCCCGTCACCGTCAAGTGGCCCATCTTGCGGCCCGGGCGCGGGTCGGTCTTGCCGTAGAGGTGCAGGTGGGCGCCAGGCAGGGCCAGCACGGCGGACCAATCCGGCTCGCGCCGCTGACCCTGGGCGTCAAACCACAGATCCCCCAGCAGGTTGAGCATGAAGGCCGGGCTGTGCAGGCGCGGCTGCGGCAGCGGCAGCTGGGCCATGGCACGCACCTGCAGCTCGAACTGCGAGTGCGAGCAGGCGTCGATGCTGTAGTGGCCGCTGTTGTGCGGGCGCGGCGCCATTTCATTGGCGAGCAGGCGGCCGTCCTGCAGCACGAAGAATTCGATGCACAGCACGCCGACGTACTCGAAGGCGGCGGCAATGGCCTGGGCCTGCTGCTGAGCCTGCACCTGCAACGCGGGCGCAATGCCGCTGGCTGGCACGGCGGTGGTGGCCAGGATGCCGCCGACGTGCCAGTTGCGCTGCACCGGCAGGCTGACGATCTGGCCGTCCCGCCCACGCGCCACGATGACGCTGAGCTCCGCCGCCAGCGGCAGCAGGGCTTCCAGCACGCAGGGCACGTTCCCCAGTTCGGCGAAAGCGCTGGTCAGCTCCGCGGCATCGGCCACCCGGCGCTGGCCCTTGCCGTCGTAGCCCATGCGGGCGGTCTTCAGGATGCCGGGCAGCAGGGCCGCGTCCACCGCCGCGCAATCGGCCGCCGTGCGCAGCACCGCATGCGGCGCGCAGGGCACACCGGCCTTGGCGAATTGGGCCTTCTCGGCCGCGCGGTCCTGGCACACCGCCACCGCGGCGCCGGCAGGCGCTACGTCAATGTCCTGCGCCAGCCGCTCCAGGCTGCTGGCAGGCACGTTCTCGAACTCGGTGCTGGCGGCCGCGCAGCGCGAGGCCAGTTGCGAGAGCGCGTGGGCGTCGTCGTAGCCGGCTTGCAGGTGCTCGTCGGCGGCGGCGCCGGCGGGGCTGTGCTTGTCGGGGTCGATCACCGCCACGCGGTAGCCCAGGGCCTGGGCGGCGTGCACGGCCATGCGGCCGAGTTGGCCGCCACCCAGCATGCCCAGCCACTCACCCGGGTGCAGTGCTTGAAGCTTCATTGCAAATCCGCCGTCATGGCCCGCGCCGCTTCGGTCTGACGCTGCCGGAAGGCCTGCAGCTTGTCCAGCAGCGCCGCATCCTGGCCGGCCAGCATGGCCACGGCAAACAGCGCCGCATTGGCCGCACCGGCCGCGCCGATCGCAAAGGTGGCCACCGGAATGCCCTTGGGCATCTGGACGATGGAGTGCAGGCTGTCCACACCCTGCAGATGGCGGCTGGCCACCGGCACGCCCAGCACCGGCACGGGCGTCTTGGCGGCCAGCATGCCGGGCAGGTGCGCGGCCCCGCCGGCGCCTGCAATGATGGCGCGCAGGCCACGGCCTTGGGCCGCTTCGGCGTAGCGGAACATGTCGTCCGGCATGCGGTGGGCGGACACGACCTGGGCCTCAAAGGGCACTCCGAACTCGGTCAGAATGTCGGCGGCTGCCTTCAGGGTTTCCCAGTCGCTGCTGGAACCCATCACGACGCCGACCAGCGGGCTGGCGCTCATGGCGCTCCTTGCATGGGACGGTGAAAAGCCTTGAATTGTAGGCAGCGCCCCTCACCTAGTTGGGCCGTCCGACCCGGCCACTACCCTGGCAGCGCCATGATCGACATCACCCTGCAGAACTTCGAGGCCGAACTCCTGGCCGCCAGCACGCACACCCCGGTGCTGCTGGACATCTGGGCGCCCTGGTGCGGCCCCTGCCGCACCCTCGGTCCCCTGCTGGAAAAGCTGGAGGCCGACTACGCCGGCCGCTTCATCCTGGCCAAGCTGAACGCCGACGAGGTGCCCGAGATCGCCTCCCAGCTCTCGGCCGCGTTTGGCGTGCGCTCCATCCCCTTCTGCGTGATGTTCGTCGGCGGCCAGCCGGTGGACGGCTTCGTCGGCGCTCTGCCGGAAGCGCAGATCCGCGAGTTCCTGAGCCGCCATGTGCCTTCCGAAGGCGAAATGGAAGCCGCCCAGGAAGTGGCCGAGGCCGAGCAGCTGCTCGAACAGGGCGCGGCCGACGACGCGCTGGCCCGCCTGGTGGCTGCGCTGGAAGCCGACCCGAAAAACGAGACGGCGCGCTTTGACCTCGTCAAAGCCCTGATCGAGGCCGGCCGCCTGGAGCAGGCGCAGGAGGTGTTCGCGCCGGTGGCCGCGCTGGCCGCCGACACCATCACCCCGCACGCCCGCTTTGCCGCCCTGGCCGCCTGGTTGCAGGCCTGCACGGCCGCCCAGGCCGCCCCGCCCGCTGCGCAGTTGGAAGCGGCGATTGCCGCCAACAAGCGCGATTTCGACGCCCGCTTCCTGCTGGCGCAAACGCATTTCGCCGCCGGCCGCTTCACCCAGGCGATGGACGAGCTGCTGGAGATCGTGATGCGCGACAAGGCCTGGAACGACAGCCTGGCGCGCAAGACCATCGTGGCCGTGCTCGAGGTGCTGACCAAGCCGCAGCCCAAGGCCCAGGCCAAGGCAGCCGGCGCCGACAGCAAGCTGCAACTCACCGGCCACGCCGTGGCCACGCCGAGCGACCCGGTGGTGGATCAGTACCGCCGCAAGCTGTCGATGGCACTGTTCTGATTCAGGCCACCAGCACCCGCCAGCCCAGCCAGGCCGGCAGGCCGAGGTAAAGCAGGCCCAGGCCCAGGCGCTCGCAGGCGCTGCGGATGGGCAGGGCCTGCGCCGGGCGCCACAGTGCGCCCAGCAGGGCAGCGGCCTCGATGAGGGCCCGCAGCGCCGCTGCCGTCAGCAACACCCCCACCGCCCAGGCCGCCCACCACAGGCCCAGGGCCAGCCCATAGGCCTTGAGGCCATAGCTGTAGAACTCGCCCAGCGCACTGCCGTAGGCGATGTGCTGGTGCAGATGGAAGGCCGGCAGCGCCAGCAGCAGCGGCAGCAGCACGAACTTCAAGGCCGGCGCCCCCAGACGGCCGGCATCAAAGGCCTGCCGGGCCTGCACGAACATTGGCTGCGGCAGCGCCACGGCCAGGGCCTGCAGCAGGCCGGGCAGTTGGCTCACGCCCAACGCCAGCGCGGCCGCGCCTGGCGGGCTGAGTGTGAGCCCTGCGCAGGGCAGCGGCAGCCGCCAGGGCTGGGCGGCGCGCAGATCAGCCAGCGGCAGCAGGCGGCGCTGCGTGCCACGCGTGAGCGCCAGCCCTTCGGGTTCAAGGCGTGCCGTGGCGGCAAAGGCCGCCAGCAGGCAGGCGGCGGCCGCTTCCGGCAGCAGCACCAGGGCGGCCACCAGGCGCAGCTGCTTGAGGGTCTGGCTGCGCAGCTCCTCGTCCAGCAGCAGCGCCAGGGCCAGCACCAGCAGGCTGAGCCGCGCGAGCACGCGCAAGGCCGCCGCCGCCAGGCGTGCCGGGCGGGGCAGCAGCCAGACGCGCCACGCCATTGGCGGCGCGGCAGTGCGTGGCTGGCGGGCCAGCCAGCGCCAGAGCGGGCTCAGCGCCAGCAGTGCCAGGAAGGCCAGGCCGGCCGCGCCCACCCAGTCGCCCCAGCGCACCAGCAGCGTCGGTTCGGGCACGGGGACCGGCAGGGCATCGATCACCAGTGCGCGCTCGTTCATGGCACTGCTGGCGCGCACCGTGCCGCGCGCATCGATGACAGTGCTGAAGCCATTGGTGGTGACGCGGAACTGCGGCAGCCGCGTCTCGATGCTGCGAAAGGCCGCCACCTGTAGGTGCAGGCGCGCGCCCAGTTCCTGCGTGCTGAACCAGCTGTCGTTGGACATCGTCAGCAGCGCCTGCGCCCCCTGGCGGGCGGCGGCGATGGCGAGCATCGGGTCCACGTCGTCGCGGCAGATCAGCGCCTGCACCGGCAGCTCGCGGCCGTCGCGCAATCGCAGGGGCAGCACGCGCGCGCCGCTGCCGGGCTGCCAGTGGCCGGCCCAGGCTGGCTGCAGCCACTTCAGGCCGGCGGGCAGGTACTCGGTGAAGGGGAACAGCCGGGTCTTGCGGTAGAAGCCCAGCAAACCGCGCCCGGGCTCCACGAAGGCGGCGGCGTTGTATTCGCCGGCGGCATCGCGGTCATAGGTGCCGAACACGAAGGGCACGCCGGCCGCGTTGACGATGGCGGCGATCTCCTGGTCGAACTCGGCGCCGGCCGCGCTCTTGGGCTGCGCAAAGGTGGTGGGGTAGATGGTCTCGGACCAGAGCACGGCGTCGGCGCCCTGGCGCTCGACGGCGTCGTAGCTCATGGCGAAATGGGTGTCGAGCAGCTCGCGCACCACGGCGTGGCTGCCCTGGGCGCGGCGGCGCGCCTCGATGTCGGTGATGTTGGCCTGCACCAGCCCGACCCGCAGCTGCGGCCCCTGCTGGGGTGCCGGCGGCTGGCTCAGGCCCATGGCAAGCAGCAGCAGGGGCGGCGCGGCGGCACCCAGCAGCGGCCCGCGCAGGGCCCCCCAGCCCTGGCGACGCTGCGCCCAGGCGGCGGCCAGGGCTTCGTTGGCCAGCAGCAGCAAGAGGCTCAGGCCCGCCGCGCCCCCCAGCGCGGCGCCCTGGCGCAGCAGCTCGGCCGGGTAGAGCCCATGGCCGAGCGTGTCACCCAGGAGCTTGGGCAGCAGCCACTCCGCCCCCACCCAGGCCGATGCCCCCGCCAGCGCGCCCAGCAGCGGGCCGTGGCGTGCGCGTGCAAGCTGCCGCACCAGCACGAAAGCCAGCAGCTGCGGCTGGAACAGCGGCGCGCCCAGCAGCAACACGGCGCTGCCCAGCAGCGGGCCCCAGTCGGTGAAGCGGCCAATGGCCACACCGAACCAAGAAAAAGCGGCTGCCGTGAAGGCCAGGCTCAGCACCCAGCCGGCCAGCAGGGCCTGGCGCGCGCTGCGGCAGCCGTCCAGCAGGCGCAGCCAGGGCAGCAGGGCCACGAAGCCCAGCACCCAGGCTCCGCGCACGTACAGGGCCAGCAGCAGGGCACCGAGCAGCAGCAGTCCCAGCCGGCCGCGCCAGATCGGGTTCAGGGCACCGCCCTCCCCGGCTCGATGGGCGGTGGGATGACGATGCGCCGCGGCGGCAGGCCGGGCGGTGCCAACTCGGGCGGCACCAGGCGGTCTTGCGCCGTGGCCAGCGAACGACCGGCAGCAGCGGGCGGCGGGTGCTCGGGGTCGAACATCAGCACCGCCTCGATGCGCTGGCCGTCATCGGTGGCCTGGTGGTGGCGCACATAGCCCGGCGGCAGCACGAAATCTTCGGGCACCGCCAGACCCACCAGGGGTGGGCGCGTGCCGGGGGGGTTGAAGGCGCCCAGGCCGGTGTGCACACCGGCCTGGTGCAGGCGCTCGATCACTTCTTTCATGCTGGGGGCCTGGCCGGGCGGCACATGGGCGGCCAGATCGTCCGAGGGGGGTTCACTGGCGGCCGGCTCGCCCGGGTGCGTGTGCACCGGGTTCAGAACCGGGGAGGCCGCGGAACCCGGCACCGGGGGCCGCGCTGCGAGCACGGACGCGGCCGGTGCGGCCGGTTCAGCCGCAGGCGCCGCTTCGGGCTCGGGCTGCGGCCACAGCAGCCAAACCGCCACCAGCACCAGGCCCAGGGCCAGCAACAGGTAGGCCACGGCCGGCTGCCAACCGCCCGATTGCGGAGCGCCCGCCGCCATGGCCCGTCTGCCCTGCCGCCTGCCTCAGGCCCTAGGCCTCAGGGCGCCACCGGGTTGGAGGTGGACAAGCGCCAGCCCATGCGCTCGTGCCCGTACTGGTTCCACAGCGGGCTCTTGCCCCCGCTGAAGCTGGTGTAGCGCGGCGCGCCCGAACCCGTGGTGCCACCGAACAGGCCGGCGCTCACCGTGCCACCGCTGTAGGTCGGGTGCACGTCGTCGGACTGGATGTAGTCGTAGCTGCTGCTGCTTGAAACGAAGTGGGTGTTGGCGTCGCGGATGGTGGCGCGCAGCGTGGAGGTGATGCGGGTGACGTAGTTGGACTCACTCTCCCCCGCCACATAGCGCAGGCCGTCGGTGTCCACGATGCCGTCGCCATTGCGGTCGTAGTCCGCGCCCATGTACTCGGCAAAGTTGTCGGCGCAGACAAAGCCCTTCTGGCGCGCGTACTCGCACATCCAGTAGTTCATGCGCGCCAGCGCCGGCAGGAACTTCTGCTGCAGATTGATGGTGGCGCCGGTGCTGGAATCCTTGCAGCTGCTCTGCACGTTGTCGGCCGCGTAGCCGGGGTAGTACAGATTGCCGATGACCTTGAGCTTGGTGCCCGGGTAGGCGTTGGCGTTGATGTAGTCCATCGCCTTGGCCACGTAGAGCTTGCAGTTGGCCTCGGCCGCGGCGAGGCCGGAGTAGTTGCAGGTCCCGGTCTGGCTCTTCAGCGCGGAGCGGGCCTGCAGGCCGTCGTTGCCGCACATCTCGAAGGTGACGACGCGGGTGTTGCTGCTCTGCATGTAGGAGCGCTCGGCGACGATCTTGTTGTCGTACACGTCCTTGGCCACCGCGCCGGATTTGGCCCGGCGCACGCTCTCGATGTCGGCGTTCCACTGCGCCGACAGGTACTCGGCATCCACGGTGGGAGCCGAATACTTCGCCGCGTTCAGCGTCGAGCCGTTGTAGCCCGCGTAGATCGAGTCGCCATAGGCCACCACGCGGTACTTGGTGCTGGTGCCAGAGCGGTCAATCGTCCAGGACACGTTCTGGTTCAGGGTGCTGGCGCCCACCTGGCTGGCAAGGCCGAGCAGGGCCAGGGTGGGCAGCAGGCGGCGCAGCGCGCCGGGCAGGGAAAGGGGCATGGAGGTCTCCTGAGGAAAATCGGAAACAAGCTCACCCTCTTGGTGCGCCCCCAATACCGGGGCCTACGACGGAAACACCGCGCGGTGAAGCCCGTCAGCGTGCGGCCAGGCACCGGAAAGGCGAATCCCATCTATCCCTGCCCAGACAAACCCTGGCCGCTCCTTGGCAGCCGGCCGTCCTGGGAAACCAGGCCCTCACACGCCCGCGCGGGGCGCCGGCGCTCAGCTCGGCTGTTGCAATCCCGCCGCAGCCAGCGCCGCGCGCCAGCGCGCCTGCAAGCCGCGCCAGGCCATCCAGGCCTGCGCTGCCAGGGTGCGATGCCGCTCGGCGGCCTCGGCTTGGCCAAGGTAGTCGTACACCTGGGCCAGGCGCGAGTGGGTGATGCCCAGGTCGTCCGGGTGGCAGGCCGGCTCGATCTCCAGCTCGGCCTGACGCGCCTGGGCCAGCGCGGTGTCAGCCTGACCCAGACGGGCGCGGCACCAGGCCAGATCGGCCATCAGGCTGGAGCCCAGACGGCTCAGGCCCAGGCCCACGGTCTCGGGCAGGCTGTCCTGGTAGAGCGGCAGGGCCTGCTCGAACTGGCCGGCCGCCACCAGCACCTGGGCCCGCAGCAGCGGCGTGAGCGGATCCAGCGCGGCCACGCCCATGGCCCCATCGAAATGGGTGATCGAGTCGACCGCCGCCATCGGCACCGGGCCGCGCGCCGCGCCGTCGGCCAGCTCGGCCTCGCGCAGGCGCGCCACGCGGATCACCGCCATGTTGTAGAGCAAGGCCGAGACCAGCGCATCGTCTCCACAGCCGGCAGCCAGCGCACGGGCGCGCTGGTACCAGGGCTGGGCGGTCTCCTGGCTGTCGGTCAAATGGTGGGCCAGCGCCAGCACCAAGTGCCAACGCGCCAGCGCGGCGCCCTGCTCGGGCTGGGCCAGGGCCCGCGCGGCCAGGGCATGCGTCACCAGCTGCTCGGGCTGGTGATCCACAAAGGCCAGGTGCGCCAGAAAGGCCTGCGCCTCCACCTGCACTTCCAGGCAGCCGGCCTCGGCGGCCACCGCGTCCGCGTGCAGCAGGCGCTCGCGCGCGCTGTGGCTGTCGTAGCCGCCGTAGAAGCCCAGCAGGCCCTCGGCTAGGTGCAGCCACGCCGCCAGCTCGGGCTGCGGGCTGGCGAACAGGGCCTGGTAGAGCGCCGTCAGCTCGCCCCGCGCCAGATCCAGCTGGCCGTGGCGCACCAGCAGACCGCAGCGGCGCGCGCGCAGGGTCTGCGCCTGCAGCTGGCGTCCGGCCAGCTGGGCCTGCTCGATCTCCTGCTCGACCTGGCGCAGCAGGCGCGAGTGGAAGGCGCCGGCCGACATCAGCCGGTCAAGCGTTCCAGCGCCTTGCGATAGGTGGCGGCGGTCTGCTCGATCACGGCCGCCGGCAGCGCCGGCGCGGGCGCGGTCTTGTTCCAGGGCTGGGCCTCCAGCCAGTCGCGCACGAACTGCTTGTCGTAGCTGGGCGGGTTGGCGCCCACGGCGTAGCCCTCAACCGGCCAGTAGCGCGAAGAGTCGGGCGTCAGCACCTCATCCATCAGGGTCAGCGTGCCGTTGGCGTCCAGGCCGAACTCGAACTTGGTGTCGGCAATGATGATGCCGCGCGTCAGCGCGTACTCGGCCGCCTGCTGGTACAGCGCAATGGCGGTGGCACGCACCTTCTCGGCCAGCTCGCGGCCGATCAGCCCGACGCAGCGCTCGAAGTCGATGTTCTCGTCGTGCTCGCCCACATCGGCCTTGGTGGCCGGCGTGAAGATGGGCTCGGGCAGCTTGGAGGCGTTCTGCAGACCGGCCGGCAGCGCCACCCCGCACACGCTCTGCGTGGCCTGGTACTCCTTCCAGCCCGAACCGGCCAGGTAGCCGCGCACCACGGCCTCGATGGGCAGGGGCTTGAGGCGCTTGACCAGCATGCTGCGGCCGCGCACCTGCTCGACCTCGTCGGCCGCCACCACCGAAAGCGGGTCCTCGCCCGTTAGGTGGTTCGGCACCACGTCCTTGAGCTTGTCGAACCAGAACAGCGCCATCTGCGTCAGCAGCTCGCCCTTGCCGGGGATGGGCTCGCCCATCACGACGTCGAAGGCCGACAGGCGGTCACTGGCGACCATCAGGATGCGGTCTTCACCGACCGCGTAGTTGTCGCGCACCTTGCCACGGGCAAGCAAGGGCAGGGAGTGCAGAGAGGAGCTGAGCAGGGCATTCATGGCGCGGGATTGTCGCCGCGGCGCTCAGAGCATCGGCAGGCCTTCGATGAAGTGCCGCTTGGCGCGGTACTCCACCCGCAGCCAGGCCAGCCAGAGCCGGGCGGCTTCGGGTTCCAGCACCTGCAGCGCCTGACGCACCAGGCGCAGCGGCTGGGCGTAGGGGGATTTGGTGGCGCGCATGGAGCGGGTCAGCAACTCCTTGAAGATCTGCGCCGCCGCGTCGCGGTGCTCGGTCGGCAGCAACTGCGCCAGGCGCAGCAGCGCCGTCTCGCCCACCGCTCGCGGCGTCTGCAGCCAGCGCAGGGCGCTGGCCCAGTCGCCTTCGTCGGTCCAGAGCGTCAGCATCAGGTTCGCCACCTCGCTTTCGCGCCAGCCGGTGGCGCCGGCCAGGCGCTGCTCCAGCTCGCGCCAGACCCGCTCGCGCTCGGCCGCACGGGGCTGGCCGGCAGCTTCGGCGGCCTGCAGCAGGGCCTGGTAGCGCGCGCTGTCGGGCTGGCGATCGAACAGCTCGCGGTAGAGCTGCAGCACCTGCTCGTCCCAGCCGTCGCGGCGGTAGAAGCCGATCAGCAGCTCGGTCAGTTCGGCCGCCTGCGGGTGCGCGCGGTGCGCAGCTTCGGCGGCCTGCAGGGCCTCGCGCGCGCGGCCGGCGGCCTGCAGGGTCTCGATCAGCTCACGATGGTCGGTCCAGGCCTGCAGCCGGGCGCGCAGCACGCGCAGCGCTTCCTCCCAATCCTGCACGGCGCGCAAGTGCCGCAGGTAGTGGCGACGCGCCGGCGTAGCGGTGGCGTCTGGATCCACCTCCCAGCGCTCGCGCAGCAGGCGCAGCAGGCGTTCGCGCGCGGTGGGGCCCAGCGCCACCAGGGCGGCGTTGACGGGCAGGTAACCGCAGTCATCGGCATCGAGCAGCTTCAGATAGCGCTCGGCGTACGCAGCCGGTGGCGGCCCAGCGGCCTGCAGCGCAGCCACCCAGAGCTCGCCCACCTGCACGATCAGCTGCTGAATCTCGCCATTCGAGTCGTCGGCCGCATCCAGCAGCTTCCACAACTTGAGCCAGGCGTGCTCGGCCGCCCCGAGGCCGAGCGCGGCGTCGCGCGCCGTCCAGCCGGCCAGCAGGCCGAGCACGCTTTCCGCCTTGCGCACATAGGCGCTGACCTGGCGCCAATCCCACAGCTCGCGCGGCGCGGCCAGCACGGTGGTGACGACCTTTTTGGCCTGAGCCAGGTCTTCGACCGGCGTGGCGGCCTGCTGCCAGAGCTGCAGCTCCTTACGCAGCTCGGGCAGGCGCGCAGCCCAACGCAGCAGGCGCTCCGCCAGCTCGGCGGCGGGCTGCTGGCGCACGAAACGGGCCCAATCGGGCTCGGCGGCCGGCTTGACCGAGGGTTCGGTGGCGGGTTCCGGTCCGCTCATGGCCCCCGCCAGCGCCTCGCCGCCCAGATGCCGGCGCCAAGCCAAGGCCAGCGCCGCCTGGTGCTTGCAGGCTTGGCCACCTGCGGCATGCGGGCAGTCGCAATCGCCACGCAAGGCGCCGCCCGGGCTATGGGTCAGGCTGACGCGGTACAGCGCCCACCCTTGCACGCGCCCCTGCGCGGCGCTGACGGCCCCTTGTTGAGCGCATTCGAAATCGCACACATGGGCCAGCAGGGCCGTGCCGCGCTCCAGCACCGCCGCCGTCCAGCGGCGCGCCAGGGCCGGGTCGCCAAGCGCTTCCAGCAAGGCGGCGGACGCAGGCACCATCAGGTCAGCGCCCCCACCAGCGCCAGCAGCACGAAGCCCAGCATCAACAAGAGCAGGTGCAGGAAGCAGAGCAAGGTCGCGCGCAACAAGGTCTTCCACCACGCCCCGTCGTACACGCGCTTGAGCGCCAGCACCGGATAGGCGTTGCCCCACAGCACCGCGAAGGTCACCGCCGTCCAGTGCGGCAACTGGGCCAGCAGCAGCACGCCATACCAGGCGGCGTGCAAATGCATCGCGAACACGAAGTGCGCGCCAAAGGGCTGGCGCCGATTTCGGTACAGCAGCGCCAGCAGGCCGGCGTAGAAGGGCAGGCTGCACAGCACCGCATAGGGCGCCAGGGCCAGCATGCGGGCGCCGAGGCGGCGGGACTCCGCCTTGGGATCGGCCTTGAAGCGCGCCTGGGAACGCTCCATCGCTCGTGCGACCGGGCCTGGCATCGCCTTGGTGAGTTCAGAGAGGGAGGCGTCGTCGCCCTTCCCATTGCCCCCCTGACTCTCGTTCGCCTTCGCATCGCTCGCCCGCTGCCGTGCGTATTCAGCCTTTGCCTTGGCAACGGGGTCGAGAGACTCAGGACCACGCCCGGTGGCTTCGGCGTCGTTGTCGGCGGCCGGTTCCGAGGCTGCCGTGGCCGGCCTGTCCCCGTCCAGCACCAGCAGGTCGTCTGAGGGTTCGATCTTGAGCACCAGGAAGAACACCAGACCCAGGGTCAGGATCAGCCGCAGCGGCAGCACATAGCGCTGCTTGCGCCCCGCCAGGTACTCGGCCGTCAGAAAGCCCGGCTTGGCCAGCAGCGCCCAGAGCGACTTCCACAGCTTGCCCTCGAAGGCCACGTAGTGCAGCAGGAACTCGTGCACGAACTCCCACAGCGAGGGTGGGTGGTCGAGCGTGTCTTGCCCACACTGCGAGCAGAACTTGTCCCAGGGGTGCAGGCGGTGGCCGCAGTTGGCACAGGAGGTATTGGCTTCGCTCATGTCCACCTCAGTGCCGACTTGGCAGTTGCTGGATGGCGACTGGAATCACCACCCCGATCAAGACGACCAGCCCATGCAGCAGACTGAGCAAGACGCTGCGGCTCGCGGCCACCCACCACGAGCAGCTATGCAGGCGGTGCAGGGCGATGGGTTGGTACACCAAGATTGCCAGCCAGGGCAGCACTTCGATCCAGTTCCAGATTCCCGGCAGCTTGTTCAGCGCGAGCGCCAGCGTGGCCGCAAGCAACCAGAACGCGTGCAAATGCAGGGCAAACACGAAGTGTTCCCCGTAGGCCCTGCGGCGGTCACGAAACACGCCGGCCAGCAGCCCCGCGTACAAGGGCAGGGCCAGCAGCAACGCTTTGGGCGCCCAGGCCAGCGCAGCGGCATCGAACGCCGCGGCGGCGGGGTCCTTGGCGCGTACCTGATCGAAGGGGCTGGCCGTGCCCAGCACGCCCAGCACGACGAAGAACAGCAGGCTGCAGCTCAGGAACAGGCGCAGCGGCAAGACCTGCCGCGCCCGGCGCCCCTCCAGATAGTCCAGGGTGAGCTGACCCGGCCGCAGCACCAGCTGCTTGAGGGAGTGCCACAGGGCCCCCTCCAGGGCCACGTAATGCCCCACCCACTCGTGCACGAACTCCCAGAAGCGGGGCTGGTGCAGGACCGCTGTCTGACCGCACTGGGCGCAGAAGCGATCGAGCACGCCGAAGCGGTGCCCGCAGTTGGGGCAGTGGCTGTTGCGCGCCTCGCTCATGGCCGCGTCGGCTCGGCCGCCGTGTCAAAAGTCCAGCTGCGCTGGAGCTTCAGGGCCCCGGCCTCGCCCTCGAACTCGACGCGGTAACGACCGCCGGCCAGCAGGGGCAGGCGCGGCACCAGATAGGCCAGGTTTCGGTGCAGCTTCAGGTAGGGGTCGATTTCGGCATTCAGCAGCAGGGCCTCCACGGCGCGGCCGCTGGGCTCCTCGAAGAGCTCGAAGCGCAGCACCTTGAGGACGCGACCGGGGGGGGCGTAGACGGAGACCGGCATCCCGAACCGGTCCAGCCCGGCCGGGCGCGGCCGCTCGCAGCAGGCAAGCGCCGGGACGTTCTCCTGCGCCGGGCTGGGCCAGAGCAGCCAGTCCGGCGCGCCTTGGGGCGCGGCGCGGGCAGCGCCGAATTCCATCACCAGGCCCGGCTGATCGGACAGGCCGATGCCCAGATCGGCCGCGCGGGCCGACAGCAGGATGTGCCGGTGGTAGGGCCCGGAGAGCAATTGCATCAGGGCCGCGTCCACATCGGCGATGCCGACGACGAAGGCCTCGGCCACCACGCCGGCCTGGCCCAGGCCGTAGCCGTGGGCACGGGCACGGTCCCAGGGCATGCTGCCCAGGAAGCCTTGCTCCTCGCGCTGCTGGGCGTGGGTGGCGCGGCGGTGGCGGGCCAGGTGCTCGGCATGGGCCTGGGCGGCCTTGTCGAGCTGGGGCTGGCGCGCCAGCTCGCCCAGCCCCAGGCGGGTGCGTTCGCGGTTCAGGCTGTCCAGCACCCTCGGCGCGGCGTCCAGCCAGGCCTGACGGACCTCGGGCAGGACGCCGTAGGCCGGGGCCGGTTCGGCATGGACCGCGGCAAGCGGCAACAGCAGGAGCAGGAGTTGGGCGATTCGGCGCATGGGGCGCGAGTTTCGCCGCAGCCATGCAAAAGGGGCGCCGCGGCGCCCCTTTGAACAGTGGGAATACGGGTTCAGACCACGACCTGAGCCAGTTCGCCTTTGGCGTAGGCGGCGGCCATGTCCACCAGGCTGCGGTTGTTCTGCTTGCGGCCCTGGCCCTCGCAGCCGAACTGCAGGTAGCGCTGCTTGCAGATTTCCTGCGCGGCGGCGCGGGCGGGCTTGAGCCACTCGCGGGCGTCGAACTTGTCGGGGTTCTCGGCCAGGAACTTGCGCACTGCGCCGGTCATGGCCAGGCGGATGTCGGTGTCGATGTTGATCTTGCGCACGCCATGCTTGATGGCCTCCTGGATCTCCTCGACCGGCACGCCGTAGGTTTCCTTCATCTTGCCGCCGTACTGGTTGATGACGGCCAGCAGTTCAGCGGGCACCGAGGACGAGCCATGCATCACCAGGTGGGTGTTGGGGATGCGCGCGTGGATTTCCTTGACGCGGCTGATCGCCAGGATGTCACCCGTGGGCTTGCGGCTGAACTTGTAGGCGCCATGGCTGGTGCCAATGGCAATCGCCAGTGCGTCCAGCTGGGTGGCCTTGACGAACTGCGCGGCCTCTTCCGGGTCGGTCAGCATCTGCGCGTGGCTGAGCTTGCCCTCGGCGCCGATGCCGTCTTCCTCGCCGGCGTCACCGGTTTCCAGATTACCCAGGCAGCCCAGCTCGCCCTCGACCGAGACGCCCACCTTGTGCGCCATCTCGACCACGGCACGCGTGACCTCGACGTTGTAGGCGAAGTCGGCCGGGGTCTTGCCGTCGTCGCGCAGCGAGCCGTCCATCATCACGGAGCCAAAGCCCAGGTCGATGGCGCCCTGGCAGACCTTGGGGCTGGTGCCGTGGTCCTGGTGCATCACCAGCGGGATGTGCGGGTAGGCCTCGGTGGCGGCCTGGATCAGGTGCTTGATAAAGCTTTCGCCGGCGTATTTGCGGGCGCCGGCACTGGCCTGCAGGATCACCGGCGCGCCCACCTCGTCGGCGGCGGCCATCACGGCCTGCACCTGCTCCAGGTTGTTGACGTTGAAGGCCGGGATGCCATAGCCGTGCTCGGCGGCGTGGTCGAGCAGCTGGCGCATCGAAACGAGTGGCATGGGGAAGTCCTTGGAAGAGTGGAGGAATCCTGGGGAAGCCGGCTCGCAGGCTGCGCTGTAACCGCTTCGTAACTGGGCGAGATTCTACGGAGCGGGCTGCAACTGGGCGGGCCGGCCGGGCAGGTTCAGGCGCGGCCGCAGAGGCTCGCAGCGGCTCAGCACCTGGCCGCCGCGCACCACCGCCAGGCGCGGCGCACGCGTGCGCAGGGCCTCGATCGGATCGCGCGCCTGCAACAGCACGAAATCGGCCGGCGCCCCCGGCTGCAAGGTGTGCTCGGGCCGGCCCAGCAGGCGGGCGGGCGTGCGGGTCACCGCGTCGAAGCAGGCGCGCATGCCGGCCTGCGAGCTCAGCTGGGCCACATGCAGGCCCATATGCGCCACCTCCAGCAGGTCCGCGCTGCCCAGCGGGTACCAGGGGTCGAGCACGCAGTCCTGCCCGAAGGCCACCGGCACACCGGCGGCCAGCAGCTCGGGCACGCGCGTCATGCCGCGGCGCTTTGGGTAGCTGTCGTAGCGGCCCTGCAGCAGGATGTTGATCAAGGGGTTGGCGACGACGCTGAGCTGCGCCTCGGCCATCAGCCCGATCAGGCGCGCCGCATAGGCGTTGTCCATGCTGTGCAGCGAGCACAAATGCGAGGCCGTGACGCGCCCCTGCAGGCCCAGGCGCAGGGTCTCGGCGGCCAGGGTCTCGACATGGCGGGAGTTCGGGTCGTCGGTCTCGTCGCAGTGCAGGTCCATGCCCAGCCCGCGCTCGGCCGCCAGTTCGCACAGCAGGCGGATGCTCTGCGCCCCCTCCGCCGCGCTGCGCTCGTGGTGCGGAATGCCGCCGATCAGGTCCACGCCCAGCTCCAGGGCCTGCTTCAGCTGCCCCAGCGTGCCGGGGTGGCGCAGCAGGCCGTCTTGAGGAAAGGCCACCAGCTGCAGATCAAGGTAAGGCCGCACGCGCTCGCGCACCTCCAGCAGCGCACGCACCGCCAGCAGGCGCGGGTCGCACACATCCACATGGCTGCGGATGGCCAGCACACCTTGCGCCACGGCCAGATCGCAGAAGCGCAGCGCGCGCTCCACCACCGCTTCGTGCGTCAGGCTGGGCTTGAGCTCACCCCAGAGCGCGATGCCCTCCAGCAGGGTGCCCGATTGGTTGACGCGCGGCTGGCCATGCGTGAGCGCGGAATCGAGATGGAAATGGGCATCGACGAAGGGCGGGCTGAGCAACTGCCCTTGCGCATCCAGGCACTCCACCCCAGCCGGCGCCGGCAGCTGTGGGCCGATGGCGGCGATGCGGCCCTGCTGCACCAGCAGGTCCAGGCCGGTCCGGCCATCGGGCAGCGAGACATTGCGCAACAGCAGCATGGCGGGCCTCCACATCGAATGAGCCGCGGAGTGTCGGCGCTGCCCGCCACCGCGCGCCAAGTCAACAACAAAAAACGCTTGCGCTTATGAATAAGCTTTATTTATCATTCGCCACTCGTTTAGCTCACTTCCTTGATCAGGAGCCTTCCATGCCGCAATTCACCTCGCCGCGCCCCAGTACCGGCACCGCCTTGCGCAAGCCGCGCAATCCCTGGGTCGCCCCCAGCCAGATGCGCAAGGCCGGTGCCCACCGCGCCGCCCATGCCCGTCAGGCCGCCCGTATCGAGCTGGCGCAGACCCTGCGCGAACTCTGGAGCCCACCCCGCCACGACTGAAAGTCTGAGCCGCAAGAAGCGGCCCAGCAGGAGAACACCATGCACGCCATCGCACTCACTGCCCGCAGCGCCGGGCGCTCACTCCCCCGCCAGCTCCTGATCCGTGCCCTGCACGCGGGGAGCCGCCACCTGGACCACCTGGCCGCCCAACTGGCCCAACCGGCCCAGCCGGCCGCTGCTGAACCCAGCGGCCACCTGGAATACCGGTTCGACCCGGCCACCGGCCAAGGCGCGCTCTACGAGGATGGCGTGCGCCGCTTCACCTTCCTGCAAGGTTTGGAGCGCCTGTAATTCACGCAATCAAGCCGCAAAGGCCCGCTTCTGCGGGCCTTTGTTTTTGGGGCCGCTCCTATCATGGCCGGACTCCCGGGGTGCCTCATGAACGACAGCCCAGCTCTCCCGCCCATCGATCGCCCGCTGCCCAGCCTGTCGGCCTGGGTGCAGGCTTTCGCCGGCCGCGAGATCCCCGTGCTGGCCACCAGCGCCGAGGCGCTGGAGCAGCTGCGCGCCGACGAGGATTCGGTGGACGCGCACCTGATCGGCGAGACCTTTGCCAGCGACCCGCTGATGAGCCTGAAGGTCCTGGTCGCCGCCGCGCAACTCGGCCGCGAGCGCCGCAATGCCGACGCCGAGACCGTCACCAGCGCCGTGGTGCTGATGGGCATCACGCCCTTCTTCACCACCTTCGGCCCGCAGCCCACGCTCGAGCATTGGCTGGTGGGGCAGCCGCAGGCGCGTGATGGCGCCGAGGCAGTGCTGCGCCGCTCCGAGCGGGCCGCCCGCTACGCCCTGGCCTTTGCGGCGCACCGCATGGACCAGGACGCGCAGATCCTGCACAGCGCCGCGCTGCTGCACGATTTCGCCGAACTGCTGCTCTGGTGCCACGCCCCCGCGCTGGCGCAGGAGATCCGCCGCCTGCAGGCCCTGGACCCGAACCTGCGCAGCATCAAGGCGCAGCAACAGGTGCTGGGCATCGAGCTGGCCGCGCTGGAGCAGGCCTTGATGAAAACCTGGCACCTGCCACCGCTGCTGGCCCACATCACCGACGACCGCCACCACCACGACCCGCAAACCCAATGCGTGCGCCTAGCGGTACGGGTGGCGCGGCACAGCAGCCAGAGCTGGGAGAACCCCGCCATTCCGGACGACGTGAAGGACATCAGCGCCCTCCTGAACCTGGGGCCTGAGCCAACCTTGCGCCTGCTGCAGGACATCGACCGCGAAAGCGGGCCGAGCCTGCGCTGAAGCGTGGGTTAGATCGAGACCGCGCCGGCGCTCTTCACCCGCTCCAGCACGAAGCTGGTCTTGCAATCTTGCACGGCTGGGTGGGCCAGCAGGGTGTCGCGCAGGAAGCGCGCGTAGTGCTCCATGTCGCGCACCAGGATGCGCAGCAGGTAGTCCATCTCGCCGGCCAGCGCCGCGCACTCCACCACTTCGGGCCAGGTCTGCACCGCAGCGCGGAAGCTCTCCATCGGGCTGCGTCGGAGGTCGGGCGTGTGCTTTTCCAGGCGCACGTTCACGTAGGCCGTCAGGCCCAGGCCCAGGCGCTCGGGCACGACGACGGCGCGGTAGCCGGCAATCACCCCGGCCTGCTCCAAGCGCCGCACCCGGCGCAGCACGGCCGAGGGACTCAGGCCGACCTGCTCGGCCAGGGCATCGAAGGTCAAGCGGCCGTCGGCCTGCAGGGCCTGAATCGTGCGTCGATCAATCGCATCCAGCTCAACAGGTGCACTCATTCAGACAATTATGCATTGATCATGCGCAAAGCGCGCGCCTGCGCGCCTTCAATCGCAGGAAACCTGCGCGCGCGCAGGCCTACAGTGCTGGGTTCACTCAAACAGGAGACCACCATGGCGCAGTTCACTCCCTGGGACAACCCCATGGGCACCGACGGCTTCGAGTTCATCGAGTTCGCCGCCCCCGATCCCGCCGCCCTGGGTCGCCTGTTCGAGACCATGGGCTTCCGCGCCGTGGCCAAGCACCGGCACAAGAACGTCACCCTGTACCGCCAGGGCGAGATCAACTTCATCATCAACGCCGAGCAGGATTCCTTCGCGCAGCGCTTCGTGCGCCTGCACGGCCCCTCGATCTGCGCCATCGCCTTCCGCGTCAAGGACGCCGCCTACGCCTACCAGCGCGCGCTGGAGCTGGGTGCCTGGGGCTTTGACAACAAGACCGGCCCGATGGAGCTCAACATCCCGGCCATCAAGGGCATCGGCGACTCGCTGATCTATTTCGTCGACCGCTGGCATGGCAAGGACGGCGGCCAGCCCGGTCAGATCGGCAACATCAGCATCTACGACGTCGACTTCGTGCCGCTGACCGACGCCGATGGCAAGCCGGTCAGCAGCGAGGTGCCGGGCTATGGCCTGGGGCTGATCGACCACCTGACCCACAACGTCTACCGCGGCCGCATGAAGGAATGGGCGGACTTCTACGAGCGCCTGTTCAATTTCCGCGAGGTGCGCTACTTCGACATCGAGGGCAAGCTCACCGGCCTGAAGAGCAAGGCCATGACCAGCCCCTGCGGCAAGATCCGCATCCCCATCAACGAGAGCAGCGACGACAAGAGCCAGATCGCCGAGTACCTGCACACCTACAACGGTGAAGGCATTCAGCACGTGGCCCTGTCGGCCAGCGACATCTACGGCAGCGTGGACGGCATGAAGCAAGGCGGCGTGGAGTTCCAGGACACCATCGAGACCTACTTCGACCTGGTCGACAAGCGCCTGCCCGGCCACGGCGAGAACCTGGCCGAGCTGCGCCGCCTGCGCATCCTGATCGACGGCGCCGCCCACCTGGGCGCCGAGAAGGAACTGCTGCTGCAGATCTTCACCAAGGAAGTGATCGGCCCGATCTTCTTCGAGATCATCCAGCGCAAGGGCAATGAAGGCTTCGGCGAAGGCAATTTCCAGGCCCTGTTCGAAAGCATCGAGCTGGACCAGATCCGCCGCGGCGTGTTGAAGGACGAAGCCACTCCGGCGTAATGGAACCGGTCGGCGCGCAGATCCTGGACTGCTTGGCGCGGGTCGAGCGCCAGCGCCAGCGGCGTGCCGTCGAAGCGGCGCTGGGCGAAACCACCCAGCGCCTCAAGGCCTTCCAGCAGGAACGCTTCCGCCGTGCCTACGGCGACCTGCTGGCCACGCCGCGCTATGCCGGCGCGGCGAAGTTCTTCCTGGAGGAGCTGTACGGTCCGGCCGACTTCAGCCGCCGCGACGCGCAGTTCCAGCGCATCGTGCGGCCGCTGGTGCGGCTGTTCCCCAGCGAGGTGGTGGACACCGTACACACGCTGGCACAGCTGCACGCGCTCTCGGAAGAGCTGGACTCCGCCATGGCCGAGCGCCTGCTCGGCTCGGGCGTGAAGGCGCCGGACTACATCGCCGCCTGGCAGGCCGTGGGCCAGCCCGAGGCACGCCAGCGCCAGATCGAACTGACCCTGGCCGTGGGCCGCGCGCTCGACGTCTACACGCGCAAGCCGCTGCTGCGCCATTCACTGCGCCTGATGCGTGGCCCGGCCCAACTGGCCGGCCTGCACGAGCTGCAAGACTTCCTGGAATGCGGCTTCGACACCTTCCGCGCCATGCGTGGGGCGCAGGAGTTCCTGGGCACGGTGCAAGCACGCGAGCAGGACTGGGCGCAGCGCCTGTTTACGGGCGACTCAGATGGGGCGCTGCCCCAACTGATGGCCTGAATCAGGGCAACCAGAGCTCGAAGCGCGTGCCTCCGCCCACGCGCGGCAGCAGGTCCACCCGACCGCGCACGGCCTCGCGCCGGTGCGCGCGCGCCACGGCGGCGCACAGCTGCATCCCCAGGCCGGTGGAGCTCTGGGCGCTGGGATCTTGACTGCCCAGGCCCGGGCCGTCGTCTTCCACCGTGAACAGGAGCCCACCCGCCTGCGATTGCACCGAGAGCAGCACCTCGGCGCGTGCGAAGCGCCAGGCGTTGTGGAGCGCGGCTTCCAGCGCCAGGCGCACCAGGCGGGCGTCGAAGTACCAGTAGGGAGGCAGCCCCGCGGCCGGACACAGGTGCAGCGGCGCCCCTTCCGGGCGCGAGGCAATGTGCTCCAAGGTGCGCAGGAAGTCGGCCGGGGCTTCGTCCTCCAGCTGCGCGCGCAGGCCCTGGCGGCCGCCGTACAGGGTCAGGTAGGCCACCAGGCGCTGGCGCAGCTGGGCGCAATGCTGGTGCGCGCGCGTGGCGCGGGCGGCATCCGGCTGCAGGCTCAGGCTGGCCAGTTCGGCTTCCAATTGCCCGAGCTGGTTCTTCAGGTCGTGCGCCAGCAGGGCCACGAGTTCGCGATTCACGCCTTGTCTTTGCTGATGCTGAAGTTGCCGTCACGCTGCAGCGTGGCCAGGGTCTCGCGCAGGTAGCGGCGCATCTGCGCCACGCGCTCATGGCCGGGCAGCAGGGTTTCCAGGCGCTCCAGGTAGTCGCGCACGCGCTCCAGGCGCACGGGGTCCAGGCTCTTGTTCAGGCGCAGCCACATGCAGTTCATCTGCGTGCACTCCAGCAGCACGGTGGTGTTCTCGGGGTACTCGCGCAGCTCTTCCTCGATGGCCGCGAGGGCTTCATCCAGCTTGCCGCTGCGCAGCAGGCGCTTGGCCTCGAACAGCCGCGTCTTCAGGCTCTGGGTGGCGCTGGCGATCAGGGCCTCGGCCTGCTCGCCCTGGCCGTGATCCTGCAGCGCGCGAGTGACGAGCTGCTGCATGCGCTTGTTCTCGTGGTCGGCGCACAGGGCCTGGCGCATCAGGGCCAAGGCGCGATCGTTCTGGCCGGTGGCCAGCGCCGCACGCGCGAGCGCCAAGGTGGCGAAGTCGCCCTTGCTGCCGGCGCCGGCCTGCATCTCCAGCGCCTGGCGGGCGGCGGCCTGGGCGCGCTCGGTCTCGCCCGCGGCGGCGAGCGCCTGGGCCTTGATGGCCAGGGCCACCTGGTCGAAGGCGGCGCCGCGGGTCCCGCGCGCGTGGGCCTCGGTCAGCAGGGTCAGCGCCTCCTGGGTTTCGCCTTGCTCCACCAGGGTCTGCGCCAGCGCCAGCGCATCCTGCGGCTGGCCCATCATCGAACCCTGGCTGCCCTTGTAGGCCTTGGCATAGGCCTGCTTGGCGGCGCCCAGGTCACCGCTGCGGTAGGCGGTGTCGGCCATCAGGCGCTGGCGGCGGGTGGAAGGCACGGCCTGCGCGGCCTGCTTCATGGCTTCAAGCGCGCCGGCCGTGTCGCCCTGGCCTTCCAGGGCTTCGGCCAGCAGATCGAAGGCGGCCAGGCATTTCGCGCCATCGCGGCTGGCCAGCACCTCCTGCGCCAGGTTGCGGCAGGCCTCAAAGGCGCCGCCGGCCTTGTAGGCGCGCATCAGGCCGATCTGCGCCCACAGCAGGCCGGGGCGCAGCTGCAGGGCCTGCTGGTAGGCCAGCTTGGCCTCGTCCACCATGCCCAGCTGCAGCTGCAGCTGGCCCTTGTATTGCAAGGCCTGCATGAACCAGCGGTCCTTGCGCGCCAGCAGCTCGTCGGCGGCGGCCAGCGCGGCGTTCAGGTCTTCCTTGGCGATGGCCTTGGTGATGGGCAGCAGGGCCTGGCGCTTTTCCAGCTGCGCCTTCAGACGCTCTTCGATATCGCCCGCGGTGATGGGCTTGAGCAGGTAGGCATCAGGCACCTGCTCGCTGGCCGAGGCCACCGCGCTGTAGTTGCTCTCCGCCGTAACCATGAAGAACAGGCAGTCGGGTGCCAGGATCCTGTTGTCACGCAGGTACTCGAAAAGCTGCTGACCGTCGGTCTTGTGGTTGAGGTTGTAGTCGCACAGGATCAGCTGGTAGCGCTTGTTGCGGATCTGGCGCAGCGCGTCCTCGGCCGATCCGGCCGCATCCACATGCTCGATGCCCACCATGTGCAGCTGGCTGCGCAAGGTGGTCTGCTGCGTGGCCATGTCGTCGACGACCAGGGCCTCGATGCCGGCATAGGGGTTGTCGATTCGCACCCTTGAGTCTCCCTGCCTGGATTGGCCTTCGAGAGCTTACGCGCTGCGTCGCCGCGCATCCTCTGATCTGGCGCACGGCTTTGGCAACTCGCTCACGGTAGGCTTGTCCTATGCAAAACCCCACCCTGCACATCCGCCGTGTCGGCATCGACACCTGGCGAGAGAACGTGGCCTATCTGCACCGGGACTGCCCGGTGGTGCGCGCCGAGGGCTTCCAGGCCCTCTCCAAGGTGACCGTGCACGCCAATGGCCAGGCGATCGCCGCGGTGCTGAACGTCGTGGACGACGAGCGCATCGTGCCGCCCTGCGATCTCGGGCTTTCCAAGGAGGCCTTCGCACGCCTGCAGGTCGAGGAAGGGCATGCCGCACGCATCGAGCACGCCGAGCCGCCGCCGTCCATCGCCGCCCTGCACCGCAAGATCGCCGGCGAGCGCCTGGGGCGCGCCGATCTGTTCGCAGTGATGGCCGACATCGCCGCCGCGCGCTATTCGAAGATCGAGCTGGCGGCCTTTGTGGTGGCCACCAACCAGTTCGAGCTGGACCGTGACGAGGTGCTGCATCTGACCGAGGCCATGATCGCCGCCGGCCAGCGCATCGACTGGCGCCAGGACATCGGCCTGGGCCCGGTGGTGGACAAGCACTGCATCGGCGGCATTCCGGGCAACCGCACCTCGATGCTGGTGGTGCCCATCGTCACCGCCCATGGCATGTGGTGCCCCAAGACCAGCTCGCGCGCCATCACCAGCCCGGCCGGCACGGCCGACACCATGGAGGTGCTGGCCGAGGTGGAGCTGCCGATGGAGCGCCTGCAGAAGATCGTGCGCAGCACGCGCGGCTGCCTGGCCTGGGGCGGCACGGCCGATCTCTCGCCGGCCGACGACATCCTGATCTCGGTCGAGCGGCCGCTGGCCATCGACTCGCCCGGCCAGATGGTGGCCTCGATCCTGAGCAAGAAGATCGCCGCCGGCTCCACCCATCTGGTGCTGGACATCCCCGTGGGGCCCAGCGCCAAGGTGCGCTCGATGCCCGAAGCCAACCGGCTCAAGCGCTTGTTCGAGTACGTGGCCGGCCGCCTGGGCCTGCAGCTGGAGGTGATGGTGAGCGATGGCCGCCAGCCGATCGGCCGCGGCGTGGGCCCGGTGCTGGAAGCGCGTGACGTGATGCAGGTGCTGCAAAACGACCCCGAGGCGCCGCAGGACCTGCGGCAGAAAGCGCTCTGGCTGGCCGGCCGCATGATCGAGTTCGACCCCGACGTGCGCGGCGGCGAGGGCTGGCGCATCGCGCGCGACATCCTGGAAAGCGGCCGTGCGCTGGCGCAGATGCAGGCCCTGATCGACGCCCAGGGCCGGCGCGGCGCGCCATCGCCCACGGCCGCGCTGCTGCACGAGGTACGCGCACCGCGCTCCGGCGTGGTGGTGGCGGCCGACAACCACCGGCTGGCGCGCATCGCCCGGCTCTCCGGCGCCCCGCAGGTGCCCGAAGCTGGCATCGACCTGCGCGTGCGCCTGGGCGACACGGTGCAGGAAGGCCAGTTGCTCTACCGCATCCACGCCCGCTTCGACGCCGACCTGCAGTTCGCCCGCGAACTGGCCGAGACCGACAGCGGCTGGCGCATTGGCAGCAGCACCGAGCTGCCGCGTGACTTCGTGGCCTCCGAATGAGCAGCGCCCCGCAGTTGCTGCTGGCCTGGGCCGACGAGGCCGCGCTGGCCCAGGCGCTGGCGCAAGAGCTGGGCTGCCCGCTGGCCCTGGTGGAGGTGCACCGCTTCCCCGATGGCGAGAGCCGCCTGCGCCTGCCGCCCCGCCTGCCTGCCCACACCGTGCTGCTGCGCGGCTTGCAGCAGGCGAACGAGCGCCTGGCCGAGCTGCTGCTGGTGGCCGGCGGCGCGCGCGAGCTGGGCGCGCAGCGACTCCGCCTCGTCACGCCCTATCTGGGCTATATGCGTCAGGACATCGAGTTCACACCCGGCGAGGTGGTGAGCCAACGCCATATGGGTGCCCTGCTGGCACGGGCCTTCGACGCCGTGCTGACGGTGGACCCGCATCTGCACCGCGTGGCCACGCTGGACGCGGTGATGCCCGGCTGCCAGGGCGTGGCCCTGAGTGCCGCGCCCCTGCTGGGCCGTTTTGTGGCCGCGCAGCGCCCCGGCGCGCTGCTGCTGGCACCGGATGGCGAGGCGGAGCAATGGGTGGCCGCGGCCGGCGCCGCCACGGGTCTCGCCCATGCCGTCTGCCACAAGGAGCGCCACGGCGATCTGCAGGTGCAGATCGCCTTGCCCACGGGGCTGGACTGGCAGGGCCGTGCCGTGGTGCTGCTGGACGATGTGGCCAGCACCGGCGGCACGCTGGCCCTGGCCGCGCGCCTGGCCTTGGCGGCCGGCGCCGCCTCGGTGGACGTGGCCGTGACGCATGCGCTGTTCGTGGGCGAGGCCGAGGCGCGCGTGCGCGCGGCCGGTGTGGGTCAGATCTGGAGCAGCGACTGCGTGCCCCACCCCAGCAATGCGGTGGCGGTGGCGCCGCTGCTGGCGCAGGCCCTGCTCAACTGAGCAGGATGGCGCTGCCGCGCACCTCTTGCGCGACGCGTTGGATGTAGGCCTGGAAGCCGGCGTCCTCGCCGCGCAGCAGGGCCGGCAGGCTGAAGAAGAAGTCGTCACGCGCGCACCATTCGCGCATGTAGTCGTCCCAGCTGTTCCAGCGCCGCCGCTCGCTCGCGCTCATGTCCTCCTTGTAGGCCACGAGGTAGGCGCGCTCGAACAGGCTGACCAGCATGTCGAAGATCACCTGCATGCGCTCGCGCTGCTCGGGCGTGGGGTTCTCCAGCGCAGCGGTGGTGCGCAGTTGCAGGTCGCTGTTGGCCAGCACCACCTTGAGGAAGTCGTTGTAGGCATTGGCCAGCAGCAGGTAGGCCTCCTCCTCCTCGTTCTCGCGCTCGGCGCGTTCCTGTTTCATGAACACGATGACGGCAAAAGGCAGGCCGATCACGGTGACCACGAAGCTGGCCATTTCCCAAAACTCATGCCAATTCATGGGGTTCCTTCAGCAGTCGCGCGGCGTCGTCGGCCACCCTCCGCATTGACGCGGTCAGCGCCAGGGCCAGAAGCCGGCAGGGGTGACGCCGCAGGTTCATTCATGCAACTGTCCCATGCCGAAGTGCATCCCCCGGCGAACGGTCCTTCCGACCTATGCTGATCACCCCAACCTTTCCGCCCCGCTCCCCATGCACGCAGACCTTGCCCGCGCCGTCGATGCCGCCTTCGAGGACGACAGCGAAACCGATCTGGATGAGCTGCTGGCGCGCCTGGGGCAGGCCATTGCGGCGGCCCCGCAGGATCGGGCGCTGCGCCAGCTGCGCCTGCGCCTGAGCGAAGCCATCGGCCTGCGCGAACTGCAGATCGAGGACCTGAGCGCCCTGGTGCAGGCCGATGCGGACGATCTCCAGAGCGCTTTGACCCTGGCCCTGCACCGCCACCGCTGGGCGGGTTATCTCGCCGCGCCGGCGTACGACGGAAACGAAGACGAGGAACTGGACGACGCAGCGGCCGAAGCAGCCGCCCAGGCCGAAGAGGCCCAGCGCCTGGCCCTGGAGCAGCTGTCCCTGCAAGAGTTGCGCCGCCTGGCCCAGCACCCGAAGGCCGATGCCGACTTTGTAGAGCAACTGCTGCAAGGCTGGCAGGAACGCGTGTTCGGGCAGGACTGGAGCCTGCTGGCCATCGCGCTGCGCGCTGGCGCCCGCTGGCCCGAGGCCCCGGCACTGCGCCGTCAACGGGCGCTGGCCTGGGCGTCCCTGGCCCACCAGGGGCCGGACTTTGAAACGCCGGACGAGCGCCCCCCGGTGGGCTTTGCGGTGGACTACGCCGGCGGCTTGCACGACCCGGCCCTGTGCCGCCGCGCCCACCAGGCGGTGGACGCTGCATTGGCCGCGCAGCCCCAGGACGCCGAGCTGCTGGACCTGCGCGCCCGCCTGCACCTGGGCCTGAGTGACTTTGCGGCCGCCGCCCAGGCCTTCGAAGCCGCCGCCCAGACCTGGCGCGCCCAGGGCGACGAGGACGCGGCCACCGAGTCCGCCGACTGGGCGCGGCGCTGCGCCGCCGGCCGCAGCGCCCTCTCCGACGACTTGCTGGGTGGGCTGGAAGAGGCCGTGGCGCGCCTGGGGCAAGGCGCCGACAGCCCCCCGCGCAGCGAGGCGGCCGCGGCCTTCCTGGCCGAGATGAACGAGAACATGGCCCGCCTGCGCAGTGAGCTGGAAGGCCAGTTGGCCGAGGCGCGTCCCGCCATCGAGGCCGAAAACAGCGCCCCCAGCGCGGAGGAGCTGGCCGAACTGGAAGCCCTGGCGCAGACCCTGGCCCCCAAGCTGGCCGGCCTGCTTGCCTTCGAGCCCCTGCGCTGCCGCGAGGCGCACCCGCGCGCGGCGGAACTGCACCCGCGCCTGGCCGAGTTCGATGCCCAGATGCAGCAGCTCGGCTTCGAGCGCCTGGCCTGGATCGAAATCCAGGACTACTCCGAGCGCTTTGGCGCCATCACCTTGACCGGCGTCTGGCCCCATCCGTCCGGCGAGGCCACGCTGCTGAGCACCGCGGTGGCCGCCCTGCAGGTGAGCGAGTTGGAGACCGAGTTCAGCGACGGACGCCAGCTCATCACCAGCCAGAGCCGCGGCCGCAACTACTTTGGCGGCGGGCCGCAAGTGGACGTGCTGTTCGTCGATGCCTCGCTGCCGCTGGAAGAGGTGATCGAGCTGCACCGCGCCCGCGTGGCGCACGAGCTGGCGCACACGCCGGGGCTGGCGCTGCGCCCGTGGAAGAACGCGGCCGACTTCATCGCAGCCCAGGAACGGCAGCGGCAGGCCAAGCTGGCCTACCGACTGGCGGTGGGCAAGGACGGGTGGGAGGCGCGCTCGGTACCGGTCAAGCACCCGGAGGTCTTCGTGCCGCTGATGCGCGAGGCCGCGCTGGCCTATGTGCGCGACGCCCAGGCACGCCACGCCGGCAGCGCCTGAACGGCTTCCGCCCCGGGGTCTGAGCGGCCGTCAGTCCGGCCAGAGCCGGCGCGCCAGATCGGCCAGGCTGGTCGCCTGCTCCCAGCCCGGGCAGCCGGCCAGCTGCAGGCGCAGGCAGCTGTAGCGATGCAGCAGCAGGAGGCGAAGCTGCACCTCGCGGTCCCACTGGCGCAGGCCATAGCCGTCGAAGTACGCGGCCACCCGCGCCGCATGACCGGCGGCCAGGAAGCACAACGGACCTCCATGGTCGTAGGCGGCTGGGCCCACCAGGCCGTCGCCGAAATCGAACATGCCGGTGAGCTGCTTGCCTTCGGCATCCACCAGCAGGTTCATGGGCGTGTACTCGCCAGTCAGCAGCACGTCCGGGCCCGCGGGCAGCGGGCCGGCGATGCAGGCCTCGACCTCGGCCAGCAGGTGCTCGGGCAGGCCGGTGCGGCGCTGGCGGGCCAGGCAGCCGGCGCGCTGGCGAGCGATGAAATCTTCCCAGCGCGGCGCCAACGCAGCCTGCTCCCCCACCGGCAGCGCATGCACCTGCGCGGCCAGCGCGCCGATCTGGCGCAGCAGCGCGCCGCGTCGGGCTTCGTCCAGCTGCGGCCAGATGCGGCTCAGCGGCTGGCCGGGCAGGCGGCTCATCAGCGTCCAGGCCCAGCCCTGCTGCTCGCCGCTGGCCTGCAGTTCGGGCGTCGGCACGGCCAGGCGCCCGTGCAGGCGCTGAAGCAGGCCGCGTTCGAAGGCCCAGTGATCGCGCAGAAAAGGCGGGTAGAGCTTCAGGATCTGCTGCTCGCCCACGCCGGCCACCAGCACCGTGCCCTCGCCCAGGGGCTGCACCGCCCCCGCCAGCCCCAGGCCACGCGCCAGCTCGGTCAGCAGCGGTTGCCAGCGTTGCGGCTCGTCGTGCAGGGCGTCGAACCCGGCCGGGCCGTCGAACGCGGGGAACTTCAATTCATTCATGCAGTGGAGCGCGCAAAGCGCCGGCTGGCGTCGTAGGGGAACACATCATGCACATGGCCGGCCAGGATGCGTTCCTTGTGGCCCTGCCAGAAGGCCGGATCCAGCAGATCGGCATGGTGCTTCATGAAGGGCTCGCGCACGCCGGGGTGGCCGAGCAGGAAGGGGCCGAAGGTTTCCGGGAACACGTCGCCCTTGTTGACCGTGTACCAGATCTCGCCGCTCATCTCCTCTTCCTCGTTGCGCGGTGCAGGCACCTTGCGGAAGTTGCAGTCGGTGAGGTACTCGATCTCGTCGTAGTCGTAGAACACCACCTTGCCCTGGCGGGTGACGCCGAAGTTCTTCCACAGCATGTCGCCCGGGAAGATGTTGGCCGCCACCAGGTCCTTGATGGCATTGCCGTACTCGAGCACCGCGGCCTCGCGCTGCGCGTCGCTGGCGTCCTGCAAGTAGATGTTCAGGGGCACCATGCGGCGCTCGATGTAGACATGCTTGAGCACGATGTCGTCGCCGTTCTCCTCCAGCAGGCTGGGGCAGAAATGGCGCAGCTCCTTGATGAGCTCCTCCTCGAAGCGGTGGCGCGGCAGCGCGACGTTGCTGTACTCCAGCGTGTCGGCCATGCGGCCGACGCGGTCGTGCTGCTTGACCAGCAGGTACTTGCTCTGGATCAGCTCGCGCGTGGTGTCCTTCTGCGGCGGGTAGAAGTCCTTGATCAGCTTGAACACGAAGGGGAAGCTGGGCAGGTCGAACACCAGCATCACCATGCCCTTGATGCCGGGGGCGATGCGGAACTTGTCGCTGGAGTGGCGCAAGTGGTAGAGCAGGTCGCGATAGAACAGGTTCTTGCCGTGCTTCTGCAGGCCGATGGCGTTGTAGAGCTCGGCGCGCGGCTTCCTGGGCATCAGGCTGCGCAGGAACTGCACCGTAGCCGAGGGCACTTCCATGTCCACCATGAAGTAGGCGCGCGCGAAGCTGAAGAGCATGAGCAGGTCGTCCTCGCCGAACAGCGCGCCGTCGATCACCAGGCCTTTGTCGCCATGCAGGATGGGCAGCGCGAACGGCGTCTCGTGGAAGCCGTTGATGATCTTGCCCACCACATAGGCGCCCTTGTTGCGGAAGAACAGGCTGGAGAGCACCTGCACCTGGAAATTGGTGCGCCATTTGGCGCCGGCCATCTGGCGATCCACCGCGGCCATCACGGCACGGGTGTCGCGCTCGGGGTCCTCGAACGGGGCCTTGAGCTGGAAGTTGGTGACGATGCGGCGGAAGGTCTGGTCCAGCTTGCCGGGCTCGGGGTAGTAGGCGCGGTAGGTGGGCTTGGCGGCGGGCTCGTCGTTCTCGATGTACTCGGTGCTGACGGCCGGGCGCACGAACAGGAAGCTGTTGTGGAAATAGCTGTGGTGCAGGATGCGCGTGCACACCGAGTTGAAAAAGGTCTCGGCCAGCTCGGGCTGCAGGTGGTTGGTCAGCAGGCCGATGTAGTGCAGCTTGACCTGCTGCCACACATCCATGGGCAGTTGCGAGGCCTCGTAGCCGAGCTCCAGCAGCTCTACGCACTCGCCCACCCGTTGGTCGTAGAAGGCGATGCGCTCGGCCTGGGCCTTTTGTTGGCCATGCCAGTCGGCGTTTTCGAAGCGCGTCTTGGCCTTCGCGGTGGTCTCACGGAACAGGCGGAAGTGGCGGTTGAAGCCACCCAGCAGGGCCTGCGCGATCTCGTAGGCGCGGGGGTCGTTGAGCTGATGGGGAAACACCGCGGGCTCCGTCCGGTCACTGCACAAGTCCCCAGACTATCCCGGCCGCGCCAGGCCTTTGGCGCGAGCATCCGCGCCGGGCGAAGTCAGCGCGTGCCGGAGGCCGCCGGTTGTGGGCTGGGCACCACGTCTTCGCGCAAACTGCGCACCATCGCGGCGCACTGCGCCGGCTCAGGCGGTGGCGCGGTGGCCATCAGCTGGTCCAGGCTGCGGTAGGCGCGCTCGTAAGGCGCCAGAGCGTCCGCGTCCGTTTGACCCCGGGCGCGGCCGCGCTGCAGCCACTGCTGGCGGCAGCCCAGGCGCACCGCGTCCGCTGCGGCCTGGTTGCGGGCCTGCCAATCGGCCCAGGCGGCAGCCAGCTCGCGCGCGTCGGCAGCCGGGTTGCGCTGGCAGCCCTGCAGGGGCAGGCGCAGGGCGCGCTCGGGGTCGCAGCGCAGCAGCTCGTCAATGCGCGGTGCGTCCTGGGCGTGGGCGGCTGCAGCCAGCAGCATCACCAGTGCACCCCAGCAGGACCTCATTCCTCGGCCAGGTAACGCCGCGCCACCCGCTCCAGGCCCTTCTGGTAGGCCGGCATCACATCGTCCGGCCCGGCGGCCGTGATGCGCAGGTCCTGCAGCAGGCCGTTGTGCAGGCCATAGACCCAGCCATGCACCACCACCGACTGGCCGCGCCCCCAGGCATCCTTCACCACCGTGGTGTGGCAGACGTTGCGCGCCTGCTCCAGCACGTTCAGCTCCACCAGTGCGTCCACGCGCAGGGCTTCGGGGATCTTTTCGAGCAGTGCGGCATGCTGGTCGCGCACGTCCTGCACATGGCGCAGCCAGTTGTCCACCAGCCCCAGGCGGGCGCCGGCCAGCGCGGCCTTGACGCCGCCGCATTGCGAATGGCCGACGACGATGATGTGCTGCACCTTCAGCCCATCCACCGCGAACTGGATGACCGAGAGCGCATTCAGGTCGGTGTGCACCACCAGGTTCGCCACATTGCGGTGCACGAACAACTCACCGGGCAACAGACCCACCAGCTCGTTGGCCGGCACGCGACTGTCGGCGCAGCCAATCCACAGGTATTGCGGCGTCTGCTGGCCCAGCAGGCGCGTGAAGAAGCCGGGCTGGCGCTTTTCCTGCGCGGCCGCCCAGTCGCGGTTCTTGGAAAACAGTTCGTCGAGATCCTGACTCATGCTCGATAGCTTGCGTACAGATGCCGGTCCAGGACCCGCCCTTGCTTGATCACACTCTGGCGCTGCAGGCCTTCGTACTGCATGCCGATCTTCTCGGCCACGCGCCGGGAGGGTGCATTGCCGTCGTAAATGCCGGCGAAGGCCCGCGTGATGTCCGGCTGGGCCAGCGCCTGCGCCACCACCTCCCGCGCCGCGCGGCTGGTCACGCCCAGGCCCCAGAAGGTGGGCGCCAGCCACCAGCCCACCTCGGCATTGCAGCGCAGCGGGCCCTGGCCGGGGTGGAAGCCGGAGCCGCCCTGCGGCGCATCGTTCAGGCAGATCGCCCAGGTGCTGCCGGCCTGGTGGCCCTCAGTGACCCACCAGCGCGCATCGTCCAGCGTGTAGGGCATGGGCCAGGTGTCCACCATCCAGCGCGCGATGCGCTCATCGTCGGCCAGCCGCTGCAGCGCCGGGGCATCAGCCTCGCGCCAGCGGCGCAACTGCCAGCCGGGCAGGCCCAGTTCGATGCGTTCCTCGCTCATACGCCCGCCTTGGGCACCCGCGCCCCCAGCCAGCCCAGCGGCCCCAGCAGCAGGCTGCAGCCGAACACCCACCAGAGCGTGAAGGTGCCGCCCTCGAAGGCCAGAAAGCCCAGCGAGCGCAGCACCAGCACGGCGATGGCCACCATGCCGAGCAGCAGGCACAGGGCGCCGCTGACCTTGGTCATCAGCTGGATCGGCCCGTCATTGGCCGGCACCACGAAGAGGCCGTAGCCCAGCAGGGTCAGGCCCGGGTAGGCCAGCCAGGCCGTCCAGCCCGGCTGCAGCTTCGTGACCTCCAGCGCGGCGGCCGTCAGCACCCCGCCCGAGAGCAGGCCCAGAACCACCATCAATGCGCCGAAGGCCAGCACCATCACATCGTCTCCGCAAAGAGTTCGCGGCCAATCAACATGCGGCGGATTTCGCTCGTGCCCGCGCCGATCTCGTACAGCTTGGCGTCGCGCCACAGGCGGCCCAGCGGGTACTCGTTGATGTAGCCATTGCCACCATAAATCTGGATGCCTTCGCCGGCCATCCAGGTGGCCTTCTCGGCGCACCAGAGGATGACGGAGGCGCAGTCCTTGCGCACCTGGCGCACATGGGCGGCACCCAGCTTGTCCAGGTTCTTGCCCACCGTGTAGCAGAAGCTGCGGCCGGCCTGCAGCACGGTGTACATGTCGGCCACCTTGCCCTGGATGAGCTGGAACTCACCGATGCTCTGGCCGAACTGCTTGCGGTCGTGGATGTAGGGCACCACGTTGTCCATCACCGCCTGCATGATGCCGATCGGGCCGGCGGCCAGTACGGCACGCTCGTAGTCCAGGCCGCTCATCAGCACCTTGGCGCCCTGGTTCAGGCCGCCCAGGATGTTCTCGGCCGGCACCTCGACGTCCTGGAACACCATCTCGCCTGTGTGGCTGCCGCGCATGCCCAGCTTGTCCAGCTTCTGCGCGGTGCTGAAGCCCTTCATGCCCTTCTCGACGATGAAGGCTGTGACGCCGCGTGCGCCCAGCTCGGGCTCGGTCTTGGCGTAGACCACCATGGTGTCGGCGTCGGGACCATTGGTGATCCACATCTTGCTGCCGTTCAGCAGGTAGTAGCCGCCCTTGTCCTCGGCCTTGAGCTTCATGCTGATGACGTCGGAGCCGGCACCCGGCTCGCTCATCGCCAGCGCGCCGACATGCTCGCCGCTGATCAGCTTGGGCAGGTACTTCTGCTTCTGCGCCTCGCTGCCATTGCGCTTGATCTGGTTGACGCACAGATTGCTGTGCGCGCCGTAGCTCAGGCCGATCGAGGCCGAGGCGCGGCTGATCTCCTCCATCGCCACCATGTGCGCCAGATAGCCCATGTTGGCGCCGCCGTACTCCTCGGGCACGGTGATGCCCAGCACGCCCAGCTCGCCCATCTTGCGCCACAGGTCCATCGGGAACTGGTCGCTGCGGTCGGCCTCGGCGGCACGCGGGGCGATCTCGGCCTCGGCGAAGCTGCGCACTGCGTCGCGCAGCGCGTCGATGTCCTCGCCCAACTGGAAGTCAAGACCTGGGAGATTCATGGGGTTACCTGCAGTTTCCGAAAAGAGAAGGATTCTAGGGAGCGCCCCCTACGATGCCGGCCATGCGACTGACCCAGATCCTGTTTTCCCAAGGCTTCGGCACCCGGCACGAGTGCCTGGGCATGATCGTCAACGGCGCCGTCTCGCGCGCCGGCGCGGTGCTGGACGACCCCGAGCTCGACCTCGACCCCGCAGGCCTGGTGCTGACCATCGAAGGCCAGGACTGGCCGGTGCACGAGAAGGCCCTGATCCTGCTACACAAGCCCACCGGCTTTGAATGCAGCATGAAGCCCAAGCACCACCCTTCGGTGCTGAGCCTGCTGCCCGGCCCCTTGCGCGTGCGTGGCGTGCAGCCGGTGGGCCGGCTGGACGAGGACACCACCGGCTTGCTGCTGCTGACCGACGACGGCGCGCTCATCCACCGCCTGACGCACCCGAAGAAGAAGGTGCCGAAGCTCTACGAGGCCACGCTCAAGCACCCGATGGACGAGGCCGCGCGCCAGCAGCTGCTCAAGGGCGTGGTGCTGAACGACGATCCCGAACCCATCCAGGCCGCCGCGGCCGAGCTGCTCGAACCTACGCGGCTGATCCTGACCCTGACGGGTGGGCGCTACCACCAGGTCAAGCGCATGGTGGCTGCGGTGGGCAACCGCGTGGAGGCCCTGCACCGCAGCGGCTTCGGGCGGCTGCGCATCCCGGCCGATCTGCCCCCCGGTGCCTGGACCTGGGCCGACCCGGCTGATCTTTGAAGCGGTATTAAGTCACCGGATCAGCGGCTGCATCCCGCGATTGGGCGGTACTGGCCCCGATGCGCCGGCGCCGCATCCCGACTAAATTCCGGGCAGTGGCTGCCTGTTCGGCGGCTCCTGATTCACAGCCCCGCCGAGGTAACCCCATGAAGAAGTTCGCCCTGATCGCCTTGCTCGCCCCGCTGAGCGCCTTTGCCGCCAACGACAGCCTGCGTACCGAATGCGCCGCCCGCGAAGGCAATGCCGCCAACGAGTACGAGTTCGTCTACACCAAGGGCAAGCTGGGCTGCAACGAGCGCCAGTACAACCTGTACCTGGCCAGCCTGGACCCCGCCAAGGTGCTGGCCGCCAATCCCACCGCCGCCGGCAAGCCGGCCGTGGAAGAGCACCAGTTCAGCTACCGCAAGGGCAAGCTGAAGGCCCAGTAAGCCCAAGCTGCGCTGACGAAAAAGCCGACCCAAGGGTCGGCTTTTTTCATGGCGGATCACGCCGCCGAAAGGCGTCAGTCGGACTGCGCCAGCGTGCGCTGATCCAGTTCGCGCATCGCCACGGTGGGCGCCGCACCCGGCTCGGCCCCCGGCCGGATGGCCAGGAAGAAGGCAAAGCGCTGCGTCTTGCCCGCTGAGGCCTGGCTGTCCTGGCATTCCGAGTAGCGGACCGCGCTGCGCACGGCGCGGCGGTACTCCATGGGCCCACCGCGGGTCTCAACCCCGCTGATCACGCCGTCGCGCAGTTCGAAACGCACTTGGTAATCGGCGTCACGTCCAATTTCCGCGACCTTGCGTGCCAGGCGGTCATCCAGGCTGACCGCCATCGTCGGGCAGGTGCGCTGCACATCCACGCGCAAGCCCTGGTGCTGACCCGATACCTCCACACGATCCAGGGCCGCCGGGTCCGCGGCCACTGCAGTCAGCGGGCTCACGCACAGCGCGCAAGCGCCCAGCAGGATTCTTGTTGTTCCCATTCCAGACATGGTGCTCTCCATTCGGTTTGTCGTTCGGAGTACAAGCCACGGCCCTGCGGGCCATCGCCCGCCTTCGCAGCCTGTGGATTTCCGGCCGGAGCACCCAGAGTCGCGCGCCACGAGACGACGGCGGCCGGAACCGGTCACCCACCCCCCTGAGGTATGGCGACCAGGGCGTCGATTCTGCGCGCAGCAACAAATCGTCACAACCTTTAAAAACGACCCTGAAGCAATCAGGGTTAGCACCTGATTTGCACTGAAAAAGACAAAGGCCGACCCGAAGGTCGGCCTGGCGTCGCAGGGGGCCGATGGAGCCGCCGAATGGGCTTCAGTTGGCGCTGGCGGTCAGCGGCTGCGGCAGCTCGCGGATGGCAAAGCGCTGCGCGCCGCCGGGTTCGTCGCTGTTGCGGATCGCCAGCACGAAGGCGAAGCGCTGCGCCTGGCCGGCGGTCTGGGCGTCCTGGCAGTCGACCTTGCGCATGGCGGTGCGCACGGCCTGGCGGTAGTCCACCGGGCCGCCCAAGGCCTGCACGGCGCTGACACGGTCACCCTGCAGGTCGAAGCGGACCTGGTAGTCGGCATCCAGGTTCACGCGATAGATGCTGCGGGCCAGCGCGTCGCTCAGGTCGGCGGCGAGGTTCGGGCAGGTGCGGTTCACGTCTACGCGCATCGACTGGCCCGCGACTTCCACGCGGTCCAGATGAGCGTTGTCGTCACGGGCCTGGGCGGCGCCGGAGCCGAGCGCCAGCACGGCGGCCAGCAGGGGGGCGAAAGATTGCAGACGGGTGCGGGTCATGGTGCTCTCCAAGGGGCGTTGGTTTGACGAACCCAGAGCCCAGCGCGGGCCCATGCCCACGCCGGATCTGAAGTCAAACCCCGGCCGTAGCACCTTGCGTCGCGCGCCGCGGGGAACGCAGCGGCAGGGGTCAGAGCCCCCGTTTCCGAAGGCCTGACAGCGATCTTGTGCCCGTTTTCAAACGCCCCGAAAAGTCACAGGAGAGGCTTGGCAATTGGTGTAACTACCGGCACCGTGCGCCTTGGCATGCCGCGGCCTGCAGGGCGTCGATCTCGCGGTCCTTTTCCTCCCAGAGAGCCTGCAACCAGGCTCCGAAGCGCTTGCGCAGCACCGAGTCCTCGATGCAATCGCCCTGCACGAACTCGGCGGGGATGTCGCGCTCATGCACGCGCACGATCACCCGCCCGACGCGGCCGCAGGCCAGGTCCCAGTAGGTCGGCACGCCGTCGGGGTAGACCAGGGTCACGTCCAGCAGGGCGCGGAACTTCTCGCCCAGGATGTTGACCGCCAGGGCCAGCGCCCCGCTCTTGGGCTTGAGCAGATGGCGGTAGGGCGATTCCTGGCGCTGGTGCTTGTCCGCCGTGAAGCGGGTGCCCTCGGCGAAGTTCATCACGCTGGTGGGTGCCAGCGCGAAGCGTGCGCAACTGCGTTTGGTGGTCTCCATGTCCTGGTGGCGTAGCGCCGGGTTCTTGCGCAGCGCCGCCTTGCCGTGGCGGCGCATGAAGGGGAAGTCCAGCGCCCACCAGGCCACGCCGATCACCGGCACCCAGATCAGCTCCTGCTTCAGAAAGAACTTCAGGAAGGGAATGCGCCGGTTGAAGATCTTCTGCAGCACAAAGATGTCGACCCAGCTCTGGTGGTTGCAGTTCACCATGTACCAGCCGCCGGGCTTGAGCTGCTCCAGCCCCTGCACGTCCCAGGGCGCACGGTTGATCAGCGCGATCCAGGCGCTGTTGCAGGCGATCCAGCTCTTGGCGATGCGGTTCAGCCAGGGGTCGATGGCCTGGCGTGCCGCCTGGAAGGGCAGCAGCAGCTTGACGAGCGAGAGCAGGAACAGCGGGGTGCACCAGAAGAGGGTGTTCAGGCCCAGGAGAACGGAACTCAGCACGCCCAAGGGGGCGGCCAGCGCATTAGCGGCCATGGGGTCAACGCAGACTTGAAAAGAATGCGCATTCTGCGGGCGAGGCTGCATGTCGCTGCCGACGGCTCTTGACGCACCGCAAGCACCTGCTCCCGGGCTGGTGAAAATGCGCCCCCCGCACGCGGTGCCAGATGTCACCGCCTATCCAACAAGACAATTCAGGGAATTTCATGTCCAAGCCCTTGCAGGGCGCCACCGGGTTGGCGCTGCTTCTGTTGTTGTCCGCCTGCGGCGGCGGTCGCGATAGCGAGGCCGGCCGCCCCAAGTTTCCGGTGCCACCCGCGCCCAGCCCGGCACCTGCCCCCAGCCCGGCACCCGCGCCGCTTCCACCCATCAGCCTGAACAACGCACCCAGCGACCCCTGCGTCAGTGGCAGTGCCCCTGCAGCGACTCTGGCCCATGGCCTCGGCCCAGGCAAGAGCAGCGCCGTCAGCGTGCTCGGCTGTACTGGGCCACTGAGTGACATGCGCTGGCAGCAGCTGGATGGTCAGCCTCTGCGAATGCTGGCCGAGCGCAGCCAGACCCTGGCTTTGGAGCCCGCACAGGCCGGCACCTACCGCTTCAAGCTCAGTTTTCGTGACGCCAACGGTGCGGCTCACGAGCAGAGCGTCAGCCTGAACGTGCCCGTCAGCCAGCGCCCCAACCTGTTGGTACTGCGTGGCAGCCATTCCGTCCGCGAAGGGGGCAAAGCTTCGGTGCGCGCATGGCCCGCCGATGCCGGCAGTGTGCAGTCCATTCGCTGGGAACAGATTGAAGGTCCCTCGGTGACCTTGGACACGCGCGACCCACGCTTAGCCCTATTTACCGCGCCGGCCGTCAGTCGCGACACCCTGATTCGACTGCGCGCCACGCTCACCACCCGCAGCGGAGTCACGGATGTGGACGAAGCCCTGGTCCTGGTGGAAAAGTATGCCCAGGCCAAGGCCGACAACCCGAGCGCAATTTGGAGCGATCAGCATGTCTCTCGCGTGCACCCCTACTTGCCGGGTGGACGTCATGCCGATCATCTTGTGCCCTGTGTATACGACGCCGCACAAACCGACGACACCCTCTGTCCCTTGAGCCGCCTGCCCCTATTGGCCCAGGAAACCGGTGGCGCCCTGCCCACCGTAGAGCAGGTGATGGCACGGGTGGTGGTCTCGCACGACTGGATGGGCCGGAACTTTGAAGCCCTGCTACGCCAGCATGACAGTCGCGGCGACTTCCGTCGCATGCTGATGAGCACCACCGCCGTCGTCATCGGCGCTCAGGTGCGGCCCTCGTTCTATTTCGCTGCTACGGGCGCCATTTATCTTGATGCCGACAATTTTTGGCTCAATCCGGACGAGCGTGACACCCTGAACGAGGCCCCAGACTACCGCAGCGGCTTCGGCTCGGCTCTGCAGTTCAGCCAGCTCTGGCGCTATGTGCGCGACGGCCGCTCGATGTTCAGCTACTACGACCCCGAGCAGCGACGCACGCGCTCAACGGACGAAGTGCTCAACGAGTCGGCCGCCCTTCTCTACCACGAGCTCGGCCATGCGCTCGACTTCCTGCCGCCCGGCACCTACGCCGGTCTGGATACCACCCAAGGCGTCTGGGCCAACATCTGGCCGCGCTACTCGCAGCGCCGGATCGTCTCCGACCTGCTGACTGCCGCCCACCCACTCAGCTCCAGCGAATGGAAGGGCCTGGGCCAAGTACTGTTCCAGGGTCAGAGCCCGGATGCCACGCAGACCGCCTACACGCCGGCCCAATTGGGTGCCGCCTTCGAGGCCGACCGTGCGACGGACTTCTACGCCTACTCGACCGCGCGCGAAGACGCTGCCATGTTGTTTGAGGAAGCTCTGCTGGCCAGCCGGCTGGGCTACCAGCGCGACGTGGCACTGACCGACCGCATCCAGGCCGGCGCTACCGGCAGTTCCATCATCGTGCGCTGGGGTCAGCGGGGCCGCGTGGGCGATCCGCGCATCAAGCCACGCGCCCGTTTGGTGCTGGAACAGATGTCACCTTGGCTGGATGCTGGCCTGGTGGACGCCCTGCCCGCACCCAAACCCATGCGCGTGGGCGAGAGCTGGACTGCCAACCTCGGTGCAGCGGGAGCACCGGTACGGCGTGCTTCGTCGGCCGTCAGCCCCAGCAAGGCCGAGCTCGCGCTGATGCGCAAGGAAGCGCAGTTGCATGACCACAGCGGCCGACCCAAACTGCCCCGCGCGCGCTGAGAACCCGGCGCCCTCCCACTCGGCGGGCGCCTAGAGAAAGCGCTCCAGCAAACGGCGCGAGGCGCGGTCCAGCGCCCAGCGGTCGGCCACGAAGAGCTGCAGGCCATGGCTGGTGGTGATCAGCAGCCGTCCCTCGCCCGGGCCGCCGAGGCGGCGGATGTCTTCCTCGGTCTTGAGGATAAATTGCAGCGGGCCGCGGTCGGTCTCCACCGTCCACTGGCTGGGGGTGGAGAAGGTGCTGACCGCGACCAGGCGCTGCAGTTGCGGATGGAACTCGCGGCTGCGCAGCTCGTCCTCGATCAGGCGGCGCGGCGCTTCGGGCAGGCTGGAGAGCCGGTCCACCCAGGCCAGCTCATGGCCATCGGGGCCGATCAGGCTCAAACCTTCGTCGGGCGCACTGATGGGATGGGCGCGCACCGGGTTCACGCCCACATGGGCCTGGTCCTGGGCGTCTGTGAGCACCAGCTTGCCGAAGGCGTCGCGTGCAAGGGTCCAGTCACTCATGCGCTCACCACATGTTGGTTGGGGTTGGGCGAAACGACCATCAGACCGCTGTCCTCGCTTTCATCGACGCGTCGGGCCTGCGCCTCCCACAGACGCCAGTAGTGGCCCTGCTGCTCGATCAGCTCGTCGTGCCCGCCCACTTCGACGATCTCGCCGCGGTCCATCACCACCAGACGGTCGGCCTTGCGCAGCGTGGAGAGGCGGTGAGCGATGGCGATGGTGGTGCGACCCTTCACCAGGTTGTCGAGCGCCTTCTGGATTTCCTTCTCGGTCTCGGTGTCCACCGCGCTGGTGGCCTCGTCCAGGATCAGCAAGGCGGGGTCGATCAGCAGCGCGCGGGCAATCGAGATGCGCTGGCGCTCGCCGCCGCTCAGGCCCTGGCCACGCTCACCCACCAGGCTGTCATAGCCATGGGGCAGTCTCAATATGAACTCGTGCGCATGCGCGGCGCGCGCCGCGGCCACGATCTCCTCGCGCGTGGCATCGGGCTTGCCGTAGGCGATGTTCTCGGCAATGGTGCCGAAGAACAGGAAGGGCTCCTGCAGCACCAGGCCGATGTGGCGGCGGTAGTCGGCCACCTTGATGCGGCGCAGGTCCACGCCGTCCACGCGGATGCTGCCCTCGGTGACGTCGTAGAAGCGGCAGATCAGGTTCACCAGCGTGCTCTTGCCCGAGCCGCTGTGGCCCACCAGGCCGATCATTTCGCCGGGGCGGATGTCCAGGTCCAGGCGCTTGATGACGGCGCGGCTGCCGTAGCGGAAGTGCACGCCCTGCAGGCTCAAGGCGCCTTGGGCCTTCTGGAAGGGCACCGGGTTGGCCGGGTCGGGCACGTTCGAGACGTGGTCGAGGATGTCGAAGATGCGCTTGGCACCGGCCGCGGCCTTCTGCGTCACCGAGACGATGCGGCTCATCGAATCCAGCCGGCCGTAGAAGCGCCCGATGTAGGCCAGGAAGGCGGTCAGCACACCCACTGTCACCGAGCCCTGGCTGACGAGCCAGATGCCGGTGGCCCAGACGACCAGCAGGCCGATCTCGGTCAGCAGCGCCACCGTGGGACCGAACAAGCTCCAGGTCTTGTTCAGCTTGTCGTTGACGGCCAGGTTATTGGCATTGGCCTCCTTGAAACGCATGGCCTCCCGGCGCTCCTGCGCGAAGGCCTTGACGACGCGGATGCCGGGGATGGTGTCGGCCAGCACGGAGGTCACCTCGCCCCAAACGCGGTCGATCTTTTCGAAGCCGGTGCGCAGGCGGTCGCGCACCAGATGGATCAGCCAAGCGATGAAGGGCAAAGGCACCAAGGTGGCCAGGGCGAGGCCGGGGTGGATGCTGAACAGGATGACGGCCGTCATGGCCAGCATCAGCACGTCGGTAATGAAGTCCAGCGCGTGCAGGCTGAGGAACACCGAGATGCGGTCGGTCTCGGAGCCGATGCGGGCCATCAGGTCGCCGGTGCGCTTGTTGCCGAAGTATTCAAGGGACAGGCCAAGAAGGTGTTCGAAGGTGGCCGTGCGCAGGTCGGCTGCGATGCGTTCCGAGACCAGGGCCAGGATGTAGGTCTTGGCCCAACCCAGGCTCCAGCTCACCAGGGCCGCACCGAACAGCCCGGCCAGCAGCAGGCCCACCAGGCCGGTGTCGATCGGCTGCCCGTTCTGGAAGGGGATCAGCACCTGGTCCATCAAGGGCATGGTCAGGTAGGGCGGCACCAGCGTGGCGCCGGTGGCGCCCATCATCAGCAAAAAGCCCAGCAGCAGCTGGCCCTGGTAGGGCTTGGCAAAGCGCCACAGGCGCAGCAGCACCCAGGTGCTGGGCGGCGTGTGCAGCTCGCGGTGGCAGGTGGGGCATTCCTCGCTGTCCGGGGGCAGCGGAGCCTGGCAGGTGGGGCACAGGGCGGCATCCTCGCCGCGTTCGGGCGGGGCCTGGCCGGCCAGTTGGTCCAGCGCCTGGGCGAAGCCGTCCTGCAGGCGCGTCACGCCCAGCTGTTCGGCCAGGGTGAAGTGCCAGTGCTGCAGGCGCTGCTGGGCGTCGCACAGCTCCAGGCAGCCCAGGCCGGCGTGGTCGTGGCAGCGAAGCTGCAGACCTGGCTGCACCAGCCAGGATTTGCGCGCCCCGACATCCAGCAAGCGGAACGCCCCCTGCGGCGCCTCGACCAGGGCCAGCAGCCCGGGTGCGAAGGCCAGCTCGCGGCTCAGGTCAACGGCCGCCAGCGCAATGACGTTCTCGCCGGCCTGCAACTGCGACCGCAAGCCGCCCTCGCCCTCCCACAGGGGGTGTTGGCGCAAGGCGTCACTCAGGGGAAAGGGCTGCATGGTTTGTTCTTCGGGTCGGCAGGCGACGAATTGTGCGTGAGCCGCCCTTCGTAACAGTCCAGAGCAGAATCCAGCCCCATCGGCGTCGAAACGGTCCCGTCCATGAGCAAAAAGAACGACATCCAGCTGCTGCGCATCAACTACCTGCGTGGCCCGAACATTTGGACCTACCGCAGCTGCCTGGAAGTGTGGCTGGACCTGGGTGAACTGGAAGACCACCCCAGCCACCAGCTGCCCGGCCTGAACGAGCGCCTGTGCAGCTGGCTGCCCAACCTGGTGGAACACCACTGCGGCGTGGGCGAGCGCGGCGGCTTCCTGCAGCGCCTGCAGGAAGGCACCTGGTGCGGCCATGTGCTGGAGCATGTGGTGATCGAACTGCTGAACCTGGCCGGCATGCCCACGGGCTTTGGCCAAACGCGCTCGACCTCCCAGCGCGGCGTCTACCGCATGGTGTTCCGCGCCCGCGACGAGCAGGTGGCGCGCGCTGCCTTGCGGGAAGGCCATGCGCTCTTGATGGCCGCCATCAACGACGAGCGCTTTGATGTGCAGGCCGCCGTGGCGCGCCTGCGCGACACGATTGACGACTGCTACCTCGGCCCCAGCACCGCGGCCATCGTGGCGGCCGCCACCGAGCGCCGCATCCCGCACATCCGCCTGAACGACGGCAACCTGGTGCAGCTGGGCCATGGCGCCAAGCAGCGCCGCATCTGGACGGCCGAGACCGACCGGACCTCGGCCATCGCCGAGGGCATCGCCCGCGACAAGGACCTCACCAAGACCCTGCTGCAGGCCGTGGGGGTGCCCGTGCCGCATGGCGTGGTGGCTAAGAGTGCCGAGGCGGCCTGGGAGGCCGCGCAGGACCTGGGCCTGCCGGTCGTGGTGAAGCCCAGCGACGGCAACCATGGCCGAGGCGTTACCCTGGACCTGAAGACGGAGCAGGACGTGCACGCCGCCTTCGCGCTGGCCGAGACCGAGGGCTCGGAAGTGCTGGTGGAGCGCTGCATTCCTGGCAACGAGCACCGCCTGCTGGTGGTGGGCGGCAAGGTGGTGGCCGCCGCGCGCGGCGAATCGGCCTGGATCCATGGCGACGGCAAGCACAGCGTGCAGCAGCTGATCGACCAGCAGATCAACACCGATCCGCGCCGCGGCCTGACGGAGGACTTCCCGCTCAACCGCGTCACCCCCGAGGAAGACCCGGTGGTGCTGCTGGAGTTGCAGCGCCAGAACCTCAGCCCCAGCTCGGTGCCCGCCCATGGCCAGCGCGTACTCATCCAGCGCAACGGCAATGTGGCCATCGACTGCACGGCCGAGGTGCACCCCGAGGTGGCCCATGCCGTGGGCTTGGCGGCCCGCACCGTCGGCCTGGACATCGCCGGCATCGATCTGGTGTGCGAGGACATCGGCAAGCCCCTGCAGGAGCAGGGCGGCGCCATCGTCGAGGTGAACGCCGGCCCCGGCCTGCTGATGCACCTGAAGCCCGCCGAGGGCGTGCCCCAGCCCGTCGGCCAGGCCATCGTGGACCACCTCTTCGCCGAGGACGAGAGCGGGCGCATTCCCATCGTCGGCGTCACCGGCACGAACAGCCCGAACGGCACCACCCCGATTGCGCGCCTGGTGGCTTGGCTGCTGCACCTGCACGGCAAGCAGGTGGGCCTGGCCTGCCACGCCGGACTGTTCCTCGGCCCGCGCCAGGTGGAGAAGCAGGTCAAGCGGCCCTTTGACGCCGCGCACCGCCTGCTGATGAACCGCCGCGTGGACGCCGTGGTGGCCGAGAACGACGCCAGCTCGATCCTGAACGATGGTTTGGCCTACGACCGCTGCCTGGTCGGTGTCGTCACCGATCTGAACCTGAACGACCAGCTGCACCACCACGATGTGCGCGAGCAGGCCCAGCTCTTCAAGGTGCTGCGCACCCAGGTGGACGTGGTGCTGCCCGAGGGCGCGGCGGTGCTGAACGCCGAAGACGAACAGGTGGCCAGCATGGCCGAGCTGTGCGACGGCGAGGTGATCTTCTACAGCTGCAACGAGCAGGCCGCCCCGCTGGTGGCCCACCGCCACGGCGAAGGCCGCGCGGTGGTGCTGCGCACCGGCCAGGCCTGGCTGCTGGGCCCGGAGGGCGAGGTGGTCGGCGCCAACGTCGATTCCCTGCTGCGCCGCTACGCCGCGGCGGGCCTGAGCTGCGAGGCGCCGGCCGTGCTGGCCGCGGTGGCCAGTGCCTGGGCACTCGGCATTTCGCCCGAGCTGATTGCCGCCGGCCTCGAAACCTTCATCCCCGCAGCCTGACCCGAGAGACAACATGGAAATCTCCCGCATCCGCGCCCTGCGTGGCCCGAACATCTGGAGCCGCCACATCGCCATCGAGGCGGTGGTGGTGTGCACCCCGGCCGAGTGCGACATCAACGACCTGCCCGGTTTCGAAGCCCGGCTGCGCGCCCTCTTCCCCGGCGTGGGCCCGCTGCACAGCCCGCAGAAGGAACCCGTGAGCCTGGCCCATGTGCTGGAGCAGGCCACGCTGGCCCTGCAGGCCCAGGCGGGCTGCCCGGTCACCTTCAGCCACACCCACCGCACGCCCACGCCCGGGCACTTCCAGGTGGTGGTGGAGTACAGCGAGGAAGACGTGGGCCGCCTGGCCTGCGACGAAGCCATCAAGCTGATGCAAGCCGCGCTGGAAGGCCGCGAGGACTGGGATGACGAGGCCGTCATCAAGGCCCTGCGCGAAATGGACGAAGACGTGCGCCTGGGCCCTTCCACCGGCAGCATCGTCAACGCCGCCGTGGCGCGCGGCGTGCCCTATCGCCGGCTGACGCAAGGCAGCCTGGTGCAGTTCGGCTGGGGCCACAAGCAGCGCCGCATCTGGGCCGCGGAGGTGGATGCCACCAGCGCTGTGAGCGAGTCCATTGCGCAGGACAAGGACCTGAGCAAGCGCCTGCTGCAGAGCGCCGGCGTGCCGGTGCCGCATGGCCGCCCGGTGGACAGCGTGGAAGACGGCTGGGCCGCCGCGCAGGAGATCGGCCTGCCGGTGGTGGTGAAGCCGCAGGACGGCAATCAGGGCAAGGGCGTGACCGTCAACGTCAGCACCCGCGAGGGCTTCGAGGCCGCCTACAAGGCCGCCGAAGAGATCGGCGAGGTGATGGTGGAGAAATTCCTGCCCGGCTCCGACTACCGCCTGCTGGTGGTCGGCAACCAGCTGGTGGCCGCGGCGCGGCGCGACCCGCCGCAGGTCAGCGGCGACGGCGTGCACACCGTGCGCGAGCTGGTGGCCAAGGTCAACGAGGACCCGCGCCGGGGCGACGGCCACGCCACCTCGCTGACCAAGATCCGCCTGGACGACATCGCCATCACCCGCCTGGCGTTGCAGGGCCTGACGCCCGATGCGGTGCCCGAGAAGGGCCAGCGCGTGATCCTGCGCAACAACGCCAACCTCAGCACCGGCGGCAGTGCGACGGACGTGACGGACGACGTGCACCCCGAGGTGGCGCAGCGCGCCATCGCGGCGGCCCAGATCGTCGGCCTGCATGTCTGCGGGGTCGATGTGGTGGCCGAGACCGTGATGCGGCCGCTCGAAGAAGTGAACGGCGGCATCGTCGAGGTGAACGCCGCGCCGGGCCTGCGCATGCACCTCTCGCCCTCTTACGGCAAGGGGCGCAATGTGGGCAAGGCGGTGATCCAGAGCATCTACGGCTCGGACAAGAACGAGGACGGCCGCATCCCGGTCGTCGCCGTCACCGGCACGAACGGCAAGACGACCACGGCGCGCCTGATCACGCACCTGTTTGCCACCAGCGGCATGACGACGGGCATGACGAACACCGACGGCGTCTATGTGGACGGCCGTCAGATCGACAGCGGCGATTGCTCCGGCCCGAAGAGCGCGCGCAATGTGCTGATGCACCCCGATGTGGAGGCCGCGGTGTTCGAGTGCGCGCGCGGCGGCATCCTGCGCGAGGGTCTCGGCTTCGACCGCTGCCAGGTCGCCGTTGTCACCAATGTAGGCGCTGGCGATCATCTGGGCATGAACTACCTGGAGACGGTGGAGGACATCGCCCGCCTCAAGTCCGTGGTGGTGCAGAACGTCGCCCCCAGCGGCTACGCGGTGCTGAACGCGGCCGACCCGCTGGTGGCTGCGATGGCCCCGCAATGCCCCGGCCAGATCATCTACTTCTGCGCCGATCGCCACCTGCCGCTGATGGCCACGCACCGGGCACAAGGCCGGCGCTGCGTGTTCGTGGACGAAGGCGCGGTGGTGGCCAGCGACGGCGCCTGGCGCGAATCGATTCCGCTGCGCGACATCCCCATCACGCGCGGTGGCCTGCTCGGCTTCCAGGTGGAGAACGTCATGGCCGCCGTCGCCGCCGCCTGGGGCGCCGGCCTGGCCTGGGACGCGATCCGCCGCGGCCTGGCCAGCTTCAACAGCGATGGCGACAATGCCCCGGGTCGCTTCAACGTGATGGAGTACCGCGGCGCCACCGTGATTGCCGACTACGGCCACAACCCGGACGCCATGCGCGCCCTGGTGGCCGCCGTGGATGCCCTGCCGGCCAAGAAGCGCTCGGTGGTCATCAGCGGCGCCGGCGACCGGCGCGACCAGGACATCACGGAACAGACCCAGATCCTGGGCGCGGCGTTCGACCAGGTCGTGCTGTACCAGGACGCCTGCCAGCGCGGCCGCGAGGACGGCGAGGTGCTGGCCCTGCTGCGCAAGGGCTTGGAGGGCGCCGCCCGCACGCGCCAGGTGGATGAGATCCGCGGCGAGTTCGTTGCCATCGACCACGCGCTCTCCAGCCTGGACGAGGGCGATCTCTGCCTGGTGCTGGTGGACCAGGTCGAGGAAGCGCTGGCGCATCTGCGCCGCCGCTGCAGCGAGTAAGTTCGTCCCCATGAGCAGGGCCGAGCGCCTGCTGGCCCTGCTGGAACGGTTACGCCGCCACCGCCGGCCGGTACGCGGCGAGCAACTGGCAGGTGAGCTCGGCATCAGCCTGCGCACCCTGTACCGCGACATCGCCGCGCTGCAGGCGCAGGGCGCCACGATCGAGGGCGAGGCGGGGGTGGGCTACCTGCTGCGCCCCGGCCACAGCCTGCCGCCGCTGATGTTCGGCGTCGAGGAGATCGAGGCCCTGGCGCTGGGGGCCCGCTGGGTGGCCCAGCGCAGTGCCGACCCAGCCCTGGGCGAGGCCGCCCGCCAGGCTCTGGCGCGCATCCGCGCCGCGCTGCCCGCCGCGCTGCGGCACGAACTGGACCACAACCCCCTGCTGGTGCCCCCCGTCGAGCAGACCCGCAGTGACCCGCGCTGGCCTGGCCTGCTGCGTCAGGCCCTGCGCCAGCAGCGCCGCATCTGCGTGGGCTACCGCGATGCCCAGGGCCGCTTCAGCGAGCGCGTGCTCTGGCCCTTCGCCCTGGGCTTTTTCGAGCAGGCGCGCGTGCTCTCGGCCTGGTGCGAGCTGCGTCAGGACTACCGCCACTTCCGTCTGGACCGCCTGCAGACCCTGGAGCTGCTGGACAGCAGCTACGCGCGGCCGCGCCAGGCCCTGCTGGCCGAATGGCGCGCCCGCGAAGGCATCCCGCCGCTGGAATGACTGCTGACAGGATCTGACAGTGCCACGCCCGAGCATGGCGGCTTTTCAACCGGAGCCCTTCATGCAAGCCCTGATCCCCAACTGCCTGATTCTTTACGTCGCCAGCGTCGCGCACAGCGTCGAGTTCTACCGCCACCTGCTGGGCGCCGCCCCGCTTGAGCACCACCCGGGTTTCGCCAGCTTCCAGCTCGGCGAGCGCATGGTGCTGGGCCTGTGGGCCCGGGCAGACGTGCTGCCGGTGGCAGAGGCCGCGCCGGGCGCCGCCGAACTGGTCATCCAGTGCGCCAGCCCGGCCGAGGTGGATGCCCGCCACGCCGCCTGGTTGGCCACGGGCTGGCCCGATCTGCAAGCCCCCATGGCGATGGACTTCGGCTACACCGCCACCACGGCCGACCCGGACGGGCACCGGGTGCGGGTGTTCTGCCCAACGGCCTCCTAATATGCCGGCATGAACCTGCAGGCCGCCTTTGACGCACCGCTGACCCAGCTCTTTGCCGCCAAGGTGGCCGATTACCAGGCGGCCCGGCCCGACTACCCGGCGGGCCTGTTCGACTGGCTCGCCGGCCAGTTGCCGAGCCACCTCAGGGTGCTTGACCTGGGCGCTGGCACCGGCCTCTTCACCCAAAGCCTGCTGGCGCGGGGCTGGGAGGTGCTGGCGGTAGAGCCCAACGCGGCCATGCGCGCCGCCTGCGATGCGCGCCTGGGCGCCTACCCGCGCTACCGAAGTGCGGCCGGCCAAGCCGAGGCCCTGCCGGCGGACGCTGCCGACTTCGACCTCATCACCGCCGCGCAGGCTTTCCACTGGTTTGACGTAGAGCCGGCACGCCAGGAATTCGCGCGCGTGTTGCGCCCAGGGGGGCGGGTGGCTTTGGTGTGGAACGATCGCGTGGCGGAATCTGCCTTGAACCGCGAACTGGACGCCTTGCTGGCCGAGTTCGGCGGCAGCGGCCGGGCCGCGCAGACGGCGGACGACGATCGCGCCCGCGCCCTTGAATTTCTGGGCGCCGGCCTGCAGCAATGGACGGGTCCGCACAGCCACAGCCTGGACCTGGCGGGCCTGCAGGCCTTGGTGTTTTCGCGCTCTTACATGCCGGCGCGCGACAGCGCGGCTGGGCAGGCGCTGATGCCTCTTCTGGCGGCGCTATTCAGCCGCCATGCCGCGAACGGGCGCGTGGAGCTGCCCTACCGAACCGTCTGCCTGTTGGGGAGCCTGCGCGCCTGAGCCTTGGGCTCAGACGTGTCGCCAGGCCTCGCTACGCACATTGAAGTCCTGCTCTGCCACGCTGCGGGCCTCGGCTTCGCTGCGATGCCAGGTGTCGCCACTGAGCTCACCGTCCTCGGATCGGTAGCTGAGCACATAACCGTCCTGGTCGGGGTTCAGGCACAACTCAAAGCGCACGGGCCGCCCGCCCTGCACCGCCTGAGCAGGCCAGGTCAACCAACCTTGCTCCTGGCTTCCCGTCACCCAGACTTCGGCCTGAGTGTTCTGACTGCGCTTGTCCGCGCCAAGCGGAGCCTGCGGGCGCGCTTGGGCCCGCGCGACCGACGTCATTCTTCTTCCCATTGTTGACACCTTGAGGCTGCCACTCTTTGTTACAGATGGCAGTGTCATGCCACAAAGTCTTTCCGGCCTCAGTCGGACGAAGGAGGAGCGGCCGCAGGTGCGACAAATCACCGCCGGCAGCGCAGCCCACAACGCTGGACGTCGATTCAGGGCCCGAAATCAGCAGGTCGTCGCAAGCCACTCGTGTCGATTAGGGCAATCCCGCACAGTTCAGCCATCGCAACGCTGAACCCCAAGGAGCCCACCATGAGCCGCACCACTTCCCGCCTCGCCGATGTCCTGACCTTCGTCACGATGGCCGGCCTGACCTTCGCCAGCGCCGCCGCCCTCGCCACCTACGCCCCGGCCCCGCTGCATGAAGAGCTGCATGCGGTGACGGTGCTGCCGCCGGTGGAAGTGGTGGTGCCGCGTGCCCACCAGGTGGTGCACCAGCTGCCCACCGTGGTGATCACCGCCAAGCGGGCGGAGCAGGCCGAACGCGTGGCCGCCGCAAATTGCGCGCCTTCAGGTACAGCGGTCTGCTGATCCCCGCAGCGTTCCGCGATACCTCAAACAGCCCGGCACCGCCGGGCTGTTTGCTTTCAGCCCGGCGTCGCCGGGCTTTCACCTCTGAGCGGCGCAACGAGCCATTCGCCCGCCGCAAACCGCAGTTCGTCGCAGCCGGCTCGCGCCGCGCCGGCCGGCAGCGCACAGTCCAGTCATCGCTTCTCTCACCGGAGACCCCACCATGAACCTGCGCCTGCCGCCCCTGCTGAGTGATCTGCTGGCCGCACTGGCCTTGGTGGGTCTGGCCTTTGTCGGTGCCAGCTTGCTCAGCAAGCAGACCGAGACGAACCCCACCAAGCCCAATGCCTTGCTGATCGCCAAGAGCAGCCAGAGCACCAAGACCTGAAGGCGGCCCGGGGCGCGCACTCGAGCCGCGCGCCCACCGGGGTCCTCCCGCCTGCAGCGCAAAGCCCGGCCCCACCGGGCTTTGTCCTTTCAGGGCCTCAGGCGGCCGCCTTGTGGCGGGTGTAGAGAAAGTCGATCACCGCCTTGCGCGCCTGCATGTAGCGGGCATCCTCGGCCAGGGCCACGCGGTCGCGCGGGCGCGGCAGGTCCACGCTCAGCACCTCGCCGATCGTCGCCGCCGGCCCGTTGGTCATCATGACGATGCGGTCCGACAGCAGCACCGCCTCGTCGACATCGTGCGTGACCATCACCACGGTGGAGCCGGTGCGGGCCACGATGGCGAGCAACTCGTCCTGCAGCTTGGCGCGCGTCAGCGCGTCCAGCGCGCCGAAGGGCTCGTCCATCAGCAGCACCTTGGGCTCCATGGCCAGGGCACGGGCAATGCCCACCCGCTGCTTCATGCCGCCGCTGATCTCCGCAGGGCGTTTGCCCGCGGCGTGTGCCATGCCCACCAGCTCCAGCGCGGCCTGGGTGCGCTCGCGCAGCTGGCTGCGGCTTTCGCGCTTGCCGAACACGGTTTCCACCGCCAGCAGCACGTTCTCGAAGCAGCTCAGCCAGGGCAGCAGCGAGTGGTTCTGGAACACCACCGCGCGCTCGGGGCCGGGGCGATCGATCTCGCGCTTGTCGCAGATCAGCGCCCCGCTCGTGGGCTTGAGCAGGCCGGCGATCAGGTTGAGCAGCGTGCTCTTGCCGCAGCCGCTGTGGCCGATCAGGCTCATGAATTCGCCACGGCGGATGTTCAGGCTCACGTCCTGCAGCGCATGGAAGCGCCCGCGGTTCGTGTCGAACACCATGTCCACGTGTTGGATCTCAATCATGGGAAACCTTTCGGGCGAGCAGGAGCAGCAGCTGTTCGAGCAGCAGGCCCACAAAGCCGATGACGAAGATGGCGATCAGGATGTGGGCGACGTTGAGGTTGTTCCACTCGTCCCAGACCCAGAAGCCGATGCCCACGCCGCCGGTCAGCATCTCGGCCGCGACGATCACCAGCCAGGCGGTGCCCACGCTCAGGCGCACCCCCGTCAGCAGATAGGGCAGCACAGCGGGGAAGAGGATGCGCGTGATGAGCTTCCACTCGGAGAGGTTCAGCACGCGGGCGACGTTCAGGTAGTCCTGCGGCACGCGCTGCACGCCCTGGGCGGTGTTGAGGATCATGGGCCAGATGGAGCAGATGAAGATGGTCCAGATGGCTGCCGGGTTGGCGCTCTTGAACACCAGCAGGCCGATGGGCAGCCAGGCCAGCGGCGAGACCGGGCGCAGCAAGCTCACCAGGGGGTTCAGCATGGCCGCCAGGAAGCTGAAGCGGCCGATCAGGAAGCCCAGCGGAATGCCCACCAGCGCCGCCAGGCCAAAGCCCAGGCCCACGCGCTGCAGGCTGTTCAGGATGTTCCAACCAATGCCCTGGTCATTCGGCCCGTTGCGGTAGAAGGGGTCGGCGAACAGCTGCGCGGCGGCATCGAAGGTGGCCGAGGGTGTGGGAAAGGGGCCACCCTTTTGGGTGAGCAGCGCCCACACGCCCACCAGCAGGGCCAGGCCCAGCAGGGGGGCGAAGACGGGCAGCAGCGCGCGGCGCAGCCAGGGCGCGCGCGCCGTGCGGGGCGCCTTGGGCGCCCGTGCGGGTGCGGCAGGCATGACGGGAGTCGGCGCGGCAGGCGCGATGGCCTCGGCCTGGTGGAAGACGGCGGCAACCATGGCGTTCTCCTTCAGACCTTGAGGGCAAAGCTGTCGGCGTACTTGGCCGGGTCCTTGCCGTCCCAGCTCACGCCGTCGATCAGCTTGCTGGTGCGGAAGTCGCTCTTGGGCACCGAGATCTTGAGCTGCGCGGCGGCCTGCTTGTAGAGCTCGGTCTGGTTCACCTGCTTGGCCACGGCCAGGTAGTCGGGGTGGCTCTTCAGCAGGCCCCAGCGCTTGTGCTGGGTCAGGAACCACATGCCGTCGCTGAGGTAGGGGTAGTTGACGGCGCCGTCGTCGAAGAACTTCATGTGGCGCGGGTCGTCCCAGGTCTTGCCCAGGCCGTTCTGGTAGCGGCCCAGGATGCGCTGGTTGATGGCATCGACGCTGGTGTTGACGTAGGCCTTCTCGGCAATCGTCTCCGCCATCTTGTTCTTGTTGATGAGACCGGCGTCGATCCAGCGGCCGGCCTCCAGCACCGCCATCACCACCGCGCGGGCGGTGTTGGGGTACTTCTTGACGAACTCGGCCGTGGTGCCCAGCACCTTCTCGGGGTGCTCGGGCCAGACCTCCTGGGTGGTGGAGGCGGTGATGCCGATGCCGTCGATGATGGCGCGGTGGTTCCAGGGCTCGCCCACGCAGAAGCCGTCCATATTGCCGACGCGCATGTTCGCCACCATCTGCGGCGGCGGCACGGTGATGACTTTGGCGTCCTTCAGCGGGTGCACGCCATGCGCGGCCAGCCAGTAGTACAGCCACATGGCGTGGGTGCCGGTGGGAAAGGTCTGCGCGAAGGTGTACTCGCGCTTGTCCTTGGCCATCAACTTGGCCAGGCCGGCGCCATCCACCGCGCCCTGCTCGGCCAGCTTCTTCGACAGGGTCAGGGCCTGGCCATTGCGGTTCAGCGTCATCAGCACCGCCATGTCCTTCTTGGGCCCGCCCACGCCGAGGTGCACGCCGTACATCAGGCCGTAGAGCACATGGGCGCAGTCCAGTTCGCCGTTGACCAGCTTGTCGCGCACGCCGGCCCAACTGGCTTCCTTGGTCGGCACGATCTTGATGCCGTACTTCTTGTCGAAGCCCAGCACCGAGGCCATCACCACCGACGCGCAGTCGGTCAGCGGAATGAAGCCGATGCGCACCTCTTCCTTCTCGGGCTTGTCCGAGCCGGCGGCCCAGGCGCGCGGCAGCACGCTGCTGGCGGCGGCGGCGGCGCCGGCGCCCAACAGGCTGCGGCGGGAGGTGTTCAGGGGGTCATCGCTCATCGGTGGCTCCAAGGCAAAAAAAGAGGGCGTCACAGCCAACCTCTGCCCGCCTCAGGAGACCAATCCAGGCGGCCAGCTGTCAGCTGGACGCCCTTGTCCAACACAGCTTAGGAATGCCGGGGCCTTGCGGTCCCTTGATTCCTGCCACCCGCCCCGTTGCGGGTGACGTCCTGTCTATTGCAGGAGCCGTGCCAGCTTTTTTGCCGGGGCGCTGCCCCAGGCTGTGGCCTGCGGGGGCCGGGGACGCGCCAGCTTGGTGCGGCGCTGCCTCAGAGTGGGGCCGGCGTGAGGCTTTCGAGCCCTTCACGCGCCAGCGCGCGCTGCACCGCCGGCAGTTCGGCGGCCGCCGCCAGCAGGGCCTGCAGGCGCGGGCCGATGGGCACGCCCAGGCGCAGGGCCCAACGGGCGAAGGGCAGGACGGCGAAGTCGCCAATGCCCGGCTGCGCGCCGCCCACCCAGCCTTGGGGCGGCAGGCGCGCGTCCAGCTCCTCGAACAGGCCCGGCAGCTGGGCCCGGGCCACCTGCTCCAGGTGCTTCCAGACCTCGGGCTCGGTGGCGAAGCGTTCGCCGCGCCACAGGTGCGCAAAGGCGATGTGCAGCGTGCTGCTGAGCCAGGCCAGCAGGCCCAGCACGCGCGCCTGTGCCAAGGGCTCGTCCGGCAGCAACCGGGCCGCGGGCGCGCGCTGCGCCACATAGACCAGCAGGGCCGGCAGCTCGGTCAACGACTCGCCGCCCACCCACAGCGCCGGCACGCGGGCCTGCGGGTGGATCTGGCGGTAGGCCGGGTCCAGGTGCTCGCCCTGCGCAATGCGCTTGCACACCGGCTCGAAGGCCAGGCCGGACTGCTCCAGCGCCACATGCAGGGCCAGCGAGCAGGCGCCGGGCGAATAGAAAAATTGCAGGGTTTCCATGCCCGCCATGCTGCCGCCACCCAGGACAACATGGGATGCAGGCCCCTGATCAACCCATCTGAAAATCTGACGCATGGAGACCCCCAGCCTGCAGCGCCTGCCGCTCAACGCCCTGCGCGTGTTCGCGGCGGTGGCGCGCACGCAATCGATGGCGGCCGCGGCCGAGGCCCTGCATGTCAGTCCCTCGGCGGTGTCGATGCAGATCAAGACCCTGAGCGAGCACCTGGGCGGCGTGGCCCTGCTGCGCCGCGAGGGGCGTGGGCTGGTGCTCACCGCCGCAGGTGCGCAGCTGCTGCCCGGCGTGCTGCAGGGCCTGGCCCTGCTGGAGCGTGCCTGCGCGCAGAGCCGGCGCCGCGCCGGGCCTGCCGGGGCGCTGACGATCTCGGTGCTGCCCAGCTTCTTGCAGCAATGGCTGATGCCGCGCCTGCCCGATCTGGAGGCGCGTCACCCGGAACTGGAGCTGCACCTGCACAGCGGCCGCGAGCCGGTGGATCTGGCGGCGCGCGGCATGGCGGCGGCCATCCGCATGGGGCCGGGGCGCTGGCGCGGCTGCCGCGCCCAGCTGCTGATGCAGGAAGCGCTGCTGCCCGTGGCCGCGCCGCAGCTGGCGCCGCGCCTGTGGCTGCGGGCGGGCGAATTGCCGGCACGCCAGCCGCCGGCCCTGTTGCATTGCTCCACCGTGCCTTGGTCGCTCTGGAGCCCGCAAGTGCCGGCGGGCTCCGGGGCCCTGGCGGTGGACGACCTGATGAGCGTGCTGGCGGCCGCCCTGGAAGGGCGCGGCCTGGCCCTGGTGCGGCTCAGCCTGGTGAGCGAGCTGCTGCGCCAAGGCCGCCTGCGCGCCGTGGGGGCACCGATCCCCAACCCTTGGGCGCTGTGGTGGGTGACGCCGCGTGACGGCGACCCGGCGCGGCGGGAGCCGTTGCGCCGTCTGCACGCCTGGCTGAAGGAGCAGGTGGCCGCGTGGCAGGCCGGCCTGCCCCCGGAATGGCGCATGCCTGCACCGTGATGGGTCAACCCTGCGCCGGCTTGGTGCTCAGCCGCGAGAGGATGAGAGGCTGAGAGGGATCGGGCGTGCCCGAACGGGCCGCCAGAAGTGGCGCAATCAAGGCGCAAAGCGCAGCTGTCGCTCGGGCTACAACGAGCACTTGCAACGCCGAGTGCGGCGCTTCTGAGGGCCAGGGCGGGCATGAACGATTTCCACTCACCCTCTTAGCAATTCGGCCGCGGCAATGACGCGTTCGGCCACCTTGGCGAGGCTTTCGCCACGGTCCATGGCCAGCTTGCGCAGGCGCTTGTAGGCGGCGTCCTCGCTCAGGCCCTGCTCCTGCATCAAGAGGCCCTTGGCGCGCTCGATCTGCTTGCGCGTGGCCAGCTCCAGCTGGGCGGCACTCAGCTCTTCGCGCAGGCTGCGGTCCTGCGCAAAGCGCTCCTGCGCCACCGCCAGCACGGCAGCCAGGCGCTCGGGCTGCAGCTCGGGCACGCCATAGGCGCTCACGCCAGCGCGAAGCGCGGCGCGGATGGTCTGCGAGGCGGCATCGTCGGCCAGCATCACCACCGGGCGCGGCGCGCGCTCCAGCATCAGGGCCAGGTGCTCCAGCGTGTCGCGGCTGGGGGATTCGGCGTCCACGATCACCACATCGGGCCGCAGTTCCTCCACCGCGGCCTGGATGCGCGTGGCCTCGTCCAGCACGCCCACCACCTGGTGGCCCTGCAGGATCAATGCCTCGGCGACCAGGCGCACGCGGTGTGCGCCGTCGTCGATCAGCAGCACGCGCAGGGCGGCGGCAGGGGGCATGGGAGTGGCCATGTCCCCACAGTGCAAGCACCGTGCCAGTGGCCCGATTCAGGGGGTCTGCAGCACCTGCAGTTCGCTCACCCCGCCCGCGCCCTGCCCCCAGCGCAGGCGCACATGGGTGGCCACGGCGGCGATCTCGGCTTCACTCAGCACATGGCCGAAGGGCGGCATGCCGAAGGGGCGCGGGTTGGGGGCGGTGGAGGCGCCGAAGCCACCCTGGCGAATGGCCTTGACGAGGTTGGCGGGGCTGGGCAGGGCGAGGGTGCGGTTGTCGGCCAGCGGCGGGTAGAGGCCCTGGCCGTCGCCCTGCTCGCCATGGCAGACGGCGCAGTGCTGGGTGTAGAGCCGCGCGCCCAGGCTGGCGCGGCCGGCCTGCTGGGCGGGTTGCCGGTCGGGCAGGCCCTCCACCGCTGCGGGCTCGGGCAGGCTGCCCAGGTAGGCGGCCATGGCCTGCAGATCGGCCTCACTCAGGTACTGGGTGCTGTGCAGCACCACCTCGGCCATCGGCCCCAGGGCGGCGCCGCGAACGGACTGGCCGCTGCGCAGCAGGCCGGGCAGCTCGGCGGCTTCACGCGCGCCGCCCAGGGCTGGGGCGTACCAGCCGCTCACCGGCATCAGGCCGCCGCCCAGCGCCGCGTCGGCCAGGCTGCCGCCCAGCGCGTTGCGCGGCGCGTGGCAGCTGGCGCAGTGGCCCAGGCCCTGCACCAGGTAGGCGCCACGGTTCCAGGCCGCATCCCGCGCGGGCTCGGCGAGAAACTCACCGGGCCGGAAATGCAGCGCGCGCCACACGGCCAGGGCCCAGGGCTGGTTGTAGGGAAAGCGCAGTGCGTGCGGCGGGCGCTCGCGCTCCTGCGCCGGCAGGCTTTGCAGGAAGGCAAACAGTGCGTCGCTGTCGGCCCGGCTGACCTTGGTGAAGGCCGTATAGGGGAAGGCAGGGTTGAGCAGCCGGCCGTCGCGCCCGCGACCGTGGTGCAGGGCCTGCCAGAAGTCTTCGGCGCTCCAGCCGCCCAGGCCGGTGCGCGGCGCGGGCGTGAGGTTGCCCGCAAAGACGGTGCCAAAGGGCGTCTCGATGCCGCGCCCGCCCGTGTAGAGCTGGCCGCCGCGCGCCGTGTGGCAGGCCACGCAATTGCCGGCGCGGGCCAGGTAGGCGCCGCGCTCGATCAGGGCCGGTGTGCTGGAGAGGGCTTGGGCCAGAGCAGAGGCCGGGCTGCGGTTCATCCACGCCACCCAAGCGGCAAACATCACGAGCCCCAGCAGCAGCAGGGCCAGGCTTCGTCGCAAGGCGCGCTTCATGGCGCGGCTCCGCAGGGCTCGGGCAGGGGCGCCGGGGCTTCGGGCTGCAGGCCGGGGGGCACCGGCTGGTGGGCGATCCAGCGCGTCACGGCGGCCACGTCCTCGGGGCTCAGGCGGCGTGCCAGCTCGGCCATGCAATCGGGGTCCTGGGCGCGGCGCTGGCCCACGCGCCAGGCACCCAGCTGGCCAAGCAGGTAGTCCGGCGGCAGGCCCAGCAGGCCCGGGATGCCGGGCAGGCGCCCGCCCAGGCCCGCCCCGTGACAGGCCGCGCAGGCGGGCAGGCCGCGCGCCTTGTCGCCCTGGCGCACCAGCTGCTCACCGCGGCGCAGCTGCGCCGGGCTGGCCGCCGGCCGGGCCGGCGGGGGATAGGGCAAGTCCAGCGTCGCGAAGTAGGCGGCGATCTCGCGCAGGTAGGCGTCGCTGAGCGGCGCCATCAGGCCGGCCATCACCGCGTTGGGGCGGCGGCCATCCCGGAAAGCGAGCAGCTGCTGGTAGAGGTAATCGGCCGGCTTGCCCGCCAAGCGCGGGTGGTAGCCCTGGGGCGTGGCACGGCCCTCGGCGCCGTGGCAGACGGTGCAGGCCTGCAGGCGCTGGGCCAGGGTGTCTTGGGGAGCGGGGGCGGCGGGCGCCGGGGCGCCAGCCAGGGCCAGCAGCAACAGGCCGGCGCACCGCAGGGCGGCAAACAGGGTCATCGACATGACCGCCATGCTGCCTGGGATTTCCGTCAACGCGGCACCGAAGCGTCTCCAACGGAGGCGCAACGCCGGCGCATCTCCGCTTCGTACGGTTCAAAGCCCAAGCCTCGGTAGATGCCTCGTCCGGCCGCGGAGGCGCCGAGGTTGAACTCACGCACACCCCGTGCCTCGCAGTCCGCCAAGACAGCCTGCAGGAGCTGCCGCGCGATGCCCTTGCCACGATGCGACTCGGTGGTGAAGACGTTCACGATGCGGGCCATGACCCCACCAGGATTCGCCCGTGTCGGCCCCCAGTCCAACAACACCGCGCCAGCGCCGCCCAGCACCGTCTCGCCCTCCACAGCGAACCAGCCCAGGTAGGTCCCCGAGAAGATGCGAGGACCGACCCACGCCGCGTAAAGCGGGCGGCGCTCGGCGTCGGCATCGAGATGGCAGCCGTGCGCGGCCACCTGGCCTGCATCACCGGGGCCTACCGGTCGAAGGGTCCACGAGGAAGTTCGCATCGGCATCATTCGATCGTTCAGCGCTCACTCCCGGGCTCCCACAGCAGGGCCAGGGCGGTTGCCGCCTCGGTGACGGCCGGGGCGCTGGCGCGGTCGGGGCGCCACAGGCGCGGGGTGCCACCCACCAGGTCCAGCGCGCCGACCACGCGGCCCTCCACGCGCATGACGTAACCCAGCGGGCGCTGGCTGGGCAGCGTGCTGCCCTCGTATTGATGGACCGAGCTGATTTGCAATCGCAGCTGGCCCTGCTGGTACTCGCCCTCGCGCTGATCCAGGGTGGCGCGCACGCGGCGTTCGCTCAGGCTCAGCTGGGCACGGCCGCCCTCACCGGCTTCCCCACCATCCCATTCACACCGCAACTGGAAGGGGCGCAGCTCCACCGCCAGCACGCCGGCCTGCAGCTCATGGCGGCGCGCCGTGCAACTGGCGCGGCGCGGGCCGCTGGCGCGCTGCCACTCAAAGCGCAGCGGGGCGCTGCCGAACTCGAGCGCGCGGTCGAACAGCTGCCAGGTGGAGGACTCGCGCTCGTAGCGCAGCGGCGCACCGTCCAGCTTGAACTCGCCGCGTCGGCCCGCGCCCACTGGGCCCAGGGTTTCGGCACCCGACGCGCTCAGCTCAGGCGGCAGTTGCATGCGCGCTTCGCGCACCAGGCCACTGCAGGCGCTCAGCAGCACGCAAGCGGTGGCTGCGGTGGCCAGGGAAAGGATTCGTGTCATCGTCGGTTCTCTTCAGTGGCCGCCCGCAACGGGGTCGTTGAGGGCCGCGTTGACGCGGTAGCGAAGCTGCACGAAGCCGCAATCGGAGTAGGGCGTGGCCGCTTCCAGCTGCAGGCCCACATCGGCCGGCAGCGCGCCCCAGAGCGAGCGGCCCTGGCCCAGCAGCACCGGGATCACGGTGAGCGTCAAGCTGTCCAGCAGGCCCTCGCGCAGCGCGCTGTGCACCAGCTGGCCGCCGTCCAGATAGACCTGGCGCACGCCCTGCCCGCCCAAGTTCTGCAGCAGCGCAGCCAGGGGTTCGGTGCTTTGCTGCAGCGGCTTGCCGGGCAGCAGTTGCAGGGGCGTGCGGGAGCAGACCCAGACCGGCTTGTCGCCATAGGGCCAGGGGTCGAAGCCCTGCACCGCCTCGTAGCTGCCGCGGCCCATCACCAGGGCGTCCATGCGGGCGAAGAACTCGGCATAGCCGAAGTCCTCACCCGCGGGGGCCTGGGCATGGCGTTGCAGCAGCCAGTCCAGGCCCCCATCGGGCCGGGCGATGAAGCCGTCGAGCGAGGCCGCGAGAAAGGCATGGGCACGGGCGCGCATCAGGCCTCCTCCGCCGCTTGCGGGGTGACCACGGCGCCGGCCAGGATGCCGCCGTCCACATGCAACTCGGTGCCGGTCATGTAGGCGCTTTCGTCGCTGGCCAGCAGCAGGGCCACGGCGGCCACCTCCTCGGGCGTGCCGAAGCGGCGCAGCGGGCAGTCGGCCGTGAAGGCGGCCATGCGCGCGGCGCGCTCGGGGCCTTCGCCCAGCATGGGCTCCCACATGGGCGTGAGGATGGCCGCCGGGTGGATGCTGTTGCAGCGGATCGGCAGCCCCTGCTGCGCACAGTACAGCGCCACGCTCTTGGTGTGGTTGCGCACCGCGGCCTTGCTGGCGGCGTAGGCGGCCGCCATGGGAATGCCCACCAGGCCAGAGCGCGAGCTGATGTTGATGATGGACGCCGCGCGGCTGTGGCGCATGGCGCGGATGCCGTGCTTGCAGCCGAGGAACACGCCGTCGGAGTTGACCGCGTGCACGGCGCGCCAGTCGTCCAGCGTGGCGTGCTCGGGGTCGTGCGCGGCGCCCTGCTCCAAGCCGCTGATGCCGGCGTTGTTCACCAACACGTCCAGGCGGCCGGCGGCGGCCAGCACCTGGTCCATGGCGTGCTGCCAGTCGGCTTCCTGGCGCACGTCCAGCGTCAGCGCCGCGGCGCCCAGGCGCTGTGCGCAGGCCAGGGCGCCGGGGCCGTCGAGGTCGCTCACCCAGACCCGTGCGCCCTCGCGCACAAAGGCCTCGGCAATCGCCGCCCCGATGCCGCGCGCTGCTCCTGTGATCAACGCCACCTTGTTGTGCAGTCTTGTGTGCGCGGCCATGCTTCTCCTCCAGGATCGTTACTCGTAGATCTGCACGGTAGCGTTGAACTGGCCCTGCAGACTTTCGCCACCCACCACCAGCACGCGGCCGCTGCGCAGGCGCGTCACGCTGTGGCCGGCGCGCTCGCCGGCCAGGTCGGCGAGGGCCTGCCCACCCTGCGCGGGGTCGTAGCGCTCGGCGCTCCAGGCATGGCTGTTCGCCGCCGTTTGCCCGCCGAATAGCAGCACCTGGCCGCTGGGCAGCATGGCGCCACGCACCTGGCTGCGCGGCTGGCGCAGCGGCGGCAGCTCGGCGAAGTGGCCGCTGGCGGGGTCAAAGCGCAGCACGCTGGCGCTGGGTTGGGGGTTCTCGCCCCCCAGCTCACCGCCCAGGATCAGCACGCGGCCATCCGGCCCCATCAGCGCGGCATGCTGGCTGCGCAGCGGCAGGCCGCTCTCCACCGGGGTGAAGCGCTCGGTGGCGGGGTCGAACAGCTCGGCCAGCGGGGCCGCGGGGTTGTCGCTGTGGCCACCGACGATGAGGATCTTGCCGTTGGCCAGCACCGTCATGGTGTGGCCGGTGCGCGCGCTGTGCAGGCCGGTGGCAAGGCGGCGGAAGCTGCGCGTGGCCGGCTCCCAGATCTCGGCCGTGGCGCTGATGGCCGGCGCGCTGCCGCCGTATGACACCACACCGCCGGCCACCAGCACGCGGCCGCCGGGCAGCGGCGCGGCCGCGTGGTCGGTGCGCGGCGTGCTCATCGTGCCGGCCGGCTGGCTCTGGCCCGTGCGCTCGTCCAGCAGCTCGGCGGCGCGCCAGTCGGCCCCGCTCAGGAAGCCGCCGGTGATGAGGATCTGGCCCTGCGGGAGCCGCGTGGCCACCGGCGCGGCGCGTCCACTGAGCAACTGGCCAAAGGGCAGGATGGAGCCGCTCTGCGGGTCGTAGCGGTCCACCCGGTCGCTCAGGGCGCCACCGCCGCGGGAGCCGCCGATGAGCAGCACGCTGCCATCGTCGGCCAGCAGCGCGGCGTGTTGGGAGAGATGCAGCGGCTGCGGCAGATTCACATAGCGGTCACGAAATCGCACCGGCACACGCAGCACGGCTTCGGCGTCCTGCCGACCCGCGCTGCCCACCACCAGACGGAACTCGCGCTCGCGATCCAAAGGCCCGACACGCAGGCTCTGGCCGGACTGCAGCGCACTGCCCTCAGGGTCCAGGCGGCCGTACTGGCCCTCGAACTCGGCTTTCAGCAGCACGGAGCCGCCCACAAACACCTCGCTGCGATCGGCCTGGAAGCTGAGCACGCGTGGTGCGGGGTTGCCGGGCGGGGGGTTGGTAGGAGGCGGGTTGGTGGGGGGCGGCTGGTTCGGCTCGGGGGCCGGGCTGCCGGCGCCTCCGCCGCCACAGGCACTCAGGGCGGCGGCCACCAGCAGGGCGCAGGCAGGGCCGCGCAGGCGTCGGAAGGGCATGGGCATGCCTGGGATGGGGAGTGACATGGGCCGTCTTTCGGGGTGCGTTGAACGAATGGCCGCCACTGTGCGCACCCCGGCGTGACCGCGGCGTGACGGGCCGCGCAGCCGCCTAGACCCAGGCCTGCGCCAGCCGCGCCACCGCCGCGCGCAGCTGCGCCTCGGTGCTGGCCCCGAAGCCCAGCACCAGGCCGGCGCGCTCCCCCGGTTGGCCGCAGGCGCGCAGCAGCTCCTGGATGCCACCCAGCGTCAGCCCGGCCGCGCGCGCCTGTTCCAGCAGCCGGGCTTCCTCGGCCGGGCTGGCCAGCGGCAGGTATACGTTCAGGCCCGATGCTGGCGCCTGCAAGGGCCAGCGCGGCCCGAAGGCGCGCGCCCAGGCCTGCAGCAAGGCCTGGCGGCGCTGCGCGGCGGCGCGGCGGCAGCGGCGCAAATGGCGCGCCAGCAGACCCAGTTCGATGAAGTCGGCCAGCACCTCCTGCTCGAAGTGCGGCGGCTGGCGGTCCAGCGCGGCACGCACGCGCTGCAGCAGCGGCACCAGGGCCGGCGGCAGCACCAGATAACCCAGGCGCAGGCCAGGCAGCAGCAGCTTGGAGAAGCTGCCCACATAGATGCAGCGACCCTCGCGGTCCAGGCTGCTCAGGGCCGGCAGCGGCGGGCCGTCGAAACGGTACTCGCCGGCGTAGTCGTCCTCCACCAGCCAGGCCCGCTGGCGCTGCGCCCACTCCAGCAGCGCCAGGCGGCGCTCCAGGTCCATGCAGGCACCGGTGGGCCACTGGTGCGAGGGCGTGACGACGGCCATTCGGCAGCCCGGGCCCAGGGCCTGCAGAGCGGCTGGGCGCAGGCCCCGCCCGTCCACCGGCACGCCCACCGGGCGCGCGCCGCCCAGCTGCAGCGCGGCCCAGCTGGCGTGGTAACCCGGGGCCTCAACCGCCACCGGCTCACCCGGCCCGGGCAAGGCCAGCCCCAGCAAGGCAAAGGCCTGCTGCGCGCCGCTGGAGATCAGCACCTGTTCGGCGCTGCAGCGCAGGCCGCGGGCGTGGCGCAGCCAGGCCGCCAGCGCGGCCCGCAGACGCGGCTCGCCCTCGGCCGGGCCGTAGCCCAGCGGCAGCTCGCCGCGCTCGCAGCGGCGCCACAGGCGGCGCTGCAGGCGCGCCCAGTCCGCACCAGGGAACAGGTCCTGCGGCGGCAGGCCCATGGCAAAGGGGCGCAGCGCGGCCTGGCTGCGGCGCGGCGGCGG